>NZ_CAMPKE010000012.1 GCF_946887195.1 uncultured Halomonas sp.
ACCTGCGACCCAATGATTAACAGTCATTTGCTCTACCAACTGAGCTATCGGGGAATCGCCGAATGGTGGTGTCCGCGGATGCTGGCTCCCCGAGCAGGACTCGAACCTGCGACCCAATGATTAACAGTCATTTGCTCTACCAACTGAGCTATCGGGGAACATCTCGGAACACGCGGCGTAGTATACCCATCGCGCGGTATTCGTCAAGGCCGCTCCGCCCTTCGCGGCCCCTCTCGACCGTTATCTCGAAGACCGGTCCGGCAACGAAAACGCCCGCCAGGTTAAAGGCCTGACGGGCGTATCGGTATTCTGGTGGCTACGCCCTGATTCGAACAGGGGACCCCATCATTATGAGTGATGTGCTCTAACCAGCTGAGCTACGTAGCCATCGCCGCAGCATGCGCGACGGGGGCGAATTATGCCCGCTGCCAACCGCCTTGGCAAGCCCGGCTTCGCCCCCGCCACTCACACGGCTGCGACTGGCGCTCAGATATCCAGCGCTTGCTTGACCGCCGGCAGTCCCGGCTCGCCGCTGACGGTAGTGACGCCTTCGAGCCAGCCATCGAGCACTTGCGGATGCGCCTGCAGCCAACTGCGTGCAGCGGCGCGCGGCTCTTCGCCACCATCCATGATCGCACCCATGATCTGATTTTCCATGTCCAGGGTGAACTTGAGATTGTTGAGCAGCGTGCCGACGTTCGGGCACTCGTCGACGTACCCGGCGCGGGTATTGGTATAGACCGTGGCGCCACCCAGGTTGGGGCCGAAGTAGTCATCGGCATCCGCCAGGTAGGCGATGTCGAAGTTGGTGTTCATCGGGTGGGGCTCCCAGCCCAGGAAGACCATCCACTCATCGCGCTCCATCTTGGCGCCGAGCTCGGCCAGCATGGCGGCTTCGGAGGAGTCGATCAGTTGCCAGTCGCCGAGGCCGAAGGCATCGTCGTCGATCATGCTCTGAATCAATAGATTGCCGTCGTTGCCGGCCTCGATGCCATAGAGCTTGTTATCGAACTTGTCGGCATGCTCATCGAGATCCTTGACCGAGGTGACACCGGCATCGTGAACGTATTGCGGCACGGCCAGGGTATATTTGGCGCCTTCGAGGTTGGCATTCAAACGATCGACCTGGCCCTTTTCGATATAGGGGTCGCTGATCGAGCCCATCGACGGCATCCAGTTGCCCAGAAACACATCGAAATCGCCATTCTTCATCCCGGCGTAGGCAATCGGTACCGAGCTGGTATTGCTGGTGGTCTCGTAGCCCAATCCTTCCAGCACTTCACGGGTCAGTGCGGTGGTCGCGGTGATGTCGGTCCAGCCCACTTCGGCGAAATCCACCGTCTGACAGCTCTGCGGCACATCGGCCATGGCCATGGGTGCGATGGCAACCAGCAGACTGCTAGCGATCAGTTTAGCGGGAATCTTGTCTTTCATGAGGCGTCTCCTGCGTTGGTCATCGTCTCGCCGCCAGACAATCCAGCGGCGAATCCGATAACATCGTTTTATGCAATGGAGCGTTTCGCATTCCACATTTCACTTTCCACTATACAATAATTTTTATTGATTGAACGTTCAATAAAAACATAGCAAACTATCAACCCAAGGCCCAAGAGCCTGGCGTATCTTCCACGCCATCGTTTCACGGCAACCCAGCCCAGGAGACTGCCCGGTGCCAAAACTCGGCATGCAACCGATACGCCGACGCCAGCTTATTCAGGCCACCATGGAGGCCATCGACGAGGTCGGCCTGGCCGATACCACGGTGATGCGCATCGCCAAGCGAGCGGGCGTTTCAGCCGGCATCATCAGCCACTACTTCGGCGGTAAGGATGGCCTGCTCGAAGCCACCATGCGCCAGATTCTCGGCGATCTGGGCAACGCCGTGACCAGCCGCCGCATGGCCCTGCCCGAGGACACGCCACTGGCGCATATTCGCGCCATCATCGATGGCAACTTCGACCGCAGCCAGGTCAGCCAGTCGGTGATGAAGACCTGGCTGGCCTTCTGGGCATCGAGCATGCATCGGGGCAATTTGCAGCGGCTGCAACGGGTCAACGATAGACGACTGTATTCGAACCTGTGCTGCCAGTTTCGCCGTAGCCTGCCCAGACAGCAGGCCCGCGACGCCGCACGCGGCCTGGCGGCAATGATCGATGGCCTGTGGCTGCGCGGCGCGCTGGCCCAGGAAGAGCTCAATGTCGATCGCGCGCGCCGCCTGGCTTACGACTATCTCAACGAGCAACTGGCTCGTAGCTCGTAGCTCTAAATATCATTCAGGAGGCACTCATGGGCACATTCACAACCCAGCAACTCTATATCGACGGCCGCCGGGTGGATGCAACCTCCAAGGACACCTTCGATACCATCAACCCGGCCAATGGCGAGGTTCTGGCCAGCGTCCAGCAGGCATCGCAAGCCGATGTCGATCGTGCCGTCGAATCGGCACGCGAGGGGCAAAAAGTCTGGGCGGCGATGACCGGAATGCAGCGCGGTCGCATCCTCAACCGTGCCGTTACCCTGCTACGCGAGCGCAACGACGAGTTGGCGCGCCTCGAAACACTCGACACCGGCAAGCCGATCAGCGAGACCAGCACGGTGGATATCGTCACCGGCGCCGATGCATTGGAGTACTATGCCGGCCTCGCCCCGGCCATCGAGGGCACGCAGATTCCGCTGCGCGAGAGTTCCTTCGTCTATACCCGTCGCGAGCCGCTGGGCGTGATCGGCGCCATCGGTGCCTGGAATTACCCGCTGCAGATCGCCTGCTGGAAGGCGGCCCCGGCGCTGGCCGCCGGTAACGCCGTGGTCTTCAAGCCCAGCGAGGTCACCCCGCTTTCGACCCTCAAACTGGCCGAAATCTTCACCGAGGCCGGCCTGCCCGATGGCGTCTTCAACGTGATTCAAGGCGATGGCAACGTTGGTGCCATGCTCACCGGGCATGCGGGCATCGATAAAGTCACCTTCACCGGCGAAGTCGGCACCGGCAAGAAGGTCATGTCGGCCGCGGGCGGCTCGACGCTCAAGGAAGTGACCATGGAGCTCGGCGGCAAGTCGCCGCTGATCGTGTTCGATGACGCCGATCTCGATCGCGCCGCCGATGCGGCGATGATGGCCAACTTCTATTCCAGCGGCCAGGTCTGCACCAACGGTACCCGCGTATTCGTGCACCGCTCGGTGAAAGATGCCTTCGAGGCCAAGATCGGTGAGCGGGTCGCCCGCATCAAGGCCGGCGACCCGCTCGACCCAATGGTCAATTTCGGGCCGCTGGTCAGTTTCGAACATCTCGAGAAGGTGCTCTCCTACCTGGAACTCGGCCAGCAGGAAGGCGCGCGACTGCTGGCTGGCGGCAATCGCATGGATGAGGGAGATTTCGCAAAAGGCGCCTGGGCCGCCGCCACGGTGTTCACCGATTGCATGGACGACATGCGCATCGTGCGCGAGGAGATCTTCGGCCCGGTCATGTCGATTCTGGTCTTCGATGACGAGGAGGAGGTCATCCGCCGCGCCAACGATACCCATTACGGGCTCGCGGCGGGCCTGTTCAGCGAAGGGCTGAACCGCGCCCACCGCGTGATCCATCGCCTCGAGGCCGGTATCTGCTGGATCAATACCTGGGGCGAGTCGCCGGCGGAAATGCCGGTGGGCGGCTACAAGCAGTCCGGCATCGGGCGCGAGAACGGCCTGTCGACCCTCGATCACTACACCCAGATCAAGTCGATCCAGATCGAAATGGGCCCTTTCGAGTCGGCATTCTGAATGCGGTCGATCGGTACGTTGAACTGGTGCCCCGCTTATCCCATTCCAGACAGGAGAGCCCCTCATGACGCAGGCTCGCGACTACGACTACATCATCATCGGTGCCGGTTCGGCCGGCAACGTGCTGGCCACGCGGCTGACCGAGGATGCCGACGTTCAGGTTCTGCTGCTGGAGGCCGGCGGCCCCGACTATCGCTTCGATTTTCGTACTCAGATGCCCGCTGCGCTGGCCTATCCACTGCAAGGCAAGCGCTACAACTGGGCCTTCGAAACCGACCCCGAGCCCCATATGAACGGGCGGCGCATGGAGTGTGGACGCGGCAAGGGGCTCGGCGGTTCGTCGCTGATCAACGGCATGTGCTACCTGCGTGGCAATGCGCTGGATTACGACAGCTGGGCCAGGACACCGGGACTCGAGGACTGGAACTACCTCGAGTGCCTGCCCTACTTCAAGAAAGCCGAGACCCGCGATATCGGTCCCAACGATTACCACGGCGGCGATGGGCCGGTGTCGGTGGCCACGCCGAAAAAAGACAACAACGTCCTGTATGGCGCCTTCATTCAGGCCGGCATCCAGGCCGGCTACCCGGCCACCGAGGATGTCAACGGCTACCAGCAGGAAGGCTTCGGGCCGATGGATCGCACCACCACGCCCAACGGTCGGCGTGCGTCCACCGCGCGGGGCTACCTGGATATCGCCAAGGGCCGCTCCAACCTGACCATCGAAACCCATGCCGTGACCGATCGCATCCTGTTCGAGGGCAAGCGCGCGGTCGGCGTGGCCTACTCGCGCAAGGGTCAGGCGCAGGAAGTGCGCGCCCGCCGCGAGGTGCTGCTGTGCGGCGGCGCCATCGCCTCGCCGCAGATCCTGCTGCGCTCGGGCGTCGGCAATCCCGAGCATCTGGCCGAGCTCGACATCCCGGTGGTGCATGAATTGCCCGGCGTCGGCGAGAACCTCCAGGATCACCTGGAGATGTACATCCAGTACGAATGCAAGAAGCCCATTTCGCTCTACCCGTCGCTCAAGTGGTACAACCAGCCCAAGATTGGCGCCGAGTGGCTGTTCTTCGGCAAGGGTATCGGTGCCAGCAACCAATTCGAGGCGGCCGGCTTCATCCGCACCAACGACGCCGAGGCGTGGCCCAACCTGCAATACCACTTCCTGCCGATCGCCATCAGCTACAACGGCAAGAGCGCGGTCCAGGCGCATGGTTTCCAGGCGCACGTCGGCTCGATGCGCTCAGTGAGCCGTGGGCGCATTCGCCTCACCTCGCGCGACCCCAACGCCGCGCCGAGCATTCTGTTCAACTACATGGCCGACGAGAAGGATTGGCAGGAATTCCGCGATGCCATCCGTATCACTCGCGAAATCATCTCCCAGCCGGCGATGGATGCCTATCGTGGACGGGAAGTCTCGCCGGGGCCGGACGTGCGGACCGATGCCGAGCTCGACGAATTCGTCAAACAGCATGCCGAAACGGCCTACCATCCCGCCGGTTCCTGCAAGATGGGCTATGACGACATGGCCGTGGTTGATGGCGCGGGCCGCGTGCATGGCCTGGAGGGGTTGCGCGTGATCGACGCCTCGATCATGCCGCTGATCGCCACCGGCAACCTCAACGCGCCGACGATCATGATCGCCGAGAAGATGGCCGACAAGGTGCGTGGGCGCGAGCCGCTGCCCAAAGCCGATGTGCCCTACTACGTGGCCGGCAATGCGCCCGCCCGCGACGTCGTTGAAACCTGACCTTCAGCGACCGCGCTCTTCTTGCCTCGACTTTCCCCTTTGCCCCGCTATCGCGGGGTCCTTTTTATGCGTCGTTTGCTTATTTGCATCGTCCCCGCGCACTATCGCCACAATGCACGAAAGGCTAGTCACGCGACGCTGGTCAACCGGCAACAAATGAACTATCTTTAAAAATTCAAACAAGTGTTCGAAAATGTCTAACGCTGTTGATCGACCACGGAGACCTCCATGTTGCAACTCATCCTGATCGTGCTGGTCATCGCCGGCCTGCTGGCGGTGATGCGCCGCGAAGCCGGCGCCTACGCGGCGCTGGGCGTGCTGGCAGTGCTTGGCATCGTCGGCCTGCTGTTCGGTGCCCCGCTGCTGGGCATCATCCTGTTGATTGGCGCCGCCGTGGTGGCCGCATGCGGCGTGCCGGCGCTGCGTCGGGCGTGGCTCTCGCCACGCGTCTTCGCGCTCTTTCAGGATGCCGCGCCCAAGGTCTCCGACACCGAACGCTCGGCGCTGGAAGCCGGCACGGTATCCTGGGACGGCGAGCTGTTCTCGGGCAAGCCACAGTGGCAGCGCCTGCTCGACTACCGCGATGACGGTTTGAGTGAAGAGGAACGCGCCTTCGTCGAGCACCAATGCTCGGTCGCGGCCGGCATGTGCAATAGCTGGGAGATCTCGCGCGAGCGCGCCGACCTGCCCGAAGCGCTATGGGAATACCTGAAGAAGGAAGGCTTCTTCGGCATGATCATTCCCAAGCGATACGGCGGCTTGGAGTTTTCGGCCAAGGCGCAGTCGGCGGTACTACAGAAACTGGTCGTCGACGAAACGCTGATGATCTCGGTGGGCGTGCCCAATTCATTGGGGCCGGGCGAACTGCTGCTCAAATACGGTACCGAGGAGCAGAAAGATTACTATCTGCCACGCTTGGCCGATGGCCGCGAGATTCCCTGCTTCGGCCTGACCGGTCCGCGCGCGGGGAGTGACGCTACCTCCCTACCCGATGTCGGCATCGTTTGCCGCGGCATGCACAACGGCGAAGAAGTTCTCGGCCTGCGCCTGACCTTCGAGAAACGCTGGATCACCCTGGCGCCGATCGCCACGGTGGTCGGCCTCGCCTTCCGCATGTTCGATCCCGATAACCTGCTCGGCGACGAAACCGACCGTGGCATCACCTGCGCGCTGATCCCCCGCGACACCGAGGGCATGGAGATCGGTCGCCGCCATCATCCGATCGGTAGCCCGTTCATGAACGGCCCGATCGTCGGCAAGGATGTATTCATCCCGCTCGACTACATCATCGGCGGTCCGGACATGGCCGGCCAGGGCTGGCGCATGCTGGTCGAGTGCCTGTCGGTGGGTCGCTGCATCACCCTGCCCTCCGGCGCCTCCGGCGTGGGTCGCTACGCCACCGGCTGGGCCGGCGGCTTCGCCCGCATTCGCCGCCAGTTCAACATGCCGGTGGCCGACATGGAGGGCGTGCAGGAGCCACTGGCGCGCCTCACCGCGCATGCCTACATTGCCCAGGCGGCGGTCATGCAGACCGCCAACCTGATCGACCACGGCGAGAAGCCCTCCGTACCGTCGGCGATTCTCAAGAGTCAATTGACCGAGTTCCAGCGCAGTATCCTGGCCGATGCCATGGACGTTCACGGCGGTCGCGCCGTCACCCTGGGGCCGCGCAATTACCTTGGCCTGGCCTGGAGTGCCGTGCCGGTATCGATCACCGTCGAAGGCGCCAATATCATGACCCGCAACCTGATGATCTTCGGTCAGGGGGCGATTCGCTGTCATCCTTACGTGTTGGAAGAACTGGCCGCCAAGGATGCCAACGATGCCCGCGCCTTCGACAAGGCCTTCTTCAGCCACGCCGGGCTGATTTTCGGCAACGCCGCTCGCGCCTTTACCCTGGGCCTGGGCATCGCCAAACCCAGCGTGCCGTTCGATGAAGTTGCCGCGCCCTACGCCAAGGATGTAGCGCGCCTCTCAGCCGCCTTCGGGCTGTGTGCCGATGCCGCCATGGCTAGCCTCGGCTCCACCCTCAAGAAGCGCGAAATGCTCTCGGCGCGTCTCGGCGACGTGCTGTCCAACCTGTACCTAGCCTCGATGGTGCTCAAGCAGTGGCACGCCGGGGATAACGTCGAACACGAGGCTGCGCTGCTGCACTATAGCTGCCGAACGCTGCTGTTCCGCGCCGAACAGGCATTGGTCGAGCTACTCGATAACCTGCCCAATCGCGCGCTGGGCAGGACGCTTGCAATAGTGACCATGCCGTTGGGCCGCAAATGGAAAAAGCCCGAGGACGCCCTCACCCGCGAGATCGCCGAAGCGATCTCCCGCGATACACCGCTGCGCCACAAGCTGATCACTAATACCTGGGACACCCAGGAAGAAGGCCAACAGGAGAATCCGCTGGCGCGCTATAACGCGCTGCTCGCCGAGTACGACCGGGCCGAGCCGATCTATCGCGGCATCAACAAGGCCTACGCCAAGGGCACGCTGCCCGCCGAGGCCTTGCATCCCGAACAGCGCATGGAGGCCGCACTCGAAGCCGGCCTGATCAGCGAGGAGGACGCCACTTTCATGCGTCGTTACGAGGCCGAGGTGCTGGAGATGCTCAGCGTCGATGATTTCCCCTTCGACGCCTTCGCCACCGAAAAGGATAAGGTGGTCTGGCACGACGCCGCCTGATTGCGCCGTACAACGCAATCGCCCCGGCCATCGACCGGGGCGATTGTCATTCCAAATAGCCTCAGTTCGCGATGACTTCCACCGCAACCGGCACAATGCCGCTACGAATCATCCCCAACCGCTCGGCCGCCCGGTAGGAAAGATCGATGACGCGCCCCGAGCTAAAAGGCCCACGATCGTTGATCCGTACGGCGACTTCACGCCCATTGTCGAGATTGGTGACCCGTACCCGGGTTCCAAAAGGTAGCGAGGGATGCGCCGCGGTCATCGCGTTGCGATCGTAACGCTCGCCATTGGCCGTTAGCTCACCCTGGTAAGCGTCGCTGTAGTAAGAGGCCTGACCGCGCCGATCGAACGATGACAATGCGTCAGGCGATGACGGCGCTGGCGTGCCCGCGCAGCCCGCCAACGCCGCGACGGTGACCAGCGTCAGTATCGAAATCGCCGACCGCAGCGGTGGGATCTCCCTAATCATGCTTGCTTCCTTGTCAGAGCCCAATCAAGGCAAGAGAATCGTGGAGCCAGTGGTCTTGCGAGACGCCAACGCCTCCTGGGCTTCGCCGGCCTTATCCAGCGGATAACGCTGAGCGATGTCGATCTTGATCTTGCCGCTTCCCAGCATCTCGAAAAGCTCGTTACACATCCACTCGAAGCGTTCACGGGTGTCGGCATAGCCATTGAGGCTCGGCCGGGTCAGATAGAGCGAACCCTTCTTATTGAGAATGGCAACGTTCACCCCTTCCACCGAACCGGAAGAGTTGCCGAAGCTGACCATCAAGCCACGTGCGCGCAGACAATCCAGCGAGGTTTCCCAGGTGTCCTTGCCCACCGAGTCGTAGACCACCGGAACGCCTTCGCCACCGGTCAACTCGCGTACCCGCTCGACCACGTTCTCCTGGGTGTAGTCGATGGTCGCCCAGGCACCGTTCTTCATCGCCAGATCGGCTTTCTCCTTCGAACTGACCGTGCCGATCAGCTTCACGCCCAGCGCCTTGGCCCACTGGCAGGCAATCGAACCCACGCCGCCGGCAGCGGCATGAAAGAGAATCGTATCGCCGCTCTGCACGCGGTACGTCTGGCGTAGCAGATACTGCACCGTCAGACCCTTGAGCATGCTCGCCGCCGCCGTCTCGAACTCGACGCCATCGGGCAACGCCACCACCTTCTCCGCGGGCAGCACGTGATACTCAGCGTACGCACCCAGCGGACCTTGGGCATAAGCGACGCGATCGCCCTCCTTAACGTGTGTTACCCCCTCGCCGAGTGCCTCCACCACCCCGGCGCCTTCGGTACCCAACCCCGAAGGCAGGCCAGGCGCTGGGTAGACACCGGTACGAAAGTAGATATCGATGAAGTTCAAGCCGATGGCGTGATTCTTGACGCGCACCTCGCCGACCTTGGGCTCGGCAGGTGTTACATCAGCAATCTCGAGCACCTCGGGACCGCCGGTTTGGGAAAACTGGATACGCTTGGCCATGGGGAACATTCCTTATTCAGCTAACGGGACTGGCCACCATACAAGCGCCGCTGGCCAGGCAGGTCAAGTTGTTCTGGTTTGTGAGTCAGACCGCTACTTGCCACCGGCAATATCGATGAACGCGCCGGTGGTGTAACTCGCCTCGTCGGAGAGCAGCCACAAGATAGCCGTAGCGACTTCGTGGGGCTCGCCGCCTCGGCGCATCGGTACGCCCTGCTTGACGCGCTCGATACGGTCCGGCTCGCCGCCGCTGGCATGCATATCGGTATTGATGAAGGCGGGGCGCACCGCGTTGACGCGAATGCCCTGCTCGGCCACTTCCTGCGCCAGGCCAATGGTGAAGGTATCCAGTGCGCCCTTCGATGCCGCGTAATCGACGTACTCACCCGCCGAGCCCAACCGTGAGGCCGCCGAGGAGACATTGACGATGGCGCCGCCACTACCGCCGTGGCGAATCGACATTCTCGATATGGCCTCCCGGGCGCATAGAAAAGGGCCAATGACATTGGTCGTTAATACCCGCGCCCACCGATCGGCACTCATCTGCTCGACTTGCATCTGTTGCTCGAGAATACCGGCATTGTTGACCAGCGCCGTGATCGGCCCGAGTCGCTCGTCAAGCTCGGCGAACAGGCGCTTTACGTCATCCTCCCGGGAGACATCGGCGGCAATCGCGATCGCTTCTCCGCCGTCGGTGCGAATGGCGTCACATAGTGCGTCGGCCGCCTGACGGTCACGGCGATAATTGATGCAAACGGCGTAGCCGCGCTGGGCGGCGAGCCTTGCCGTGGCGGCGCCGATGCCCCGGCTGCCGCCGGTGATGAGCATGACTTTTTCCATCGGTCTCTCCCGACTGCCCTCACAGCACTCGCTGCCAATAACCGACATCGATCCAACGTTCAAACTTACGGCCCACATCGCGCAAATGCGCGACCTTTTCGAAACCCAGCGCTTCATGCAGCGCCACACTGGCCGGATTGGGCAGTGCGATGCCGGCCAGCACCACATGAATACCGCATTCATCCAGCGATTTCAGCACTGCCGAGGCCAACCGCCTACCCAGCCCACGCCCGATCATGCCATCGGCAAGATAAACGGAGGCTTCTACCGAGTGACGGTACGCGCTACGTGGCTTCCAGCGGGTAGCATAAGCGTAACCCGATATCGTGCCAGTCGCTTCATCAAGGGCCACCCACCAGGGCAAGCCGGCATCCTGAACGCCAACCAAGCGCGAGGCCATTTCCGCCGGAGTGATCGGCTGCTCTTCGAATGTTGCGATGGAACTCGTGATGTAGTGGTTGTAAATCTCGACCAACGCTACAGCATCATTGGTATCCGCCTGGCGTAGCGTGATTTCCACTGTTTGCCTACTCGACATGAGCCCTGCTGCCTAAAGAGTGCTCGGAAACGACTCGAGCCCGCGTACGAAGCGCTTCTTGTAGCCGTCGAACAGCGCCCTGTCCTGCTTGAAGGATTGCACCACCGCACGCTCATCGAAGCGCATGATCCTGGCCAGGTCGTCCGCACCGGCCGCATCGGCATGCTTGGGCCCAAGGCCGATGCGATGGCCGTCGGCGCCATCGAGCCAGCGTTCGATACCGCAGGCACGGAACATCGCTTCCTGCGTGTCGTTGGCAGCGTTGACTCGTAGCGGCGCCTTGAGCGCCAGTTCGCCGACCAGGCGCTGGGCCGGCTGCTCCACGCGCTCGTCATCGAGCGCCGCAAGTAACGCCACTTCCATGCTCTCGCCGAGTTCATCGAGCACCAGCAGGGTCAATGCCAGCGGGCGCGATTGCCCATCGACCAAAGCCAGTATGCGGGCCGCGTCCTGACGGAACAACACACTGAAGGTACCGGCGAACGTCACCAACGGCGCGATGCCGGCTTCATGACCGTAGACTTCGGCACACAGCCGCGCGAGACAAGCCTCGCGCTGGCGTTCGTTCTTGATATGCACGACTCTCATCGATTTTCCCCATCGCCAATCGCAGTGGCGTCGAAGCCTAGCATATCGCCAGCACCGACACCCATGTTGTCGGGTGTGGTCCAATCCATACCCGAGACTTGACGGCATCTCCGACTTCGCCGATGGTCAGCGCCAACGCCAGCCCGGCTGCCTTTGAAGGGATTCGTAATCATGAGTGATGCCGCCTTCCCCGCTCTACCGCTAACCATCGCCCACCGCGGGCTATCGGCCCAGGCGCCGGAGAATACCCTGGCCGCGGTGCGTGCCGCCCATGCCGCCGGCTGCCGCTGGGTCGAACTCGATGTGCAACTGCTCGGCGATGACACGCCGGTCATCTGGCATGATAACGGCGTGCGGCGCTGCTCGACCGGGCGCGGCAAGCTGCAGCGCCTGACCCTCGACGCCGCTCATCGGCTCGATGTCGGTGCCTGGTTCGCGAGCGATTTCGCAGGCGAGCGCATGGCGACACTGGATGTCATGCTCGCCCTGATCGATGAATTGGACATGGGTCTCAATCTCGAGATCAAAGTATGTCGCGGCCGCGATGTCCAGGCGCTGGTCAATGCCGCCCTACCCAAGGCCATGGCCGCCATCCCCAGCGAGCGATTGATCGTGTCGTCGTTCAGCCTCACGGCGCTCAATGCCATGCGCCGTCTCGAGAGCGATCCCCAGCGCCTGCGTTTGGGCATTCTGTATGACAAGGCGCCACGCCGCTGGCTCGAGGAAGCGCAGCGCCTCGATGCCTACAGCCTGCATCTCGATTGGCGCCGCCTGACCCTCAATGTGGCTCGCGCTATCGCCACCAGCCCGCATAAGCTGCTTTGCTATACCGTCAACGACCCCACGACCTTCGCACGACTGCGGGAATGGGGCATGGACAGCGCGATCAGCGACGATCCGGCGCGTCTGACTGACGCATCACTGCATTCATACTAGCGTTTGCCCTGGCTGCACCCTGGGGTATCATGCCCGCCATGCTTTCGTGCCGCTCTGACGCTCCCGAAGACTCAGGGTGGCTGTCGAGCGCCGCACAACAATAACGCAACGCAAAGGTTTCCCAATGCAGCAGACTCTCATGGGCGTAGTCGGTGTCGTTACCGTATTGCTCCTGGCATTGGCGCTCTCGGAAAATCGCCGTGCCATTCGCCCCCGCACCGTCCTCGGCGCCCTGGCCATCCAGGCCAGCCTGGCCCTGCTGGTGCTCTACATTCCCTTCGGGCAGCAATTATTGCTTGCCATGACCGATGGCGTACAAGCGGTCATCGACAGCGCCCAGGCCGGCATGAGCTTCCTGTTCGGCGGGCTGGTCAGCGACACCATGTTCGAGCTTTTCGATGGCGGTGGCTTCGTGTTCGCGCTGCGTGTGCTGCCGATCGTGGTGTTCTTCTCCTCGCTGATCGCCGTGCTCTACTACATTGGCGTCATGCGCTGGGTCATCAATCTGCTCGGCGGCGCATTGCATAAGCTGCTGGGCACCAGCCGGACCGAGTCGCTTTCCGCGGCGGCGAACATCTTCGTCGGCCAGACCGAGGCGCCGATCGTGGTGCGTCCGTTCATCGCCGGCATGACCCGTTCCGAACTCTTCGCGGTGATGGTCGGCGGCCTGGCCTCGGTGGCGGGCAGCGTACTGGGTGGCTATGCCGCGATGGGCATTCCGTTGGAGTACTTGCTGGCCGCCTCGTTCATGGCCGCGCCGGGCGGGCTGTTGATGGCCAAGATGATCGTGCCCGAAACCGAAACCCGCACCCAGAGCGTCGAGGAAGCGATCGGGGCCGATACCACCGAGAAACCCATCAACGTCATCGAGGCGGCGGCGGTCGGCGCCTCGTCAGGCGTTCAGCTGGCGATCAATATCGGCGGCATGTTGCTGGCATTCATCGCGTTGATCGCGCTGGCCAACGGCATGCTCGGCTGGGTCGGCGGTTGGTTCGGGCATGGCGATATCACGCTCGAGATGCTGCTCGGTTATCTTTTCTCGCCACTGGCCTTCTTGATCGGCGTGCCTTGGGAAGAGGCCGTCGTTGCCGGCAGCTTCATCGGTGAAAAGGTCATTCTCAACGAATTCGTCGCCTTCGCCGATCTCGCCAGCCAGCCGGAGGCGCTGAGCCCGCACGCCATGGCCATCGTGGTATTCGCGCTGTGCGGCTTCGCCAACCTGTCGTCCATCGCCATCCTGATGGGCGGATTGGGGATCATGGCTCCCAACCGGCGCAGCGATATCGCTCGCCTGGGCATCAAGGCCGTCGCCGCGGGCACGCTTTCCAACCTGATGAGCGCGGCGCTGGCGGGGCTGTTCCTGTCTTTGTAGAACGCTGCGATCCTATAGCTTCGAGCCAACGAGATATCCATGGGCCGGCAGACCAGCCGGTCCATGATTGACGACGTTTCCGCATTTGCAGTTACCATCAACGCCCTTATACTGTTTAAATATACAGCATACAGGTAGCGTTGATCATGGCTAGCGAACAGATGCCCAAACCCCCGTCGAAAGCCCGCAAGGGACGGGGCGCCACCTATAATCCGCATAATCGCTTCGCACCTACCATCAGCGAAGCCGTCGACGATGGCTGGTGGCAGGAGGCATTGCCCGAACGGCTCGCCACCAGCGTGCGCGACGAACCGACCAGAAGCGCGTTATCGTGGAACAGCTCGCCGGATCTGGGTTTCGATCGATCGCTGAACCCGTATCGCGGTTGCGAGCACGGCTGTATTTACTGCTATGCACGGCCTAGCCACGCCTATTGGGACATGTCGCCGGGTATCGATTTCGAAACCCGGCTGATCGCCCGCACCGGGCTTGTCGAACGCCTCAAGGAAGAGCTCTGCAAGCCAGGTTATACCTGCCGCCCGATCAATCTCTCCGGCAATACCGACTGTTATCAGCCGCTGGAAGCGGAGCGCCGCACCACGCGTGCGATTCTCGAACTGTTGCTGGAGTGTCGCCACCCGGTCACGCTGGTCACCAAGAGCGCATTGATCCTGCGCGACCGGGAACTGCTCGCGGCCATGGCGAGTAAGCGCCTGGTACGTGTTTTCATCAGCCTGACCAGCCTCGATGACGACCTCAAACGCACACTGGAGCCACGCACCGCCTCGCCGGGCGCCCGGCTCAGGGTGATGCGCGAGTTGAGCGCCGCTGGCGTGCCGGTTGGTGCGCTTCTCGCACCGATGATTCCCGGCCTCAACGATCATGAAATGGAGAATCTGCTACGAGCCGCTCATGAAGCCGGCGCCCGCACCGCTGCCTGGACTCTGCTACGCTTGCCCCACGAGGTCGCGCCCTTGTTCGAGGAGTGGTTGCATAGCTATTACCCTGAACGTGCCGGTAAGGTGATGAGCCTGATTCGCCAATGCCGTGGCGGAGCCGACTACGATTCACGCTACGGCCAGCGGATGCGTGGCCAGGGGGTGTTCGCCGATATGCTCGCTCAGCGCTTCACGAAAGCCAGCCGACGGCTGGGCATGAGCGCACGCAGTGAGATGGGCCTGGATTGCAGTGCGTTCAAAGCGCCCCACCGCCAGGGCGACCTGTTCGGGTAACATGGTCGCGGAGTCATCAACAGCCGGACAACGACATGAGCGTCAGCAAGACCCGAACCAGCTTCTACCGGCGGCTTTACGTCGCCCATCTGATCGATAGCGGCGTCGCCAGCGTACCCGAACTCATCGACGCTACCGGCATGCCCCGGCGCACCGCTCAGGATACCATCGGTGCGTTGGCGGAGCTGGATATCGTCTGCGAATTCGAGCAGCAACAAGGCGCACGCCATCACATCGGCCGTTATGCGATTCGTGATTGGGGCGCCATCGACAAGCGCTGGGTGAAGAAGAACCTGTCGCGTATCAGGCAGGTCTTGGGGTATCCCTGAAATATACCGCCTTGAACCGTTCACTCTCATTCATCTGCGAAGCTCTCAATCAACCGCTCTGCTTTCATTGAGCGCTTCGCAGACAGCCTCCACCGCCTCGATGATGCGAGGTCCCGGCCGATTGATCAGATCGGGATCGAGCGTATAAAGATGCTCTTCCCGCACCGCCGGCAGCAGTTCCCAGCGCTGCCAGGCGGCTTTCCAGGCCTCGCCATGGCTGGCACTCAGTATCACCTCGGGGCGCGCTTGCAATAACGCCTCGCGACTGATCTGCGGCACCAGTACCGGGCTTTCGGCGAACAATGGCTCGCCGCCGCAGTGGCGAATCACCTCGGTGACGATATGCCCATCGGCCAGTGTGGTCAGTGGATTGTCGCCCAGTTGATAGAACACGCGAGGCGGATTCTTGAGGTTTTGGTGGAGTGCAGCCAAGCGCGATGTGAAGTCATCTGCCATCGTTTCGCCGGCCTCGGCCTGGCCGGTCAACTTTCCCAATTCGCGAAGATTCTCCGCAACCTGCGCCAAGCGGCGCGGTTCGCTGGCATATACGGGAATGCCAAGCGTGCCGAGGCGCTCGACCAACGCCCGTGGCGTGCCACTGGCCCAGGTCACCACCAGATCCGGAGTGCGTGCCAGCACGGCCTCCAGCGCGATTCCTCGATAGCTGCCTACGCGAGGTAGCGCCTTGGCCGCCTCGGGATAGTCGCTGCCTTCGATCGCCCCGACCAGCGTTTCGCCCGCGCCGATGATATAAAGCATTTCGACCGCATGCGGTGCCAGCGCCACTACCCGCTCGGCCGGCGCCGTGAGTGTCACGGTTCTGCCTGTATCGTCGTCGACACTGATCGATGCGGCCTGGGCACTGCCGACGATCGCCAGAGAGACGACCAGGGCCGGTATCGCAAGACTTAGCGGTTTTTCGTACATTTTCGATGACCATGAGCTTGGCTGAATCACGCAATGCTCATAAAGAAACAAGAAAACAATGTGCATAACGGAACCGCCTACCATAATCAGACTCGATGAGTTCGTAAACACTGTTTATTAACTGCAAGGAGGCGCTATGATACGTAGCAACCGTTCCTATAAATCACTCCTCAATGCGCTACTGCTTGGTGGCCTGCTTGGCTTCGGAGCAATCGCTCAGGCACAGGCCCATCCGCCGGCCCCCGAGTCGCATCGCATTCAGGTTCAGGCTCAAGCCGAAATCTCGGTAGCACCGGACATGGCCACGCTCGACGCGCGACTGTGGGAGCGCACGCCCGCCATCGCCCGCAGCGAGGATGCTCAGAGCGATCCGCAAGCACTGGCCGAGGCCAGAGAGCGCCTGGAAGCGCGTACCGGCGAGTTGATCCGTACCCTGGAAAAAGCCGGACTGGACAGCGCGGCCATTACCGCCGGCTCGCTGATGGTGCACCCGGATTATGTGCAGCAGCCAGCCAGCGGCGACGAGCCCGGCGAAACGCTGGTGCGTACCCAGATCGAGCGACCGATCAGCCTGCGTATCGACGATCTGAACCAGGTGCCGGTCATTCTCGATGCGCTGACCCGAGCCGGCGTCAACGCCCTGGATGGCATTACCTACGATCTCGAGGATCGTAGCGCCTCGACCGACAAGGCCTTGACCCGCGCACTCGAAAAAGCCCGCCACAAGGCTGAACTGATGGCCAGCACGCTAGGCGTCGGGCTTGGCCAGGTAATCGGTATTCAGGAAACCAACGCCATGCCTTATGCCCCGCAAATGATGGCAATGCGCGCCGATGCGATGGAGAGCAAGGCGGCGCCACAATACCGGCCGGGTGAGATCACCATCGAGTCGGGAGTCAGCGTGGCTTGGGAGATCGAGCCGTAAGCCAAGATATGGTATCGGGTCTGGCAGGCAATGCCGGACCCGACCTGGTTTTCTTACAGATCGAAACTCAGTTAATAGTCTCGATACCGCCCATATAGGGCCGCAATACCTCGGGCAGCGTGATCGAGCCATCGGCGTTCTGGTAATTTTCGAGTACCGCCAGCAGGCAGCGCCCCACCGCCAGGCCCGAGCCGTTCAGGGTATGCAGCAATTGCGGCTTCTTCTGATCCGGGTCGCGGAAGCGCGCCTGCATGCGCCGCGCCTGGAAATCCTCGCAGTTCGAGACCGAGGAGATTTCGCGATAGGTCCGCTGGCTCGGCAGCCAGACTTCGAGGTCATACGTCTTGGCGGCACCGAAGCCCATGTCGCCGGCACATAGCGTCACCACGCGATATGGCAGCGCTAACGCCTGAAGAATCGCCTCGGCGTGGCCGCGCATCGCTTCGAGTGCATCGTAGCTCGCCTCGGGGGAGACCATCTGCACCATCTCGACCTTGTCGAACTGGTGCTGGCGAATCATGCCGCGCGTGTCCTTGCCATAGGCACCGGCCTCGCTACGAAAGCACGGCGTATGCGCGGTCAAGCGTACCGGTAATTGCCCAGCGTCGAGAATCCGATCGCGCGCAAAGTTGGTCAGCGGCACTTCGGCGGTGGGAATCAGGTAATACTCGTTGTCGCCTTCCAGCTTGAACAGATCCTCGCCGAACTTGGGCAATTGCCCAGTGCCGGTCAGCGAGTCGCGATTGACCATGTAAGGCACATAGCACTCTTCATAACCGTGCTCCAGGGTCTGCTTGTCGAGCATGAACTGCGTCAGCGCACGATGCAGGCGAGCGATCGGGCCGCGCATCACCGCGAATCGCGAGCCGGTCAGCTTGGCGGCCATCTCGAAATCGAGATAGCCCAGCTTGGCGCCGAGATCGACATGGTCCCTGACGGCGAAATCGAACTCGCGCGGCGCACCCCAGCGATGCAGCTCGACGTTATCGTCCTCGTCCCGGCCCTCGGGCACGCTATCGTGCGGTAGATTGGGCAGGCTGGCCATCAGCGCATCGAATTCGCCGGAGACGTCGGCCAGTTTCGACTTGGCGCTATCCAGACGCTCGCCCAGATCGCTGACTTCAGCCTTGAGCGGTTCGATATCCTCACCCGCCGCCTTGGCCTTGCCGATCGCCTTGGAGCGCGTATTGCGCTCGTTCTGCAATCGCTCGGTCTCGGTTTGCAGGTCGCGGCGCCGAGCTTCCAGACTCTCGAATCGAGTGACATCCAGCGTAAAGCCGCGTTTGGCCAAGCGTTGCGCGATCTGTTCGGGATCGCTACGAAGCAATTTAGGGTCGAGCATGAAATCCTATCCGTTAAATAATCGCCAGCCAGAATGGACGAATTACCGATCGTTGAGGCGGGGTTTAAACAAACAGGCGCGCCAATTTCATCCCCGCTGCCACGCCGGCGATTCCCAATACCAGGCTGGCGGTGACGTAGAGTGCGGCGATCATGGCACGGCCGTTTTCCATCAGCGTCAGCGCCTCGAGGGCAAACGTCGAAAACGTCGTGAAGGCGCCGGTGAAACCCGCCACCAGCACCGCCTGCCAGATCGGCGCCAGCTTGAGTTCCTGCGTCAGCCAGACGTACAGCGCACCGATCAGGCAACAGCCGAGCAGATTGACGCCGAAGGTTCCCCAGGGAAAACCTCGCCCAAGCAGCGAGGTGAGCCAACCGCTCAGCATATAACGCCCCAGCGCGCCGAAGGCACCACCGATGGCCACCGCCAGCCATGTCATCATGAGCAATTCGCGAATACCGGAAAAAATCGGCTCCATTGTAGGGAAAAGCGACCCGATAGACCATGTCGATGAAAATCCAGGTCGCATCGCCACAGTGCGCGCAGAGCGCATCTCGGTTAAGGTAGCAAGGCTTGATGCACCGATCCGCTTGATGATTCGAGACCCATGATCGCACGACTGGAACCTCTTTCACGCCTCGATGAGCGCTATGTCGCCTTCATCGATGCTCTCGATGCGCAGGGCTTCGCCGGCGATATCGCCCCGGACTATGCCAACCGCACCGTGCTGGCCACCGATAACTCCATCTATCAGCGCTTGCCGCAGGCGGTGCTCTATCCACGCGACGCCGAGGATCTCGAGCGCATCGCGCGGCTCGCCGCACGCGACGATTTTCACGGCATCGCGCTGACCCCACGCGGCGGCGGTACCGGCACCAATGGCCAGTCGCTGACCGACGGGCTGATGGTCGATGTCTCGCGCTACATGAACCGGATTCTCGACATCGACGTCGAGAACCGTCGTGTGCGCGTGCAGGCCGGCGTGGTCAAGGACCAGTTGAACGCCGCCCTGAAACCGCATGGGCTGTTCTTCGCCCCGGAACTGTCGACCTCCAACCGCGCCACCATCGGTGGCATGATCTCGACCGATGCCAGCGGCCAGGGCAGCTGCGAATACGGCAAGACCCGCGACCATGTACTGGCGCTCGACACGGTGCTGCTCGGCGGTGAGCGCCTTTCGAGTCTGCCACTGACGGAAGACGAACTGGAGGCGCTGTGCGAGCGCACGGATATCATCGGTGACATCCACCGCACTGCGCGTGGGATCATCGATACCCAGCGTGAGCAAATCGACGCTTGCTTCCCCAAGCTCAACCGCTGCCTGACCGGTTACGATCTGGCGCATCTGCGCACGCCAGACGGGCGCTTCGATCTCAACAGCGTGTTGTGCGGCGCCGAGGGCTCGCTGGGGTTCTTGAATGAAGCCACGCTCAATGTACTGCCTACGCCCAGGCATTCGACACTAATCAACGTCCGCTATGCGAGCTTCATGGATGCGTTGCGCGACGCCAAGGCGCTGATGAATGCGAGCAACCGCCCCACGTCCATCGAGACCGTGGACGACAAGGTGCTGCTGCTGGCCATGGAGGATTTCGTCTGGGATAGCGTATCGACGTTTTTTCCGGAAGGCGACAGGGCCGCGCGCGGCATCAACCTGGTCGAGTTCAATGCCGACGACCCGGACGAACTCGCCGCCAAGGTCGCCGCCTTCACCCAACATTTGAGCTCGGATGACAGCATCGAGCGCCTGGGCCATACCCTGGCCCGCGGCCGTGAACAGATCGGCAAGGTCTACGCCATGCGCAAGCGCGCGGTGGGCCTGCTCGGCAACGTCCAGGGCGAGAAGCGCCCGCTTCCGTTCGTCGAAGACACCGCCGTGCCGCCCGAACACCTCGCCGACTACATCGGTGAATTCCGCGCCGCGCTGGATGCGCGAAATCTCGATTACGGCATGTTCGGTCACGTCGATGCCGGCGTATTGCACGTCCGCCCGGCCATCGACATGAAAGACCCCGAGCAGGAAGCGCTGATTCGCGAGATATCCGATGAGGTCGCCGAACTGACCCATAAGTATCACGGGTTGCTGTGGGGCGAGCATGGCAAGGGGGTACGCTCGGAGTACGCACCGAAATTCTTCGGCGAACTCTATCCGGCGTTGCAGCGCGTGAAAGCGGCTTTCGACCCGCACAATCAGTTGAACCCCGGCAAGATCGCCACGCCGAGCTCTATTCTCCCGCCCGAAACCGCGGGCAGGACGTCCACGACCGATATCACGGCCACTGAAGAGCCAGTCAGGCTGATCGACCCCGGCCTCTTGACCATCGACGGCGTGCCCACACGCGGTCAGCTCGATCGCCAGATCGACGAGCGGGTATGGCAGGCGCATGCCAGTGCGGTTTACTGCAATGGCAATGGCGCCTGCTACAACTACGATCCCGATGATGCCATGTGCCCCTCGTGGAAGGGCACGCGAGAGCGCATCCAATCGCCCAAGGGGCGTGCCAGCCTGATGCGCGAATGGCTGCGCCTGCAAGGCAACAGCGGCATCGATGTGATCGAGGAGTCGCGCAAGAAGAAAGCCGAAGGCACCTGGGGGTTCATTCGCGATCTGCCGCTGCGCGTGAAGAATTCCTTCCTGCAACGGCGTGGCGAAGCGGATTTCTCGCACGAAGTCTACGATGCCATGGCCGGCTGTCTGGCCTGCAAGTCCTGCGCCGGGCAGTGCCCAGTCAAGGTCAACGTGCCGGAATTCCGCTCGCAGTTTCTCGAGGTCTATCATGGTCGCTATCAGCGTCCGCTGCGCGATTACCTGATCGGCGGGCTCGAGTTCATGATTCCGCATTTGGCATCGGTCGCCCCGCTCTACAACGCCGCGCTGCAAAACCGCCTGGTGGAGCGATTGATGGCCAGGCACATCGGCATGGTCGACAGCCCGCTGATCTCGCGGGCCAGCCTCAAGAAACAGCTTGTCGCCTGGGGTATCAATGAGGCCACGCCGACCAGCCTGGGCCTGCTCACCGAGCGGCAGAAGGCGCGCAGCATGATCCTCGTTCAGGATGCCTTCACCAGCTATTTCGAGTCGAAACTGGTGATGGACATCGTCGAATTGCTCTCGCGCCTCGACATCCGCGTGTTCGTCGCGCCGTTCAGCGCCAACGGCAAACCGCTCAATGTGCAGGGGTTTCTCGGCGCCTTCGAGCGCACCGCCGAAAAACAGGCGCGGCGCCTGCGCGCGCTCGCCGAGTTCGGCGTGCCGCTGGTGGGCGTCGACCCGGCGATGACGCTGACCTATCGCCAGGAATACGCCAAGGCACTGGGGGCGGAGAGCACGCCCGAGGTGCTACTCCTGCAGGAGTGGCTGGTGACACTGGGCAAGCGTCTGGTACCCAGCGATATCAGGCTCGGCGATCCGGGGTTCCGGTTGCTCTCGCACTGCACCGAAAAGACCAACGCGCCCGGCTCGCCCAAGGCCTGGCAACAGGTGTTCGCCGCTTTCGGACTCGAGCTGGAATTACTCGATGCCGGCTGCTGCGGCATGTCCGGCACCTACGGTCACGAAACACGCAATCTGCAAACCTCGAAGACCATCTATGGGCTCTCATGGCAGGCGCTGGTCGATGACGACGCCAACGCCGGGCGACTGCTGGCGACCGGCTACTCGTGCCGCAGCCAGGCCAAGCGGCTATCGAAGACGAACCTGCCCCATCCGCTACAGGGGCTACTCGACTCAATCAAACGCGCCTGACCCTCCTCCGGGCACCCTTCGGTGCCCCAAGCATGCCCTCCCTACAAGCGCTACCCGACGCCCGACCCGTCAGCCTCTCAATACGCTTAATTTTTCGCGCCTGCTGCCGATACTTGGTTAATAAAAACATGATCGGTGTCAGGTCATCGTCTGCGAAAGGCCTCATGATTCAGCCATGCCAGCACATGATCTTCGCAAAGTCCTCGCACCGGGGAAACGCCACGTCCGTGCGGAGGTCCCGCCATGGGGAGATATCCGGTACTTCAACGTCGTTATCGGCGGCTGTGGCAATGCCTGGCTTTGGCGCTCGGTCTTGTCGCGAGTTTCGCGAATGCCATGGCTCAACAGCCGGCGATGGAGGAGACCGATACTCCCGCTCTGCACCTGTTCACGGAAGAATTACCGCCACTCAATTTCACCGAGAACGGCGAGATTCGCGGGCTCTCCGTCGCTATGGTCAGGGAAATCCAGCGCCGTCTCGGTAAGAGCTACCCAATACGGATGGTGCCCTGGGCGCGTGGTTACGATGCGCTGGAGGAGCGCCCCAATGTGGCGTTGTTCGCTATCGCGCGCAGTGGCGAGCGCGAGGATCTCTTTCAATGGGCCGGCCCGCTCACCAATCTCGCTTTCGTCTTCTACAAGCGCGCAGACTCGCCGCTCGAGCTGGAGGATCTGGAGGCCGCGCGCCAACTCGACGCCATCGCCACCTATCGTGATGACGTGCGTGAGCAATTTCTCATCGAACGTGGCTTTACCAATCTCGACAGTTCCACCAAGTTGATCAGCGGCGCACGCAAGCTGCTCGAAGGACGCGTCGATGTCTGGCTCGATTCCAATCTGTCGGCGCCCAGCGTCATGCGCCAGCTGGGCCGCTCGCCCGCCGCCATCGAGCGTGCGCTGGTCATCCATAGCGAACCCATCTACATCGCCTTTTCGGCGCAGACCTCGCCGGCCATTGTCGCGCGCTGGCAGCACACCCTGGATGACATGGCCCGAGACGGCACCTTCGCTCGGCTGCATCGCCAGTGGCTGCCAGGCGAGCCGTTACCGGCACGCATGGCAGCGCTGACGCCCCCACCCGAGCTGACCGGCCACCCCTTGCAGCTTTATAGCGAGGAGCTTCCGCCGCTCAATTTCATCCACAACGGCGAGCCTGCCGGTATGTCGGTGGACGTAGTGCATGAGATCCAGCGCCGGCTCTCGTATGACGCTTCCATCCAGTTCGTGCCTTGGGCGCGAGGCTATCAGACGGCGCTCGAAACCGCCGATGTCGGCCTGTTCACCACCGTGCGCACAGCCGATCGCGAAGCCCTTTTCCAATGGGTCGGGCCGATCGGCCATTCACGGGTGCACTTTTATGCACGCAGCGATGCCAACCTGACCGTGACGAACCTCGACGACGCGCGCGAATTGAGCGCCATCGGCACCTATAAGGACGATGCCGGAGAGCAGTTTTTGAGCGAGCACGGTTTCACCAATCTCTACGGCCATCGATCCCCCGCCGCCATCGTGCGCAACCTGGAAGCCGGCCGAATCCAACTCTGGGTCTCGGCTGAAGAAAACGCTCGGGAAATCATCGCTCAGAGCGGTCGTGCCGAGGAGGATTTCGAGCCCGTCTATACCCTTTATGAAGTCGCCTACTACATCGCTTTCTCGTTGGGTACGCCACTGGAGGTCGTCACGTTGTGGCAGGAAACGCTGGACGCCATGCGCCGGGACGGCACGCTGTCGCGAATCCAGCAACACTGGCAAGGTGCGTCTTCCGAGCGGGCCACACCATGACTCGCCCCGCCACGATGCGCTTCGTTCGAACACTGGCCAGGCGGCGGCCACACCAGACCCTGGCCGCCAAGCTGGTACTCATCGTGGTGCTCGGCACCACGGCCACCCTGGCACTGTTCACGTGGGTCAAATTCGACGAGGCACACGAGGAATTGACCCAGCAGCTCGTGACCGACACCGAGCGCAGCGCACAGGTGCTTGCCGCCGCCATGAGCGTGCCATTGTGGGATCTCGACAAGGACGCGGCGGCAACCATCGTGCGTGCCTTCATGAGCGAGCGCGCTCTGCTGGGCGTCGAAATCAGCGAGCCGCTGAGCGAGGGCGATGGTAAGCCCGGGGCGACCTGGCTGGCCATGTGGCATGAAAAAGGCATCATGTCTCGGGTACCGGCGATACCCGACGCCACTCGCGGCGAGCGCATCGTCGCCAGTAGCGGCATCTATAAATCGGGATTCGGCAAGAAGAGCAAGCGTATCGGCCAGGTCGATGTGTATGTCACGACCCGGCCACTCAAGGCCGCGCTGAACGAGTCGCTGAGCGACCTGCTGCTGCAGATCGTGGTGCTCGACATCGTGCTGATCCTGCTGCTGACGCTGGTCATTCGTCGCGTGCTGCTTACGCCGCTGGGGCGCCTGCGCCATACCATGGATGAGTTGCGGGCCGGCAACCTGGACGCCCGCGCCCGGGTCGATTCGCGCGATGAGCTGGGCACCATCGCCGACACCTTCAACCGCATGGCGCGTGAGCTCGGGGGCAAGCAGTCGGAGCTGATCGAGAAGACCCAGCGGCTCGAAACGTTGACCACCTACCAGGAGGAGCGCATCGCCGCGCGCACGCGCGAGCTGCGTCTCGCCAAGGAGCAGGCCGAGGCAGCCACTCAGGCCAAGAGCGAGTTCCTGGCCAATATGTCGCATGAGATCCGCACGCCCATGAACGGGGTGGTCGGTATGGTGGAACTGCTCAAGCAGACGCCACTGAACGATCATCAGCGGGATTATCTGGCAACGCTATCGAGTTCGGCGGAAGGATTGCTGACCCTGCTGGACGACGTGCTGGATATTTCCAAGATCGAGGCTGGCCGCCTGCGACTCGAAAGCATCACCTTCGATCTGGCCACGACGATGGAACAGGTACGGCATCTGGCCGAAGGCCAGGCGGCCGACAAGGCGCTCGCCATCGAACTCGATTATGATGCCGACGCGCCACGCCATGTGATGGGCGACCCGGTTCGCTTGCGCCAGGTACTGATCAACCTGGCTGGCAATGCCGTCAAATTCACGCCACGCGGGCACGTGCGCATCCGGCTGATCGCCCAGCGGCGCAACGAGCGCCAGGCATTGCTGCGCTTCGAAGTCGAGGATACCGGGATCGGTATCGACGACTACGCGCGCGAGGCGATTTTCGATAAGTTCACCCAGGCCGACGGCTCCGTGACGCGCCATTTCGGCGGTACCGGCCTGGGCCTGACCATCAGCCGCGAACTGGTCGATCTGATGGGCGGGCAACTGCAGGTAACCAGCCAACCGGGCAAAGGCTCGATCTTCTTCTTCACACTGCAACTGGCCTGTCCTGCCGATCCTATCGTAGAGCCCAGCCCAGCAGTGACGGCGGCCTTGACGCGCTTCGCCGCGCAGGTGCTGCTGGTCGAGGACAACCGCACCAATCAGCGCGTCGCACGCGAGCTGCTGCAAAGTCTGGGGTGTCGTGTCGACACCGCGGAGAACGGCCAGCAGGCACTCAGCGATTATCGCCCCGGATTTCACGACGCCATTCTCATGGACGCCAACATGCCGGTCATGGATGGCCTGGAAGCCACTCGGCAGCTTCGTCTCGGGGAGGCCGACGGCGACTCGCAGGTGCCGATCATCGCGATGACCGCCCAGGCGATGCGCGAGGATCGCCAGCGTTGCCTGGATGCCGGCATGGACGATTACCTCGCCAAGCCGATCACCCGCCATGCTCTGCATGCGGTATTGTCCCGGTATCTGCCGGCCACCGACGAGCCGATCGATGCTCCACACTCGCCGCCCAGCGAGCCGCAGGCTTCGCTGCCGGTACTCGACGGCCGCCATCTGGCGAGTGTCGCCCAGGGCCAGTTCGATGTGATCGAGGAGATCATCGACATGGCGCTCAGCGATCTGCCGGAACGCTTGCGGGAAGCGGCTAGCGCTGTCGAGCGCGCGGATGGGCAGGCGGCCATACAGGGCCTGCATTCGCTTGCCGGGATCGCCGGCAGTGTCGGTGGCCGGCAGCTCGAACGGCTCGCCCGTGACGCACAGGCTCCGCTGCGCGACGATCGAATCGATGCCTGCCGCGCGCGCTGGCCGCTGCTGACCCAGGCCGTGGCCGACCTGTGCGAAGCCTTGCACGACGAGCGCGCCAGGCCATGCCAACCCCAATAACAAGACTTCAGCGCGAAAGAGACAGGAGCGCCCATGACCACCGCCTCGCTGGAAATCCTCATCGCCGACGACGACCGTGTTCCTCGCCGCTTGCTGCGGCGCATGCTCGAACAGTGGGGGCACCGGGTCATCGAAGCCGAGAACGGCCATCAGGCGTGGCAGGCGCTCAATGTCGAGAGTCCGCCGCATATCGCCATTCTCGACTGGATGATGCCGGGCATCGATGGCATCGATCTGTGCCGCCGTCTCGATCAGCGTATCGACGCACCGCTGGTCTATACCATCCTGTTCACCAGCAAGCGCGACGAGAGCGATCTGGTCCATGCGCTCGACAATGGCGCCCACGACTTCCAGACCAAACCGATCAGCCCCGCCGAGCTACAGGCGCGCCTTGCCGTCGGTCGGCGACTGGTGGAAATGCATGACCGGCTACAGGCATCGCTCAGCGAAATGGAGCGCCTGGCGACCACCGACGTACTCACCGGCATCGCCAACCGCCGTCACTTCTATACCTGCGCCAACCGCGCGCTCGATCATGCCAACGCACGCGGCCGGGCAATCTCCACGCTGTTGATCGACGTCGATCGCTTCAAGGAAATCAACGATCGGCACGGTCATAGCGCCGGCGACCACGCCTTGTGCCAGGTCGCTACGCTGTGCCAGGAACTTCTGCGCCCCACCGACATGGTGGCCCGCTTCGGCGGCGATGAGATTGCCATTCTGCTGCCGGATACTCTGCTCGATGATGCCGCTGCGATCGCCGAGCGGCTGAGATTGACAATCGCCACCACGGCGCTACGCCTGGAGAATCGCGATCAGGTTCAACTAACGGTGAGTATCGGGATCGCCAGCGCCGTGGGCGGCGATATCGCTATCGATGAACTGCTCGGCCGGGCGGATGCCGCGCTCCTGAAAGCCAAGAGCCAGGGGCGCAATCGCGTGGTTCCGGCTGCATGAAGTTCTAGGGGAAGCTCTGAAAAAGGTAGCGAGCGAAGTCCAGGCAAGGCGAAATCGTTCGAAAAGACGGAGTTTACAGGGAGTAAATGAGTCATTGAGAACGATTTCAACACAGCCTGGTCGAGCGTAGTAGTTTTTCAGAGGTTTCCTAGAAGAACAGCCGACGCAGCGCCGTGCCCGGATCGGCCTCGCGCATGAACGCTTCGCCGACCAGGAAGCCATTCACATCGTATTCGCGCATGCGCTCGACATCGCCGCGGGTGTGAATGCCCGACTCGGTAACCACGGTAACGCCGCGCGGAACGCGCGACAGCAGTTCGAATGTCGTGTCGAGGCGGGTTTCGAAGCTGTGCAGATCGCGGTTATTGATGCCTACCAGGGATAGATCGAGCGCCAGTGCACGCTCCAGTTCGTGGATATCGTGAACTTCCACCAGCACGTCCATGCCCAACTCGACCGCCTGACGATACAGGTCCCGCAGGCGCGCATCGTCCAGTGCCGCGACGATCAGCAGGATACAATCGGCGCCGATCGCCCGCGCCTCGCTGACCTGGTAACCGTCGACGATGAAATCCTTGCGAATCGCCGGCAGCGAACAGGCCGCGCGTGCGGCGATCAGATAATCCTCATGACCCTGGAAAAAATCCGCATCGGTGAGCACCGATAGGCAACTGGCACCGCCATCGGCGTAGGCCTTGGCGATTTCGGCGGGCTGGAAATCCTCGCGAATCACTCCGCGCGACGGCGAGGCTTTCTTGATCTCGGCGATCACCGCCGGGTCGCCATTGGCGATGGTGCGATCGAGTACGTCGATGAAACCGCGTGGCGCCTGCTGCTCGCCAGCGCGCTCGAGTAGCGTTGCCTCGCTGATCCGCGCGCGGCGCTCGGCGATCTCCTGCTCCTTGCGCGCCAGAATTCTGGCCAGAATGGTCGGCATCGTATCGTGTGAACTCATGCGATTTCCTGGATGCTCACTGCTGATCGTTGAAGACACGGCTGAAATTGGCCAGTTCGCGCATTTTCTCGAGAGCCAGCCCCGAGTACTGGGCATCCTGGGCCAGCGCCACACCCTCCTTGAGATTGTCGGCAATGCCCGCGGCATACAGCGCCGCACCGGCATTCAGCGCGACGATGTCCGCCGCCGCGCCGTCGCCCGCCAGCGCCTCCTTGACCAGCCGCAGGCTGTCTTCCGTGGTCACCACCTTGAGTGAATCCAGCGGCTGACGCTGAATACCGAGCTCCTCGGGTGTGATCACATACTCACTGACTTCGCCACCCTTGAGCTCGGCGACTCGGGTCGGCGCCGCCAGCGAGATTTCATCCAGGCCATCCTCGGAATGCACCACCAGAACATGCCGGCTGCCCAGCCGCCCAAGCACCTCGGCCATCAGCGGCACCAGGCTGGGCTGATAAACGCCCAGCAACTGATGCTGGGCACTGGCCGGATTGGTCAGTGGGCCAAGGATGTTGAAGATGGTGCGCACGCCCATTTCGCGGCGTGGGCCGATGGCATGGCGCATCGCCTGATGGTGCATGGGCGCGAACATGAAGCCGACGCCGATCTGCTCGATACAGCGCGCCACCTGCTCGGGGCTGAGATCGAGCTTGATGCCGGCGATATCGAACAGGTCGGCACTGCCCGACGACGACGACACGCTACGGTTGCCATGCTTGGCGACATGCCCGCCAGCGGCGGCGACCACGAAGCTCGATGCGGTGGAGACGTTGAACAGGTTGGCGCCATCGCCGCCGGTGCCGACGATATCCACCAGATCGTCGAGCTCGACGTGGACCGGGGTCATCAATTCCCGCATGACCTGGGCCGCCGCCGCCACCTCGTCGACCGTCTCGCCTTTCATCGACAGGCCGATCAGGAAACCGCCGATCTGCGCGTCGCTGGCCTCGCCGGTCATGATGTCGCGCATCACCGCGTGGGTATCGGCGTAGCTCAGGTCGTGACCGCGCATCACCGCGTCGATCGCCTCTCGCATCTGCATGTTGCTCTCCTCGGTAGCGTGATCGGCGCTGAAAATCGGCTCAGCGGCGCGGGCGTTTCAGAAAGTTGGCCAGCAGCTGATGCCCCTGGCGAGTCAGAATCGATTCGGGATGGAACTGCACACCCTCGATATCCAGGGTCCGGTGACGCAACCCCATGATCAGCCCCGGCGTCACGTCGTCGTCATCGGCCCAGGCGGTGATCTCGAGTTCATCCGACAGGCTCTCTGCGGCCACTACCAGCGAGTGATAGCGGGTCACTTCCAGCGGATCGTCGAGGCCGCTGAACACCCCCTCGCCGCGATGCCGAATCCTCGACGTCTTGCCATGCATGACCTGCGGTGCGCGCACCACCTGGCCACCGAATACCTGACCGATCGCCTGATGACCCAGGCACACGCCGAGAATCGGCAGTTTGCCGGCGAAGTGGCGAATCACATCGAGCGAAATGCCCGCTTCATTGGGTGTGCAGGGCCCGGGCGAGATGACGATATGACTCGGCGCCAGGCGCTCGATATCGTCCAGCGAAAGCGCATCGTTGCGATGGGTCTCGACCTCGGCACCCAGCTCGGCCAGGTACTGTACGATATTGAACGTGAAGCTATCATAATTGTCGATCATCAACACGGGCATGGTGACAACCCCTTGAAATCACTCATATTATGCATTATCCCAGACACAAAAAAACCGCCCTCGCGGCGGCTTTTCACATTCACACAAGTAGCGCCGCGCTGTGTTAAGCGCGCCACCACTGCAGGCTGGAATGCGGGTGTACTGATCGTTTCATGCGCCCAATACTGCGGTCGGCCACGCGGTCTGTCAAGCCGCTAATGGCGCCGGGCGAGTGGGAACCACCGTCACGAAGCGGATAGCTCGCCGGCCCGCTTCTTGAATGCGATATTGCCCAGATACAGCGCGAGGCCGATCGCGATCAGGATCAATGATCGCAGCCACGTGCCCGGTTGCTGCTGGGTCAGCAGGATCAGACAGGTGATCACACCGAGAACCGGCATGACGAAGGGTGCCGTGAAGTGCCTGTGACTCACCTGATCACGGCGTAGAATCAGCGTGGTCACATTGACGACTGCAAAGGTGGCCAGCAGCAATAGCACGGTGGTTTTCGAGAGGTCGCCGAAATCGCCGGTCAGCGCCAGAATCAGGGCGAGCGCCGTGGTAAAGACGATTGCCACGATCGGCGTGCGGCGCCTGGGGTCGACCTTGCCGAACACCGAGGGCAAGATCCCTTCGCAGCCCATGCCATACAGCACGCGCGAGGCGATGATCAGGTTGATGAGCGCGGTATTGGTGATCCCGACCAGCGCGGCAATCGAGAACAGGCTCGCCGGAATCGGAATCGGCCCCGCATTGACGACTTCCAGCAACGGCCCACTGGAGCCGGCCAGGGTACCCGCCGGCACGACGATCGCCGCGACCAGGCATACCGCCATGTAGAGCCCACCCGCCAACAGCAATCCACCGAACAGCGCTCGCGGATAGGCACGGCTGACGTCTTTCGCCTCCTCGGCCATGTTGGCGGAGTCCTCGAACCCGATCAGCGCGTAGAACGCGACCGTCGCGGCACCGAGAATCACCAGCCCACCGACCTGCGTTCCACCTTCGGGCTCTTCGAAGGAGAGCAGCCGGCTGAAATCCGCCTGGCCCTGCGCGATCGCCGCGATGCCGACCACGACGACCACCAGCAAACCGATGATCGAAATGATGGTGAGTACCATGTTCAGGCGCGCCGAGCCCAGGATTCCGAGATAATTGATCAGCGCCAGTATCAGGATGAATACCACGGCGACCGCGATCTCGGGCAGATCGATGAACGTTTCCAGGTAATCGCCGCCGAAGGCACGCGCGATACCGCTGGCCGAGGCCAGTGCGCTGCACATGACGGCGAAAGCGACCAGAAAAGAGAAGATGGGTTTTCGATAGCCGCGATGGACGAACAGCGCCGCACCGCCGGCACGCGGGTATTTGGAGACCAGTTCCGCATAGGAGAAAGCGGTCAGCAGGGCCACCACGAAGGCAATCAGGAACGGCAGCCAGATGCCGCCGCCAACCTGCGCGGCAACTTCGCCGGGCGCCACGTAGATACCCGCACCGACGATGTTGCCAGTGACGAAGGCCAGCAGGAGCGGCGTGCTGACCGAACGGCTCAGCTTACCCGACGATTCATCCGCCTGCGTATCATCGCCTGCTACCGGTTCCGGCTTGGCCATGGCTCCTCTCCCTGGGCTTCGATCGATGCTGCCGCAGCACGGCGAACGTTCTCGTCCTACCGGGAGTATAGATAACTCTACGCCAAATACCTTATTAAGCGATCACAGCCATATGCGAGCGCTACTCGAGATTGTCCAGGCCCCGCTCGGCCATGGCCACGGCACGAAATAGCGCCCTCCCCTTGTTGAGCGTTTCCTGCCACTCGAGCTCGGGTACCGAGTCGGCGACGATTCCGGCCCCGGCCTGGACATGCAGTTCGCCATCCTTGATCACCGCCGTGCGGATGGCGATCGCGGTGTCCATGTTGCCATGCCAGGACAGATAGCCCACGGCGCCCGAATAGACCCCGCGCTTGACCGGCTCCAACTCGTCGATGATCTGCATGGCGCGAATCTTCGGTGCACCCGACAGGGTGCCGGCCGGGAAGGTCGCGCGCAGCACGTCCATCGCCGTGAGACCCGGCTTCAGGCGCCCGGTGACATTGGAGACGATATGCATGACGTGGGAATAACGCTCGACGGCCATGTTGTCGGTCACCGTCACCGAGCCGGTCTCGCTGATACGACCGACATCGTTGCGCCCCAGATCGATCAGCATGACGTGTTCGGCGATCTCCTTGGGGTCGGCGAGCAGATCGGCCTCGAGCGCGCGATCCTCCTCTTCGCTGCGTCCACGCTTGCGGGTGCCGGCGATCGGCCTGACGGTCACCTCGCCATCTTCCAGGCGGGTGAGGATCTCCGGCGACGAGCCGACCACGTGGTGATCGTCCAGGTTGAAGAAGAACATGTACGGCGATGGGTTGAGGCTACGCAGCGCCCGGTACAGATCCAGCGGTGGCGCCCGGAACGGAATCGACATGCGTTGCGATGGCACGCACTGCATGACGTCACCGGCCAGTACGTACGACTTGATCGTTTCCACCGCCACCTTGAAGCCGTCCTCGGTGAACCCCGAGGTGAAATGCCCCTCTTCCACCGCCGCGCCGCCGGTGCCGGGGCTGGCGCTATTCAAGCTGGCACCGCGCAGCTCGCCCTCCAGCGACTCGAGGCGCTGCACGGCGCGCTCGAAGGCATCGGGCTCGCTCGGGTCGGCGTGCGTCCATAAGGTCAGGCGACCGGATAGATTATCGAATACCACCAGCTCGTTGCAGACCAATAACAGGATGTCCGGCACACCGATGGGATCGGGCTTGTCGACACCACGCAAGCGCGGCTCGACGTAGCGGATGGTGTCGTAACCGAAATAGCCGACCAGGCCACCGTCGAAGCGCGGCTGGGCGTCGAGCCGCGGCACCTTGAAGCGCGCCTGGAACTGCTCGATCCAGGCCAGCGGATCGTCGACCTCGGTGACGCCGGCCTGCTCGCCATCGACGATGTGACGTACCTGATAGCCACGCACTTCGATGCGCTCATGGCAGGCCAAACCGATGATCGAATAACGGCCCCATTTTTCGCCGCCCTGCACCGACTCGAGCAGAAAGGTCCAAGGCGCATCGGCCAATTTGAGATAGGTGGACAGCGGCGTATCGAGATCGGCCAGCACCTCGCGGGTGACCGGAATACGGTTGTAGCCGGCTTGCGCCAGCTCGGCGAAGCGTTCGGAAGTCATCATGACCGTCTAATCCTTCAGGGAACTGGAGAGTACGTTGGCGACATGGCGCTGGGCTATGACAGCGACCAGGATGGCATCACCATCGCCAACGTTTGACTTCGTGTATCAGCGCACGGGCTGCCAGGGAGGAGCGATGGGTGTTGGACGTCATGCGGGCTTCCGGATGGCTTCGTTATTACTAAATCTTATTGATTTCAAGACGTTCATAGCGACATCGATTCAACACTAAACAAGTTCCGCCAGCGATTCAAGCATACCGTCCGGACGGCTCGATGCCACCGGCTCGCCATGATTGTAGCCATAAGGCACCGCCCGAGTCTGAAAGCCGGCGCACTTGCCGGCCTCGATGTCGTGGCGCGAATCACCGACCATCAAGCACTGCGCCGGGGCAATGCCGAAATGCTCGGCCACGTGCAGCAACGGCGCCGGGTCGGGTTTCTTGCTCGGCAGCGAGTCGCCGCCCAGGGTCAGATCGAAATAGCCGGCCAGCCCCAGCGACTCGAGAATCGGCGCAATGAAGGCCTGCGGCTTGTTGGTGATCAGCGCAACGACGATGTCACGCTCGCGCAGCGCGGCCAAGGCCTCGATAACACCGGGATAGACGCGGGTACGCGCGCTGGGTGCCTCGGCGTAATGATGCAGGAATCGCACATGGGCCGACGTCACGCGGCCCTCGTCGGGTATCGTGCCCAGCGCATCGTGCAGTGCGCGCTCGACCAACTTGCGCGAGCCGTTGCCCACCCAGCCGCACACCTTGGCTTCGCCGGCGGCTGGCATGCCGCGTTCGATCAACATGGCATCCACCGCGGCGGCCAGATCGGGCAGCGAATCGATCAGCGTACCATCCAGATCGAAGGCCACGAGGCGAATATCGGCGGGTATCGGCATGACTCTCTCCAAATCGAAAACGCAATAAGACTTTTTGGTATATCAACATAGGAATCGACGACCATAAAGAATATGCTAAAGGCCATTGGCGCCGACTCCAGTACGTTTGTCATTGCGACAGTATCTGACCCTGGCCCCACGAATTACGACAATTTCTTTTACGCTTCGAAGGAACCCCCATGGCTACACCACGCATCGTGGTGGTCGGCGGAGGTGCGGGCGGACTCGAGCTGGCAACCCGGCTCGGACGCAAACTCGGCAAGCGCAAGCAGGCCGAGATCGTACTCGTCGATCGCAACCGAACGCATATCTGGAAACCGCTGCTCCATGAAGTCGCCACCGGCGTCCTCGATTCCGGCCTCGACGAAGTCTCCTACCAGGGCCACTCCAGGGCACATGGTTATCGCTACCAGCGCGGCACCTTGAGCGCGCTTGACCGCGACGCCCGCACCCTGACCCTGGCATCGATCCTCGACGACGACGGCAACGTCATTCTGCCGGCCCGCACCTTGAGCTACGACTATCTGGTGCTGGCCGTGGGCAGTGTATCGAATGACTTCGGCACGCCGGGCGTTGCCGAAAACTGCCACTTTCTCGATAGCCAGAAGCAGGCCGAGGCCTTTCGCCAGGCGATGCTCAACACCTTCCTGCGCTACAGCGATCCGCAACACCGCGAGCACTCACGGTTGTCGGTGGGCATCGTCGGCGCCGGCGCGACCGGGGTGGAGCTTGCAGCGGAGCTGTTCGACGCCTCCGAAATGCTGCACAACTACGGCTTCACCGCATTGGAGAGCGGCAAGCTGGATGTGCATCTGATCGAGGCCGCGCCGCGCGTGCTGCCCGCCCTGCCGGAGCGCTTCGGCAAGACGGTGCATCGCGAGCTCGAAAAGCTCGGCGTCAACATTCATGTCGATACCCGCGTCACTCTCGCCGATGAAAAAGGCTTCATGACCGCCGACGATCAGCGCATCGCGACCGATCTCAACGTCTGGGCGGCCGGCATTCGCGCACCGGCGTTTCTCTCCGAGCTGGGTCTCTCCACCGAGCGCAACCATCAGGTCAAGGTGCACCCGACGCTGCAGAGTCTCGACGATGAGCGAATCTTCGCGCTAGGCGATTGCGCCGCCTGCCCGCAGCCGGACGGCAAACGTGTGCCGCCACGCGCCCAGGCAGCGCATCAGCAGGCCAATCTGCTCTATCGCAACCTGCGCGCGGCACTCGCAGACAGGCCACTCAAGGCATTCGTGTTCCGCGATCGCGGCTCGCTGATCTCGCTGGCCCATTTCGATGCGGTGGGCAGCCTGATGCGCGGCGCGTCGGCACGCAGCCTGTTCATCGAAGGGCGCCTGGCCAAGCTGTTCTACGCGTCGCTGTACCGCATGCATCAGTTCGCCATTCACGGCGCGCTGAAAACCGCCATGACCATCGTCGTCGACGGTTTGAACCGCTTCCTCAAGCCTCGCATGAAGCTTCATTGAGAGAACGCTACGAGAGCGCTTCATGGGCATCCAGCCAGGCGCGCTTGGCTCGCGCCGGCTGCTTCTTCAGCCATGCCTCCAGCTTGAGCGCCTCGCTGCGACTGTCCATCGCCTGCCGGTGAATCAGCCGCAGCGGCCCCTTGCCACGCAGCGCCCGTGCGCCACGCCTGCCGCCGTCGTGCTCGCGAAAGCGCCGTTCGACATCGGTGGTAATGCCGGTGTACAACGCCCCGCTTGCCGTTTCGATGACGTAGAGAAACCAGTCATTCGCGATACGGTCTGCCGCTTTGCCCGGTGCCGCTGAATCAACCACGGCTCAGGTTCGCGTCAGCTCGTCGCGAAGCGAGCGGATCACGCTATCGTAGCGGTGCGGATCGTCATCGCGACGCGCCTTGAAGATCGCCGAGCCGGCGACGAAGGTATCCGCCCCGGCGCTGGCGATCTCGGCGATGTTATCGACCTTGACCCCACCATCGATCTCCAGGCGAATGTCATGGCCGCTGGCGTCGATGCGGCGCCGCGCCTCACGCAATTTATCGAGCGTGCCGGGAATGAACGACTGGCCGCCGAAGCCCGGATTGACGCTCATCAGCAGAATCATGTCGACCTTGTCCATGACGTAATCGAGATAGCTCAGCGGCGTGGCCGGATTGAACACCAACCCCGCCTGGCAACCACCGTCGCGAATCAACTGCAGCGAGCGGTCGATATGCTCCGAGGCTTCGGGGTGAAAGGTGATGTAACTGGCACCCGCCTCGATGAAATCGCCGATCAGCCGATCCACCGGCTTGACCATCAGATGGGCATCGATGGGCGCCTTGATGCCATGCTTGCGCAGCGCAGCGCAGACCATCGGGCCGATGGTCAGATTGGGCACGTAGTGATTGTCCATCACATCGAAATGCACGATGTCCGCGCCGGAAGCGAGAACGTCGTCGACCTCCTGACCCAGGCGTGCGAAGTCGGCGGAAAGAATCGAAGGCGCGATCTTGAAGTCGGGTTTCACGTCGGGCATGGCTCATCGTCGGGGCATGGAAAGCGCCATTCTATCAGTACTTTCGATACGTTGCGGGGAGCGATGGTTGCGCAATGCGCGTTTCGTGCCGATATTAAGAAATGCTAAGGGACCGCTGAATAAATTGACGAACGGAATGAAGCGCAAGGAGCCCGGAGCACAGAAGTAAAGACATAACATATAGTTAGGCTTTTCTTCGAGCACCGCGTGACACAGCGATTCGTCCGTGCAGGCATTTATGCAGTGGTTCCCTAATCCAACAAGACCATGACTCAGGGAGACGACCATGGCGGTTTTTCGTCCACACTCGATTTCACGGCCTCTTGGCATTCTCGCACTGACCGGGGCGCTCTGCTCTTTGGCGGTGTCGTCATCGGCACTGGCGCAGCAGGCGATTCTCGAAGGCGAACGCTTCAACCCGGAGCAAGGCGCCAATGGCATGGTCGCGACCAGCCATTTTTTAGCCTCCGAGGTCGCTCACGAGGTGCTCGCCAATGGCGGCAACGCCGTCGATGCCGCCGTGGTCGCAGGCTTCGCGCTGGCGGTGACCCAGCCGCGCTCGGGCAATATCGGCGGCGGCGGTTTCATGCTGATTTCCGATGAGAAGAGCGGCGAGGTGATCGCCATCGATTATCGTGAGAAGGCCCCCTCGGCGGCCTACGAGACGATGTTCCAGAACGAACAGGGCGAAGCGGTCGCCGAGCTGTCGCGTTTCACGCACAACGCCTCCGGGGTGCCCGGCACCGTGGCCGGCCTGGCGTTGGCGCTCGAGAAGTACGGCACGCTGAGCCTGGCCGAGGCGCTGGCACCGGCGATTCGCTTGGCGGAAGAAGGGTTCGTGGTGCCATCGCGTTTCGTCGAGGGCATCAAAGCCACCCGCGAACGCCTCGAACAATGGGATGCCTCGCGCGAGAAGTTCTTCAAGGACGATGGCAGTCTGTATGAGGTCGGCGATATTTTCCGCCAGCCCGATCTGGCGGCAACACTCAAGCGCATCGCCGAGCAGGGTCCGCGCGAGTTTTATGAGGGCAAGACCGCCCGCCTGATCGCCGCCGAGATGGAAAAGCATGGCGGCCTGATGACTTACGAAGATCTGACCAATTACCAACCGGTGATCCGCGAACCCAGCCACGGCACTTATCGCGGCTACGACGTCTATGCGATGAGCCCACCCTCCTCCGGCGGCGTACATATCGTGCAGATGCTCAATATTCTCGAGGGCTACGATATCGGCGCGATGGGCTTCAACTCGGCGCGCACCATTCATGTCATGGCCGAAGCGATGAAGCGCGCCTATGCCGACCGCTCGAAATACCTGGGCGATACCGATTTCGTCGAGGTACCGCTCGAGGGGCTGACCTCCAAGGCGTATGCCGACGAGCTGCGCAGCCAGATCGATATGGGCGAAGCCACGCCCAGCGAGCAGATCGAGCCGGGTAAACCGCTGCCCTATGAATCCAACGAGACCACCCACTTCTCGGTTGCCGACGACAATGGCCTGGCGGTATCCAACACCTATACCATCAACTTCAGTTACGGCTCGGGCATCGTCGTCGATGGCGCCGGTTTCTTGCTCAACAACGAGATGGACGATTTTTCGGCCAAGCCCGGCGTGCCCAACGCCTATGGCCTGATCGGTGGCGAAGCCAACAAGGTCGAGCCCAACAAGCGCATGCTGTCGTCGATGACTCCGACCATCGTCAAGAAGGATGGCGAGAACTTCCTGATCACCGGCAGCCCCGGCGGCTCGCGGATCATCACTACCACGCTACAGATCCTGCTGAATGTCATCGATCACGACATGAACATTCAGACCGCGGTCAGCGTGCCGCGCATCCATCACCAGTGGCTGCCCGACGAGATTCGCATCGAACAGGGCATCAGCCCCGATACCATCGCGCTATTGGAGGCCATGGGCCACACCGTCAGCCAGCAGGACGCCATGGGCGCCGCGCAGTCGATCGTGATCCGCGACGACATGTTTTATGGCGGCGCCGACCCGCGCCGCTCGACCTCATCGGCGATCGGGTTGTAGTTTTCCGCGCCGATCAGCGGTCGGCCTCTCTCGTTTGGCATGGCCATGACGCTATACTGCGGCTCGATGGGCTATCGAGCCGCAGTTTCATTTTTTGCAAACTAAGGAGAGGGACATGCGCATTTCGAGGGCGGCGATACGTTTTGGCTGGCTGATAGGCGTGCTATTGATACTCGCTGGCTGTCAGAATCCGCAATATCTACAAGTCTCGCCCAAGCTCACCCAGAATTTGTCACGGGTCGGCAATGGCCAGAGCGTGACGGTCAATGTCGTCGATGGGCGCGAATCGGATGTGCTGGGCACGCGTAATGGCGTGGCGATGTCGACCTCGACCATCACCGTCGAGGCCTATACGCTGATTCCGCAACTGCAGGCCCAGGCCGAAGCGGCGCTCAAGCAGATGGGCTTTTCGCCAACCACGCAATCCGCCGAAGGCCGGCCCAGCCTGACGCTGACGCTGACTCAGCTCGATTATCAGGAGTCCGATGCCCAACTGATACTCGACGAAGCGCAACTGATCGCGCGCCTGCGCGCCGTGGTCGAAAACCGGAATACGACCTATACCGGCACCTATACCTCCAAGCGCACGCAAAGTTACGCGCTCACGCCCGACGCCGAGAAGAATACGGAGATGGTCTCCGAGTTATTGAGCGATGCGCTGAATCGCACCTTCAGCGATCCACAAATCGGCAATGTGCTGGCACGCTGAACCCGCATTCACGAGCCTCATCGCGAGGCTCGTGACGTCTTATCCGCGCCCCGGCCCTCGGCGTAACTTTTATTCGCGCCCCGGCCCTCGGCGTACCAACGACCACACGCTCTCGCGCCAGCGACGCTCATCGGGAGGGCACTCCTCGAGTAGCGTCAATTCGAAATTGGGCGACAACAGCCGCTGAACCTCGTCGTGATCGACCGAATAAGGCGGCCCTTTATCGGGGCCGCTGCCATGGGTCAGGCTGATCAACAGGCCGCGCGAGCCCGGCAGCAGTAACTGCGCCATATGAAAGGCGTAGCGCTGACGCGCGGCGGGCGGCAGCGCGATCAGCGCCGCACGATCGTAGAACGCCTCGATCTCGTGCGCCTGATCGATATGGAAGTGGAAAAAGTCGCCACACCACAGCTCGACGCTGGCCTGACGGCAGACATCGAAATGCCCCTGTCGATAGCGTGCCACCTCGCCCACGCCTTCGCCGACGAATTGCTCGATGGCCTCGCTCGACAGCTCGATACCGAGTACCGGATGGCCCTGTTCGACCAGCCAGCGCATATCGAGACTCTTGCCGCACAATGGCACCAGCACCTTGCTGCCCGGCGACATGCCTAGTGCAGGCCAGTGGCGCGCCAACGCGGGATGCACGGTATCACGATGAAAACCGATGCGCCCGTCGCGCCAGCGCTCCAACCATTCATTGGCCATCTACGCCTCCACTCATGAAATCCATCAATACCTGGAAAGCCAGTGGGCGCTGCAGCTTTCTCAGAACCAGCGATCGCGCTTGCGACGCCTCGGCATATGCGGCACCAGCAGACCGATTATCAAGCCCGCGCCGGCTACGCCACCGCCGTACATGAAATAACGCATCAGCAGATCCTGCTCCTGGGTGCTAAGACGCGCCTGGAGTTCGCGGATGACCCGCTCGGCCTGTGCGAACTGGCTATCGAGCTGCGCGTTGCGTTTCTCCAACTCGGCGATACGCGCCTGGCGCACGCCCAGCGTTTCGGTCATCGCCGCGACACGCCCCTCCCACGATTCATTGATGTCGCTGAGTTCACTACTCAGTGTACCCACCTTTTCCTTGAGCTCGGGGAAGCGCTCGTTAAGGCTGGGCTGCGCCTGCAACTTCTCACTCTGTATCCACACGACATCGCCGCTTTCCGCCCTGACCTGCGTGTAGTCGCCACTGGTTTCCAGTACCGTGACCGGCTCGCCGGCGCTCAGCGTGCCGACGATACGATAGCCATCGGTCGGCCCGCTACGCACGAAGGTGGTCAGGTCATCGGACACCCAATGCGATGCGTCCTGTTGAGCGTGAGCCAGGCCGGCGACGCCACCCAACCCGAGGCCCAATGTGAGGCCAAACATCAACTTCTTGATATTGCGCATTTTTCTGCCGTCTTTGTCGCTGTCGGAAGGCTCTGAAGGTTGTTGCTCCACACGATGTTCCCTGCGCCGACACCCATCCACACTTTCTGTGGATAAACCTTGGGAAAAGCGTTGCCAGGACATTTCGGAGACGGCGAACGGCCTGGCGACCCTACGATTCGATTATTTTTTGATCACCTGAATCGCGTTTCTAATTGTCATCCCTGGGCGGCAGACTCATCGGGCGCGGAAATGCCGCCACCTTGCCTTCCGCCTTGACCGCACGAGGTGTGCCTTCGCGTTCGACTTCATCGATACGCACGATGGCATTCAACGGGATATAGCTGCGATTGACACCATCGAAGGTCCGCCGAAGCTTTTCACTGGACGGATCGACGACCAGTTTCGAGGCGTCTTCGAAGACGAAGGTTTCGACTTCGATGAATCCCCACAGGTCGCTCTGAAAGATGTCGCGGGCGTAGAGCTCCCAGATTTCACCCTGATTGTGGAACACCACCCGGTAGATAGGCTTGGATGCCATACTGCTCCCACCGACGAAATTAAAAACCGCCATGCACCGAGCATGATCGAGGCGCCAAGAATATCACAGACGCCCCGGCTTCGAAGGCCGCCGTGCCACCCACTGGTCAAGCCACCCTCCGGGTACGTATAATTTGCCATCGGATTTCACGTTGGCCACCTTGGCCGCGCAAACACCCCCTGATCTCAACAATGGACAAGTCGGGCGTCTGACGTCGCGACGGCACTCTCATGGCGAAGAAACTCTTCATCAAGACCCACGGCTGCCAGATGAACGAGTATGACTCCGCCCGCATGGCGGACATGCTCGGCGAAACGCATGCAATGGAGCTGACCGACGACGAGCGCGAAGCCGATGTCATTCTGCTCAACACCTGTTCGATCCGCGAAAAGGCGCAGGAGAAGGTCTTTCATCAATTGGGGCGCTGGAAGAAGCTCAAGGAGCGCAACCCCGAGCTGGTGATCGGCGTCGGTGGCTGCGTGGCCAGTCAGGAGGGCGAAAATCTGCGCAAGCGCGCGCCCTACGTCGACATGGTATTCGGCCCGCAGACGCTGCACCGCGTACCCTCGATGCTCGATTCGCGCCGCACCGGCCAGATTTCAGTCGTCGACGTCACCTTCCCCGAGATCGAGAAGTTCGATCATCTGCCCAAGCCGAGTTCGGATGGCGCCACCGCCTTCGTCTCGATCATGGAGGGCTGCTCCAAGTACTGCACCTTCTGCGTAGTGCCGTATACGCGCGGCGAGGAGGTCTCGCGGCCCTTCGAGTCGGTGATGGATGAAGTCATCCACCTGGCCGATCAGGGCGTGCGTGAAGTCAATCTGCTCGGTCAGAACGTCAATGCCTATCGCGGCGAAAACGACCTCGGCGACGAGATCGACCTGGCCGAGCTGATCGCTTGCGTGGCGGCCATCGACGGCATCGATCGCATTCGTTTCACCACCTCGCACCCGGTGGAGTTCTCCGACAGCCTGATCGAGGCCTACGGCGAAATTCCCGAGTTGGTCAGCCACTTGCATCTGCCGGTGCAATCCGGTTCCGATCGCATCCTGGCGGCGATGAAGCGTGGCCATGGCGTCGATGAATACATCGCCAAGCTCGAGCGTATTCGCGCACTGCGTCCGGATATCAGCTTCTCGTCGGACTTCATCATCGGCTTTCCCGGCGAGACCGAAACCGATTTCGAGGCGACCATGGACCTGATCCATCGCATCGGTTTCGATCATTCGTTCAGCTTCGTCTACTCGTCGCGTCCCGGCACGCCGGCCGCGCAACTCGACGACGAAACCCCGGAAGCGATCAAGAAGCAGCGCCTGGCGATCCTCCAGGAGCGCATCATCCAGAATACCGCGCAGATCAGCCGGCGTATGGTCGGCACCACCCAGCGCATTCTGGTGACCGGTTTCGCACCCAGGGATCCCGGCCAACTCTCGGGGCGCACCGAGAACAATCGCGTGGTCAATTTCCGCGCGTCCAACCCGACCGAGCTAATCGGCCAGTTCATCGATGTGGTCATCAGCGAAGCGCTGCCCAACTCGCTGCGTGGCGAGTTGGCCTAGCCGGTCGGTATTAGATTTTCAGTCATTGCCCCGACGGCAGCCGGGGCAGTAAGCTCATTTTTTATTCTCGCAACGACGGACCCACAGTCTTGAGCCAAAACAGTTCTCAGGCGCACCGCATACTCACTCTGACCCTCGAACCCAACGACCCCATGCGTCTGGCCAATCTGTGCGGCCAGCAGGACGAGCATCTCAAACTGGTCGAATCGCGCCTCGGCGTCACGCTGCGCAATCGCGGCAATACCTTCCAGCTTGCCGGCCCCAGCACCCACGTCAAGGTCGCGGCCAACATCATCGAGCATCTCTATCGCGAGACCGAGAGCAGCGATCTGGAACCCGATACCGTGCACCTTTTCCTGCAGGAATCGGGCACCGAAGCGCTGGAAGAGGAAGAGGGCCACGACGATGGCGAAATACTGATTCGCACGCCTCGTGCGCTGATCAAGCCGCGCGGCGTGAACCAGCAAAGCTACGTCACCAGCATTCGCAAGCACGACATCAATTTCGGCATCGGCCCGGCCGGTACCGGCAAGACCTATCTGGCGGTCGCCGCCGCGGTGGAAGCCCTCAATCAGCAGGCCGTGCGCCGCATACTGCTGGTACGGCCGGCGGTCGAGGCCGGCGAGAAGCTCGGCTTCCTGCCCGGCGATCTGGCACAGAAGATCGACCCCTACCTGCGCCCGCTCTACGACGCCCTTTATGAAATGATCGGCTTCGAACAGGTCGGCAAGCTGATCGAGCGTCAGGTGATCGAGATCGCCCCGCTGGCTTACATGCGTGGCCGGACCCTGAACAACGCCTTCATCATTCTCGACGAGAGCCAGAACACCACGCGCGAGCAGATGAAGATGTTTCTGACCCGGATCGGCTTCGGCTCCACCGCGATCATCACCGGCGATGTCACCCAGGTCGATCTGCCGCGCGGCCAGAGCTCGGGCCTGATTCAGGTACTCGACGTACTCAGGGACACCTCGGGCATCGGCGTGACGCATTTCGCCGCCAAGGACGTGGTCCGCCATCCGCTGGTGCAGCGCATCATCGAAGCCTACGACCTGTTCGAGGCCGAGCAGGAGGTGCAGGATCGTGCGCGCAAGGAGGCCCGTGAGCAGGCCCGGCGCGACGAGCGTCAGGAGCGTGCCGACAATGCCTATCATGCGCGCAATGGCAACGATAGCGACGAGCAGGCGCCATCGTCATGACCCGCGACGCCCAACCGCTGGTCGACTTGCAGGTTGCCCTCGACGCACGCGCCGGCCAATGCCAGGGCGAGCTACCGACGCAGGCCGAGCTGACCCGCTGGATCGCCGAGACCCTCGCCCGCCATGCCGATGAATCGCGCCATGAGCTGACCGTTCGCCTGGTCGACGACGCCGAGAGCCGCACGCTCAATCGCGACTATCGCGGCAAGGATGCATCGACCAATGTACTCTCCTTCCCTTTCGAGGCCCCGCCCGGTGTGGATGTGCCGTTGCTCGGCGATCTGGTGATTTGCCATGGCGTCGTCGCGCGCGAGGCCGCCGAGCAGGGTAAACCCCTGAACCATCACTATGCTCACATGGTCGTGCATGGCACATTGCATTTACTGGGCTACGATCATATGGAAGACGATGAAGCCGAGAGAATGGAGCGGCTCGAGCGCGAGATTCTTGCCGCCGTCGGTATTCCCGACCCCTATGCGCTGCTGCGGAGCGCGCCTGACAACGAGGATACGAGACCAGACGCATGAGCGAAGACCGATCGAGTAGCCAGGGCAACAAGTCCTGGCTCGAGAAGTTTTTCAACGCCTTTTCCAGCGACTCCGATGAATTCAATTCGCGTGACGAGTTGTTGACCTTCCTGCGCGAGGAAGCCGGTCGGCTGCATCTCGACCCGGATGCGCTGGCCATCATCGAGGGCGCCTTCCAGATCAGCGATCAACAGACCCGCGAAGTCATGATCCCGCGCTCCCAGATCACCGCCATCTCGGTCGATCAGCGCCCCGAGGACTACCTGCCGGTGATCTTCGAAACCGGCCACTCGCGCTACCCCGTTGTCGGCGAAAATCTCGATGAAGTGCTGGGCCTGCTGCTGGTCAAGGACCTGCTGCCCCTACTCCAGGTCAACGAAGGCGAGCGTCGCGATGTCGACCTGCACGACGTCATTCGCCCGGCGATGTTCATCCCCGAGTCCAAGCGTCTCAACAGCCTGCTCAAGGAGTTCCGCGAGACTCACAACCACATGGCGGTGGTGGTCGACGAGTATGGCGGTACCGCGGGGATCGTCACCATCGAGGACATCCTCGAACAGATCGTCGGCGACATCGAGGACGAGCACGACACCGACGAGGACGACGACATTCGCGATCAGGGCGATGGCACCTTCGCCATTCGCGCCCTGACGCCGATCGACGACTTCAACGAGGCGTTCGCTACCACCTTCTCCGACGAGGAGTTCGACACCGTCGGCGGGTTGGTGATGCAGCGTTTCGGCCACCTGCCACGGCGCGGCGAATATGCCGAGCTGGGCGGCTGGCGCTTCACCGTACTGGGTGCCGACAATCGTCGCATCCGTCTGCTCCAGGCGGAGCGCCTGAGCGAAGTCGCCGCCGACAGGGACGACGACTGAGTCGCCATTCGTCTTCGCCGAAAGGCTCTGGTATAAGAGGCACGTCTCGACAAGGAGTGCCTCTGATATGCCGACGTTTTCCCGCCCCTGGATGGGTTATCTGGCCGCGCTGATCGCCGGCGGCTTGACCACCCTGACCTTCTCCCCTTTCGAGTTGTGGTGGCTGGGGCCGGTCGCGGTCGGGCTGATGTATGTCGGTCTGCACGATCTGACGCCCGGCCAGGCGGCGATGCGCGGTTGGTGTTACGGCGTATCGCTGTTCGCCACCGGCACTTCATGGATCTACGTATCGATCCACGATTACGGCTATACCGGCGTGCCATTGGCAGTCTTTCTCACCGCGCTGTTCGCGGTCACCCTGGCGCTGTTCTACGCCGTGCCCTTCTGGTTCTATCGCCGCTTCACCGGGCCACGGCTGGCTTTCTTGACGTTTGCCGGCGCCTGGGTACTCATCGAAGTACTGCGCACCTATCTGTTCACCGGCTTCCCCTGGCTACTGCTGGGCAGTGCGCATGTCGATTCGCCACTGGCACCGCTGGCCCCCGTGGGCGGCGTTTATCTGCTGACGCTGGTGACCGCGCTGACCGGCACCCTGGGCGTGGAATTCCTGCGCCGGCGCTGGTGGGCCGTGGTGCCCATCGCCGCGCTATGGCTGGCGCCGCTGGCATTGCCGACCCACTGGACGACGCCCAGCGAGACCACCACCCGCGTCGCCCTGCTGCAGGGCAACCTGCCGCAACTGACCAAGTGGACGCCCGAAGGGCAGCGTAACGCCGCCAATACCTATGCCCGCCTGACGCGCGAACAGAGCGACGATGTCGATTTGATCGTCTGGCCGGAAACCGCGCTGCCGCTATTTCAGCGCCAGGCCGAGCCGTTGCTCGAGCGCATCCAGGCGACATTGGCGCCGGATACCGCGGTGCTGACCGGCATCGTTCAACGCGACGATGCCGGGCGTTATTACAACGCGATCATCGGTGTCGGTGGGGTAAGCGGCGAATACCGCAAGGAGCACCTGGTGCCGTTCGGCGAGTACATGCCGCTGGAAAGCCTGCTGCGCGGCATCATCGCCTTCTTCGATCTACCGATGTCGGACTTCTCGGCGGGCGGCGCCGAGCAGATGCCGATTCGCGCCGCCGGGCTGCGCATCGGCAGCGCGATCTGCTACGAGATCATCTATGCCGACCTGGTGGCCAAGCGCGCCAGGAACGCCGATGTGCTGCTTACGGTATCCAACGACACCTGGTTCGGCGATTCCATCGGGCCGCTGCAACACCTGCAGATGGCCCGATTGCGCGCCCTGGAGAATGGCCGCTACCTGCTGCGCGCGACCAGCAACGGCGTCACCGCGATCGTCGATCCACATGGCGATATCATCGCCCGTGCGCCACGCTTCGAAACCGCCAGTATCAGTGCCGACATTCATGCCATGCAGGGACTGACGCCCTTCACCCGCACCGGTAGCTGGCCGACCTGGCTGCTCGCCACCCTGCTGCTGCTGCCGGGACTGACCCTCAACCGCCGGCAGCCACGACGGTAAGCCTCAAGCGGCCCGGGTGCGCTCGAAATAGCGATGACCGCATTGATGACAGGGCTCGATGCGGGTCACGCTCTCGAGCACGACTTCGGTGGCGCAATGCACGCAAGCCATGCGCCCCGGTGCGGCGATCTCGCCTTCGACATAATCGGCGCGCGCCGCCTCGAGATCGTCCTCGAGTTGCTCGCGCTCGATCACGCTGCGATCGGCGATCGAAAACAGCGCATCGGTGACCTTGCGCGACAACACGTCGAGATCGATACCCAACCAGCTGGCGACGCCGCTGCCGCCGGCAGCGAGATAGCGGCGTAGATCCTTCAGGTCGCGCTCGACCCAGGCCCGTAGCAGCGCCATTTCGTCCTTGGTGAACTCTTCGAACTCCGATTCGAACTCCACCGCCTCGTCGAGATCCTTCTGCAGGTTCTCCCACGACAGCTCATCGGCGCCATCCTTCATCCGCGACAACACGCGCTCGTATGCCGCGCGCAGTCGATGTTCCTGCTGGTGTTCGCTCATGGCGCTCTCCTCTCGATGATCCCAGCGATGCTGGCTCTACCTGGCCCGGCCGGCCCACGCCGAGCCTGGCCGGGTGCCCCCTACCTGCTGGAACCCGTCTAGGGTATCCTTGGGGTCGACGGAAATATAGCCCAACGCAAGGTGCCCCACGCAACGATGGACACACAGTACAAGCCCCACACAACCGAGCAGGCCGCCCAACGTTTCTGGGACGAGAATCAGTGCTTCAAGGCCGTGGAAGACGTTAATCGCGAGAAGTTCTACTGCCTGTCGATGTTCCCCTATCCCAGCGGCAAGCTGCACATGGGGCATGTGCGCAACTACACCATCGGCGACGTGATCAGCCGCTTCCAGCGCATGCAGGGCAAGAACGTGTTGCAGCCCATGGGCTGGGACGCCTTCGGCATGCCCGCCGAGAACGCCGCGATCAAGAACCGCGTGCCGCCCGGCGACTGGACCTACCAGAACATCGATTACATGCGCCAACAGTTGAAGGCGCTGGGCTTCGCCTACGACTGGAACCGCGAGTTCGCTACCTGCGATGTGGATTACTACCGCTGGGAGCAGTGGTTCTTCGCCAAGCTGGTCGACAAGGGGCTGGTCTACAAGAAGATGTCCACCGTCAACTGGGACCCGGTGGACAACACCGTGCTGGCCAACGAACAGGTCATCGACGGACGTGGCTGGCGCTCCGGCGCACCGGTCGAGCGCAAGGAGATCCCGCTGTGGTTCCTCAAGATCACCGATTACGCCGAGGAGTTGCTGGCCGATCTCGACAAGGTCGAGTGGCCCGAACAGGTCAAGACCATGCAGCGCAACTGGATCGGCAAGTCCCGGGGCGTGGAACTGGCGTTCGATATCGCGCTCGACGGCGCCACCGAGAGCCAGGCCTTGCGTGTCTACACCACGCGCCCCGACACCCTGATGGGTGTGACCTATCTGGCCGTCGCAGCCGGCCATCCGCTGGCCAAGGCGGCCGCGGCCGATAATCCCCAAATCGCCGAGTTCGTTCAGGAGTGTGCCAAGGGCGGCACTTCCGAGGCCGACCTGGCGACCATGGAAAAGCGCGGCATGGATACCGGCTTCAAGGCCGTGCATCCCCTGTCGGGCCGAGAAGTGCCGATCTTCGTCGCCAACTTCGTGCTGATGGAGTACGGCACCGGCGCGGTCATGGCGGTGCCCGCCCACGATCAGCGCGACTGGGAGTTCGCCAGCAAATACAACCTGCCGATCGAGCCGGTAATCGCCAACGAGTCCGGTGAAGCGCCCGATCTGTCGAGCGGGGCCTATGCCGAATACGGCCGGCTTATCAATTCCGGCGAGTTCGATGGACTCGATTTCGAGGCCGCCTTCCAGGCGATTGCCGCTAGACTCGAAGCCCAGGGTCACGGTGAAATCAGGACCAACTTCCGCCTGCGCGACTGGGGTGTGGCGCGTCAGCGCTACTGGGGCGCGCCGATTCCGGTCAAGTACGGCCCCGAAGGCCAGACCGTGCCATTGAGTGACGACGAGTTGCCGGTCGCCCTGCCGATGGAGGTCGAGGTCGATGCCAGCGGTTCACCGCTCAAGAAGATGCCATCCTTCTTTGACCTCGGCGATGGCTGGACCCGCGAGACCGACACCTTCGATACCTTCATGGAATCGTCGTGGTACTACGCGCGCTTCGCCTGTGCCGACAATCGCGAGGCGATGCTCGATGAGCGCGCCGACTACTGGCTGCCGGTGGATCTGTACATCGGCGGCATCGAACACGCCATCCTGCACCTGCTCTACGCGCGCTTCTTCCACAAGCTGATGCGCGATTTCGGCCTGATCGACAGCGACGAACCCTTCAAGCGCCTGCTGACCCAGGGCATGGTCATCGCCGAAACGTTCTATCGCGAGCGCGAAAACGGCGCCAAGGATTGGTTCAACCCCGCCGATGTCGACGTCAAGCGCGACGATAAAGGCCGTCCGCTGAGCGCCGTCCTGATTAGCGACGGGCAGCCGGTGACGATGGGCGGCATCGAGAAGATGTCCAAATCGAAGAACAACGGCGTCGACCCGCAGGCGATGATCGACCGCTTCGGCGCCGACACCGTGCGCCTGTTCATGATGTTCGCCGCGCCACCCGAGCAGTCGCTGGAGTGGTCGGACAGCGGCGTCGAAGGCGCGCATCGCTTCATGAAGCGCCTATGGAAGCTCATCGCCGATCACCTGGGTACCGAAAATGCCGCTGGCGCACCGGCTGCGCTGGACATGAGCGCATTGAACGCCGATCAGAAGGCGCTGCGTCGCAAGACCCACGAGACAATCGGCAAGGCCAGCGACGATATCGGCCGGCGCACCACCTTCAATACCGCCATCGCCGCGGTCATGGAGCTGACCAACGCCATCACGCGCTTTCAGAACAGCGGCGACGCCACCTCACCCCAGAGCCTGGCCGTGGTGCGCGAAGCCCTGGAAGCCTGCGTGTTGCTGTTGGCGCCGATCACCCCGCACGCCTGCCACGCGTTGTGGGCGGAACTCGGCCATGACCGGCCCGCCATCGATGCGCCCTGGCCCCAGGCCGACGAAGCCGCCATGGTCAAGGACAGCGTCGAGTTGGTGGTGCAGGTCAACGGCAAACTGCGCGCGCGTATCGAAACCGCCGCCGACACCGCCAGGGAGGCTATCGAAGCCCAGGCGCTGGCCAACGAAAACGTCCAGCGCCATATCGATGGCAAGACCCTGCGCAAGGTCATCGTGGTGCCGGGGAAGCTGGTCAATATCGTCGCCAACTGAAGGAACCGCTTCCTGAAGATTGTTTTATTGCAAGGAGTCACTCATGAGGCGTCGTACTTTTCTCATATCGCTGGGCGCGATGGCCGCCATGAGCGGCCTGGCCGGCTGCGGTTTCCATCTGCGCGGTCGCTCCGAGCCCCTTGGCTTCGACAGGCTGACGCTCACGGCACCGATCGGCGAGTTGGCCGATAGCGTGCGCCGAGAGCTGAGAAATGCCGGTGTCACGCTGACCGACGATGCGCCGCTGCGCGTCAATCTCGGCGCCGAGCGCATCCAGGAGTACGAGCTGACCGCTGGCGGCAGCGGCAGTCAGGAAGTAGAGCTGAACCTGACCGTGCCTTTCTCGGTACAACGCGCCAGCGATAACGCCTACCTGCTCGATCAGCAGCGGATCGAGGTCGTCACCACCTATCTGACCAACGACGATAATTTGCTGGTGCAAGGCGATCTGCGCGAGCAGGCGCTCGACGATCTGCGCCGCGAAGCCGCACGCCAACTGCTCAGCCGGTTGCGTTCGCTCGATACGCCATGAAAGTCTTCCCCGACAAGCTTGCCGATGCCATCGGCAAGCGCCTGCCTCCGGCCGTCATCGTCTCCGGCGACGAGCCGTTGATTCATATGGAGGCCTGCGACGCCGTGCGTAGCGCGGCGCGCGCGCAAGGCATCGAAGAGCGCGAGGTTCTGCATGTCGAGGGTAACTTTGCCTGGGGACGGCTCACCGAATCCGCCGCCAGCCTGTCGCTGTTCGCCACGCGCAAGCTGATCGAGTTGCGCCTGAATGATCAGTCGCCGGGCCAGGAAGGCGGCAAGGCGCTCGAGGCCTACGCCGAACAGGCCAAGGGCAGCGACGATGTCCTGCTGATCTCGGTTTCGCGGCTGGATCGCAAGCAGCAGCAAAGTAAATGGTTCAAGGCGCTCGACAAGCTCGGCCTGTTCGTTCCGGTGTGGCCGGTGGATCATCAGCGGTTGGGGTTCTGGATGCGCGACCGCGCCGCGCGCCATGGCCTGCAACTCGACATGGATGCCGCACGGCTACTCGGAGAGCGTACCGAGGGCAATCTACTCGCCGCCGATCAGGAGTTGCAGAAGCTCGCGCTGATCATGCCGCCCGGCGTTCGGCTCGACAGTGCGTCGATTGCCAGCGGCGTCGAGGATAGCGCCCGTTACGATGTCTTCACGCTCACCGATGCCTGCCTGCGTGGGGAGCGTGAGCGCTGTGTGCGTATCGTTCGTGGCTTGCGCGGCGAAGGCATCGAAGCGCCGGTGATTCTCTGGGCGTTGACCCGCGAGCTGCGCACCCTGCTCTCGCTACGCCAGCATCTCGATCAGGGTCAGAGCCTCGATCATGCCTGCAAGGCACAGCGCCCGATGATCTTCGAGAAACGCCGCCCCGATTACCAGCAAGCCCTCACTCGGCTACCGCATCGACGCTTGCACAAGCTGCTGCTGCTCTCGCAGCGTATCGATCTCGCCATCAAGGGCGCCCTCGATCTGCCGGTTTGGGAGGCCCTGAACGATCTGGCGCTGACGCTGGCCGGTGGGCGTGGGTTGCTGGCAGAACTACCCCATGCCTATCGAATTGCCTAATCAGGTCTAGAGACGTGCCAGTAACCCGAGCCCCGCGCTACCAGCAGATCAAGCAGTTTCTTCTCGAGCGAATCCGCTCCGGCGAATACCCGACGCACCACCAGATTCCCCCGGAAGAACAACTCGCCCGCCAGTTCGATGTCAGCCGCATGACCGCCAACAAGGCGATTCGCGATCTGGTCCATGAGGGCTATCTGACCCGCCAGCCGGGGCTCGGCACCTTCGTCACCGATCTCAAGGCCGAATCGTCGCTGCTCGAAATTCATAATATTGCCGAGGAAGTTCGCAGCCGTGGGCATCGTTATCGCAACGACATACTGCGCTGCGAATCGATCGAGGCCGACGACGAGGTCGCCCTGCGACTCGGCGTGCGTCTCGGCACGCCGGTCTTTCATACCCTGATCATCCATCGCGAAGACGAGACACCGATCCAGCTCGAGAATCGCTTCGTCAATCCACGCTGGGTGCCCGATTACCTGGACAACGATTTCTCGCGTCATACCCCCAACGAGGTACTGGTCGCCGCCTGCCCGATCTCCGATATGGAGCATGTGGTGGAGGCGGTGCTGGTCGACGACCAGACCGCCGCTTGGCTGGAAATAACCACCGCGACCGCATGTCTCAGCATGATTCGGCGCACCTGGTCCGACGAGCATCTGATCAGCTACGCCCGCCTGATTCACCCCGGCGATCGCTACAAGCTGCGCTCCGCCATGCATCGACGGCGTAGCTGACCGGCCTCTTTCGCCCTCTCTTTCAACCGCCGACCATCGCCTGCACCAGATAACCCGCCGGCACCGCCAACAGCAGGCTCAGTGCCGTGCGCAGGAACCACACCACTACGATGCGCCCCACCGACAGCGGAATCGTGGTCGACAAGATGCACGGAATCGACGCCGAGAAGAACAGTATCGACGAGACCGAGACCACCGCCGCCGCGAAACGAGCCACGAAATCGGCCTCGGTCATCAGCAGTGCCGGCAGGAACATCTCGGCCAACCCGGCCGACGCCGCCTGAGCCAGCGCCATGGCATCGTTCAGTCCCCATAGCGCGGTGATCGGATAGAACACCAGCCCCAGCCACTCGAATAGCGGCGTGTATTTCGCCAGCAGCAGGCCGATCAGGCCCACCGACATGATCGACGGCAGAATGCTGATCGCCATCAATACGCCTTCCTTGACGTTCAACGCCACGCTGCGCGACAAACTCGGCGCCTGCTCGGCCGCATCGAGCCCGGTACGCCAAGCGCAGGCCAGGCGTTGCCCGCGCGGCACCCTGGGCTCGTCATAATGTTTTTCATCGTCCAGACGGGTCAGCGGCGGCAAACGCACGGTAATCGCGGTGACCACGAAGGTGATCGCGAGCGTCAGCCAGAAATACAGATTCCATACCGCCATCAGATCCAGCGTCTTGGCGACGATGATCATGAAGGTCGCCGACACGGTGGAAAAACCGGTGGCGATGATCGCCGCCTCACGCGCCGAGTACTGCCCAGCCTGGTAAACGCGGTTGGTGATCAGCAGGCCGATCGAGTAGCTGCCGACGAACGAGGCCACGGCATCGATCGCCGATTTGCCCGGCGTGCGCCAGATCGGTCGCATGATCGGCTGCAATAGCACGCCGCACAGTTCCAGCAGGCCATAACCGATCAATAGCGCCAGAAACACGGCACCGATCGGCACGATCAGCCCCACCGGAATCACCAGCTTCTCGAACAGAAACGGCAGCATGTCCGGCGTGTGCAGCACCGCTGGGCCCCAGCCGGTCATGGCCATCACCGCCGCGATGACCCCCAACAGCTTGAGCACGGTGAAGACCTTCTCGGTCACGCTGCGTTTGAAGCGCCCGGTCACCAGCGGGTAGGCCGCCCCGGCGACGATCAAGGCCAACGCATACCAGCCATCCGCCGCGCCTAGCAAGGCACGCGCGCCGCTGACCATATGATCGAGCGGGATGGTCGTGCGCCCAGCCAGCGTCATCGGTACGAAGAAGATCACGATCCCCAGCAGACTGGGAATGAACAGCCGTAACGCGGTGCGCAGAGAGTAGCGACGCCCTGGAGCGGAAGAAGCGCCGAGCGCCTCGTCATGATGTGACATGGATGGAACCTCGCGATTGTCGTTGTGCTTTCAATTTGTATATACAATACAATTCACCGGTCTGTCACGTCTATCCGCCGCACGACCGTCTACGACCAATGTCTAAGCCGTTGTCGCTAATCAGTGCTAGCGAAGCATTGGCGTCATCGTTGGCTTAGCGAGCCGCTGAGCGAAAAACTGCCTGCGCCGATTGGCATTGACTTGACGGTAGTGTTGGGTTTTCCTATTTGTATATACAATAGATCGACGCTCGAATCGAAAGGAGGCTTCATGCCCGATACGACACGCCGGCTGTGGCGCGACATGATCGTGTTCGACGGCCTGTATGAGTTGCCCGAGCCGATGGCGGTGATCATTCAGGGCGAGCGCATCGACACGCTATGCGCGATGCGCGAATTCGACGAATCGCTTGCCAGGGATGCGCACGATGCCGGTCGCGGCGGCGTGATGACCCCGGGCCTGGTCGATTGCCATACCCACCTGGTGTTCGGCGGCAATCGCGCCGATGAATTCGAGCGCCGCCTGGAAGGCGCCAGCTACGCCGAGATCGCTAAGGCCGGCGGCGGCATCCTGAGCACCGTGCGCGCCACTCGCGCCGCCAGCGAGGACGAATTATTGGCAAGCGCCCTGCCGCGCCTGCAGGCGCTGATCGACGACGGCGCGACCACGGTGGAAATCAAATCCGGCTACGGCCTCACCGTCGAGGACGAATTGAAGATGCTGCGCGTCGCCCGTCGGCTGGGCGAGCGGCTGCCGGTGCGGGTGACCGCCACCCTGCTCGGCGCACATGCCCTGCCGCCGGAGTACGAGGGGGACAGCGACGGCTACATCGATCTGGTCTGCGACGAGATGATCCCCGCCGCGGCCGCCGCCGGGCTCGCCGATGCCGTCGACGTATTCTGCGAGACCATCGCCTTTTCGGTCGAGCAGTGCGAGCGCGTGTTCCAGGCCGCCGAAAGACACGGCCTGCCGATCAAGGCCCATGCCGAGCAGCTCTCCAATCTTGGCGGCAGTGCCATGGCCGCGCGCCACGGGGCGCTGTCGGCGGATCATATCGAGTATCTCGACGAGCAAGGCGTGATCGCCCTGCGCGATGCCGGCAGCGTCGCGGTGATTCTGCCCGGCGCCTTTCACACCCTGCGCGAAACCCAACTGCCGCCCATCGAGACGCTGCGTCGGCATGACGTGCCCATGGCGGTGGCCACCGACGCCAACCCCGGCAGCTCGCCATTGTTCCAGCCGACGCTGATGCTCAATCTGGCCTGCACGCTGTTCCGACTGACCCCGCGCGAGGCGCTGGCCGGGATGACCGCCAACGCCGCTCGCGCGCTGGGGCACATGACGTTCGGGCGCATCGAACCCGGCGCCAGCGCCGACCTGTGCGTGTGGGACATCCAGCGCCCCGCCGAGCTGGCCTACGCCGTGCAGCCCGGCCGCCTGCGCCAGCGCGTCTACCGTGGGGAGATCACCCATGGCTGAGCGTATCGACATGCGCGTCTGGCAAGGCCGCACCGACCCCGAACCGGACAGCCTGCGCTGGCACCAGTGCATCCAACCACTTGCCGACACCAGTTCGCCGGGCGCCGCCCTGCTCGGCTTCGACTCGGACGCCGGCGTCAAGCGCAACCAGGGCCGGCCCGGTGCCGCCGGTGGGCCGCTGGCGATTCGCCGGGCACTGGCCAATCTGGCCTGGCATCGTGATGGCGCGGCGTTCGATGCCGGCGATGTCGTCTGCGAAAACGATGCGCTGGAAGGCGCGCAGGATCGCCTCGCCGAGCGCGTCGCCAGCCTGCTCGATGCCGGCCATTTCCCGCTGGTGCTGGGCGGCGGTCACGAAGTCGCCTTCGGCAGTTGGCTGGGCCTGGCCCAGCACCTAGAAGGTCCGGAGCAGGCGCCGAGAATCGGCATTATCAATCTCGATGCGCACTTCGACCTGCGCGACCCGGCTTACGTGCGCTCTTCGGGCACGCCCTTCGCCCAGATCGCCGAACGATGTCGCCAGCGCAACTGGCCGTTTCGCTACGCCTGCCTGGGCGTGAGCCGGGCGAGCAATACCCGTGCACTGTTTAGCCGCGCCGAGGAGCTCGATGTATTGGTGCGCGAGGATCGTGAGTTCGATGTCCGCAAACTCGATGCCCTCATCCGCGACGTCGAGCGCTTCATGGTGCGCTGCGATCACCTCTACCTGACCGTCGATCTCGACGTGCTGCCCACCTGCGAGGCCCCGGGCGTCAGCGCCCCGGCCGCGCGCGGCGTGCCGCTGGCGTTGCTCGAGCCTTTGATCGAGACCGTTCGCGACAGCGGCAAGCTGCGCCTGGCCGATCTCGCCGAGCTCAACCCCCAACACGACATCGACAACCGTACCGCCCGCGTCGCCGCGCGGCTGGTGCATCTATTGACCCTGAACAGTTAACAAGAGAGCCGACCCATGACCCAGCACGACAAACGCCATGACACGACCCGCCATATAGTCGCACCCACCGGTATCGAACTCAGTTGCAAGAGCTGGCTGACCGAAGCGCCGCTGCGCATGCTGATGAACAACCTGCACCCGGACGTGGCCGAGCGCCCCGAGGAACTCGTCGTCTATGGCGGCATCGGTCGCGCCGCCCGCGACTGGGCGTGCTTCGACAAGATCGTCGAAGTCCTCAAGCGCCTGGAGGACGACCAGTCGCTGCTGATCCAGTCCGGCAAGCCGGTGGGCGTGTTCGAGACCCACAAGGACGCGCCGCGCGTGCTGATCGCCAACTCCAATCTGGTACCGGCCTGGGCCAATTGGGAGCACTTCAACGAGCTCGATCGCAAGGGCTTGATGATGTATGGCCAGATGACCGCCGGTTCGTGGATCTACATCGGCTCCCAGGGCATCGTCCAGGGTACCTATGAAACCTTCGTCGAGGCCGGGCGCCAGCATTACGACGGCAAACTCCAGGGGCGTTGGATCCTCACCGCCGGCCTCGGTGGCATGGGCGGCGCTCAGCCGCTAGCGTCGACGCTGGCCGGTGCCTGCTCATTGAATATCGAATGCCAGCAGTCGCGTATCGATTTTCGCCTGCGCACCCGCTATCTCGACGAACAGGCCGACGATCTCGACGACGCCCTGGCGCGTATCGAGAAATACACCCAGGCAGGCCAGGCGGTCTCCATCGGCCTGTGCGCCAACGCCGCCGACGTGCTGCCGGAACTGGTCAAGCGGGGCGTGCGCCCGGATATGGTCACCGACCAGACCAGCGCTCACGACCCGCTGCACGGCTATCTGCCCGCGGGCTGGGCCTGGGACGACTACGTGGCGCGCGGCAAGTCCGAGCCCGAGGCGGTGGTCAAGGCCGCCAAGCAGTCCATGGCGGTGCACGTCCAGGCCATGCTCGATTTTCAGAAGATGGGCATCCCGACCTTCGACTACGGCAACAACATCCGCCAGATGGCCCAGGAGGAAGGCATCAGTAATGCCTTCGACTTCCCCGGCTTCGTACCGGCCTATATTCGCCCGCTGTTCTGCCAGGGCATCGGCCCGTTCCGCTGGGTGGCGCTATCCGGCGATCCGGAGGACATCTACAAGACCGACGCCAAGGTCAAGGAACTGATCCCCGACGACCCGCACCTGCACAACTGGCTCGACATGGCCCGCGAGCGCATCAGCTTCCAGGGCCTGCCGGCGCGCATCTGCTGGGTCGGCCTGAAGGATCGCGCGCGGCTCGGCCAGGCGTTCAATGAGATGGTCGCCAGCGGCGAACTCAAGGCGCCTATCGTCATCGGCCGCGATCACCTGGACTCCGGCTCGGTGGCCAGCCCCAACCGCGAGACCGAATCGATGATCGACGGCAGTGATGCGGTCTCCGACTGGCCGCTGCTCAACGCCCTGCTCAACACCGCCGGCGGCGCCACCTGGGTCTCGCTGCATCACGGCGGCGGCGTGGGCATGGGCTACTCCCAACATGCCGGCGTGGTGATCGTCGCCGATGGCACCGACGACGCACACAAACGCCTCGGGCGCGTGCTGCGTAACGACCCCGGCACCGGGGTGATGCGCCATGCCGATGCCGGTTACGATATCGCCAAACGAAGCGCCCGCGAGAATGGTCTGGATCTGCCAATGCTCGATAAGTAAGAACACGAACATCAGGCGCGATGAGCGCCGGGGACAAGTCGAAACGAGGGTTATTCGCCAGGGCCAGAAAAGGCTCCATACCATTCTGGCATTCCCGCCATCCATGGCGGTCAGATAGCGAATATAGCGCCCAGGGACGGGTTTACAGCGCCCTCGTGTAGGTTTGTCGCCAGAGTAGCTCATCGCCCTCGCTGCACACGCTTTCTCAGGAGATCCACTTCATGCCCCATCTCGAGATTCAACCGGGAAAGATGACCCTGGCGCAGTGGCGCCAAGTCTTCGAATCGCCCCAGCAAGTCGTTTTGCCCGAGAGCGCCAACGCCGCCATCGAAGCCGCCGTCGATTGCGTCAATCAGGTCGTGGCGGAAGACCGCACCGTCTATGGCATCAATACCGGCTTCGGCCTGCTGGCACAGACGCGTATCGCCCACGACCAGCTAGAGAGCCTGCAGCGCTCTCTGGTGCTGTCGCACGCCACCGGCGTCGGCGAGCCTATCGACGATGCCCTGGTGCGGCTGATCATGGTGCTCAAGGTCAACAGCCTGGCGCGCGGCTTCTCGGGCATCCGTCGCCAGGTCATCGACGCGCTGATCGCGCTGGTCAATGCCGAGGTCTACCCACGCATTCCGCTCAAGGGCTCGGTGGGCGCGTCGGGCGATCTGGCACCGCTCGCCCACATGAGCGTGGTGCTGCTCGGCGAGGGCCAGGCGCGTCATCGTGGCGAATGGCTGCCGGCTCGCGAAGCGCTGGCCATCGCCGGGCTCGAACCGCTGGCGCTGGCGCCCAAGGAGGGTCTGGCGCTGCTCAACGGCACCCAGGTCTCCACCGCCTATGCATTGAAAGGGTTGTTCGAAGCCGAGGATCTATATGCCGCCGCCACCGTGTGCGGCGCGCTGACCGTGGAAGCGACACTCAGTTCGCGCGCACCCTTCGATGCGCGCATTCACGAGGTGCGCGGTCAGCACGGCCAGATCGATGCCGCCGCGGCCTACCGCCATCTGCTCGGTGAGCGCAGCAGTATCAGCGACTCGCACCGCGATTGTGACAAGGTCCAGGATCCCTACTCGCTACGCTGCCAACCGCAGGTGATGGGCGCCTGCCTGACGCAGATTCGCCAGGCCGCCGAGGTACTGGCCATCGAGGCCAACGCGGTCTCCGACAACCCGCTGGTGTTTACCGACAATGACGATATTATCTCCGGCGGCAATTTCCACGCCGAGCCGGTGGCCATGGCCGCCGACAACCTGGCGCTGGCCATCGCCGAGATCGGCTCGCTCACCGAGCGGCGCATCTCGCTGATGATGGATAAACACATGTCGCAATTGCCGCCGTTTCTGGTCGAAAAGGGCGGGGTCAATTCGGGATTCATGATCGCCCAGGTCACCGCCGCGGCGCTGGCCAGCGAGAACAAGGCACTGGCCCACCCGCACAGTGTCGACAGCCTGCCGACCTCGGCCAACCAGGAGGATCACGTCTCGATGGCGCCGGCCGCCGGCAAGCGGCTATGGGAAATGGCCGACAATGTGCGCGGTACCATCGCCATCGAGTGGCTGGCCGCCTGCCAGGGGTTGGATTTCCGTCAAGGCCTCAAGACCACCGAGCGCCTGGAGCGAGCCCGCCAGGCGCTGCGCGACAAGGTGAGTCACTATGACAGGGACCGCTTTTTCGCCCCGGATCTCGATGCCGCGAGCGATTTGTTGCATCATCACGCGCTGGCCGAACTGCTGCCCGTCGGATTGTTGCCCAGTCACTGATCCCCTGCCCCGTGGCATGCCATGGGGCAGCGCCGTTTCGCCTCGTCAACAAACGCAACCGAAGGATAACGATGAATGCTATCGTGCTGGCCATCCTGGTAATGGTCACTCTGAGTCTTGCCCGTGTTTCCGTGGTCTTCGCGCTGATCGCCGCCGCGCTGGTGGGCGGTCTTTACAGCGGGATGAGCGTTTCCGCCATTCTCGAGGCCTTCAATGCCGGGTTGGGTAACGGCGCGACCATTGCCCTGGCCTATGCCACGCTTGGCGCCTTCGCCGTGGCACTATCTCGCTCCGGTATCACCGAGTCGCTCTCGGCCAAGGCCATCGACCGGCTGAGGCTGGATAACGGTATCCCCCATCGCAGCGGCATCTACTTCGCCGTGCTGGGAATTCTGCTGGTTGCCGCGGTGAGCTCGCAGAACCTCATTCCCGTGCATATCGCTTTCATTCCCATCCTGGTGCCACCGCTGCTGAAGCTGATGAACCATCTGCGCATGGATCGCCGCGCCGCGGCCTGTGTCATCACTTTCGGCATCACCGCGCCCTATATGCTATTGCCGGTCGGCTTCGGCGCGATCTTTCTCAATGACATCCTGCTGGCCAATCTCAACGAAGCCGGTGCTTCGCTGGGCCTGAGCGTGACGGCACGCATGGTACCGATGGCCATGATCATACCCATCGCCGGCATGGCCATCGGGCTAATCGTGGCGGTATTGTTCAGCTATCGCCGTCGGCGCGATTATGAAGATCGCGATCTGGCCCATGGCGAGCATCACAAGGCTCAAGTCGCGGCAAGAATCGAAACCGCCAACCGCTTGTCGCGCTGGCAAAAGGCCGTGCTGGTGATTGCCATCGTGGGGGCGCTCGTCACTCAGCTCACGTTCGATTCCATGGTGCTGGGCGGCATTCTCGGCTTCGCCGTCCTCTCGGTGAGCGGTGTGTTCCGCTGGCGCGAACAGGACGACATATTCACCGAAGGCATGCGCATGTTGGCGTTGGTGGGCTTCATCATGATCGCCGCTGCCGGCTTCGCCGGCGTGATGCAGGCCAGCGGTGAAGTCGAAACGCTGGTTCAGAGCTCGGTGGATGTGATCGGCGACAACCGCGGCCTTGCGGCGCTGATCATGCTGCTGGTGGGGCTGTTCATCACCATGGGCATCGGCTCGTCGTTCTCCACCATTCCGATCATCGCCTCGCTGTACGTGCCACTGGCGATCAATTTCGGCTTTTCGCCCATGGCCACGATCGCCCTGGTCGGCACGGCGGCGGCACTCGGCGATGCCGGCTCACCGGCTTCCGATTCGACGCTGGGCCCGACCGCCGGCCTCAATGCCGATGGCCAGCACGATCATATCTGGGAAACCTGCGTTCCGACCTTCCTGCACTACAATATCCCGTTGATCGTCTTCGGCTGGATCGCTGCCATGACGCTTTGAGCGATTCGCCGCGACACGCCGGGCCAGTAACGACGCAACGCATCAGCGTTATCAATAATCACAATTTTAAATCGTCATCCATTTCCAAAACAAATAGATAACGAGCTCTGCTAAGCTAACGCTGTTCTGACGCGACGCACCCCAACGAGTGACCCTCACGCTTCGTCCGCTTTACGCAGTAGCGTTTCACGTTACGGCCAAAGCCGATCGTCGCGCCAGGCGCCACCACATAATAAAAGGAGACGCCGATTGGAACTGCTGCAATACGTTTTCGACAATTGGGAGCTGTTGGCCAACCGGTCCCTGGAACATATCGCCCTGGTGGGCGTCGCGGTAGGCATCGCCACGCTGACCGGGGTTCCCATCGGCATCGCCATTACCCAGAACGAGCGCGCGGCCAAGAGCGTGCTGTATATCGCCTCGATCATCGTCACGATTCCCTCGATCGCCCTGTTCGGAATCATGATTCCGCTGCTGTCGATATTCGGCCACGGCATCGGCTACGTGCCGGCGGTGATCGCCGTGTTGCTCTATTCGCAATTGCCGATCATCCGCAACACCTATACCGCGATCAACAACGTCAATCCGGCGCTGCGCGAAGCCGCGCGCGGGGTCGGCATGGGTTCCGGCCAGCGCCTGCGGATGGTCGAGATTCCCCTGGCGGTACCGGTGATCATGGCCGGCGTGCGCACCGCCGTGGTGCTCAACATCGGCGTAATGGCGATCGCCGCCTATATCGGTGCCGGCGGGCTTGGCACCTTCATCAGCCGTGGCATTTCCCAATCCGACCCACGCCAGTTGATCGTCGGCGCCGTTGCCGTCAGCCTGCTGGCGATCATCGTCGATTACTCCCTGCTGGCGCTACAGAAGCGCCTGACGCCCAAGGGCATGGAGCGCGACGCCTCCGCCGCTTGAGTGCGCTTTCCGGCTAACCAGACAAGGACAACTCATGATTCGACTCGATAGCCTGACCAAGGTCTTCGATACGCCCAAGGGTGCGGTGGTCGCCGCCGACCATATCGATATGGAGGTGCCGGCGGGCGAGATCTGCATCCTGATCGGCCCTTCGGGCTGCGGCAAGACCACCACGTTGAAGATGATCAACCGCATCGTGCGGCCCTCCTCGGGCAAGGTATTCATCGATGGCCAGGATACCACCGGCATGAATACCCAGGATCTGCGTCGCAGCATCGGCTACGTGATCCAGCAGATCGGGCTGTTCCCCAACATGACCATCGAAGAGAACATCACGGTAGTGCCACGGTTGCTGGGTTGGGATGCGCCGCGCTTCAAGAAGCGCGCCCGCGAAATGATGGACATGATCGCCATGGATGCCGATGTGTTCCTCAAGCGCTACCCGAACGAGCTTTCCGGCGGTCAGCAGCAGCGCATCGGCGTAGCCCGGGCGCTGGCCGCCGATCCGCCGGTGATGCTGATGGACGAGCCGTTCGGCGCCATCGACCCGATCAATCGCGCCGTCATCCAGGACGAGTTCCTCAAGATGCAACAGGAACTCAACAAGACCATCCTATTCGTCAGCCACGATATCGACGAGGCGATCAAGATGGGCAACCGCATCGCGGTGTTCCGCGAGGGCAAGCTGGTGCAGTATTCGAGCCCCGACGACCTGCTCTCGGCGCCCAAAAACGCCTTCGTCGAATCGTTTCTCGGCGAGGATCGTGCGCTCAAGCGGCTCAACCTGGTCAAGGTGCGCGAGGTGGTCTCCGACGAGATCGGCACCGTGCGCCCCGACGACACGCTGGAGACGGCCCTGGCGCGCATCGACGACTTCGGCTACCAGAACTCGATCCTGATGGTCAACGAGCGTCGCCAGCCGGCCGGCATGATCACCCGCGCGGAGGCGCGCACCACCAAGGGTTATTGCCGCGACCACTTTCAGGCGGCACCGCCGGTGGCGAGTCTCGATGACGACCTGCGCAAGGTCGCCTCGCTGATGTTCGCCCACGACACCACCTGGCTGCCCTGCGTCGACGAGCACGGCCGGGTCAGCGGGCAGATCACCCAGCGCGCCATGACCCGCCACCTGGGTTCACGCTATCGCTCGCGCAGCGAGGAACGCATCCACGCCGGCAGCGAGGAGTAAGCCCATGCGTTCATTGCAAGGAGCCTGGCGGATACTGCTGGCGGTGCTGATCTTCGCCGCCGGCATATGGACCCAGCGCAGTGGCCTGGTCGAAGAGTTCCTGTTCTACCTGCCCGACGTCCGCTATCAGCTGATCCAGCATTTGCAGCTGGTGGCGATGTCCGGCGGCCTGGCGATCGCCGTCGCCATCCCGCTCGGCGTGCTGTTGTCGCGGCCGCGCATGGCACGGGTCGCCGAATCGCTGATGCAGGTGCTGAACATCGGCACCACCATCCCTACCCTGGCGATCCTCGCGCTGTCGATGAGCTTTCTCGGCATCGGTACCCTGCCGGCGGTATTCGGCCTGTTCGTCGCCACGCTGCTGCCGATCACCCGCAATACCTATGTCGGCCTCAAGGGCGTCTCGCCGGCGCTGATGGAAGCCGCCGCCGGTATCGGCATGTCGCCGACCCAGCGCCTGCTGCGCGTCGAGCTGCCGAATGCCCTGTATGTGATTTTCGCCGGCGTGCGCACCGCGATGGCGCTCAACGTCGGCACCGTACCGCTGGCCTTTCTGATCGGCGCCGGCGGCCTCGGCGCGCTGATCTTCACCGGCATCGCGCTCTACGATCCGGTGATGATGCTGGCCGGTGCCATCACCACCTCACTGCTGGCAGTCGTCGTCGATACGCTGATTGCCATCGTGGCCTTTCTCGTCGTGCCGCGCGGGGTCAATCCCACGCGTGCCTGATTCAACCCAGCAAGTGATAACGAGCAACGCTCAATCGAGGAGAGCAGCATGAAAAAACAACTACTGACCACCCTGGCCGGCGTCGCCCTCGCCGCAACGATGTCGACCGCGCAGGCCGAGGAGATCGTCGTTGGCGGCAAGAACTTCACCGAGCAACTGATTCTCGCCGACATGACCGCAACGTATCTCGAAGGGCTCGGCTACGAGGTCGAGAAACGCGACGGCATGGGTACCACCATTCTGCGTCAGGCGCAGCTCAACGATCAGGTCGACCTGTATTGGGGCTATACCGGCACCTCGTTGATTACCTTCAACAAGGTCACCGAGGATCTGTCGCGGGAGGAAACCTATCAGCGCGTCAAGGAGCTCGATGCCGAGAAGGGCCTGGTGTGGCTGGAGCCCTCCGATGCCAACAACACTTATGCGCTGGCCATGCGCGCGGAAGATGCCGACAAGCGCGGCATCGAATCGATCTCCGATCTGGCGGCATTGATCAATGGCGGCGAGACCATGACCCTGGCGTCCAACGCCGAGTTCTATGCCCGCGACGACGGCCTGCGCCCATTGCAGGAGACCTACGGTTTCGAGTTCGGCCGCGCCAACGTCAAGCGCATGGATTTCGGCCTGACCCTGCCGACGCTCGACCAGAAAAACGTCGATGTCGCCATGGCGACGGCTACCGACGGCCGCATTCCGGCCTTCGATCTGGTGATTCTCGAAGACGACAAGGGGTTCTTCCCGGCCTACGCGCTGACGCCGGTGGTGCGTGAGGAGGTTCTCGAAGCCAATCCCAAGCTCGCCGAGCAGTTGAACAAGCTCTCCACGCTGATCGACGATGCGACCATGGCCAAGCTCAACGCGCGCGTCGATGTCGATCAGGAGACCATCGAGCACGTCGCCACGGATTTCCTCGAGCAGCACGACTTGCTGTAAGACTTATCGCTTTTTCACGAGAATCGAAGACCGCCCCTGGGCGGTCTTCGTGCAACAGCGCAGGGAAAGGACAGCATCAATGCATTACCAGGATTCGCTGCGCGTCGGCGCGGCACAGTTCAACCCCGAGCTGGACGAGATCGACGCCAACGTCGAACGCCATCTCGCACCGATCCGCGAGGCGCGCGAGCGCCAATTGGAGCTCTTGGTCTTTCCCGAGCTGTCGTTGAGCGGCTACGGGCTCGGCCCCGGCGTGATGGATGCCGCCTGCCCGCGTGAAGACCCACGCCTCGCCCGACTGGCCAAGGCCGCCGGACCCATGCAAACGGTGATCGGCTTCGTCGAGGAAGCCGGCCCCGGCGAGTATTACAACGCCCTGGCGATTCTTCAGCACGGCGCGGTCGTCGCCGTGCATCGCAAGATCAATCTGCCCACCTACGGTGGGCTCGAGGAGGGCAAGTGGTTCTGCCGTGGCGAGCGCCTGACGGCCACCAACGCACGGCCGGGCTGGGCGGCCAGCCACCTGATCTGCGCCGACCTGTGGAACCCGGCGCTGGTACACGCCGCCATGCTCGCGCGGCCCAGCGTGTTGTGCGCGCCGATCAATTCCGCCACGGGCATCGTCTCCGAGCGGTTTTCCAACGAGACCAACTGGCCGCTGAACCTGCGCTTCTACGCCATGACCTACGGTACGCCGGTGATCATGGCCAACCGCTACGGTGCCGAGGGAGAGAGCTGGTTCTGGGGTGGCTCGAGCATCCTCGGCCCGCAGGGCGAAACCCTGGCCGAGGCCGATGCTGGCGAAACGCTGATCACCGCGACGCTGTCGCGCACCGCCATCGCCCGGGCGCGCTTCGAGCTGCCCACGCATCGCGACGCCGATAGTCCGCTGATTCGCGAGTTGCTGTCCGACACACGCCAGCAGCGCCGCTAGTTAGCGAGGAGTCCGTCACCGGGGCAGCAACCGCTCGATGCCGGTTTCTCTCGCGCGCTGGAGATAGATGCGCAGCCAGGGCGCATAAGCGGCGGGATTGGCATCGACAGCGCGACGCAGATCGCCGACGGTCATCCAGCGGACCTCGGCGACTTCGTCGGGATCAGGTGAAATATCGTCGGCGATACTGGAATCAAGCGGATAGTCGCCGACGAAGTAATGCACCCGTTCGTTCTCGGTCAGCCCGCCACCCACGTCGGCGCTGTAATCGAGTACGCTCGCGGCGCGCAGCGGCAGGCGCAGGCCCAGTTCCTCGTGCAGCCGGCGTGTGGCGCAGGCCTCGACACTCTCGCCCCAGGCGGGATGCGAACAGCAGGTGTTGGCCCATAGCCCCGCCGAGTGGTACTTGTGCGCGGCGCGGCGCTGCAAGAGCAACTCATCGCCACGAAAGACGAACACGGAGATCGCCAGGTGATGCTGGCCACGCCGGTGCGCCTCCAGTTTCTCGATGGGGAACAGCGCCCCCGCCTCGTCGATTGCCGCAATGATCGTATCGTTCAATGGTGTCGCCCTCGTTCGAGGCACCATCCTCTCACTCGATCAACAGACTGTCACCGTGCCGCTTGCCGGGCGCCTCGATGCGCGGTTCGCGACCGCCACGCAGAATGGAATTGCCCTCATACAGCGTGCGCTGATCGATCTCGGGCGGGTTCAGCCAGTCCGCTTCCTGAATCTGGCCGCTCTTGCCGTAGACTTCCAGCGCATTCTGGTAGGTGACCTTGCGCACCGTGGCCTCGGGGATGCCGCTGTCGAGGGCGAGCCGCGCGGTCTTGGCCACGCCCAGGCAGTCGGAGATACCCCAATCGCAGGCGCTGTCGACGATGATTCCCTCGCCCCCGTACTGCTTGAGCAGCTCCACCATGCGCGCGTTGCCCATCTTGGTCGATGGATAGATCGAGAAACCGGCCCAGAAGCCGCGATCCAGCGTCTCGGCCACGGTCTCCTCGTTATTGTGATCGATGACCACCCACGACGGGTCGACGCCCATCTCCTCGCAGACATCCATCGAGCGCGAGGTGCCGCGCTTCTTGTCGCGGTGCGGGGTGTGCACCATGACCGGCAGCTTCAGGTCCCGGGCGAGCGCCAGTTGGGCGCGGAAATACTTGTCCTCGAGCGGGGTCTGCTCGTCGTAGCCGATCTCGCCGATCGCCACGACGCCCTCCTTCAAGGCGAAGCGCGGCAGCCACTCCATGACGCCTTCGGCCAACTCCTCGTTATTGGCCTCCTTGGAATTGAGGCCGATGGTGCAGTAGTGGCGGATACCGAACTGCCCGGCGCGAAAGCGCTCCCAGCCGACGATGGTCGACAGGTAATCGACGTAGGTGCCGACGAAGGTACGCGGCTGCCCCACCCAGAACGCCGGCTCGATCACGGCGACCACGCCGGCCTCGGCCATCGCCTCGTAATCGTCGGTGGTGCGCGAAATCATGTGTGCATGGGGATCGATGAACATCTCAGGCAGCCTCGCTTTCAATAGATCGCTTTCGCGCGCTCGAGGGCATCGAACGCTTGCACTTCGGTGGCGAAGGGACCGACACAGCGCCACAGTTCGGGAGACACGATGCGGCCGGCGGCCCAACGCTCATCGGCGTAATCGAGGAGAATTCGCGCCAGCTCGGGGTTGGCGCGTTCATCGAGGCCGACGATCGGCGCCAGGCGGCTACCGACGAATAGCGCCTTCAATACCATGTGGTTCCAGCGATGTTCGTCGAAATGATCGCGCGGATAGGGATTGTCATGGGCGATCGCCTCGAACACGGCGCGCATGTTGGAGCGCAGCCCCTCGCCGACTTCGAACGCCAGGCTCTGCGCGTCGGGGTACAGCGGCAGGCCGCGATAGAGAGCGATCGTCTCGCCCGCATCGGCGGTGCGACGCAGGTCCTTGAAGGTCTCGGCGAAGGGGCGCTCGCCACGATAGGCGAGCAGCGCGGCGACACGCGCCGCGCCGTCGATGCTCCAGCCCGCCGGTCGCCAGCCGGGGTGGACGATGTCCGCCTGGCCGATCTCATCGGATGACAGTGCCAGATCCGCCTTTCCTAGCAGGCGGGGAGCCATTCCCATGACGGTATGCAGTTCGCGCTCGGAAGCACCTTCGCCCAGGACGTTCAAACGCTCCTCGAGCCAGGCCCGGTAATCCCCCGCCTGGCGCAGCACCCAATGGCGCAGCAAGTCGATCGGCCGTGTGAACATTTTCTCGCTCCCTTCACGTTTTTATCTTTCCACCTTATCGGCTGGCTACCTTTTCCTCCAAGCTCATTTATCTAGCATTTTTACGATGATTGATTCATTAACTTGCCTGAAAAATGAGGTCATTCTTTCTAACATCACCTTAATTTACATTTATTAACACATTAATACTTAAATGGTAAATACGCCTTTCACGGCATTTATAGGTTGAGACTGGCGATCTCCACTGGTAATGATTTCAATCAAAAATCGAAAACAACCTGACATCGATGGCTGCAATCATGAAAAATACGCTAGTGATTCTCGTGGTGGGATTGACGCCAAGAATGATCGGCCAACATACGCCGAACCTGGCTTCGTTATCGGCGCGTGGAGGCATGCGACCGCTCAACACGGTGACCCCTGCCGTTACCTGCACCGTGCAATCCACGTTACTGACGGGGTTGCCGCCAGCCGAGCATGGCGCGGTCGCCAACGGCTGGTACTTCCGCGATCTTTCGGAAGTCTGGCTGTGGCGCCAATCGAATCGTCTGGTCGCTGGCGAGAAGATCTGGGAGGCCGGCAAGGCGCGCGACCCCAGCTTCACCTGCGCCAAGATGTTCTGGTGGTACAACATGTATTCCAGTGCCGATTGGAGCGCGACGCCACGCCCCATGTACCCTGCCGATGGCCGCAAGATACCCGATCATTACACCTATCCCGCCGAGCTGCATGACGAACTCGACGCCAAGTTCGGTCAGTTTCCGCTGTTCACCTTCTGGGGACCGGTCGCCGACATCGCATCGAGCCGCTGGATCGCGAAGTCGACGCTGCATGTCATGGAAACCCGCGACCCCACGCTGACACTGACCTACCTTCCGCATCTCGATTACAACCTGCAGCGCCTGGGCCCGGATTTATCGCACCCGCGCATTCAGCAGGATCTCGAGGAAATAGATGCGCTATGCGGCGAGCTGATCGATGCCGCCGAGAGCGAGGGTCGGCGCGTGATCGTGGTTTCCGAATACGGGATTACACCGACGACCGACGCAATCCACATCAACCGGGCATTGCGCGAGGCGGGCCTGATCGCGGTTCGCATCGAGCAGGGCCGCGAGCAGCTCGATCCCGGTGCATCGAAAGCCTTCGCCGTTGCCGATCATCAGATCGCGCATGTCTATGTGCAGGATCCGGCGCTGATTTCTCAGGTCAAGACGCTGCTCGAAGACCTCGATGGTATCGAAGCCGTGTGGGACGACGCCGGTATTCAAGCCAACGGCCTCGCTCATGCCAATAGTGGCGAGCTGGTGGCCGTCGCCGAGCCGGATCGCTGGTTCAGCTACTACTACTGGCTGGACGACGAACGCGCGCCGGATTACGCCCGCACCGTGGACATTCACCGCAAGCCGGGCTACGACCCGGTCGAACTGTTCTTCGATCCCGCACTCAAGTGGCCCAAGGCCGCCGCCGGCTGGCGTGTCGGCAAACGCAAGCTGGGCATGCGCCAGCTGCTCGATGTCATCTCGCTCAAGGACACGCCCCTCGTCAAGGGCTCCCATGGGCGCATCACCGACGATCCGTTGGATGGCCCGCTGGTGATCTCATCACAAGCCGACCTGCTGCCCGAAGGCGCGGTCGAGGCCACCCAATTCAAGGCGCTGACGCTGGCGCATGTTTTTGGGAACGAGCTCAACGAAGCGTTCGACGAAAAACGCGTGAGCCGGGAACCCGCCCCCCTGGACGAATCGCTGAGCGAGTCGCGCTGACCGAGCGCGGAAGCGGCGGGCCAACCCGCCGCTTTTTATTGCCCGCTAGTTAAACGCCGCCGTTAGGTGCCTGGCGCAAGCTTCTGCAGTGCCAGCGTGATCACGAAGGCGGCCACGGCCAGCACGGCCAGCTCCGGCGCGCGGGCGCCACTGATCAGCGCGGCATCGAAGAGCGCGATGGCGGCGATCAGGCTGACCACGGCCCGCGGCACGTCGCCGCGATGGCGGCGGAACAGCAGGTACAGTGCCCAGGCCCCCCAGAGTACGTAGGCGATGAGCAACGCGATGGAAAGGCCGCCATCGAGCGTCAGCGCCACCACCAACACCGGCACGGCCAAGACCGCCAGCGGCCAGGCGGCACCGATCCGATCATAGGCCTCCTGCTTGGCGGCGTAGGTCAGCCCGACCACATGGCAGAACAGGCCGAAGGCGCCCAGCAGCACCGGCCAGCCGATGCCACTGGCGCCGAGCGCCGCCGTGAAATAGCTCAGCAGGCGGCAGCCGCCCATGACGACCGGCCCCCACGCCGTGCACTTGTGCAGTGCGTTGTAGAGCACGATGGTGGCGGCCAAAGCCAGGCCACAGAGCCCGCTCGGCACGCCCTGGGTGAATGCCAGCATAACGCCGAGCCCCAACATCACGGAGCCCAGTACGCAGACCGTCGTGCGGGTCACCTCGCCTTGAGGTATCGGCCGGTCGGCCCGCTCACGGGCATCGATCGTCGCATCGAAGGCATCGTTCAGATACATGCCGCCAACGTAGAACAGCGACAGGGCGGCCAATAGCAGCAACAGGCCCAGCGGATGACCCGCACCACCCGACAGCACCCAGCCCGCCAGGCCGTTCGTCCATACCGTCGGCAGATTCGATACCCGGCCGAGCTTGAGCCACATGCGCCAACTCAATGCACCTGCTCCATCACCCAGCGCATTTCGCGCACGATGGCATCCTCGACCCGGCCGCTGCGCAGCGCCTCGGGGAGTACGTGCCAGGTGTAGGTTTCGATCTCCAGGTGCGGGGCGATCGGTTGCTCGCAGTGCAGTGCGAGAATGTCGCGCAGAAACGGCTGCGTGGTGTCGAACGCCGCCAGCGACGCCGCGAATATCGGCACGTGGTAGTGAATACGCCACTCTTCGCCATCCGCATGACGACCACGCGCCAGCGCCTCCGGCAGATCGGCGTAGCGATTCAGCCCTTTCGGGCCACAGGCGACGACCTGATGCAGGTAGGTCGGCTCGCTGAAATCCTCCAGCGCCTGCCTGGCGGCGGCATCGATCCTGGCGATCCGCAGCGCCGCGCTCAATTGCAGCTTGTGAATCGGTATTCCGGCGGCGCGCAGCCTGGCGATACTCGCTTCGGCGTCTTCGAATTCGACCGCCGCATGGCAGACGTCGTAACACAGGCCGAGATGGCGCGGCAGCGCCGTTGCCGCCTGCGCGCTCGATAGGCCAGTCAATGCCGCCAGCCTGAGAACGGCGGCCTCGGAGAATAGGTAGCGCTCGAAAAAAGCTATCGCCTCTGCGACGGTCTCGATGAAACAGGCCGGCTCGGGCTCCAGCGCAATGGCCACGCACACGCCGGTTTTGCGCTCCAGCGCCACGCAGTGGGCGGCCGCCTTGAGCAGGTTGTCGGCCATCGCCGCCTCGGCACCGTGACTCAAGGCCTTGAAGGTGCCCGGCACCGTGCTGAGGCTGATGGTTTCGCCCGCCGCGCCCAGCTCGGCCATCAACTCCACCAGCGCCCGGGTGTAGTCGAGACGCGCATCGAGTCGCCAGTCCGGCTGGTAGACCGCTTCCTTCACGCGGGTGCCGTGAAAGGCGCCATAGGGAAAGCCGTTGACGGTCACGGCCCGATAATCCTCGAACGCCAGCAGATCCTTCAATTCGGCCCGTGCGGCGGGGGACGCCAACGAGCGAAGCGCCTCGGCGGAAAGCCGTAGCCCCACGGCGAAAGGCGCATCGGGCGACAGCTCGCGCTTGACCGCGCGCACCGGCCCCAGCAGCGCCTCACGAACCTCTTCCCAGGTCTCGGCGGGGTGGATATTGAGACAATAGGTCAACCGACCGAGATCACCGGGCAGATTCATGATTCGCCTCACGCTCCTCGAGCCAGGCGATGGATTGCATGACCCGGTCCGCCTCGATGCTATGCACTTCGACACCCTGGCCAATCGCGGAGAGCAGCGTGACTGTCAGCTCGCCGCCCAGATGCTCGCGGAATTCACGCAGCCCGGTCAGGATGGCGGCTTCGCCGTCGGGTCCCGGCTCGATCAGTTGCGGGTGAAAGGTACGCAGGCCCAGTTTTTCGAGCAGCGCAACGATGCGCAGTTCCTCACCTGCCGGCAGCAGCCCGGCGAGTACCGAATAGCGGGCGTCGAGCGCGATGCCGATGGCGACCGCTTCGCCGTGGCGGACCTCGTGATGGGTGAGCGCCTCGAGCTTGTGCGCCGACCAGTGGCCGAAGTCCAGCGGTCGTGCCGAGCCCAGCTCGAAAGGATCGCCGCCGTAGGCGATCTGGTGCATGTGCAGCTCGGCGCTGCGCCGGATCATGGTTTCCTCCGCCGCGCGGTCGAAACTCGCCAGCTTTTCGGCATTCGCTTCCATCCAGGTGTAAAACGCGCCGTCGCGAATCAAGGCGACCTTGATGGCTTCGGCAATGCCGGCAATGCGCTCTCGCCGCGACAGGCTGTCGAGGAAGTCGAAGTCGTTGAGTACCGCCCAGGGCGGCGCGAAGGCACCGATGAAATTCTTCACGCCATTGAGGTTGACCGCGTTCTTCACCCCGACGCCACTGTCGTTCTGCGACAGCACCGTGGTCGGTATGCGGATATGCCGCACGCCGCGATGCGCCGTCGAGGCGGCGAGCCCAATGGCATCCAGCACCGCCCCACCACCGATGGCGATCACGTAGGAGTGGCGATCGACACCCAGCCGGTGAATGGCCTCCTGCGCCGCCATGATGTAGGAGAGCTTGCCCTTGATCTGCTCGCCGCCGGGCACTTCCAGCGGTGTCTCGAGCAGTTCGGCGCGTGCCGAGTGGGCGGTGAAGTAGTCGATGATTCGCGGTATCAGGTCCCTCTGCACCGCCGTGACACCGTCATCGATATAGATCAGGCACTTATGCCGTTTGTCCCTCTCGCGCAGTGTCAGCATCTCGATGAGCAGTGGGTTATCCGCCGAGAATAGCTCGCGCGTGAAGGCCACGGGATAATTATAAGGTACCGAGAACCGCTGCCAGCGGATCGCCGTTTGCGGCCTGCCGGTTTTCTCGCAATCGCCCTGCGTCAGGGTTGCGTCAGCGGGCGACGAATCGTTTGCGGGGCAGGCAAGGGTGTCAGTGTGGCGAGGTTCCGAGAGATCGTTTTGCATAGTCTTTCGCCTTGTTTGCATTGATGACGACGGGAGAAAGGGAGGAAAACCCTCCCCCTCTCCCTGGCCAAAGCGCCGTTATAACAACATGTCGTTGTCTGCCAGCGCCGGGTCGTTGACCCCGACGATGCTCACGTCATCGCTCATCGGCAGCACCTCGTCGTTGCCCGCGGCGAACGGTGGCTCCTCGATGAATAGCGGCTCGCTGGCGGCGAACGATTGCAGTGCCATGACACCGGGCTGCTGTTCCAAGGTCAGCGATTGCAGATCCATCGAGCCGCCATCGAAGCTCAGCCTCAGCACCTGTTCGCCGGCTTGCAGATCGAGCGTCAGCGCCTCGGTGGCGAGGTAAACGCCCCAATCCCCCGAGTTGGGCGCCGTGAGCGGTTCGGACGCTTCATAGAAGGTGCCGTTCTGCTCGACCGAGGCCGTGATGGTGCGCCCGTCATGCGGCGTCGACAGCACGAACGACAGCTCATACGTCCCCGCCTGCTCGACATCGATGGTGTACTCGACCCACTCGCCATCCTCGACCCAGCCGATCGCCTCGCCATCGCCGACGACATCCACACCCGATTCGCGGAAATCGCTGCCGAGCTGCGTCTCGCTGCTATCGTTGTAGGCGATGCCCTGCCCACCCTGGTCGAACAGCACCGCATCGAGCGTCAGGCCGTCGCCATCGACCGTCCAGGGCGTCTGAGTCGCGTTGAAGGCCGCCTGACCGTCCTCGTCTGGCGCCGCCACCACATTCAGCGTGAAGCCGCTCTCGACACTGGCATTGCCATCCGAGGCGCTAACCAGAATATCGAAGCTGCCCGCCGCGCTCGGCGTGCCGCTGATGACACCCGCACTGGAGATCGTCAGCCCATCAGGCAAGCCGCTGGCCGTGTAGCTCAGCGCGTCGCCATCGGCATCCTCGAAGGCATCCGCCGGAATGGTGAAGGAGAAGGCTTCGTCCTCGGTCGCGCTGAGATCGCCAAGCCCCTCCTCGACAACCGGCGCGCTGTTCTGCGGAGCCAGCGTGAACGAGGCCAGATCCTGCGAGCCGCCGTTGAAGGTCAGCCGCAGTGTCTGTACCCCGGCTTCGAGCTCGACCTGCACTTCGTCGGTCTGCTCGAAGGTGGTCCAGCTGCCGCTGTAGTCGACCGCGACCGAGCCGGCCGTCGCATAGACGCTATCGCCCTGGGCGAACGAGGCGGTGATCGAGCGATCGACGCCATTCTGCGAGCCCATCGCCGACAGGAACGAGAGCGTGTAGATCCCCGCCTGCTGCACGTTGATGGTGTATTCGACCCACTCGCCATCCTCGACCCAGCCGATCGCGTCGCCGTCGCCGACGATATCCACCCCTTCGCCGCGGACATCGCTGCCGATCTGCGTTTCGCTGCTGTCGTTGTAGGCGACGTCCTGGCCGCCTTCGTCATACAGCACCGCATCGAGCGTCAGCCCGTCGCCATCGATCGCCCAGGGTGTCTGGGTGTCGTTGAAGGGTTGCTGCGGGTCGTCGCCCTCGAGCTCGATGGCCTCGAAGGTGAACGTCTGCAGATCCAGCTGCCCGCCGTTGAAGGTCAACCGCAGCGTCTGCTCGCCCGCTTCGAGATCGAACTCCAGCGGCCCCACGTTCTGGAAGCTGGTGAAGCTGCCGGTGTCCGGCAGATCGATAGCGCCCGACGCGTAGAAGCCATCGCCCTGGGCGAACGCGGCGGTAATGCTCCTGCCGCCATCCACCGCCGAGGTCAGGAAGCTCAACGAGTAGGTGCCGGCGGTTTCGACGTTGATGGTGTATTCGACCCATTCGCCATCGTCGATGTAGCCCAGCGCCAGCGTGCCGTTGGAGATATCGACCGCTTCGTCGTCACGCAGCGACGCGCCCTGATGCGAGCCCGTGGTGTCGTTGTAGGCGACACCCTGCCCGCCGTTGTCGAACAGGTTGGCGTCCAGCGTCAGCCCATCGGTACCGATGGCCCATGGCGTTTCGCTGTCGTTGAAGGCGCTTTGCTCCTGCGGCGGCTGGCCATCGCCATCGAGGAAGTTCGGCGTGCCGTCGCCGTCATCGTCGTCGTAGAGATCGACCCGACCGTTGCCATCGGCATCCTCCGCCCCGCTCGGGTCGTAGGTCTGCACATTCTCGAGCAGGAAGATGTTGTCGTTGTAGTCGTAGTTCACCCCCGCGTAGTCCTGGATCACGATATAGGTATCGGGAATCACGTTGCCGTCGGCATCCTTGGCCACGTAAACGCGGATCAGGTGGCCGTCGTTCTCATCCCAGTTGAGATCGGTGCTGGGGTTGCCGATCGTGTTGATGGTGTCCTCATAGAGGTTGGCATCCGGATCGGACCAGGAGATGTAACCCTGGCGACCGCTGATCTCGGCGAAGAAACCGAACGGGTCGTCGCGATCCAGCGTGACCGCCGCCAACTGATCGCCGCTATTCAGCGCGCGCGGCAACAGCGTCTGGCCATCCTGTTCGTCGTGAGCGATCACCTCGTCGAGCTCGCGGCTATCGACATCGTGAACGAACAGCCGCGCGACATCGCCCTGGGTGTGGTAGGCCGCCAGTTGGGTGATCCTGATCGGCGAGCCACCATCGGCGCGCTGGAAGTACGGTGCGAGAATCTCGTTGCCGTTGGCCTCCACCAGGCCGCCCTGGTTCATCTGCGACTGGCCGACATCGGTGGTGAAACCGAAGGCATTGACGATCTCCTGCACCGTCGGCTCCTGGCCGTTCTCCGACTGGCCCTGGGCGAGACCGGCGAGCTGGATCACCGTCTGGCCTTCATCGGAGTCGTTGGAGTTGATCGTCAGTGTCGACTCGTACAGCGACCCGTCGTTGGTGTCTTCGGCGATGAAGCGCACCGTCACGTTCAGCGAGCCACCGGCCGGAATCGTCAGATCGGTGCTGGCACCGACGATCTCGAACAGCGATGGGTCGCCGATCTCCAGGCTGGAAATTTCCAGGTTGGCGAAGCCATCGTTGTTGATGGTGATGGTGACTTCGTCATGCACCTCCTGGCTGTCGTTGGCCGGGTCTTCGATACGGCTCATCACCAGGCGCTCGTCCGACGGTGCGCCATCCAGGTTCTGTATCGAGATTTCACCGCCGGAGACCGGCGCGATGCCCTCGATGACGAACATGTTGTCGTTGTAGTCGTAGTTGATGCCGGTGTAATCCATGATGCCCAGGTAGGTGTTGGGGATCACGTTGCCGTCGGCATCCAGCGCCTGGAAGATGCGCACGGTGTAGCCGCGCTCGATGCCTTCGGCCCCCGGGGGCACCTCGCCGCCGCCGCTCGGGTTTAGCGATGGATCGGTGGATAGGCCGACCACCTCGATACCGAAGATATCGTTGCCGACCCAGCCATCGGGGATCGTGTCTCTGGTGAACGTCGCGGTCGCGAATTGCCCGTTGCTCTCGATCGGCAGGATCGACTGGTTGTTGTCGCCGGCATGGTTGGTGAGCGTGACATCGGCACCCTTGTTGCCGGGGTTATGAATGCCCAGCGTTGCCCCGCCGCCGCCGTGGAACGCCGCGAGTTGGGTGATCTTGACCGAATCGACGCCGTCGGCGATCTTCCAGTAGCGCGACAGCACCTCGTCGTCGTTGACCGGCCGATAGAGATCGTAATCACTGAGTACCGAGTTCTGGCCGGCACCGGCGGTGGGCAAGCCTTCGATGACGTTACCGAAGCCGAAGATCTCCCACACCTCGTTGACGTTGGGTTCCCAGCCGCCTTCGTCGCGGGCCTGCCAGAAGCCGGCCAGGTGCACCTCGGCGATCGGCGTGTCGGCGTCGTTGGTCACCAGTTGCAGCACGCCCTCGAACACGCCATCCGCCGCATCGGTGGTCGGTGCGGTGTAGGCCGAGCGATCGAACAGTACCTCGACCGTGATCGACTCGCCGGCGGCCAGCGTCAGGCCATCGAAGATGTCCGGATCGGCCAGCACGAACGGACCGCTGAGATTGGCATCAATGATCACGAGCTCACTGGTGCCGGTGTTGCTGATCTCGACGCTGCCGCTCTCCTTGTAATCCCGATCGGGATTCGAGGCGTCGTTGTTCTCCAGGTAATTGAAGTGCAACCGATCCGAGTAGTACGCCGCGTCACCGCTCTGAATCGCGATATCCGCATCGGGATCGCCCGGCGCCGGCGAGACGTCGAGATAGTCGATCTCATCGGCGCCGTCGGCCTCGGAGGTCACCCTCAGGTTGTAGGAGACCCCAGCCTCGAGCTCGACGTAAGCCGACTGCTCGCCAGCGTCGCCCTGCCCGGGGAAGAGCAGCTCATCGAGCGGCTGGCCGTTGAGCAGCAGCGTCAACTCGCCGCCATCGGGCGCACCGGCGTTGGCCGCCAGATCGAGCTTGTAGGCGCCGTCCTCGCTCACGGTGAAGTAGAAGTCCGCCGTGCGCTCGTTCACCGCCCGCGCCGTGTCGCCGCTTTCGAGCTCGATGCGCGTCTCGCCGTTGACCTCGGCGTAGCTCGGATCGAAGGTGTCCAGCGGCTCGTCCGCCACTCGCAGCAGATCGACGTTGGGACCGACCGCATCCGGCGCCGTCACGCTGATGACGTTCGAGCCCGCCTGTAGCGAAACCGTGATGGTCTCGAAGTACCAGTCGTCCTCGGCGGCATTGCTCTGACCGACGAAGGCGAGCGCACCGAGGGCGAGGCCGTTGATCATCAGATCCATCGGCCGGCTGCCCTTGGCCGTGGCCAGCGCATAGCGGAAGCCGATCTCGTAGGTGCCCGCCTCGGCGACGTTGACGCTCCAGGTGATGGTCTGATCGTTGGTACCGTCGAAGTCGACGAAGCCATCGCCCGAGGCGTTGCGATCGTCCTCGCTCTGGGTCACCACCATGGGGCCGTCCAGTTCGGCGCTTTCCGCCTCGTACACGGTATATCCCGGCGTGGTGTCGGCCGGCTCCTGGAGGATTTCCAACTGGTCGATGTTCGGCCCCGTCTCGGCGGTCGCCTGGAAGCGCACCGTGTTCAGCCCCGAGACCAGCTCGGCGGGAATATCCAGCGTCAGCCACTTATTCCATGCCGTGTCGTCGTTGATACCGGGGGGCGGCGTGAAGTCGAAGATACCGACACTGACGTTATTGACGAACACCTCCAGTGGGCGGCTCACGGTGTCGCCGTTGGCGTAGCGCACCCGCAGTACCGAGTCGCCGGACTGGGCCGCGCCGAGCTCGAAGTTGAAGGTGACGAAGTCAACGTTGGTCGCGCCGAAATCCGCATAGCCGCCGAGCACGCCATCGGTATCGTCATTGTTGCCGTCGAGGCCATAGGCGCCCGGACGTACCCCAGTCGGCTGGTTGGGCTCAGGGTTGTCCACGGTGCGAATCTCGATTTCAGCGCCATTGCCGTCGGCTACCGTGACCGAGGTGCCATCGGCGGGTGTCACGTCCTCGGCCTGAATGGTCAGCAACGAGACCAGATCGCTGTTGTCGCCATCTCCATCACCGTCGCCATCGCCCGGATCGGTGATTACGCCACCGGGCGCCGGGTCGAGGCGTATCAGCTGGCTCTGACCGTTGCCTCGGTTCAGCGTCAGCAGATAAAGCTGGCCAGTGGCCGGGTTCTCGATGATATCGAGCGGGTCGACGTAGGTGATCACGTTGCCGTTGACGTCGCGCAGCACGTCGTCGCCGATCACGTTGCCGTTGGCATCGAGGGTGATCGAGCGAATGTCGTCACCACCCGAGAACTCGGTGAACAGCACGTTACCCTGCAGGTTGCCGCCGAATACGTTACTGGTGTATTCGGTGGCGCCGTTGGGCGAGCGGTTCTCGCCCAGCGAGTAGGCATCGTCGATGCGGTAGTTGGGATCGGGATCGGTGCCCGCCGGGTAGTCGCCGACCTGGTTGGTGTCGTTGCCTGCGGTCGGATTGCCGCCGTTCATGATGTACTCGTCGCGCAGCGGATTGGGATGGCCGTAGTAGCCTCCCTCCTCGACCGTGAACAGGTAGTCGTCCTGCTTTTCGACGTTGTTCTGGCTTTCGTCCTGTGGCGTGCTGGGATCGTCGGGCACGTTACCGCCGGCCGCCGAGCCGTTGGTCGGTATGTAGAGGAAGCCGTTGGAGTGCCAGACCAGGTCGTAGGCGTTGCGAGTGCCGGTGGCGAAGATCCTGAGTACCGCATCCTCGGCGAACGGGTCGTAGAAGCTCTCGAGGATATTACCATCGGCATCCTGCACGGTGGCGGTGCCGTTGTCGGCGAACACCAGGAACTCGCCATCGCCCATCGGGATCGGGTCGTTCTTGAGATCGTTGTCGTCATCGGCGTAACGCCGTCCGTTGGCGGGCAACGGCTCGGTGGTAACGTCGAACCCGCCTTCGGGTGCGTCACGGGTCGGATCGATCTCCATGACCGAGGCATTGAGCAGGCGCTCGGGGCGATTGCCCCAGGCATCGTCAGGCTGGCCCATCGCGGAGTCCGAGCCCTGGATGACGTAGAGCAGGTGCGTCGGCACGTCCGGGTTGGTGACGGCGTCGTATTCCGGATTGGCGCGGAACTCGAGGCTGTTGGTCACGTGATCCGCGATCGAGCGTGGCAGCCCCGTGATATAGGCTTCCGCCGTGCCACTGAGATCCGGCCCGTCGCCGAGGGTGATCTTGGAAATACGGCCACTGAAGTCGGGCACGCTCTCGCTGCGACCGGACAGCGGGATCGGGTAGTTGTCCGTCACCCACAACGTGTTCGGATCGTTCGGATCGAATGTCAGGCCGATGATGCCGCGTGGCCCTTCGCTATCCTGGAAATAATCCAGCGTCATGGTCTGTTCGCCGGACAGCGCCCCCGTATTGGGATCGACGTCATAGCGCTTGATCTCGCCACCCATGGTCGACACGTACAGGTGCGAGCCATCGGGGGATAGCTCGACGGACAGGAAGCCGAAAGCGCCATCCGCCGCGCCATCGAGCTCGACCACGTCATTGAAGGCCACTTCGCGCGCCACCACTTCCGGCGCTTCACCGGTCACGAAGGTAGAGGTGAACTTCTGGAACTCGCGGGTCGGTGCGTCCGGATCGGTATTGTCGCCGCGATCCTGGAAGCCATCGATCACCAGGGTATAACTGGTGAACTCCTTCAAGCCACCGGTCGGCGAGATGGTCAGCGAGTCGAAGCCACCGGTGGTGTTGGCATTGAATGCCACCTCCTCGCCAGTCAGCGTCTCGAACAGGCGGATCGAGCCGTCACTGAGGCTTTCCAGCAGCGCTCCACCCCGGCCCTCGGCGACCGATAGGCCAATGAACAGATCCGAAGTCGGATCGACGCCATCCGGTGCGCTGCCATCGGCGGGAGCGAGATCGACCTCGACCTCGTTCTCGCCGACCCCGGCAATCGCCCGTGGATCGGTGAAGAAGGCGTAATCCTCGGGCGCATCGCGACCATCGCCAGGCGTGAGATCGGGGAGCTCCTGAATCTCGATGTACTGGATCTCGGTATTGGAACTGCCCATGCCGAGCGAATCCAGCGTCAGCCGGCCATCGGTGACCTCGACGATGCGCGTCACCAGATCGGAGCGGAAGCCTTGGGTGTCGTCGCTCGGGTCGTTGTCCGCCGGGAAATCGTCGGGGCGGAACGGCGCGAACGGATCGTTGAACAGCTCACCCTCGGCATTGATGACGTTGTAACTGTCATAAGGCCCAGCGGTGTCGCCGATCGAGAGGGTGACTTCGTAGAAGCCGTCTTCCAGTTCGATCTCCCAGCCGGCGTTGTTCTCGTAGCCGGGCAGCGCCATATGCGCGTAGGTGCCCTGAAGCGGATCGAGCCCGGCGATCTCGTCGGTGCGGTCATTGACGGCGACACTCGATTGCCCGTCGATCGCCATTGGCGTGGTGCCGTTGTCGGTACCGTCGGCGATCGAGGCTTCGCTGACCCAGCCGTACTGGTAGGTCTGGCCATCGACCTCGATGGACTGCTCGCCGAACGCCAGGCCGGTATCCGCCACGTAGCCATCCGGTGTGGCGAAGCCTTCCGGCTGGAAGTTGATCTTGACCTTGAAGCGATCGATCGGCTCGACGATCGGGTCGGGCGCATCGCCTTCGCGGCTGACCGAGAGGCTGTCGATATTCGGCCCGCTATTGCCAACGTTCTCAAGGCGAATGACGTTATCGCCAGCGGAGAGCTCGAGCTCGATGGTCGCCTCGCTCCAGTTCATCCAGGCGGCATCGCCGATGCCGGTGATCGGGAAGTCGATCTGGCCTTGCGAGGCGCCGCCGACCAGAATGTCCATCGGCCGATCGGCCAGCGCGGTATCGCCATTGGTGTAGCGCACGCTCAGCGTGTAGGTACCCGCCTCTTCGACGCTGACATTGAAGAACGCCGCGTCGCCAGCTTCGTTACCCATGTCAAGATAACCGGTGCCGGTGAAGCCATCCCAGAGGCCGTCCGGTCCGGTTGCCAGATTGGTTTCCGGATTGCTGGCATCGCGCACCATGGTGTCCGGATTCGGCTCATCGTCGTCGAGGGTCAGCGCTTCACCCTGGATCTCGAACAGGAAGGCTTCAGGCTCTTCTTCACCCGGGTCATCGGTTCCGATGGGGCCGGAGCCGGCTTCGGTAATCTCGATACGATCGAGGTTGGGGCCAGTGTTCAGGCCTGGGGGAATCGCCAAGGAGAGCGAGTTTTCACCCGCCGCCAGCGTGACCGTGACGGTCTCGAACAGCCAGTGGTCGAAGCCCTCCTCGATGCCGCTGCCATCCGGGTCGGTGGTCACGAAAGCAAGCTGGTCAGCACTGCCGCCATTGACGCTGAGATCCAGTGGGCGGTCGGTGTTTGAAGCGTAGCGGATGTTGAGGTCGTAGGTGCCGGCCTGAGCGACGTTGACGGTGAACGTCACCGCATCCCCCGAGGTATCGCCGAAATCGAGATAGCCGCTACCGGAAAAGTCCGGTCGCAACCCACTGAACCCCGACCCGACCTCGGGATTGCTGGCATCGCGCACGGTGGTGACCGTCGCGTTGCTGCCATCGTCGAGCACGGTCAGCGCGCCCGCTTCGGCCTGAATAGTAATCGGCGTGAAGACGCCTTCGTCGCCGTCGGTCACCGCGATGGCGAGGGTTTCGGTGTCACTGAGAGATCCGTCGGTAACCGTCACCTCCACGTCGTAGAGGTTGTCGCCATCGGCATCGCCAGGGGCTTCGAAATCCGCGGCGACATTGAAGGTCAATTCGCCACTCGACGGATCGATGCTGAACAGCGCCGCATCGCTACCGCCGGTAATGGCGAACATGGGGGCGACCAGGCCCGTCGTGGTGCCATCTTCATCGACCAGCGGTACGGCGCCAACCGACGTCAACCCCTCGACGAGCGCGTAGTCGGTCTGTTCGATGGCAATCAGCTCGTTGGCATCGGCGACACTGACGATGACGTTCTGCGAGACGGTATTCTCGCCATCGCTGACCGAAACGGTGAATTCGTAGACGCCGTCGATGTCGCTATCGGTCGGCGTTTCGGCATCCGGTGCGCTGACCATCGATAGCACGCCGGTGGTTTCGTCGAAGGTGAACAGCGCCGCATCGGCCCCTTCGAGCGTGACGGTGAGCGCGTCGTTTTCAGGGTCGCTGAAGGTGAGTACGGCGATATCCGAGGTGTTTTCGTCGATAGCCACCGTATCGGCCAGGCCGACGATCGTCGGCGCTTCGTTGATCGGCTCCTCGACCCGCGTGAACAGCAGGCGGTCGATACGCATCTGCTCGAAGGATTCGCCCTGCGCGGTCAACGTGGCGATGGTCGCCGCATCGATGTAGACCGGCGTTTCGAAGGCGATCTCCTTGAGGTTGCCGGCCTGACCGGCCCCGCCCCGCGCGCCGCCATTGAGGAACGTGCCGAAATCGTCGCTGAGAAGCGCGCTGTCGACCAGCGTGTCGGTAGCGTTGTTGCGGGCCTGCACCAGCGTGTCGCCAATGCGCAGCGACAGCGAGCCCTCGCCATCGGTTTCGTCGAAGACCACCACGCTGACCGTGTACCAGCCCTCGAGCAGGCCGCTTTCGCCGAGCTCGGTCGTCACCTGGGTAGACTCGTTATTGGCGAGCTGGATCAGCTGATAACCCGACGCATCGGCATCGCCGGCGACGAAGAAGTTGCCGGCATCGGCAAGCCCGGTGAAGTCTTCGGCCTCGATCGTGTAAACGTCGCCCACCGAGGGGCCTTCGATTTCGAACTGCAGGGTCAGCGTATCGGACAGACCGCCATCATCGGTGGCGTGCACGATGACCTCGAACGACCCGGCCACGCTCGGCGTACCGCTGATCACGCCTTCGCTATCGACGCTCAGACCCTCGGGCAGCCCTTCGACGCTGAGTGTCAGTGCGTCGCCATCGGGATCGCTGAAGTAGTTTTCGAAGATCGCCAGATCGATGCCATCGAAGAAGGCGCCCTGAGAGCCGAAGTAGGGTTCGAGGGCGACATCATCGGCGACCGGTGCGTCATTGACGTTGTTGACGGTCAATTCGAATGAGGTATCGACCATTGCCGAACCGTCGTCAGCCGTGACCGTGACGGTGAAGGTACCAATACCCAAATCGTCCAGGCTGCCGCTCAATACGCCGTTGTCGATGGTGAGCCCACCAGCGCTTTCGACGAGCACGCCATCCTGGAAAACCTCGACGGCGTAGCTGAGCGGATCGCCGTCATCGTCGACGAACGGCAGATCGAGTTCCAGCCTGCCGCCTTCATCGATCGACAGATCGGCGATGCCACCGCCGATCACGCGCGGCGCGCTGTTTTCTTCGCTGCCCGGGTCCATCTCGGTGAGTTGAACGTTGGAAAAGATCGCCGAGCCGAGCGTCGAGGTGGCGTCGTCGTCGCTGATGAAGACCAGCGAGCCGAGCGTGGTGCCGGCGTGCTCGCTCAGATCGATGGTGAAGCGGGTCGTACCATCGCCATTATCGACACCGGAGCCGCGTAGATCGATGAACGCACCCTGCCCCTGGAAGCCGTCGAGCTGATAGATCGAGCGATCGCCATCGAAGGCGTTTTCGTTCAGATCGAAACCGATTGCGACGATTTCAGGCGAATTTTCGCCAATGGCGAGATCCAGCACGATGCGCGTCTGTTCGGTGACGGTGTAATCGCTGGATAGCTCGACACGCTTCCACAGGTTGTCGTTGAGCGACAGAACCGCGCCCTCGTCAGATACCTCGTAGCCGGGTTCGTTGAGCGGGTTGTCCTGCGCGATGGTGTAGCTTTCCACGTTGTCGAAAGTGACATCCAGCGGGCCGGTATTCTGCTCGGCCAACGTGACGTTGGCGCTGGCCTGTGCATGGTTGCCTGCCGCATCGGTCACCGATAGCGTCAGCGTGACGTCGCCAGCGGGTTGATCCGACAGATCCACCGTTATCGCTCCATCGACGATACTCACCGGCGCACTGATTTCGACGCCATTGAGACTCAACTCGGCACCGACGATGTCCGCATCCACGCCGGTCACATCGAAGCTGACCGCTTCGGCGCCAACCGCAACATCATCGACCGGTCCGCTCAGCGCGAGATTGCCATCGGCATCCGCCGAAACGTCGCCGACCGGGCCGCTACCTGCCGTGGTGATTTCGATACGATCGAGATTGGGGCCACTGCTGGCACCTGCGGGAATAGCCAGCGAGAAGGTGTTTTCGCCAGCATTCAGACTCACCGTGACGGTTTCGTACTGCCAGTTATCGAAGCCCTCCACCTCACCGGTGCCATCCGGGTCGGTGTCGGCAAAATCGATGGCGCCCTGCGCTGTACCGTTCACGCTCAGATCGAGCGGGCGGATGCCGTTGGAGGCGTAGCGCACGCTGATGTCGTAATCGCCCGCCTCGGCGACATTGACGGTGTAGGCAACGCTATCGCCCGGCGCGCTGCCGAAATCGAGATAGCCGCTACCGGAGAAATCGGGGCGTAGCCCGACAAAGCTGCCCGACTCCTGATTGTCGGCATCGCGCACCACGGTGCCATCATCGTTGGTCGCACCCAATACGCCGTCTTCGGCCTGCAGAAAAACCGGGTCGAAAGGCGTGGGTTCGGGTTCAGGCTCGGACTCATCGACATCGCCGACGGTAATAGTGAACGTCTCCGACACGCTGGCTGTGGAATCGTCCGCCTCGCTGGCGGTGACCGTCAGCTCGATGGACTGCTCGGTCTCGAAATCCAGGCTCTCGCCGCCCTTCAGGCGTAGCATGCCGCTGGCGTCGACCTCGAAACGGGCATCGCTCACAGTGAACACATGCGCCGTGTCGTCGGCGTCCTCGACGCTCAGCTGACCGATCGCCGCGCCGTCGTCGTTCTCCAGCACGCTGGCATTATCCAGTTCGATCGCGATTGGCGGTACAGCATCGGCTGCCACCAGCGCGAGCTCGATCTTGTCGATGTTGGGGCCGTCGGTACCACCGCCAAGGCGCAACAGATTCTCGCCAGCAGCCAGCGAGACCTCGGTCGTCTCGGTGGTCCAGCCTTCCCACTCCGATGGCACGTCGGCTACCGTCACATCGTCGGGCAGATCAGCCAAGTCGTCGGGCAACGCGGCAGGCGGTGTCGTCGCGGCAAACGCGAAGCCGCCGATAGAAGTGGCCACGCCCCCAGCGACCAGCGACAGGTCGAGCGGCCGGGCCGTCGAGCCCGCATAGGTTACGGTGATGGAGTACGTGCCGGCTACCGGCGCCTGGAACGTAAACTCGCCATAGGCCTCGGCATTGCCCTTGGCCCAATCCATGTAGCTGGCGCCTTCGGCGCCGACGCGGAACGTGTCATCAATGGTATTGATGTTATCGACCGTGACAACGCGGTTGGTGGTCGCGCTGGCAAGATCCTCCGCTGGGGAAACGACGAGGTCCTCGCCCTGAATGACCACATTGCCCGCTGCGGGCTTGCGCGCCTCGAGATAATCGATGTTCGGGCCGCTGGCACCATTGGAGGTGAAGCTGATGGTGTTCTCGCCAGCCACGAGATCGACGTGGATCGTGCGCTCGTCGAACACCGTGAAATCACCGGCGTCGGCGGTATCGGTGGTGCTGGTCAGGTCGAAAACACGATCGACGAGTTGCTCGTTGACCTCGAGGCGCAGGGGGCGGTTGCGCTCGCTGCCGTCATCGTTCTGGCTCAATGCATAACCCAGCGCCAATTCGTACTCGCCGGCCTCGGCGACGTTGACGGTGAACGTGAGCGTCTCGCCGCTGGGGGTGCCGTAATCGGCGTAACCATTGCCATCGGCGTTGACCGCATTGGGATCTTCGCTTCCCACCAGCTTCAGCGTGCCACCTTCCAGCGTGGTGAAGTTGCCGTCACCATCGCTGTCCGCGGTATCTTCCGCCTGTACACGCAGGGAATCGAACAGCGGCGTGTCGGCCACCTGGAAACCCAGCTGTTCGCTACCGCCGACGATGACCTGCTCATTGGCATCGAGAGCCTCGACGGTCAGGTTGGCGACACCATTGGCCAGTGCCGGTGGCATAGCGAAGATGAACGGGGCGGTCGACGCCATGACTACGGTCGAGTCACCATTGGCATCGACCAGCGTCAAGCGTACCGCCGATACGCTCAATGGATCGAAACCGGACTCGCCGACAGGAATGGCACGGATCGCAAACTCATCGAGGCGGCTCGAATCGAGCCGGAAGCCCTCTTTCAGGCCACTGATAAGCTCACCGGACAGCGGATTCACCAAGGAAATCGAGAACATCGTACACCCCCACGAATTTTATTTTTCGACGCGACCCTGCCAGGCACCAACGTCCCAGCGTGAACGATTACGAGTAGCCTGCGAGATTCACTGCGTTGTTCCCTGCCTGCATGCAGCGGTTTTTCATCTTGAGAGAAAGCGCTCGTGTCGGGCATGGGAACTATTTTTTCACTGTATTTTTCTTTAAATTACCTTGGGAAACATTACCGATACACCAAGCTCACACAAGGCTTAATATTTCCACCTGCAAGGCAATGAGCCAGGTCATGAGATAACACCAGACGACAAGAGCGGCTGCCGACCAGCTCTGAATGGTGGCCGAAAGAATCGGATGAATGAGGAATCAGGCAAACGACGGGATTGGCGCAATGCGTTTCATCAACGAACGCAAAATCCGTCTTTGACATGTATCCAATCGGTAATTTTCATCGCCCCTTTTAATAGCGCTAAACCGGCATTAGCGTTACGCAAATCAAATAGCGGTTGATTAAAATGCCAATGAAGCGATGCGACCGGACGACGCAAATAGACGCCCAAGGGGTAGCTCTGGCGCGCTAATTTCATTTTTGAATATAAGAATCGCTATATATAATTTTTCATTCTTTTCAAGAACCACTAGCCTTGCTTCTCTACTCAATGCAAAGAGGCTGACCCATGCCACAAGGCCCCTTGCTCGATACCAATAACCCCTTGAGCGCCGACCAGGCTCGTCGGCTAAACGAGGCCCTGGCAGGATTGAGCGCCGACCAGATGACCTGGCTGAGCGGCTATCTCGCCGGCCTCGGCGCCCAGAGCGGCGAAGGCACGGCAGCCATTCAGCCGCAGGCATCGTCCACCCCGGCGGAAATCGTCGTGCTCTACGGTAGCCAGACCGGCAATGCCGAGGGTGTCGCCGAGCAGGCCCGCGATCGGGCCAAGGCGCGTGGCTTCAACGTGCGTCTGGCCGATATGGCGGATTTCGGCAAGAAGGAGTTCAAGGCACCGCTCAACCTGATGGTAGTGGTCAGCACCCAGGGCGACGGCGATCCGCCCGATACCGCCGAGGGCTTCTACGAACTGATGCACGGCCGCAAGGCGCCCAAGCTCAGCGACGACACGCACTTCTCGGTACTGGCGCTGGGCGATTCCAGTTATGAGCAGTACTGCAAGATCGGCAAGGATTTCGACGCCCGCCTCGAGGCGCTGGGCGCACGACGTATCCATGAACGTGCCGACTGCGATGTCGATTACGAGGATGCCGCCGAGAGCTGGATCGACGCCGTGCTCGAGCGTTACGTCCAGCTCACCGGCGTTGAAAGCGGAGCCCAGGGCACTGCCGGCGCCAGCCAGGCGATACCGGCGACGGCTATCGAATCGCCCAATTCGGTCTACTGGAAGAAGAATCCTTTCCAGGCCGAGGTGCTCGACTCGATCGTGCTCAACGGTCGCGGCTCCGATAAGCAGACCCACCATATCGAACTGTCGCTGGAGGGTTCGGGACTCACCTACGAGCCGGGCGATGCCGTGGGCGTCGTGCCGCAGAACGACCCCGCCCATGTCGACGAGTTGATCGAGATGCTGCGCATGGATGCCGATTTCGATCTCGGCGAGGGCCGCCGGCTACGCGACGCCCTACTCTCGGAGTTCGAGATCACCACGCTGACCCGGCCATTTCTCGAGCACTGGGCCGAGATTGCCGATGCCGCCGAGCTGCGCCGGCTGATGGATCAGGAGTCCCGCGACGAGCTGCGCGACTGGATCGAGGGACGCCATATCATCGATGTCATCGAGCACTTCCCGGTCGAGGGCATCGACGCCGCCACGTTCACCCGCGCGCTGCGCAAATTGCCGCCACGCCTCTACTCGATCGCCTCGAGCCATGAATCGACGCCCGACGAGGTCCACCTGACGGTCGGCGTCGTACGCTACGAAACCCATGGTCGTGCGCGTGGCGGCGTGACGACCACCTATCTCGCCGATCGCGTGCAGCCCGGCGACACGGTGCCGATCTACATCGATCGCAACAAGAACTTCAAGCTGCCCTACGATGATGACACGCCAGTCATCATGGTCGGCCCGGGTACCGGCATCGCGCCGTTCCGCGCCTTCCTGCAGGAGCGCGAAGAGCGTGGCGCCAAGGGCCGCAACTGGCTGTTCTTCGGCGATCGCCGCTTTCGCGCCGATTTCCTCTACCAGACGGAACTGCTCAATTGGCGCAAGAAGGGCTTGCTCAACCGGCTGGACGTGGCGTTTTCGCGCGATCAGCAGGAGAAGGTCTACGTTCAGCAGCGCATGCGCGAAAACGCCAGCGATCTGTATGCCTGGTTGCAGGACGGAGCGCATTTTTATGTGTGCGGCGACGGTGAGCGCATGGCGGCCGATGTACACCGCGCGCTGCTCGATATCGTCCGCGACGAAGGCGGTCTCGACGAAGAAGCCGCAACGGAATATCTGCGCGAACTGCAACAGGCCAAGCGCTACCAGCGCGACGTCTATTGATTCGAGGGAACCCTATGAGCGATATCATCGAAACACTTCGCGATATCTCGCTGGACGACCTGCACCCCAACGAGCGCCTGAAGGTGGAGAGCGACTACCTGCGCGGCACATTGCTGGAGGGCATGGCCGACCGCGCCACCGGGGCGATCAGCGAGGACGACACGCAACTGACCAAGTTCCACGGCTTCTACCAGCAGGACGATCGCGACCTGCGCAGCGAACGGCGCCATCAAAAGCTCGAGCCGCTCTACTCGTTCATGGTTCGCCTGCGCCTGCCGGGCGGGCTGCTGTCCTCCGAGCAGTGGCTGACGCTGGATGACGTCGCGACCCGCTACGCCAACGGCACGCTGCGCATCACCACGCGCCAGACCTTTCAGTACCACGGCGTACTCAAGGAGAACCTGCGTGCGCATTTGAAGACCATCAACGAGGCGATGCTCGACACCATCGCCGCCTGTGGCGACGTCAACCGCAACGTCATCAGCACCGCCAACCCGCACCGTTCGGCGCTCCATCGCCGGGTCTTCGATCTGGCCCACGCCATCAGCGCGCGCCTGATGCCGCGCACGCGCGCCTATCACGAGATATTCCTCGGCGAGGAGCGCATTGCCGGCGGCGCACAGAAGCAGGAGCCGCTCTATACGCACCACTATCTGCCGCGCAAGTTCAAGGTCGCGTTGGCCATCCCGCCCGAGAACGATGTCGACCTGTTCGCCCACGATCTCGGTTTCATCGCCCATGTCGAAGGCGGCGAGCTGCACGGTTTCACTATCAGCGTCGGCGGCGGCATGGGCATGACTCATGGCGAACCGGCGACCTTTCCGCGCCTAAGCGACGTGATCGGCTTCTGCACACCGGAGCAGGTGCTCGATGTCGCCGAGGCGGTCATGCTGGTGCAGCGCGACTATGGTGACCGCCACGACCGCAAACACGCGCGGATGAAATACACCGTCGAGGATCACGGCCCGGCGTGGTTCCGCGAGCAGGTCGAGAGCCGACTGGGCGATAAGCTGCAAGAGCCCCGCGAGTACCGCTTCGAGAGCAACGGCGACCGCTACGGCTGGTATCAGGGCGAGAACGGCAACTGGCATTGCGGTCTGTTCGTGCAGAACGGCCGCGTCGCCGATTTCGACGACGGCATGCAGCTAATGACCGGCATGCGCGAGATCGCCAAGGTGCATGAAGGCGACATCGCGCTGACCACCAACCAGAACCTGATCGTCGCCAACGTGCCCGACGAGCGCCGCGCCGTGATCGACGCGCTGATCGACGAGTACCGCATGGTCAAGGACGTAACACCGCTGCGCCGCGAATCGATGGCCTGCGTCGCCTTCCCCACTTGCGGCCTGGCCATGGCGGAGAGCGAGCGCTACCTGCCCTCGCTGATCGACAAGCTGGATGATGCGATGCGCGAGGCTGGCCTGGCCGAGGACGCCATCGTCGTGCGCATGACCGGCTGCCCCAACGGCTGCGCCCGCCCCTATCTGGCCGAGATCGGTTTCGTCGGCAAGGCGCTGGGCCGTTACAACCTGTACCTCGGCGGCAATTTCACCGGCGAACGGCTGAACAAGCTCTATCGCGAGAACATCGACGAAGCCACGATACTGGCGGAGCTCACCCCGCTGATCCAGCGTTATGCCAAGGAGCGCGAGAACGGCGAGCACTTCGGTGACTTCGTCATCCGCGCCGGGGTGATCGCGCCGACCACGGCGGGCAATAACTTTCACGACTGACGCAACGCGGCGCCGATCAGCGGCGCCGCGTCGTGCCCTACCCTTCAGGCGTTTAGTACTGCCGTCCCAGCAGTGCCTCATCGAACGGATAACGCGAGAGCATTGCAATGCCGTTATCGGTGATCAGCACTTCTTCTTCCAGCTTGACGCCATCGGCCGCGCCGACCTCGCCAATGTAGCTTTCCACCGAGACGACCATGCCCGGTTCGAGCACACCATCCTTGGAGAAGCGGTCGAAATCCATGTGGTGCGCGACCAGCGGCGTCTCGCCGTGCATGCCCACGCCATGGATGATCGAGGGGTAGCGGCGATCGAGAAAGCGCTCGGGAATCTTCCAGGCGCGTTCGGCGATCTCGCGGTAACTGATGCCCGGTTCAAGGATCGAGATGTTGTGCTGAACCTGCTCATGAGCCATTTGATAGAGGCTCTGCTGGTAGCCGCTGGGTCTGCCGGGGCCGACGTGGAAGGTGCGCGAGAAATCCGAGTAGTAGCCGTGGCAACCGATGGTGTCGGTATCCAGCGCGACCAGCTCGCCGGGGCGAATCACCCGGTCGCTGGCCTCGTTGAACCAGGGATTGGTGCGCGGGCCGGACGACAATAGGCGCGTCTCGATGAACTCGCCGCCCTGCTCGATCACGTTGCCGTACATGATCGCGAACAGCTCGTTCTCGGTGATGCCGGGCCTGATCGCCGCTTCGACTTCGGCCACTGCGGCTTCGCTGGCGGCCATCGATTGCGCCAGGCAGGCGACCTCTTCCGGCGTCTTGATGCGCCGGCAATGCAGGGTATCCTGCATGCAGTCAAACACATCGAGCCCCTGGGCCTCGAGCGAGCGCGCCAGGTTGAGCGTACAACGATCCAGCCCGACCTTGCGATTGCCGTGGCCGTGCTCCTCGATCAGCTCGGCGATCTCGATACCGAAGGGATCGCTCGAGAGATTGTCGCGCTGATTGACCGCCGACCACACCACCTTGGAGGTGCGCGCTTCATCGATGGTCTCGAGCCAGGTCGAGACATGCGCGCTCCCGGGGTATTCGAAGAGGATGACCGGCCCCTCCAGCGGCACGTAGATGTAGCGCGTGGAGTTGCGCAAAAAGTAGCCGAACATGTTGCGCGAGCCGGTGGCGTAGCGCTGGTTGTTGGGGTCGAACAGCACCAGCGCGGCATAGCCCTGCTCGGCCATCATCGCGCGTAGCCGGCTCAATCGCCCGGCACGCAATCGTACGGGATCGAAGGCGGCGGGGATGCTGTCGCCGTTGGCCATCGGCGCCGAAGGGATGACCGGAATGCTGTCCGGCTCGCGGTCGGAGAGGGACCCGAATTCTACGGAACTCATGCTATTTCCCTGAAAAAGCTTTAATTACTGAACTAGACGTCGACGTGCGAAGGTCAGACAAGGCAAAAATCGGCGAAAAAGCGGAGTTTACGTAGGAGTAAATGAGCATTTTAAGCCGGTTTTTAACGCCGTATGGCCGAGCGCAGCAGTCTAGTCGGCTAGGTTGTCGCTGCGCTGCATACCTTCTTGCAGCAGCTTCTCGTGAATCGGCGCCATGCGCCCGAAAATGCGCAGGGCGCGTTCGGGGCGGCCGATGAAGCCGGGCTCCTTGGCGTAGGCGAAAATCACCGTGTGGCGCTCGCGGTTGCCCGCAACCGGCGTCACCCGGTGCAGCGAATAGCGGCCGAAGAAGACCTGCAGATCGCCGGGCTGTAGATCCAGCGACTTGAGCGATGAGCGATCGCCGTCGAGCACGCGCTGCACGCCCTCGAAATTTTCGCCCTCGGGGCTGCGAATGCCCGGTGCGTACTCGAAGCGTCCGCCGCCATGGGATTGACGGGTCATCATGGTGACGATGAATTCGTTGGTATCGTAGTGCCAGGGGTGTTGGCAGCCCTCGCGCAGCACGTTGATCACCAGCCCCGCCAGCGGATCGGCGTATTCGTGAATCTCGTCCACGCCCACCACATCGGCGATGAAACGCTGGAAAGCGGGGTTCTCGTAGACCTGGCGGATGATGGTGCTATCGTCGATACGGTCGCCGGCGACGAAGCCATTGGTGCGGTCGTCGAAGCGGTTTTTGGGGTGCGATGCCGGCAGGCTAGGATCGCCATCGGCGTTATAGGGGTTGGTTTCGGTCTGATTGTAATGAGCCTCGGGAGAAAGCCGCTCGGTCTCGCGCTCGAGACGCGCCAGCGCCGCGCGAGGAACGAAATGCTTGAGCACCACGCAACCATCTTTCGCCAGTTGCCGCCGGCATTCATCGATGAGTTGCTGGCCGCGCTGGTTATCCCGGTCGAAGATGGGGTAGCGCTCCAGGTCCACGAGCCCCTCTAGCGAGGCGGCGGCATTTGGGCTCTCGGCGATGGTAGGCATGGTGCTGTCTCCTGATTGAACCGATGACATGACACCTGGACAGCATAGAGAGCAGGCTTTAATAATAGAAATGAATGGTTAAGATAAGATTGATTATAGAGGCTCATAGATAATGGATACGGATCTGCTGCGTGCCTTCGTCACCGTGGCCGAATGCGAAGGCTTCAGCGCCGCCGGCAAGATCCTCTGTCGTACCCAGTCGGCGGTCAGCCTGCAAATCAAGCGTCTGGAAGACCGCATGGGCGAGACGCTGTTCGAGCGCACCAGTCGCAGCGTGCTGCTGACCTCGGCCGGTGGCCGCCTGCTGCCCTATGCTCGGCAGATGCTCAAGTTGCAGGACGAAGCCAAGCGGGTGATGGGCGCCGACCGCCGTGGCGAGTTGATTCGCCTGGGTATTTCCGAGGAGCAGGCCAGTGCCTACCTGCCCGCGTTGCTGCCGCAATTCTCGGCGACGCACCCCGAGGTACGCATGGAAGTGCTTTGCGATATCAGCAGCACACTGGTGCATCGCTTTCAGGAGGGCCTGCTCGATGCGGTGCTGGCGGTCCGCCACACGCCGACTCATTCCGGCCGGCTGCTGGGTCGCGAGCCGATGGTCTGGGTGGTCGCCGAGCATGTCGATCTGAGCGCCTGGGAGCGCTTGCCGCTGGCACTGAATCCGGAGGGTTGCATCTTTCGCGCCCACGCCTTCGCCGCCTTGGGCCGCGATGAGCGCCAATGGGAAGTCCGCTATACCAGCCCCTCGCCGACCGGTCTCAATGTCGCCGTTCAGGCCGGGTTGGCGATGACGGTCAAGACCCCGCGCAGCGTGCCATCGGGCTGTCGTATCGTCGGTGCGGCGCAGGGCTTGCCCGAGATCGGCCACGTGGATATCGAACTGCACCGCGCACCGGGGCAGATGAGCGAGGCCTTCGAGGTCTTCTGCAACGCGCTGGCGCAGATCGTGACCCATGCCGATTCGATGCAGAGCGTCGGGCTGGTCGCCTCGCATCAGGCCTGACCGGCAGGCCGATACGCTTTGCCTATTTACTCATCGAGTGAGGTCTCATGTCTCTTTCCATCAACGTCGTGGCGCCAGCATCCCATACCGACCCGAAGATCGTCAGCGAGGCCGCCAATGCGCTCGAATCGTTGGGCATCGATGTGCGCATACCGGACTCGTTGCAGGCGCCCAGCCGCTACCTGGCCGGCAGCGTGGCGCATCGCCTGGCGGGACTCTACGACGCCTACGCCGATCCCGACACGCAAGCGGTGTGGGCGGTGCGCGGCGGCTACGGCTGTGCCCAGCTGATCGAACACATCGATTGGACGCGCCTGCCACCCAAACCGCTGATCGGTTATTCCGATATCAGTGTGCTGCTCGATCAGTGTCATCGCCACGGATTGCCGGCGATACATGGCCCGGTGATGAAGGAGGCCGCCCTGCTAGGCCACGAATCACCCGAGCAGTGCAGCGTCGCCAAGCGTCAGATCGAAGAGCTTCGCGGTCTATTGTCAGGCAGCGAGCCCGAGGCGTTCCCATTGACGCGCGTCGGCGGCGAACAACTCGCTGGCGAGCATGCCGAAGAGGGGCCGGTCGTCGGCGGCAATCTGATGACGCTGGCCTGCGTCGCCGGGACGTCGGCGGGCTTCTTTGCGCCACCCGGGGCGCTGGTCATCCTCGAGGATGTCGGCGAGCCCTACTACCGTCTGGAGCGCGCGCTATGGCAACTGGTGCATTCCGGCGCCTTCGATCGGGCGTCGGCCATTTGCCTGGGCACGTTCGAAGGCTGTACGCCTTACGGCGATGCATCGCTGGAAGCGATCTTCGCCGATGTGCTGCAACCGCTTGGCGTGGCGCTTTATAGCGGTTTGCCGGTTGGCCATGGGCTACACAATCGACCGTGGCGCTATGGTGCCATGGGACGTATCGCGAAGGGCTATCTACACTGGGAACCGAGGCCGTCTTAAACTAAAGGGGTAGTTGATTAAACGCTTGTTAGACGGCCAAACTGTCGCACATAGCGCGGCGCGCCCAAGCCATTCAACTGCTTTTCAGCGCTGCGCAACCATCCTCGCCGGGTCGTTAACCTATCGGCCCGGTGTCAGTTATTAGCGCCTATTGCAGGAGAGCAATAATGAAAAAGACACTGCTAGCGGCCAGCGTTGCGGCCTTGATGCTCGGTGCCACCCCGGTCATGGCCGAAACTTTGGTGTACTGCTCGGAAGGCTCGCCCGAAGGGTTCGATCCTTCGCTATATACCGCGGGCACGACGTTCGATGCGTCGAGCAAACCGGTCTTCAACCGCCTGGTCGAGTTCAAGATCGGCACCACCGAGCTGCGCCCTGGACTGGCCGAGAGCTGGGAAGTCTCCGACGACGGCCTCGAGTACACCTTCCATCTGCGCGAAGACGTACAGTTTCACACCACCGACTACTTTACCCCGACCCGCCCTTTCAACGCCGATGACGTGCTGTACACCTTCGCGCGGCAGATGGACAAGGAAAACGCCTATTACCAGCTCAACAATGGCGCTTACGAGTACTTCAACGCCATGTCGATGCCGGATTTGATCAAGGATATCGTCAAGGTCGACGATTACACCGTGAAGATCGTCCTCACCCGCCCGGAGGCGCCATTCCTGGCCGACCTGGCGATGGATTTCGCCTCGATCCAATCCAAGGAGTACGGCCAGGCGATGCTCGAGGCCGGCACGCCCGAGATGGTCAACCAGCAGCCGATCGGTACCGGCCCCTATCAGTTCGTCGGTTACCAGGAAGATGCGGTCATTCGTTACACGGCCAACCCGACCTTCTTCCGTGGCCAGGAGGAACTGGACAATCTGGTATTCGCCATTACACCCAATCCGCAGGTGCGCTACCAGAAGCTATTGGCCGGTGAATGCCATGTGATGGCCTACCCCAACCCGGCCGACATCGAAGAGATGAAGAACAACGACGAGATCGAAGTGCTCTCGGAGCCCGGCCTCAACGTCGCCTATCTGGCCTACAACACCCAGATGGAGCCGTTCGACGATCCCAAGGTGCGCAAGGCGCTGAACATGGCCATCAACAAGGAAGCGATCATCGACGCCGTGTTCCAGGGCGCCGGCCAGGTGGCCAAGAACCCCATTCCGCCGACTATGTGGGGGTACAACGAAGCCATCGAAGACGACCCGTACGCTCCTGAGAAAGCGCGTCAGATGCTCGAGGAAGCGGGTGTCGAAAACCTGAGCATGAACATCTGGGCAATGCCGGTACAGCGCCCCTATATGCCCGACGCGCGACGTACCGCCACATTGATGCAGGCCGATCTGGCCGAAGTCGGCGTCGATGTGAATATCGTCACCTACGAGTGGGGCGAGTACCTGAAGCGCTCTTCGAATCTGGATCGCGATGGCGCGGTCATTCTCGGCTGGACCGGCGACAACGGCGACCCCGACAACTTCCTCGCCGTGCTGCTCGGTTGCGATGCCGTGGGTGGCTCAAACCGCGCGCAATGGTGCTATGAGCCGTTCAACGAGCTGATCATGGAAGCCAAGACGCTGACCGATCAAGCCAAGCGTGCCGAGCTGTACAAGCAGGCTCAGGTGATCTTCAAGGAGCAGGCACCATGGAACACGCTGGCCCACTCGGTGACCCACATGCCGATACGCAAGGAGGTCGAGGGTTATACGGTCGACCCGCTCGGCAGTCATAATTTCGAGGGCGTCACGCTAAAATAAACCCTTCCACACGCTGTTCAGGGCGGCCATTACCAGGCTGTGTCAAAACGTAGCGAGAGCCGTTTTGGCACGGTTGGGGCATGGCCGCCCTTTTCGCCGTACGACCTGGTTAACTCCGCATCATGCTAAAGTTCATTCTCATCAAACTGGCGCAAGTGATACCGACGTTCATCGGCGTCACCATCGTTGCGTTCTCGTTCATTCGCCTGTTGCCTGGCGACCCTATCATTCTGCTGGCCGGTGAGCGCGGTATCTCCCCGGAGCGCTATGCCCAACTCAGCGCTCAACTTGGCTTCGACCGCCCGCTGGTCGTTCAATACTGGGACTTTCTGAGCAGCTTGCTGCAAGGCGACCTGGGAACCTCGCTGGTGACTCACACTCGGGTCATCGATGAATTCTTCAGTCGCTTCCCGGCCACCGTGGAGCTCTCGCTGGTCGCGCTGTTCATCGCCGTACTCATCGGCCTGCCGGCCGGCGTCATCGCCGCCACCCGACGCGGCTCGTGGATCGATCACGGCGTGATGGGCGTCAGCCTGACCGGCTATTCGATGCCGATCTTCTGGTGGGGCCTGCTGGCGATCATGCTGTTCTCCAGCACACTGGGCTGGACGCCGGTTTCCGGGCGTATCTCCTACCTGTATTTCGTCGATTCGGTGACCGGCTTTCTGACCATCGATACTCTGCTGGCCGGTAACTGGGATGCCTTCTGGTCGACGCTGCATCACTTGATTCTGCCGGCGATCGTGCTCGGCACCATTCCCATGGCGGTCATCGCCCGCCAGACCCGCTCGTCGATGCTCGAGGTGCAGGGCGAAGATTACGTGCGTACCGCTCGCGCCAAGGGGCTCTCCAACTTCCGCGTGGTGATGGTGCATACCCTGCGCAATGCCTTGATCACCGTCGTCACGGTGATCGGTCTGCAAGTCGGCCTGTTGCTATCGGGGGCGATTCTCACCGAAACGATCTTCTCGTGGCCCGGCATCGGCAAGTGGATGGTCGACGCCATAACGCGCCGCGACTACGCCGCGGTTCAAGGTGCGCTGGTGCTGATCGCGCTGATCATCATGATCATCAACCTGCTGGTCGATATCGCCTACGGCATCATCAACCCGCGCATTCGCTATTAGGAGGCTCGACATGTCCATAACGTCATCTCATGCGGCCCCCGGCACCCTGCGTTACCAGTTCGCCGAGTTCTGGGCCTATTTCAGCGCCAACCGCGGCGCCTTGATCGGCCTGCTGTTCGTCAGCGCCATGCTGATCATTGCCGTGCTGGCGCCGCTGTTCGCGCCCCACGATCCGGCCATGCAAAATCGCGAAGCCTTCCTGCTACCGCCGGTGTGGCACGCCGAGGGAAGCTGGAATTACATCCTCGGCACCGATGCCGTGGGCCGCGATATTCTCTCGCGCCTGATTTATGGCGCCCGCTATTCGCTGTCGGTCGGCGCGCTGGTGGTGTTGATGTCGATGACGGTCGGCATCCTTCTCGGTCTGCTGGCCGGTTATTTTCGCGGCTGGGTCGAGACACTGATCACCCGAGTCATGGATGTGGTGCTGTCCTTTCCCAGCCTGCTGTTGGCGCTGGGCCTGGTCACCGTGCTGAGCCCCGGATTGACCAGCGCGATGATCGCCATCGCCGTGGTCCAGTTACCCTACTTCGTACGCCTGACCCGTGCCGCGGTGATCAGCGAGAAGGATCGCGAATACGTCACCGCCAGCCGTCTGGCCGGTGCCGGCCATGGCCGATTGATGTTCAACACCCTGCTGCCCAATTGCATGGCGCCGTTGATTGTCCAGGCCACGCTGTCGTTCTCCACCGCCATCCTGGATATCGCCGCGCTGGGCTTTCTGGGCATGGGCGTACAGCCGCCGACCCCTGAATGGGGGGCGATGCTCGCCGATGCCCGCGAATTCATGGGTAGCGCCTACTGGGTGGTGACCTTCCCCGGCCTGGTGATTCTGACCACGGTGCTGATGATCAATCTGATGGGCGATGGTCTGCGCGATGCATTGGACCCGAAAATGAAGCGCTCCTGAAAAAGTATTTTAGTGATAACGAGACATTCCATGGCACTACTTGAAATCGAAGGGTTGGACGTACGCTTTCGTACCAACAGCGGCCTGTTCCCCGCCGTCGAGGACGCCAGCCTGACCGTCGACAAGGGCGAGGTGCTGGCCATTGTCGGGGAATCCGGCTCGGGAAAATCGGTATCGATGCTGGCCACCATGGGCCTGCTGCCCTGGACCGCTGAAGTCAGCGCCAGGAAAATGGCCTTCGACGGCCAGGACTTGCGCCAACTGAGTTCGCGCCAGCGTCGCAAGATCGTCGGTGGCGAGATGTCGATGATCTTCCAGGAGCCGATGAGCAGCTTGAACCCCTGTTTCACCGTCGGCACCCAGATCGATGAAATGCTGCGTCAGCACTTGGGTGGCTCACGCAAGGAGCGCAAGGAGCGCACTCTCGATCTGCTGGCGCAGGTCGGTATTCCCGATCCGAAAAAGCGCATCGGCGCCTATCCGCATCAGCTCTCCGGCGGTATGAGTCAGCGTGTGATGATCGCCATGGCGATCTCCTGTAACCCTCGCCTGCTGATCGCCGACGAGCCCACCACTGCGCTGGACGTGACCATTCAGGCGCAGATTCTCGATCTGTTGCTGGAGTTACAGCAAGACACCGGCATGGCGCTGATTCTGATCACCCACGACATGGGCGTAGTCGCCGAAACCGCGCAGCAGGTGATCGTGCAGTATGCCGGTCGCCAGGTCGAACGCCAGGAAGTGAAGGCGCTGTTCGCTCACCCGCGTCACCCTTATACCGAGGCGCTGCTCTCGGCGCTGCCCGAGCGCGCCGGCGATCAGGACCGCCTACCGACGATTCCCGGCGTGGTACCGGGCCAGTTGAATCGTCCCAGCGGTTGCCTGTTCAACCCGCGCTGCCGCTATGCCACCGAGCACTGCCAACAGGTAGAGCCCAAGGCAGCCGACGACCTCACTCAAACGCTTTGCCACTATCCCTTATGAGACACGCCGAGGATTCAGCCATGACCGGCGACCCCGTCATTCATGCCGTCAACCTGACCCGCCATTACCGTATCAAGACACGCCCGCTCGCGCCCCCCGCGATCGTCAAGGCACTCAACGAAGCCAGCTTCGATCTCTATCCCGGCCAGACATTGGCGGTGGTCGGCGAGTCGGGTTGTGGCAAGTCGACGCTGGCGCGGGTATTGACCATGATCGAGCCGCCGACCAGCGGCCAGTTGACCATCAATGGTCAGCGAGTCGAATTGAAGGAGGGCGAGCCACCGCCCAAGGATTTGCGCCGCGAAGTGCAGATCATTTTCCAGAACCCCTACGGTTCGCTGAACCCGCGCAAGACCGTGACGGCCATGCTCGAGGAGCCGCTCAAACTCAACCGCCCTGAGCTGGACGCCGAACAGCGTCGCCAGGCCGCGCTGGAGATGATCGAGCGCGTCGGCCTGCGCCCCGAGCATGCCGATCGTTACCCGCACATGTTCTCGGGCGGCCAGCGTCAGCGCATCGCCATCGCCCGCGCATTGATGCTCAATCCCAAGATCCTGGTACTCGACGAGCCGGTCTCGGCGCTCGATCTGTCGATCCAGGCACAGATTCTCAACCTGCTCGCCGATCTGCAGGACGAATTCGGCCTGGCCTATGTATTCATTTCACACGATCTTTCCGTGGTGAAACGCATCGCCGATGACGTCATCGTGATGTATTTCGGCCAGCCGGTAGAGACGGGGCCCGCCTCGGAAGTATTCACCCAGCCACGCCATCCCTATACCCAGGCGCTATTTTCGGCAACGCCTGTCGCCGACCCCACCCGGCGCAAGGAGCGCGTGCGCCTCAAGGGCGAACCGCCGTCACCGTTGAACCCGCCGCCCGGCTGCCCGTTCGCGCCGCGCTGCTTCAAAGCCACCGAGGAGTGTACCTGGGGCGATCCACCCCTGGAGCACGTGAGCCCACGGGTCAGGGCGGCCTGTATCCATGTCGAGAAGGTGGACGTCTAGACTCTCGAAGACGGGGCTTGCGTCACGGCCCCATCGCGCCATATCTTCACCATCATATCGCCCGCTGGAGCGGGCCGGCTTTCGCGACGATGATTCAGCGGCATCGAGTGGCCAGCAGCGACCGCTGTGCAAGGGAACGCCCAGGTCAAGGAGAACGACGGGATGTATGACATTGTGCTCAAGCGAATCTACAGCGAGGCCGAGGATAGCGACGGCGCTCGCGTGCTGGTCGATCGTCTATGGCCGCGCGGCAAGCCGCGTGAATCGCTGGCGCTGACCGATTGGTACCGCGGTGCGTCGCCATCGAACGTACTGCGCAGGCAGTGGCACCAGGGCGAAATCAGCGATGCGGTGTTCATTCGCCGCTATCGCTGGGAGATCGCCGATGCACAGGATTGCCTGGTGCCACTGATGCGCTGGTGCCGGCAGGGTCGGCTTACGCTGTTGAGCGCCGCTCGGGATCTGGAGCATTCGCACCTGCCCACGCTGCGTGAGGCGATCGTCGAGGCACTGGATCTGGAGGACCGCCAGGCCGATGGCAGGGAACCCAGCTCGCCACCCTGCTATGCCGCACGCTTCGAACAGCGCGACGATTGACTTGCGAAAATTGCCGGCCCCAGGAAGGGAATCAACGCGAAAACCTGCGGTAAGTCACCAATCGATAGAGATACGTCGCCACGATCACGATGATCACCGCTTTCGATATCGGATCCATATAATCCGCGACACGCTCGTACTGGCTCTCGAGCAGGAAACCGGCAAGCGTCAGCAGCGTCGTCCACAGGCTACTACCCAGTGCCGTCCAGAAGATGAACTTAGGGATCGGCATTAGCGCAATACCCGCCGGTGCCGAAATCAGGGTACGAATGGCGGGAATCAGCCGTCCGAAGAATACGGCAAGGGCACCATGCCGCCTGAAGGTGAGGATGGCTTTGGTGACATCCTGAGTCGATAGCGTCAACCAGCGCCCATGGTGCGCCGCGACGTTGTGCAATCCTTCTTCACCGAACCAGCGACCCAGCAGATACCAGGGCGCCGCGCCGGCCAGCGACCCGAGCGTGCCCGACACGACGACGCCCCACAGGCTGAGCTCGCCCCTTGCTGCGACGAAACCGGCCAACGGCATGATGACTTCCGAAGGAATCGGCGGGAACAGGTTTTCCAGTAGCATCAGCGCGGCGATACCGAAATAGCCGGTACTGGCGATCACCTGGGTGATCCAGTCGAACATGATGAATACTCTCCCTGTAGGCCGTCTGCATAATTATGCAATAAGCGATGCGCGATAAGCATGCGGCCCACATCGAACGATGTGGGCCGCATTTTCCATGCTGCTTGGCAGTGTACGTCAGTTCAGGCGTTCGAACACCGTCGCCACGCCCTGGCCCATGCCGATGCACATGGTTGCCAGCCCCAGCGTGGTGTCCTGCTGGCGCATGACGTTGAGCAGCGTGGTGCAGATACGCGCGCCGGAGCAGCCCAATGGGTGGCCAAGGGCGATCGCGCCGCCGTTGAGATTGACCGCATCGTCCATGCGCTCGCGCAGGCCGAGATCCTTGAGCACCGCCAGCGATTGCGCGGCGAAGGCCTCGTTCAATTCGACGCTCTGCATGTCGTCGATCGTCAGATTGGCGGCCTTGAGCGCTTTCCTGGTCGCCGGGACCGGGCCGTAGCCCATGATCGAGGCGTCGCAGCCGGCCACGCCGGTGGAAACGACACGAGCGATCGGCGCAAGACCCAACGCCTGGGCCCGCTCGTAGCTCATCACCGCCATCGCCGATGCGCCGACGGAGAGCGCCGAGGAGGTTCCCGCCGAGACCGTACCGCCCTTGGGATCGAAGATCGGCTTGAGCTTGGCCATATCCTCGAGATTGGCATCGATGCGCACCACCTCGTCGCGCGTGACCAGCTGGCGCAGGCCCTCGGCATCGTGGCCCTCGACGCCGACGATCTCATTGTCGAAGTAGCCCTTCTCGTTGGCCGCCAGCGCGCGTTGATGCGAGCGTACGCCGAACCTGTCCTGCTCTTCGCGCGAAATACCGTTCATCTTGCCCAGCAATTCGGCGGTCAGGCCCATCATCATCGACGCCTTGGCGGCATACTTGCTGATCGACGGATTGACGTCGACGCCATGCTCCATGGGAACATGTTCCATGTGCTCGACACCGCCGATCACATAGAAGTCGCCCATGCCGGCCTTGATATTGGCGCTGGCGATGTGCAGCGCGCTCATCGACGAGCCGCACAGCCGATTGACGGTCTGCGCCGGCACGGTGGGCGGAATGCCGGTCATGATTGCCGCGTTGCGGGCGATGTTCATGGCCTGTTCGAGGGTCTGGTTGACGCAACCCCAGATCACATCGTCGACCTCGGCCGGATCGAGGCTGGCATTGCGATCGAACAACGCCTGCATCATCGCGGCGGACAGGTTCTCGGCGCGCACGTGGCGAAAGGCCCCATTCCTGGCCTTGGCCATGGCGGTACGCACTCCATCGACCACCACGATATCTCTCGGATTCAGACTCATTCCTACTCTCCTATCTGCGTGGTGGGCCTACGCGGTTGCTTGTGAAGGTTGCGGGTAAAAACGCTCGCCGTTTTCGGCCATGTCGCGCAGCTTGGCGGTGGGAGCGTAAAGCGGCCCCAACTCGGCCGAGAGTTCATCGGCCAGCTTGACGAATTCGGCCACGCCCATGGCATCGATGTAGCGCAGTGCGCCACCGCGGAACGGCGGGAAGCCGATGCCGTAGATCAATGCCATGTCGGCCTCGGCCGGGGTGCCGACGATGTCGTCCTCCAGGCAGCGCACGGTTTCCATGCACAGCGGCACCATCATGCGTGCGACGATCTCGTCGTCGCTGAACTCGCGCTCGTCGCCCGCGACCTGTTTGACCAATTCATGCGCCCGTGCGTCGGAGACCTTCTTCGGTTTGCCCTTCTTGTCCTCTTCGTAGACATAGAAGCCCTTGCCATTCTTCTGGCCCAAGCGCTCGTTCTCGAACATTACCTGGATCGCCGTCTTGGAGCCTTTTCTGCCCCCCTGTGCCATACGCTCGGGAAAGCCTTCGGCCATCACCTCGTTGGCGTGCACGGCGGTATCCATGCCGACCACATCGAGCAGGTAGGCCGGGCCCATCGGCCAGCCGAATTTCTCCATGATCCTGTCGACGCGCTCGAAATCGGCGCCCTGCTCGACCAGCAGGCTGAAGCCGCCGAAGTAGGGAAACAGCACGCGATTGACCAGGAACCCTGGACAGTCGTTGACCACGATCGGCGTCTTGCCCATCTTGCGTGCGTAGGCCACGGTGGCTGCGACGGCGGCGTCACTGGTCTTCTCGCCACGGATGACTTCGACCAGCGGCATGCGGTGCACCGGATTGAAGAAGTGCATGCCGCAGAAGTTCTCGGGGCGTTTGAGATTGCTGGCCAGGCGTGTGATCGAAATGGTCGAGGTATTGGATGTCAGGATGGCGTTCTCGCCGACCTGCCCCTCGACTTCGGTAAGCACCGCGCCCTTGATCTTGGGATTTTCGACGACCGCCTCGACCACCAGATCGACTTCGCCGAAGTCACCGTAGGAGAGCGTGGGGCGAATGTTACCCAACGCCTCGGCCATCTTTTCGATGGTCAGTTTGCCGCGCTCGACCTGCTTGGAGAGCAGCTTGCGCGCCTCCTTCAAGCCTAGCTGGATCGCCTCCTCCTTGATGTCCTTCATCAGGATCGGCGTGCCTTTGTAGGCGCTCTGGTAGGCGATACCGCCGCCCATGATGCCGGCGCCGAGCACCGCGGTCCGTTCGACCGGCGCCGCCTGTTTTTCGTACTTGCTGCCCTTCTTCTTGACCAGTTGATCGTTGAGGAACAGCCCCACCAGATTGAAGCAGACCTCGGTCTTGGCCAGCTTGGCGAAGCCCTTGGCTTCGATCGCCTGGGCGCGCTCGCGGCTTTCGCCGGCGCCCTTCTGGATCACCTTGATCGCCTCGATCGGTGCCGGGTAATGCGGCCCGGCCTTGCCGGCGACATAGCCCTTGGCCGTTTCGAAGACCATCATCTGCTCGATGGCATTGAGCTTGAGCGGCCCCTTCTTCTCTTCGCGCCGCGCGTGGTAATCGAGCTCGCCGGCATTGGCGCGAGCCAGAATATCGAGTGCTGCCGCTTCCAGACGCTCGGCCGGCACCACCGCATCGGCCACGCCCATTTTCAGCGCCGCATCGGCCTTGTTCTGGGTGCCACCGGCAATCCACTCGATGGCGTTGTCGGCACCGGCGATACGTGGCAGGCGCACGCAACCGCCCCAGCCGGGCAGGATACCCAGCTTGGTTTCCGGCAAGCCGATTTCGGCTTTCTCGGCCATTACCCGGAAATCGGTGGCCAGCGTCACCTCGCAGCCACCGCCCAGCGCCAGGCCATTGATCGCCGTGACCGTGGGAAACGGCAAATCCTCGATAGCGTTGAACAAGGCATGGACCTGCTGGTTCATATCGACCAGGAAATCCTCCTCCTTGGCGAACATGCCGTGGAACTCGGTGATGTCGGCACCGACGATAAAGGCCTGCTTGGCGCTGGCAATCATCAGGCCCTTGAGGCCATCTTCGGCCCGCATGGCATCGACGGCTTCCTGCAACTCCTTGATGACGGCGCTGGAGAGCTTATTGATGGACTCGTCCTGCAGATCGAAGATCAACGTCGCGATGTCATCGCCATTCTTCGCCACGGACAGAGCATTGCCTTGGTAGATCATCTACGCATCTCCACGAGGGTTGGGAGAGAGGGTTTCATACAAGCGTTTGAATATGGCTTAGCTTGGGCCAGCCTCGCCCGTTCGTCAAGCCTCATCATGAATCGGTCGATACGGGTGAACGAGCCGTGTCGCGAGGATGCGACTCCCTTGGCACCGATACACCTGCTAGGATGCGCCACGTCACTGTTTAACGGGATTTTGGGGATAACATCGCTGCATGGCTACCGCTTCTCGTCTGCTCACGCTGCACCGCTTGACCGAACGCTGGATCGAACGATTACGCCCCTACGCCTGGCTGTGGCCACCACTGGCTTTTCTCGCCGGCGCGTTGAGTTTCTTCATGGTCGATCGTCAGCAGTGGCTGGGGGCAGCGCTGGCCCTGGGCCTTTTGCTTGCCTGGATCCTGCTGTTGTCGGAGAGCCTGATCGGGCGTTTTCTATCCAGTCGAGGCTACCCGACACTGCCGCGCGGCATAACGGCCTTCATCGCACAGATGATTCACCAGGAGACGCTGTTCTTCACACTACCGTTCGTACTCGCCACTACGGTTTGGGGCAGCGGCCAGGCACTGTTCACGCTGCTGATGATTGGCTGCGCCGTGGTGTCGATTCTGGATCCACTCTACTTTCGCCTGGCCGAGCGCCATCGTTGGCTGTACTTCGCGTTCCATGCCCAGTGCGTGTTTCTGGTCGTGCTGGTCACGTTACCGATCATGCTGCAGCTGACCACCGGCGAAGCCCTGCTGCTGGCAGTGCTGGCCACCATCGTGTTTGGTCTGCCGAGCCTCGCCCATCTGTTGCACCCCAAAGGAGTGACGGGCTGGTTGGCGATGATCGGCCTGGCCATGCTGCTGGGGGGCGTTGCCTGGGCCGGGCGCGCCTGGGTGCCTCCGGCAACGCTATGGCTGACGGGCACGGCGCTGTCCCCCGGCTTCGATACCGCGGCTCGCGAGCCGCGTGGCAGCATGCCGCTGACCGAGAGCGCCCTGCAGCGAAACGGCCTTTATGCCTATACGGCGATTCGTGCACCGCGCGGGCTACGCGAAAAGATCTACCATGTGTGGCGCCATGAAGGCGACGTCGTCGACCGCATTCCGCTGATCATCAACGGTGGGCGTAGCGAAGGGTATCGTGCCTGGACCCACAAGCAGCAATTCCCCGCCGATTCCGAGGGCGAATGGCGCATCGATGTGATGACCAGCACCAATCAACGCATCGGGGTGATGCGCTTTACCATCGAGGACGACGCGACGCAGGCGGCCAAGGCCGATGGCGATATTCATGTCCCCCTTGGTATCCCGGGGCTCGATGTGCGCCAGCTGATCGCCAGCGAGCGTTGATAGCGTTGGCCAGACATCGTGGAGGGGGCTTGCATTGCCCATCCAAGGTTCAGACAATCATCCAATTAGCCTGCGAAACGATAACGCCAATGTCCGACAATATCGGTTTCAAACTGTCACGCCTGCCACGCCTGTGGCGCGCCATTCTCGATGAGCGCTTGGCGCCACTTGAGCTGACCCAGACGCGCTGGGTCACGCTTTACCACCTTTGGCGTCTGGGTGATGGCCAGCCGCAGTGCGATCTGGCCCGTGCCATCGGTGTCGAGGCACCTTCGCTGGTGCGCACGCTCGACCAACTCACCGACCAGGGGCTGATCGAGCGCCGCCCGTGCCAGGACGATCGCCGCACCAAGCGGGTGTTCCTGACCGCCGAGGCGACGCCGCTACTCGAGCGTATCGATGCCATCGTCGACCAGGCGCGTGCGGAAATGCTCAGCGGCATCAGCGATGTGGAACTCAAGCAGTTCGACGAGTTGTTGACCCGTATCGAGAAGAATGGCTTGCGATTGCAGACCCGTACTCCCGATGGCGATAGCTGCTGATACTCGCTATCAGGGCGGCGCGCTCGGCGCCCCCTTCGACTGGCGGGGATCGGCCAGTGCATCACGGGCGGCCATCAAGGCGACCTGCGGGGCGGCAAATGCCTCCACTTCCAGCGACTCCCCCCACCATAGCGCCAGATGGATTCGCTCCGACTCCAGTACCAGCGCGTCCTCGGGTAATACCGCCAGCGCCTGCTCCAGACAATGCCGCGCCTCGCGCGAAAGCGGGCGCAGCGGCTCGATTCGCCAGCGCCAGCCTTCGATGAACGGCTTCAATACCTCGCTGGCGTATTCGTCGCGGACCAACACAAACAACGGGCCAGGTTCGGCCTGCGGGTAGCGCCAGCGATAACTGACCAGCCCACCTGGCGGCGCATGCAGCGGCGGCTTGGCGAACTGGACCGCGATGCCGGCCTGACGAGCATGCTGGCGCAGTATTCCCAAACGCCGGTCGCGTCGCGACGGTCTGAGCCACATGATGGGCGAAAGCATTGCCAGGAAGACGAACAGAGTGACCAGCCAGAACGTCATATGAATGTGCCCTAAAACGTTGATATGAATCGTTGTGTCGCATGAAAACACGACCTAAAGTGGAAACATCGAACCCGTAGTGAAGGGAGATTTGCCATGAGCAACGAGTATCGTCACGTGTTGGTCGCCGTGGATTTGACCAAGGACTCCCACAAGGTTCTGGAGCGCGCCATTCCCATCGCGCGGCGCAATCACGCCAAGCTGTCGATCATTCATACCCTGGAGCCACTGGGTTTCGCTTACGGCGGCGACATCCCCATGGACCTGACCAGCATTCAGGATCAGCTCGATGATCATGCCAAACAGCGCCTGGCCGAGATAGCCGATCCTCACGACGTGCCCCAAGAGGATCAGCACGTGGTGGTCGGCATGCCCGATACCGAGATTCATCGCTTTTCCAAGGAGCACGACGTCGATTTGATCGTAGTCGGCTCGCATGGTCGCCATGGATTTGCGCTGCTCCTCGGCTCCACATCCACCGGGGTGCTGCACGGCGCCCAGTGCGATGTGCTGGCCGTGCGTGTCGGCAAGGATGGCGAAACCGACGAGTAGGCAGGCTGTCCGAGCCCGCTGGGCGGGCTCGGCTGACGGGTAGCGTTGACAGGTAGCGCTGCTAGACGCTCTCTCCACCGGCCATGGCTTCCAGCTCCATCCAACGCTCCATCGCCGCGTCCAGCTCGGCCTGCTTTTTCGCCATCGCTTCCAGCGTGCGTGTCACCTCGTCGCCCTCTTGCCGGTAGAAATCGGGGTCACCGACGCGAGCTTCGAATTCGGCAATGCTCGCTTCCAGCGCTTCGATGACCGCCGGCAGGCCATCGAGCTCGCGTTGCAACTTGTAGGAGAGCTTGACTGGCTTTGCGCTGGCAGGCTGCTTACTGACGCTCGCCAAGGCTGGATCGTCAAGCGCCGCTTCGCTCCTGGCTGCCTTGGCCTGCTTGGAAACCGAGCTGGCATCGAAGTCCCATGGCGCCGGTGGCAGCTTACCGCCCTGGCGGATCCAATCGCTGTAACCGCCAACGTATTCGCGCACCCGGCCCTCGCCTTCGAATGCCACAACCTCGGTGACGACGTTATCCATGAATGCGCGATCGTGCGAAACCAGTAACAGGGTGCCCTGGAAATCGAGCAGCAACTCCTCGAGCAGTTCCAGTGTCTCGACATCCAGATCGTTGGTCGGCTCGTCGAGCACCAGCACATTGGCCGGCTGGGTAAACAGCTTGGCCAGCAGCAGACGGTTCGATTCGCCACCGGAGAGCGCCTTGACCGGCTGCCGTGCCCGTTCGGGGGTGAACAGAAAGTCCTGCAGGTAGCTGATGACGTGCTTGTCCTTGCCGCCCACCGAAACCCGGTCGCTACCCTGGGCGACGTTATCGTAGACGGTCTTCTCGGGTTCGAGTCCCGCACGTAGCTGATCGAAATAGGCCACGTTGAGATTGGTGCCCAACCGCACCTGCCCTTCGCTGGGCGCCAGTTCGCCAAGCAGGATCTTCAGCAGGGTGGTCTTGCCGGCGCCATTGCGACCGATCAGGCCGACCCGATCCCCGCGCTGGATTTCCAGGTCGAGATCGCGAATCACCCAGTCGTCGCCGAAGCGCTGGCTGACACCGCTCAACTCGACGACCCGCTTGCCGCTACGCGAGCCGCTGTCGACATTGATGGTTGCCCGGCCCTGACGCTCACGGCGCTCGGCACGCTCGCTGCGCATCTTTTCCAGCGCGCGCACGCGCCCTTCGTTACGGGTGCGACGCGCCTTGATGCCCTGGCGAATCCAGGCCTCTTCCTGCGCCAGTTTCTTATCGAACTCGGCATTCTCGCGCGCCTCGATCTCGAGCTCGTGGGCCTTCTGCTCCTGATACTTGGCGTAGTTACCGGGATAACGCCCCAAACGTCCGCGATCGAGCTCGAGAATGCCGCTGGCGAGGCGCGACAAGAAAGTGCGATCGTGAGTGATGAACAGCACCGCGCCGGTGAATGCGGCGAGTTGCTCTTCCAGCCAGGCGATGGTGTCCAGATCGAGATGGTTGGTGGGCTCGTCGAGCAACAGCAGATCGGGCTCGGCGACCAGAGCGCGGGCCAGGGCCACCCGCCGGCGCCAACCACCGGATAGATCGCTCATCGCACTGTCGGCGGGCAGGCCGAGCTTGGTCAGTACGGTATCGATGCGCTGATGGAACGACCAGCCGTCGATGGCTTCGATGCGGGTCTGCAACGTCGCCATGCGGTTCATGTCGGGAGCGTCGGCCTGCACCAAGTGATGATACTCGGCCAGCAATGCGCCCGCCTGCGGCAAGCCTTCGGCGACCACATCGAAAATGGTCTTGCCGCTGGCGGCGGGCAAGTCCTGCTCGAGTACGCCGACACGCAATCCCGGAGCGCGCCAGATCGTGCCGCCATCGGGCAGATTATCGCCGGCGACCAGCCCCAGCAGGGTCGATTTACCGGTGCCGTTGCGGCCCACCAGCGCCAGGCGCTCGCCCCTCTCCAGCACCAGATCGGCGCCATCGAGCAGCACCTGCGGGCCATAGGCCAATTGCAGTTGTTCCAGACGTAGCAGGGTCACGCCTTTACCTCACTCGCTGAATTCAGTGGCGCCTAGTGTATCTCATGGCTGCACCGCTGTGGCCGTGAAGTCTGGCTGGGTTACAATGTGCGGCCAAATCAGCGAGGGGCGTTCTCTTGGCCGCAACCATCGATACCTTCGACGACTTCTTGCCCGCAGCGCTGCGTTTCACCGCGCCGGCCGCACTGGTGGATATCGGCGCCAACCTGACCCACGAAAGCTTCGCTCGCGATCGCGATGCGGTAATCGCACGCGCGCGTGCCGCCAATGTCACGACGTTGGTGCTCACCGGTACCGACCGGCAGCATGCCGAGCAGGCCGTCGAACTGGCCCGCCACCATTCGGGCATTTACGCCACGGCCGGCGTTCATCCCCATGATGCCAGCGACTGGTCAGCCGAGCTGCAAGCCGCCATGCGCGAACTGCATCGCCAGCCCGAGGTGGTGGCCGTCGGTGAATGCGGGCTCGATTTCAATCGCAACTTTTCCTCCCCCGCCGCGCAGGAGCGCGCCTTCGAGGCGCAATTGGGCCTGGCCGCCGAATCGGGCCTGCCGCTGTTCATCCATGAGCGCGACGCCGGGCAGCGCATGCTCGACATCCTGCATAGCTGGCGCGACGACATCGCCGATGCCGTGATTCATTGCTTCACCGGCGAGCGCGATACCTTGCATGGCTATCTGGATCTCGATCTGCATGTCGGCTTGACGGGCTGGCTGTGCGATGAACGCCGTGGTCACCATCTACGCGAATTGATCGCCGATATCCCGCTCGAGCGGTTGATGGTCGAGACCGATTGCCCTTATCTGCTGCCGCGCAATTTACCCGCCAAGCTCAAGGGCCGACGCCATGAGCCGGCACTGCTGCCGTGGATCGTGCGTGAAATCGCTCACTGGCGCGACAATGACGAAAGCGAAGTCGCGCGTGCCACTACCGCTACCGCATGCCGTTTTTTTCGTCTGGAGGATCGCTGACATGGACGATTTCCCCGGCTTCATTGCCGTCGAAACCGGCGAAGAGAATGCTCTGCCGCTGGCCATCGCCTGGGCGCTGCCCAATGGGCAGGTCAAACACACACTGATCCAGCCCGACGATGAGTGGCTCGACGAAGAACTGCTGCAGTTGGGCGACTATAGCCTGGAGGAGTTGCGCACCTTCGGGGTCAGCCCCTTGGATGTGCTACGCGAACTGGGAGACGATCATCACAGCGCCACGCTCTACACCGCCGGTATCAGCGACGATGAAGCCGCGCTATCGCGCCTGTTCGACGATTTCGGCGTGGATCCGTTCGTCGAACTGGCTCCCGCCGAGAGTCTTTATCCCGATCTCGACGGTGGCGAATGGTCGCGTGCGCGTGGCGAGCTATTCGCCGAGTTGGGCCTGGAGCCGCTGCGTCCTGAGCATGAGGTACAGGTGATGCTCTATCTTCACCAGCGGCTTGCCGAGTCGTCATGATGCGTTTGCCGGCTCATCGACGCTTCTGCCATATCGAATAGCACTTCCCGCCCTATGACTATGGCCTCGCCCAGCGACAGATGCCGGCGATAGCGTGCCTCGAGCACCAGACGAAACGCCTCGGCCCGTTGAGGCAAGCCCTCGCGCTCATAGCGCTCGGCGCGTGCTTCGACCCTTGTGCGAAAATCGTCGCGATCGACGGCTACCTCACCAAGGTTGTCGACGCTGACATGAAAGCGCAGCGCGCAGGCACGCGAGAACAGGAGTTCCAGCGCCTGCGGGGGAATCTCGACCGCCTCGAAGTCGCGCTGTTGCTGTGCATCGCGACCATCCGGCAAGTACCAGTAGCCGTAATCCTCGAGCATGCGCCGCTGGCTGCCGGCGATACACCAGTGGCTGATTTCATGTAGCGCACTGGCGAAAAAGCCATGCGCAAAAATCACTCGATGATAATCGCAGTCGCCATCGGTCGGCAGGTACAGCGGCTCGTCGCCACCGCAAAGCAGCCGGGTGCGAAAGGTATCGGCGAACAGGCCATTGAACAAGGCGATGATATCTTCGATGCGATGCGGGACAGGTATTTCGGACATGGCGCGGATTATACGGCGCTACAACGCAAGCGGAAACGCCCGCCAGTTGCTAGAATCGCGCTCTTGTCCATGCGGTCGATCAAGGAGCACCGGCGTGATTCGCTTCACTTCCCGACTGACTCGCTGTCGGCGAGAGACGGCCCTATTGATGCGCCTCACCCTGCCCATCTGCGGCGCACAACTGGCGCAGGCGGGAATGGGGGCCACGGATGTGATCATGTCCGGTCGCGCCAGCGCCACCGATCTGGCCGCCGTTTCGGTAGGCTCCAGCCTGTGGATGCCACTGATGCTGTTCATGACCGGCACCTTGATGGGCCTGACGCCGATCGTCGCCCAATTGCGTGGCGGCGCGCGCATGCCGCGCATTCGGCCCTATGTGCATCAGGCCCTCTGGCTGAGTCTGGCACTCGGAGCGATCGCGTCATTGCTGCTGTGGTTCGCGGTAATGCCGGTGTTTCGGTTGATGGACGTTCCCGAGCCAGTCGCCAACCTGTCGGCCGGTTACCTCGCCGCCGTCGCCTTCGGCATGCCTGGTATCGCACTGTTCCAGGCTCTGCGTGCCTTTTCAGACGGCATGAATCACACCCGCCCATCGTTGTGGATCAGCCTGATCGGTCTTGGCGTCAACATTCCCAGCAATTACCTGCTGATCTATGGCGGCGATGGCCTGATCGATCTCTTCGGCAACGATTTGCCGCTGTGGCTACGACAGCTTCCCGCCTTGGGTGCGGTGGGGTGCGGTATCGCCACCGCGCTATCGATGTGGGTGATGTGCCTGAGCATGCTGCTGTATACCCGGCGCAGCCTGACTTTCGCGCCGATCGCCTTGTGGAAGGCGCTGACATGGCCGCATCGCGCGATGATCGGTGAGCTACTCTATATTGGCGCGCCGATCGGCGTGGCGATCTTCGTCGAGGTCACGCTGTTCACGTTGATTGCGCTGTTCGTCGCGAGTCTGGGCGAGATCACCGTAGCGGCACATCAGGTGGCGCTCAATTACACCTCCATCCTGTTCATGCTGCCGTTGTCACTGGGCATGGCATTGACCGTGCGAGTCGGCACTACGCTGGGGGCAAGCCGCGGCAGAGAGGCCAGCTTCGTGGCCTGGAATGGGATGCTGATCTGCCTGGTCGTAGCGCTGCTCAACGATGTCATTCTGTGGCTCACCGCAGCACCCGTGGTTGCGCTGTATACGCATAACCAAGCGGTACAGGATCTGGCGATGTCGCTGATCTTTCTGGCGATGCTCTACCAGATATCCGATTCGCTGCAGGTCAACATGGCCGGCGCGCTGCGCGGCTACAAGGATACCCGGGTCATCATGGCGATTACCCTGGTGTCCTATTGGCTGATAGGACTCGGCGGCGGCTATCTGCTAGGGGCGGTTGGCATCCCCGGGACAATGGCGCCGCTCGGCGTGCATGGCTATTGGATTGGTCTGATCGCCGGGCTGACGGCAGCGGCGGCACTGCTCGGCTGGCGCCTGTGGCGAATCAGCAGGGCGGTCAGCGCAGGCACGATGGAAATTCCTCAAAGCTGATTGCCCATGCGATTCAATGGCATACGCCGGCCCATCGGTCTGTCCGCCGCGCTTTCATCGATCGTTTACCAGACAACGCGCTTCCAGGGCTTAACTTTGCGTGCCTAGCTATGCTAATAGTGAAGCTAGGCCTAGGTCGAATCATTGCCGTTGAGGAGGGTAACCATGGGTATCCCACTATCCCCCCGCTCTGCCCAGGTCATCGACCTGGATGCCATGCGCCACCGACTCAGGGCCAAGCGCCGCCTGGTCAGGCTGGCACCGGAACTGGACGGCCTGGAAATGCTTTATCATCTAGCCTCCGATCCGGGCACGTTGTACGGCATGCCGTTGCTGGCTTGGGGCCTGCGCGACGATGGCGAAGTCGTCGGCCTGGTACCCTGGATGGAAGCCCTGACCCCCTGCCACGATCTCGAAGATCCCGAGCATGGCCATTTCGTCGGCTATCGCGACCCCGAAACCGAAGACATATTCCATAGCGCTCCCGAGCACAAGATTCTGGAACTCGAGCACGCGGCGGCCTATTTCGATTATGAAGAAACCAGCACGCCGACTCTATTGCAGCAGTTACCCGAAACGCTGGGCACACATGCTCTGTGCCTGAGCGATGATGGCTCCTCCTGGCAACTCAAACAGGTATTCGGCTGGCGGTTGTACAGTAACGGTGAGATCGAAGCGCTACTGGTCGACGAAACCCAGGTCGAGTCCACGCCGGTCGTGGCTGGAGACGACTGCCTGTACCCTGGCCACAGCCGTCATCAGGTCGTCTATTTCTTCCAGCGTGCCATCGCCAACCGTATCAGGCAGGAAGACCCAGCCACGCTGGAGGCACTGGCCTGCATGGTGTCCAGCGACGGCTAACCCAAGCGAATGAAGTACAGGTAGGTGTCATCCTCTACGCTCTCGGCCAGGAGTTCATGGCCCAGAAAGCTGCAGAATTTCGGAATGTCGCGGGTGGTAGCCGGGTCGCTGGCGACTACCTTCAGTACATCGCCGGACTGCATGTCTCGAACCTGGTTATGCATCAGCATGACCGGCTCGGGACAATACAAACCGGTCGTATCCAGTTCGATGGTAAATTCAGGGAAATCGGTCATCCTTACCTCGTCGGTGGAGTTCTCGGTCATTGCGCTTCCTTGCTTAGTTGGCTAACCGGACATGCACGGTGACTTCCTCGCGATCGTGATAGAGCTGCTTGCAGTGCATCTCGGCAGCCACTCCGGCTCGCGCAAGACTCTGCTCGAGACGTGACAGACAGCGCTCGACCTCTTGCCAGCGCTGCTTCATCGGCAGTTTAAGATTGAAGATCGCCTCACGACACCAGCGGCGCACCAGCCAGCGTTCGATCATATCGATCACGCGCATCGGCTTGTCGACGATATCGCAGACCAGCCAATCCAGCCGGCGTGGTGGCTCCCAGACGAAGCCATCCTCGCGTAGATGCTCGATCTGTTCGGTAGCCATCAAGGCCTTGTCCATTGGCCCGTTGTCGATGGCATAGACGAACATGCCTTGACGCACCAATTGGTAGGTCCAGCCCCCCGGTGCCGCGCCCAGGTCCGCCGCTTGCATGCCCTGGTGCAATCGCACACTCCACTCATCGCGGGGCACGAACGTATGCCAGGCTTCCTCGAGCTTGAGCGTGGAGCGGCTAGGCGCCTCACGCGGAAAACGCAAGCGCTGTATACCGCCGGAATGCTCGCTACGATTACCCGGAAAACTGATCCCTATCTGGACACGGTCTCCTTCGCTCCAGAAGAGATGGAGGCGGCGACCGCCCGCTTTACGGCGCAGCGCCCCGCGTTTACGCAGTGTACTCTCCAGTGGCCCCTTCAAGGCTTTCAACAACCCAGCCAGCGCTTTCGCGTCATTGGTGTCGGGCGTTTCCTGCCATACCGCCTCAAAGCTCCAGCCGCTTGTCACGACCTGCTCTATCACTGGCGTCAGTCGATCATCGCGCGAGAGTGACTCAAGCGGCGGCAGCGCTACCAGGGACTGTCGTGCGAATACCAGACCGTTCAGCCCAAGCGCGCGATGCACGGCATTGGCAGGCTCGTTGTCCAGCACCACGAAGCGGATATGGCCATCGTTCGGCTTCGTAATGGGGTAGCCGGCATACCCCAGGCAGGCAGCCTTCTCCGCCACCTCTGCGCTCAAGTCATTCTCGAAACCGGGGCGACAGTAGAGTAGAAGTTCGTTGGCGATGAGATTGAGCATTAAGCCTCCTGGTGAGGCCAAGGAGTCTAGCGCCAGCTCGGGATCGGCCACAAGCCTCGATAGCGTATGTGCACCGGAAACGACGCTAACGTCGCACGGATTTGCTACCGCGATGGAGTATCTCGATATCCTGAAGCTGAACGTTCAGCGCATTGGTCGAAATCGTCACTTCCCATAACGAGAATACCAGCGACGTCGATAAGGTAATCAGACTGGCGCCAAACAGCACCATACCCAGCAACTCCAGAGACAAGAAGAGTGCGAACATCGATAGCGTACAGAGCAGGAAACTCAACACACCAGCGACCTGCATACGCTTGGTCAGGCTGATACGTTGGCGCAACAGGACTATCTGACGAGCTGCGATCTCCTGGCGCTGATTGTGCTCTTCACCGGCCAGCTTGCGGATCAACTGAGCGAGCGTAAGGAAGCGGTTGGTGTAGGCGAGCAGCAGTAGCGAAATCGCCGGAAACAGTAGCGCAGGCGTAGTGAGCGTCACGATAGACTCCAGACAGAATTGGTATGAATCATAACGTCTAAACCAAAAAAGCCCACCCTCGCATGAGGGTGGGCTTTAGAAGAGATGCCTGACGATGACCTACTCTCGCATGGGGAGGCCCCACACTACCATC
>NZ_CAMPKE010000013.1 GCF_946887195.1 uncultured Halomonas sp.
TGTGGGGCCTCCCCATGCGAGAGTAGGTCATCGTCAGGCATCTATCCGATACCCCAGCCAGCCGGCTGGGGTATTTTTTTTGCGTGAAAGAAAGTTAAGCCGGTGTCCACTTTGGTCGCTAGCGTTCCCGGTGGGTGGCGGCTTCCGCTAGAATGTCGGTTTTCCGATGGGGCACGATACATGACGATCGGTGACCTGATCCGCCTGCTGGGCGACGGTGAATACCATTCGGGCGAGGAGTTGGGTGAGCGCCTGGGTGTGTCGCGTACGGCGGTGTGGAAACAGCTCAAGAAGCTCGAAACACTGAATATTCCGCTGGAAGCGGTCAAAGGGCGTGGCTACCGCCTGGCTTCGCCTTTGGAGTTGCTCGATGGGGCGAAGATCGTCGCGGCGCTCTCACGCGATTCACGGCGTCATCTGGCGCGTCTGTTCGTCGAGGAAACGCTGCCATCGACCAATCTCTTCGTACGCGAGCGTTTCCAGCATGGCGCCGGGCATGCCGAAGTATGCCTGGCGGAGAACCAGAGCGCGGGGCGTGGGCGACGTGGGCGCCAGTGGACGAGCGCATGGGGTGGCAGCCTTCTGCTGTCGATTGGTTGGCGGTTCGAGGGTGGTGCAGCGGCGCTGGAAGGCTTGAGCTTGGCAGTCGGCGTTGCCATGGCGCAAGTGCTCGAGCGGCATGGCCTCGAAACTGCGCTCAAGTGGCCCAACGATGTGTTGTTGATCGAGAACGGCGAGGCGCGAAAACTGGCGGGTATCCTGCTGGAACTCAGCGGCGATGCGGCGGGCCCCTGCGAGGTGGTCGTCGGCATTGGCCTCAATGTCTCGCTACCCGAGGATATGCGCCACCGGCTGGATCAGCCAGTGGCTGCGGTCGGGGATCGCGTGCCCGATATCTCACGCAATACACTGGCCAGCGAATTGATCGGTGCCTTGCTCGCGTTACTTGCCGGCTTCGAGCGAACGGGCTTTGCCGCTTGGCAGGCGCAATGGAATCAGCGCAATGCTCACGCCGGACGAGAGGTCGATATCATTCAGGGTGATGGGCGTTATGTCGCCATGGCCGAACGGGTTGATGATTCGGGGAATTTGCTGGTGCGCCGGGACGGTGAGCTGAGGCGTTTGGTAGGAGGAGAAATCAGCTTGCGTGGACGCTCATGATACTCGACCTCGATATCGGCAACACCTTGTCGAAATGGCGTCTCAAGGATATCGCCAGTAGCGAAATCCGCTCGCGTGGCGCGGTATGGACCCGCGAGGAGTGGCGACCCGGTCCGGATATTCCCGATCTGGATGTGGTCAGTGCGGTACGCATCTCGAGCGTGGCGCGCCGAGCGGTACTGGAGAATACGGTGGCACTGCTGCGTCGCCAGGTGGGCACGGTGCATGTGGCGCGTTCCACGCCCGAGGCGCTCGGCGTGAGTTGTGGTTATCGTGAGCCCGCCCGGTTGGGTGTCGACCGCTGGATGGGCGCACTGGCGGGCTATCAATTGACGGGGGGCTGTTGCAGCGTCGATTGCGGCAGCGCCGTTACCATCGACTTCGTGCTGCCGGGCGGGCGTCATCTGGGCGGGTATATCGTCCCTGGGTTGCGCCTGATGAAGGAGAGTCTCAAGCTGGGGACTCGCAATGTGGCGATCGACCCGGACAGTGAGGCCGACGAGTTGCTGGCACCTGGCAGGAATACCGTCGAAGCCGTCAATCACGGCATTTACATGGCGGCAGTGAGTGCCGTCAATCGCATTTACAGTGAAGTCTGCGACCGCGAGGGCGTATCGCTCCCGCTATTGATGACCGGCGGCGACGCGCGGGTGGTATCGCGGGGCATACGTGTCCCGCATGCGCTGTGGCCGGATATGGTCTATGCCGGACTCGAAGCCAGCTTTCCCTTGACCGCTGCCGAGCGTGCCGGGCGCATGTCGGGCGCGCCGCGTGTGCCGGCCCCCGCCGCACTGGAAAAGATCCGGGCCGCGCTTGCATTCTCCATGCTGCTTTGACACAATTCGCCGCGTTCTGAGGCTATGGTTCTTGGTGACTCGCCTGATAAAATGCAAGTGGCTGATTAATAAGCGCTTGACACCATGCGCTCAGGCGGTAAAATTTGCCGCCACGTTGGAGGGGTTCCCGAGTGGCCAAAGGGAGCAGACTGTAAATCTGCCGCGAAAGCTTCGAAGGTTCGAATCCTTCCCCCTCCACCAAGACATTGCCGACACGCAGTAGTCGGGTCGGTTGCAAGAGTGGGTCGGCGGGCATAGTTCAATGGTAGAACCTCAGCCTTCCAAGCTGATGATGCGGGTTCGATCCCCGCTGCCCGCTCCAGTCATTTATTAGGGCTGGTCGATGTGAAGAGTTGCGCTCATGTAGCTCAGGGGTAGAGCACACCCTTGGTAAGGGTGAGGTCGACGGTTCAAATCCGTCCATGAGCTCCAGAATGGAAAAGGCGAGCATCAATGGCTCGCCTTTTTCTTTCCTGTGTCAGAGGGGTTGTCAGTGCGGGCCACATCCGCTATGATCTTGCCCGCTGTTGTGCGGCCATCTGCAAGAGATGCTGCGCCAGTTGATACAGGCCAGTAGCTCAATTGGCAGAGCAGCGGTCTCCAAAACCGCAGGTTGGGGGTTCGATTCCCTCCTGGCCTGCCAGCCTTCCCCAGGTTGGCATTGTCTTATATAATTTCGTCTTTTCGATTGCCGCGCCTTGAGGAGCCCATCGCCATGAAGCATAACGCCGAGGTGCAGGAATCGCGCCACGACGGGTTCAAGTGGGCGGTCGTCGTCATACTCGTCGTGCTTGCCGTCGTCGGCAATTCCTATTTCGCCGATCAGGCCCTGTTGTATCGCGTTCTGGGCGTTGTGGTGCTGGGGCTTGCCGCTGCAGCCCTGGCGCTGACTACCGCCAAGGGTCGCAGTCTTGCCGAGTTGGCTCGCAGCTCGCGCAAGGAGATTCAACGCGTGGTCTGGCCGACACGTCAGGAAACCATTCAGACGACAATCATCGTGCTGGTTGCGGTGTTGCTGGTCGGTTTGATGCTATGGCTCATTGACACCGTTCTGGGCTGGGCGATGTCCGGCATCATTGGTTAGGAGATTCCATGTCCAAGCGTTGGTACGTCGTACACGCCTACTCCGGCTTCGAGAAGCATGTCATGCGCTCGTTGATCGAGCGCGTGAAGTTGTATGACATGGAAGATCAGTTCGGCGAGATTCTGGTGCCGACCGAAGAAGTCGTCGAGATGCGTGAAGGCAAGCGCCGCAAGAGCGAGCGCAAGTTCTATCCGGGCTATGTGCTGGTCGAGATGGAGATGAACGACCAGACCTGGCACCTGGTCAATGAGACGCCTCGCGTCATGGGCTTCATTGGCGGAACGCCCGAGAAGCCGGCGCCGATCACTCAGAAAGAGGCCGATGGCATCCTGCGCCGCGTACAGGATGGCACCGACAAGCCGCGTCCCAAGACGCTGTTCGAGCCAGGCGAGGTCGTGCGTGTCGCCGACGGCCCTTTCGCCGATTTCAACGGTGTCGTCGAAGAAGTCAATTACGAGAAGAGCCGCTTGCAGGTCAGCGTGCTGATTTTCGGTCGTGCTACGCCGGTCGAGCTGGAGTTCGCTCAAGTCGAGAAGGACTGAGCCGCGTTTCGGCGGTGCATTGATTTCATCGAGCCGCCGCGGCGGCTCGTAAATCCGGGGAGCCGCAAGGCGCTACTACCCAACTGGAGAGCATCATGGCTAAGAAAGTACAGGCCTACATCAAGCTGCAGGTTGCAGCGGGCAAGGCCAATCCGAGTCCCCCCGTCGGCCCCGCGCTGGGTCAGCACGGCGTCAATATCATGGAGTTCTGCAAGGCGTTCAATGCCGAGACCCAGGATATCGAGCCGGGCCTGCCGACGCCGGTGGTAATTACCGTCTATTCCGATCGCAGCTTCACTTTTGTCACCAAGACGCCGCCCGCCGCCGTCCTGCTGAAGAAGGCCGCTGGCATCAAGTCCGGCTCCGGTGAGCCGAACAAGAAGAAAGTCGGTAGCGTGACTCGCGAACAGCTCGAAGATATCGCCAAGGCCAAGGAGCCCGACCTGACGGCTGGCGATCTCGATGCCGCCGTGCGCACCATCGCTGGCAGTGCCCGCAGCATGGGCCTTAACGTGGAGGGTCTCTGATCATGGCTAAACTATCCAAGCGTGCGCAGATGATCCGTGAAAAGGTCGACGCCACCAAGGTTTACTCCGTCGATGAGGCCGTGGCTCTGCTGGCCGAGCTATCCAAGGTCAAGTTCAAGGAGTCGCTGGATGTCGCCATCAACCTGGGCGTCGATCCGCGCAAATCCGATCAGGTGGTGCGTGGCGCAACCGTGATGCCCAACGGTACCGGCAAGGACGTGCGTGTCGCCGTCTTCACCCAGGGTGCCAATGCCGACGCGGCCAAGGAAGCCGGTGCCGATATCGTCGGTATGGACGAGCTGGCCGAGCAGGTCAAGAAGGGCAATCTGGATTTCGATGTCGTCATCGCCTCGCCGGATGCCATGCGCGTGGTCGGTCAACTGGGTCAGATTCTCGGTCCGCGTGGCCTGATGCCGAACCCCAAGGTCGGCACCGTGACGCCCGACGTCGCCACCGCGGTCAAGAATGCCAAGGCTGGCCAGGTGCGTTTCCGTACCGACAAGAACGGCATCATCCATACGACCCTGGGTAAGGTGGATTTCTCCGCCGGCGATATCAAGGGCAACCTGGAAGCGCTGGTCAACGACCTCAAGCGTTTGAAGCCCAGCACTTCCAAGGGTATCTATTTCAAGAAAATGACCCTGTCCACGACTATGGGTCCGGGTCTGACCGTCGATCATTCTGCGCTGGTCTGATGTGACGTCAACGTCGTAACTTTGCGGTCTCCGTGCCAGGGCGGGCGGGGCGCCGTCAAAGACCGCAGGTGCCGCCGATGGCGGTTTAATGGCTCGCAACAAAGAAGCCGCCTGCGCAGATGGTGTGGCCCGCCAGCAAGCTGGTGAGCACCATCAACCCAAGACTCCCTTGCCATCAGGCAGTGGGAGGGATGGTAACCACCGGGGCATATCTGAACCGCCCCGGCACGAAGGAGTGAACACTGTGCCACTAGGTCTCGAAGACAAGAAGGCAATTGTTGCTGAAGTCAGCGAAGCCGCCAAGGGCGCTCTCTCCGTCGTCGTTGCCGATTCTCGCGGTGTGGCTGTTGGCGCAATGACCGATCTGCGCAAACAGGCTCGCGAGAATGGCGTGCAGATTCGTGTTGTTCGCAACACGCTGGCGCGCCGCGCGTTGTCCGGAACTTCCTGGGAAATTCTGGACGAGACGTTCGTGGGTCCGACCCTGCTGGCGTTTTCCTATGAGCACCCGGGCGCTGCCGCTCGTCTGTTCAAGGAGTTCGCCAAGGGCCAGAAGGACTTCGAAGTCAAGGCGCTGGCCTACGAAGGTGAGTTGATCCCGGCTTCCGATCTCGATCGTCTGGCAACGCTGCCGACCTACGACGAGGCGATTGCCAAGCTGATGTCGGTCATGAAGGAAGCTTCTGCCGGCAAGCTGGTGCGTACCCTCGCGGCGCTGCGCGATCAGAAGCAGGAAGCCGCTTGAGCGGTCTGCTGCACGCAGCCTGAAACGATTACTCAGTTACCGAGCGCAGAAACCTTCACGGGGAGCGCTCCGCAAAGTTTAGGAAAGCAAACATGGCACTGACCAAAGAAGACATCATCAACGCCGTCGCCGACATGTCCGTGATGGAAGTCGCCGAGCTGGTCGAAGCGATGGAAGAGAAGTTCGGCGTATCCGCCGCCGCGGCCGTCGTGGCCGGTCCGGCCGCGGGTGGTGAAGTCGCCGAAGAGCAGACTGAATTCGACCTGGTGCTGACCGGCGCCGGCGAGAAGAAAGTCAACGTGATCAAGGTGGTTCGCGAAATCACTGGCCTGGGCCTGAAGGAAGCCAAGGGTGCCGTCGACGGCGCACCGGCGACCATCAAGGAAGCCATGTCCAAGGATGACGCTGAAGCGGCCAAGAAGAAACTCGAGGAAGCCGGCGCTTCCGTGGAGCTCAAGTAACCCTTGCGCCCCGGAATCTTACGCGCTGCGTAAGCTTCCACGGCTGGTGGCGGGATGCCCGCTGCCGGCCTTTTTCTGTTGTTACTAGCGCCTTGCCGTAAGCCCATCACTTACGTAGCGGCACTAGACGAATTCCGACGGCGAGCCTCTTTCCTGGGGCTTGCCGTCAGCGCCTGACGGGGATGCCCCGTTGGTTAGCCGACCACGCATCGGTCACCCATGGTGAACAAGCTGGGGAATACAGATGGCTTACTCATACACTGAGAAAAAACGCATCCGCAAGGATTTCGGCAAACTGCCTCAAGTGATGGATGTGCCCTACCTGCTGGCCATCCAGCTTGATTCCTACTACGACTTCCTCCAGCAGGACCGTGCCCCGCAGGAGCGTCTTGATATCGGCCTGCACGCCGCCTTCAAGTCCGTGTTCCCGATCTCGAGCTTTTCCGGCAACGCCGCGCTCGAGTACGTCAGCTATCGTTTCGGCACCCCGGCGTTCGACGTCAAGGAGTGCCAGCTGCGCGGCGTCACCTATTCGGCACCGCTGCGGGTCAAGGTTCGCCTGATCATCTACGACAAGGAGTCGTCGAACAAGGCGATCAAGGACATCAAGGAGCAGGAAGTCTACATGGGGGAAATCCCCCTGATGACCGAGAACGGTACCTTCGTCGTCAACGGAACCGAGCGCGTCATCGTCTCCCAGCTGCACCGCAGCCCGGGCGTGTTCTTCGATCATGACAAGGGCAAGAGCCACTCGTCCGGCAAGCTGTTGTACTCCGCGCGGGTGATTCCTTACCGTGGCTCCTGGTTGGACTTCGAGTTCGATCCCAAGGATAACGTCTTCGTGCGCATCGACCGCCGCCGCAAGTTGCCGGCGACCGTGCTGTTGCGCGCCCTGGGCATGAGCGCCGAAGAGATCCTCGAGACATTCTTCGATACCAGCACTTTCCATATCGAGAAGCAGGGTTTCTCGGTGGATCTGGTGCCGTCGCGCCTGCGCGGTGAGACCGCCATCTTCGATATCAAGGATGTCGATGGCAGCGTGATCGTCGAGGAAGGCCGCCGTATCACCCAGAAGCACATTCGGCAGATGGAAAAGTCGGGCCTCGAGCGTCTCGAGGTGCCGATGGAGTACCTGTACGGCAAGACTCTGGCCAAGGACCAGGTCGATGCCAAGACCGGTGAGTTGATCTGCGTATGCAACACCGAGATCACCCCGGAACTGCTCGAGAAGCTGGGCGAGGCCGGCATCAAGACGCTGGAAACGCTGTATACCAACGACCTGGATTGCGGCTCGTTCATCTCCGATACGTTGAGGCTGGACACCACGCATTCCGCCCTCGAAGCGCTGGTCGAGATCTATCGCATGATGCGCCCCGGTGAGCCGCCGACCAAGGAAGCCGCCGAGACGCTGTTCCACAACCTGTTCTTCACCGAGGACCGTTACGATCTGTCCGGCGTCGGTCGCATGAAGTTCAACCGCCGTCTGCGTCGCGACTCCGATGAGGGCAAGGGCGTACTCGACAACGACGACATCCTTGCCGTGCTCAAGGAGCTGATCGGCATTCGTAACGGCTTCGGCGATGTCGACGACATCGATCACCTGGGCAACCGTCGCATCCGTTGCGTCGGCGAGATGGCCGAGAACCAGTTCCGTGTCGGCTTGGTGCGCGTCGAGCGCGCGGTCAAGGAACGCTTGTCGATGGCCGAGAGCGAAGGCCTGATGCCGCAGGATCTGATCAACGCCAAGCCAGTCGCGGCGGCGGTCAAGGAGTTCTTCGGCTCGAGCCAGCTCTCGCAGTTCATGGACCAGAACAACCCGCTGTCCGAGGTCACTCACAAGCGCCGCGTATCCGCGCTCGGCCCGGGTGGTCTGACCCGCGAACGTGCCGGTTTCGAGGTGCGCGACGTTCATGCCACGCACTACGGCCGGCTGTGTCCGATCGAGACGCCGGAAGGCCCGAACATCGGCTTGATCAACTCGCTGGCCACCTACAGCCGCACCAACAGCTACGGCTTCCTCGAGACGCCGTACCGCAAGGTCGTGGATCGTCAGGTCACCGACGAGATGGTGCACCTGTCGGCGATCGAGGAAGGCGACTTCGTCATCGCCCAGGCCTCGGCCACCGTCGATGAGGGCAACAAGCTGATCGACGATCTGGTCCAGGTCCGCCACCGTGGCGAAACCACCTTCATGGCGCCCGACAAGGTGACCCTGATGGACGTTTCGCCGCGCCAGGTGGTTTCGGTGGCCGCGGCGCTGATCCCGTTCCTCGAGCACGATGACGCCAACCGCGCATTGATGGGCTCGAACATGCAGCGTCAGGCGGTGCCCACGCTGCGTGCCGACAAGCCGCTGGTCGGTACCGGCATGGAGCGCTTCGTTGCCCGCGACTCCGGCGTCTGCGCTGTGGCGCGCCGCGGCGGGGTGATCGACTCGGTCGATGCCAAGCGCATCGTGGTGCGGATCAACGAGGACGAGATCATCGGCGGTGAAGCCGGTGTCGATATCTACAACCTGACCAAGTACATCCGTTCCAACCAGAATACCTGCATGAACCAGCGCCCGATCGTGCGCCCCGGCGACGAAGTGGCGCGCGGCGACATCCTCGCCGATGGCCCGTCCGTCGACATGGGCGATCTGGCGCTGGGTCAGAACATGCGCATGGCCTTCATGCCCTGGAACGGCTACAACTTCGAGGACTCGATCCTGGTCTCGGAGCGCGTGGTGCAGGAGGATCGTTTCACCACGATTCATATCCAGGAACTGACCTGCGTGTCTCGCGACACCAAGCTGGGCGCCGAGGAGATCACATCGGACATCCCCAACGTCGGCGAGTCGGCGCTGTCCAAGCTCGACGAGGCCGGTGTGGTCTATATCGGTGCCGAGGTCGGCGCCGGCGACATCCTGGTCGGCAAGGTCACGCCCAAGGGCGAAACCCAACTGACCCCGGAAGAGAAGCTGCTGCGCGCGATCTTCGGCGAGAAGGCTTCCGACGTGAAGGACACCTCGCTGCGCGCACCGACCGGTGTCAAGGGTACGATCATCGACGTGCAGGTGTTCACCCGCGACGGCGTCGAGAAGGATTCGCGCGCGCTGTCCATCGAGCAGATGCAGCTCGACGAAGTGCGCAAGGACCTGCAGGAGACCTACCGCATCGCCGAGGATGCCACCTTCGAGCGTCTCAAACGGGCACTCGATGGCCAGGCGGTCAATGGCGGGCCGGCGCTCAAGAAAGGCGACGTGCTGTCTCTGGAGTATCTCGACGAGCTGCCGCGTCAGCAGTGGTTCAAGCTGCGCCTGCAGGACGAGGCCCTCAACGAGCTATTGGCCCAGGCCGACGAGCAACTCGAGAATCGCCGCAAGGAGATGGACGAGCGCTTCGAAGACAAGAAGCGCAAGCTCACCCAGGGCGACGATCTGGCGCCAGGCGTGCTGAAGATCGTCAAGGTCTACCTGGCGGTCAAGCGCCGCATCCAGCCGGGCGACAAGATGGCCGGTCGTCACGGTAACAAGGGTGTCATTTCGGCGATCATGCCGATCGAGGACATGCCGTTCGACGATAATGGCGAGCCGGTCGATGTCGTGCTCAACCCGCTGGGCGTGCCGTCGCGCATGAACGTCGGTCAGATCCTCGAGACCCACCTGGGCATGGCGGCCCGCGGTCTCGGCGTGAAGATCGATCACATGCTGCGTGATGCACGCAAGCAGCAAGTCGCCGAGATCCGCGAGTTCCTGGGCAAGATCTACAACACGCCGGGCACCCGCCAGGAGGACATCGATTCGCTGTCCGATGACGAAGTGATCGCGCTGGCCAGGAACCTGCGCGGCGGCGTGCCGATGTCATCGCCGGTATTCGACGGTGCCAAGGAGCAGGAGATCAAGGGCCTGCTCAAGCTGGCCGATCTGCCCGAATCGGGTCAGATGGATCTTCACGACGGCCGCACCGGCGAAAAATTCGATCGTCCGGTCACCGTCGGCTACATGTACATGCTCAAGCTCAACCACCTGGTCGACGACAAGATGCATGCGCGTTCCACCGGCTCCTACTCGCTGGTTACCCAGCAGCCGCTGGGCGGCAAGGCGCAATTCGGTGGTCAGCGCTTCGGTGAGATGGAAGTCTGGGCGCTGGAAGCCTACGGCGCGGCCTACACGCTGCAAGAGATGCTCACGGTCAAGTCCGACGATGTGGAGGGGCGTACCAAGATGTACAAGAACATCGTCGACGGCGACCACGCCATGCAGGCGGGCATGCCGGAATCCTTCAACGTGCTGGTGAAGGAGATCCGCTCGCTGGGCATCGATATCGAGTTGGAAGGTTAAGCGCTTGGCGCTGACGAATGATGGTCCGCGGGGCTCCGAGACGTTGAGCCCCGCTCATGACAACTCCGCAACGGAGCCGACCCCATGAAAGATTTGGTGAAAGTCCTCAAATCGCAGGCACAGTCCGAAGAGTTCGATGCGATCAAGATCACCCTCGCGTCGCCGGACATGATCCGCTCCTGGTCTTACGGCGAGGTCAAGAAGCCGGAAACCATCAACTACCGTACCTTCAAGCCGGAGCGTGACGGCCTGTTCTGCGCCAAGATTTTCGGGCCGGTGAAGGATTACGAATGCTTGTGCGGCAAGTACAAGCGCATGAAGCATCGCGGCATCATCTGCGAGAAGTGCGGCGTCGAAGTGACCAAGGCCGCGGTACGCCGCGAGCGCATGGCGCACATCGAGCTGGCTTCGCCGGTCGCGCACATCTGGTTCCTGAAGTCGCTGCCGTCGCGCATCGGCATGTTCCTCGACATGACCCTGCGCGACATCGAGCGCGTGCTGTATTTCGAAAGCTTCGTGGTCATCGAGCCGGGCATGACCACGCTGGAGCGTGGTCAGTTGCTCAACGATGAGCAGTACTTCGAGGCGCTCGAGGAGTTCGGCGACGATTTCGACGCGCGCATGGGCGCCGAGGCCATTCAGGCCCTGCTCAAGGACATCGACCTCGGCGAAGAGATCGACCGCCTGCGCGAGGAGATTCCGCAGACCAACTCCGAGACCAAGATCAAGAAGCTCTCCAAGCGCCTGAAGCTGTTGGAAGCCTTCTACAAGTCCGGCAACGCGCCGGCGTGGATGGTCATGGAGGTGCTGCCGGTGTTGCCGCCGGATCTGCGCCCGTTGGTGCCACTCGATGGCGGTCGCTTCGCGACCTCGGACCTCAACGATCTGTATCGCCGCGTGATCAACCGTAACAACCGCTTGAAGCGCCTGCTCGATCTCAATGCGCCGGACATCATCGTGCGCAACGAGAAGCGCATGCTGCAGGAATCGGTCGATGCACTGCTCGACAACGGTCGTCGTGGTCGTGCCATCACCGGCTCCAACAAGCGCCCGCTGAAGTCGCTGGCCGACATGATCAAGGGCAAGCAGGGGCGTTTCCGCCAGAACCTGCTGGGCAAGCGCGTCGACTACTCCGGCCGTTCGGTGATCACCGTCGGCCCGACGCTGCGCCTGCACCAGTGCGGTCTGCCCAAGAAGATGGCGCTCGAGCTGTTCAAGCCGTTCATCTACTCCAAGCTGCAGTCCAGCGGCCAGGCATCGACCATCAAGGCGGCGAAGAAGATGGTCGAGCGCGAATTGCCCGAGGTGTGGGACATTCTCGCCGACGTCATCCGCGAGCATCCGGTTCTGCTCAACCGCGCGCCGACCCTGCACCGCCTGGGTATCCAGGCCTTCGAGCCGCTGCTCATCGAGGGCAAGGCGATCCAGCTGCACCCGCTGGTATGTGCCGCCTACAACGCCGACTTCGACGGCGACCAGATGGCCGTGCACGTGCCGCTGACGCTGGAAGCCCAGCTCGAAGCGCGCGCGCTGATGATGGCCACCAATAACGTGCTGTCGCCGGCCAACGGCGAGCCGATCATCGTGCCATCCCAGGACGTGGTGCTGGGTCTGTATTACATGACCCGCGAGCGGATCAACGCCAAGGGCGAGGGCATGGTGTTCGCCAACCTCAAGGAAGTCGAGCGCGCCTTCGGCACCCAGAGCGTGTCGATGCACGCGCGGGTCAAGGTGCGTCTGACCGAGTTCGTGGCGGAAGAAGAGGGGGGCGAACTGATCGAGAAGACCTCGCTCTTCGACACCACCGTGGGCCGCGCCTTGCTGTTCCGCATCCTGCCCAAGGGCGCGCCTTTCGAGCTGGTCGACCAGCCGATGAAGAAGAAGGCGATCTCGCGGCTGATCAACGAAGTCTATCGTCGCTCCGGTCTCAAGGACACGGTGATCTTCGCCGACCAGTTGATGTACACCGGCTTTCGTCTGGCGACCTGGTCCGGCGCCTCGATCGGCGTCAATGACTTCGTCATCCCCGAGGCCAAGAAAGAGATCGTCGATGCGGCCGAGGACGAGGTCAAGGAGATCGAGGATCAGTTCTCCTCGGGCCTGGTCACCGCCGGCGAGAAGTACAACAAGGTCATCGATATCTGGTCCAAGGCCAACGACAAGGTGGCCAAGGCGATGATGGCTGGCATCTCCAAGGAGACCGTGATCGATCGCGAGGGCAAGAAAGTCGAGCAGGACTCGTTCAACAGCGTGTTCATCATGGCCGACTCCGGTGCGCGTGGTAGCGCCGCGCAGATTCGCCAGCTCGCCGGCATGCGTGGCCTGATGGCCAAGCCGGACGGCTCGATCATCGAGACGCCGATCGTCGCCAACTTCCGCGAAGGTCTGAACGTACTGCAGTACTTCATCTCGACGCACGGCGCGCGTAAGGGTCTGGCGGATACGGCACTCAAGACCGCCAACTCCGGTTACCTGACCCGCCGTCTGGTCGACGTGGCTCAGGACCTGGTGATCACCGAGATCGATTGCGGCACCGAGGAAGGCCTGACCCTGCATCCGGTCATCGAGGGTGGCGACATCATCGTTTCGCTGGCGCAGCGCGTGCTGGGTCGCGTGGTGGCGCAGGACGTCATCGATCCGGCCACCGACGAGGTGCTGATCCCGCGCGGCACGCTGCTCGACGAAGCCTGGTGCGAACAGCTCGACACCATGGGCGTCGACGAGATCGTAGTGCGCAGCACCATCGCCTGCGAAACGCCGCACGGGGTGTGTTCGTCCTGTTACGGGCGCGATCTGGCGCGTGGCCATCAGGTCAACATCGGCGAAGCGGTGGGCGTCATCGCCGCGCAGTCGATCGGCGAGCCGGGCACTCAGCTGACCATGCGTACGTTCCACATCGGCGGTGCCGCTTCACGGGCCTCGGCGGTGGATAGCGTGCAGGTCAAGCACGGCGGCAAGGTGCGTCTGCACAACATCAAGTACGTCGAACGCGGCGATGGCAAGCTGGTCGTGGTGTCGCGCTCCAGCGCCCTGGCGGTGGCCGATGATCACGGCCGTGAGCGCGAGTACTACAAGCTGCCCTACGGTGCCGAGCTGTCGATCAAGGACGGTGCGCCCGTCGAAGGCGGCCAGATCGTCGCCAAGTGGGATCCGCACACGCATCCGGTCGTTGCCGAGGTGCAGGGCAAGGCGCAGTACATCGACATGGACGAAGGCGTCTCCATCCACCGCAGCGTGGACGAGATGACCGGTCTGTCATCCATCGAGGTGATCGAGTCCGCGGCGCGTCCGGCATCCGGTCGCGACAAGCGGCCGATGATCATGCTGCAGGACGACGCGGGTGAGCATGTCACGCTGCCGGGCTCCAACACGCCGGTACAGTACCTACTGCCCGGCAAGGCGATCGTTTCCGCCGAGAACGGTGCCAGCATCGGCGTCGGCGAGGTCATCGCACGGATTCCGGTCGAGGCGTCGGCCAACAAGGACATCACCGGTGGTCTGCCGCGTGTCGCCGACCTGTTCGAAGCGCGCAAGCCCAAGGAGCCGGCGATTCTCGCTGAGATCTCCGGCGTGATCAGCTTCGGCAAGGAAACCAAGGGCAAGCGGCGCCTGGCGATTACGCCGGAATCCGGCGATCCTTTCGAGATGTTGATCCCGAAATGGCGTCAGATCAGCGTGTTCGAGGGCGAAACCGTCGAGAAGGGCGAGGTCATCTCCGATGGCCCGAGCAATCCGCACGACATCCTGCGCCTGCTCGGCGTGGCGGAACTGGCCAAGTACATCACCACCGAGATCCAGGAGGTCTATCGCCTTCAGGGCGTGGGCATCAACGACAAGCACATCGAAGTGATCGTGCGTCAGATGCTGCGCAAGGTCGAGGTGACCGATGCCGGCGATGCCGATTTCATCCCCGGCGACCAGGTCGAACTGGTGCGGGTGGTGGAGGAGAACGCACGCCTGGCCGAGGGCGAGAAATTCCCGGCCAAGTACGAGCGTGTGCTGCTGGGTATCACCAAGGCGTCGCTGGCCACCGAGTCGTTCATCTCCGCGGCCTCCTTCCAGGAGACCACCCGCGTATTGACCGAGGCGGCAGTTACCGGCAAGCGCGATTACCTGCGTGGCCTGAAGGAGAACGTGGTGGTGGGGCGTCTGATCCCGGCCGGTACCGGCCTGACCCACCACGCGGAGCGTCGCCGCAAGCGCGAAGAAGCCGATCGCACGCAGCATCCGTCGGCCTACGATGTCGAGCAGGAGTTGGGCGCTCAGCTCACCGCGCTCGATGCCGACGACAACGAGTTGTAACGCGACGTTTTGCGTCGACCGGCGCCCGGTGGGGCGCCGGCCTTGACGCGGATCGCCGCCAGACATTAGAATGCGCAGCCTTTAACAGTGGGGCGGGTACGCCCCTATCTGCTGAGAAAGCGCTGAATAGGCAAGGCAACCACTGGAGTCAGTTACATATTATGGCAACGATCAATCAGCTCGTGCGCAAGCCGCGCAAGCGCCCGGTCGCCAAGAGCGACGTGCCGGCGCTGCAGGCCTGCCCGCAGCGTCGTGGGGTTTGCACCCGCGTTTACACCACTACCCCGAAGAAGCCGAACTCCGCGCTGCGTAAGGTCTGCCGCGTGCGTTTGACCAACGGGTTCGAAGTGGCTTCCTACATTGGTGGTGAAGGTCACAACCTGCAGGAGCACTCCGTGGTCCTGATTCGTGGCGGTCGCGTCAAGGATTTGCCGGGTGTGCGTTATCACACCGTGCGCGGGGCGCTCGACACCTCGGGCGTGCAGAACCGTAAGCAGGGCCGTTCCAAATACGGCACCAAGCGTCCCAAGGCCTGATGCCGAGCGACGTTCATTGAGAATCGCAATGGTCGGATAAGAGTAAGGTCGAGCGCTCGAGCGTCTCGGGTTTACCTGAAGGACCCTTTACAGAGGGCTTATCATGCCTAGAAGAAGAGTTGCCGCTAAGCGCGAAATCCTCCCGGATCCGAAATTCGGAAGCGAGCGCCTGGCGAAGTTCATGAACCACCTGATGATCAGTGGCAAGAAGTCTATCGCCGAGCGTATCGTTTACGGTGCGCTGGACAGGGTTGCCGAGCGCGGTAAGGAAGCGCCGCTGGACATCTTCGATAAAGCGCTGGAAGCCATTCAGCCGATGGTTGAGGTCAAGTCACGCCGCGTCGGCGGTGCGACGTATCAGGTGCCCGTGGAAGTTCGCCCCTCGCGTCGTCAGGCGTTGGCCATGCGCTGGCTGGTCGATGCTGCTCGCAACCGTGGCGAAAAGACCATGGTTCAGCGGCTGGCCGGTGAAATGCTGGACGCCGCCGAAGGCAAGGGTGCTGCTGTGAAGAAGCGTGAAGACGTGCATCGCATGGCAGAAGCCAACAAGGCCTTCTCACACTATCGCTTCTAAGCGCACCGCTTGTAAGAGCGACGCTGCCAACCAATGGGGAGTTCCATCGTGGCACGCAAGACACCTCTCAAACGCTACCGTAACATCGGTATCGTTGCCCACGTCGACGCCGGCAAGACCACCACTACCGAGCGTGTCCTGTTTTATACCGGCCTGTCTCACAAGGTCGGCGAAGTCCATGAGGGCGCGGCCACCATGGACTGGATGGAGCAGGAGCAGGAGCGTGGCATCACCATCACGTCGGCGGCGACCACCTGCTTCTGGCAGGGCATGAGCAAGCAGTTCGATGAGCATCGCATCAACATCATCGATACGCCGGGACACGTCGACTTCACCATCGAAGTCGAGCGTTCGCTGCGTGTGCTCGATGCCGCCGTCGTCGTTCTCTGCGGCAGCTCCGGCGTGCAGCCGCAGACCGAAACCGTATGGCGTCAGGCCAACAAGTACGAAGTGCCGCGCATGGTGTTCGTCAACAAGATGGACCGTGCCGGCGCCGACTTCTTCATGGTCGTCGATCAGCTGAAGAGCCGCCTGGGCGCCAATGCCGTGCCGATCCAGATCAACTGGGGTGCGGAAGAGGATTTCAAGGGCGTCATCGACCTGATCGAGATGAAGGCGATCCTCTGGGACGAAGACAACCACGGCATGAACTACGAACTCGTCGATATCCCGGCGGAACTGCAGGAAACCGCCGAGAAGTATCGTGAGGAAATGCTCGAAGCCGCCGCCGAGGCCTCTGAAGAGCTGATGGACAAGTACCTCGAAGAGGGCGAGCTCTCCATTGCGGAAATCAAGGCCGGCCTGCGTCGTCGCACCCTGGACAACGAGATCGTGCTGATCACCTGTGGTTCCGCGTTCAAGAACAAGGGCGTGCAGGCGGTACTGGATGGCGTCATCGAGTATTTGCCGTCTCCCACCGAGGTCAAGGCCATCGAGGGTGAGCTGGACGACAAGGAAGGTACGATCGCCACTCGCGAAGCGGACGACAATGCGCCGTTCGCCGCGCTGGCCTTCAAGATCGCCACCGACCCGTTCGTCGGTACCCTGACGTTCATACGCGTCTACTCCGGCGTGCTGAAGTCGGGCGACAGCGTGTATAACTCCGTCAAGGAGAAGAAGGAGCGCGTCGGCCGTATCGTACAGATGCATGCCAACTCGCGCGAAGAGATCAAGGAAGTTCTCGCCGGCGACATCGCGGCGTGTATCGGCCTCAAGGATGTCACCACCGGTGATACCCTGTGCGATCTGAATGACAAGATCGTGCTCGAGCGCATGGAATTCCCGGCGCCGGTAATCTCGGTCGCCGTCGAGCCGAAGTCAAAGGCCGACCAGGAAAAGATGGGTATCGCCCTGGGTAAGCTGGCTCAGGAAGATCCGTCATTCCAGGTCAGAACCGATGAAGAGACCGGCCAGACCATCATTTCGGGGATGGGCGAGTTGCACCTCGATATCATCGTCGATCGCATGCGTCGCGAGTTCAAGGTCGAGGCCAATATCGGTAAGCCGCAGGTCGCCTACCGCGAGACCATTCGCAGCAAGGTCGAGCAGGAAGGCAAGTTCGTTCGTCAGTCGGGCGGTCGCGGTCAGTACGGTCACGTACACCTGCGCATCGAGCCGTTGACGGCCGAAGACAAGGGCGAGGACGAGGAGATGCACTTCAAGTTCGCGTCCGAGATCGTCGGTGGTACGGTTCCCAAGGAGTACGTGCCGGCCGTCGAGAAAGGGGCCTTTGAACAGCTCCAGAACGGTGTCATCGCGGGTTACCCGATGATCGACGTCAAGGTTACGCTGTTCGACGGTTCCTACCACGATGTGGACTCCAACGAGACTGCGTTCAAGATCGCCTCTTCCATGGCGGTCAAAGAAGGCGCTCGCAAGGCCAAGGCCGTGTTGCTGGAGCCGGTGATGAAGGTCGAAGTCGTGACCCCCGAGGAGTTCATGGGTGATGTCATGGGCGACCTGAATCGCCGTCGTGGCCTTGTACAGGGCATGGATGACTCTTCCTCCGGCAAGATCATCCGCGCCACGGTTCCGTTGGCTGAGATGTTCGGTTACGCGACCGATCTGCGTTCTCAAAGCCAGGGCCGCGCAAGCTACACCATGGAGTTTGCGAATTACGAAGAGGCGCCGTCCAGCGTCGTCGAAGCCGTCATCAACCAGAACGGTTAACCGTTAGCTAACGTAAAGAGGTCATAGCAGTGGCTAAGGAAAAATTTGAGCGTTCCAAACCGCACGTCAACGTCGGCACCATCGGTCACGTCGATCACGGCAAGACCACGCTGACTGCGGCCCTGACCCGCGTTTCCGCCGAAGTCTTCGGCGGCGACTGGAGTGCCTTCGATACCATCGATAACGCTCCCGAAGAGCGTGAGCGTGGTATCACCATCGCGACGTCTCACGTCGAGTATCAGTCCGAGGCGCGTCACTACGCCCACGTCGACTGCCCGGGTCACGCTGACTACGTCAAGAACATGATCACCGGTGCGGCCCAGATGGACGGCGCGATTCTGGTGTGTAGCGCCGCTGACGGCCCCATGCCGCAGACCCGCGAGCACATCCTGCTGTCTCGTCAGGTCGGCGTTCCGTACATCGTCGTGTTCCTCAACAAGGCCGACATGGTCGACGACGAAGAGCTGCTCGAACTGGTCGAAATGGAAGTTCGCGAACTCCTCGACCAGTACGACTTCCCGGGCGACGACACGCCGATCGTCATCGGTTCCGCGCTGATGGCGCTGGATGGCAAGGACGACAACGGCATGGGTACCACCGCCGTTGCCAACCTGATCAAGGCGCTCGACGACTACATCCCCGAGCCCGAGCGTGCGGTCGACCAGCCGTTCCTGATGCCGATCGAGGACGTGTTCTCGATCTCCGGTCGCGGCACCGTGGTCACCGGTCGTGTCGAGCGTGGCATCGTGCGTACGGGCGACGAAGTGGAAATCGTCGGTATTCGCGATACCACCAAGACCACCGTTACCGGTGTCGAGATGTTCCGCAAGCTGCTCGACGAAGGGCGTGCTGGTGAGAACGTCGGCGCGCTGCTGCGCGGCACCAAGCGTGACGACGTCGAGCGTGGCCAGGTTCTGGCCAAGCCGGGTTCGATCACGCCGCACACCAAGTTCGAGTCCGAAGTCTACATCCTGTCCAAGGAAGAGGGCGGTCGTCATACGCCTTTCTTCAAGGGCTATCGTCCGCAGTTCTACTTCCGTACCACCGACGTGACCGGTACCTGTGAACTGCCGGAAGGCGTCGAGATGGTCATGCCGGGCGACAACGTGCAGATGGTCGTCACGCTGATCGCACCGATCGCCATGGAAGACGGCCTGCGTTTCGCCATTCGCGAAGGCGGTCGTACCGTGGGCGCCGGTGTCGTCGCCAAGATCGTCGCTTAAGACAGTCTCGCACGATCGAAGGGGGCTCCGCATGGAGCCCCTTTTCTTCGCATGATTGACTCTCGATGTCAGCATGCCTATAATGCGCATCCTTTAAATGCGTGGGTAGACGGCTCGCGCCGTCGACATCCATTGGAGTTTGGGGCTAATGCAGAACCAGAAGATTCGCATTCGGTTGAAAGCCTTCGACCATCGCCTGATCGATCAGTCCGCCCAGGAAATCGTGGATACCGCGAAGCGTACTGGTGCTCAGGTGCGTGGCCCGATTCCGCTGCCGACCAATCGTGAGCGCTATACCATTCTGATCTCGCCGCACGTCAACAAGGACGCTCGCGATCAGTATGAGATCCGCACTCACAAGCGCGTACTCGACATCGTCGAGCCGACGGAAAAGACCGTCGACGCGCTAATGAAACTCGACCTCGCCGCTGGCGTGGACGTCCAGATCAAGCTCGACTAACCACACTAGACACTCGCGGCCCAGCGCTCCACTTCAAGACTCGGGAGCAGCAGCCGCCACGCCGGGATGGCGTCATACAATGTGCTAGTGGAATGCTCTGGAAAGGGCAGCCATAGCGGGTGATAGCCCCGTACACTATTAGGAGACTGAACATGACTATCGGTTTATTCGGTAAGAAGAGCGGTATGACCCGCATCTTCACCGAAGATGGCGCATCCGTGCCCGTAACCGTTATCGAGGTTGAGCCCAACCGCGTGACTCGCGTCAAGACCGTCGAAAGCGACGGCTACAGCGCGGTTCAGGTGACAACCGGCTCCCGCAAGGCCAAACACCTGTCCAAGGCTGCCGCAGGGCAGTTTGCCAAGGCAGGTATCGAGGCCGGTCGCGCACTGATGGAGTTCCGCCTGTCCGAAGGTGAGGACGTTCCAGAGGTGGGTGGCGAATTCACCGTATCCCTCTTTGAAGCTGGTCAGAAGATCGATGTGACCGGCACCTCCAAGGGCAAGGGCTTCCAGGGCGCCGTCAAGCGCTGGAACTTCCGCACCCAGGACATGACCCACGGCAACTCCTTGTCCCATCGCGCGCCTGGCTCCATCGGCCAGTGCCAGACGCCTGGTCGCGTCTTCAAGGGCAAGAAAATGGCTGGCCAGCTCGGCAACGTGCGCTGCACCGTTCAGAGCCTGGAAGTCGTGCGCGTCGACACCGAACGCAACCTGCTGCTCGTCAAGGGCGCCGTTCCCGGTGCGCCGGGCAGCGATGTCGTCGTTCGCCGTGCCGTCAAAGCTCGCTGAGGGGTAAAGACCGATGAATCTCAATCTTGCAGGTGCTGATGCCGGCACTATCGAAGTCGCCGACGCCACCTTTGGTAAAGAATTCAACGAAGCGCTGGTCCACCAGGTGGTCACTGCCTATCTGGCAGCCGGTCGCCAGGGCACTCGCGCCCAGAAGACCCGTTCCGACGTGCGTGGCGGTGGCAAGAAGCCGTTTCGCCAGAAGGGCACCGGTCGTGCGCGTGCCGGGACCATCCGCTCTCCGCTGTGGCGTAGCGGCGGTGTGACCTTCGCGGCGCGTCCCCAGGACCATGCCCAGAAGGTCAACCGCAAGATGTATCGCGCGGCGATGCGCTCCATTCTCTCCGAGCTGGTGCGTCAGGAGCGTCTGGTCGCTATCGAATCTTTCGTGGTCGAGGCGCCGAAGACCAAGCAACTGGTCTCCCGGCTCAAGGAGCTTGACCTGGAGAAGGTGCTGATCGTTACCGAGGAAGTCGACGAAAAGCTCTATCTCGCCGCTCGCAACATTCCCAATGTGGATGTGGTGGACGTCGCTGCTGCCGACCCGGTTAGCCTGGTCGCCTTCGACAAGGTGCTGGTCACCGTCTCTGCCCTGCGCAAATTCGAGGAGAAGCTGGCATGAACCAGGAACGCTTATTCAAGGTTCTGCTCGGGCCGCATATGACCGAGAAAGCCGCTTTCGCCGCCGAGAACAATCAGTACGTGTTCAAGGTGGCCAGCGACGCGACCAAGCCCGAAATCAAGAAGGCTGTCCAAGCCCTCTTTGGTAAGAAGGTCGATCGCGTTCAGGTTCTGAACATGAAGGGCAAGACCAAGCGCACCGCACACGGTGTCGGCATGCGCAAGGGCTACCGCAAGGCCTATGTCACACTGGCCGCGGGCGAGACCCTCGAAGACTTCTCTGGCGCCGAATAAGGGCAGGAGTACGGATCATGGCAGTCGTTAAAACCAAACCCACATCCGCCGGTCGTCGCCACCTGGTCAAGGTCGTCAACGACGAAATCTACAAGGGCCGGCCTCACGCCGCGCTGTTGGAGAAAAAGTCCAAGTCCGGCGGGCGTAACAATCGGGGTCGTATCACGACCCGGCATATCGGTGGCGGTCATCGTCAGCATTATCGCCTGGTCGATTTCAAGCGCAACAAGGATGGCGTTCCCGCCGTCGTCGAGCGTCTCGAGTACGACCCCAACCGTAGCGCGCACATCGCGTTGCTGAAGTATCTGGACGGCGAGCGTCGCTACGTCATCGCGCCCAAGGGCGTGAAAGCGGGCGATACGCTCGAATCCGGTGTCAATGCGGCGATCAAGAAAGGCAATACCTTGCCGCTGCGTAACATCCCGGTGGGCTCCACCGTGCATTGCATCGAGCTCAAGCCCGGCAAGGGCGCGCAGATCGCACGCAGCGCCGGTACCAGCGCCCAGTTGGTCGCCCGTGAAGGCAACTACGTCACTCTGCGTCTGCGCTCCGGCGAGACGCGCAAGGTGTTGGCGGAGTGCCGTGCGACCCTCGGCGAAGTGAGCAACTCAGAGCACAGCCTGCGTCAATTGGGCAAGGCCGGTGCCAAGCGCTGGCGCGGCGTACGGCCAACGGTTCGCGGTGTCGCGATGAACCCGGTGGATCACCCGCACGGTGGCGGTGAAGGCCGCACCAGTGGCGGTCGTCACCCGGTAAGCCCGTGGGGCGTTCCCACCAAGGGCCACAAGACCCGCAAGAACAAGCGCACCGACAAACTCATTATTCGTCGCCGCAAGGCCCGGTAATTGAGATTAAAAGTCTAGACATCAAGAGGTAACGGCTGTGCCACGTTCACTGAAGAAAGGTCCTTTCATTGACCTTCATCTGCTGAAGAAGGTTGAGACTGCAGTGGAGAAGAACGACCGCAAACCGATCAAGACCTGGTCCCGGCGTTCCATGATCCTGCCCAACATGGTCGGGCTCACCATTGCGGTCCATAACGGTCGCCAACACGTCCCGGTGCACGTCTCCGAGGAAATGGTTGGCCACAAGCTGGGCGAATTCGCTGCCACCCGCACCTATCGCGGTCATGCGGCGGACAAGAAAGCCAAACGGTAAGCCAGAGAGGATTGAGAGATGGAAGTCACAGCTAAGCTGCGTGGCGCTCGTTTATCCGCCCAGAAGGCCCGTTTGGTGGCTGATCAGGTGCGCGGTAAGCCTGTCGCCGAGGCGCTCGACCTGCTGACCTTCTCACCGAAGAAGGCTGCCAAGCTGGTCAAGAAGACGCTTCAGTCCGCCATCGCGAATGCGGAAGAAAACAACGGCATGGACATCGACGAGCTGCGTGTCTCGACCATCTGTGTCGATGAGGGCATGACGCTCAAGCGCATCCAGCCGCGTGCCAAGGGCCGTGCGGATCGCATTTTGAAGCGAACCTGCCACATCACCGTCAAGGTAGCCGAGAAGTAGGAGTCGACCAGATGGGTCAGAAAGTAAATCCGACAGGTATTCGGCTGGGTATCGTCAAGGACCACACTTCGGTCTGGTATGCCGAGCGCGATGCTTATGCCGACAAGTTGAACAGCGATCTCGAAGTGCGCAGCTTTCTCGAGCAGCGCCTGAAGAACGCCTCCGTGAGCCGCATCACCATCGAGCGTCCCGCGAACAACGCGCGGATCACCATTCACACCGCCCGTCCGGGCATCGTGATTGGCAAGAAGGGTGAAGACGTCGACCGCTTGCGTCGCGACGTCGCCCAGATGATGGGCGTGCCGGTGCACGTCAACATCGAAGAAGTCCGCAAGCCGGAACTCGACGCCGCACTCGTCGCGCAGAACATCGCCGGCCAGCTCGAGCGTCGTGTGATGTTCCGTCGCGCCATGAAGCGCTCGGTGCAGAATGCCATGCGTCTGGGTGCCGGCGGTATCAAGATCATGTTGTCAGGTCGTCTCGGCGGTGCGGAAATCGCCCGTACCGAGTGGTACCGCGAAGGTCGTGTGCCCTTGCACACCCTGCGCGCGGACATCGACTACGCGACCTATGAAGCCCACACCACCTACGGCGTCATCGGCGTCAAGGTGTGGATCTTCAAGGGTGAAATCCTCGGGGGCATCGAAGAGGTGCGGGCCAAGCAGAAGCAGCAAGGCGCCCAGCCCGCACCCAAGAAGAAAGGTTCCAAGTAAGGGGAGATGTAGTCGATGTTGCAACCTAAGCGTATGAAATTCCGCAAGATGCAGAAAGGCCGCAACCGTGGTCTGGCGCATCGCGGAAGCAAGGTGAGCTTCGGCGAATTCGGCCTGAAAGCCACCGGTCGTGGACGCATCACCGCGCGTCAGATCGAGGCCGGTCGTCGTGCCATCACGCGCCACGTCAAGCGTGGCGGCAAGATCTGGATTCGGGTCTTCCCGGACAAGCCGATCACCAACAAGCCGTTGGAAGTCCGTATGGGTAAGGGTAAGGGCTCCGTCGAATACTGGGTCGCTCAGATCCAGCCCGGCAAGATGCTCTACGAGATCGAAGGGGTCTCCGAAGAGCTGGCCCGTGAAGCCTTTGGCCTCGCGGCGCAGAAGATGCCCTTGTCCACCACCTTTGTGAAACGGACGGTGATGTGATGAAAGCTCAGGAAATTCGCGAAAAATCGGTCGACGCGCTGCAGGAGCAGCTTTTTGAACTTCTCCGCGAGCAGTTCAATCTGCGTATGCAGAAGGCCACCGGTCAGCTGAGCCAGACCCATCTGCTCAAGCAGGTACGCCGGGATATCGCCCGCGTGAAGACTGTGCTCAACGAGAAGGCAGGTGATTGAGATGGCCGAAGAGAAGAAAGCCCGTACGCTCACCGGCAAGGTGGTGAGCGACAAGATGGACAAGTCCATCGTGGTCATGATCGAGCGCCGCGAGCGGCATCCGATCTATGGCAAATACATGAAGCGCTCCACCAAGCTGCACGCCCATGACGAGGCAAACCAGGCGAAGGATGGCGATACGGTTTCCATTCAGGAATGTCGTCCGCTATCCAAGAAAAAAGCCTGGACGCTGGTTGAGGTGGTCGAGCAGGCCAAGGGCTGAGCTCGGCAAGCGCCTTCGAAACCAGTGCAGTCAGATTAGGTTTGGAGAAAACCGATGATTCAGACTCAGACAATGCTGGATGTCGCCGACAACAGCGGCGCGCGCCGGGTGCAGTGCATCAAGGTGCTGGGTGGTTCTCACCGCCGCTACGCTCGCGTGGGCGACATCATCAAGGTGACGGTGAAAGAAGCCATCCCGCGTGGCAAGGTCAAGAAGGGCCAGGTCATGAAGGCGGTGGTGGTTCGCACCCGTAGCGGCGTACGTCGTCCCGACGGGTCGTTGATTCGCTTCGACGGAAATGCGGCAGTTCTGTTGAACAACACCAACGAACAGCCGATCGGCACCCGTATCTTCGGACCGGTCACTCGTGAACTTCGCACCGAGAAGTTCATGAAGATCATTTCCTTGGCGCCTGAAGTGCTGTAAGGAGCGAGGCGGATATGCAAAAGATCAAACGTGACGATGAAGTGATCGTCATTGCCGGCAAGGACAAGGGTAAGCGAGGCACGATCAAGCGCGTCCTCCAGGACAGTCGCTACGTCGTGTCCGGTGTGAACATGATCAAGCGTCATACCAAGCCCAACCCCATGCTGGGCAACCAGGGCGGTATCGTCGAGCGTGAGGCGCCGATTCACGCGTCCAACGTGGCCATCTTCAATGCGGAGACCGGCAAGGCGGATCGCGTCGGCTTCCAGGTTTCGGAAGACGGTACCAGGGTACGTATCTACAAGTCGACGCAGAAGCAGATCGACGCCTAACGCGAGTCGGGTAGCAAAATGGCGAACTTGAAAGAACGTTATCAGAACGAGGTAGTGGCTGGGCTCAGAGAGCAGTTCAGCTACGCCAACGTGATGCAGGTGCCCCGGATCACCAAAGTGACCCTCAACATGGGCATCGGCGAAGCGACCAGCGACAAGAAGCTGATCGACAATGCCATCGGCGACCTGGAGAAACTGTCCGGTCAGAAACCGATTGTCACCAAGGCACGTAAATCCATCGCGGGCTTCAAGGTTCGTGAAGGATGGCCGATCGGAATCAAGGTCACCCTGCGCAGTGAGCGCATGTGGGACTTCCTCGATCGCCTGGTGAACATCGCGATTCCCCGCGTACGCGACTTTCGTGGTCTCAACCCGAAGTCCTTCGACGGCCGTGGCAACTACTCAATGGGTGTGCGTGAGCAGATCATCTTTCCGGAGCTCGAGTATGATAAGATCGACCGGATTCGTGGCCTGGATGTAACCATCACCACCACCGCCAACAGCGATGAAGAAGGCCGTGCGCTGCTGAGCGCGCTGAACTTCCCGTTCAAGAAATAAGGGTGGGATCATGGCAAAGAAAAGCATGATAGAGCGTGAGCTCAAGCGCGCGAAGCTGGTCGACAAATATGCCGCCAAGCGCGCCGGGCTCAAAGCTATCATCAACGACGTCAATGCTTCTGACGAAGAGCGCTTCGACGCACAGCTCAAGCTGCAGACGCTGCCGCGCGACTCCAGTCCGGTGCGCAAGCGCAATCGCTGCCGCATCACTGGGCGCCCGCACGGCTTCTACAACAAGTTTGGGCTGGGTCGCAACAAACTGCGTGAAGCCGCCATGCGTGGCGATGTCCCTGGACTCAAGAAGTCCAGCTGGTAACGCCACGTCGAAATCAGGAGCGCAACGTAATGAGCATGCAAGATACGCTGGCGGATATGTTCACTCGTATCCGTAATGCGCAGATGGCCACCAAGGAAGCGGTTGCGATGCCGTCCTCCAAGCTTAAGGTGGAAGTGGCCCGTGTATTGAAGCAAGAGGGCTATATCAGCGACTTCACGGTTGCTGAAGGTGCCAAGCCCGAACTGTCCGTAACCCTCAAGTATTTCGAGGGGAAGCCGGTCATCGAGCACATCCAGCGCGTTTCCAAGCCGTCCTTGCGCATCTACAAGGGCAAGGGCGAGCTACCGAAAGTCGCGGATGGCTTGGGTGTCGCGATCGTTTCCACCTCCCAGGGCGTGATGACCGATCGTGCGGCGCGTCAGGCCGGTGTCGGTGGTGAAGTCATCTGCACCGTATTCTAGGAGTGACGAATGTCCCGCGTAGCCAAGTATCCGGTTAAATTGCCCAGTGGCATTGAAGCCAAGCTCGACGGCGATAAATTGACCGTCAAGGGCGGTCAGGGCTCGCTCGGCATGACCATTCACCCCGATGTGGTGATCGGTCAGGAAGACGGCCAACTGACGTTCAGTCCGAGCGAGCAGGCCAAGAGCTGGGCAATGGCCGGCACAACACGCGCACTGGTCCAGAACATGGTCACTGGTGCGTCCGAGGGCTTTACCAAGACTCTCGAGATCAACGGCGTCGGCTATCGTGCCCAGGCAAGTGGCAAGACGCTAAACCTGACACTGGGCTTCTCTCACCCGGTCGAATACACGCTGCCCGAGGGTGTCACGGCGGAAACGCCGAAGAACACCACCATCGTGCTGAAGAGCGCGGACAAGCAGCAGCTCGGCCAGGTCGCCGCGGAAATCCGCGCCTTCCGTCCGCCCGAGCCCTACAAGGGCAAGGGTATCCGGTACGGCGACGAGCAGGTCCGCCGCAAAGAAGCCAAGAAGAAGTAAGGCAGGGTTATGAACGCGAAGAAAGAATCTCGTCTCCGTCGTGCCCGCCGCGCTCGCGCCAAGATTCGCGAGCTGGGCGTGTATCGCCTGTGCGTCAACCGTACTCCGCACCACATCTATGCGCAGATCATTTCGCCGGATGGTGGCAAGGTACTGGCCAGCGCTTCCACGCTGGACAAGTCCCTGCGCGAGGGCGGTACCGGTAATGCCGACGCTGCCTCCAAGGTCGGCGCGCTGATTGCCGAACGCGCCAAGCAAGCAGGCATCACTCAGGTTGCCTTCGATCGTGCCGGGTTCAAGTACCACGGCCGCGTCAAGGCCCTGGCCGACGCCGCTCGTGAAGGCGGCCTGGAATTCTAAAGGGTTTTTACGATGGCGAAGAACGAACAGAACAGCGGAGATCTGCAAGAGAAGCTCGTGCAGGTCAACCGCGTCGCCAAGGTGGTCAAGGGTGGTCGTATTTTCGGCTTCACTGCCTTGACTGTCGTTGGCGATGGCAATGGTCGTGTCGGCTTCGGACGTGGCAAGGCGCGTGAAGTGCCGGTCGCGATCCAGAAGGCGATGGACCAGGCGCGCCGCAACATGATCAAGGTCAGCCTCAGTGGCCATACCCTGCAGTACCCGGTCAAGGCCCGCCACGGCGCCTCCAAGGTGTACATGCAGCCGGCTTCCGAAGGTACCGGGATCATCGCTGGTGGCGCCATGCGCTCCGTGCTCGAACTGGCCGGCGTTCATGACGTCCTGGCCAAGTGCTACGGCTCCACCAATCCGGTGAACGTGGTGCGTGCGACCATCAACGGTCTCTCCGCCATGCAAGCGCCGGATGACATTGCCGCCAAGCGCGGTTTGTCCGTCGAAGAGATCGCGGGGTAAGACACCATGGCAGCTTTGATCAAAGTTACACAGATCCGTAGCACCATCGGTGTTCTGGAAAAGCACAAGGCCACCCTTAGGGGTCTCGGGCTACGCCGCATCGGTCATACGGTCGAGTTGGAAGACACCCCTGCCGTTCGCGGCATGGTCAACAAGGTCAACTACCTTGTGCGTCTCGAGGGAGAGTAATCCATGAAACTCAATAGCCTGAGCCCGGCACCGGGTTCCAAGCACGCCGCGAAACGTGTCGGCCGAGGCATCGGCTCCGGTCTGGGCAAGACGGGCGGCCGCGGTCATAAAGGCCAGAAGTCTCGCTCCGGCGGCAGCGTGAAGCCAGGCTTCGAGGGCGGGCAGATGCCATTGCAGCGTCGCCTGCCGAAGTTCGGCTTCACCTCGATGAAGTCATTGGTCAGCGAAGAAGTGCGCCTGGACGAATTGGCGAAGATCGACGGCGACGTCGCCGATCTGCAAACGCTGAAGAATGCCAACGTGCTCAAGGATGCCACGCGATTCGCGAAGGTCATCCTCTCCGGCGAACTGAACAAGGCGGTTACCGTGCGCGGTCTCAAGGTCACCAAGGGTGCCCGTGCCGCGATCGAAGCCGCTGGTGGCAAGGTAGAGGAATAAATGGCTAAGTCAGGAAGCATGCCGTCATCGGGTAGCGGGTTGAGTGAGCTCTGGGCGCGCTTGCGCTTCGTGTTCATCGCCCTGGTGGTGTACCGCATCGGTGCCCATATACCCGTGCCAGGCATCAATCCTGACCAGCTTGCTGCCTTGTTCAGGGAAAACCAGGGCACCATCCTGAGCCTGTTCAACATGTTCTCGGGTGGTGCGCTGGAGCGCATGAGTATCCTCGCGCTGGGCATCATGCCCTACATTTCCGCGTCGATCATCATGCAACTCCTGACAGCGACCTCGCCTCAGCTCGAACAGCTAAAGAAGGAAGGCGAGGCCGGCCGTCGCAAGATCAGTCAGTACACGCGCTACGGCACCGTTATTCTGGCATTGATTCAAGCGACCGGCATGGCAGTCGGTCTGGTCGGGCAAGGTGTGACCTATACCAGTGACTTCAGCTTCTATTTCACCGCGATCGTCTCGTTCGTCGCCGGTGCGGTGTTCCTGATGTGGCTGGGCGAGCAGATTACCGAGAAAGGGATCGGCAACGGTATTTCCCTGATCATCTTCGCGGGTATCGTCGCGGGGCTGCCCGGTGCGATCGGTCAGTCTTTCGAGCTGGCGCGTAACGATGGCGCCTGGAATGTCCTGCCGCTGCTGGCGTTGACCATCCTGGCAATCGCCACCGTCGCGTTCGTGGTCTTCATCGAGCGCGGTCAGCGTCGCATCACGGTAAATTATCCGCGCCGTCAGGTCGGCAACAAGATGTATGCGGGGCAGAGCAGTTATCTGCCGCTCAAGGTCAATATGGCGGGTGTCATTCCGGCTATCTTCGCCTCGAGCATTTTGCTGTTCCCGGCCTCTATCGGCCAGTGGGTCGGCTCGGCGGATGGCTTCCAGTGGTTACAGGTGGCCTCGCAATCGCTGGCCCCCGGGCAACCGCTGTACATCTTGCTTTTCGCTGCGGCGGTGGTATTCTTCTGCTTCTTTTATACCGCGTTGGTCTTCAATCCCAAGGATGTGGCTGACAATCTGAAGAAGTCAGGTGCCTTCCTGCCGGGTATCCGCCCTGGTGAGCAAACCGCTCGCTATGTCGACAAAGTCATGACTCGGTTGACATTATTCGGTGCGCTTTACATTACCGCCGTTTCCCTGATGCCTCAGTTCCTGATCGTAGCGTGGCAGGTTCCCTTCTTCTTCGGGGGCACTTCCCTGCTGATCGTGGTCGTGGTCATCATGGATTTCATGGCGCAGGTTCAGTCGCATCTGATGTCGAATCAGTACGAGTCGGTAATGAAGAAGTCCAACCTGAAAGGCTACGGTAGCGGCGGCCTGATGCGCTGAAGCGCGGTCGACCGCATATTGGAGAGAACGATGAAAGTTCGAGCTTCCGTCAAGAAGATGTGCCGTAACTGCAAGATCATTCGGCGTAATGGCGCGGTCCGCGTCATCTGCACCGAGCCGCGGCATAAGCAGCGCCAGGGCTGAGCCCTGACACTGGTTGTAAGCGGGCGTCGGCATACCCCCCTTGCCTCTCTAGAGGCAAAGGGGTATGCTATTGCGCCTTTTGTAGATGATTAACCGAGCAAGCCGCTCAAATTTCGGAGTAAGCTGATGGCCCGTATTGCAGGCGTCAACATCCCGGACAACAAGCATGCGGCGATCTCGCTGACCTATATCTTCGGGATTGGCCGCACTCGTGCACAAGCAGTCTGTGCATCAGCCGGCATCGCGCCGACCAGCAAGATCCAGGATCTGTCCGCTGAAGAGCTGGACACCCTGCGTACTGAAGTCGGCAAGTACACCGTTGAAGGCGATCTTCGTCGTGATGTGACGCTCAACATCAAGCGTCTCATGGACCTGGGTTGCTATCGTGGTCTGCGTCATCGTCGTGGTCTTCCGTTGCGCGGCCAGCGCACCAAGACCAATGCGCGTACCCGTAAGGGCCCGCGCAAGCCGATCCGCAAATAATACGCACGTTCTGGCGTTTAGACAGGAAGAAACATCAACATGGCTAACCCGCGCAGTAACCGTAAAAAGGTTAAAAAGCAGGTAGTGGATGCGGTTGCCCACATCCATGCCTCTTTTAACAACACGATCGTGACGATCACAGACCGCCAGGGCAACGCGCTTTCTTGGGCGACTGCCGGTGGTTCGGGTTTTCGTGGTTCTCGCAAGAGCACCCCGTTCGCTGCCCAAGTGGCAAGCGAACGTGCAGCGACCGCTGCAGCCGAGTATGGTGTGAAAAACGTAGACGTGCTGGTCAAGGGCCCCGGTCCTGGCCGTGAGTCCGCCGTGCGCGCATTGAATGCCGCCGGTTTTCGCGTGCAAAGCATCACTGACGCGACGCCCGTCCCCCACAACGGCTGCCGTCCGCCTAAGAAACGCCGCGTTTAAGGAGACAGACTCATGGCTCGTTATATTGGACCGAAGTGCAAACTGTCTCGTCGCGAGGGTACCGATCTCTTCCTGAAGAGCGGTGTCACCCCCTTCGAGAAGAAGTGCAAATCCGAGCAGATTCCGGGTGTGCACGGCCAGCGCCGTCAGCGTCTTTCCGACTACGGCTTGCAGCTTCGCGAGAAGCAGAAAGTGCGTCGTATCTACGGCGTGCTCGAGAAGCAGTTCCGCAACTACTACAAGGAAGCGGCCCGCATGAAGGGCGCGACCGGCGAGTTGTTGCTGCAGCTTCTCGAATCCCGACTGGACAATGTCGTTTATCGTATGGGCTTCGGCTCCACGCGCTCCGAAGCGCGTCAGCTCGTCAGCCACAAGGCGATCGTCGTCAATGGCCGCAGCGTCAATATCGCGTCCTACCAGGTCAAGCCCGGCGATGTCGTTGCCGTCCGCGAGAAGGCCAAGAACCAGGCCCGCATTCAGCATTCGCTGCAGTTGGCTGGGCAGCGTGGCGATGTGATCTGGGTCGATGTCGACTCCAAGAAGATGGAAGGCACTTTCAAGGCTGTCCCGGAACGCGGCGACCTGTCTGCCGACATCAACGAAAACCTGATCGTCGAACTGTACTCGAAGTAAGCGCGAGAGCTTGCGCGTTATACCGGACCCGACATTGACGGGTCCGGCTCTCAGAGTACCGAGTATCCGTTTGGCAGCCTGAAAGGTGTTCATATGCAGCGTTCAGTGACAGAGTTTCTCCGTCCTCGCGACATCAAGGTCGAAGAGATCAGCGCGCACCACGCGAAGATCGTTCTCGAACCGTTCGAGCGCGGCTTCGGTCACACCCTGGGGAATGCTCTACGTCGTATCCTGCTGTCTTCCATGCCCGGCTGCGCCGTGGTGGAAGCGGAGATTGCCGGCGTCGATCACGAGTACAGCGCGATCGAAGGCGTCCAGGAAGATGTCATCGAAATCCTCCTGAATCTCAAGGACGTGGCGATCAAGATGCATAGCCGCGACGAGGCCGTGCTGGCGCTGAACAAGCAGGGCCCGTGCATCGTGACCGCTGGCGATATCGCCACCGACCATGACGTCGAGATCGTCAATCCCGAGCACGTGATCGCCCACGTCAACGAAGGCGCCGAGTTGAAGATGCAACTCAAGGTTGCCCGTGGCCGTGGCTATGAGCCCGCCGATACGCGCGTCGAAGCAGACGACGAATCCCGGGCCATCGGTCGCTTGCAGCTGGATGCGACCTTCAGCCCCGTGCGTCGCGTCTCCTATGCCGTCGAAGCGGCGCGTGTCGAACAGCGCACTGACCTCGACAAGCTGGTCATCGATCTGGAAACCGATGGCACCCTGGATCCGGAAGAGGCGATCCGCCGCAGCGCGACCATCCTGCAGGATCAGTTGGGCGCGTTCGTCGATCTGGAAGCCGATAAGGAGCAGGAAGTCGAAGAGGAAGAGGATCATATCGATCCTATCCTGTTGCGCCCCGTAGACGATCTCGAGTTGACCGTTCGTAGCGCCAACTGCCTGAAGGCCGAGAACATCTACTACATCGGCGATCTGATTCAGCGTACCGAAGTCGAGCTGTTGAAGACACCGAATCTCGGCAAGAAGTCCTTGAATGAAATCAAGGACGTATTGGCAGCGCGCAGCCTTTCCCTCGGCATGCGGTTGGAGAATTGGCCGCCGGCAAGCCTAAAGGACGACAAGGCCTCCGCGTGAGCGTCGACTCGAGTCCCAGTTTGGTAAGGAATTACAACCATGCGTCATCGTAAGAGTGGTCGTCATCTGAATCGCACCAGCTCGCACCGCCAGGCCATGTTCAAGAACATGTGCGTGTCGCTGGTCGAGCATGAAGTCATCAAGACTACCCTGCCCAAGGCCAAGGAGCTGCGTCGTCATATCGAGCCGCTGATCACCTTGTCCAAGCAGGATAGCGTCGCCAATCGTCGCCTGGCCTTCAGCCGCACTCGCTCGAAGGAAGCGGTCGGCAAGCTCTTCAATGAGCTGGGTCCGCGTTACGTCAATCGCCCCGGCGGTTACGTGCGTGTGCTGAAATGCGGCTTCCGCGTCGGCGATAACGCGCCGATGGCCTATGTCGAATTGGTCGACCGCCCGGTCGCCGACGAGGCAGCTGGCGAGGAGTGATTCTCGCTGTAGGCCACGGCCTGGCAACGTCATGAAAACCGGCTCCTCATGGAGCCGGTTTTTTTCGTTAATGGCGTGATCATGGTCGAGCTACGAGCTTACGGCTCGACGGTCTCCGCCGCCTTGCGTTGCAACAGCGGGGCGAGAAAGCGTCCGGTATGCGAATGATCGAGTTTGGCGACCTGTTCGGGTGTGCCTTCGGCGATGATCCGCCCGCCGCCCGAACCCCCTTCGGGGCCGAGATCGACCAGCCAGTCGGCGGTCTTGATCACATCCAGATTGTGCTCGATGACCACCACGGTATTGCCATGATCGCGTAGGCGATGCAGCACGGTGAGCAATTGGCGGATATCCTCGAAGTGCAACCCGGTGGTGGGCTCATCGAGGATATACAGCGTCTTGCCGGTGTCGCGCTTGGCCAATTCGCGGGCCAGCTTGACGCGCTGGGCCTCGCCGCCGGATAGCGTGGTTGCGCTCTGCCCCAGGCGCACGTAAGACAGGCCCACGTCCATTAGTGTCTGTAGGCGTCGTGCGATGGCGGGCACCGGGCTGAAAAACTCCAGCGCCTCCTCCACGGTCATTTCCAGCACTTCATGAATGCTCTTGTTCTTGTACTGCACTTCCAGCGTTTCGCGATTGTAGCGTTTACCCTTGCAGACATCGCAGGGTACGTAGATATCGGGCAGGAAGTGCATCTCGACCTTGATCATGCCCTCGCCCTGACAGGCCTCGCAGCGCCCGCCCTTGACGTTGAAGCTGAAGCGCCCCGGCTTGTAACCGCGGGAGCGTGCCTCCTGAGTCCCGGCGAACAGTTCACGAATCGGCGTGAAGATGCCGGTGTAGGTGGCGGGGTTGGAGCGCGGCGTACGCCCGATCGGGCTCTGGTCGATATCGATGATCTTGTCGAGCTGATCGAGACCCTCGATATTCGCATAGGGCGCCGGGGTCAGCGTGGTCGCCCGATTCAGCTCGCGTGCGGCGATCGGCATCAAGGTCGAGTTGATCAGCGTCGACTTGCCCGAGCCGGAAACGCCGGTGATGCACACGAACAGCCCGAGCGGCAGTTCGAGGCTGACGTCTTGCAGGTTATTGCCACTGGCGCCGGTCAGGCGCAGCGTCTTTTCAGGGTTGCCGGGAATGCGATACGGCGGGATCTCGATACGCCGCGTGCCGGATAGATACCGACCGGTCAGCGACTCCGCACTCGCTTCGATGTCGCTCGGCGTGCCCTGGGCAACGATCCGACCGCCATGCACGCCGGCGCCGGGACCGATGTCGAGCACATGGTCGGCGGCGCGGATGGCGTCCTCATCGTGCTCGACGACGATCACCGTATTGCCGAGATCGCGCAGATGCACCAATGTCTGCAGCAGGCGATCGTTGTCACGCTGGTGCAGGCCGATCGATGGCTCATCGAGGATATACATTACCCCGACCAGGCCGGCACCGATCTGGCTGGCCAGGCGAATGCGCTGGGCCTCGCCGCCGGAGAGTGTCTCGGCGCTGCGCTCCAGGTTGAGGTAATCGAGACCGACATTGACCAGGAACTGCAGGCGCGCATGGATCTCGTGGATGATCTTGACCGCAATCTCGCCCTTGCGCCCCGGCAGTTCGAGCGCCTTGAAGTAGTTCCAGGCTTCGCCGATCGGCAACCTGACGATATCCGGCAGGGCATGATCGTCGATATACACATGGCGCGCCTCACGGCGCAGGCGGCTGCCATGGCAGGTGGGGCAGGGCTGTACCGCCAGATATTTGGCGAGATCCTCGCGGACCATGCTCGATTCGGTCTCGCGATAGCGGCGGCGCATATTCGGTAGTATGCCCTCGAAGGCATGTTCGCGAGTTACCTTGCGACCGCGGTCATTGACGTAACTGAAGGCGATGATGTCCTGGTCGCTGCCATTGAGGACGATCTCGCGCTCATGCCGGGCAAGCTCGCTCCAGGGCGTTTCCAGCCTGAAGCGATAATGCTCGGCGACGGCCTGAAGCTGATTGAAGTAATACACACTGCGTCGATCCCAGCCCTTGATGACACCCTCGGCCAATGAGAGCTCAGGGTGACTGATCAACTTTTCGGCATCGAAGAATTGCTGAACGCCCAAGCCATCGCAGGTCGGGCAGGCACCGGCCGGGTTGTTGAACGAGAACATGCGCGGCTCGAGCTCGGCGATGGAGTAGCCGCAGATCGGGCAGGCAAAGCGCGCCGAAAAGGTGATGTCCTCCTGCTCGCCATCCATGAAATGCACGAGGGCGATGCCATCGGCCAGATTGAGCGCGGTCTCGAAGGATTCGGCGAGGCGCAATTGCAGGTCGTCGCGTACCTTGATGCGATCCACGACCACGCTGATGTCGTGCTTCTTGTTCTTGTCCAGGGTGGAAATGTCGTCGAGTTCCAGCACCTGACCATCGACCATGGCGCGCACGAAACCCTGCGCGCGCAGTTCGCTGATCAACTGCAGGTGCTCGCCCTTGCGGCCCGTGATCACCGGCGCCAAGAGCATCAACTTGCTGCCTTCCGGCAACGCCAGTACCTGATCGACCATCTGCGAGACGGTCTGTGCCTCGAGATCGGTGCCATGCTCGGGGCAACGTGGCGTGCCGGCGCGGGCGAACAGCAGGCGCAGGTAATCGTAGATCTCGGTGATCGTGCCGACCGTGGAGCGCGGATTGTGCGAGGTGGATTTCTGCTCGATGGAGATCGCCGGCGATAGACCTTCGATATGGTCGACATCGGGCTTTTCCATCATCGACAGGAATTGCCGCGCATAGGTGGACAGCGATTCGACATAGCGGCGCTGGCCCTCGGCGTAGAGCGTATCGAAGGCCAGCGACGACTTGCCGGACCCGGACAGCCCGGTAACCACGATCAATTTATCGCGCGGCAATTCGACATCGATATTCTTGAGGTTGTGGGTGCGCGCACCCCTGACCTGGATCCTGTCCATTCCCACCTCGTGTGCAGCGCAAAAGCTCGATTATACGGCCTAGCTGGAAGCAGCGGCAAAACGACGCCAGGCTTTTCCTGACGGATGTCGAGCCGGTAGAATAGTCGGCCGATCATCGCAATTCGCTATCCGCCATCTTTCGTTCGACCGGCGATCCGGTTTCCATCAGTATGCGACTCGCCCATGACCTCTCGCCTGCTTAGCACTGAGCGTCGCGCCATTGTCGGCCTGGCCAGCCTGTATGCCACGCGCATGCTCGGGCTGTTCATGGTATTACCCGTATTGGCGCTGTATGCCGATGATTTCAAGGGCGCCACGCCGTTACTGATCGGCTTGGCGCTGGGCGTCTATGGATTGACCCAGGCGCTGTTGCAGATTCCCTTCGGTCTGCTGTCCGATCGCATCGGCCGCAAGGTGGTCATCGCCGGTGGCTTGCTGCTGTTTGCCCTTGGCAGCGCCGTCGCCGCCGAGGCCACCACCATCGGCGGCATTATCGTCGGGCGTTGTCTGCAGGGTAGTGGTGCGGTGGCCGGTGCGATCATGGCGCTGCTCGCCGATCAGACTCGCGAGGAGATCCGTACCGCGGCGATGGCGACCATCGGCCTGTCGATCGGGGTGGCCTTCGCCGTGGCCATGGTAGTCGGCCCGCTGATCGCCGGATCGTTCGGCCTGCCCGGGGTATTCTGGCTCACCGCCGCCCTGGCACTGTTGAGCCTGGTGGTTCTTTGGCGGCTGGTGCCGGCCGCGCCGCGCCGCGCGCGACACCGTGACGTCGGTCTGGACCGCAGCCAACTGCGCGACACGCTGACCCGAGGCGATCTGCTGCGCCTGGATTTCTCGATTTTCGCCTTGCACCTGATCCTGATGGCGGCCTTCGTTGCCGTGCCGTTCCGGTTGGTCGACGCGGGTATCGCGGCCGACCAGCATGGCTGGGTCTACCTGGCGGTGATGGGGCTGGCCTTCGTCGCCATGGTGCCACTGGTGATCGTCGCCGAGAAACGCCGGCGCATGAAGCACGTGTTTCTCGGTACGGTGGCCGGCATGGCGCTGGTGTTGCTGGCGCTGGGTGAACTGGGACATCAGCGCTGGTTATTGTTCGGGCTGCTATGGGCGTTTTTCGTCGGTTTCAATCTACTCGAAGCGACGCTGCCTTCGATGATCAGCAAGCTGGCTCCGGCCGGTGCCAAGGGTACCGCCATGGGCATCTACTCGACCAGCCAGTTTCTCGGGGCGTTTCTGGGCGGCGTACTCGGAGGAGTCTTGGCGCAACGTTTCGGTTATGATGCGGTATTCCTCGGTAGCGCGCTGCTGGCGGCCATCTGGCTCATCGTGATCTGGAAGATGCCCGCACCGCGGCATCTATCCAGTGAAGTGGTCGCGCTGGACGAGCATCAGGGCGATGCATTGGAAACATTGATGGCGCGCTTCGCCGAGGTGGCGGGCGTGGAAGACGTACTCGTCGTACCCGAAGAGCGTGTCGCCTATCTCAAGGTGGACCGTCAACGGCTGGACGCCGAAGCGCTGTCGCGAGTGATCGGCGTTAGACACGATTCAAGGAGTGCCTGACAGGCCCTCGAATTCAAGAACATGCAAGGAGTCCAACATGGCCCGTGGTGTCAATAAAGTGATTCTGATCGGCAATCTGGGTCAGGATCCCGACGTGCGCTTCATGCCCTCCGGCAACCCGGTGGCCAACCTGCGCATCGCGACGACCGATAGCTGGACCGACAAGCAGAGCGGTCAGCGCCAGGAGCGTACCGAATGGCACAGCGTAGTGCTATTCAACAAGTTGGCGGAAATCGCCCAGCAGTACGTCAAGAAAGGCTCGCGCATCTATATCGAGGGCCGCCTGCAAACGCGCAAGTGGCAGGGGCAGGATGGCCAGGATCGCTACAGCACCGAGATCGTCGCCAACGACATGCAGATGCTCGACTCGCGCGGTGGCCAGGGTGGCGGTGGCGGCGATTACGCCCAGCAACCGCAGCAGGGCAACTACGCTGGCGGCCAGGCCGGCGCGCAGCAAGGCGGTTACGGCAACAATGCTCCGCAAGGCGGTGGCCAGCAACAGCGCCCGCCGCAGCCGGCTCCGGCCCAGGGTGGCGCTCCGCAGCAGGGCAATAACTACGGCGCACCGAACCCCGGCAGCTTCGACGATTTCGATGACGAGATTCCGTTCTAGAAACACAAGCGTAGAGCAAAGACGTCAGCGTAAAGCCTCTATGGAATAGGGGCTTTTTTTCGGCACTGGCTTATGGCGCGAGCTTACTTGAGCCCCAGACGCCGGGCCAGGCGATGCAGATTGCCGCTATCGATGGCGAGTGCGCGGGCGGTCGCCGCCCAGTTATGGTCATGAGCGGCCAGCGCCTGGCGAATATGCCGACGCTGGAAGTCGTCGGTCGCCGTGCGCAGATCGCTCCAGGCGTCTTCGCTGCTGGCGAGATGCGCTGGCGCGCTTGCAAGCGTCGGAACGGCGCGGGTTTCGGCCACCCGTCCACCGGGTAGATCCAGGTGCTGGCGGGTAATGCGCACCACGGCGTTGCGACGATTGCTATCGGCCGGGTCGTTCAGGCTATCTCCCAGGGCGCGTAGCGCGGCGCGGCCCAACGTATGCTCCAGCTCCCGCACGTTGCCTGGCCATTGCCAGGCCAGCAAGGCCGCTTCGGCATCCTCGGCCAGGCGCAGATTGGCCAATCCCAGGCGAATGCGGTTCTCTTCGAGAAAATAGCCGGCCAGCAGCGGGATGTCCTCGCGGCGTTCGCGCAGTGGCGGCACCTGCAAGGGAAAGGCGCTGAGCCGATGATAGAGATCCTCGCGAAAGCGCTTGGCCGCGACTTCGCTGGCCAGCTCACGATTGGTCACCGCGATGATACGGACATCCACATGCTGCGGCCTCTCGCTACCCAATGGCTGAATTTCACCTTCTTGTAGCGCGCGCAACAATTTGGGCTGCATCGCCAATGGCAGCTCGCCGATCTCATCGAGCATCAGCGTGCCACCGTCGGCCATGGCGAAATGGCCGCGGTGATCGCGAATCGCACCGGAGAAGGCGCCACGCCGATGACCGAACAGCTCGCTCTCGATCAAGTGCTCTGGCAGGGTCGCGCAATTGACCTGGACCAGCGGCCCCTGATGGCGCGCCGAACGGTTGTGCAACGCGCGCACGACACGCTCCTTGCCGACGCCGGTTTCACCCATCAATAGCACGCTCATGTCGGTGGGCGCGACCAGGTTGATGGCATCGGTGAGCCGGCGCATGGCCGGGCTGCTCCAGTGCAGCAGCGCCGCTTGCGGCTGACGATCGATGTCCAACGCCTCGCTGAGACGCGAACGCGTGGCGTTGAGCTGTGTGGCGATACGCAGACACGTGCCCAATAGCCTCGCCGCCGCCAGCAGTTCCTGCTCGTCGAGTCGATCAAGGCGGCCGGGCTCGAGCGCATCCAGCGTCAGCAATCCGGTGAGCCGGTCGCCATCGCGTAGCGCCACGCCGAGGCAGTCATGCACCTGCGAGAGCGATTCATCGATCAGCCCATCGAAGGGGTCGGGCAGATGGCTATCCGGTGGAAAGCGACAGATACCGGGGTGCGCGGCGATGGCCGCCAGCCGGGGGTGCGAAGACAGCGCAAAATGCCGCCCGTAGACCTCGTCGCCCAAGCCGAGTACCGCCACCGGCTGCAGGCCATCGTCGCCGACGACCATCAATGTGCTGGCATCGGCGGGGTAGGTGCCGACCAGTGCCTCGAGCAGTCGCACCCAGTGATCGTGCAGCGCTTCCGCAGGCTGAGCCTCGCTCAATTGCGCCAGCAAGTCGCGCAGTGTCTGGAGAAAAGATGTCATATTGATAGCGATCGTTTCGATAATGTAAAAAAGACTATTTCAAAGTGTGTCATTTTCACATCGAATTGACCTTGCCACAATCTACGCTCCCTTGATGCACGAGGCGGCTGCCATGCCTGCCCCGCCAAGCCAGCGAACTACCGACCAGCCCCTGTGGCGGAGTGTCGCGCTCGGGCGAAAAGGGCCGGCGCTGGCATGGCGGTTGCTCCTATAAGGTGTACGACTTATTGCTTACTTCAGGAGTGAACGATGCTGACAAGTGCCCAGGAACAGCTGATCGATGCCACTGCACCGGTGGTCGCCGAACATCTCGATTCGATTACCCAGCGTTTCTATCCATTGATGTTCGAGCGTTATCCCGACGTTCGCGCCCTTTTCAATGCCACTCACCAGGCCAGCGGTGGTCAGGCCAAGGCCTTGGCCAATGGGGTGCTGGCCTATGTCCAGTTGCGCAAGGATCGTGCGCGGGCCAGGCAGATCATGAGCACCGTGGTCAGCAAACATGTCGCACTGGGCATTCGTCCCGATCAGTACCCGATCGTCGGTGAATGCTTGATGGCCGCGATCGGTGAAGTGCTGGGCGATGCCGTTACTCCCGAGATCGCCGCTGCCTGGAGCGGACTCTATGAAGAGTTGGCGGGAATGCTGATCGAGATGGAAGATCGCCGCTACCATGAGTTCGCCAATCGCGTTGGCGGCTGGCGTGGCCTGCGTAATTTCCGCATCGCCGAGACGCGCCAGGAGAGTCAGGTGATACGCTCTTTCGTGCTGGCGCCTGAAGATGGTGGCCCGGTGGCGGATTTCGAGCCGGGGCAGTTCATCGGCGTCAAGCTGACCATCGATGGCGAGCCGGTCTATCGCCATTACAGCCTCTCGGCCGTACCCAATGGCAAGACCTATCGACTGTCGATCAAGCGCGAGCCGGGCGGCCGCGTCAGCCAACACTTCCACGACCGGATGACGCTCGGCGATACGCTGGAATTGCTGCCCCCCTCCGGCGATCTGACGCTGATCGAGGGCGACGAGCCGTTGATGCTGCTCAGTGGCGGGGTCGGCCAAACGCCGATGCTGCCATTGGCCAGCCGCGCACTGGAGCAAGGCCGCAAGGTCGTTTACCTGCATGCCGCGCAACACGGCGATCTTCACGCCTTCACTGATGAACTGGACGCGCTGAAATCGCGTTACCCGCAGCAACTGCGCAGCGTCACGCTTTACGACCAGCCACAGACCAACGATTCGCCCGATCACGTCGGCCTCATCGATCGTGAGCTTCTTGCGCGTTACCTGCCCGAAGGCCAACCGCGCTGCTATTTCGTCGGTCCGCAGGGCTTCATGAGCTGTATCGACGAGAATCTCGAAGACCTGGGCGTGGCCGCCGAGCGGCGTCACTATGAGTACTTCGGACCGGCGCGACCGCTGCGTAGCGCCTGATCCACACCCATCACGAGCGAGGCCGCCATGATGCATTCCGTTTTGTCACGGACCATGCCGCTATGGCGGCTGGCCTTCCGGCCCTTCTTTTTGCTTGGTGCCGCTTTCAGCCTACTGGCGATGCTGATGTGGGGCGCCTTCTGGAACGGCGTGCCGCTGTTGCAGCCCCATGGCGGTATGTTCTGGTGGCACCAACACGAGATGCTGTTCGGCTTTGTCGCCGCGATCGTGGTTGGCTTCTTGCTCACGGCGGTAGGCAACTGGACCGGCCAGCCGGGATTGCGTGGCGTGCCATTGCTGGCACTGGTGGGGCTATGGCTGTCAGGCCGCCTGCTGATGGCCGTGCCGCTGGGTCTATCACCATGGGCGCTAATGTTGGTGGATGTGGCGTTTCTGCCGCTGGCGGCCATGGCCTTGGCCGCCCCGGTGATCAGGGTGCGGCAGTGGCGCAATCTGATCTTCGTGCCGCTGTTGGCGCTATTGGCCTTGAGCAATGCCTTGACCCACTACGCATTGATGCTCGGCGATGCCATGCTGCTGCGCGGCTCGGCGCATCTTGCCGTGCTGCTGGTCGCGATGCTGATGGTGGTGCTCGGCGGCCGGGTCATTCCGTTCTTCACCTCGCGACGCCTACAACGCTCGGCACCGACGCGACGAGCCTGGCTGGAGGCGGTCGCGATCGGTGGCGTGGCGGCGCTGGTATTGGCTCAGTTGGCCGAATTGGCCGGCCCGCCAATTCCGGCGCGCGGTTGGGCGGCGCTCGCTTTTATCGCCGGGGTAGCCAATGCCGTGCGCCTGCTGCGCTGGGAAGGCTGGCGAAGTTGGCGAGAACCGCTACTGTGGGGGCTGCATGTCAGCTATGCCTTCATCGGCATCGGCCTGCTGATGTGGGGTCTGGCTGCGCTGGAGGTCGTGACGGCATCGCTGGCGGTCCATGCCCTGACCGTGGGCGGCATGGCCACCATGATCCTGGCGATGATATCGCGCGTCTCGCTGGGCCATACCGGTCGCTCCATCGTTACCCTGCCGGGAATCGGCATCGCCCTGGCATTGCTGGTGCTGGCGGCGGTATCGCGCGCCCTGCTACCCGCCTTCTGGCCGCAGGCCAGCCACTGGGCATTGAATCTCGCCATCCTTTTCTGGTGCCTGGCCTTCAGTATCTATCTCTACCGCTACAGCTGCATGTTGCTGAAAAGACGAGCCGATGGCGCCGAGGGGTAATCCCCACAACGAGCCATCACAATAAGGAAGCCCTATGCTGCTAACCAACAAGCGTAAATCCGGGGCGCCGCTCGATGCGAGCGCTTGCCACGCATGACGCTCCCGGCATGAAGCGCGTCTGGCCGAATGCCATCGCCTGATTGGGGCAACCTCGTGGACTATCCACTCATTAAACAGCTGCATATGACCATGGCCGGGTTTAGCCTGGCGCTGTTTGTGCTACGCGCCTGGTGGTCGGTGCGCGAGTCGCCACGGCTCGGGCAGCGCTGGGTACGCATTCTGCCGCACCTGGTCGATACCCTGCTTTTGATGTTCGGCATATGGCTGATGGTTATTCTGAGCGCCTGGCCGACCCAGCAGCCTTGGTTGATGGCCAAATTAATCGGTCTGCTTGCTTATATCGTGGTGGGCAGCTTCGCCATAAAGCGCGGCGGTACGCCGCCGATACGCGGCCTCGCGGCGGTGGTCGCGGTGGCAATTTTTGTGTATATCGTGGGCGCGGCGGTTACGCACCATCCCTTTTCATGGTGGCAGTTCTTCAGGTGGCACGCTTGAATAACATGGCTTTGATATGGCCAATGGCGCGCATGGGGTTCAGCCCCTTGGGACAGACCCAGGTGCAGTTGCCGATCTGGCGGCAGCGGAACACGCTGAAGGGATCTCCCAGCCCGGCCAGGCGCTCATCGGTGGCGGTATCGCGGCTATCGACCAGGAATCGATAGGCCTGTATCAGCCCGGCGGGGCCGATGTATTTCTCGGGGTTCCACCACCAGGATGGGCAGGCCGAGCTACAGCAGGCGCACAGGATGCATTCGTAAAGGCCATCGAGCTTTTCGCGATCCGCCGGGCTCTGCAAGCGTTCGATATTGCCTGGTGGCTGATCATTGATCAGGTAGGGCCTGATCTTCTCGAACTGGCGGAAGAACTGGCTCTGGTCGACGACCAGATCGCGGATCACCGGCATGCCGGGCAGGGGTCTCAAGGTTAGCGTGTCCGCGTCGCCCAGCGCATCGCTTACCGCTGTGATGCAGGCTAGCCCGTTCTTGCCATTGATGTTCATCCCGTCGGAGCCGCACACCCCTTCGCGGCACGAGCGCCGATAGGCTAGGTCAGAGTGATTGGCCTTCAGGTGCTCCAATACATCGAGCACCATCCGCTCGCGGAACTCGTCGCCGAGCTGGAAAGCTTCCATATAGGGCGCGCTGTCGGTTTCGGGATGATAACGAAACAGGCTGATGGTAATCACTGCTTACGCTCCCACGATCATAATCCTTGCAAGCCGGCGTTGCTTATATGCACCCAGGCCTGACACGCTCAGGGGGCATAGTGTATTGGATGCGTGCCATGAGCCAGTTCCTGCAAGGAGCCGATATCGGAAAGTGCGACTTCCTTGCCGACGATGCGCAATAGCCCCCGTTGCTCCAGGCGCCGTACGGTGCGGCTCATGGTCTCGGGGGCCAGGCCGAGGTAGTTGGCCAGATCCAGGCGCGACATCGGCAGCCGCAATCGCTCGGCGTGCAGGCCGCGATGAGCGAAACGCTTCGATAGATCCAGCAGCGCCGCCGCCAGACGCTGCTCGGCCGAGCGGCGAGAGAGCAGATGAGCGGTGCCGTGCTCGGCGGTAAGTTCACGACTCATGATACGCAGAAGGCGGCGCTGTAGCGCTGGAGTGTGTTGGCCCAGATGTTCCAGTTCGATGAACGGAATCTCGCAGATACTGGACTTCTCCAGCGTCACCGAGGCGGAGGGGTGGCGCTGACCATCGATGGCATCGAGCCCGAGGATCTCGCCGGGTAGATGGAAGCCGGAAATATGTTCACTCCCATTGGGCAATAACGTCGCGGTCTTCACCGCGCCGGTCCGAATCGCAAAGATCGAACGAAAGCGGCTACCGGCTTGAAACAGATAGGCGCCGCGGGGAAGTGGACGCCGGCAGCGCACGATACGCGCCAGTGCATCGATCTCCCGGTGAGGCAGATTCTGAGGCAGGCACAGCGAATTCAGCCGACAGGTACGGCAGCTCTCTTGTGTGGCAGGCGAAGCGGCGATTGGCATTAGAGGCATGGCGATGTCCTCGTATGGGACCAGCCTACGGCGACTGGCATCGGTTCCGGTCTGCATGGCGGCAAGACTAATAAGGGCGGTGCAACCGCTGACAAGCATTGATACGGATAATATAGCCGACTTTCAATAATATCGGCCCGGTGATGATGAGCAGATGAGCCAGCGTCTGCTCGGCCAGCCCCAGCCTATGATCGACGACATAGCCGCCGAGTATGCCAAGTGCGAGCAGCGCCAGGCCACTCAGTAATAGGGCATGCGATAGTGCCAGTGTATGCCGTGGACAATCGAACAGAGTCAGCATGATGATCTCCTTGAGTAGCGGTGACTAGAGACTTAGGGCCACCTAGTACTGCTAAGCATCAAGCGTGCCAACTTCAAACTACTGATTGAGAAGGAAGTTCATTGCAAAATTGTGTTTATGACACCCTCTCGTCATTGTCTATTCGATAAGATAGTGTCATTTTTACATAGCGCTCACTTCCTCGATCTATCTTGATCGGGGTCAATATTCGCTCATTCGAGATATGCCAGGCTATCGACGTAGTGCGAATCCTTCGATTCGCTCTTATCAGGAGGGGGGCATGAGCCATTTTCTCGATCGCCTGCAGTATCTGACGAAGAAGCGGCCCGAATTCGCCAATGGCCATGGCGAAACTCGCGACGAGGCGCGGACATGGGAGGACGGCTACCGCCAGCGCTGGCAGCACGACAAGATCGTACGCTCCACCCACGGCGTCAATTGCACCGGCTCATGCAGTTGGAAAATCTACGTCAAGAACGGCCTGGTGACCTGGGAAACCCAGCAGACCGACTACCCGCGCACGCGGGCCGACCTGCCGAATCACGAGCCGCGCGGCTGCCCGCGTGGGGCCAGCTACTCCTGGTATCTATACAGCGCCAACCGCTTGAAGTACCCGCTGGTGCGCCAGACGCTGGTCAAGCTATGGCGCGAAGCCCTTGCCGAGCACGGCGATCCGGTGGATGCCTGGGCGTCGATCGTCGAAGACCCGGCCAAGAGTGCCGAATACAAGCGCGCCCGCGGCATGGGCGGCTTCGTGCGCGCCGATTGGGACGAGATGCAGACGCTGATCGCCGCCTCCAATGTGTATACCGCCAAGCAGTACGGCCCCGATCGCATCGTCGGTTTTTCGCCGATCCCGGCCATGTCGATGGTCTCCTACGCCTCGGGTGCGCGCTACCTGTCGTTGATCGGCGGGGTCTGCCTATCATTCTACGACTGGTATTGCGATTTGCCGCCGGCCAGCCCGCAAACCTGGGGCGAGCAGACCGACGTACCCGAATCCGCCGATTGGTACAACAGCGGCTATATCATCGCCTGGGGTTCCAACGTGCCACAGACACGCACGCCGGATGCGCATTTCTTTACCGAGGTGCGCTACAAGGGCACCAAGACCGTCGCTATCACGCCGGATTACGCCGAAGTCTCCAAGCTGTGCGATGAGTGGTTGAGCCCCCAGCAGGGCACCGATGCCGCGCTGGCGATGGCCATGGGCCATGTCATCCTCAAGGAGTTCCACCTCGACAAGCCCAGCGCTTATTTCACCGATTATGTGCGGCGTTATACCGATATGCCGATGCTGGTCGAACTCGAAGCGCGCGAGGACGGCAGCTATGCACCGGGCAGGCAGCTGCGTGCCAGCGACTTCGCTGCCAATCTCGGCCAGGATAACAACCCCGAATGGAAGACCCTGGCCTGGGATGAAACCAGCGACCGCCTGGTGGTGCCGCGCGGCTCGATCGGCTTCCGCTGGGGCGAGGATGGCCACTGGAATCTCGAGCCGGTGGATGCCGATGGTAACGAGGTGTCGCTGAGCCTGTCGCTGATCGACCGGCATGATGACGTCGCTAGGGTCGCCTTTCCCTATTTCGGCGGTATCGAGCGCGAGCACTTCAAACATGTGGCCGGCAACGATGTGCTCTTTCACAACCTGCCGAGCAAACGGCTGACCCTGGCGGATGGCCGTGAGGTGCTGGCGGTCACCGTATTCGACCTGATGTGCGCCAACTACGGCATCGACCGTGGCTTGGGTGCCGTTGGCGAAGACGACGGCGCCACGACTTACGACCAGATGCGTCCCTACACGCCCGCCTGGCAAGAGGCGATTACCGGCGTACCGGCGGCGCAGGTGACCCGCCTGGCGCGAGAGTTCGCCGATAACGCCGACAAGACCCATGGGCGCAGCATGATTATCGTCGGTGCCGGTATGAACCACTGGTACCACATGGACATGAACTATCGTGGCCTGATCAATATGCTGATCCTGTGCGGCTGTGTTGGTCAGAGCGGTGGCGGCTGGTCGCATTATGTCGGCCAAGAAAAGCTGCGCCCGCAGACCGGCTGGACGCCGCTGGCCTTCGGCCTCGATTGGCAGCGCCCGCCACGCCACATGAATGGCACATCTTTCTTCTATAATCATTCCAGCCAATGGCGCTACGAAAAGCTCGAAGTCAAGGAACTGCTCTCGCCGCTGGCGCGCCCCGAAGACTTCAAGGGCAGCCTGATCGACTTCAACGTGCGTGCCGAGCGCATGGGCTGGCTACCCTCGGCGCCGCAGCTCGATACCAACCCACTTCACCTGGCAGCGGCTGCGAAGGCCGACGGCAAGAGCACCGCCGATTATGTGGTCGAGCGGCTCAAGAGTGGCAAACTGCGCTTTGCCGCCGAAGATCCCGACAGCCCCCGGAATTTTCCGCGCAACCTGTTCATCTGGCGCTCCAATCTGCTGGGCAGCTCGGGCAAGGGGCATGAGTACATGCTCAAGTATTTGCTCGGTACCCGGCACGGCATCCAAGGCAAGAACCTGGGTGACATGGGCGCCACGCTGCCCGAGGAAGTGACCTGGCATGACGAGGCGCCGGAGGGCAAGGTCGACCTGCTGGTGACGCTGGATTTCCGCATGTCCACCACCTGCCTGTATTCGGATATCGTGCTGCCGACCGCGACCTGGTACGAGAAGGACGATCTCAATACCTCGGACATGCATCCGTTCATTCATCCGCTGACCGCGGCCACCGACCCGGCCTGGGAATCGCGCAGCGACTGGGAAATCTACAAGGGCATCGCCAAGGCCTTCTCGAAGGTGTGTGTCGGCCACTTGGGCGAAGAGACCGATCTGGTCACGCTGCCGATGCAGCATGACTCCCCCGGCGAGCTGGCCCAGCCCGACGTGCTCGACTGGAAGCGCGGCGAGTGCGAGCCGATTCCCGGCAAGACCATGCCCTCACTGGTCGAGGTCAAGCGCAACTACCCCGACACGTTTGATCGTTTCACCTCGGTGGGGCCGCTGCTGGATAACCTGGGCAACGGTGGTAAGGGCATCAGTTGGGAGACCCGGGCCGAGGTCGAACTGCTGGGCAAGCTCAACTACCTCAAGCCAGATGGCGCGGCCAAGGGGCGCCCGCGTATCGATTCGGCCATCGATGCCGCCGAAATGATCCTGACGCTGGCGCCGGAAACCAACGGCCAGGTAGCGGTCAAGGCATGGGGAGCACTGTCGAAGATCACCGGGCGCGATCACACCCATCTGGCGCGGCCCAAGCAGGAGGAGAAGATTCGCTTTCGCGATATCGTCGCCCAGCCGCGCAAGATCATCTCCAGCCCCACCTGGTCGGGGCTCGAAGACGAGCATGTCTCCTACAACGCCTGTTACACCAACGTCCATGAGTTGATCCCCTGGCGTACCCTGAGCGGGCGTCAGCAGCTTTACCAGGACCACGCCTGGATGCGCGCCTTCGGCGAGAGCCTGCTGGTCTATCGTCCGCCGATCAATACCCAGGCGGCCACCAGCCTCAAGGCGCCCAGCGGTAACGGTAACCCCGAGATCGCGCTGAACTTCCTGACGCCGCACCAGAAGTGGGGCATTCACTCCACCTATAGCGACAATCTGTTGATGCAGACGCTATCGCGGGGCGGCCCTATCGTCTGGCTCTCCGAAGACGATGCGCGCGCGATCGGCGTCGAGGACAACGACTGGATCGAGCTGTACAACGCCAACGGCGCGATTGCCGCCCGGGCGGTGGTCAGCCAACGGGTCAAGACCGGCATGGTGATGATGTACCACGCCCAGGAGCGCATCGTGAACATTCCCGGCTCGGAAATGACCGGCACGCGCGGCGGCATTCACAACTCGGTGACCCGGGTGTGTCCCAAGCCGACCCATATGATCGGCGGCTACGCCCAGCTCGCCTACGGCTTCAACTACTACGGCACCGTGGGCTCCAATCGCGACGAATTCGTGATCGTGCGCAAGATGCACAACATCGATTGGTTGGATGGCGAGGGCAACGACACCGTTCAGGAGGCCGTGAAATGAAGATTCGCTCGCAAGTCGGCATGGTGCTGAACCTCGACAAATGCATTGGCTGTCATACCTGTTCGGTGACCTGCAAGAACGTCTGGACCAGCCGTGAAGGCATGGAATACGCCTGGTTCAACAACGTCGAGACCAAGCCGGGTATCGGTTATCCCAAGGAGTGGGAGAACCAGAAGAAATGGAAGGGTGGTTGGCTGCGCCGCAAGGACGGCAAGATCGAGCCGCGTATCGGTGGCAAGTGGCGCGTGCTGGCGAACATCTTCGCCAATCCCGACCTGCCGGAAATCGATGACTACTACGAGCCGTTCACTTTCGATTACCAGCATCTGCATAGCGCCAAGCCCAGCGAGCATCAGCCGGTGGCGCGGCCGCGCTCGCTGATCAGCGGCCAGCGCATGAACAAGATCGAATGGGGGCCCAACTGGGAGGAGATCCTGGGTACCGAGTTCGCCAAGCGGCGTAAGGACAGCAACTTCGAGCGGATCGAGGCCGATATCTACGGCCAGTTCGAGAACACCTTCATGATGTACCTGCCCAGGCTGTGCGAGCACTGCCTGAATCCTTCCTGCGTGGCGTCCTGCCCGAGTGGAGCGATCTACAAGCGCGAAGAAGATGGCATCGTGCTGATCGACCAGGACAAGTGCCGTGGCTGGCGCATGTGCATCTCGGGCTGCCCCTACAAGAAGATCTATTACAACTGGAAGAGTGGTAAGTCGGAGAAGTGCATCTTCTGCTATCCACGCATCGAAGCGGGGCAGCCGACCGTTTGCTCCGAGACCTGCGTAGGTCGTATCCGCTACCTGGGCGTGCTGCTCTACGATGCCGATCGCATCGAGGAAGTGGCCGCCTCGCCGGACGAACGCGACCTTTACCATCGCCAGTGCGAGATATTCCTCGACCCTCATGATCCACAAGTCATCGCCCAGGCCAGGGAAGATGGCGTGCCGGATAACGTGATTCAGGCCGCCCAGGCATCGCCGGTCTACAAGCTGGCCATCGACTGGCAACTGGCGCTGCCGCTGCACCCCGAGTATCGCACGCTGCCGATGGTCTGGTACGTGCCGCCGCTATCACCGATCCAGTCCGCCGCCGAGGCTGGGTATATCGAGTACGACGGCGTGCTGCCGAAGATCGAGTCGCTGCGTATTCCGGTGCGCTATCTCGCCAATATGCTTACCGCAGGGGAAGAAGAACCGGTGGTGCTGGCGCTCAAGCGGCTGATGGCGATGCGCGTCTATATGCGCGGCAAACATGTGGAGGGTACGACTGACAAGACGGTGCTCGATGAGGTCGGCCTGAGCGTTGCCCAGGTCGAAGAGATGTACCGTTACCTGGCGATCGCCAACTACGAGGATCGCTTCGTGATACCCACCAGTCATCGCGAGCAAGCCCGCGAGGCCTTCCCCGAGCGCGGTGGCTGTGGTTTCACCTTCGGTAACGGCTGCCATGGCGGCGACAGCGAACCCAGCCTGTTCGGCGGGCGCAAGCAGAACACCACCCTGGTCAAGCCGGTTGAGACTTATGACCCCGCCGAGGACATGCGCAATGGCTAGTCAGGCGATGGGAACCGAGTCCGGCGAAAAGATACAAGGGATGCGTAGCCTGCGGGTGCTGGCGAGGCTGCTGGATTATCCGACCCAGCAGCTGCAGCTGGCGGTCGGCGAGCTGATTGAGATCATCCATGCCGAGCATCGCCTGGGAGTGGCGATGCGCGCCCGGCTGGAACGCTGGTGCCGGCGCTTGGCCGGCGCGGAGCTGCTCGACCTGCAAGCCGAGTATGTCGGCTTGTTCGACAAGGGGCGTTCGACCTCATTACTGCTGTTCGAGCACGTGCATGGCGAATCGCGCGATCGCGGCCAGGCGATGGTCGATCTGCTGGCCGAATACAACGCCGCCGGTTTCGAACTGGAGGCCCGCGAGTTACCGGATTACTTGCCGCTATTCCTCGAGTACCTATCGACCCGCAGCGATGACGAGATCGGCCGCTGGCTGGGCGAGATCCGGCATATCCTGGCGCTGCTGACTGCTCGCCTGGAGGAACGCGGTGCCGACCATGCGCTGGTGCCGCATGCTCTGCTCGCGCTAATCGGCGCCGAGGACGATATCGACGCGCATCGCTCGGCGGTAGCCGTCGAGGCTCCCGATCATACGCCGGAGGCATTGGACGCCGTCTGGGAAGAGGAAGCGGTACGTTTCTCCGCCGAATCCGACCAGGACTGCGCGATGCAATCCGCCGAGGGCCGACGCCTGGCCGAGCGTAAGCATGATCAGTTGCCCCAGGCGATAAACATCATGCCGTCGACGCCATCTTCGGCTGCGGACCAGTAAAGGAGACTTACCATGTTCGCTGAATATCTCCAGCATCTGATCTATGGCTACTACCCTTATCTGGCCGGCACGGTTTTCCTGCTGGGTAGTCTGTTGCGCTATGATCATGGGCAATATACGTGGAAGACCGGCTCCAGCCAGCTGCTGTCCTCGAAAAACATGCGCCTGGCCAGCAATCTATTCCATATTGGCATCATCGTTATCTTCTTCGGTCATCTGTTCGGCATGCTGACGCCGCACTGGATCTATGCACCGTTTTTGCAGGCGGGTACCAAGCAACTGCTGGCCATCGTAGTAGGGGGTATTGCCGGGCTGCTGTGTGTAGTCGGCGGGGCCATGTTGCTGCATCGTCGCCTGTTCAATCCTCGGGTTAAGGCCTCGTCGAGTGTCATGGACACGCTGATCCTGGCGCTGCTCGTCTTTCAGGCCGTGCTGGGCCTGGTGACGATCATCTTCTCGCTGGGCCATCTCGATGGCGAGATGATGCTGACGCTGAGCTCATGGGCGCAATCGATCGTGTTCTTCGGCGGCGGCTCGGCCGATTACATGGCACAGGTTTCACCGATCTTCAAGATTCATATCTTCGTCGGCCTGACCATCATCCTGCTGTTTCCGTTCACCCGGCTGGTACATGTCTGGAGTGCACCGCTGGGGTATCTCGGGCGGCGTTATCAGATCGTACGCCGGCGCGGTTAAGAGGGAGAGACTGTCATGCAAATGATTGCTGCCGAAAACCTGCCGGGAAATGCCATGTCACCGGCGGTCCGGGTGGGTGACGTAACTATCGATGAAGACGCCATCGCCCAGGAAATGCAGTATCATCCCGCCGCTTCGGTCGGCGAGGCCCAGCTGCTGGCGGCGCGGGCGCTGGTGGTGCGCGAACTGCTGAGCCAGCGTGCCGCCCTGCTGGGGTTAGCGGAACCCGCCGACGATCGGACGATCGCCGAACTGCTGGAGCGCGAGTTGGAGGTGCCCGAGCCCGATGAGGCCGCCTGCCGGCGATTCTTCGAGACCCATCGCCAGCGTTTCTCCGAGCCGACACGATTGCGGATACGCCATATTCTGCTCCCGGCGGCACCGGACGATGCCCCGGCAAGGGACGCCCAGTACCGGCTCGGGCAGACGCTGATCCAGCAGCTTCAGGAAGTCCCCGAGCGCTTTAGCGAATTCGCCCAGCGCCACTCCGCCTGTCCAACGAAGGACGAGGGGGGCGACCTGGGCTGGCTGTTGCCGGGTCAGACCGTCGGCGAGCTGGATCGTGCCTTGGCGCATCTCCCCACCGGTCTTTACGAGCGGCCGCTGGCTTCGCGTTATGGTTGGCATGTGGTGTATGTCGATGAGCGAATCGAGGGCCACGCGCTGCCCTTCGCGCAAGTCGCCGAGCGCGTGCGCCATACCCTCCTCGAGCAGTCGACGCGGCGGGCGCTGCGTCACTATTTGCTGGCGCTGGAAGAGACCGTCGGGGTCGAAGGCATTGCGTTGGATGACGACAGCACCGGGTCGCTCATGCAATAAGCCGCGGACCTAAGCCTTGATGTATCGCGTCACTGTGCTGGCAGGCACTAGGTGCTAGCCGCCGCGGGTTGCCGCCAATGCTTCAGCATGGCCAGGCTGACGAGTAGCCAGGCGGCTAGCGCGATCCATACCGTGAACTGGGGAAGCGCCCTGAGAAAGCCGATATCGAGTGCTTCGCCCAAGCTCAGGGTGCCGGTGGTATACATCCCCAATGGAAAGACCATGCCCCACAGTTGCGCGTCGTAACGCAGCGGGTAGCGGCGTACGAGATGCCGCCATAGCGAGAGGCCGATCAGCAGCGGAACCCACCAGCTCGCCACGGCCCAGAACAGCAGCGTGAGCCCCTTGAGAAACGGCACGAAATCGATCAGCAGGGAGTGCCGGTCGGCGTGCAGAATCAGCGTCGAGCCAGCCAGCGTGGTGATGGCCACGGCGCCCATGTTGATCCAGTAGGGCGGGGTCAAGGCCGCTGCCGAGAGGCGCAGAAACACCAGCCGATAGACGATCAGCGTGATGATGACCAGATAGAGCGCGCAACCCAGCAGGAACATGCATAGCGCGAAGAACAGCGCCGGTTCGGTAAGCCTTTCGCTCCATGGCAGCAGCGCGGTCAACACGGCGATGGATTGCGTGCTGACGGTGGCCAGTAGCCACGCACCGTTGATGCCATGCTCCAGTGCCGGCTTGTCGGCCTGCACGATAACGGCGATGAAGAAGGCGTACATTATCGTCAGCCACAGGGCGATGGCCAGTAACCATAACCACTGCGCCGCCGCTGTCGCATGGGCGATCAGCAGCCACTGCGTGCCGAGGATGCCGGTGGCGGCGATCAGCGTGAAAAAACCGGGACCGCGCGCATGATCGCTGAGATCGTCGAGAAACAGCGCTGGGTAGCGCACTGCGCGCAGCAGGGTCAATAACCATAATACAGCGTAGGCGAAGGTGCCCAGTCCCAGAAACAGCCAGGCGAGCGAGGGCATGCCGAGGGCGTGCGTATCGATGGAAGCCGCGCCAGTCGCCATGACCAGCGCAAAATAACCGGGGAATAGGCGCGCGGCGTTACTATCGAGCCGTGTATAAAATTGTCGGTACAGCGCAGTCATGGTGTCCCCCGGCGATCCCGGGCCATTCTAGCGCATCTCTTCGCTCGCTCCGAGAGCGGCGAGCAGGCCGCTTATCGTGAATTCGGATCGCTATGAGGCCTCTCTCGGCTTGATCGCCACTCCTATGCCAGCTAGACCTAGTGCATGGCCGGGTCGCGCCATGGTCTGGCCCGATGAGATGCCAGCGGGATAGAAGGAGCCAAGGAATGGTGTGGTTTCAGGCGCTACTCATCGTCGGTCTCGCCCTCGTGCACGTATTCGCCGGCCGGCTACGTTTCCTCGATGTCATGCCGCGCAGTGGCTGGCTTTCATTCGCCGGCGGGGTATCGGTTGCCTACGTCTTCATTCATGTCTTTCCCGAACTCGAGGAAGCGCAGCGAGCGCTGGGCGAGCATGTGGGAGCCATCGCCTTCGTCGAGCATCACGCCTACCTGGTGGCGCTTGCCGGTCTGGCGTTTTTCTATGGCCTGGAGCGGTTGGTCAAAACCGATCGGGGCCGGCGTGCCGGCAAGGCCAGTGTCGGCGTGTTCTGGCTGCATATCGCTTCTTTCGCTTTCTACAACGCGTTAGTGGGCTACTTGTTGGTCTATCGCGAGGATAACGTGCGTGGGCTGCTGTTCTTCTTCCTGGCGATGGCATTTCATTTTCTGGTCAACGACCACGGACTGCGCCAGCATCACCGGGGACTTTACGGCCACACCGGGCGGTGGGTGCTCGCCATGGCGGTGATCATCGGTTGGGGCGTCGGGCTCATGACCGAAATCAGCGAGGCCGCGACCAGCGCGCTATTCGCTTTTCTGGCCGGTGGCATCGTGCTCAACGTGCTCAAGGAGGAGTTGCCGGAGGAGCGACTCAGCCGGTTCTGGCCTTTTGCGCTCGGTGCCATCGTCTATGCGGTGATGTTGCTGGTCAGCGCATGAAGATAGGGACGCTTCAATGGGCATCGGCCATGAGCCGGCCTCATGAGGGGCCATAGATAGACCTTCTCGCATTGGCCTTACCCGTGTACCTTGGGAAGCTTGAAAATCGATCACTCAGCGGAGAAATACGAGCCATGCACGTGAAGCAGGGACCGACGTCTTATCGAATTGCCTGGCAATCGGCCATTCTCCTGATCGTGACGTTGTTGCTGACAGGCTGCGGCGTCAACAATCTTCCCACTTACGACGAACAGGTCAAGGCGGCCTGGGCACAGGTGGAGAACCAGTACCAGCGGCGTGCCGATCTGGTGCCCAACCTGGTGGCGACCGTCAAGGGTTTCGCGGAACAGGAACGAGAGACATTGACCGCCGTGGTCGAGGCGCGTGCCAAGGCCACCTCCATCCAGGTCGATGAGAGCATTTTGAACGATCCCGAGAAGCTGCAGCAATTCCAGCAGGTTCAGGGTGAGCTCTCGGGTGCGCTGAGCCGTTTGATGGCGGTCTCCGAGCGCTATCCTGAGCTGAAATCGAACCAGAATTTCCTGGCGCTGCAATCTCAGCTCGAAGGTACCGAGAATCGCATTGCCGTCGCCCGGCGCGATTTCATCCAGGCGGTCGAGCAGTACAACACCGAGATTCGCACCTTCCCGGGACGTATCTGGCATAGCCTGCTGTATAGCGACATGGAAATTCGCGCCAACTTCGAGGCGACGTCGCCCGATGCCGAGCAGGCCCCTCAGGTGGAATTCTGATGCCCCGCCTGCTGCGCTTTTCCGCCTTTTTACTGCTATGGGCTTGCGCGTTTGGCGCACAGGCCCAGCAGCAGCCCGACTTTCCCGAGCTCAGCGGGCGCGTCGTCGACCGGGCCGAGATGCTGGATGCCGCGACTGAATCCCAACTGACCGAGATGCTGGCGACCCATGAACAGGCGACGACCGAACAGGTCGTCATCGTCACGCTACCGAACCTGCAGGGCTACCCTATCGAGCAGTTCGGCTACCAATTGGGCCGCCATTGGGGCATCGGCCAGGAGGGAGAAGACAACGGTGCGCTGCTGATCGTCGCCGAAGACGAGCGTGAGGTGCGTATCGAAGTCGGCTACGGCCTGGAGGGACGCCTGACCGATGCGCAGTCCTCGGTAATCATCAACCGAATCATCGTGCCGGCGTTCAAGCAGGGCGATTTCGCGGGCGGGATCACCCGCGGTGCGCAAGCGATGGTTCAGGTGCTGGGGGGCGATCCGCTCGCGCAGCAGGCAAGCGATGGCCAAGCGCCCCGCGAAACCCCCGATGGACCCATGTCGATCTTCTTCTTCGTGCTGCTTGTCGTCGTCACGGTCCTGGTGCGCGGCAGCGGTCGAGGTCGCGGCGGTAGAGGCGGTCGCGGCGGTTTGCTCGGTGCGGTGCTGCTGGGTGCGGCACTCGGTGGGCGCGGCGGCTCTGGCGGTGGTGGCTTCGGCGGTGGAGGCGGCTTCGGTGGCGGCGGCGGTGGCTTCGGTGGCGGTGGCGCATCCGGCGGCTGGTAAACAATTTCAACGAGTATGAATACCCGATGGCTTTATTGAGCGAAAGCGAGCAGCGCCAGGTGGCCGAAGCGATCAGCCGGGTCGAGCGAGAGACCGATGCCGAGCTGGTTACGGTGCTCACCGCCCAGGCCGACGATTATGCGTATATTCCGTTACTCTGGGCCAGCATCATCGCCTTGGTGGTGCCTGGCGCGATCAACTATTTCCCAGGCTGGCTGGATTCGCACACGCTATTGCTGGTGCAGTGGGTCACGTTCGTCGTGTTGGGATTGGCGTTTCGCGCGCCTGCGATTACCACTCGACTCATTCCACGCTCGGTACGCCACTGGCGGGCATCGAACCTCGCGCGCCGCCAGTTCCTCGAGCAGAATCTGCATCACACCGCCGAAGAGACTGGCATGCTGATCTTCGTATCGGAAGCTGAGCGCTATGTGGAAATACTGGTCGACCGGGGAATTTCCAGCCGCCTGAGCGACGACACCTGGCAAGAGATCGTCGAATCCTTCACCCGGCGCGTCGCCCACGGCGAGACCCTGCAGGGATTTCTGGAATGCATCGAGGCGTGCGGTGAGCATCTCGAGCGAGAGATTCCCGCGACCCATGAGCGCAACGAATTGCCCAACCGCCTCATCGTGCTTTCCTGAGTCGGCGGTCGGCCCTCAGCGGTAACGGCAGGCTGGCAAGCCTGTCACGCCCGGGCGCACGGCAAACAGACCGCCAGCTTGCGCTTCGTCGTCACGGCCCTCGGCAGCGGTGGTAATATATAGCGTGGATAGATCGTCATCGCCGAACGTGCAGCAGGTGACTCGCGATGCCGGCAGGGCAATCTCACGGTCCAGGCTGCCATCGGGCATGAAACGGCTGACTCGCCCGCCGTCCCAGTGGGCGACCCACAGCCCGCCTTCGGCATCGACGGTCATGCCGTCGGGGCAGCCGTCGCGTTCGCTGAAGCGCAGGTGCTCGCGTTTGTTGCTAAGCTCGCCGTTGGCCGATACATCGAAGGCATAGATCGTACGCGCCGGGCTATCGGTATGATAGAGCGTGGTGCCAGCGGCATCGATCGCCGGGCCGTTGGTCACCGTATAGTGGCGATCCATGGCCACCAGGCCGCGCGCATCGAAGCGATAGAAGACGCCCGTCGCCTCGCTTTCGGCGTCTTGCAGGGTGCCGAACCATAATCGACCGTGAGGATCGGCCTTGCCATCGTTGAGGCGGTGATCCACCGCGTCGGCGACCGGTTCGGCGAGAGTGGCGGTAATGCGCGGCCCGGCGTCATCGAATTGCAGGCGCGCCAGTCGCGAACGCAGCCCGGCGACGAAACCGCCGTCGGCATGCGGGACCAGCCAGCAGCAGGCTTCGTCCAGCGGCCATTCGCGTGTCTCGCACGAGGTGGGAGAGTAACTCAGCAGGCGTCTGCCCAGAATGTCGACGAACAGCAGTGCCTGACGGTCGCTGGACCACAGCGGCCCCTCGCCGAGTCGAGCGCGGCCGGTCCAGACACGGCGAACGGTATCGGTCATGAGATGCCCCGGTGGTGAATGAGTGAGCCGTCTACATGGTGCCGTAACCGGGGTCGAATGGAAACGGCGCCGGGCTGACAACGCCGAACTGACAGGCTAGGTAGGTTGCCTCTCTGGACGTGGCGTGGCATTGACGTTCACGAATCAGAGACGAATTCGAGGGATGCAAACGTTGTGAAGTTGTTGATTCTGGATGCCGGGCATTGCCTTAGCCTGGCGTTGGCCCGTGAGGCCAACCGGCGCGGTGATACCGAGCTTTTCATCGAGGAGAGGTTGGCGCTCGCCCCCGGTCAGCTTGAAGACATGGCGCCCGATGCGCTGGTGATACCGCCATTGGCGCAGCCGATCAGCGCGGATCCGTCCGCGGTCACGGCGCATGCCGAAGCGGTCGAGGCGTGTCTGGAGCATTGCCGCCAATCGGGCGTGCCGCTTGTCTGGTGCGTCTCCGATCAGCTCTACGAGGACGGCGCCGAGGCGCCTATCGACGAGCATGTGATTCCCGCACCGCGCGACGAGAGCCTGCGTCGGCTGATCGTGACCGGCGATCGCGTGCGCGAGCAGGCACCCAAACACCTGATCGTGCGCCTGGGGCCGCTATTCGCCTTGGCTGGCGCCGACGCCTGGCTACCCGAACTGCTCGACTCATTGCAGGATGGCCAGGAAGTGCGCGCCGCCGAGGACATCATCTTCTGTCCGACCTCAGCGGATGCCGCGGCGCTGGCACTGATCGGCATGTTGCAGCAGCAGGGCTGTGGCGCGGGCGCCTGGGGAGCCTACCATCTCGCCGGTACCGAGCCAGTCAGTGCCTATACCTTCACCTCCGTGGTGCGGACCCAATTGGCGACACGCCTCGAGGGGCTCGGCAAGCAGGTCGAGTTGGGCGAGCTCAAGGCGCTCAATCATCATCACGATCAACCGCTACGCCGGGTTCTCAACTGCCGGCGCGTGCTGGAGGCGTTCGGTGTGCACCAGAAGCCCTGGCGACTGGAACTCGGTCGGATGCTGGATACCTGGTGTCAGGCTTATCAGGTCAAGGAGAGTGCATGAGAGCGGTGCGCAGTGCGATTTTCTATATCGGCTACTTTCTCGGCATCCTGGTATTCGGCTTGCTATGCCTGCCGGTGACGCCGCTGTTGCCGCTGCGAGGTCGCTACCGGCTGCTCAATCTCTACAACCACTTCATCGTCGCCTGGTTCGCGCTCATCTGCGGGGTGCGCTATGAGGTGCGTGGCCGCGAGCATGTGCCCGAGGGGCCGGTGGTGATTCTGGCCAATCACCAGTGCGAGTGGGAGACGCTGTTCTTGCAGGTCCTCAAGCCGCCGGTGTGCACGGTGCTCAAACAGGAGCTGCTGCGCTTGCCGCTGTTCGGTTGGGCGCTGCGCCTGCTGCACCCCATCGCGCTGGATCGCTCACGGCCTTCGCGGGCCATGAAACAGGTGCTGACACAGGGGCCACAGCGGCTCAAGGAGGGGCTGTCGGTGCTGATCTTCCCCGAGGGCACGCGGGTCGAACTGGGCCAGCGCCGCCGCTACAACAAGAGCGGGGCGGTGATCGCCTGCCGGGCCGGGGTGCCGGTACTTCCGGTGGCGCACAATGCCGGCGAGCGTTGGCCGGGGCGGCACTGGATCAAGAATCCCGGGCGCCTGTCAGTCGTCGTCGGCGAGCCGATCGCCACGCTGGGGCGCACCCCGGAGGACGTGCTGGTCGAGGTCGAGAACTGGATCGAGACGCAGCTCGAGACGATCTGCGAAGTGCCGCGACCGGCACGGGCGAATGCAGCGGCGAACAATCTGCCGGCTTAATCCTCTTTCTCCGCTATGGAACGAAAAGGGCGCCCCGAAGTCGGGACGCCCTCTTGGCTGGCGATCAACCGCTCGCAATCGTCAGTCGTGCCAGCGCTGCATCACCAGGCAGGCATTGGTGCCGCCGAAGCCGAAGCTGTTCGACAGCACACGCTCGATCGCCATGTCGTCACGCCGCTGAGTGACGATATCGAAGCCCTCGGCCTGATCGTCGAGTTCTTCGATATTGGCCGAGGCGGCGATAAAGCCATGCTGCATCATCAACAACGAGTAGATGGCTTCCTGCACCCCGGTCGCGCCCAGTGAATGGCCGGTCAGCGATTTGGTCGAGCTCATCGCCGGCGTGCTATCGCCGAATACCTCGCGCACTGCCTTCAGTTCGGCGACATCGCCGACCGGCGTGGAGGTGCCGTGGGTATTGATGTAGTCGATATCGCCATCGACCGTGGCTAGCGCCTGGCGCATGCAGCGCGCCGCACCTTCGCCGGATGGGGCGACCATGTCGTAGCCATCGGACGTCGCGCCGTAGCCGACTAGTTCAGCGTAGATTTTCGCACCGCGTGCCTTGGCGTGCTCGAGCTCCTCGAGCACCAGCATGCCGCCGCCGCCGGCGATGACGAAGCCATCGCGAGCCTTGTCGTAGGCGCGCGAGGCCTTGTCGGGCGTGTCGTTGTAGCTGGTCGACAGCGCACCCATGGCATCGAACAGGCACGATAGCGTCCAATGCTCCTCCTCGCCGCCGCCGGCGAAGACGACATCCTGCTTGCCGAGCTGGATCTGCTCCATGGCGCTGCCAATACAGTGTGCCGAGGTGGCGCAGGCCGAGGAGATCGAATAGTTGATGCCCTTGATCCGAAACGGCGTGGCCAGGCAGGCGGAGACCGTGCTGCCCATGGTACGGGTGACCCGGTACGGCCCCACCCGGCGCAGACCCTTCTCGCGCAGCACGTCGGCGGCTTCGACCTGGTTGGCGCTCGAGGCGCCGCCGGAGCCGGCGATTAGGCCGGTCCTTTCGTTGGAGACCTGCTCGGGGGTCAATCCCGAGTCCTCGATGGCTTGGGCCATGCTGATATAGGCGTAGGCCGCCGCATCGCCCATGAAACGGCGTAGCTTGCGATCGATCAACGGATCGAGGTCGATATCGACCACGCCGGCGACCTGGCTGCGAAAGCCACGCTCGGCATAATCTTCCTTGAAGCGGATACCCGAGCGCCCTGCCTTGAGCGCATCCAGGACTTGATGCTGGTCATTGCCGAGGCAGGACACGATGCCCAAGCCGGTGACTACCACTCGTCGCATGGAAGCCTCCTGATCAGAAGTTCGCGGTAGAAGTGAACAGGCCGACACGCAGGTCATTGGCCTGATAGATCTCACGGCCATCGACCAACAACGTGCCATCGGCGATGCCTAGAATCAGTCGCCGGGTAATCACCCGCTTTATATTGATTCGGTAGGTGACTATACCGGCGTCGGGCAGGATCTGTCCCGAGAACTTGACCTCGCCACAGCCCAGTGCGCGCCCGCGCCCCGGATGGCCGAGCCAGCCCAGATGAAAGCCGACCAGTTGCCACATGGCATCCAGCCCCAGGCAGCCGGGCATGACCGGGTCGCCGGGGAAGTGGCAATCGAAAAACCACAGGCCGGGGTGGATATCCAGTTCGGCAACCAGTTCGCCCTTGCCGTAATTGCCGCCGTCCTCGTGGATGCTGGCGATGCGATCGAGCATCAGCATGTTGGGAGCCGGCAACTGGGCATTGCCAGGGCCGAACAGTTCGCCTCGGCTGCATGCCAGCAGCTCTTCGTAGCTAAAGGAGTGTTGCTTGGTCACTGAGTCGTTCCGAGAGTCAGAATTGTTGTGTCACGCGCCTGCGCAGACGCGCCTAGTCTACTGGCAGCACGTGGCGAATGCACGTCGGGCCAAGCCTTGCGTCCGGCGAGCGCCATGCAATGCCTGCGAATATGACGTTTCGACTTGCGCCAGGCTTTCCTGACGGGGCATGATGCCTCGTGTGTTTGTCGCGGCAATAGCAATCCTAATGATAAGACATCATGTGGCCTTCCTTTTCGCTTAATCGCCCGCTGGCCTGGATAGGGCTGGCGGCCTTGGCGGCGATGAGCTGGCTGCCATTCGTCGCGCTGCGCCTGGCCGCACTGGGCATGGTGATCATCGCGCTGATCGATGCCTGGCGCCAGATTCGTCGCGAGCATCGCCGGCGCCAGCTCAGCGAGGAGGCGCTCACGCTCTCCGAAGATGGCGTGATGATCACCGATGATCGCAATCGTATCGTCAGCGTCAACCCCGCCTTCACGCAAATCACCGGCTATACCCGTGAAGAGGTCCTGGGCCTCGACCCCTCGACATTTTCCACCGGGCGCCACGATAGTGCCTTCTATGATCGCTATTGGCAGACCCTGCGCGCCACCGGCCGTTGGGAAGGCGAAATCTGGAACCAGCGCAAGCATGGCGATCAATATCCCGAGTGGCTGCGCGTGCAGGCCTGCGCCGATCACAAGGGGCGGATCAGCCACTACATCGGTTCGTTCACCGATATTTCCCGCCACAAGGCCCGCGAGCAGGATCTGCGCCGTATCGGCTTCGAGGATCCGCTGACCGGCCTGCCCAATCGGCGTCGCCTGCACGATCTGCTGACCTCGCGGCTGCATCATCTGCGGGCCGGCGAGGGGCTCGATCTGGCATTGATCGACATTGACGACTTCAAGTCGGTCAACGATGCGCTGGGCGTCGATAGCGGCGATCGGTTGCTGGCGCGTTTCGGGCAGCGTCTGGCGTCATTCGTCGCCGGTGGCGTGGTCGGGCGCCTGGGCGGCGATGAGTTCATGGTCATTCGCACCACCACCTTCGACGATCACGAGCGCTGGATCACGGGGCTGCGCGAGCATCTGTGCGAGCCGTTCGAGCTCAATGGCAGTTCGCTGCGTCTGGGGCTGACCATCGGCAGTTGTCGTGCGCCGGAGGATGGCAAGGACTCGGGCGTGCTGTTTCAGCGTCTGGAATCGGCGCTGTACAGCGCCAAGCGTCATGGTCGCAATCACGACCGCCGCTTTCGGCCCTCGCTGGAAGTCGACGGTGACCGCCAGTTGGCGCTGGTCAACGAGCTGCGCCGCGCACTGGCTCAGGGCGGGCAGTTGGAGTTGCATTACCAGACCCAGCACCGCTTGGCCGACAACGCCCTGGTCGGCATGGAGGCACTGCTGCGCTGGCGGCATCCAGAGCTTGGCATGGTCGCCCCCAACGACTTCATTCCTCTCGCCGAGCGCCATGGCATGATGACCGCACTGGGCGGCTGGGTCATCGAACAGGCGGTATCGCAGCAGGCTGGCTGGCGTGCCAATGGCATGCCGCCGGTACCCATGTGGGTGAATATTTCCGCGCTGCAGCTGATTCAGGGCGACCTGGAGTCGTGTCTGGCGGCGGCGCTGGCACAGCACCGCATACCGGCCTGGCAATTGGGGCTCGAACTGACCGAGTCGGTGCTGCTCGATGAGCGGGCCGGCGATATTTCCCCGCGCCTCGAAGCGCTGCGCAACCAGGGCCATCAGATCGCCATCGATGACTTCGGCACCGGCTACTCGTCGCTGGCCTACTTGAAGCGCTTGCCGGTGGATAAGCTCAAGCTCGATCGCGCCTTCATTCGTGCGCTGCCCGATGACCGTGCCGATGCGGCGATCGTCGCGGCGGTTTTGGCGATGGCGCGCGGGCTCAACCTCGACGTGATCGCCGAGGGCGTGGAAACGCCGGCGCAGCGCGACTTCCTGATCGAGCATGGCTGCCCATTGTCGCAAGGCTACCTGTTTGCACGGCCCGTACCCGCGCGCGATATCGAGGCGCGCTATCTCAGTCACGCGCAACTGGCCCAGTTCGACTACCACCAAGACGCCGGCTGAGCCACACACATAGCGCTCCCCAGATCAGGGCTTCCAGAGGCAGCAGCCAAGGCGCCAGCTGGGCACCCGACAATCGCGCACCGCCGAAATACGACAGCGGCCCGCCGATCGCCCCACCGAGCATCGCCAGCCAGGGATGCGCCCAGAGCCAGTTCAGCGAATGCATCACCAGCGTGGCGAACAGTGGCCACAGCGCCCATAGCCACAGCGGCAAGGGCAGCCAGCTCGGCTCGCTGAAGGTGAAGCCGCCGGCCAGGGCCAGGCCGCCATCGATGAACAGGCCCAGCGCCGCGAACCCCACCAGCCAGCGCCACTCGCCGGGACGCGCCAGCCAGAGCAGGTGCACTACGACGATCGCTGCCGCGATCAGTCCCCCGATCAACGAGCCAGCCACTACGCAGGCGAACCAGCCGATCTGGAACGCTACCAGATTGAACAGCGTGCGGGGCATGTCGTGTTACACCGCACCGGTCAGCGGCGCACGGCGCGCGCCGGGCTTGGCCAGCAGTAGGTGACAAGTGCCGATCGAGCGTTCGAGAAAACCGCCCTCGCAGTAGCATAGGTAGTAGCGCCACATGCGGATGAAGCGTTCGTCGTAACCCAGGCGTCGCACACGATCCAGGCTGGCTTCGAAGCGAGCGCGCCACTCACGCAGGGTGCGTGCGTAATGCAGGCCGATCTCGTCGAGATCGAGCATGTTCAGCGAGGTACGCCGGGCCAGCCCCGCCAAAATGGCCGTATGCGAAGGCAGGAAACCGCCGGGAAAGATGTAGCGCTTGATGAAATCCATCTCGCGCTTGGCGGCATCGAAGCGCTGATCGCGGATGGTAATGGCCTGCAGGATGGCCAGGCCGTCATCGCTCAGCAGTCGGTCGAGTGTCGCCAGGTAGGTCTCCAGGTATTGATGGCCCACGGCCTCGACCATTTCCACCGACACCAGCCGATCGTACTGCCCGGTCAACTCGCGATAATCCCGATTGAGCAGAGTGATGCGCTCGCCGAGCCCCTCTTCCTCGATACGCTTGGCGGTATGCGCGTACTGTTCGGCGGAAATGGTGGTGGTGGTGACCTTGCAACCGCGCGTCTTCGCCGCGTGAATCGCCAGCCCGCCCCAGCCGGTACCGATTTCCAGCAGATGGTTGCCGGGTCCGACATCGAGCTTGTCGAGCAGGCGATCGAGCTTGTAGGTCGAGGCTTCCTCGAGACTGGCGTCAACACGCGGAAACACGGCGCTGGAGTACATCCAGTGATCGCGATCGAGGAAGGTCGCGAACAGCTCATTGCCGATATCGTAATGTGCACCGATGTTGCGCTTCGAGCCGCGCCGGGTATTGCGCTGCAAGGTGTACAGCGCGGCGAGCAGCCAACGCGCGATACGCGCGCTGCCATTCTCGACTTCGCCGTTGACCTGCTCCATGTTGGCGGCGAACAGACGGGTCAGCGCGACCAGATCGTCGGCTTCCCAATCGCCGTCCATGTACGCCTCGGCGGCGCCCACCGTGCCGCCCAATGCCAGCCGGCGCCAGGCTCGCTCGCGATGCAGGGTCACGGTCGCTTGAAGCGCGCCGCCAAGGCCCAGGCGATATTGCTGATCGCCTTCGATCAGAGTGATGGTGCCGCCACGCAGGCGACCGAGCTGAGCGAGCAGGCGCGGTTTGAGCAGGCGAATCAGGCGATCGTTGGCGGCGGGCCGCTCACGGCAAGTGGCAGAGTGAAGCGTAGTCACGACGGTGTCTCCTCACGCCGGGGATGATCGAAAATCGGCATGCGCTTGATCCACAGGCGCAGCGCCTCGAAGTGAATGGCGGCGACGGTTTTCAGACTCATCCATGGCTGACGCGCCAGCGTGGCAAGCAGCGCGCGGCGGGTCGCCGGGCGCTGCGAAAGAAGCAAGGTGGCATCGAAATGGCACCGTGAGTCCTTCCAGTTTTCCATATGCAGGTAAAGCCGCTCGCCGGGCGTGTTGAAACGCCAGCGATAGGTCATGTCCATGGGGTTGAACGGCGAGACGTGCATGGCCTTGTCGAACGTGGCGCTATGACTGTGACGCTGCGTGTCGATGGCGCTGGCATAGCACTGGCGCTCGCCCCAGGGTGTGTTGCTGACCTCGCCGAGCACCGCCTGAAGGCGCTCGGCGTCGTCATAGACGTAATAGAGTGTGATCGGATTGAAGGCCACGCCGCACAGGCGCAGTTGGGTCAGCATGCGGATCGGCCCGTTGGCGCGCGCGGCGAGTTCATCGCCGAGTTCATGGCGCAGGCGCTCACGCACCGCGACCTCGAGCGGTAACGTGTGCGGCGCCAGATAGTCCTCACGACGAAAGCGTGCCAGCGCGGGCCGGCGGGCGCTGAAACCGGGAACGCCATCGAACAGCGCGGGTAGCTCATCGAGATCGAGCCAGACCATCCACAGCCGATACGTGAAGGCATGCCAGCGCGGCACGAAACGCCGGTGACGCAGGCTGCCGCGATAGATGCGGCTATGCGGCGCGGCGATCATGGCATCTGTTCCGTGGCGAGCGACCGCGCCGGCATGCCATGCCCCGACTCGCGATCGTCCCGATCGGTTTCGGTCCACTCTGCGCAGCCCAGGGCCTCGGCTACGCGCAGCGCGCTCCATACGCCATCTTCATGGAAGCCGTTGCGCCAGTAAGCCCCACAGTAATGAGTGCGGTTCGCCGTGCCGGAGATCTCGTCGTGACGCGCCTGGGCCGCCTGGCCGGCGAGCGTGAAGCGCGGGTGGGCATAGCGATAGCGCCCCAGCACCTTGGCCGGATCGATGGCGTCGCTATCGTTCAGGGTCACGCAGAAGGTTTGTGGAGCATCGATGCGCTGGAGGATGTTCATGTTGTAGGTCACCGATGCCCGGGCGTCGGTATCGCGACCATCGAGACGATAGTTCCAGCTTGCCCAGGCGCGGCGGCGGCGCGGCAACAGCCGGGTATCGGTGTGCAGCACCACCTCGTTGTCCTGGAAGGGCAGCGCGCCGAGGAGTTCGCGTTCGGCGGGGCTGGCGTCAGCGAGTAACGCCAGTGCCTGATCGGCATGGCAGGCCAATACCACCTGATCGAAGCGCTCTTCGCCACGCGACGAATGCAGCGTGACGCCGCTGACGTCGCGGCTGATGCTGTGGACCGGGCAATCGAGGTGGATACGCTCGGAGTAGGGCGCCGTCAGCGCCGGGATGTAGCGCCGCGAGCCACCGATCAGCGTATACCACTGCGGCCGGTGGTCGACCGATAACAGGCCGTGGTTGTGAAAGAAGCGCACGAAGAACGTCAGCGGGAAGCGCTCCAGATCGGCAATGCTCGCCGACCAGATGGCCGCGCCCATCGGCAGCAGATAACGCTGGCGAAAATCCTCGCCGTAGCGGCCCTGGTCGAGATAGTCGCCCAGCGTCGTGGTCGCGCTCAGTCGACCGCTGTCGTGATCGCGCCGGGCGCTGCGATTGAAACGCAGGATATCGGCGAGCAAACGGTAGAAGCGTGGGCTCAGCAGGTTGCGGCGCTGGGCGAACAGGCTCGCCAGGGTGTGGCCGTTGTACTCGAAATCGGCATGCGCCTCATGCACCGAAAAGCTCATTTCGGTGGGCTGAGCGGCAACGCCGAGGCGCGCCAACAGGCGCTGAAAATGCGGGTAGGTCCAGTCATTGAAGACGATGAAGCCGGTATCGATGGCATGATCCCTGCCATCGCTGCGAACGTCGACGGTTGCGGTGTGACCGCCAAGCCGCTCACTGGCCTCGAATAGCGAGACACGATGCCGGCGCGACAGCACATGGCCCGCCGTCATGCCGCTGATACCACTGCCTATCACCGCAATGCGCTGTCGTTGCACAAGGGTCGTCAAGTCGTGTTCCTGCGTCGGTTATCGTTATTCAGTCATCGGCCTTGCGGGTCATGCTCAGGCCGATGTGCCGCCGCAATAGCGGCGGAAGCGTGCCCAACAGCTTCACGATCAGGGTGAAGCGCTTGGGAAAATGGATGTCGAGCGAACGTTTCTCCAAACCTTCCAGGATGGCTTCGGCGGCGAACTCGACGCTGACGCGCATGGGCATCGGGAAGTCGTTGCGATCGGTCATCGGTGTCTTGACGAAGCCGGGGTGAACCACGCTGACAGCGATGCGCTCGGCGGCCAGGTCTAGGCGCAGCGACTCGAGGAAGTAGCTCAGCGCGGCCTTGGAGGCGCCATACGCCTCGGCGCGCGGTAGGGCGAGATAGGCCGACGCGCTGGAGATCGCCGCCAGTAGCGGGCGGCTGCCATCGTTGTCGCGGGCCTTGCGCAGTAGCGGTAACGCTGCGTCGATCACGCGCAGGGCGCCATGAAAATTGGTGGCGAAGACACGTTCGACCAAATCGGTATCGAAATGGCGGGTGTCCAGGTATTCGCAGATGCCGGCGCCATGAATGAGCAGATCGAGGCCGCCGAATGCCTCGTCGATATACCGGCCGGCCTCGGATACCGATATCGGGTCGGTGAGATCGAGCGGTACTACCAGGGCGTGGTCATGACCATCGGCGAGTTCCGCCAAGGCTTCGCGACGCCGTGCACTCAGCGCCACGCGGTGTCCTTCGGCCAGCAGCCGCTTAGCCAACGCCAGGCCAATACCCGAGGTCGCGCCGGTCAGCCAGATACGCCGTTTGCCCGCCAGTATCGCCATGCCCACCTCTATCGTCCGCTCGGTCGTGGTTTAGCCGAACCGCTTCCTGATCCCGCGAATGACGCTACCCAGGATGGGAATCTGCTCGTAGAGCAGCGCGCCGACATCGAAGTAATCGCGATGATCGCAGACCCGGTCGCCACGAAATCGCAAGCGCGAACAGCCGGGTATGAGTTTTCTACGACCATGGGCCAGCTTTGGATGCGCCAGATGCAAGGTCCAGGTAACGAAGGCCAGTTCGCCCTGGCGCTGACGCTCGCCAAAATCGAAGTGGCATTCGCTGACATTGGCGTAAAGGCCGTCGAAATAGTCGATGAGTGCGTCGATTCCCTGGATCTCGTGCAGAGGGTCGACAAAGCTAATGTCGCTAGTGTAAACCTCTGGTAGATTTTTTGTAGAGTGTTTGTCCAATTTATTGTAGAAGGCGCAGAAAGCCTCCAGCGCGGGATCGTTGGCCATGTCGGGTATCCTTCGATGGGTGTGATTGGCTAGGGCTTCAATGCCTTGAAGGCGTCCAGCGCGCGGAGGCGCGCGGCTTTGTGATCGACGATGGGCGCCGGGTAGGCGGCTCGGTCGAGTAGATCGCTGGGCGGCGCATGGCGGGCCTTCGGCGCTATCTCGGTCAGTTCCGGCACGAACTCGGCGATGAAATCGCCCTGCGGGTCGAAGCGCTGCGACTGGGTGGTGGGGTTGAAGATGCGAAAGTAGGGCGCGGCGTCGGTGCCGGTGGATGCCGCCCACTGCCAGCCGCCATTGTTGGCGGCGAATTCTCCGTCGACCAGATGACGCATGAAGAACGCCTCGCCGCGTCGCCAGTCGATCAGCAAGTGCTTGCTCAGAAACATCGCGGTAACCATGCGCAGCCGGTTGTGCATCCAGCCGGTCCGGACGAGTTGGCGCATGGCGGCATCGACGATCGGGTAGCCCGTGCATCCCCGGCACCAGGCGGCGAAGCCCGGCTCGTCGTCGCGCCAGGCGAGTTTTTCGGTGTGTTTCTGGAAGGGATAGTGGCGACACACTTTGGGAAAGTTGAAGGCGATGTGCTGGTAGAACTCACGCCAGATCAGTTCGTTGACCCAGGTGGTGAGTCCGGCATCGCCATCGGTGAGATGACCGCCGTTTTCGCCCATCACCGCTTGCAGGCATTGGCGGTGCGAGATCATGCCCAGCGCCAGGTAGGGCGACAGCTCACTGGTGCCCCGTACCGCCGGGAAATCGCGCTGTTGCCGATAATGGCGACCGCGATAGCGTAAGAAGCGCTCCAGGCGATCGGCGGCGGCGTCCTGCCCCGCAGGCCATGATCGCGCATCGACGACCGGCGCCTGATCGAGCTTGGGCGAAGTTGGCAACGGGTCGCTGGCGATCGGCAAGCGTGCCTGCGGTGCCAGCGTCTCGCGCAGCGCCAGGCGATCGGCATCCAACTGACGATGCCAGGCCTTGGCGAACGGCGTGAACACCTTGTAGTCGTCGCCCTGGCCGGTCTTGAGCTCGCCCGGAGCGAAGGCCACGGCATCGGTATGGGCATGAACCGCTATTTCGATGCGCTTGAATTCATCGAGTACCGCTGCGTCGCGCCGCCACTCGTTGAGCGGATATTCGCGATTGAAATGCAGTGCCGCGATGTCATGTTCACGGGCCAGTGCGATCAGCGCTTGCGGCGCTGCATCGAAGGTCTCGATATCGCGATGCAGCAGAGGAATGTTGAGACCGGCCAACTCGTCGCGCAGTGCGGCGACCCCACGATCCCAGAAGTCGATCTTGTTGGCGCCGTGATCGTGCGCTTGCCACTGCGCCACGCTGCGCAGAAACACCGCGATGACCGGGCCGCGCCGGGCGGCCGCGGCGAGCGCCGTGTTATCCAGGGTGCGCAGATCGCTGCGAAACCACACCAGTTGCCGAGCCATGGGCGCGTCTCTTCGTTGAGGTCGTTCGGTATCAGTAGAGCAGTAGCGATCGCATGCGATTAGCGGCGGACAGCGGCTCGTCACCGAGTAGCGTCACAGGGCTACCTTCGAGCTGAGCGGCATGCATGCGCGCTACCGTGCCGGCCAGGCAGAGCGGCACGGTGAGTTGCTCGGCCAGTTGCGGCAGCTCGCAACGCAGGCGCTCGTCATTCTCGGGCTGGCTGCCGGCCAGCACCACGGCGGCGAGCCGCAGGCGCTCGATAGCCAGCGGTAGCTCGGCGTAAGGCAGCGGAGTGTCCATCATCACGATCCGGTAACCGGCCTGCGAGGCCGCCAGGGCAAACAGCAGCGACCACAGGGTTCCGCTCCCTTCGTACGCTGGGGCCAGCAGCAGTTGCGGGCCGTGTGCGCCGGCGTTGGCATGGTACAGGCGCGTGCCGATGCGGGTGCGCAGGAACGCCTCCAGCATATGGCGCTGTAACGTATCGCCGAGATGACCGTCCCAGCGCTCGTCGAGCTGGGCGACGAGCGGTTGCCAGAGCCGCTCCAGGCAGACATCGACCGGATAGAGTGCCAGGCTCTGGTTGTAGAGGCCCTCCAGTCGCGTCAGATCGAGCGTCTCGATCGCCGCGATCACCTGCTGGCGCTGGCCGGACCAGTCGCCATCGGTCGCCGCCGTTTCGTCGGTGCGTTCCGGCTGTTCGAGAAGATCGCCCACCTGGCTGACCGAGACGCCGCGATTGAGCCAGTGCAGGATGCGCTCGATGCGTTCGATGTCGTCGCGCGCATAGAGGCGGTGCCCTTTGGGCGTGCGCTGTGGCTGGATCAGACCGTAGCGCCGCTCCCAGGCGCGCAGGGTCACGGAATTGACGCCGGTCAGTCTCGACACCTCGCGGATCGGATACAGCGGTGCTCCGGTCGGGTTCGTCGCCCTGTCATTCATGCCCTTCACGCCTCCTGCCGATCGTGTCGAGTGCCATCCGTTGCCCGCCCTTCGATGACGCCGACCAGTGCATCGACGAAAGCCGGGTGCTCGCCGACCGGTGCCAGCAATTCGAGATCGAGCGCCGGGTGAACGGCTCGCAGCGCCTCGATCTGCCCGGGAACGTCCTCGCGCAGATGCCGTCCAGCGGCGAAGAACAGCGGCAGGATATCGGCCTGGCGGCAGCCGGCCGCGTCCAGCTCGGCGGCGACACTTTCCAGCGACGGCTCGCAGAGCTCCATGTAGGCCAGCCGCAGCGGCGTTTGCAGGCGCTCGGAGAGCGCTTCGGCCAGCGCATCGAAAGGCGCGCGCCAGTGCGGGTCGCGCGAACCGTGGGCGAGCAGAATCAGCGCGTGCTGCATGTTCGGTGGTCCTCCAGTACGGCGGCCTGGCTGGCGGCAGTGGCAGGCATCGGATGGCCATAGTCGCTAGACTATCAGAAGCGTATAACCGCTGTATAACTCGATGGCAATGCCAGGGGAGGGAGCATCAATGCGCATTCTCGTCACCGGTGGCAGCGGCTTCGTTGGACGCCTGTTATGTCGGCGCGTGCATCACGATGGCCACCATTTACTGGTCGTATCACGAAGCCCGAACAAGACCCGCCAGCAGTTGCCCACGGGCAGCGATATTCGTGCCCGGGCACTCGATTTCAGCGATGCCTCGCCGGAGGCCATCGTCAATCTGGCGGGCGAGCCAATCGCCGGCAAGCGCTGGAGCGAGGCACAGAAGAACCGGCTGGTCGAATCGCGCCTGGCGATCACGCGAGAGCTGACGACACTTTGTCAGACGCTGAAGACACCGCCCCGTGTGATGGTCTCCGGCTCGGCAATGGGCTACTACGGCGATCAGGGGCAGCGGCCGGTCGATGAACAGACGCCGCCCAATGATGAGTTCGCCCATCGCTTGTGCGCGCAGTGGGAAGATGCCGCTCGCGAGGCCGAAAAGAGTGGCGTTCGCGTGGCTCTGTTACGTACCGGGCTGGTGCTGGATGCGGGTGGCGGCGCACTGCAGAAAATGCTGCCGCCGTTCAGGCTGGGGCTGGGCGGGCGCATCGGCGATGGCCGCCAGTTCATGCCGTGGATCCACCGCGAGGATCTGGTACGCATCATCGAATTCCTGCTGGCCCATGAGACGCTCTCCGGCGCCTTCAATGCCTCGGCGCCGCAACCGGTGACCAACGCCGAGTTTTCACACACGCTGGCGCGCCATCTGGGTCGTCCGGCGGCGCTGCCGGTCCCGGCGCCACTGCTCAAGCTGGCGCTGGGCGAGATGTCGCGACTACTGCTGACCGGCGCCGACATGCGCCCCCGGCGATTGCAGGAGGCCGGATTCACCTTCGATTACCCGACCCTGGACAGCGCCCTCGCGGCCATCTTCAACAAGTGACCGCTTTTTAAAGGCGCTCGAAGCCGCGCCTTCGCTCTTTACAGGCGCCCGAAACCGCGCCTCAGCGTCGGGTGTCGTCGTCTATGGTCACGATCACGCGTACGGCATCGAGGCGCAGCCGGGTGCCTTCGATAGCCGTATCGAGTGCGTAGCGCTCGTCGCGCAGCGCCTGGATTTCGTCATCGCGTACCGCCGGGTTGTGGCGGGCCAGCGCTTTCAGGCGAACCAGTTCGCCGTCGAGTTCTTCGCGCATGCGCTGCTGGGCGGCCTCGACGATGCTCGGCAGTTCGCGCTCGGCCTCGCTCTCGCCATGGTCCAACAACTCGCGCAACTGCTCGTGACGCGACTTGATCAGATCCCGCGCCACTGCCCTCTTGACCTTCTTGAGATTCCTGGCCAGCCCGGTGAACGAGACCTTGGCCGAGAGATTGGCGCCGGTCTCATCGAGCAGTACGCGGATCGCCGTGGGCGGCAGGAAGCGATTGACATGCAGGCGCGTCGGTGCCGGGCAGTGCGTGCGAAAGACCAGCTCGACCATCAGCCGCCCGGCGGGAATCGCTGGATGATTGAGCAGCGCGAGTGCGGTATTGCCCATCGCGCCATCGAGGATGCGCCCCATCATCTCGCGGATCAGTGGATGCTCCCAGGAGAGATGCTGCACATCGTCGCGGGCCAGCGCCTGGCGGCGTGACGCGGTAGCGGTGAAGCCCTCTTCGCCTTTCGCCAGGCCAGGCAGGCCGTCGAGCATGTGCGGCCCGGCGCGCAGGTGTATCAGCTCGCCACCCAACTCGTGAGCGTCGACACCGAAGATATCCAGCGCCTGATCGAGATAACGCGGCAGTGCCTGGTCATCGTCGAGTTCGCGGATCGCCGCGATGACGGCCTCGGCACGCTCATGGCGGCAGGCGTTGAGTTCGAGCAGGCGATTGCGCCCGGCATCGTGTTCGGCCATTCGCGCCGTAAACAGCGCACGGGTCTCGCGAATGATCTCATCGAGCCGCTCGGGGTCCAGCAGGGCATCGGCCAACTCGTCGCCGAAGGCATCATACAGATCGCTGCCCACGCCGTGCGGCGCGCTGAAGGCGTCCATACCCTCACGGTACCAGCGCAGCAAGCGCTCGCCGGGGCTATTCTCGAATACCGGCACGTGGATTTCGATGGCGTGGCGCTGGCCGATGCGATCGAGCCGGCCGATACGCTGTTCGAGCTGATCGGGATGCTGCGGCAGGTCGAACATTACCAGATGGCGACAGAACTGGAAGTTGCGGCCCTCCGAGCCGATCTCCGAACACACCATCACCTGGCTGCCGTCCTCCTCGTCGGCGAAGGCCGCCGCAGCGCGGTCGCGTTCGACCAGCGACAAGCCCTCATGGAATACCGGCGCGTGCAGCCCGCCCAGCACACGCAGCGCTTCGGCGAGGCCGATGGCGGTCTCGCGATCATGGGCGATCACCAGCAGCTTGTCGCGCCCGGTCTCGGTGAGCCGCTCGAGCAACCAGGTGACACGCGGATCGATCTGCCACCATGGCTCGGCATTGCTCGCGGTGTCGATCGTCGAATCATCGCCGAGCGCGCGATACATGGCATCCGGATACAGCAGCACGTCGGGGTGATCGAGGCCGGTCTCGATCAGCAGCTCATCGAGTGCATCCTCGCTATGCTCGACCCGGCGCAGCACGCGGCGATAGGCCGAGGGCGGCGCGAGGCGCGCCACATGCAGCCGGCGCTCGGGAAAGCCGCCAACGTGCCGGCGGCTGTTGCGAAACATCACCCGCCCGGTGCCATGACGGTCGAGCAGTTGCTCGCGCAGTTGGCGGCGTGCATCGTCGCGCTGGGCGCCAGCGGATTCGGGATCGGCGAGCGTATCGAGCAGCGCCTGGCTGTCGGCGTCGTCGATCACCAAGCTTACGGCCTCGCTGGCTTGCTCATCGCCGGGCAGCCGATCCAGCGCGTCGATAGCGGCGGCGACCTCGACGTAGCCGGCTTCCTCGGCGCGAAAGCGCGCCAGATCGTGATAGCGCTCCGGGTCGAGCAGGCGCAACCTGGCGAAGTGGCTCTCGATGCCCATCTGCTCCGGCGTCGCGGTGAGCAGCAGAAGCCCCGCTGCGATGCCGGCGAGACGTTCGACACAGCCGTAGCCTGGGCCGCTGGCGTGCGGTGTCCAGTCGAGATGATGGGCTTCATCGACGATCAGCAGATCCCAGGCGCAAGCCTCGGCCTGAGCCTGACGCGGTGGATTGGCGAACAGCCACTGCTGGCTGGCGAGAATCAACTGGCCGGTCTCGAAGGGATTGGCGTCGCCGTAAGCCTGGCTTTGGCGCTCATCGAGCAGCGTCACGTCGAGCGCGAAGCGGCGCAGCAACTCGACCAGCCACTGATGCGTGAGGCTGTCGGGAACCAGGATCAACGCTCGCTCGGCGCGGCCGCTGAGCAGCAGGCGATGCAGGATCAGCCCCGCCTCGATGGTCTTGCCCAACCCCACCTCGTCGGCCAGCAGTACGCGCGGGGCATGACGCCGGGCGACCTCGTCGGCGATGTATAACTGATGCGGGATCAGATCGATCTTGGGCCCGGCCAGGCCGAGAGCCGGGTTCTGCTCGATGCGGTGATAATGATGCAGCGTGCGAAAGCGCAGATCGTACCAGTCGTTGCGGTCGACCTGACCGGTAAGCAGGCGATCGCGGGCCTGGTTGAACTGCATGTTGTCGGCGATCTGGGCTTCGGATAACTCATGCGTCTGGCCGTCATCGGTCTCGCCGATATAGACGATCAGGCCGTCGGTCTCCTTGATGTCGTCGACGGTCAACTGCCAGCCGTCGGCGGCATCGATACGGTCGCCGTTGCCGAAGGCTACACGCGTCAGCGGCGCTTGGCGAACACTGTAGGTGCGGGTTTCCTGACTGGCGGCGAACAGCACGGTCACGCTGCGCGAATCGGCGTTCAAGATGGTGCCCAGGCCCAACTCGGCCTCGCCGTCGCTGATCCAGCGCTGGCCGGGAATGAATTCGCTCATGGTGCCTCGAATATCGGAAAACAAAGCTCGCTCCCGCCGATGGCCATGCGGGCATGGCCATCGGCGGGGCGCATATTGTACAGGAAAGTTATGGGAAAACCGGTTATCGCTTAAGGGCTTTGCTAGAGGGTGTTTACAAAAGTAGCGAGTGACGGCCAAGCAAGGCGAAATTAGGCGAAAAACGGACTGGGCTCGCACTCGAGTTTACATGCCGTAAATGAGTATTTTGATCGGACTCGCGCCCGAGACTGATTTCAACGCAGCATGGCCTAGCGCAGTAGTTTGTAAGGACCCTTTTAGCGATCGCTCAGCCAGTCGTCGATCTGAGCGTGCGACAACTCGCCGACATGGCGCTCGACGAGTCGGCCATCGGCATTGAACAGTAGCGAGGTCGGCAGTCCAGGCGATTCGGTCATGACCATCAGGCGTTGTTCGGGGTCGAGCAGCGCATGGGTGAAGTCGAGGCCCTGGGCATCGAGATAGCGCGACACCGCCAGCAGGCTCTCGCCCTGATTGGCGACGATGACGGTGACATCGTCGCGCTCATCGGCCTCGGCGAGTAGCGGCATCTCGCGCAGGCAGGGTGGGCACCAGGTGGCCCATAGATTGAGTACCACGGTCTCGCCACGCAATTCGGCCAGGTTGACGCTCTCGCCATCGAGGTTTTCGAGGGTCAGGTCGGGCAGCTCGCGTAGTGCGAACTCACTGCCTAGCGGATTCCAGGTCAAGAGCCCCAGCCACAGCACGAAGCTGGCAACCAGCAGGCCTTGGCCGACGATCAGTTTCACGAATTGCTCGCGTAGCGTCCAGGCAGTCCAGGCGGCGGCGGCCAGCAGTCCCCAGACAGGACTGTAGCCGGGTTGCCAGAGCTTGATGATATCCAGCGGATTGGCAAGATAGCCATCGAGATGCATCAGCACGTAACCCAGCCGGGCACCGATCAGCCATGCCAGCAATACCCCATTGAACCAGCGCACGCGCCGTGCGGCGGATAGGCGCAACGCCAGCATGCCGGCCACGAGCAGGGCGAGAGCGGCCATGAAGGCATACAGGCGAGGCAGGGCGATCAGCAGTGGGCCGAGAGCGATGGCATCCATGGCGTGGCAAGGTTTCCGCTGTGCAGGGTGGAGCCGGCTTTCGTACAATCCTGGGTAACAATTGCCGGTACGATAAGGCGTCGACAGATCCTACCCTACTGTTCCGGCTTCACCTTGTCATCCACGCGCTACCACCGGAGCCCAGCATGGCGACATCCTTCGATACCCTGCGCGCCCTGGCCATTGCCAGTCAGGCGGTGGGCTTCCTGGCGATCATCACCCTGGAAACGCTGATGCATGATGCTGCCCGGCCATGGCAGGGCGTGGCACTGGCATTGATGCTGGGTAGTGCGTTGTGGGTCGCGCTGCTGCGCCGTTATCGCCATAACCGCCAGCGCAAGGCGGCTCGCGAACGGGTACGCCGCTGAGCGAGGCAGGCCGGGGCGAGCAATGGCTACTGACGATGCTTGGGGGTAAGCGCGGCGGGTGCGCAGCGGCGGGGGTCGATACTGACCACCTGCAGGCGATGCCCCTCCGGGGACTGGCAGATCAGAACCCGCCAGGCACAGCCCGGCGCGCTACTGTTCTCGCTTTCGTAAAGTTTGGCGCCATGTCGGCGCAGCTGGCGGCAAATCGCCGGGAAATCGGCATCGCTGACTTCCAGCGTCAGCCGGTTGGACGCATCGACACCGTCGCCGGCGATCAGCATCAGCACCTGGGTGTAGCCGCGCGCATCGCTGCCCAACTCGAAAGTGGCCGATGTCATGGAGCTCAACAGCAGCGGCAGACCCAGAGCCTCGCTGCAGAACGTTTGCATGGCAGCAAGATCGTGAACGCGGATGACCGCCCGATCGAGAGAAAGTCGTTGCATAAGGCCTCCTGCCCCAGCGGGGCACGGCCAAGCGTGGCCCAGCCAGCGCCGATTTGCCGTTGAATCTTCTCCACCGCTTCGATGAAGTTTGCCTATGACGCAGCGCAGCACTCTTGACGAGCGCTGCGCCAGTCGCGATAGCGGCTATGCTGCTAGGGCTCGATTCATCCAAAGGAGCTTGCTCCATGCGCATCGTCAGCGATTTCCCGTGCCAGGTTCACGAGGAGGAAACCTGGATAACCCTGGCCGATGGCTGCCGCCTGGCGGCGCGCATCTGGCGACCGGTCGATGCCGAACGCCACCCGGTGCCGGCGATTCTCGAGTACCTGCCCTACCGTAAGCGCGATTCGACCGCCATGCGCGATGCCGTGGCCCATCCCTACTGGGCCGGCCACGGCTATGCCGGGGTGCGCGTGGATCTGCGCGGCAGCGGCGAATCGGATGGCGTACTGACCGACGAATACCTGCAACGCGAACTCGACGATGGCGTCGAGATCCTGCATTGGCTGGGCCAACAACCCTGGTGCAGCGGCGACGTCGGCATGGTCGGCATCTCCTGGGGCGGCTTCAACGGATTGCAGATCGCCGCGCTGCAACCGCCCGAACTGAAGGCGATCATGACGCTATGCTCCACCGACGATCGCTATGCCGACGATGTTCATTACATGGGCGGCTGTCTGCTCGGCGACAATCTGTCGTGGGCCTCGACCATGTTCGATGCCAACGCGCGACCCCCCGATCCGGCGCTGGTCGGCGATCGCTGGCGCGCCATGTGGCGGGAGCGGCTCGAAGGCAGCGGTCTATGGTTGGCGACCTGGCTCGCGCACCAGCGCCGCGGCGCCTACTGGCGGCATGGCTCGGTGTGTGAGGACTTCTCATCCGTTCGCTGCCCGGTGTATGCCATCAGCGGTTGGGCCGACGGCTATTGCAACGCCGTTTTTCGCTTGCTGGCCGGGCTCGATGTGCCGCGCAAGGGGCTGGTCGGGCCATGGGCGCATACCTATCCGCACCTCGGTGTGCCGGGCCCGGCGATCGGTTTTCTGCAGGAGTCGCTGCGCTGGTGGGATTACTGGCTGAAGGGCGAGCAAACCGGAATCATGGATGAGCCGATGCTGCGCGTATGGATGCAGGACTCGGCGCCACCCTCGGCGCACTACGAGACCCGACCGGGGCGCTGGGTCTCGGAACCGTGCTGGCCATCGAAGCGCATCGAGGCGCAGACGTTGCGCCTGACCGGCGGCCACGAGTTGCTGTTCGACTCCCAATTTCAATCTCGATTCCAAGGGGAGGCGACGAACGACGCCCGGCCGTTGAAAATCCGCTCACCCCTCTCCACCGGCCTATATGCCGGCAAGTGGTGTTCCTACAATGTGCCGCCCGATTTGCCCCACGACCAGCGCGACGATGACGGCGGCGCGCTGACCTTTCAAACCGCCTGCCTTGGCGAGGCGCTCGAAATCTGCGGCCAGCCCGAACTCGAGCTCGAACTCGATGCCGACCGGCCGGTAGCGATGATCGCCGTGCGCCTGTGCGACATCGCCCCGGACGACAAATCGACGCGTGTCTCCTATGGCTTGCTCAACCTGACCCACCGCGACAGCGACGAGTTTCCTCAGCCACTGGAGCCGGGCAAGCGTTATCGCGTGCGCATCAAGCTCAAGCATATCGCCCAGCGCTTTCCCGCCGGCCACGCGATTCGTCTGTCGTTATCGAGTAGCTACTGGCCGCTGGCCTGGCCGGCGCCGGTACCGGCCAGCCTGATCGTTCACCCGGCCGGCAGTCGGCTGATGCTGCCCTGTCGCGAACCCCGGCCGCACGAGGAAGCGGCGCTGCGCCCCTTCGACGAAGCGCAGGGCGCGCCGCCGCTGGCGCGCACGCTGATCCAGCCGAGTCAGGCCTCGTGGCGTGTGATTCGCGATCTGGGCAAGGATGAAACCACCCTAGAGATAATCAACGATGCGGGCAGTCAGCGTCTCGACGATATCGATCTGGAACTCTCGCACCGGGTCGTCGAGCGTTACAGCTATGTCTACGACGATTACGGCAGCCTGAGCGGCTGGACCGAATGGCAGCGCGGTTTCCGCCGTGGCGATTGGCGAGTGCGCACCGTGACCCGCACGCTGATGACGGCAGACGCCGAGAACTTCCGGTTGCGCGCGACGCTCGACGCCTACGAAGGCGATAGCCGGATATTCACCAAGAGCTGGGATGAAGAGATACCGCGCGATCTGGTGTGAATCATATTAACTACGTCGTGTTGACGAAAACGATGTCCTCCATTATCGTTACATGTAACGATAATGGAGAAGGCGATGATGCGTTCCGTTAATGAGAGAGTGAAGAAGCGGCGCGAGGCGCTACGTGCTCAGGGCCTTCGTCCTATTCAAATATGGGTGCCGGATACCCGCTCGGCCAATTTCGCGATGCAATGTCGGGCGCAGTCGAGCGCGCTGCAGGGTGACGCTCAGGAGCACGATGTATTGGACTGGATTGAAGACGTCTCCGATCTGGGCGATTGGCAATGAGGCGTGGCGATGTGGTGGTTGTCGCCATGCGCGGCGACTACGGTAAACCCAGGCCAGCGTTGATCGTGCAGTCGGATTTATTCGATGAACATCCCTCGGTAACGTTATTACCGATAACCAGCGACATCCGGCTGGAATTGCCCCTGTTTCGATTGGCTCTTGAGCCTTCCGAAACAAGCGGAATTCAGCGGGAGAGCCAGGTAATGGTCGATAAGTTGGTTAGCGTACCGCGCGATAAAATCGGTGGTGTCGTGGGTCATCTGGGCGATGCCGATATGTTGCGTGTAACGAGGGCGCTAATGGTGTGGCTGGGCGTCGCATAGCGATTGTTATGCCGGAAGACAATCGGCGCGAAACGAAAAACGCCCATTTGGGCAGAAGCCAAATGGGCGTTTCGCGGGAATTCTGGTCGGAGTGATAGGATTTGAACCTACGACCCCTGCCTCCCGAAGACAGTGCTCTACCAAGCTGAGCTACACTCCGACATGGTGAGGCTTGCGCCTCAACGGTGCTGCATTATACCCGTCGCATGGCCGCGCGCAACCCTGCCGGGTACGCGGATATCAAGCCTGGCGATCCACCGCCAGGCGCGCCAAATGCGCCATGCTATCGCGATATCGGCTGGCTGGCAGGGCATCGAGCTGGGCCAGCGCCAGATCGGCCATCTCCACGGCGCGCGCTCGCGTGTAGTCCAGCGCGCCGGTATCGCGGACGACCGCCAACACCTCGTCGAGCCGCTCCAGGCCACCCTGGCGAATCGCCTGGCGCACCAGCTTGGCCTGATCGGACGTACCCACGTTCATGGCATGAATCAGCGGCAAGGTGGGTTTGCCCTCGGCGAGATCGTCGCCGACATTCTTGCCCATGGTGCCGGCATCGCCCTGGTAATCGAGCAGATCGTCGATCAGTTGGAAGGCCAGGCCGAGATAGCGACCATAAAGTCTGAGCGCCTCTTGCTGCACGGTATTGGCATCGGCGAGTACCGCGCCGCTATGCGAGGCGGCCTCGAATAGCATCGCGGTCTTGCCCTGGATGGTCTCGAAATAGGCGGCTTCGTCGATACTGGGATTGCCGATATTGGTGAGCTGCAGTACTTCGCCTTCGGCGATGGTGCAGGTCGCGGCGGACAGAATCTCCATGACGCGCATCGAGCCGATCTCGACCATCATCTGGAACGAGCGGGAATAGAGGAAGTCGCCGACCAGTACCGAGGGCGCATTGCCCCAGCGTTCGTTGGCGGTTTCACGTCCGCGGCGCAGGCTCGATTCGTCGACCACATCGTCGTGCAGCAGGGTCGAGGTGTGCATGAACTCGATCAGCGTGGCCAGGATGACATGGCGATCGCCGGCATAGCCCAGTGAGCGCGCCGCCAGTAGCACCAACAGCGGACGCAGGCGCTTGCCGCCACTGTCTATGATGTAATGGCCGATACTCTCGACAAGCGGAACCCGGGAACCGAGCTGGGCGAGGATGGTGCGGTCGACGGCGGCGAAATCCTCGGCCACCGCCGCGTGGATAGGCGATGCGTTGGGCTGCATGTGTCGGTATCTGCTTAAGAGTGGTCGCGCGACACTCGACGCTCGAGGCCGGCCTTGGGCTGTGGCTATGCTATGGTTCCCCCCGTGGGGCGTCAAGGCAAGGTATGACGCGGCTTGGTTCGTGCGTATGCAGACTTGTGGACGGCCGCTTGCATGGTTATAATCCGCGACCCAACTCATCCTGCTCCCTGTCAGATGGCTGCCGAAAGAGGCGCCACTCGCCGCAGGTCGATGAAGAGCCCACCCCGATGAGTGTCCGGAGAACGTCATGTACGCAGTTATCAAAAGTGGCGGTAAGCAGTACCGCGTTCAGGAAGGCCAGACCCTGAAGCTCGAGAAGCTTGAAGTGGCCACCGGTGAAAGCCTGGATTTCGATCAGGTGCTGCTGGTTGCCGATGGTGACGACATCAAGGTCGGTGCGCCATTGGTCGACGGTGCCAAGGTCTCCGCCGAGATCGTCTCTCACGGTCGTGGCGACAAGGTGACGATCATCAAGTTCCGTCGCCGCAAGCATCACATGAAGCGTCAGGGCCACCGCCAGTGGTTCACTGAAGTCAAGATCACCGGGATTTCTGCCTGAGCGCAGTCAACCCCTGAACGAGCGAGGACTTTGCAATGGCTCATAAGAAGGCTGCCGGTAGTACACGTAACGGTCGCGATTCCGAATCCAAACGCCTGGGCGTCAAGCTGTTTGGTGGCCAGGTCGTGAACCCAGGCAACATCATCGTGCGTCAGCGCGGCACCAAGTTTCATGCCGGCACTGGCGTTGGCCTCGGCAAGGATCATACCCTGTTCGCACTCAGCGAAGGCGTGGTCAAGTTCGAGACCAAAGGCCCGAAGAACCGCAAGTTCGTGAGCGTCGTCTCCGCCTGAGACATCACGAATCAAAGCAAGACCGTGGCAAGAAGGCCCCGCATAGGCGGGGCCTTTTCGGTTCATGGCGGCGTGGCCGTCAGGAGAGTGACTGATGCAGTTCGTCGACGAAGCCTCGATCATCGTGGAGGCCGGCAATGGCGGTAACGGATGCCTGAGTTTCCGCCGCGAGAAATACGTGCCCAAGGGCGGCCCCGACGGCGGCGACGGCGGTCATGGCGGCTGCGTGTTCCTGCTCGGTGACGATGCGCTGAATACCTTGATCGATTTCAAGTACCAGCGCTTCTACAAGGCGCGCAACGGCCAGCCGGGCCAGGGCCGCCAGATGAGCGGCAAGGCCGGCGACGACCTGTACGTCAAGGTGCCGGTAGGCACCACGGTGATCGACGAGGACACTCTCGAAGTCATCGCCGACGTGACCGAAATCGGCCAGGTGGTGCTGGTCGCCCAAGGCGGGCGGCGTGGGCTGGGCAACATTCACTTCAAGTCGTCGACCAATCGTGCGCCGCGGCGCACCACGCCGGGTACCGAGGGCGAGCGGCGCAACCTGCGCCTGGAGATGAAGGTGATGGCCGATGTCGGCCTGTTGGGCATGCCCAACGCCGGCAAGTCGACCTTGATTCGTGCGGTGTCGGCGGCCAAGCCCAAGGTCGCCAATTACCCGTTCACCACGCTGGTGCCCAATCTCGGTGTGGTCAAGCTCGGCACCCATGAACACTTCGTGATGGCCGACGTACCGGGGTTGATCGAAGGCGCATCCGACGGCGCCGGGCTGGGGTTGCGTTTCCTCAAGCACCTGACCCGCACGCGATTGCTGCTGCATGTGGTCGATGTGGCGCCGTTCGATGAATCCGATCCGGTCGAGGCAGCGCAAGCCATTGCTTACGAGCTGGAGCAGTTTTCGGCGACGCTGGCCGAGCGGCCGCGTTGGCTGGTGCTCAACAAGCTCGATCTGCTGCCCGAGAGCGAGCGTGCGGCGCGGGCCGACGAGATCGTCGCCAGGCTGGGCTGGCACGGGCCGGTATTTCATATCTCGGCGATCGGTAGCGAGGGTACCGCCGCACTGGTGCAGGCCGCTCACCGCTGGTTGACCGAGCAGCGCCGCCTCGAGGCCGAGGACGAGCAGGCCGCCGAGCGTGAGCGCGGCATGCGCAGCCGCATGGAGGCCGAGGCCGTGGCGCGTGCCGAGGCACGGCTCAGCCACAAGCGTAAGCGCGATGATGACGGTGGGGATGACGACGATTTCGATGACGATGATTATGACGTCGAGGTCGAGTACGCCCCTTGATCGATGCCTCAAAGCGACTGCGCTCGGCGGGGCTGTGTTGAAAGTCGTCTTAGAATGCTCATTTACAGCTCGTAAACTGCGCTTCTGCGACGACTTCCGCCTTGCCCCGCCATCGCTCACTACGCTTTGATATCACCGATCCGGTGAGGTTGGAACGAAGACGGCGACTAACTATGACTAACATCGAACAGGCGCCCGGACGCGATGCGCTGACCCGCGCGCGGCGGGTGGTGGTGAAAATCGGCAGCGCGCTGCTGACCAACGATGGGCGCGGCCTCGATGACCCCACCATCGGCGGCTGGGTCGATCAGATCGCTGCGCTGCACGCGCGCGGTATCGAGGTGGTGCTGGTCTCTTCCGGGGCGGTAGCCGCCGGCATGGTGCGTCTGGGATGGAATGCGCGGCCTTCGGCGGTGCATGAGTTGCAAGCCGCCGCCGCCGTGGGCCAGACCAGCCTGGCGCAGTGCTATGAAGGTCACTTCGCTCGCCACGGCCTGCGCAGTGCGCAGATTCTGCTGACCCATGACGATCTCTCCAACCGCAAGCGCTATCTCAATGCGCGCTCGGCGTTGCGCACGCTGGTCAGCCTGCGTGTGATTCCGGTGATCAACGAGAACGATACCGTGGTCACCGACGAGATCCGTTTCGGTGATAACGACACCCTCGGTGCGTTGGTCGCCAACCTGCTCGAGGCCGAGGCGCTGGTCATTCTCACCGACCAGGAGGGGCTGTTCGATGCCGATCCACGTGGCAACCCGGCGGCGCAACTGATCCTCGATGGCCGCGCCGGCGACCCGCGATTGGCGGCAATGGCCGGCAGTGGCGGCGGCGTGCTGGGGCGCGGCGGCATGGCGACCAAGATACGTGCGGCGCGGTTGGCGGCACGCTCCGGAGCGGTCACCGCGATCGCCAGCGGGCGCCAGGCGGATGTGCTGACCCGGCTGATCGACGGTGAGCGCTTGGGCACGTTGCTGCGCCCCGAGCATGCGCCGCTGGCCGCGCGAAAGCGCTGGCTGGCCGGCCAGTTGCAAGTGCGCGGCAGTTTGACGCTGGATGCCGGCGCGGTCAGCGTATTGCGCGAACGCGGCTCGAGCCTGCTGCCGGTCGGTGTCAAGGCGCTAAGCGGTAGCTTCGTGCGTGGCGACATGGTGGTCTGCGTCGACGAGCGGGGCGAACGCGTGGCCAAGGGGCTGGTCAATTACGGCAGCGACGAGGCGGCGCGCATTCTCGGCCAGCCGAGTCACCAGATCGAGGCGATCCTCGGCTACATGGAAGCGCCCGAACTGGTCCATCGCGATAATCTTGTGGTGCTGTAATCCGCTACTCACGCGGGCTGTAGCAAGCGGCGGGGCAGTATGCTAGGATGCCGCATCCTCTCAGACATGGCCCGTTGTCAGTGACTCACCGACGATAGCCAAACCGGTTTGGAAATATTCGATTTGCCAAATCGGATCAAAAACTTACACCGCATTTTATAGTTCTCCAAGGAGATTACGGTGGCGAATACCAAGCAAGCCAAAAAGCGTGCACGTCAATCGGAGCAGCGTCGCCAGCACAACGCTGGCCAGCGTTCCATGGTGCGTACCTACATCAAGCGCGTGATCAAGGCCATCCAGGGCGGCGATCATGCCAAGGCCATGGAAGAGTTCCGCGCGGCGCAGCCGGTCATCGACCGTATCGCCGACAAGGACGCGCTGTCCAAGAAGAAAGCGGCACGCATCAAGAGTCGTCTGAACAAGCGCATTAAGGCCCTGGCTGCCTAAGCCGGGTTCGGGCGCGCAAAAAACCGGCTTCGGCCGGTTTTTTTATGCATGGCTTTCAAACGAGAAGGTATGCCCAAGGTGGAGTCCGAGCACAACGAGCGGCCAGTGGTGGCGCGTGACGGCACACAGCTAGATGCGCCTTCGGCGGGTGACGGTTCGCCCAGTGCGGCACCCGGCAAGGGTGCACCGCCGCGCGCCGGCCTGCTGCGATCGGGGTTGGTGGTCAGCATGATGACCATGCTCTCGCGGGTGCTGGGATTGGCGCGAGACGTGACCATCGCCACGCTGTTCGGTGCCGGCAGTGGCGCCGATGCCTTCTTCGTCGCCTTCAAGATTCCCAATTTCATGCGCCGGCTGTTTGCCGAGGGCGCGTTCAATCAGGCCTTCGTGCCGGTGCTCTCGGAATACGCTACCCAGCGTACCCGCGCCGAGGTGCGCGAACTGCTCGATGCGGTCTCGGGTAGCCTGGCGGTGGTGCTGGCGCTGCTCACCGCCCTGGCCATGCTGCTGGCGCCCTGGTTGGCCTGGCTGTTTGCGCCGGGCTTCGGTGACGACGCGGGCAAGCTGGCGCTGACCGCGGACATGCTGCAACTGACCTTCCCCTATCTGCTGCTGATTTCGCTGACGGCGTTCTCGGGGAGCGTGCTCAACACCTGGAACCGTTTCGCCGTGCCGGCATTCACGCCGGTGCTGCTGAACGTGTCGTTGATCGGCGCGGCGCTATGGCTGACGCCGTTGATGGAAACGCCGACGATGGCATTGGCCTGGGGCGTGCTGATCGCCGGTTTCGCACAATTGGCCTTTCAGGTGCCGTTTCTGGCCCGATTGGGATTGCTACCGACACCCTGGCCACGCTTCGCGCATGCTGGTGTCAGGCGCATCCTGCGATTGATGGGGCCGGCAATGTTCGGCGTGTCGGTCTCGCAGATCAATCTGCTGTTGGACACCGTACTGGCCTCGTTTCTGGTCTCGGGCAGCGTATCCTGGCTGTACTACTCGGATCGTTTGGTGGAGTTGCCGCTGGGGGTATTCGGCATCGCCATCGGCACGGTGATTTTGCCGGCGTTGTCCAAGCGCCACGCCGAGCAGTCGCCGGAGCACTTCGCGAAAATGCTCGATTGGGCGCTGCGCGCGGTGTTGCTGATCGGCCTGCCATCCGCGCTGGCGTTGGCGGTACTGGCCGAGCCGCTGTTGATCAGCCTGTTCTATTACGGCGCGATGACCGAGAACGACATTGCCATGGCGGCGATGAGCCTGCGCGCCTATGCACTGGGACTCGTGGCCTTCATGCTGATCAAGGTGCTGGCGCCGGGGTACTTCGCGCGTCAGGATACCAAGACGCCGGTCAAGATCGGGATTCTCGCCATGGTCGCCAACATGGCGCTCAACTTGGCGCTGATCGTGCCGCTGGCGCATGCCGGGCTGGCACTGGCGACATCGCTCGCGGCGTTTCTCAATGCCGGGCTGCTGGGCCTTGGCCTGTGGCGAAACGGCGTGCTGGTATTCCAACCCGGCTGGGGCCGCTACGCTTGGCAGATCGGAGGCGGCTGTACGCTGCTGGGGTTAGGCTTGTTGTGGCTGTCGCCGGATTGGCAAGCCTGGCTGAATTGGGATGTCTGGCACCGCGCCTGGGTGTTATCCAGCCTGGTGGTTGGCGGGGTCGCGGTGTATTTCGCCTGGCTGGCGCTTTGTGGCATTCGCCTGCGGCACTTTCGTCTGAATGGATAGGCGTTTGGCTGGATAAGCAGTTGAATGGATAGGCGTCCAAATGGCTGACCGTTATAATTGATCCTTTATCGACTCGTGAACGACGCATGCAATTGATTCGTGGCTTGCACAATCTGCGCCAGCATCACCGGGGTTGCGTAGCCACCATCGGTAATTTCGATGGCGTGCATCGTGGCCATCAGGCGATTCTCGATCAGTTGCGCGATTGTGCCGCGGCGCTCGGGTTGCCGGTCACGGTGGTGATCTTCGAGCCACAGCCGCGCGAGTACTTCGCCGGCGATCAGGCGCCACCGCGCCTGACCCGCCTGCGCGACAAGGTGCGGCTGCTGGCGGCGCATGGTGCCGAGCGGATCGTCTGTTTGCCGTTCAACGAGGCCCTGCGTAGCCTGACGGCGCGGGAGTTCATCGACCGCGTATTGATCGATGGCTTGGGCGTGCGGCATCTGGTGGTCGGCGACGACTTTCGCTTCGGCTGCGACCGCGCCGGCGATTTCGCGCTGCTGACTGAGGTTGGCGAGGCGCTCGGTTTCGGCGTCGAGCATACCCGAACCTTCACACTCGATGACGAGCGGGTTTCCAGTTCGCGGGTGCGCACCTTGCTGGCCAGTGGCAATTTCCGTCAGGCGGCGCGCATGCTGGGCCGCCCCTATCGGCTTTCGGGGCGCGTGGTGGCCGATCGCCAATTGGGCCGCACTATTGGCGTGCCCACTGCCAACCTGCCACTGCTGCCCGGACCGATGGCGCTGAGCGGCGTCTACGCGGCGATCACCCGGCTGGCCGATGGACGTGCGTTTCCCGGTGTCGCCAATATCGGCTGGCGGCCCACGGTGGGCTCGCGCCGTCCGGTGCTGGAGGTCAATCTGTTCGATTTCGCTGGCGATCTCTACGGCCAGCCTATCGATGTCGTGCCCTGCGCCCGGCTGCGCGGCGAGTTGACCTTCGACGGGCTGGAACCGCTCAAGCGCCAGATCCAGGCGGACCAGGCCCGGGCACGCGAGTATTTCAGCGATTGGCTGGCAGACATGGATGGCATCTCCAGCGACTGGACTCCTTATTTGGCATCGGCGCCGCTGGCGTCGGTCGCTGTGATTTCCGATTCCTCGGCGGGCCGCGCGGCCTCCGACCAAGACGGCTGACCCCTAGGCTATGAGCGACTACAAGCACACCCTGAATTTGCCCGAAACCGATTTCCCGATGCGCGGCAATCTGCCCAAGCGCGAGCCCGCACGAGTGCTGCGTTGGCAGGAGATCGATCTGTACCGGCGCCTGCGCGAAGAGGGACAGGGGCGCGAGGCGTTCGTGCTACACGATGGCCCGCCCTATGCCAACGGCAGCATTCATATCGGTCATGCCGTCAACAAGATATTGAAGGACATCATCGTCAAATCGAAGGGCCTGGCCGGCTTCGATGCGCCCTATGTGCCGGGCTGGGATTGCCATGGCCTGCCCATCGAGCACAAGGTCGAGACCACGCATGGCAAGCACCTGCCGGCCGCCGAAGCGCGGGCACTGTGCCGCGAATATGCCGCCGAGCAGATTCAGGGTCAGATGCAGGACTTCGTGCGCCTGGGTGTGATCGGCGATTGGCAGCATCCCTATCGCACCATGGATTTCGTCAATGAGGCCGGCGAGATTCGTGCACTGGCCGAGATGGTCAAGCACGGTTACGTGTTCAAGGGTCTGAAGCCGGTCAACTGGTGTTTCGATTGCGGCTCGGCACTGGCCGAGGCCGAGGTCGAGTACGCCGACAAGAAATCCGATGCCATCGACGTCGCTTTCCAGGCCGAAGACAACGACGCCCTGGCCGCGGCCTTCGGCCTCGATGGGCTGCCCAAGCCGGCCTCTATCGTGATCTGGACCACCACGCCGTGGACGATTCCCGCCAACCAGGCGCTCAACGTGCATCCGGACGTCACCTACGCTCTGGTCGATACCGGCGAGCGCCTGCTGGTGCTCGCCGAGGCGCTGATCGAGAGCAGCCTTGCGCGCTTCGGCCTCGCGGGCGAGACGCTGGCGACCGCCGTGGGCGCCAAGCTCGAAAACCTGCGTTTTCGCCATCCGTTCTACGACCGGCTGTCGCCGGTCTATCTTGGCGATTATGTCGAGACCGATGCCGGTACCGGCGTGGTTCACTCGGCGCCGGCCTATGGCGTGGACGACTTCGTCACTTGCCGCGCCTACGGCATGGAGTTCGAGGAGATCAAGAGCCCGGTGATGGGTAACGGTGTATATGCCGAAGATCTCGAGTTTTTCGGCGGCCAGATGATCTGGAAGGCCAATCCGCAAATCGTCGCCAAGCTCGATGAGGTCGGTGCGCTGCTGGCACACGAGAAGATCACCCACAGCTACATGCACTGCTGGCGTCATAAGACACCGGTGATCTACCGTGCCACGGCGCAGTGGTTCGTCGGCATGGATATCGAAGGTGCCGATGGCAAGACGCTGCGCCAGCGCGCGCTGGACGGCATCGAGACCACCCAATTCGTGCCCGCCTGGGGCAAGGCGCGGCTACATTCGATGATCGCCAATCGCCCGGACTGGTGTATCTCGCGCCAGCGCAACTGGGGTGTGCCGATTCCGTTTTTCCTGCACAAGGCCAGCGGCGAATTGCATCCGCGCACCGTCGAGTTGATGGAAGAGGTCGCCAAGCGCGTCGAGCGCGAGGGCATCGATGCCTGGTTCCGCCTCGATGCCGCCGAGCTGTTGGGTAGTGATGCGGCCGACTACGAAAAGACCACCGATACCCTGGATGTCTGGTTCGATTCCGGCACTACACACTGGCACGTGCTGCGCGGCTCGCATCCGCTGGGCCATACCCAGGGCCCGCGCGCCGATCTCTACCTGGAAGGCTCCGATCAGCATCGCGGCTGGTTTCACTCATCGCTACTGACCGGCTGCGCCATCGACGGCCATCCGCCTTACAAGGGGCTGCTCACCCACGGCTTTACCGTCGATGCCCAAGGCCGCAAGATGTCCAAGTCGGTGGGCAATGTGGTGGCGCCGCAGGAGGTTATGGATAAACTGGGCGCCGATATTCTGCGCCTATGGGTCGCCTCCACCGACTACTCCGGCGAGATGGCGGTCTCCGATGAAATCCTCAAACGCACCGCCGACGTTTACCGGCGCATTCGCAATACCGCGCGCTTCCTGCTCGCCAATCTCAATGGCTTCGATGACGAGCGCGACGCCGTGGCATTCGAGGACATGCTGGCGCTGGATCAATGGGTAGTCGACCGCGCCGCGCAACTGCAGGCGCGTATCGAGAAGGCCTACGCCGAGTATCGCTTTCTCGACGTCTATCAGCAGGTACATACCTTCTGCGCCCGTGAGCTGGGCGGCTTCTATCTCGACGTGATCAAGGATCGCCAGTACACCACCCAGGCCGATTCGCTGCCCCGGCGCAGCTGCCAGACCGCGCTCTACCAGGTGGTCGAGGCGCTGGCGCGCTGGGTGGCGCCGATCCTGTCGTTCACCGCCGAGGAGATCTACGAGCACATTCCCGGCGAACACAAGGCCAGCGTACTGCTGGAAACGTTCTATACCGGGCTGTCTACGCTGGGTGACAATGCCGCCTTCGGTCGCGATTTCTGGGAGCAGGTGCTGGAGGTCAAGCAGGCGGTCAACAAGTGCCTGGAAGACGCGCGCAACGCCAAGACGATCAAAAATAGCCTGGCCGCCGAGGTGACGCTTTACGCCAGCGACGATCTGCGCGAGACGCTCGGCCAGCTCGGCGATGAACTGCGCTTCGTGCTGTTGACCAGCGAGGTGCACCTGGCATCGCTGGATTCGACCGATGCTGTGAACGCCGAAGCCACCGAGCTCGCGACGCTCAAGGTGGCGGTCACCGCCAGCCCCAACGCCAAGTGCGAGCGCTGCTGGCACCATCGCGCGGATGTCGGTAGCCATGCCGAGCACCCCGACCTGTGCGGCCGTTGTATCAGCAACCTGCCCGATGGGCCGGGAGAAGTGCGCCACTATGCCTGAGGCGAAGGAGCACGACACAGCGCAGCCGCCACAAACCGTACCGATGAGCAGGCCGCTACGCTGGCTATGGTTATCATTGCTGGTGATCGTGCTGGATCTGGGCACCAAGGCATTGGCCAGCGCCATGCTGGCGTATGGCCAGCCGGTAGAGCTATTGCCGTTCTTCAACCTGACGCTGCTGCACAATACCGGCGCGGCGTTCAGCTTTCTGGCCGGTCACGATGGCTGGCAACGCTGGCTGTTCGCCTCGATCGCGATTGGCGCCAGCATCGGCCTGACGATCTGGCTGACCCGGCTCAAGGCGCATGAAACGCTGATGGCAGCGGCACTCGCGCTGATCATCGGCGGTGCGCTGGGCAATCTTTACGACCGGCTGGTGCTCGGCTACGTGGTGGATTTCCTATCCTTCCATTGGCAGCGCTATTACTTTCCGGCCTTCAACCTGGCGGATACGGCAATCACCTTGGGCGCCATCGCGCTGATTGTTGAATCATTGCGCGATGCCCGGCGTCACAAGGAGTGAGCCCTGATGATGAGAATTTCGAGATGAGCGATTATCGAATCGGCGACGGCATGCAAGTGACGCTGCACTTCACGCTGAAGCTGGAGGACGGCACCGTGGTCGACTCCACCCGCGACAAGCAACCGGCGACCTTTCAGGTTGGCGATGGCAACCTGCCGCCGGGTTTCGAGGCGCCATTGAAGGGGCTGACCGGCGGCGATACCGGCAGCTACGAGATTTCACCGGAGCATGCCTTCGGCCAGCACAATCCGCAGAACATGCAAAAAATTCCCCGTGAAAGCTTCGAAGGCCCCGAGCTCGAAGAGGGGCTGGTGATGTCGTTTACCGACCCCAACGGCGGCGAGTTGCCCGGCGTGATCACCGAAATCGACGAGAAACGCGTCGAGGTGGACTTCAATCATCCGCTGGCCGGGCGTACCCTGACGTTTGATGTCGAGATCCTCGACGTGCATCCCGTGACCACTCATTGAGCAGCGACGACCAAGCGAGGCCCTATGCAGATCAAGCTGGCCAACCCCCGCGGTTTTTGTGCCGGCGTCGACCGTGCCATTGAAATCGTCAATCGCGCACTCGACGTACTCGGCCCGCCTATCTACGTGCGTCATGAGGTCGTTCACAATCGCTTCGTGGTCGACTCCCTGCGCAAGCGTGGCGCGATCTTCGTCGAGGAACTCGTTGAGGTGCCCGATGACGTGACGGTGATCTTCTCCGCGCATGGCGTGTCGCGTGCCGTACAGCAAGAGGCCGAGCGGCGCGGTCTCAAGGTGTTCGATGCCACCTGCCCGCTGGTGACCAAGGTACATATGGAAGTGCTGCGCTACGCCAAGCGTGGCCAGGAGTGCATTCTCATCGGCCATGCCGGGCACCCCGAAGTGGAAGGCACCATGGGCCGTTACGACACCTCGCACGGCGGCGCCATCTACCTGGTCGAAGATGAAGCCGATGTCGCGGCGCTGACGGTCAACAATCCCGAGACGCTGGCTTTTGTCACCCAGACCACGCTATCGATGGACGACACCGCCCGGGTGATCGACGCACTGCGCGCCAAGTTCCCGGCGATCGATGGGCCGCGCAAGGACGATATCTGCTATGCCACCCAGAATCGCCAGGACGCCGTGCGCCAATTGGCCGCCGAGAGCGATCTGGTGCTGGTGGTGGGTAGCGTCAACAGCTCCAACTCCAACCGCCTGCGTGAACTGGCCGAGCGCATGGGCACCCCCGCCAAGCTGATCGACGACGCCAGTCTGATTCGTGAAGAGTGGCTGAATGGCGTCGATAGCATCGGCATAACCGCCGGAGCCAGCGCACCGGAAGTGCTGGTCAACGGCGTGATCGAGCGCTTGCGCGAACTCGGCGCCGCAATGCCGGAGGAACTCGAAGGCCGTGAAGAGACGATTACCTTCTCCATGCCGCGTGAGTTACGAGAAAGAGTCATCGCCAGCGGATGAAAAAATGACGTTTTCAGCACAGTATTAGGCGGTTGCGTAATAGTCGGGCTCAGGCCCGACTTTTTTATGCAGTGTGAAAAGCCTCAAGACTATGGGCGGAAGCATCGTGGACCTAACGTGTAGCGCGGCGATAAACGGAGAAATGTATCACTCATGCTTATGTTGTAGATTGTTAATGGAAAGTGAGCATGAATTGCTGGTTAGTGACTTCAGTAAGGCGAGAGTTCGCCGATAACACCCTATAACCCCGAAACCGGTGCGCACTATCGACATGATCACTTCGCGATGCGAGAAAGGCCCTTTTCCCTTCCTTGCTGAATCCTGCAGTCATCATGCTCACCGTACCCATGGGCGCTGCCAAAGCGGTATTTCATTGGTTGAGTCGCTTGTAGCTCTTCTGCTGATCAGCATTGCGTTACTGGGTATTGCGGGGTTGCAGTTGACCACATTGCAGGATACCCGCGATGCGCGCTGGCGAATCGAGGCGGTGTCATTGGCCAGTGGAGCACTTGAACGTATGCGCGCTAGTCGAGAAGACGCTGATGCATTCGAGATCGATGCCGATGACCAAACGATTGCGGCTTGCGCAGGTGGTGATACGGCTATCTGCAACGGCATGAAAGCATGGCTAAGCGAGGTCGACAGGCTACTTCCCAACGCCCTCGCCGCTATCGCGGTAGATACGGTCGATGATCTGGAACATGTCACTGTATCGCTGCGCTGGCGACAGCGGCCACCCGTCGAGAGCGAAGATGAGGGCGAAAGCGATCCGCTACCGAAATGCGGTGCCGATGCCGCTTCGGGGGGGTGTGTAATGCTGGAAACGCGCTTATGACACCTTGCAATTTCCTCTGCCGCCCTAGTCGAGCACGCCGACAGTTAGGTGTTGGTCTGGTTGAGTTGATGATTTCCATCGTTATCGGCTTGGTGCTGGTCGCTCTGGTGACCAGCTATTACCTATCCAGTCGCCAGAGTTACCAGACCAACATCGTGACAGGCGCGCTCACCGACGGCCAGCGCTATGCGGTACAGCTGCTGCGCCGGCAATTGCTGCTGGCCGGCTACAGCGATTCCTGGGAATCTCCGGACAATAACTTTCCGGATCGGAGTAACGGTGGTGGTGTGCCTAGCTTCGCTGCCGGGCAGGTTTTAATGAGTAATGGTGCGAATGAAGTCTGGTTGCGAATGCAAGGTGCGGCGTTGAATGACCAGCCCATCTCAAGTTGTAACAATCAGGAGTTCGACGATTCTACTGTGACCATCATCACGCATCTCTATACGGATGATGCCACGCTGATGTGTGAAACGTACTCTTCCAATGATCCTACCCCCCCTACTCCTGTTCCCTTACTGAATGGGGTCGATGCGCTGGCCTTTACCTACCTTGATGATTCAGATGAATTCCAGCCATACGACAAGGCCGATTGGGATTCAGTGCGGGCGGTCCAGTTAGATCTGCTGCTTCGTTCGGAAATTCAGACCTATGATGCGCCGCTCGAGCAGAGCTTCGAATGGCCGAGCGGAAATCGGACATTTGATGACCGGTACATGCGCTCGAGGCTCACCCGCACGATAGCGCTACGCAACGCGAGGGGGGGCTAATGAACCATTCGAGAGGTCGCCAACAGTCAGGCATGGCCTTGTTGGTCACCCTGGTGCTGATTGCACTTATGGCACTGTTGGCTTTTTCCGGTAGCGAAGCAACGCGCCTGCAACAACGCTTGGCAACCAACGATCAAGCCGCGCAAACCGCTTTCCAGGCAGCTGAGGCAGCACTGCGCGAAGCCATCAATACGATCGATGACAAAGCGCCATATCTGACGGGGTTCTGCAACTCCGCAGGGAGCTCACGCTACAACATCGATATTGATGATATGGATACAGATGACGGCCACTCCAGACTAGAAGATGCGTATGAGATTGAAGGCTTCCAGTTAGGCGACGGGTCGGGTATCGCCATGACCAAGCAACCCCGCTATCTCGTCGCCTGCATCGATAAGCCCGACAGTGCCACCCCGCCGAGTAGTTATTACTTTCGCATCTACGCGCAGGGCTTCGGCCCCAGCGGCCAGATTTCTCGTATCATCGAGGCGCGCTATGTTTACAAAAAATAAAACGAAAAAGGTGCCATGGCATTGGTCTCTAGCAAGGTATGCCCTGGCGACTCTGTTGTTTTTTTTCATGCCGATTTTAATTAATCAACTCGAATGGACTGGCAAGCCTTGGGCATCTGCATTCGCTGATGAAGACGATGGTAATAACAGAGAGAGCGGAGGGAGCTCACGAGTCGCATATCTTCCTCCGCCTAACGCTCAGGCCGATGTAAACCCACAAAGCATGATCGTTATGTCCAACGATCATCAGCTATTTTACAAAGCATATACCGATTTTTCTGATCTAGATGGCGACGGTAAAATCGATGACACTTACAAGGACTCGATACGCTATTACGGCTACTTCGATAGCGAGGGATGTTATGAGTATAACAGCTCGTTAGCGGGAGGAGCTTTCACGCGCACCAAAGATACGAGTGACGATTTTGTATGTAATAGTAGTGAGAATGAGGGTGGTGATGGTGGCAATTATTGGAGTGGGAACTTCCTGAATTGGGCCACCATGACGCGGATGGATATACTGCGCAAGGTGCTCTATGGCGGTAAACGCTACCGGGATAACGCGACCGAGAGCACCATTCTCGAGCGTGCTTTTCTACCGCTCGATGCGCACAGCTTTGCCAAGGTCCTCGATGATGACGATACCATCGAGGACAACACCCCCTTCGATCAGGGGGAGATTACCATCTGCAATACCACCTACAGCTCGAGTGGGGGCCCGCCCTTGATTAGGGTGGCAAGAGGAAGGTGGCCTAGGTGGTCCGCGAATGAGCGTTGGCAGTGTGTCTGGAGGAACGAGAAAACCGGAGTCGAAAAAAAATATCGGGATGATCGCCCGAGAGAAGTTGATGAGGGTATAGGTGAGAAAAACTATCATGCCCGTGTCGAAGTCTGTGTCAAGGACAGTGACGAGGTGACATGTGACAATGGAAAGCCGGTTGGGCTGTTGCATAAGTATGCTGATAGCATCGATTTTGGCTTGGTTTCTGGCTCCTACGCGAAGAATAAGAGCGGCGGCGTGCTAAGGAGCAATGTGCGCAGTTTTAAGAAGGAGTTTAACTCGGCAACGGGTGTCTTTGACGCTAACGCGCCTGATGATTCGAATATGCTTCCCGATTACAACGGAATAGTCAGCAATATCGATGCATTCCGGATCTCCGGGTACAGCTACTCTAATGGCCAATACGCTGGAGACTCTTGCGGATTCGGTACAAAGGCTGAGGACTTCGATAATGGCCAATGCTCTAGCTGGGGAAATCCTTTTGCTGAAATGACCCTTGAAGCCATCCGCTATTTAACCGGGGAGGAATCGCCTAGTGATGCCTTCGATGTAGGAAATGGCATCGTTGAAACGGGTTATTTGTCAGGGCTAACATCCCCGACTTGGACAGGCAACGAAACATCAGACAACTGGTGCGCAGCACACTCAATGGTGCTAATCAACGCGAGCGAAGCCTCCTTTGATGCTAACGAGCTCAGTGGACTGCCATTCAATGTGAAATCGCAAACAGACGATGTGGGCGATGCCGAAAACTTATCGGGTGATTACTTTGTCGGAGAGGCGGGCGCCAATAAGAATAAGCAATGCACCGCGAAGAGCATTGGCGGATTAGGTGGTGTGCTGGGTATTTGCCCCACGGCGCCAGGGCTGGAGGGAAGCTATAACGTTGCGGGACTGGCAAAGCATGCTTACGAGAATCTCGTGATCAAGGATCCCAACAATAATGAGCAGGGAAGCAATATATCCACCTACGCCGTGCGTCTCAGCTCCAATATTCCCGAGATAAAGGTCGAGATGGAGGACAAGGGGAAGGATCGGGTCGTCACCATCGTACCCGCCTGCGAAAGCTATAGTATAGGCGATCGGGTGAATGGCAGCGGACGAAATATCGATCCTGACCGCGTTGGCAAGTGCGCCATCGTGGATTTTCGCGTTTCGGAATCGGACGATAACGACGAAGGCAGGGAGGCCCGAGGGTCCTTCGATGTCATATGGGAAGATTCGGAATTTGGTGGCGATTACGATTCCGACCTTGTCATGACGCTGGAGTACCGGGTCCAGGGTAAGGAGCTGAAAATCACGACGGACGTCGATAACCAATCCACCAGCCAGATCATGGGTGTTGGTTACATCATAAGCGGCACGAAGAATGATGGCTTTCACGCCCACTCTGGGATTAACGGTTATGACCGGTTCGAGTGCGGCCTGAAGGACAAGGGCAGAGGTGGCCCTGGTCCTGGCGGGCATGGTCCTGATAAGGGCGGCCCTGGTCCTAAGGGTGATGAAGCGTGCTATAGCAACGACTCGGAGATCACTCTGGAATATGAGCTGTCGGATGGATCTTCGGGCAATTTTCTTCGTCCCCCGCTTTACTACGCGGCCAAATATGGCAATGACGGGGTCAACGAAGATGGATCGCCTAGCGCCTATTTCCCCGTTGCTCGTGTCGGCGAGCTCGTTGATTCATTAGAGGAAGTGCTCGATCAAGTATTGAGAAGCGCCAACCGGACGGGAGCTGGCTTGGGATACAGTACCAACGTCGATAATTTTATTTTTCAGACGCTTTATAATAACCGCAATAGTTGGTCGGGTGATTTGATAGCCTTAAGCACATCGGTTTCCGGGGTCGCCGCGAACGATACCTGGAGCGCACGCGAGGAGGTGCCGCAACCGGATAGCCGCACTATCATTACATCTTTGAATGGACAAGGAGAAGCCTTTCGGGCAGCTGTTGCAATCGACTATGGTTACCCCCAATCAGTAGGATCGTTGATACGCTACCTACGTGGCGATACCAGTGGGGAACAGCGCAACGGCGGTGATTACCGCGATCGCCTGTGGCTCGATGGCTCGGCAGCAGCGCTCGGCGATATTATCGACTCGAAGCCCTTCGTGGTTGGTAAGCCGGATAGCTATTATGTACCGGGAAGTGCTGAAAATGATTCATATATCGACTTCATCAGCGACTACCAAGACCGCACACCGATGGTTTATGTCGGTGCCAACGACGGCATGTTGCATGGCTTCGATGCCGAAACGGGCGTGGAGAAGCTAGCCTATGTACCGGGCCTGCTACTCGACTCGATCGGCGAGTTGGCTGACCCCGGCTATGAGCATCGTTTCTATGTCGATGGCAGCCCGGTGGTTCTCGATGCGATATTTGAGGGGGAGTGGCACTCGGTTCTGGCCAGTGGCTTGGGAGCCGGCGGACGCGGAGTCTTTGCGCTGAATGTGACCGACCCCAGCGAGTTCAGTGAACTGAAAGCCGATGAGACCGCTCTGTTCGAGTACGGCCCGTCCCGCGAAAACGATTTATATGATGACGACGAGAAATCACATATCGGCCATATTTATGGTCCGCCCAGTATCGCCCAGATGGAAAATGGTAAATATGCCGTGGTGTTCGGAAATGGTTACTTCAGCGACTCCGGAAAGGCGGCCTTGTATATTATCTACCTGGATGGAGCCGCCGATGGCTCGATTTCGAAAGACGATATCATTCGTCTGGTGCCTGGCGGTTCGGCCAATTCCGGTGGGAATGGACTTTCTACCGCCTCCTTGGTGGATCGTGATAGCAACGGACGCATGGACACCGCCTATGCCGGAGATCTTCAAGGTAACCTCTGGCGCTTCGACCTGAGCGATAAAGAAGATAGTGATTGGCAAGATTCAATCGATCGACTCTTTACGTCCAGGCAGGCTAATGGTGACGAGAGCGCCTCACCGGTAATCACCACTGGCGTGGCCGTGGGGCGCGACCCTAATCGTGGCATTATGTTGTTCTTCGGTACTGGCAGTGCACCGAAACGCGGGATTCCTACCTCGGAGAATCGCGGTGCGACCGATGGGTTTTATGCGATAGGCGATGTCATTAGCCGGAATCTGGATTCTGATGGCCTGCCTTTAACCCGTAACGATCTTCGTGAGACGACTTTACAACAGGGCAGCGATAGCCAAGGAATTAGTTACTCCTCTGATAGTGAAAATATCGATGATGAAGAAGGCTGGTATATATACTTTCCAATCGACGGCGAACGCGTGGTCGATACACCGCTGCTGCAGGGTGAGTTAATTACTTTCAGCACTTTGATTCCTGGGCTCGGATTTTGTGGCGCCGAGGATGAAGGCTATCTCTATAAGCTGAATGCTTTTAATGGAATGGCCTTTGACGTCCCGGTTCTGGATATCAATGGCGATGGTGTAGTCAATAGCGAGGATATGATCGATGTCGGTGACAGCCAGGTCGTGCCGGTTGCTATCAAGACGGAGGGTTCCGTTTTTACGCCAACGCCCAACGGCGACACAGTCAATACCCAAGCCAAGCTAAGTAATGCTCCACCGCTACTTGTGCCCACAGGCCTAGTCTCATGGCGAGAACTGGTGAATTGATATGCCAAGACAGTACGGCTTTACGCTGATCGAGCTGATGATTGTGGTGGTTGTCATCGGCATTCTGGCAACGATTGCTTTGCCCTCCTACGAGCGTTATATGGATCGTAGTTACCGGGCTCAGGCCCAGGCGGCCATGTACGAAATGGCACAGCGCCTCGAGCGGCGTTATAGCCAAACCTACAGTTATGGGGATGAGGCGGCCGACAAGGCGCCTTCGGCCGTGGTACCGGCGTTAGCGCCGGATAACGTACCCAGCGACGGAGCAGCGCGCTACGATCTTAAGGTGACAATTGGTGAAGAGGGCAACAGCTTCACCATCAAAGCGGTACCGGTTGCCGGTGGACCGCAGGCGGACGACGATTGTGGCACCCTGGTATTGAAGCAAGATGGTGAGCGTTCCGCCGCTACTCAGGATTGCTGGGGCTGACAGCTGTCTTCGTCGCCTGTATCACGCCGCATTCTCCCCTGGCTAATGACGATCTGGCGTGCATCGCTTTTATCCAATTGAGGATGGCACAGTTCAAAAGTACCGATTTCAGCGGTAAACCCATCGGGTTGGTAGCTGAATCCGCCGTCATGGTTGCTGCTGTTCGATGTGATGGTGATGGCGCTATTGCTGGCGGGATATTGGCGAATCATCGTATCGCCGGCGCTTTCACTGAAAGTACCGTTGCCATCCGGGTCAACGAACAGCATTAGTTTATCCTGCCAGTCATCACTGCATACTGCCCCATCCTTCGTAGGGCACAGATGAACGGTCGTGCGCCGCTCGGCAGCCTCGAGGCGCATCGCGGAAATCGCCTGCCATAGCCGGTCAGTCTGGCGATCCAAAGCATTGCGTGCCATCAGTTGCGAGAAACTCGGCACCGCCCAGGTCGCGAGAATGGCAATCAGCGCGACGACGACGATCAGCTCGATGAGCGTAAACCCTGAGCTTTTGTTTGCGCGCATGCCAAGCCCTCGTCGTGTTTTCGTGCCACTGGTGTGCCGGTAGAGTATATGAAGGGGGCGGGTGGCGTAACCAACGCAGTTTGCACGGATTGGCAGAGGCCTTATGAGCGCGACAAACAATGATTTTCTGATTATCGGCGGCGGGGTCATCGGCATGATGACGGCGCTGCAACTGGCCGATGCCGGTCATCGCGTCACCTTGCTGGAGCGGGGCGAATGCGGCCGCGAGGCCTCCTGGGCGGGCGGTGGCATCGTCTCGCCGTTATACCCGTGGCGCTATCGCATGCCGATCTCGCGTTTGTCGCGCTGGTCGGAGGGCTACTATCCCGAATTGTCGTTGCGTCTACTCGAAGAGACCGGTATCGACCCGGAGTATCGCCAGAAGGGACTGCTGTATCTGCGGGTCGAAGACGCTGCGAAAGCGCTGGATTGGGCGCGCGTGGTGGGCAAGCCGCTGGAGCGGGTCGGCGCGAATTTCATCTATGCCAAGGAACCCCAAGCGGCGCCAGGCTTCGAAAGTGCCTTGTGGATGCCGACGCTGGGCAGCATTCGCAATCCTCGTTTGGGTCAGGCGCTACGTGCACGCCTCATGGCGATGAATCAGGTAACGTTGCATGAAAATACCGAGGTTGAGTGCTTATGTGTCGAGCATGGCAGGCTCACCGGCGTAGCCAGCCAAGCCGGACGCTTCACGGCGGGCCAAGTGATTGTCTGCGGTGGTGCCTGGGCCGCGCAATTGCTAAGAAGTGCCGGGGTCGAACTGGCGGTACGGCCGGTGAAAGGCCAGATGATCCTGTTCAAGGCGCCGCCGGAGCTAGTTCGGCGTGTGGTGCTGATGGATGGGCGCTATGTGATTCCGCGCAACGATGGCCGCGTGCTGGCGGGCTCGACCCTGGAAGAGGTCGGCTTCGACAAGCAGACCACCGACGAGGCGCTGGCGTCACTGCGTGATAGCGCAACGCGAATCATCCCTGCATTGGCCGACTGCCCGGTGGAGCATCATTGGGCGGGGTTGCGCCCTGGCTCGCCGGATGGCGTACCGACGATTGGCGCGGTGCCGGGTATCGGCGGGCTTTACGTCAATGCCGGCCATTATCGCAACGGCCTGGTGTTGGCGCCGGCCTCGACGCGCCTGCTGGTCGATCAACTGCTGGGGCGCGAGCCGATCGTCGATCCGTCTCCCTATCGTCTGCCTCACCCCTGAGGCGGGTGTTCTTCGAGAAAGCGATCCCGATGGTCTGGGCCGCAGAACCACTGGTCTCTTTGGTGTAGCGCTTCGTCTTCGGGCAGGTGAACCTGGCAATAAGCGCAGCGCACCATCTGGCCATTGTCCAAATTGCGTTGCTCTCGCTGGCTGATTCCGTCGCGCTCGCGCTGGTATTCCCGATACATGCGATAGAGCTTGAGCCCCGCCCACAGCAGCACCACGAAAATGATCAGGCGTATGATCAATAGATTCATTCCTTTGCTGACTCCCATGGTGGCCTCGGCGGTTTTGCCTCGGCGCTGGCCTTGCGGGACAATGTTGGCTATTGGGTAGTGTATAGGCCCGACCTTTTCCAGCCAATTCGAGGATGTGATTCGCTCATGCAAGATCTGACTCTGGTGATGGCCCAACTGGATCCACTGGTGGGTGATATTCCCGGTAACGCCGAACGTGCCATCGAAACGGTGCGCGAGGCACGCATCGAGCACAAGGCCGATATCGTGGTGCTGCCCGAACTGTTTCTGACCGGCTACCCGCCCGAGGATTTGTTGTTGCGCGCATCGATGGAAACCCGGTTGGAAACAGCCAGGCAGCGCATGGCTAAAAAAGTTGCCCGCGATGTGATGGTGATTATCGGCTATCCGGGGCGTCGCGATGGCGGCTATTACAATCTCGCTGGCGTGCTCTACAACGGCGAATGGCTCGGAGAGTATGCCAAGCAGGTACTGCCCAATTATCAGGTCTTCGATGAGCACCGTTACTTTACGCCGGGCGATCGGCCGCTGGTCATCGAGCATCGCGGTGCGCGTCTGGGTATTCTGGTCTGCGAGGATCTTTGGGAAGGTCGGCCGGTTCGCCAGGCTCGCGAGGCCAGCGCCGATATTCTGGTGACGCTCAATGCCTCGCCATATCACCAGAACAAGCCCGCCGAGCGGCTTGCCCTGTTTGCCGAGCGCGCCCGCGAGGCCGAGTGCCCGCTGGTCTACGTCAACCAGATTGGCGGCCAGGATGAACTGGTGTTCGACGGCGGCTCGCTGGTGGTCGATGCGAAAGGCGAGCTGTGCGTACGTGCGCCGCACTGGCAGGTCGGCCTGATGCCGGTCAGCTTCATTCACGCCGATGGTCGGTGGGTGCCACAGGCCGGTGAGTGCGAACCGCTGGCCAAGGCCGAAGACAACCTCTATTGCGCGCTGGTGACGGGCCTTCGCGATTACGTCAACAAGAGTGGCTTCAAGGGCGTGGTGCTGGGTCTGTCGGGTGGCATCGATTCCGCCCTGTCGCTGGCGATTGCGGTGGATGCGTTGGGCTCCGATCGGGTTCAGGCGGTGATGATGCCCTATCACTACACCGCCGATATCTCCCAGCAGGACGCCGCCGAACAGGCTCGCCTGCTCGGCGTGCACTACGAAGTGATGCCCATCGCGCCGATGGTCGAGGCCTTTACCGAAACACTAGCCGAGAGCTTTGCCGGCACCGAGCCTGATACCACCGAAGAAAACCTGCAGTCGCGCTGCCGGGGCGTGCTGCTGATGGCGATCTCCAACAAGAAAGGTCTGATGGTGCTGACCACCGGCAACAAGAGCGAGATGGCCGTCGGCTACGCCACGCTCTACGGCGATATGGTGGGCGGCTACAACGCGCTCAAGGATGTCTACAAGACATGGGTCTATCGCCTGGCCAAGTGGCGCAACACGCAAGATTCGGCAATCCCGGAGCGAGTCATCTCGCGTCCGCCTTCGGCGGAGCTGGCGCCGGATCAGCAGGACAGCGACTCGCTACCCGATTACGACACATTGGATGCGATTCTCGAGCGTTACATCGAAGGCGACATGAGCGCCGAGGCGATCATCGATGACGGGTTCGCCAAGGAGGATGTCTATCGGGTGGTGAAGCTGGTCGACCGCAGCGAGTACAAGCGCCGCCAGGCACCGGTCGGCGTGCGCGTGACGTCTCGCGGCTTCGGCCGCGACCGGCGTTACCCGATCGTCAACGGCTGGCAGCCGGGGGAATAACCCGGCATCGAGCCGCGAGTACGAAAGAAAACGCCTTCGCAGGGTGACCCGCAAAGGCGTTTTTTGTCGTACGAATTTAACCGTGCCGCTCGAAGCGCTTTCGTTAGCCGTTCAGCGTCAACGGCTCGGCATCGACGTGTTCCGGCTCGAAGGTACGACCATCGAGGCGTTCGTTGTCGGGGTCGTTCTCGATCAGAACGCGCAGCACCTCCGTGGCGCGATCGCGCATGCCGAGCCCCAGATAGCCTTCGACCATCGCGGCCAGGGCATCGCGGCTCGCGGTGGAGCGCGGGTAGTGCTCGATCACCCAGCGGCCACGCTCGACGGCGGCGACATAGGCGCCCTTGCGCAGGTAGAAGTCGGCGACATTGAGCTCGTGACGCGCGATTACGTTACGCAGGTAGACGATGCGCTGGCGGGCATCGGCGGCGTAGGGGCTATCGGGGTAGCGCCGTACCAACTCGCCGAAATCGACATAGGCATCGCGGCTGGCGCCCAGGTCGCGCTTGGAAATATCGATCAGCTCCAGACCCTCGAGGCTGAATCGCCCGGCCTGATAGGCGGCCAGGCCGCGCATGTAGTAGGCGTAGTCGATCTGCGGGTGATCGGGATGCAGGCGGATGAAACGGCTCGCTGCGGCGCGCGCGGCTTCCCAGTTGTCGATCTTGTAATAGGCATAGATCAATTCGAGCTGCGCCTGCTCGGCGTAGCTACCGAAGGGAAAGCGGGTGTCCAGTGCTTCGAGCTGGTCGACGGCCGTGCTGTAGCGGCCGGCGTCCAACGAAGACTGGGCCTGTTGATACAGCTCCTGCTCCTGGAGATCGGGCGATATCTCGCTGCTGGAGCAGCCAACCAATAAGGTGGCGACCAGCGCCAGGGCGGCAAGGGAAAAAACGCGCATCGTCATCCTCGTGTCGGGCAATGAACAGTAGCCATGCTAGAATCAGCCGGATTCGGCTCACTATAAAGCACCTCACTCTAAACGTCACAGGCGCAAGCGATCCATGCCCGAAACCCTTCATCGCGACGAACGCATTCCCGAGGCCATGGCCGGTATGCGACTCGACCAGGCGGCGGCGGAATTGTTCCCCGATTTCTCCCGCGAGCGGCTCAAGGGCTGGATCAAACAGGGTGCCCTGAGCATGGACGGCGCCCCCGCCCGGCCCAGGGACAAGATTCACGGTGGCGAGCGGTTGACGCTCGATACGGTCATCGAAGGCGAGGCGCGCTGGGAGCCGCAGGCCATCGCGCTGGATATCGTGTTCGAAGACGATGACGTGCTGGTCATCGACAAACCCGCTGGACTGGTGGTGCATCCGGGAGCGGGCAATGCCGATGGCACGCTACTCAATGCGGTGCTGCACCACTGCCCGCAGCTTGCCGCGGTGCCGCGCGCGGGTATCGTGCATCGTCTCGACAAGGACACCACCGGATTGATGGTGGTCGCCAAGACACTGGCGGCGCAGACCTCGCTGGTCGAGCAGTTGCAGGCGCGCAGCGTGTCGCGTGAATACGACGCCGTGGTCATCGGGGTGATGACGTCCGGTGGTACGGTGGATGCGCCGATCGGTCGCCACCCGAAGGATCGCAAGCGCCAGGCAGTCACCGCCTCGGGCAAACCGGCGGTAACCCACTATCGCGTGGTCGAGCGTTTTCGCGGTCATACTCACGTGCGCTGCAAGCTGGAAACCGGGCGTACCCACCAGATTCGTGTGCACATGGCGCACCGGCGTTTCGCGCTGATTGGCGATGCGCTTTACAGCGGTCGGCTCAAGTTGCCGGCCGGCGCATCCGACACGCTCAAGGAGATCCTCCGCGAATTTCCGCGCCAAGCCTTGCATGCCCGCAAACTGGCGTTCATTCATCCGGCGAGTGGCAAAGCGGTGGAATTTCGCGCCGAACTGGCCGACGATTTGTTGATGCTGCTCGATTATCTGCGTGTCGACAGCGAGGAGCGGCGATGAGTGAACAGCCGACGCTGTTGCTACCCGACTGGCCGGCGCCGAGCACGGTCGGTGCCTTCGTCACCACCCGCGAGACCGGGCCCAGCCACGGGCCCTACGCGGCCTTCAACCCGGCTCTGCACGTCGATGACGACCCGGCGACGGTCGAGCGCTGCCGAGCGCTGCTGGCTGCGCAGGTCGGGGACGATCGCCCCTTGCTTTGGCTCGAACAGGTGCACGGCGCCAGCGTCGTGCAGGACTACCGGCCCGCATTCGCCGAGGCGCCACCCCGGGCCGATGCATCGATCGCCTTCGACAAACGCTATGCCTGCGTAATCATGACCGCCGACTGCCTGCCGGTGTTTCTCTGCGATCGGCGCGGTACGCGTGTCGGGCTGGCACATGCCGGCTGGCGCGGGCTGGCAGGCGGCGTGCTCGAGGCCAGCGTCGCGGCGCTGGGCTGCGCGCCGGAGGAACTGATGGCCTGGCTCGGCCCGGCGATCTCCAATGCTCAGTTCGAGGTCGGGCGTGAGGTGTTCGAGACTTTCGTCGCCGTGCAACCCGAAGCGGCCAGCGCCTTCGAGCCGAGCCCCTACCGCCTCGATCACTACATGGCCGACCTCTACCGCCTGGCGCGCCTGCGCCTGGAGCGCCTGGGTGTCGCGCATATCAGCGGCGGGCATTTCTGCACCGCCTGCGAGCCGCGTTTTTACTCCCATCGGCGCGACGATGGGGTGACCGGGCGCATGGCCAGCATGATCTGGCTGAAATAACCCTTCTTCCTCCTTCTGACTTGAAACCGCCCCAACATACCTCCATTGATGTGTCAAACATGAATGATCGGGCCGGCGCGTCCATACGCCGCCGCGCCCCTATGGAGGAATTCGATGCGTATCGATCGCATGACCAGCAAATTGCAGAACGCCCTGGCCGAGGCGCAGTCGCTGGCGGTAGGGCGTGGCCACAATCAGCTCGACCCCGGGCATGTACTGACGGCGCTGCTCGACGCCAGCGACAGCGGCATCAAGGGTTTGATACAGAAGGCCGGTGGCGACGTCGCCAGGCTGCGTGAAGGTCTGGTTCAGTATCTCGACAACCTGCCTAAGGTCGGCCAGTTCGATGGCAACGTGAGCATGAGTCAGGACTTGGCGCGACTGTTCAATCTAGCCGATCGCGAGGCCCAGGCGCGGGGCGATCAGTACATCGCCAGCGAGCTGGTGCTGCTCGCGGCACTGGAGATGAACCATGGCGTGAGCAAGGTGCTGACCCAGGCCGGGTTGACCAAGAAGGCCGTGGCGGCGGCCATCGATAGCCTGCGCGGTGGCGCCAGGGTCGACGATGCCGGTGCCGAGGACAATCGCGAGGCGCTCGACAAGTACACGCTGGACCTTACTGCGCGGGCCGCCGAGGGTAAGCTCGACCCGGTGATCGGCCGCGACGACGAGATTCGCCGTACCATCCAGGTGCTGCAACGGCGCACCAAGAACAATCCGGTACTGATCGGCGAGCCCGGCGTGGGCAAGACCGCCATCGTCGAGGGACTGGCACAGCGCATCATCAACGGCGAAGTGCCGGAAGGGCTCAAGGACAAGCGCGTGCTGTCGCTGGATATGGGCTCGCTGCTGGCCGGTGCCAAGTTTCGCGGCGAGTTCGAGGAGCGCTTGAAGGCGGTGCTGGGCGAGCTGGCCAAGGAAGAGGGCCGGGTGATCCTGTTCATCGATGAGTTGCACACCATGGTCGGTGCCGGCAAGGCCGAGGGCGCGATGGATGCCGGCAACATGCTCAAGCCGGCGCTGGCGCGCGGCGAGCTGCACTGCGTGGGCGCGACGACACTCGATGAGTATCGCAAGTACATCGAGAAGGACGCCGCGCTCGAACGTCGCTTCCAGAAGGTGCTGGTCGACGAGCCCAATGAGGAGGACACCATTGCCATCCTGCGTGGCCTCAAGGAGCGCTACGAGGTGCATCATGGCGTCGATATCACCGACTCGGCGATCATCGCCGCGGCCAAGCTGTCGACCCGCTACATCACCGACCGCCAGTTGCCCGACAAGGCCATCGACCTGATCGACGAGGCGGCCTCGCGCATCCGCATGGAGCTGGATTCCAAACCGGAGGAGATGGACCGCCTCGACCGCCGCCTGATCCAGCTCAAGATGGAGCGCGAGGCGCTGAAGAAGGAGACCGACGAGGCCTCGCACAAGCGCCTGGAAAGTCTCGAAAGCCAGATCGACGAGCTCGAACGCGAATACGCCGATCTCGAGGAGGTGTGGAAATCCGAGAAGGCCAGCATTCAAGGCGCGGCGCAGTTCAAGGCCGATCTCGAGCAGGCACGTATTGATCTCGAAGCGGCACGCCGCCAGGGCGACCTGGGGCGCATGTCGGAGTTGCAATACGGCGTGATCCCCACGCTCGAAAAGAAGATTGCCGAAACCGGCGAAGGCGAGGCCGATACCTCGCAGCACGTGCTGCTGCGCTCCAACGTCACCGAGGAGGAGATCGCCGAGGTGGTCTCGCGCTGGACCGGTATTCCGGTGGCCAAGATGCTCGAAGGTGAGCGTGAGAAGCTGCTGCGCATGGAGGAGGCGCTGCACGAGCGGGTGATCGGTCAGGACGAGGCTGTCAACGCCGTGGCCAATGCGGTGCGCCGCTCGCGCGCCGGGCTATCCGACCCCAACCGCCCCAACGGTTCCTTTCTGTTCCTCGGCCCGACCGGGGTGGGCAAGACCGAGCTGTGCAAGTCGCTGGCCAATTTCCTCTTCGACACCGAGGAGGCGATGGTGCGCATCGATATGTCCGAGTTCATGGAGAAACACTCCGTGGCACGGCTGATCGGTGCGCCGCCCGGCTATGTCGGCTATGAGGAGGGCGGCTACCTGACCGAGGCGGTGCGCCGCAAGCCCTATTCGGTGCTGCTGCTCGACGAGGTCGAGAAGGCTCACCCGGACGTCTTCAACATCCTGCTGCAGGTGCTGGAGGATGGGCGCCTGACCGACGGCCAGGGGCGCACGGTGGACTTCCGCAACACGGTGATCGTGATGACCTCGAACATGGGCTCCGACGTCATCCAGCGCATGGGCGGCGACGATGCCGATTACGAGGCGATGAGGGAGATGGTCATGGCCGTGGTGGGCAACCATTTCCGCCCCGAGCTGATCAACCGCATCGACGAGGTGGTGGTGTTCCATGCCCTCGGCCAGGAGCAGATCCAGGCCATCGCCAGCATCCAGCTCGATCGGTTGCGCAAACGCTTGGCCGAGCGCGATCTCAAGCTCACGGTCAGCGACGACGCCATGGCGCAGCTCGCCGTGGTGGGCTTCGATCCGGTGTTCGGCGCGCGTCCGCTCAAGCGCGCTATCCAGAATCGCATCGAGAATCCGCTGGCGCAGGATCTGCTGGCTGGGCGTTTCGTCCCCGGCGATACCATTCGCGTCACCGCCGAGGAGGGACATCTTTCCTTCACGAAATAAGCGCCGATTCCCATCGTGTCTATCGACGTTTCGACCCGCCTTGTCCGGTGGGTCTTTTATCTCGATGCAGCGATTATTGGGTTTCGGTCGGCGCCGGTGAGCGACCCCGTGTCGGCTCGGTGGTTGACAGCGTTACCCAGCTATTGGAATCTTGAAGGTTCCTGAGTATGGGCGTGGCGTCAGACGGGCGATCCCCGATTGCCACGTGAAGGGTAGGTCGAGACCTCTACCCGCCCAAGAAGGACTTTCCGGGCCCGGGCTAACCGCCTGGCCTGGCCTAACCCCCGACGCGGCGATCCGTCGCGATGAAGAGTGCAGGCCCCATCCGGGCCTTAGGGCGCGTCGATGCTCGCCCTTAAACGCCAGGGTTTGGCAATCAGGTGCCGGCATGGGCCGGCAGCGGCGTATTGCCGCACTCGATTTTCGTTACCCACGCCTGGGTGCGAAATGGCACTCGAGACCTCCAGGGGAGAAACAACAGTGGAATTGCTTTCCGGCGCCGATATGATCGCCCGCTTCCTTAAGGATGAGGGCGTTGAGTATATCTATGGCTATCCGGGTGGGGCGGCGTTGCATATCTATGACGCCCTGTTCCGCCAGGATGCTGTCAAACACATCCTCGTTCGTCATGAGCAGGCCGCGACTCACGCCGCCGATGGCTACGCACGCGCTTCCGGCAAGCCCGGCACCGTGCTGGTCACCTCCGGCCCCGGCGCGACCAACGCCGTAACCGGCATTGCCACCGCCTACATGGATTCGATTCCGATGGTGGTGCTGTGCGGCCAGGTGGCGAGCCACTTGATCGGCGAGGATGCCTTTCAGGAAACCGACATCATCGGCGTGACCCGGCCGATCGTGAAGCATAGCTTCTCGATTCGTCATCCCTCCGAGATCCCGATGGTACTCAAGAAGGCCTACTACCTGGCGGCGTCCGGTCGCCCGGGGCCGGTGGTGGTCGATATCCCCAAGGATATGACCGCGCCCACCGAGCGTTATGAGTACGTCTATCCGAAGAAGGTCAAGCTGCGCTCCTACAATCCGGTGACACGCGGCCACACCGGTCAGATCAAGAAAGCCGTGGATATGATGCTCAAGGCGCGCCGGCCGGTGTTCTATACCGGCGGCGGCGTGATCACCGGTGGTGCCTGCGAGGGGTTGGCCGATCTGGTTCAGCGCCTGGGTTACCCGATTACCACCACACTGATGGGCATCGGCGCCTACCCGCAGAGCGACCGCCAGTCATTGGGCTGGCTGGGCATGCATGGCTCCTATGAATCGAACATGGCCATGCACCACGCCGATCTGATCGTCGCCATCGGTGCGCGTTTCGATGATCGCGTGACCAACAACACCTCGAAGTTCTGTCCCACCGCCAAGATCGTGCATGTCGATATCGACCCTAGCTCGATCTCCAAGACGGTGCGTGCCGATGTGCCCATCGTCGGCCCGGCCGGCAGTGTCATCAACGAGATGATCAGCCTGGTTCAGGGGCGCGAACCGACCAACCCCGAAGCGCTGACTGAGTGGTGGGAGAAAATCGACGGCTGGCGTGAAGAGCGCCGTGGCAAGCTCTATGAGCCGGCCGAGGCGGGCGAGCCGCTCAAGCCGCAGCAGGTGATCGAGGCGGTGTGTCGTCTCACGCGTGGCGAGGCGTTCGTGACTACCGATGTCGGCCAGCATCAGATGTTTGCCGCGCAGTACTACAAGTTCGACAAGCCCAATCGCCTGATCACTTCGGGCGGGCTTGGCACCATGGGCTTCGGTTTTCCGGCGGCGATGGGCATCAAGCAGAGCTACCCGAACGACGATGTGATCTGCGTCACCGGCGAAGGCAGTTTCCAGATGATGATGCAGGAACTGTCGACCTGTAAGCAGTACGGTATCGGCGTCAAGATCGTCAATCTCAACAACGGCTCGCTGGGCATGGTGCGCCAATGGCAGGATTTGAACTACAAGTCCCGTCATGCGCATTCCTACATGGAGTCGCTGCCGGATTTCCAGAAACTGATCGAGGCTTACGGTTTCACCGCCATCAAGGTAGAACGTCATGAGGATCTCGAGCCGGCGCTCGAGCGAGCCTTTGCCGATAAGAACGAGCTGGTGTTCCTCGACATCTATGTCGACCCGCGCGAGCACGTCTATCCGATGCAGGTGCCCTTGGGCGCCATGCGTGACATGCTGCTTTCGAAGACGGAGCGGACCTGATGCGCCATATCATCTCGATCCTGATGGAAAACGAACCCGGCGCCCTGTCCCGCGTGGTGGGGCTGTTCTCGCAGCGCAACTTCAACATCGAGTCGCTGAACGTGGCGCCGACCGAGGAGGCGACGCTGTCGCGCCTGACCGTGACCACGGTGGGCGACGACCGGGTGATCGAGCAGATCACCAAGCATCTCAACAAGCTGATCGATGTGGTCAAGCTGGTCGACCTGACCGAAGGCAACCATATCGAACGCGAGCTGATGCTGGTCAAGGTCAAGGCGCTGGGTGCGCAGCGTGACGAGGTCAAGCGCACGGCGGATATCTTCCGTGCGCAGGTCGTCGATGTCACACCCAGTGTCTACACCGTGCAGATCACCGGTGACGCCGGCAAGCTGGATGCTTTCCTGCAGGCCATGGCGGCGATCGGCGTTCTCGAGGTGGCTCGCACCGGGGTGTCGGGTATTTCCCGCGGCGACAAGGTATTGGGCCTCTAACGCGAAACGTTACCGCCGTTTCCAAGCCGCTCCTCGTGGGCGGCTTTTTCATGCCCGCTTCTCAACGAACCTGATCCCACAGCGCGCGGATCAGTGGGTTTCTGAGTTTCTTGTCGGTGATGCACAGCCCGACATCATAGGGCGATAGCTCGGGGCGGATGTCGAGCAGATGCACGCGGTCGGCCAGCGGACTGTTGTCGAGCACGATCTTGGGCACCACGCCGATCCCGAAGCCCAGCCCGACCATGCTGACGATCGCCTCGTTACCGGCCACCTGAGCGTAAATGCGCGGCTTGATACCCAACTCGCGAAACCAGGCATCGGCGCGTTCGCGGGCCAGCCCCGACTCCGAGAGGATCATTGGTGTATTGGCCCATTCGTCGGGATGCGGCGGCGCAAAGGCCGAAGGTAACCAGTTGGCCCCTTCGCTCGGCGCGATGAATACCAGTGGCGAACTCGCAATCGGCTTGAAGGCGAGCTGGCCGGGCAGGATTTCGGGACGAGCGGTAATCGCCATGTCCTCATCGCCATTCAGCACGCGGGCGATTGCATCGGCCGGGTCGCCGGTATGGAGCTTGAGCTCGATACGCGGGTAGCGCAGGCGGAACTCGCTGAGCAGTTCATACAGGAAGCTGTAGCTGGCCGTTACCGAGCAGTAGATGCTGATTTCGCCAGACAGCTCGCCGGCCTCTTCCATCAGCGAGTGGCGCAGCAATTCCCACTGCTCCAGCGCATCGCGGGCGTATTGCTGGAACAGGCGGCCTTCGCGAGTCAGGTGTACGCTACGATTGTCGCGCTCGAACAGCAACACGCCCAGATCGTCCTCGAGTTGCCGAACGGTGCGACTGAGTGTCGAAGGACTGATATGACAAGCGGCACTGGCGCGTCCGAAGTGGAGAGTGTCGGCGAGTGTGAGAAATTGCCCGAGTGGGCGAAGATCCATCATGTATTTCACTTTATGAATCGTGATGTTGCAAATATAGCGTTTTACGCAACGTATTGCCTGGCGTATCTTGGCCGTCATGCTGGATATCGACATTACACGATTACTCTACTTTCATAACGGAGTTCATCATGCGCGTTTATTACGATAAGGATTGCGACCTTTCGCTGGTCCAGGCCAAGAGAGTCGCCATCGTCGGTTATGGTTCGCAAGGCCATGCCCATGCCAACAACCTCAAGGAATCGGGCGTCGATGTCATCGTGGCGCTGCGCGCCGGGTCGTCTTCCGCGGCCAAGGCCGAAGCGGCCGGCCTCAGGGTGGCCAGCGTCGCCGATGCCAGCAAGGACGCCGATGTGGTGATGATGCTTGCCCCCGACGAAAATCAGAAGGCCATCTACGAGCGCGATATCGAGCCCAATCTCAAACAGGGCGCGACGCTGGCTTTCGCGCATGGTTTCAACATTCACTACAACCAGATCGTGCCGCGCAGCGATCTCGATGTGATCATGATCGCGCCGAAGGCGCCGGGCCATACCGTGCGCTCCGAATTCACCAAGGGCGGCGGCATTCCCGATCTGATCGCCATCCAGCAGGATGCCTCCGGCTCCGCCAAGGAGCTGGCGCTGTCCTATGCGGCGGCGATCGGCGGCGGGCGTAGCGGTATCATCGAGACCACCTTCAAGGACGAGACCGAGACCGACCTGTTCGGTGAGCAAGCCGTGCTGTGCGGCGGCGCCGTGGAGCTGGTCAAGGCGGGTTTCGAGACCCTGACCGATGCCGGCTATGCACCGGAGATGGCCTACTTCGAGTGTCTGCACGAACTCAAGCTGATCGTCGATCTGATGTACGAAGGCGGCATCGCCAACATGAACTACTCGATCTCCAATAACGCCGAGTACGGTGAATACGTCACCGGCCCCGAAGTCATCAACGACGAGTCCCGTGCGGCGATGCGCAATGCGCTCAAGCGCATTCAGTCCGGCGAGTACGCCAAGATGTTCATTCAGGAAGGCAACACCAACTACCCCTCGATGCATGCCCGTCGTCGCCTCAATGCCGAGCTGCCGATCGAGCAGGTCGGCGCGAAGCTGCGTTCGATGATGCCGTGGATCGCCGCCAATCAATTGGTCGACAAGAGCAAGAACTGATCGCGATAGCGGCTCAGGTCAGGCACACAGAGGCGCGGATTTCCGCGCCTCTGGTGTTTTTGACGTAGCGCTCATTATCGATGTGCGCCTATCGTTAGCATTGGCAGCGTGTAGAATGATCGTCTCATGCCTATGTACGACTGCAGAGTACGGCAACGGAACGAGACCATGACTCAAGACCCCAATCATCCCGAATCGTCCACGCATCATGTCAGTGCCGAGTTTTCCGAATTCGCGCGCGAAACCGATGTCGTCGAGGAAACCGTCGAGAACGGCAAGAAGGTGCGGCGTCGCGGCATCTACCTATTGCCCAATCTGTTCACTACCTCGGCGCTGTTTTCCGGCTTCTTTGCCGTGGTCGCCGCGATCAATGGCGATTTCGCGGAAGCGGCCATCGCGGTATTCGTCTCGATGGTGCTCGATGGCCTCGATGGCCGTGTCGCCCGCATGACCAATACCCAGAGCGCTTTCGGCGCCGAATACGACAGCCTGGCCGACATGCTCTCCTTCGGTGTGGCGCCGGCTATCGTCGCCTTTACCTGGATACTTCAGGATGTCGGCAAGATCGGTTGGATCGCCGCCTTCGTGTATGTCGCCTGTGCCGCACTGCGCCTGGCGCGCTTCAACGTACAGATCGGCTCCGTCGACAAGAAATGGTTCATCGGCCTGCCCAGTCCATCCGCCGCGGCATTGGTGGCCGGCTGTGTGTGGGTGTTTCATAACTTCGATGCCGAAGCCCTGGGTTTCAAATGGCTGATGACGCTGGTGGTGGCGCTGGCCGGCGTGCTGATGGTCAGCAACGTCCACTACTATAGTTTCAAGGAGGTCGACCTCAAGGGCCCCGTGCCATTCGTCGCGCTACTGGCGATCGTGCTCGGTTTCGTGGTGATCTCGATCGAGCCCTCGGTCATGCTCTTGATTCTGTTCGGTTGTTACGTGGCTTCCGGGCCCGTGATGTCGGTGATGCGCAAAATGCGCCGCTCGTGAGCAGATCCTAAATTTTTTTCGCATCAAGGGCTTGTCAGATCGTGCCGAATCGGTAGAATACGCCTCTC
>NZ_CAMPKE010000014.1 GCF_946887195.1 uncultured Halomonas sp.
GACATCGTAAAGTGTTTTTCTGCTTCGCTGGGTTGCTGTAGTGATTCCATGGTTTTCCCTTAATGAACATGGTTAATAAGTAAGATTATTTTTCGAACGCTCAGCGACGAATATTCTTGAGATACTTCTCGCGCTGAATCTTCCTGACGCTTTGCTCGCTCATGTCGCGCCAGTAGTGCGGGTTGCGCTTCTTGCGCTTGTCCGATGCCGCCGTGGTAGGGTCCTTAGGGCGGTGGATCTCCAATCCGGGCACATCCGGCAATGGTTGGGAGACATCCATATAGCGCTGCAGAAACTGCCAGGCGGCGACCAGATCGCCCTCCATCTTGGTCGGCGGAAACTGAGCGTCGAGTTTTTGTTTGATACGTTGCTGGGGGTAATACAGGATCAGCGAATAAGTCGGGCTACCCTGGCTATCCGGGGAGCTTTGCAGAAAGGCATCGAACTCGTGAAACGGCGCCTGTAGCCGCTGCTTCCAGGCACGTTTTTTTTTGTAGAGAGTAACCAATCCCGTTTGGCGATTGGCTTCCCAGAGAGGGCCTTTCCGCATGCCCATGGCAATATCGGGGTGTTTTTTTATGAGGAACTCACCGGCTTTCCAAAGGAATAAGCAGATAAAAAAGACCGGTCCCAAAAAAAAGAAAAGGTAAATCATTGCGTCTTTATAATCTGAGAGTGTTGCATCTCCAAAAACCACGTACAAAGGAAGTAATACAGAAAAGGCAAAATATCCGAATGCTGACATGTAAGTCAGCCCTTTTGATATGCCCATTGTCATAAAAAAAACTTGGCGAATGCCGTGTAATTGGGCGGCATAATAGCCTGATGGTCGTAATGCACCTTCAGGCCTTTAAAGATATCAGCACCTTCCAAATTTTTTTCGGTACGCTGATTTTCCCAGCTCTGAGAAATCTCGATATGACTATAGTCATACTCCTCTTCCGGGCCGGTGTCCTGGGTCTTGCGACCCCAGGACAGCCGCGAGCCAAATAGTTTGTCCCGCTTGGGATTTTCCGCCTCCCACTCACGGCGCTTCTCAGGTATGTAAGCCGTTTCGGCGTAATAGGTGTCGAAGGTTTCGTTAGCCGACATCAGAACGTTTCCTTGATCCAGTAGTCGTCCATGGCGTTGTCGATGCTGAGGATTTCGCTCATGTCATCGGGCATGGCCACCAACGGCTTGGGTGCCGGGAAAATTCGCCGGCTGGTGCGCCGCGGCGGCTGGGTGACTTCGCGAAATTGTAACTGAAGTTGCCAGCGATAGCCTTCGACCACCAGGGCGGGCCTGGCGCGTCCCACCCGATCCGTGGTTCTGGGGGTATGCACAAAATAGGTCAGCCGATGCGGTGCGACCTGGGTCAATAACGGCTGTACGCGGGTCGACGATAGCGTATCCCAGTCGGTATACGAAGGTGTCGAAGTACGCCGATAGCGTTCGCGGGTCAGCATGAGAATATCGTCAAGCTCGACACCCATGCCGGGCAGGGCACTGTGTACCTCAATGGCAGTATCGATGTCCTGAAGGTCGCGATGTTGCAGCCAGCGTTCGCCGAGTGGGGATAGCGCAGGGGTCGGTGAATCGTGGCTGTTGCCCAGCCCCGCCAGCAGCGCGCGTTGCTCGATGGGCGATAGCCGGCGTCGCGTCACCCGGATATTGGCGAACAGCCCTTGCAGGCGATAGTAGGCGATTTCCGGATCCTGCAGCCAAGGCGCATCATCTTTCTGGTCGCCGAACGGGCCGTGTTTGAGCCAGGCCTCGAAGGGGCCATCAGTCAGTAAGATGCCGGAAATCCCGCCGCCCAGCAGCAGGGCCAGGCCGATCCAGCCCACCGGCCCGGCGAACATCAACAACATGGCGCCGACGGCGGCCAGGGCATAGGCGATGCCGGCATCGGTGTCGCCCTCGTCGAAACGATTCAGTGCCTCCCAGGCCATGGTTATCGCCAGTAGGATGCCGGAGGCTTTGTTAACCAGCCAATTGATGGTGATTGCACGCGGCAATAGGTCCAAGAATATATTTGAGCCTTGGATGCGAAAAACCACCTTTTTGCTGATCTGACTGACGCGAACAATCGGCTGGGAAACCTGATGGCGCTTGGCGATATATTCGCTGACATTCAGAGTTGCTAGACCAATATCCGTAAGCGCTGAGAAGAAATAGGTAATATCCTTCGCGGTTTTCCGCTGTGTCATTGCTGAATAACACTGCCCCAAATTCATCGCTTCGACGACCACCAGAATATACGACAGCTTTGTCATCTCGGCGGCGCGTTCGGCCATCCCGATGCGCGATCTGCCTCGGCGTACCAGCTCGGCGGCTTGGGAGTCGGCGTCGGCGAAGATGAAACGCATCTCGCGGGCCTCTCCAACCTCGCTCATCGAGCTCAGGCGGCGTCGGTTGGTGGCGCCCAGCAAGGTACCATCCGCAGTGCGATAGACGTTGCCGTAAAACTGCCGGCGGTGATTGGCCATGTATTCCCGCTCGGCCTTGTCGAGCCCGAAGGTCAACCCCGAGGCCACGTCCTCGACCCCCAGCAGCACCTTGGAACGCAAATCGACATCGGCGAGCGGCTGAAAGGTCGTATCGCCGATCAACGCATGCAAGGCCGCGCGCGAGGCATTGAACGAGGGCAGGTAAATGCGCGCGGCCATCACCGTGCGCTGGCTCTCGTCGGCGACCTGGCCGAGTAGGTTCTTGCCACTCTCGGCGATCTTGGCGAACACCGCATCGAGACTGTTCGACCAGCGTTTCAGTTCGCTGGTGGCGCTGGTACGAGCGACCGCCGCGAGCAGCGAGGCTTCCAGGGTATGCAACTCGTCCTTCTCGGGAGGCTGGTCGCGCCGGCTCTCTTCGGCCAGGGCCAGGGGGCGGAACACACCGCTGCCGTCGTTGACTTCCTCATCCGGCAACACGAATGGCTGCTCGACTGGGTAGGCGTCGCTATCGGGAAAAACCATCGCGTGCAACGGCTCGTCGCTACCGTTTTCGAGTAGCGCCTGGAGCGTGCGCGCCGCTGTCTCCGAGTGGGTGGTACCGAACTGGCTGGCGATGTCACGGTTGAGCAGGGTATCCGCGCGTTGGCAATCGAGACTCAAGGCGGTGAATAGCTGCTGGGCGATGGCGAAGCCGCTGAGGTAATCACCGCCTTCCAGGCTGAAATAGTCGGCCAGTACACGCTGATAGGCAGCATCGCCCAGGTAATCGGCGAGCCGGGTCTGATGGGTCTCCCAGAGGTTATGCGCGTTATAGCGAGACAGCGTGGCGATGGCGGTGTGAAAGGTGCCGCCGTGGTAACTCAGTACCTCGCCGTCGGCGAATTCGTGCAGCGGATTGTCCTGCCCGGCGATTTGCTCGGGCATGATGCGCTTTTGCACCAGCAGGGCGCTCTGGTAATGCGGGTGCTGGGCGCAGCGTTCGAGCAGTAGCGACAGATAATTCTGGGCTTGCTGAGTCTGCATCTGGGCGTGGCGCAGTGCGAACATCGCGTCGTCGATCACCAGCCCGGGAATGCCGCGTCGGCGTGCATCGCTGAAGACATCCTCGCTCGATGGCGCTTCTTCCCAGGGCAATGGGGTGTTCTGTTCATCGCCTTGCGGGCTGTTGCCGCTGGCTTGAACGATCGCTTCCAGGGCTAGTGCTTGCAGCCCGGCCTCGCCGAACAATGCCGGGTTGGGTTGCTTCCAGGCGGCCACAGCCTCGGCGCCGCCGGCATCGAGAGTCTGCTGTGCGCTTTTGGCCTCGGCATAACGCGCAGCCACCGCCTGGCCGATCAGATCTTCGGTCCATAGTGTTGGCTCGGCGAGTTGGAATTCGATATCCGGGCAGCGCCCTCGCTGGGCGATCAGCTTATCAGAAGCCACTAGCCGCCCGCTGTTAATGGCTTGTGAAGGATTGTGAAGTGCCACGGCTTGAAAGCGCCGGCTGATGTCGGCGGGGTGGGTATTCAGGTAATTGAGACGCGGGGCCGACCACTGAACTTCGGAAAAAGCGACCCTGACCGCCGTGGATAGCCAGCCGAGGTTCTGGCGCGCAGGTAGCCAGATTTCCGAGAGTGGCTTGCCGATAGCGGGGCGTTGGTTGTCGTTGTATTCGAAGGCGCTATCGCGATGCTGGGCAAGATCGATATCCCGGAATTCCCATTGGCCCTCCGGCGATAACAATATTTCGATTTCTCGCCATACAACGCCCTGATAATAAACGTATAGATAGCCCGGTCGAGTGGGCAGTGCGTGGGCACGTTCGCTTTGCAGCGATTGCCAGAATGCCAGCGGCATGACCGGCTGAATCACATGATGCTGCCAGGCGGTGTGGTGTGGGTGCTCCTGCCAGGGCGTCTCACCGACGCGGTCGAACAGTGGAACGCGAATCGGCGCATCGCCATCGCTGGCGATTTCCAGCCATATATTGCGTTCTGGCTGGTCTTTCCATGGCCAACCATGGATGCGGCTCAACGGCGTCGGCAGGTTTTCTTCTTCCACCTTGTCGGCCAGTGCCTCCTGTTCTTGTTGATCGCTAACATCATAGAAGACGAAGCGGTGCCCTTCCGGGTGTTCCTTACCCATGACCTGAATGTAGAGCTTGGGGGGCTCACACGCCTTGTGTTGGCTGAGTTCCTGGCTCATGTGAGGCTCCCCTCTCTGACGGTGGTGGGTCGTGCGCCCAGTGTGTGTTGGGTTCGCTGTGCTTGGTGTGCCCGAATATACTGCTCCAAGGCATTCTCCTGACCGCTGGATAACGTGATCGGCTGAGGCGATTGCTGGCTTGGCGGTGCCGGATCGGCCTGCGCTTGATCGCGCAAGGCGTGCCATTGGAGCCTTTCGTTGTCTTGTGGTTGGGGTGTTGCCTCAAACCAAACCCATTGATCGAGCGGCCCCAGCCACTGGCGATTGGGATGGTAGTTCAGTGAAAACAGACACGCCGCGATAGCCGGATGGTAGTAGCGCAACATGGCTTGGCGGTTGCCATAAAAGCGCACGTCCAGGCAGTGGCGCAGATGCGCTAAAACAGCATCTTGCGAGTGGCGGCTTGAGACGACGATGCCCCGGAAAGTGTCGTTTGATGGATTGGCCTCGAAAGCCCGGCGTACCTCGTGGCTGGCGTTGTCGAGTCTCAGAACCAGCGGGCTGCGCTTCAACGAGCCAGCATATGGCGTATGTTGAAACAGCCATTCGTAGTCGAGCGTCGTCGATAGCGAATAAAGCGCCGACAACGTTTGGCCGGTTTCCTCGAGAATCAACCAGTGTCGTTGTTCTTTATCGTCCCCGAGTAGCTCGATCAGGGATTCTGCGCCGATAGCCATCATGCCGAAGTACCATTCCCGCATGGGCAATCGGCGAGCGGGCAACTGCCGTCCTGTTTCATCTGGCAGCGTTCGATGAGCGGAATGTCATCCGCCATGGCTTGATCGAGTCGCTTGCCAAAGGTCGGCTCCATCGTCACGTCCGCACTGACTTCGGGCGCCACATGCCCCGGCAACAGCGGCTCCCGCGCGCTCTGCCCGGTTCCTGAACCTGGGCTGCCCCCGGCGTTGATCTTCACGCTGGGGCCGACCAGCGTAATGCCGCCGGGGTCGAGTTTGACGAAGCTGCCACCGGCTTTAAGGGTGACCTCGGCGCCGGCCTCGACGACGATTTTCATGCCGGCCTTGTGGTGGATTTCGTTACCCGCCTCGACAAGCTGCGCTCGGCCGACTTTCTCGTGGCGGGTCTGGCCGACGATCAGGCTGTCGTCGCCGTCGATCTTTTCGCGGCGTTCGCCGTGCACGGTGACATGCTCGTCGCGGTCGAGTTCCGTGATGCGGTCGCGCTTGATCGCCAGGTGGCTATCGCGGCGGATTTCCTCGGTACGGTCGTTGAGGGTCAGCAGTTCGAGATCCTTCTGGGCGTGAATCCAGATCTGCTCGCGGTCGTTTTCATCCTCGAAGCGCAGTTCGTTGAAGCCTTCCCCTCTGTGAGTCTGGGTACGGATCACCGTGCGCGTCTTGTGCTCGGGAAGCGCATACGGTGGGGTATTTACCGCGTGATAGGTGCGCCCGGTGATCAGCGGTTGATCGGGGTCGCCTTCGAGAAACGAGACGATCACCTCGTGGCCGATACGCGGGATCGCCATGGCGCCATAGCCGCCGCCGGCCCAGCCTTGGGAAACACGCAGCCAGGCGCTACTGGTGTCGTCCCCGGCAGCATAACGATCCCAGGGGAACAGTACCTTGACCCGGCCATGTTCGTCGCAGTGAATCTCTTCGCCCTCGGGGCCGACCACGAAGGCGACCTGCGGGCCGTCGACGCGGGGTTTGGGTTCGGGTTCGGGCCGCCAGGCGCGGTCGGCGGGCACCAGCGTTAGTTGGTTGCCGTAGCGGGTCATGGCGTTCGAGCCGATAGCGTCTTCTTCCAGCGCCTGGGGCTGTTGGCCGTCGTGAACCACCGTAACCATCTGCCAGTCGCGATTCAGCGCCGGATTGTCGTGCTCGGTGAGGGTGAAGATCGCCCCGGGCCGCAGTTCGGGCAGATCGCTCTGGGCCGCGACGCTCAGCGCATCGGCGCGCAGATGGCCGAGTCGCGCCTCGCTGAATGCCAGCCCCGAGGCATCGGCCTTGTAGCGACCGGGGTAGTCGTAGTGTTCATAGTCCGAGCGCTGCGCATGGGCCTCCAGCCCGTCGGCCTGTTGTTCATGTAGCTGGGCATACGCCGGTTGCTTGAACGAGTAATCCTTGAGCGTCACCGCGGCGGGGCGCACCCGCGCGGTCTGGCGCAGGGCGCGAATGTGGCGCAGCGGCGCGCTTCCGCCGGCGCGGCTGTGGTAGGGCTTGGTGCCCAGGCGGGGCAGCGTCTGGGGATCGTCGGCAAACACCAGGCGGTGACGCGTGCCGTTCTCGTCGAACTCATGGAAATAGCACCAGCCCTCCTCGGCGGCGAGGCGCTGGATGAATTCAAGATCGGTCTCGCGGTACTGCACGCAGTACTCGCGCTCCAACGGCTCACGGCTGATCGAGAAGGCCACATCGGTGATGCCGCGTTCGGCGAGCAGGGTATTGACGATGGTCTGTGGCGAGGCGTGCTGGAAGATTCGCGAGTTCTGGCGCAGCGACAGGCGCCACAGCGCCGGGCGCACGACGATGGAATACTGCGAGCGGCGGTGGCCGCGATCGCCCTGGGCGAACTCACTGACGATGCCATGAAAACGCCGCAGCGCCACGCCGTCCTGCCAGATCGTCAAACCCACCTCGCGGTCGAGCCACGCGCTCGGCGCTAGATCGTGACGCTGGCTGGCGAAAGCCACGCGCAGCAGAAACGGCGTCGACAGGGTCTCCTGGCAATCGAAGTCGATGACCGCCAGATCGGCCTGATCGTCGTGGGCGGGCGATAGCGTGAACTGCAGACCGGTTGGATTCGCCACTGTTATTCTCCTTTAAATAGCGATATCGACGCTTAATCCCACTGCGCGGACACCTCGAAGGTGGCGATCTCGGCGGCATCGACGTGCATACGCTGAAAGCCCGCTGCCTCGAGACTCTTGACCGCCGCACCACACGCCAGCGGCAAGCGGGCACGCAACGGCACGCCACTCAAGCTGCGTCGCGCGGCGAGCAGTAGCCGCGCGCCATGGCCGCTGCCCTGCCAGGGTTTGTCGATACAGAAAAATCGCAATTGCCAGGCGGCCTCGTCATCGGGTCGGCAGGCGAGTACCAGACCCAGTGGCGGCGCATCGGCGTGACGCAACGCCAGAAGCTTGCCTTGCCAGTGCTGTACGCCGTCGTTGTCGCGTTGTAACCACAGCTTGTGATGCACGGTAAATTCCAGCGCGCGCTCCAGGGTATCGAGCTGGGTCTGGTCGCGCAGCGTCCAGGGCGCTTGCCCCAGCGCTGCTGCATTGCGTGCGGCATCGAGGAAAATGTCGATATCCGACTCGCGTGCGGTTTCAAGACCCGATACGGCGTCTTTGTCGCTGGCTGGGGCGCCGGCGGTAGGCTTAGCGTCGCGCCGACGCAGTAGACGTTCAAAGCTTGCCAACATTGTCGCCACCTCCAGAGCCGTAAAGTGCGGTAGGCAAATCGAAGCCGGTCACTAGCGGGCGCGTGAAAGGGTTCGGCGTGCGTTCGGCATACAGGCGATAGCGCATGGTGCCGCCATCGACATTGAAGTGCAGTTCCAGCTCGCGTTCGCTGACCCCAGTTATCTGGGCTTCGTCGAGCAGTCGGAACCAGGCCCAGACGCCCTGACGGCGTATGCTGCGCGGCGAGCGATTGACCTCGCTGGGAATCAGCGTCACGCGGCTCTCGTTGAGGCTGCGTAGGCTGTTGGGCCAGATCATCGGCACGCTGTCGCTGGGTCCATGGCGATAGTCGATAAGCTGGCCATCGACGCTGACGATGCTGCGACGCTTGTTGGGCGTCAGGCTGATCGGTTCCAGGCTGAACTCCACGTCGAGCACGCCGTTGGCATCGAAGTAGGCGCTACGAATACGCCGGGCGCGGTCGAGAGCGGCGAGCACGCTATCGCGGATCAGCGGATTGTCATTGGCATCACGCAGTTGCTCGGGCGCTTCCTCGAGGAACGGTCGTAGATTGTTCTGATAGAAGCCGGCCAGTGTGCCTTCAGGGCCGAAGAAGCGTTCAAAGTCGACCAATGCGACCTCGCTCTCGGCACTCGGTGCCAGCGGATAGCGACCGGCCAGGCGCTGCTCGAAGGGTTTGACCACCTCGTCGATCCACTGACGCTCCAGGTGGCGCACGGCGCTATCGAGCAGTAGCTGCCAACTTTGGTCGGCCAGTTGTGTCAGCCAGCGGCCGACCGGTGCCGGTGTGTCTTCGGCGATACGCTTGAGGGTGTAAATCGGATCGGCGGAGCCGCCCAGCGCCAACCGATCGCGGGCCAGGATGAAAGCGGCCTGGCTGCGGTCGCTATCGGTCTGCACTTGGCGCATGAAGCCGCGCAGTTCGCCGATTGCACGCTTGATTTCGACGATCTCGGCGGGGTTGTCGTTATGGGCTTCGAGCAATTGGCTCAGATCGGCGAATGGCTTGTCGATTGCCGCCGCCAATTGATAGCGCGGCGAGCTTTCCAGCGCCTCGCGGGCTACCTGATCGTCGGCCGGCAGTTCAGGATAGAGTTGGGTGTGTTGCGCGACCTCGCCGAGCAGCCGGTCCATCGGACGGCTGGCGCCGAGCAGGGTGTCCATCACCGCGACTGCCTGGTCGATATCCGGGAAAGGCACCAGTTGCACATCGGCCAGGGCATCGCGCCAGGTCACGTGATAGTCACTGATGTAACGCTCGCGCAATGCATCGCGCAGGCGTCGCCGGTCGGCCTCGCTGAAGTCGATGTCGTCGCGGCGGCCAAGAACCCATAGGTCGATAAGCGCCAATTCGGTAGCCTGCTCCACCTTGGGTAGAAAGTAGTGTTCGAAACCATCGCGAGTCACCAGGCTGGGGATGGTGATGTTATCGGGGTTATCGTTGCGTGCCATGAACACGGTGCTCCAGGCTGGCCCCACGCCCTGGCGCAGATCGAGCGTGGCGCCACTGCGCCGTGCGCTGCCCGCTTCGAGCGTGCGATAGACGCGCTCGGCCATCGGCATTTGGCCGAGTTCGTTCTGGGCATCCTGGATGCTGCCTTGTAGCGGCGCCATGGCAAGCTGCGCGCGGCGCTGCTCGGCGATGACCCCGGCTTTCAGATCGGTATACGCCAGGGCGTAATCGAGATGTTCGAGCAGTCGTTCCTGCACGCCGCCACGATTGGGAAACGCGCGCTGCCAGCGGCTGGCCATGAACTCATGGACACGCTCCGGCTGGCGCCCGCTGGCATCTTCGATCATGCGCAGTATGCGCAGCAGCGCGAGCTTCTCGTTGCTTCCTGCCGGCGCGCGGTTCATGTCGTCCATGATGCCGACCATCAAGGCGGGCAGGAATTGGTATTCGAGCATTGCCAGATACGCGCTTTCGACCTCGCGGCCAACCTCGTCGCCCTGATAGAGTCCCATGTCGCCGAGCACTGGCAGGTGCGAGCGATAATCGCCGAACTCCAGCGTGGCACTGCGCAGGCGGTCGAGCGGTTCGAGCAGGGTGTAACCGGTAGGGTCGTCGGTTTGCAATTCAGCCGGGCGGCTATCGATGAATTCGCGCGCCTTGTGTTCCACCGCGGCCAACGCTGTCGCATTCTTCTCGTAGAAATGACTCCAGCCGCCGATCAACACCGCACCTGCGAACAGACACACCAGCGCGCTGACTCGACGCAAGCGCCTACGGCGCTGCGCGGCTCGGGCGTTGTCGCCGGCCAATCCCGCCTCGGGGTAAATGACGCTTTCAAATAGATCTTCGGTGAAATACAGCGCCGAGCGGGCGGTACGGTGCGCGGGCCGTACGCTATCGTTCATACCGTAACGGCGCGCGGCGGCATCGACGAATGGGTCCTCGGGTACGCCTTGCTGATAGACCGAAGTGAAATAGGTGCCACGCACCATGGCGGCGGTCGAGAAACGATCGCTGGATAACGCTTCCTTGAGAAATCCCAGCAGCACGTCGCGCATGCCGGCCAACTGGCGCACGAAACGGAACACCGATTCGCGCTCATCGGCGTCGCGACATTCGGCAAGCAGCGTCGGCAGGCTACGATTGAGGCGCTCGAGCATGCCGTCGTAGGCATTGGCGAACTCATCCTCCCAAAGCCCAGGGGAGTCCAGCGATGCGCCACTGAACGTGAAGCCCAGCGGCGCACGGCGTGCGGCGCGCGAGTAGTGACGAAAGAAGTCGTCGAAGCCATGCAGCAGATCCATCTTGCTGAAGGTGACGTAAACCGGCAAGCGCGTTGACAATCGTTCCATCAGCTCGCGCATACGTGCGCGCAGTAGCGCGGCATAGGCCTTGCGCACACCGACCTTGGCACTGCTCAGGCGAGCCAGGTCTAGCACCAGCACGATACCGTCAATAGGGCGTTGCGAACGCTCGCGCTCCAGCCAGGCGACAAAGTGATCCCACAACCGACTTTCCAGCTCGGCGGGCTCGCCGCCATCCATGGCTTTCTGGGTCAGCAGTTCGCCGTCGGGGTCGATGAGCACGGCACGCTCACCGATCCACCACTCGAAGCCGTATTTGGCGCGCTTGCCCTGACCCGAGACTTTCATCACGTTGGTCAACGAGAAGTTCTGACCGGAGCGATTGATCAGACTGGTCTTGCCGGCATTCTCGATACCCATCACCAGGTACCAGGGCAACTTGTAGCGAGCGCCATTGCCACCGCCCAGGCTGTCGCTGAGTTCGGCGAGCGTGGCATTCAGCGAGGCTTCCTGCTGCTCGACATCGACGCGAATCGGGTCGAGTTCACGCTGTTCGCCTTGGGCCTGGGCCTCGCGCATCTCACGCAGGCGACGCGTCAGACGAATACCCCATATCACACTGACGATCACCACCAGCGCCAGGCTGACCAGTAAGCGATTCAGCCAGGGGCCGAGCGGACGATCGTCGCCAAACTCCCATATCGGTCCCAGCCACCAGATAGCGGCGACGATCAGCCCCGCCAATAACAGCCATAGCAGGGTCGATAATCCACGCGGTCCCGTGCCTAGTCCCTGTGCATCCCGAGATAGACCTTTAGCGCGATTGGCGTGCATTCTTGCCTGATTGGCATTGCTTTCCAGGCTCGACATGCCGGGCACCCAGCGGCTCAGCCCAGACTTGAATCGTCTCCACATGTGTATTTCTTCCCCTGTGCTTCGTTATCAGGTCTTGATCGACGCTTCTAGGCGTGCCAGCAGGGCCGGCTCCCAGTGCGCCAGGTCGATATCGGCCAGGCCGTGATGCAGCGCCTGGTAATGTTGTTGAGCCAGTGCGCCGAGGCCCGCCTCATTGAGCAGCTCGGCGCTGGCCAGTCGCCAATAGGCGTGATCGCGTGGTGAACGGGCCTGGGCAAGCCCGGCGTCGAGTACGCCAAGAGCGCCTTGCAATCCTTGATCGGCGAGACGCTCGCGAGCTTCCTCGAGTCCGGCTTGCCACGGCTCGCCGGAGCCATCTCCCGTGGCGATGCCACTATTTATCGGTGCGCTATCCAGCCACTCTCGAGTCGCGGCATCGAGAAACGGCGTGCCGTCGTTAAAGCTCAGCGTCTCGATGCCGGGCAGGCGTGAGACGAAGCGTGCGGTTTCCTCGCGAATTGCCTGTGCGCAGCGTGGGTGCCCCAATGTGCTGGCCGCTTCGGCGCTGAGCCGGTGGCCTTCGAGCCAGTAGGGGCCGACTGCCAGGCTGGTCTCGATGCGTTGCCACAGCGCCGCGTCGGTGCCGCGTGCCAGGCGCTCGCGATAATCGGCGGTGCGATCCGCCGAGACGGGTACCAGCTCGGTGCGCTGACCGTCACGACTGCCAGGCAACGCATGGATGCCATGCCAGATGCCGTATCGACGCAGGCGATAACCGAGTGGATCGTCAGGGGCTTGGTCATTGAGAAAATCGGCCATCTTGAGCAGGGCCTGACGATTGCCGCGTTCATTGCCGCTCTCGAGACGTACCTCGGGCACCTTGGCGGTGTCGATGATGTCGTCGTTGTCCTGTATGTCGGCTGAATCGTTCGATGAGGGGCTGGCAATTGACGTGCGTGATGGCGCGCTATCGAGTGTGCGGCGTAAATTCTCGAGATCGTCGAGTGGCAGTTCTCGTGCCCGGGCGGCGTCGATCACCGCGTCGCAGGCCTGCTGACACGCTTGACGCTCGGCCTCGGCGCCGCCGGTAAAGTCCAACGTGCCAGCCAATTTGCCGGCACGTTGGGTAAACTGTGCGAACAGGCGGTTACGAGCCCGCGCCCCTTGCGAACCCTGAAACGGCCAGGCGTCATTCCACCAGCCATTGAGCGTGCCACCGAGCAATTGCAGCGACAGCATGAAACGCACTGCGTCGCCATCCTGTTGCAGGCAATGCAGCAGATAGCCCAATACCTTGAGATCCTTGCCGGACTCGCCGAGCAGACGCATGGCGCGTGTCTCGGCGCCGGGCCAGTCGACCTCGGCGTGACGTAGCGAGCCGACTTTCATCATTTCTTCGTCGAGCCAGGCGTAATCGGGCTCGTCGTCGATACGCGCACCCACTGCGGGCTGACCGGCCTCGGTGGGTGCGAGCTCGGCCAGTAGCGGAGCAAGATGGTGTTGAGCGGTAATTCTCATCAAAGCCTCCTACCAGCGGCATGCTTCACGCAGTGGCTGAATTTGTGCGCGAAGATCGCTAACGTCGAAACGCAGCCCATCGAGCGCGGGGATATCGCTGCCAAGACTCAGCGTTTCGCTACCGAGTAGGCGACGCAGGGTGTCGATGGCCGGTAGACCCCGACCGCCGCTGACCAGATAGCCACCATCGCGAATCCGCCAGGCCTGCTCCATAGTGGCTTGTGCGGTATTCAGGTTCAGTTGAGTACGGCCCTCGTCGAGTACCTGGTCGACATGCAATTGCAGACGCGTGATGGTGTCGTCGCAGCTGATCACCAGGCGTGGACGTGGCGCGGTGGTGCCCAGCGCCGGCGCACTCATCAGTACGTCGCCGTTTTGCTCGCGCGTGAGGCGGAAAGTGAAATCGTCGCCACGCCCTTGCTCCAGCGCCTTGACGGCATACCACTGCGCAGGGCGCGGGTCGCCATCGGTCGGTTTCTCGGCGGCGACACGAAACAGATCGTCGTAGCAGTTCAAACGCTCGAGTCGTGATTCAAGCATGGCGCAGCCCTGCGCTTGCTCGAGCTCTGCCTGGGTGCTCCAGGCCGGGCTGGTGAGTAGCAACAGTGCCAGCAACAGGCTGCCGCGATAGATAGGCTTCAGGCTCATTTGGCATCCCGTTCCAACTGTTGGCACTTGTGGGCCAGGGTTCGCTTGGGTAATCCGAGGCTTTGCGCGGCCAGGGTGCGGTTGCCGTCGAAGCGGCTCAGGCGTTCACGGATCAGCCAGGCTTCGTAGTCGCGCAGTGCCTGACGCAGATCCGAAATCGGCGTGCCGGTTTGTGTTGAAGAAGCCGCGAGTGAAGGCGCGTCTTCGGGCGCCATAGAAGGCGGCGCAGTAAAGGAAGGCGCATCTTCGGGCGCCGTAGAGAGCGACGCGATAAAGGGAGGCGCGTCTTCGGGCGCGATAAGGAGCAAGGAAACCTCGATATCGCCACCAACTGGGGTCATGGCGCAGGCATAGTCGATGAGATTCTTCAGTTCGCGAACGTTGCCGGGGTAATCGCGTTCGCGCAGCACGCGCAGCGCCGCTGGGGTTATCCCCATGTCGTCACGGCTCTCGCGACGGCAGAAGTCGGCGACGAAAGCCTCGGCGAGCATGGCGATATCCGCGCGTCGCTCGCCGAGTGTCGGTAGCGCCAGTGGGAACTGACTGAGGCGATAGAAAAGGTCGGCGCGAAAGCGGCCGTCGCGAATATGCTCGCGTAGTGGCTGGTGGGTCGCCGCGATCAGGCGCAGATCCGAGCGTTGCTCTTCGCTGGCGCCCAGCGGTCGGTAGCAACCGCTTTCCAGTACGCGCAGCAACTTGGCCTGCAACGTCAGCGGCATGTCGCCGATCTCATCGAGAAACAGCGTGCCGCCATCTGCCTCGCCGAGCAGCCCGCCACGTGCCTGATCGGCACCCGAAAAGGCGCCGCGCACATGACCGAACAGCTCGGATTCGAGCAGCGTTTCGGGGATCGCCGCGCAATTGAGCGCGACGAAAGGTCCGCTGGCACGCGCCGAAAGTCGATGCAGCGCGTGCGCCACGAGATCCTTGCCGCTGCCGGTTTCGCCCTGTACCAGTACCGCTAGCGAGGTCTCGGCGGCGCGCACGATCTGGTTGCGCAGGGAGACGATGGCCGCCGATTCGCCGAGAATATCGCCGGCCAGCTTGCGGCTCAGTGCCTCCCGGCGCGCGCCATCGCTTATCTTGCTCAGCGAATCGCGCAGATGCGCCTGCTGGCGCCGCTCGCCGAGATACCGGCTGCGGCGCGCCCAGAGGTGGCACAGCAATGCCTCGAATGGCACGAAGCCCGGGTCGTCGTGTAATTCATCGAGTATCGTTTTACTGCCGGCAAACGCCAGCACACCCAGCCATTCGCGCGCAGCGTCCTCGGCGCGCAGCGGTCGCACCGCCAGTTGCAGGCGACCGGGCAGGGCGGCGATCTGTGCCTGGAAATCGGCATGATCCAACCGCGAGCGGGCCTCGTCGAGGCTCAGGCGCATCGGTTCGCCACGGTGAATGGCATGCGCGTACGGATGGCGGAAGTCATCGCAGGCCAACGCCGCCTGGCTTTCATCCGGGACCAGCCAACGGCCGCTGTCATCGAGTGCCAGACACTGCACCCAATGCAGCCCATGTGCATCGCGCAGGGCGGCGCAGCTGCGCGTGCGTAGTTCGCCGAGTCCTGGGCTCGCCACCATGGCCAGCGCGGTCGACATGCCATCCAGACTCATGTTCAGGCCACCGTCGCGCGGAAGTTACCGCTTGCGTCATCGACACCCAGCGTCACCCGGCTCACCGCTTCGCCGCGCGACAACCGCTCCAGCAGGGCCAGCGAGACGGGCGGCAGCAGCTCGCCGTCGATCACCGACTCGAGCATGCGTGCGCCGTTCTCGCTGCGCGTGGCGCGGGCACAAATCGCCTCGGCCAGCCCATCGCCGAGGCTGACCTCGGCGCCGCGATGGCGGCTGCGGATGCGTTCGGCGAGGTTTTCGAGCTTGGCGATGACGATCGAGGCCAATGTCTCGGCGGAGAGCGGCAGGTAGGGCACCACTTCCATGCGTGCCAGCAGTGCCGGCTTGAAGAACCCGGCCAGAGTCGGATACAGCGCCTCATCGAGCGCGTCGGGATCGTCGGCATGGTCGACGATGGCATCGAAACCGAGATTCGAGGTGAGAAAGAACACCACGTTCCGGCAGTCGATCAGACGCCCCTCGCCGTCGGCCAGCTCACCCTTGTCGAAGGCCTGATAGAACAGATTGAGCACGTCCGGGTGCGCTTTTTCGACTTCGTCCAGCAGCACCACCGAATAGGGCCGCTGGCGGATCGCCTCGGTCAGCAGGCCGCCTTCGCCGAAGCCGACATAGCCGGGCGGTGAGCCGATTAGCCGCGAGACCGTATGTTTTTCCTGATATTCGGACATGTTGATAGTGGTCAGGAAGGCTCGGCCACCGTAAAGGCGCTCGGCGATCTGCACCACGGTTTCGGTCTTGCCCACACCACTCGGGCCGACCAGCAGGAAAGCGCCCAGTGGGCGACCGGGACGACGCAGATCGGCACGCGCGGTAAGCAGATGGCGATGCAATCGTGTGATGGCGATGTCCTGGCCCTGCACCAGGCGGGTGAGGTGTTCGGGCAGCTCGGTGAGGCGGATCAGCTCGTCGCTGGTCATGCGTTCGACCGGCACGCCGGTCCAGTCACCGATGACCTGGGCGATTTGCGCCTCCTCGACACTGGCATCGACCAACGTATGTTCACGTTGCAATGCCTCGAGCTCGGCCTCGTGTTCGAGCAATTCGGCATGCAGCGAGACACGCGAATCATCGTGCTCGGCGCTATCGAGCAGTTGCGTGTGGAGGGTGAGAATCGTGTCGACGCAGTCGCGCTGGGCATGCCAGGCGATTTCCAGTGTCTCGAGTTCATCGGCGGCACGTGCCAGACGTGTGGTGAGTTCAGCGTCGCGCTGGGGGTCGGATGTGCGGCCAAGTAGCGCCTCACGGTCGAGCTGATTGCGTTCGCGGCTTGCGGCAATATGCTCGCTGCGCAAGTGGCTAAGCCGGCGTGGTGGCGTATCGAGTGCCTGGGAGAGTCGTGCGCAGGCGGTATCCAGCACATCGATGGCTTTATCGGGGAGTTTGCGCCCGGCCAGGTAACGTGCCGAAAGTTGTGCGGCGGCGCGCAGGCCGCTTTCGCCGATCAACACACCATGCGCGCGTTCGTAAACGTCGCGCAGGCCACGCAGGATAACCAGTGCCTGCTCGGGGCTGGGCTCACTGAGCGCCACCGGTTGGAAACGCCTCGACAGCGCTGGATCCTTCTCGAAGTATTTCTTGTACTCGCGCCAGGTGGTGGCGGCGATGGTGCGCAGCTCGCCACGTGCCAGCGCCGGTTTGAGCAGGTTGGCGGCATCGGCGCCACCTTCCTGATTGCCGGCGCCGATCAGGGTATGTGCTTCGTCGATGAACAGCAGAATCGGGCGCGGCGCGTTGCGCACTTCATCGATCACCGCCTTGAGGCGTTTCTCGAACTCGCCCTTCACCGAGGCGCCGGCCTGTAGCGCACCAAGATCCAGCGCCAGTAGCTCGACACCGGCGAGCGCGGCGGGCACCTCGCCGGCAACGATGCGCGCCGCTAGCCCTTCGACCACAGCGCTCTTGCCGACGCCGGCATCGCCGATGACGATCGGGTTGTTCTTGCGTCGCCGACCGAGGATATCGAGCATCTGGTCGATCTCGGGATCGCGACACAGTACCGGATCGAGGGTGTTGCCGCGCGCCTGCTCGGTGAGCGAGGTGGCGAATCGCGCCAGGGCGCTGTCGCCGTCGGATTGGGCCACACTACGTTGAGCGCCAGCGTTGGATTCGCGAGCATCACTAATACTGGGCGCTTCGGCGGAGTCCACAGTCAGCCGAGCGAAGTCGCGGCGCAGGCTCTCGCGATTGAGCGGGGCGAGTAGCGCGACACTACGCGGTCCCAGATAGCGCGAGGCATTCTGCAGCGTGGCGATGAAGATGACCCCACTGCGCAGGCGCAGGTGCTCGAGCTCGGTGGAAGCCAACAGCCAGGCGTCCTGCAGCAATTCGATGAGTAGCGGCGAAAAGCTCGGCGTGGCCACCGTCAAGTCGCGTGGTGGAGCGCTGTCGTCGGACAGCGCGGCGCGCAACTGGCTGACCTCGATGCCGTGGCCATCGAGCAGGCAGCGCACATCGCACAGCGGCTGTTCGAGTAGCGCGATCAGTAGATGGCTGACGCTGACCTCGGGAGCCTGCTGTTCGGCGCAGTGCCCGGCGGCCTGTTCGAGGCCTTGGCGGGCGATGGCGTTGAGCCGGCCGATAAGCGCGGGAAGCTCTACCCTGAGCATGCAAGGTCTCCTAGAGAATCTGATCGAGAAGGGTGACGACGGCATCGGCCTGCTGGTCGAGGGACCAGGCGAGAGCCCCGTATGTCAACGTCATGGCGGCGGCGAACAGGGCGAACACGCCCCACACCGGCAGGCCGTCACGCCGGCGATGGTTCGCCTTGACGACGTTGTCGAGTGGCGTGGTCAGGCTGTCGTCGGGCGGGTCGCCCAGCGCGGCGAGCTGGTCGCCGAGTGCGCGGACCACCTGTTCGTACTCCTCGCGGCCTTGGGGCAACACCTTGTAACGGCCCTCGAAGCCCAGGCACAGGCACAGATAGATGAACGCCAGCATGTCGCGGTAGCGATGCGGCTCCTGCTGTAGCCGGGAGAGAATCGAGAAAACCTTTTCGCCGCCCCAGGTTTCGTTGTGAAAACGCGTCAGCAATGAGTGTTCAGCCCAGGCGCTCTGTTGACCCCAGGGCGTGCCCATCACCGCTTCGTCGATGAACGAGCACAGCACGTAGCGATAGGCCAGCAGGGCGGGGCGGTCGTAGCCCTGTTCGGCGAGCTCGACCTCGATCGAGGCGATTTCGTCGACGACCTGGCGATAGAGCCGCTCGATTTCGGTGAGCGTTTCGAGCTGGCGCACCCGCACGACCATGCCGAGCAGTGAGCTGGCAGCATCGACCAGCGGGTTGATGTTGTGACCGCGCAGGTGAAACCAGTAATCCTCGTCGGCATCCAGATTCCCGACGTGGCTATGGATCAGACGATCCAGGCCGGCTTCGTTGATGCGATCTTCATGACGAATTGCAATGTCTTGCATGGATCAACTCCTGATCGCCCAGAATTGCATTTCCAGGCCGGGAAACTCGCCGGCCACGTGGAAGGCGAAGCCACTGGCGCCTTCGAGCATGCTCCAGGCCTGACTCTGACGGTCGAGCTGGAAGTAGCTGTAACCGGCGTGATACGGCAACTGGCGCGGTGCCACCGGCAGTTGGGTCAGCGGCACGCCGGGCAGTTGCAGGCTGATGAGATCGCGGATGCGCTCGACGCTGGCGACCTTGGTCTGTTGCACGAAGCGCTTGCGCAGCGTTTCGAGCGGCATATCGGCGCGTACCGCGAGAATGAAATCGGCATCGTCGAGCAGGCTGGCATCGGACAGCGGTGCGACGAGTAGCCCGAAACGTCGCGACTGAAGTTGGATAGCCAGTGCACGCGGTTCGAGCACCGTCGACAGTGACTGGCGCAGACTCTGCATCAACGGCTTGAAGGAACGCTCCGGGCGGTCGTGGTCGTAGGCCGGAAATTCCGGCGGCAGGCGTGACTCGTCGGTAAACGTGACCAGCTCGCTGCTGAACTCGAGCATTGCTTCATGGAGGCGTTCGGGATGCAGCTTGCCGATACGCGACAGGTGCTGAAAACGTGGATGGGCGCGATTGAGCAACTGCAATAGCATGAAATCCGACACGTCGGCGACACCGGTCTGGTGCGGCGTGGCTAGACGCTGAGCGATATTGCGCGCCCGCTCGCGCATCAGCCCGGTCATCTCGCCGACGAAGCGTTGTAGTGCCGGGGCCGCCGGCACATTGAGCAATGTCGGCAGGAAGTGTTCGTCGAGCACCAGGCTGCCATCCGGGCGGCGTTCGACGATGCGCGCCACCGCCAGGCAGGCATAGGCGCTGCGGTCGTCGCGTTCGAGCAGCAAGCGCGGAGCGACCCGCGCGACGTCGAGATCGGTGACATCGCCATCGCGAGAATGCAAGTCGCGCACGCCGCGCGTGGCCAGCCGGTAGCGCGCTGGCAGGTCGTCCTCGGGCCAGCGCACCTCGCCGACCGCATCGGTCGCCAGTGGCAGACCCAGGTAGACGATCTGATTGGTCAACGCGGCGTCGTCGATTTCCAGCGGCTGCGGCTCGGCATCGTCTTCGGGCAAGCGAAAGGCGGTGCCATCCGGCATTACGCCGCTGGCGCGGGTCAGCGCGACGCGCCCGAAACTCAGGAACTCGGCATTCAATTCCAGCGATACGAAGCCATACAGATAGCCGCTCACACCTTGCAAGCGGGCATCGATCAGTCCTTCGAGGCTGCGCTGCTGTTGTTGGAAGTGCTGGGGCTTGATGAACAGCCCCTCGCTCCATACGACTCGATTGCGACCGGCCATCAGTTCTCGTTCCTCAATTCCACGTCGTGCTCGCGCAGATGGACCAGCAAGTGGTAATCGCGACCGCGTGCATCGACGCGCACCACTTTCTTCCACTGCGCCATGTCGGGCCGGGCGTAGAGCGCGATGATGCCGATGTAGCGCGTGTCTTCATGAATCTCAAAGGGTTCATAGAACTTGAACTGCCCCGGCAGCAGGGTGAAGTCGTCATGCGCCAGGTAATTGGTGCCCAGCGTTTCCTCCAGATCCTTTTCGAGTTCGGCGAAGCTGGCGGCCATCAGCATCGAGTTGTCCTTGAGTTGCAGGATCTGGAATGCCAGTGGCGTGCCGATGCCGAGATAATTCGGATTGATGTTGCGCTCGGCGATCATCGATAAATCGACATGTGATGGGCGATCCTCGGGATAGCCCACCGGAATCGAGGGATCCCACATCACCTGTGCCGACTTGGTGACGGCCTTGTAGGCGGTGCTGCAGCTAGCCAATAGCAGCGTCAGGGCCACGATGAGTAATTTACGGCTCATGCGCCCTCCCGCTGCTGGCGGCGAACCGAACCGTCATAGGCTTGCTCGAAGACTTCCCAGAACAGCTTCTCGAAGCCGCGCTGACGACCCGAATTCAACTCCTGGTAGTAGTGGCGGTACATCTCCCAGGCCCAGCCGTTCTCGTCGTCGGGCAATTGGCTGACTCGGCGATAGGCGTGAAAGCGCTTGAGCAATGCGTCGGGGGCGAAGGCATCGAGAATCGAGGTGAGCGCCTGGCCGATCGCTTCCTCGATGGCGGCCTGGTGTTGGCGCTGATGATCGAGGCATTCGCTGATCGCCGCCGGGGCGGATAGGTGCACCGGACTACGCTGGGCCGAGAACAACGTGTTGACGGTCTCGGCGTAGCTCTGATCGAGGCGCAGTGGGTTGTCTTCGATCGGTTGCAGGCGCCGGTCGCGCAGCGGGTAGCGTGCGTTGTCCTGACTCTGGTGCAGGTTCAGCAGGCCGTCGATGGTGGCGCGCAGGGTGCTCCCCGCCTCTTCGAGAAACGCCTGCTGCTCTTCGCTGTTGCGAAAATGCAGCTCGCCGCCAAGCGAGCGCATCAGCGGGTCGGCGCCGACATGGCCGCTCGCCGTGGTGACGGGTTCCTGCCAGCGGTCTTCGAGTTGCTCGCCGACCGAGCGCTCCAGGTCGTTGAGAAGTCTTTCGTCCATATCGCCTTCCTCATGGGGTCGAATCGCCGGCAAACGCATCGCAGTCTGGCGCCGGTCCTGTAAATCGTTGCCGATGCCGTAATCGGCACTCGACGCGGGGGTATCGATGAGCGACGTATCCGCTTCGTGCTCGGTGATGCCATTGGGGTGATCCAGCGCGGTCAGCGGGTCTTGCTGGCTGGCGCCAGGTTTGGCTTCGCCAAGAGCGTCGAGGGGATCGTCGCGCTGGGTCGTTGCATGTATTGCCTGTGGGAATGGCAGCTCACGCGTGTCCAGACCCTCGTGCTCCTCGTCGATCAGGGCGTCGAGTGGCTGGGCACCAGCCTGCAGTGCCTGGCGGTCGCCGTGATGCACCCGCAGCCGATAGCCGCCGATGCCGAGTTCATCGCCATCGCGCAACGCCACGCGCCGCTCACGGCCGATTGGCAGCGTGGCGTGATTGACGAAGGTGTGACCGCTACGGTCGATCAGGCAGAAGCGACCGTCGAGCCGGCGAATTTCCGCGTGATGGGCTTGAATCCGGCTATCGTGATCCTGCAATAGCCAATCGTCGTTGCCGGCGCTGCCCAGCGTACCGCCCTCGGCATGGAAGACATGGCTACTGGTCGAGCGCCCGGCGAGGCGTTCGCTGTTGGTCACCACCAGAGTGATGGCGTGATACGCAGGCGTTTCCTGCATGTGCGCTTCCTGTTCAGGCATCAGCGGGTCATTTGAATGCGGACCCGGCGGCGTTGCGGGGTCTCGCCGGGATTGACGAAGGTGGTCCAACCGAGCTGGCAGCTACCGCCATCGCCGAGGCGCATGGGGCGTACCTCGCTGGGTAGCAGTTCGAGCTCGAGGTCGTAGGCCAGCGGTTCGCGCAATACGAAATCGACCAAAGTACTTAGCGGCGCGTGTTCGCAGCCATCGGGCAGAAAGTCGCGAAAGCGTGTTAGCGTCAGCCCACCGAGACACAACGCAAACTTGCCGCCGATATCGGCGACCCGCTCGCCGGCAATGAAATCGCCACCCAGCGACATGTTGGAAAGCCCAGCGCGGCTGCGTTGGTCATCGGGGATATCGACCCAGCGTTTGACCCACTCTTCAATGGCCACTTCACCGAGATCGAAACAGTGGCCGATGATCCCCTCGACGACCTGTGGTGAACGCGAACGCCCAGCGAGCAGGCCGGCATAGGCCAGCATCTTGCTCCAGTCGATAGGCGTTTCGCCGCGCAGGTCGGCGTCGGCCAGACCGACCAGCGCGAAGACCGTGGCGGAAAAACCGTCGCGCGCGCCGTCCTGGTGGCGCACGTAGTGGCGGTACTTGCGCCAGCCTCGGTAAAGCAGGGTCAGCAGGCGATGATTGAAGAAATCGAAAAATTCGCCGGTGACGCCCTCGCGGTGAGCGGCGCCGTGCGCGACTGCCTCGATGTAGTAGCCAGGTAGTGGCGACTGGGCCCCCTGCAAACCGAGGAAGCTGACTTCCAGCTCATAGGCGTTGGGGCGCGGCGTTATGAGTGATGTCACGTCGCTGCCGGGAAAGCCCAACGATGCCGAGGCGCGAAAACGGATGCGATCGACGTTCGAGTCACCGCCGCCACGTTCGACATCGTCGTCGTGGTGACGGTGGATCAGATCCACCAACTGGAAAAACTCGTAGCGCCGTGCCCCGTCGATCAAGGGCGCAAGCGCTACATCAGGGGCTGTTGGCCCGGCTGAGAGGTCCATACGTAGCGCTCGCGGTTATGACGGTTGATGACGTGAAGTTCATGAAACGAGTTGATGCTGGCGTAGAGCGAGAAGAAGCGCGCCAGAACACTGCCGAATAGATACAGGCCGCCCTCGTCGCCGAAGGCTTCCTGATCCAGAGTCAGCACCGAACGCAGCCCGCGCACCGGCAGGCCGCGATGCAAACGGTCGATGGGTTGTGTCTCGATGCTCAGAATGCCGCCCAGGCGGAGTTGGGAAACCCGCTCGGCCTGACGATCGATCAGTGCGCGAAAATCGTAGGCGCGCAGCACCGAGCACAGCGCGTCGCGGTCGAGCAGCGACAGGTAGTTCAGCGACAGGTTGGAGATCAGCGTCCACAACAGGCTGCCATCGAGCGTCGGACGCAGCGCCGGGGTCGGTCGGGTAATGTTGCGAAAGTCGGCGAAGGCCGGGCTGTCTTCGCTGGGCACGTTGATATCGCCAACGCTGAGCCGCTCGGGCAGCTCGCGATTGGAGCAGGTCAGCTTCAGCGAGAGTGTTTCGTTCAGACCCAGGCAAGCTTGCTCGTCGCCGCGAACGAAGGCGATATCGTGATCGAAGCCGTCGTTACGCAGGCTCTCGCGGGCACGTACCCGGTAATAGAGTGCGTTGCGCTCACGGTCGCGCTCGATCTGATGCTGAAAACTCTCGAAGGGTACGTAATCGCGCGCCTCGCCACGTATCTTGCCCGACTCGCCCGCCAGCCAACCGGAGACCTGATCGACGCTGAACACTTCATAATGCGCCGGATTGCGGCTACTTGGACGTAGCCGGTATTCGCTTCGCTCGCCGCTGAGATCGATAGGGTCGGCATCGTGTTCGAACAGGTTGATCGCCGGGGTGCAATACAGTGCCAGATGCTCATCGCGAACCTTGGCATCGGCAGGTAGCGTGCGCGAAAACACCAGCCGCAGGGTGATTCGGCGCCCCGGCCGAGCGGGTAGACGCTTCCCCAATCCGGCAATATCGAAAAACTGGAAGGCCTCGGGGAAACACAAGTATTCCTGAAGAATCCGGTAGCCCTGATAGGCGTTGCGCGGGTAGGGCAGCAGACCCTGGCTCTCGGCGAAGCCGACCGGGCGCAGACAATCCTTGGGTAGATGCTGGCGCTCGCCATCGATGTCCAGTTCGATACGCGACAGATAATGACTGAGCCACAGATACAGAGTCCGTGCGGTATAGCCGTCGCCACCCAGATGCACGCGCAGATCGTCGATACCCAGTGCATCGAGCGGTTGATCGCTGTGCACGTCGAGATCGAGCGCAACGACCGATGCCTCGCGCGAATGCTGGGCTTCGACACCGACGTGTTCCAGCGGGTGTAGCGCGACGTCGTGACAGGTACGAAAACGGCACGCGGTGCCATCCACCGGCAGGCTGGCAAGCGAGGTGCCTCGCACGATGCGCTGTGTGGCGCTCAGCGCGTGCCACTTGGGGGTGAATTGCATCACGGTCATGCTGGGTACCGGACGCAGGTAGTTGGGCCAGAGCATGCCGATCAGCGAGTGAGTGAGTTCCGGGAACTCGTCCTCGACCTTCTCGCGCAGGCGTCCGGTGAGAAACGCGAAGCCTTCGAGCAGCCGCTCGACATCCGGGTCGGTACTGCGCTCCGACAGGAAACGGCTCAAGCCGGGATTGCCTTCGGCGAATTCCCGGCCCTGGCGTTTCAGGTAGTTGAGCTCATCCCGGTAATAGCGATTCAGCATGCAGGCCTCGGTTTGGACAGTGCTAGTTCAGGCACTGGTAGCGCTTGTCGTTGAGCAGCAGGTCGATGGTGGTCTGGGTTTGCTCGTGCCCCAGCGCCAGGATGGCATGCACCTGGAAGTGCAATTGCAATGGATCGTTGGGATTGGGCAGTGACTCGACCCTCACCCGGCAGACGCGTGGCTCGAAGCGCTCGATGCACTGGCGTATCGAGCGCTGGATATTGAGTTCCAGATCGAGCACGCCACTGGTCGCGTCGTTGAAGTCCAACAGGCCGAGCTCCGGGGCGCATTCGCTGTTCCCCGGATGGCTGTTGAGCAGATCGACGAGATGCCGCTTGATCGATTCCAGCGTCTCGGCCAGCCGCTCGCGTTGCTCGGTCGGCTGCTCTTGCTCGGGTGCCGACAGGCGCTCGAACAGGCGAGCGCCGGTCAGGCTCTCGCTGTGCTCACGCATGACGATTCACCCTGCTCACTCTTTGTCGAGTCGGCCGACCAGCGACAACTCGAAGTTGGCGCCCATGTACTTGAAGTGTGGGCGCACCGCCATCGACACCTGATACCAGCCCGGGTCGCCCTCGACGTCCGACACCTGGATCGAGGCGGCACGCAGCGGGCGACGGCTGCGTACGTCGGCCGGTGGGTTCTCCTGATCGGCGACGTATTGACGAATCCAGGTGTTGAGTTCGCGCTCGAGATCCTGGCGTTCCTTCCACGAGCCGATCTGTTCGCGCTGCAGCACCTTGATGTAGTGCGCCAGGCGGTTGATGACGAACATGTAGGGCAGTTGGGTGCCGAGCTTGAAGTTGGTCTCGGCGTTGCGGCCTTCCGGCGTGTTGGGGAATTTCTTCGGCTTTTGCACCGAGTTGGCCGAGAAGAACGCGGCGTTGTCACTGCCCTTGCGCATGGTCAGCGAAATGAAACCTTCTTCGGCCATCTCGAATTCGCGGCGGTCGGTGATCAGCACTTCGGTGGGAATCTTGGCCTGCAACTGGCCGAGCGCATCGAACACGTGAACCGGCAGGTTCTCTACCGCGCCGCCGCTCTGCGGGCCGATGATGTTGGGGCACCAGCGATACTTGGCGAAGCTGTCGGTGAGGCGCTCGGCAAGCAGGTAAGCGGTGTTGCCCCATAGATAATGGTCGTGGTCTTCACTGACTGTTTCGCGGTAATTGAAGCTCTTGACCGGGTTTTCGACCGGATCGTAGGGCATGCGCAGCAAAAAACGCGGTGCGGTCAGCCCCAGGTAACGGGCATCTTCCGATTCGCGCAGGCTGCGCCAGCGCGTGTACTTCGGACCCTCGAAAATCGCCTTGAAGTCCTTGATATGCGGCAATTCCTGAAAGTTGTCGACGCCAAAGAACGACGGCGCGACCGATGACAGGAATGGCGCATGGGCCATCGCGCCGATGGCCGCGGTGTATTGCAGCAGCTTCATATCCGGCGTCGACGGCGAGAAGTCGTAATTGCCGATGATGCCGCCGACCGGCTCGCCACCGAACTGGCCGTATCCGGCGGCATACACATGCTTGTAAAGGCCGCTCTGGCTGAGTTCGGGCGCGAACTCGAAGTCCTCGAGCAGTTCCGCCTTGGTGGCATGCAGCAGGTCGAACTTGATGTTTTCACGAAAATCGGTGCGATCGACCAGGAGCTTCAGGCCGCGCCAGGAGGCTTCGATCTTCTGGAATTCCTTGTCGTGCAGCACGCTGTCGACCTGCGCACCGATCTTGCGATCGAGCTCTACGATCATGCGATCGACCACGCCCTTGTTGACCTTGGGTGAGCCCTGATCGCTTTTCAACAGTTCGCTGATGAAGGCGGCGACGCCGTGTTTGGCAATATCGTAGCCGTCATCGGCCGGGGTTATGCGGGTCTGCGCCATTACCTGATCGAGCAGAGACTCTTCCTTGAGTGTCTCGCTGGACTGGCCGCGTTGTTGTGTCGTGTCGGTCATACGTTATGTCTCGATTGCGTTGCGTGGGCAGTGATCAGGCGCGGTCGTCGGGCGAGTCGAGCCCTTCCAGTTCGGCCAGCAACTGGCTGCGAGCATCGTCGTTCTCGAGCAGCTTTTGCAGCCTTTCGCGAAAGGCCGGGATATTGCCCAATGGGCCCTTGAGTGCCACCAGCGCCTCGCGCAGTTCGACCAATTGGCGCAACTCCGGCACCTGACGTGCCACGCTGTCGGGCTCGAAGTCGCTGAGTGACTTGAATTCGAGATCGATCGCGATGTCGCTGGGCGTTTCGCCCTCTTTCATGGTGTCTTCCATGCGATTGGGCACAGCGGACTGAAGGGTCAGGCCGGCCTCGCGCATTACCGAGTGAAAGTTGTTCTTGTCGACCGAGACCGCCTCGCGTTCCTCGATCGGAGTGGCTTCTTCGCTGCCCTTGAAATCGCCGACGACCAGCAACTTCAGCGGTAGCTCGGTTTCGGTTTGTTGATCGCCGGTGGCCGGCACGTACTTGATATTGATGCGCTCTTTCGGCGCAACCGTTCCTTCCTTTGCCATACTGAGCCTCTCGACGAGCGATTCGAATTTCGCGTCTCAATTGACGGATTTCTGCATTGCAAGTGCTAGGGATCGACCCATCGGCGGGTCGATCGGGTGTCGTACCGTGGGCGAAACGCTGGGTCGCCCTGGCTGTGTGGGCGGGATATGTATCATTGTGTGACGCAAGGGAGATACCCCGTACCTTCTCGTCGGCTCGTGAGAAGGGAGAGGCATGCTTGTGAAAAGCTGATAGTTAGGTATATGAAATAACGATAAAAAGTTTTCAGGTTGGGTTTAAAGCCATGGGATATGCCTTCGGCTATCGCTTTTTTCCTACAAGTGTTTGTCGTCAATTTCCTACACGTTTTTACGCGATTGACTACATGCGCTTGCCTCGAAAAATGGGGCGCTCGCCAATTCCCCGATCTAATGGGGCGATTCCGGCGCGATCGTCTGGTAGCTTAGCCCGATGATGAGAGAACGCGGCTCGGCAGCCGGCGCTTATCCTCGAGAGACTGATATGACACAGATGCACTGGGAGCTGTTGCTCGACCCCCACCGGCTCAACGACAAGCCGCGCGCCGCACGCGACGAGATCGGCCGCAGCCCGTTCCACAAGGATCATGATCGAATCGTCTTCGCCGGCTCGTTCCGGCGGCTGGGGCGCAAGACCCAGGTGCATCCGCTCACCGACAACGACCATATCCACACCCGACTGACGCATTCGCTGGAGGTCGGCTGCGTGGGTCGCAGCCTGGGGATGATCGTCGGCGAAGGCCTGCGCGAGCGGTTGCCGGCCTGGATCAGCCCGGCGGATCTGGGGGTGATCATCCAGGCGGCCTGCCTGGGTCACGATATCGGCAATCCGCCATTCGGCCATGCCGGCGAATACGCGATTCGCGATTGGTTCAAGCGCGCCGAGAGCGACGGCAGCGGCCTGCTCGATGGGCTATCCGATACCGAGCGTGAGGATCTGCTGACCTACGAGGGCAACGCCCAGGGTTTTCGTATCGTCACCCAGATCGAATACAACCAGTTCAAGGGCGGCATGCGCCTGACTGCGGCGACGCTGGGCACGCTGCTCAAGTACCCCTGGACGGTGGAGCACGGCGGCAGCGCCGGCAAGTTCGGCTGCTATCAATCGGAGAAGCACCTGCTCGCATCGGTGGCCGGGCACCTGGGGCTGCGCCCGCGTGGCGACGGGGTCTGGTGCCGCCACCCGCTGGCCTACCTGGTCGAAGCCGCCGACGATATCTGCTATGCATTGCTCGATCTCGAGGATGGCTTGGAAATGGGTATCCTGCGTTACGACGAAGTGGCCGACGTGCTGATTCAGATTGCCGGTGGCGAGCCCGAGGAGTACTCACAGATGCAGCGCGAGGGCGTGTCGCAGCGCCGGCGCATCGCCGCGCTGCGCGGGGCGGCCATGGAGCGCGCGGTCAATGACGTTGGTGCAGTGTTCGTCCAGCATGAAGCCGAGTTGCTCAATGGTGCGTTGCAGGAGGATCTGCTCGAGTTGTGCCATCCCGATCTCGGTTGGGGGGTGAGCGCCGCCAAGCAGTTGGCCCGCGAGCGTATCTTCCAGAACGAGCGCAAGGCCAAACTGGAGATCGGTGCCTACACGACGCTGGGTATTCTGCTCGAGGCCTTTATCGGGGCTGCCCATGAGTTGCATTACCAGGGCCGTTCGACCTTCAAGCACCAGCGCGTTCTGGCCTTGATTGGCGAGAACACCCCGCGCCCATCGTGGACGCTCTACGACAGTTACCGGCGCATGCTCGATTTCATCGGTGGCATGACCGACCATTACGCGGTCGACCTGGCCCAGGAGATGGGCGGGCGGCTCAGGGCGGATTGATGCGCAAGACACATGCAATCACAGTGAGCGCCGGCTGGCTGCTCGTGGCCTGGCTGTTGGCGGCCCCGGCGTTCGCCTCGGCCAGCACCGTTGCCCAGGCCGAGCTCGATACCGGGCGTTTCGATCACTACACCCTGGCGCTGACCTGGCACGCGGGTTTTTGCGAGACACGCCGCGAGCCGCCCCGGGAGTGCCGCGATAATTCACTACGCGAAGGGGCGGAGGCGGGCTTCGTGCTGCATGGCTTGTGGCCCTCGCTGCCGGAGCGCTTCGCCGAGCGTGGTGTAACGCGCCAGCGTTGGCGCGCCGAGGGCTGTTTTCTCGATCGGCCGCGTGCCGACGGCAGCTTTTGCCGCGCCCATGCGCCCTTCGATTTTCCTGAATCCCTCGCTGATGACCTGGATAACGCGATGCCGGGGCGGGCGAGTTGCCTGGATCGCTACGAATACGCCAAGCACGCCGCCTGCCTGGCCCTGCCCGCCGAGGCGTATTTCACCACTGCCGTGGAATTGGTGGACGCGGTGAATGCCAGCGCTTTCGTCGATTTCTTGATGATTCATCAGGGCGGCGAGGTGGGGCGCAATGCGCTGATCGAGGCCTTCGAGGCGGCCTTCGGCGATGGCACCGGGCGCGCGCTCAGCCTGAAATGCGGCGGGCGCGGCAACCGCGTGCTGACCGAGGTACGCATCGGCATCGATGCCGGGCAGCTAGAAAATTTTCCCGATGCGGACAGCCTGGTGGCACTGAGGCGTGGGCGCTGTGCTGCGCGCATACGCCTGATTGCCGAAGAATAGCTATATCGAGGGGCGCTCGCGATGGCGATCGTCGAGCAGGGCCGCGCGCCGGGTCAGGGCACGCGTGACCTGATCGTGTACGGCATCGTCGAACTCACCGAGGCGTGCCTCGAAAAGCAGCTTGGCCAGCCCTTCGCCGCTGACCACCAGCAGGTTGTCGGGCGATTGCTCCAGATCGATCTCCCAACCGGGCAGTACCAGCACGCCACGCACCGGCACGTCCACGCCACACTCGCGGCCCAGCCACTGGCGCACCCACACGCTGGCCTGGCGTGTCTTGCGCAGTGGCTGGCGCTCGCTCCAGCCGGGGAAGCGCAGCCGCTGGCTCTCTACCGCCACCTGGCGCTGCGGATTGCCGCTGGCGTCCAGTGGGTGGGTGCGTGCCCGCGTCTCGATGACGAACACGCCATAGGGTGTCACCGCCACGTGATCGATGGTGAAGGTATCGCTGGGGATGTCATGGAACACGAAATAGGGATGCGCCTCGGGATGGATCAATCGCTCGAGTTCCTGACCCACCGCCAGTTCGCAGGCCAACCCCAGCTTGAGGCGGGTGATACGCTGAAAATCGCGCATCAGCAGAAAACAGAACAGCAGCACCAGGCCCGAACACAAAAGGCCATAGATCGCCCACTCCAGCCAGTTCTGATGCGGCGAAAACAGCATGCGTCCCATGCCGTAAACCAATGGCGCCAGCACCACGATGGGCCCCAGTGCGCCATTCAGGAACAGACTGGAGAAGGCGCGGTCCAGGCGGTCGCGCAGTGCCTGGCCGGGTTCGCGCAGCGTATGGGCATCGAACGGTGAACGCACCCGGGCATCGTGCAAGTTGCGCAGCGCCAGTACGACACCCGCCGTGGCCCCAAGCGGTGCCAGGAAAATCAGCGGTAACAGGTACTCTAGCCAGGCCATCGCAGGCATCGCCCCCGGTAGTTCACGAAAGGCTCATTCTAGCCAAGGGGGCAAGCGAGGGCCATGCATCCTTGGCCCAGTACGCGGCGCGACAGTAGGCCATGAAGGCGATGCTGGTTTACTCTGGGAACCGAGCACCCAACCGTGATTCCAGCATGCTGAACGACCCTCGAGACAGAACGATCGATCAAGCCGTGGGCGAACCGGCCGCGCCGCCAGCGAGTGCCGATTTGGCGGCGCTTCGCGATTTCGTGCGGCGCCATCCCAAGCTTGTGGTACTGACCGGCGCCGGTGTCAGCACCGATTGCGGCATACCCGATTATCGCGATACCCGGGGTGCCTGGAAGCGCCCACCGCCAGTGCAGCATCAGCACTTCATGGCTAGCCTGGCGACGCGCCAGCGCTACTGGGCGCGCAGCCTGATCGGTTTTCGCGCCATCGAGAGCGCACGACCGGGCCCGGCGCACCGCGCTCTGGCGCGTCTCGAGGCACTCGGCCATGTCTCGGCGCTGATCACGCAAAACGTCGATGGGCTGCATCAGCGTGCCGGCTCGAAGCGGGTGATCGACCTGCACGGTCGTGCCGAGATGGTGCGCTGCATGGGTTGCGATGCGCTGCGCATGCGTCACGATTTGCACGCCGAATTGGCGCGCTGCAATCCCGAATGGCAGGGCATCGATGCCGCCGTTGGCCCGGATGGCGACGCCGATCTCGATGGCCTGGATTTTTCCCGCTTTCGGGTCAATGATTGCGCGCGCTGCGGCAACGGCATTCTCAAGCCCGATGTGGTGTTCTTCGGCGACAACGTGCCGCGGGCGCGAGTCGCGGCGGCCTTCGCTGCGCTGCAAGAGGCCGATGCCTTGCTGGTGGTCGGGTCGTCGCTGATGGTCTATTCCGGCTTTCGCTTCGCGCGTCAGGCCGCACGCGACGCCAAGCCGATCGCCTGTTTGAATCGCGGGCTGACCCGCGCCGACGATCTTTATACCGTTAAGCTGGAAGCGCCGATTGGAGCGACCCTGGAGGCGCTGGTGGCATCGATCCGATAGGGGATTGGCTGATCAGCCGCCGGCGAGCTTCACCATAAAGCCGCGGGCTTGCAGTTCGCTCTTGAGCACGTCGCGGTGATCGCCCTGGATTTCGATGACACCCTCCTTGAGCGCGCCGCCGGTACCACAGCGTTTCTTGAGTTCCTTTGCCAGCGTCTTGAGTTCGGTCGTGGCCAGCGGTACACCGCTAACGGTCGTCACGCCCTTGCCTTTGCGGCCGCTGGTCTCGCGGCGGATGCGCACGACGCCATCCAGCGCGGCCAAGCGTTCGGCCTCGGCGCGATCGGCGCATTCGCAATCGTTCATTGGGCGGCGGCAAGCGGGGCAGGTTTCACCATGCTCGGTGGAGTAGACGAGGCCGCGAAGCTGGTCCTGGAGGGACGCCATACCGGGGTTCCTGTCGGCAACGGATGGAGCGTCGATGATAACGCTGCGCGGTGCTACCTGGCGATGGCTTCGAGCTGGCTCAACTGGGCGACGATACCCGGCAACTGGCCCATGTCGGTCATGCAGATGGCGCCACTGGGCGTGGTTTCGGCGTCCGGGAAACGGTTGATGTGCACGACGCGCATGCCGGCCCTGAGGCCCGCAGCGACGCCGACGGCAGCATCGTCGATGACCACGCAGTGCTCGGGGTCGAAGCCCATGGTCCGTGCCGCATGCAGAAACAGCAGCGGATCGGGCTTCCAGGAGTTCAGGGTGTAGCCACTGAACAGGCGATCGGCGAAGAAGGGGCGCAGGCCGGTGCTATCCAGCGCGGTACGAATCTTGTGCTCGGGGCCGTTTGAGGCGACGCAGCGTGGATAGGCACCGAGTGTTTCCAGCATGCCCCGCACGTTGGGAATCGGCTGCAGTTCGCGCACCATGCGCTCGGCTAGAGTGCTGCGCATTTCGATCTCGGCAGCGTCGCGTACCGCGTCGGACAACGCACCGTGGCGGCGTTCGAGTTCGGCGACGATATTCATGAAGCGCACGCCACGAAACTCTTCCATGTACTCACGCGCTGAGAAGGGCAAGCCGGCGCGAGTCAGGGTGTCGGCCATGACCTCGGCCAGCAGAGGTTCGCTATCTACCAATGTGCCATCACAATCGAAAAGCAGACAGAGCTGCGACATGATGAAATCTCTTTCGGCCAATCGGGACTTGCGGCGCTATTGTTACAGTTATCGGCAAAAGGAGCCCAGCATTGAGCGTGAATTTACTTACTTTTTGAACACTGTTTCCGAACACTGTAGCGCAACTCGCCGAGTTTGTCCGTTTCGATGCGATACGAAAACAGGGCCGCGCTTGGCGCGGCCCAGTCTGAATCCGGCCTCCGTGCGGCCTCAGGTGGTGACTTTCCTGTGATCGCTGCCAACCTTGGAAATGAGCGTTAACGCATACAGCGCGCATATCCCCACGATGACGTAGACGATACGTGCCAGGATCGCCCCTTCGCCGCCGAATATCTGGGCGACCAGATCGAACTGGAAGAGTCCGACCAGAAGCCAGTTCAGCCCACCAATGATGAGTATTATCAATGCAATCGCATTTAAACTTTTCATAGCGCTAATCCTTTAGTCGACTTGGGTTTGCCTTCCGCTACCTGGCTCCTCTGGGAGTGTCGGTGCCAGGCACTTCCACCTTTAGTTCAAGGGCGGCCGTTATACAAGGGGTGTCTTGGCTGAAGAGCTTTTGTGTAAGTAATAAGGTGTATATACCCGTTTGCATCGAGACGCTGGCGGGTGAGCCGAGGGAGCCGCTGCCGCTGCGAATCAGCATCGGCGCTCCCAGACGGCATCGTTGACCAGGCTGATCGGTCGCTCGCCATTCAAGGCAAGCATGATGTTATCCACCGCGCGCTGGGCCATGGCGATACGGGTTTCGTGAGTTGCCGAGCCGATATGCGGTAACGCCGTGACATTGGGCAGGCGCAGTAGTGGCGAGTCGGCGGGTAGCGGCTCCCGCTCGAAGACATCGAGCCCGGCACCGCGTATCCGGCCTTTTTCCAGCGCTTCGATCAACGCCGCCTCATCGACCACCTTGCCGCGCGAAATGTTGATGAAGATGGCGTCACGTTTCATCCGCGCGAACTGCGCGGCACCGAACAGATGGTGGGTCTCGGCGGTCAAGGGCACCGTCACGCAGACGAAATCGGCCTGGCCGAGCAGTTCCTCCAAATCACAACGGCGCGCACCGAGTTCGGCTTCCAGCGCCGGCTTGGGCGAGGCGTTGGAATACAGCACCTGCATGCCGAAGCCCAGCGCGCCACGGCGTGCCACGGCGGCACCGATACGCCCGAGGCCGACCATGCCGAGGGTCTTGCCATGCACATCGCTGCCGTAATGGGTCTCGCCGATGCTTTCCCGCCAGTCGCCGCGCTTGACGAAATCGGCCAGTTCCAGCACCCGGCGGGCGGTTACCATGATCAGTGTAAAGCCGGTGTCGGCGGTGGTTTCGGTAAGCACATCCGGCGTGTTGCACAGCAGAATGTCGCGGCGGGTCAACTCGTCGACGGGGTAGTTGTCGTAGCCCACCGAGATAGTGGCGATGGCCTCTAGGTGCGGCGCTTCGTCGAGTAACTCGGGAGTGATCTTCACGCTGGTGCCGATCAGCCCATGGGCCTCGGCCAGCGCCGCGCGGAAATCGGGATCGTCGGCCGAGCTGAGCGAGGGAAAATAATCGACGTGAAACTGCTCACGTAACTGGGCGAGCTGCGCTTCGTTCAGGCGACGAAAGGCGACGATACGCTTAGGCATGCGAATATCCTCGTGGTTGGGCTCAGTTCAGCGCCGGCAGGTTGGCTTCGAGTTCGTTCAGACGTTCGCGGCTGGGCAAGCCCTCCATGTCGCCGAGCACTTGCACCGCCTGGGCGCCGATCAGATTGCCTCGGCGTACCGCGGCGCGCGGCGCCAAGCCATCGAGCAGCGCACTGACGACGCCGACCGCGAAAGCGTCGCCAGCACCGACGGTATCGACCACTTCGCTGACCTTGAAGCCCTCCACGGTGAAGCTCTCGGTTCGGTCGCGATAATAACTCCCCTCGGGACCGAGCTTGATGATCACCGCCTTGGCGCCCTGATCGAGATAGAAACCGGCGATGTCATGGGCCGTTTCCAGGCCGGTCAGGCGCTGCCCTTCGGCAAGTCCCGGCAGCACCCAGTCGGCCTTGGCGGCTAGCGCATTGATGGTCTCGCACATCACCCGCTCGCTCTCCCACAGGCTGGGGCGCAGATTGGTATCGAAGGAGATGCTGGCCCCGGCGCTTGCCGCGCGCTCGAGCATATGCAATGACAGCTCACGCGCGCTGGCGGAGAGTGCCGGCGGAATGCCGGTGGCGTGCAGGTGGCGCACGACGCTGAAATCGACCCCGGCGGCATCGGCCGTGGCCAGGTAACTGGCAGCGCTGCCGCGTCGCACGTACTCCACGTGCGGGTCCTCGCCGCGTTCGGCGCGGGCCTTGAATACCAGTCCGGTGGCATGCTCGGGATCGCGCTGCAAATGGCGGCAATCGATGCCCTCGGCTTCCAGCGTGCGTTGGATATAGCGGCCGAAGCTATCGGCGCCGACCCGGCTCAGCCAGCCGACATGAAAACCCAGCCGTGCCAGACCGATGGCAACATTGGTATCGGCACCGGCGATGCGGCGCTCGAAGCGCTCGACCTCGGCCAGATCGCCAGTCGTTGCGGCGACGAACAAGGTCATGGCTTCGCCGAAAGCGAGAATCTCGGGGGCGGGGCGTGGCATGCGGGCTCCTGTTGGCGGTTACTGAGTGAATGAGCGCAGGGTCGAGCCACTACATGCAGGCTCGACATAGGAAGTAGTAAAAATACTCAATCCGCGCTCGAAATGCAGATATAAATCGAAAAATTGTTGTAAAAGTACTGGTAGCGTAACGCATGTTCATCGGAGTGGCTTGACCGCAGCTATCGGACTGGCTGGTTCAGTCAATGAGGAGTAACCTTAGCTAGGTTAGCTAATACGAGTGCTGCGTGATGCAAATCAATATGCATGAGGCCAAGAGCCAACTCTCTTCGCTGGCAGAGAAAGCGCGTCAGGGCGAGAAGATCGTCATCGCGAAAGCCGGCAAGCCCTGTGTCGAGCTGGTCGCGTATCGGGAGTCGCCACAGCGTCGGCCTGGCCGTTACAAGGGGCGAATCAGCATGGCTGCTGATTTCGATGAAACGCCGGAAGATCTCGTGGCGGCCTTTGAAGGCGTGCCCTTTGAGAAACAATGAGCATGCGCAGATTGCTGCTCGATACGCATGTTTTTCTCTGGTGGCTGGCCGACGATCCTCGGCTAGGCATAACGGCTAGAGAGATCATCGCGGAACCGCGCAATACGGTATTCGTTAGTGCCGCCAGCGTCTGGGAGATCAGCATAAAGAGGCAACTCGGTAAACTGAAAGCTCCCGACGACCTGGAGCGCATTATCGAGGATGAAGGCTTCATTTCCCTTCCCATCGCTCCCTTTCATGGCGAACAGGCGGGCAACCTGCCCATGCATCACCGTGATCCTTTCGACCGCATGTTGATCGCCCAGGCGCAAACGGAAGGGCTTGTCCTGATGACGGCGGATAACGCATTTCCACCCTATGGGATTCGGCTGATCCAAGCGCAGATATGACATCGCTTCGACGCCAGCGCCCTGTCAGTCCAGTAACGCTTCGGCTTGTGCAACCACATTATCGACAGTAAAACCGAAATAGTCGAAAAGATCGGGCGCGGGCGCCGATTCGCCGTATCCAGTCATGCCGATGATGCGGCCATCGAGGCCGACAAACTTGGTCCAGTAATCGGTATGCGCGGCCTCGATAGCGATGCGGTGACGGATATGCGAGGGCAGCACGGCTTCGCGGTAGTCCACGTCCTGCCGGTCGAATAGCGTGGTGCAGGGCATGGAAACCACGCGAACGTGCCGGCCTTTGGCTTCCAGCGTGTCGGCCGATTCCATTGCCAACTGCACTTCGGAGCCGGTGGCAATCAGGATCAAATCCGGGGAGCCTTGGCAATCTCTCAGGACATAACCACCGCGCTCGATGTGTGCCATTTGTTCAGCACTACGCTTCTGTCCAATCAGGTTTTGGCGCGAAAAAACCAGCGCTGTCGGCCCGTCCTGACGCTTCAGTGCCGCTAGCCAGGCGGCAGTGGTTTCCGTCGCATCGCAGGGCCGCCAGGTCATCAGGTTGGGGGTGATGCGCAAGGCATTGAGCTGCTCGATGGGCTGATGGGTAGGGCCGTCTTCGCCCAAGCCAATCGAATCGTGGGTATAGACGAAGATCACCCGACGCTTGGCCAGTGCCGCCATGCGTACCGCGTTATGCATGTACTCCATGAAGGTCAGGAAGGTGGCGCCATAGGCAATGAAACCGCCATGCATGCTGATGCCATTCATGATCGCGCCCATGGCGAACTCGCGAACGCCATAGTGCAGGTAGTTGCCTGCTGGGCTCATCGGGGTAATGGCCTCGGCGCCATCCCAAAAGGTCAGATTCGAGGGCGCCAGATCGGCGCTGCCACCAAGTAGCTCGGGGAGTTTGGGGCCAAGACTATTCAATGTTTCTAGGGAAGCCTTGCGCGATGCCAGGCTTTCACACGCTTGCTGTGCTTTCACCATAAGCGCAGCGCCTTCAAGATCACCGGGCAATTCGCCATTCCATCGGCGCTGGAGTTCTCTGGCTTCATCCGGGAATGCTTCGCTGTAACGCTCGAAACGAGCCTGCCAATCCGTCTCTTCCCGGTTGCCTTTATCGATGCCGTTCCAGCCCGCATAAAGGGCATCGGGAACATGAAAGGGAGCGTGTGGCCAATCGAGCCGCTCACGGGCGGCGGCGACTTCGTCATCGCCGAGCGCGGCGCCATGGCTTGCTTCCGTGCCCTGTTTATTGGGTGCGCCAAAGCCGATGACGGTTTTACAGATGATCAGGCTGGGTCGGGTGCGTTGCCGTTTGGCGGCTTCGATCGCCCGATCGATCTGCCCGGGTGCATGACCATCGACATCGGCCACCACATGCCAGCCATACGCCTCGAAACGCTTGGCGGTATCGTCGGTGAACCAACCCTCGACCTCCCCATCGATGGAGATGCCATTGTCGTCGTAAAACACGGTTAGCTTGCCGAGCCCTAGCGTGCCTGCCAGGGAACAGGCCTCATGGCTGATCCCTTCCATCAGGCAGCCATCGCCGACGAAACACCAGGTGCGGTGATCGACGATCTCATAATCGGGGCGATTGTACCGAGCGGCCAGCGTGCGCTCGGCAATCGCCATGCCGACGGCGTTTGCCAGCCCTTGGCCTAATGGACCCGTGGTCGTTTCGACGCCGGGGGTATAACCCAGTTCAGGGTGGCCCGGCGTGCGCGAATGGAGTTGCCGAAACTGCTTTATGTCATCGATCGTCAAATCATAACCGGTGAGATGCAGTAACGAGTAGAGCAACATCGAGCCGTGGCCGTTGGAGAGCACGAAGCGATCGCGATCCTGCCAGGTGGGGTTGGCCGGGTTGTGCTTGAAGTGATCGTTCCAGAGTACTTCGGCGATATCGGCCATGCCCATTGGCGCGCCGGGGTGGCCCGAGTTGGCTTTCTGTACGGCGTCCATGGATAGCGCGCGGATCGCGTTGGCCATTTCGAAGCGTGTCGGCATCGGTGAATTCCTTTCAGCGGTTTGCGGCCAGGCGATCGGCGAGCAGCTTCTCGAGACAAGCCTGGTCATCGGCGAAACGCCGGATGCCTTCGGCCAGCTTGTCGTTGGCCATGGCGTCCTGATTGTGCTGCCAGCGAAATTCGCCCTCGCCCAAGGCAAGTGGCTTTTTATCGCGCCGGTCGGTAAAGGCGACTTGGCGTTTTATCGGCTCATCGCGGGCATCGAGCGCTTCAAGCAACGCGGGCGAAATGGTCAGCCGGTGGCATCCCGCCAGCGCCAATACCTGGCCGATATTGCGGAAGCTGGCACCCATCACCACGGTATCGTAACCGCCCCGATCGGCGCGCTCGCACACCGCTTTCACGAACTGCACGCCCGGGTCGTTGTGCGCTGTGAAGGTTTGGCCGGTCTTGGCGGTATGCCAATCGGTGACCCGGCCAACGAACGGTGAAATCAGGAACACGCCGGCGTCGAAACAGGCTTGTGCCTGCGCGTGGCTGAATAGCAGCGTCAGATTGCACTGAATGCCCTTCTTTTCGAGGACCTCGGCGGCGCGGATTCCCTCCCAGGTCGAGGCCAGCTTGATCAGCACGCTATCGCTTGAGATACCGCGTTCGGCGTACATCTCGATCAATTCGTGAGCCTTGCGAATGCTGCCTTGCGTATCGAACGAGAGCGTCGCCGCCACTTCGGTCGAGACCCTTCCCGGGACAAGGCCGGCGATTTCGCTGCCCATGGCGACTGCAAGGCGATCCACCGTCCGATCGATCTGGGCCTGTCGGTCGTGGCTAGCGGCCTTGGCTTCGGCCACTATCTCGTCGATCAAGGGCCGATAAGCGGGCAGGCCGAAAGCCTTGAGAATCAGCGATGGATTGGTGGTGGCATCATGAGGCTGATAACGTCTGATGGCATCGAGATCGCCGGTGTCGGCAACCACCAGGGAAAGCGCCTTCAGGGCGTCGAGCTGCGAGGTCATGCTGGGCTCCATTGCTTGGATAGCCATAAAGGAATCGCCGATAGCTTCAGGCGGCCGATTTTTCCAAGCGCGATTCGGTACTGTCGGCAAGTTGCGTCAGCAATAGCCAGCAGGAGACGGCGCCAGCATCGAGATGGCCTTTGGAGCGCTCTCCAAGGCGCGCGGCACGTCCGATTTTGGCCTCGAGTTCCCGGGTCGAATCCCTGCCCTGCAACGCGCCTTCGCGTAGCGCCTGTAAGGCATCGGGAAAACTTTTCCGTGCTTCGAGTGCCTGTTGGTAAGCTTGAATGGCGGGCACCAGCGTATCGATCATGCACTTGTCGCCGACCTTGGCATCGCTGATGCCCTGAAAGGCGCTCTGGCCCGAGACGAGCATGTCACCGAATGTTCTGGCATCGATGGTATCGGTATCCTTCACCGCGCTCGACATGCCCAGAAACAGGCTGCCGTAGAGTGGTCCCATCGATCCGCCGATCGATCCCATCAGCGTGGTGGCAAGCGTGCCGAGCGCCTTCGACAAGGACAGGTCGCGCCCCTCGACCGACTCGCCGCAGAGTCGAAAGCCCTTGGCCATGTTGATGCCATGATCGCCATCGCCGATGGCGCCATCGATCTCGCTGAGATAGTTGCGGTTCTCCAGGATGACGCCAACGAGATCCTGAAGTATTGCCGTGCCTTTAGTGGCGTTTAGGAACTGCATCGCCTGTCTCCAGAGGGTGAACGAAATGTCTTCGCGTTACTGAGTGATAGCCAGCGATCTGGCGGGCGCATCGAGCAGGGCCTTCAATTCCTCGTCCAGCACCATGACGGTCAAGGTGGCGCCCATCATCTCGAGCGAGGTGAAATAATTGCCGATGTAGGTGCGATGAACCGTGGCCCCTTCTGCATCCAGCCGATCGGCGACATGGGCGTAAAGCAGGTTGAGCTCCATGACCGGCGTTGCACCGAGCCCGGATAGCAAGACGGCAACCTGGGTGCCTGGGGAGAGCGGTCGATCGTTGAGTACGGTGTCGCACATGGCCTTTGCCATGTCGACGGCGCCGGTGAGTGGCACCACCGCAATGCCCGGCTCGCCATGATGGCCGATGCCGAGTTCCATGGTGCCAGGTTCGATCGAGAAATTCGGTTTGCCGTTGGCGGCAATCGTGCAACTGCTCAGGCCGATACCGATACTCGAGCATGCATCGACCGCTTTTTGCGCCAGGCGAATGACCTCATCCAGGCTATCGCCGCGCGCGGCCGCGGCGCCACCTATCTTCCACATCATGATCTCACCGGCAACGCCACGCCGCTTGTCGCGCTGGTCGGCGGATGCCGAGGCAACATCGTCGCGCGCGACGACGGTCTTGACGTCGATGCCTTCCAGCTCGGCCATCTGTCGGGCCATTTTCACGTTCATGTTGTCGCCCGCGTAGTTGCCATAAAGGCAGGCGACGCCCTGGCCTCGATCCGCGACGCGAAACGCTTCGAGGAATGCATCGGCAGTCGGCGACGAAAAGATTTCGCCGATCGCGACGGCATCGCATAACCCCTCGCCGATATATCCCAGAAATGCGGGCTCATGACCCGAGCCGCCTCCCGTCACGACGCCGACCTTATCGGTGGCGTCCTTGGAATATTTCAGAACGCGAGGGTGCTGAGTCGCCGCATAGAGAGAAGGGGAAGCACGCAAGTATCCCCTGATGGCGTCGTCCACCACGTTGTCGGGGTCATTGATGATGCGCTGCATGGCGATTTCCTCTCATTTTGTTTTTACGAATCCGGATGGCGCTAAGTCGTCATGATGGCGTCGCGGGTTAACGAGCGCTAGCGAGGATCGGTGGTAGGTGATCCGGCATATGTGTTCGTGTTATGAACAAATGATTAAGCACTGAAGTGAATAGTGTCAAGCTGGGCACGGTGCATCAGAATTAGACTTTAGGCTAATTTTGTAAGTAGGTTCTACTTTTTTATGTGTTAAATCAAATGTCTATTCGAGGTCTGGAGGTGCGCAAACGATATCAGTCGGTGGAATGTTGTAAAAACTTCAGTTTCGATAGCTGACTTTAGACTTTACAAAAGATCGTATGCTGATATTTTGAACATAAGAGTGTTGGCACCATGAACCCACAGGCTATCGAGGAGGTTTCATTCCATGGTCAACAGAGGTGACGTTCCGTTGCGAATCGCCCTGGGAGGCGATGAAGCGGCGTATGAGCTCAAGGAGGCGCTACTCGAGCACATCGGCGATCTTGGGTATGAGGTGCATGATTTCGGCACCTACAACGCGGAGCCGGTTCTGTATCCCGATGTAGCGGTAACCGTCGCCAAGGCCATCGTTTCTGGGGAATTCGAACGCGGCATCCTCGTTTGCGGCACGGGAATCGGCGTTGCCATTTCGGCGAACAAGATCCAGGGGATTCGCGCTGCCCAGGCGCACGATACCTACTCGGCGGCCAAGGCACGCTCGAGCAACGATGCGCAGATTCTCGCCCTCGGCGCGCGGGTCGTCGGCACGGAGCTGGCCAAGAGTATCGTCACGGTATTTTTGAGCACGGAGTTCGGTGGCGGCGCGTCTGCGGAAAAAGTGGCGCGCATCGCCGATTACGAAAAAGAGGCGTTTCGCGATCCACCGCAAACGTGAGCCGGGTATCGAAGCCGTCGATGAAGCCTGTGGTATCTTGTGCCGGTCACTACCGCCAGGCCGCACGGGACCGTTGTCATGAATGAGCGCTTCGAGAATGCCGATATCTCGCTGATGACCGAGATCGCCACTCTCTATTACGTCGAGGGCGAGACTCAAGAGGTGATCGCCAACCGTTTGGGCATTTCGCGCGTCAAGGCGGGACGCCTGCTGAAGCGAGCCCATGCCGAAGGCATCGTCGATGTCAGGGTGCGTCAGCATCCGGCGGTGAGTGCTGAAATCGAACAGGAACTGATCAGGCGTTTCGGTATCAAGCGTGCGCTCATCGCACTCGATCATTCGAACCCTGACTTGCAGCGTTCGGGCGTGGCCAGTCTGGTCGCCGACCACCTGACGCGCCGCTTGCTCGATGGGGCGATCGTCGCAGTGGGCATGGGACGCAATGTCGGCGAGGTGGCCGACAACGTCTTCGAGCAGGGTGGGCGGCAATGCTCCTTCGTGTGTGCGATCGGCGGGTCGCTACGCGCCGGGGAGTACATGAATCCCGATCATATCTGCCGGCGCCTGGCCATGAAGTTCGGCGGCGACAGCGAGACGCTGTATGCCCCGGCCCTGGTCCAGAACCCCGCACTGCGTGACTCCATGTACGAGAACCCGACCGTCAGGCAGACGCTGGATCGCGCCAGAAGGGCCGATATCGCCATGATCGGCGTCGGTGACTTGAGCGAGGACAGCAATATGGTCCGCATGGGCTGGTTCTCACCGCAGGAAATTGCCGAGGCCAGGCTGTCGGGAACCGTGGGAGACATGATGGGCTACGACTTCATCGATATTCATGGCAAGCCCTCCGCAACGCCCATGCAGGGGCGGGTCATCGGGCTGACCATTGGCGATTTGGCGCGGATACCCGACGTCATCGCGATCGCCAGTGAAAATACCAAGGCGGCCGGTATCCTGGGTGCCTTGCGCACCGGCGTCATCGATACGCTGGCGACCAGCGCCACCAATGCGCATACCATTCTTCGCCTGGATGAAGCCACCTCGGCTTCGTGAACGCTCCAGAGCGCCCGCTCTTTCTTTGCGCTTAAGCCATTTGAGCGAGTTTTATGCTCCCTGTATGTTCATATGTTCAGCATCAGTGATGGATGAGCATATGGGCTGGCGTGCTCCTGAAGCGAGGCTGGAGGGGCATCAATTGATGCTTGCAGATTATCTTTAATAAAATCATATGCTTATAGAGTGCGCCTAAAGTATAAGAAGGATTTCGCCTCAATGGCGTTGACCTGGCTATACTGAAAAGCGTTAATTCATTTGAGCAGAATAAGATCAAATGATAAGTCAAGCCGAGTCAGTGGAGGCCATTCATGAACGAAACGTCAACCCAGTCTTCGTCCTCCGACGTGACCATCCCCAAGACGATGAAGGCGATCGTGGCCTATGCGCCAGGGGATTACCGCCTCGAGGAAGTGCCCGTACCCGAAATCGGCGAGAAGGAGATTCTGATCAAGGTCGAGGCGTGCGGCATCTGCGCCGGCGATCTCAAGGCCTTCGAAGGGGCGCCGAGCTTCTGGGGCGACGAAACCCAGCCGGCCTATATCAAGGCGCCGATGATTCCGGGCCATGAGTTCGTTGGTCGGGTCGTCAAGATGGGCCCGGGGGCCAAGGGTTTCGAAGTCGGTGACCGGATCATTTCCGAACAGATCGTGCCCTGCTGGGATTGCCGTTTCTGTGGCCGTGGCCAGTACTGGATGTGCGAGAAGCACGACGTCTACGGCTTTCAGAACAACGTCAACGGCGGCATGGCCGAGTACATGAAGTTCCCCAAGGAAGCGATCAATCACAAGCTGCCGGAAGACGTGCCGGTGGAGAATATCGTGCTGACCGAGCCGTTTTCCTGCTCGATGCACGCGGTGCAGCGGGCGCAGATCCAGTTGGGTGACATCGTGGTGCTATCCGGCGCGGGCACCCTGGGCCTGGGCATGATCGGCCCGGCCAAGAAATCCGGTCCGGCCAAGCTGGTGGTTCTGGACCTGCACGGCGAGCGCCTGGAGTTGGCCAAGAAGTTCGGCGCCGACGTGGTGCTCAATCCGCGTGAGGAGGACGTGGTCCAGATCGTCAAGGACATGACCGACGGCTACGGCTGCGACATCTACATCGAAGCCACCGGGGCACCCCAGTCGGTGGAGCAGGGGCTGGCGATGTTGCGCAAGCTGGGCCGTTTCGTGGAATTCAGCGTATTCAAGGACCCGGTGACCGTCGACTGGAGCATCATCAGCGACCGCAAGGAACTCGACGTGCTCGGCGCCCACCTTGGCCCATATTGCTACCCGCATGTGATCGAAGGCATCGAGAGTGGCGATTTCCCCACGGATGGCGTGGTTACCCACAAGCTGCCGTTGGAGGATTTCCACAAAGGCATCGAGCTAATGAAGCATGACGCCAGCGCGCTGAAAATCATTCTGATTCCTAGCGAGTGAATGCCATGAGTTCACAAGCCGACAGCGGAGCCGTGGAGCGGCCCGGGAAAAAGCGTGGTGGCGCGGTGGCAATCGCTATCGCGGTCGTCCTGCTGGGTGTCATGGCCTGGGACACCAAGGTCGTGCCGATCGGATCGGAACCGATCGCCGGAGACGATGCGTTCTCGGCCAAGCAGTTCGGCGTGGAGCAGTTTCCCGGTATCCAGAAAAGCGTCGAAACCCGCGCCGTCGAGGCCGCCACGCTGGCCGCCGCCATTGCCGAGGACAAGGCCGCAGCGAGCGAGAAATATGGTGTACCGGCGGGGATCGGCCCGGTGATCCCGGTCACCTTCACCGGCGTCGTCGGCGAGGGAAGCGCCGGCATGTATGAAATCGACGTCGAAGGCGTGCCCGATGAGCTGACGATTCGCGTTCAGACCGGCCCGGCCATCAATGGCACGGATCTGCGCGATGCCACCGGCAATATCGAATTCGGCCAGTTCACCAACCAGATCGAGTATCAGAATGCCGGCGCGGCGATCAACGATGCGATGAAGGCGCAGGTACTCTCCGATATCGACACCAGCGACCTGAGCGGCCAGACCCTCTCGGTCACCGGGGTTTTCAAGCTGATCAATCCGAAGAACTGGCTCGTTACGCCGGTAAGGTTGCGTGTGCAATGAGCGATAACGCCTCCAGCGAAGCCGCTATCGGCGAGTCCGTGCTCTCGGCGCGCAATATCGCCAAGTCCTTCGGTAGCGTGCATGCCCTGAAAGCCGTGAATTTCGACGTTCACCGTGGCCAGGTCACGACGCTGTTCGGCGAGAACGGCGCCGGTAAGTCGACGCTGATGAAGGTGCTCTCCGGGGTGATTCAACCCACCGCCGGCGAGATCGTACTCGACGGCCATCCGGTCACTTTCGCCTCGACCACGGAGGCGCAGAAACGCGGCATCTCGATCATTCATCAGGAGTTGAGTCTCGCGCCCAATCTGAGCGTCCGCGACAACATCTTCATGGGACGCGAACTGGGCGGCGTCAAGGGTATCGACTACGCCGAGGAGGAGCGCCAGACACGACTGCTGATGGAGGAACTCGACGAGCCGATCGATCCACTGACCCTCGTCGAGAATCTACGGCTGGGCCAGCAGCAGATCGTCGAGATCGCGCGCGCCCTGTCGGTCGACTCGCGCATCCTGATCATGGACGAACCGACCTCGGCGCTCTCCGCCTCGGAAGTCGAAGTGCTGTTTCGGGTGATCCGCGACCTGAAGAGCCGCGGCGTTTCGATCGTCTACATCTCCCACCATCTCGAGGAAGCCCTGCTGATCACCGATCACGCGGTGGTGCTGCGCGATGGCGCGATGACCGCCCGCGCCGAGCGCAAGGATATCGACCTGGAGTGGATCGTGCGCAACATGGTCGGCGAGAACTTCGATCTTGGCACGCCGCCGAGCGGTTACCGCCTGGGCGAGGTCGCGCTATCACTCGAAAACGTGTCCATCCCGGATGCATCGGTTCCCGATCGCTCGGTCGTCGACCGCTTGTCGCTGAGCGTACGCGCGGGCGAGATCGTCTGTATCTATGGGTTGATGGGCGCCGGGCGTACGGAACTGCTCGAAAGCGTTGCCGGGCGAGTCGCCATGAGCGAGGGGCGGGTCGTGCTGGAAGGCGAGGAGATTTCGCGACTGAGCATTGCCGAGCGGATCGCCAAGGGACTGGTGCTGGTGCCCGAGGATCGCCAGCGCGACGGGCTGGTGCAGACGATGTCGGTGGGGCAGAACCTGTCGCTCGCCAGCATCGGCGCCTTCACCCAAGGGCTGCTTACCTCGCGCCAGCGCGAGGAGGCCGTGATTACCGATGCCATCGGCAACGTGCATATCAAGACCGATGGCTCGAAAGCCGCCATCGGGTCGCTGTCCGGTGGCAACCAGCAGAAGGTCGTGATCGGCAAGATGCTGGCGACGCACCCCAAGGTCGTGCTGCTCGATGAACCCAGTCGCGGCATCGATATCGGCGCCAAGGCCGAGGTGTTTCGGTTGCTCAGCGAGGGCGCCGCGCAGGGGTTGGCCGTCGTCTACTCGACCTCCGAGGTCGGCGAGTGCCTGAGCATTGCGCATCGGATCGTGGTGATGAGTCGCGGCAGAATATCGGCGGAGTTCGGCGCCGATGCCACCAAGGAAGAGATCATGGCCGCCTCGGGCGAGGCCGTCGTCGCTTGATCAATGAATAGCGGAGTTGACAACAATGACTGATATCAGCCAAGCCGCGCAACGTTCCCGTTCGAGGTCGTTCAGCGGTAACGCCGACTTGGGGCGCCTGTTGCTCGAGGGTCGAGCGTTTTTCGCCCTGATCGCGATCATCATCATTTTTTCGATCCTGTCGCCGGTCTATTTCTCGACCAACAATTTCCTGGTGATGTCCTCTCATGTGGCGATTTTCGGGCTGCTCTCGATTGGCATGCTGCTGGTCATTCTCACCGGCGGTATCGACCTTTCCGTGGGCTCCACGCTGGGGCTGGCGGGTGTGGTCGCCGGCTTTCTGATGCAAGGCGTCTCCTTCGAGGCCTTCGGCGTCACGCTTTATCCGCCGGTCTGGGTGGTGGTCATTCTGACCTGTGCGCTGGGGGCCTTCGTCGGCGCGATCAACGGCTTGCTCGTCGCCTACTTCAAGGTGCCGGCCTTCGTCGCGACGCTCGGTATGCTCTACGTCGCGCGCGGCGTCGCCCTGCTGATGACCGACGGTCTCACCTACAACAATCTCGGCGGCAGCCCGGCGCTGGGCAATACCGGTTTCGATTGGCTGGGTTTCAATCGGATATTGGGTGTTCCCGCCGGCGTGCTGATCATGGCGATCGTCGCGATCGTCTGCATTCTCGCGCTGAGCCGTACGCCCTTCGGGCGCTGGGTCTACTCCACCGGTGGCAATGCGCGCGCGGCGGAGCTCTCCGGCGTGCCGGTCAAGCGCGTCCAGGTATCGGTCTACGTACTGTCGGGCATCTGCGCCGCCATCGCCGGCCTGGTGCTCTCGTCGCAACTGACCTCGGCCGGGCCGACGGCGGGCACGACTTACGAACTGACCGCCATTGCCGGCGTGGTCATTGGTGGCGCGGCGCTGACTGGCGGGCGTGGCAATGTGCGCGGCACGCTGCTCGGCGCCTTCGTCATCGGCTTCCTGGGTGACGGTCTGGTGATCATCGGTGTTTCCTCCTACTGGCAAACCGTGTTCACCGGCGCTGTCATCGTCATCGCCGTATTGCTCAACAGCATTCAATACCGCGGTCGGAAGAAGCGCTCGGAGCCTTCCGACGGCGACAGGCCTTCTCCGCGACAGGGAACCCCGGCCCGAGTGACCGATCCCGCCGCGGAAAGCACCGTCGGTAAGCCGGCATCACAACCATAAAAGTAAGGTGACCCACCATGTTCATGAAAGCAAAGCGTCTGCTGATTGCAGCGGTTGCCGTGACTGCTCCGCTATTCGCGGGTGTCGCGTTGGCCCAGGATCAGGGGCTGATCTCGATCATCGTCAACGATCGCTCGAACCCCTACTGGTTCACCGAGGCCAAGATTGCCGAGGAAACCGCCGTGGAGCTTGGCTATACGGCGAATGTCAGCTCTCACAAGGGCGATACCAATACCGAAAGCCAACTGATCGATACCGCGATCACCAAGCAGGCCGATGCCATCATTCTCGACCCCGCCAACGCCGACGGTTCCATCGGCGCGGTGCGCAAGGCCGTCGATGCCGGCATCCCGGTTTTTATCGTCAATGCCGAGATCAACCAGCAGGGGCTCGCCGAGGCACAGCTCGTCTCCAACAACGCGCAGGGCGCGGCGCTAGGGGCCATGAAGTGGGTGGAGATCGTCGGCGACTCGGGCAAGTACGTCGAACTCAAGGGCCCGCCTTCGGATAATAACGCCGCGACGCGCTCCAACGGTTTCGAAACCGTGCTCGGTCAATATCCGGATCTCGAGAAAGTCGCTTCGGACGTCGCGGGCTGGGATCGCACCCAAGGCTTCAACAAGATGCAGAGCATGCTGCAGGCCCATCCCAATATCGATGGCGTGATCAGCGGCAACGACGAGATGGCGCTCGGCGCAATCTCGGCATTGAAGCAGGCCGGCAAGCTCGACGGCGTGGTAGTCGGCGGATTCGACGGCTCTCCCGCCGCGATCGATGCGATCAAGGCCGGTGAACTGGCGTATACGGTACTGCAGCCGGTGGCGATCTTCGCCGAGAGAGCGGTCCAATTGGCGGATACCTTCATCCGCACGGGCGAGATTCCCCTCGATGGCGAGAAGCAGCTGTTCGACTGTTTCCTCATTACTCCGGAGAACGTCGATCAGGTGACCTCACCGTTCGTGCTCGAGCAGTAATAGAGAATCGGGACGCCTTCACCGGCGTCCCTACGCCAGTATTCAATTCAGTAGCCACACTCACTATCTACCGATGGCTCCAGCGGTTCGCCAGCCTCGATCCCTCGAACATGCTTGATCAAGTCCCGCCGATATTAGCCCAATTGTTCCGACAAGAAGTTGTTTCGTTTATTGCGTTTGTCGATATTCGAAGATAACCTTCAGCAGGACAGTTGGTTTCTTATAGAGGTACGTCGTAATGAGCCATGCAGCCTACCAGGATCCGCTTCCGAGCCTTGAAACAGCAGATATGGCCCGGGCCAGCGCGACCGAGCTGAGCCGGCTGTTGCGTGCCCATCCAAATACGGACCGCGCGCATATCAAGCTGGACGATACTGATCTGGTTCTTCCTCGTCAGGCGCTCGCGCTATTGTACGATTTGCTGACTGAGATGGCGCAGGGCAATGCGGTAACCATCATGCCCACGCACGCGGAGTTGACCACGCAGGAAGCGGCCAACATGCTCAACGTTTCGAGGCCGCATCTGGTCAAATTGTTGGAGCAGGGTAGTATTCCCTTCGCCAAGGTCGGCACGCATCGCCGCATTCGTCTCAAGGACCTGCTGGAATACAAGCAGGTGCGTATGGATGAATCCGAGCAGGCGCTACAGGCGCTGGCCGATCAAGCCCAGGATATGGATATGGGTTACTGATGCGCTTCGTCGTTATCTACGATGCCTGCGTACTATACCCGGCGCCGCTTCGCGATTTACTGATGCGCTTGGCCACTACGGGTTTGTTTGCTGCGCGCTGGACATCGTTGATACACGATGAATGGACACGTAGCCTGCTCGCCAGGCGACCGGAACTGGCTGATAAATTGCCCCGCACCGTCGAGCTGATGAATCAAGCCGTGCCCGATGCCCTGGTGACGGGCCATGAGCCCTTGATTGAAGGGCTCACGCTACCGGACCCGGATGACCGCCATGTACTGGCAGCGGCCATCCGGGCCGGTGCTCAACTGATCGTGACATTCAACCTCAAGGACTTTCCCGCTGCCGCGTTGGCATCTTATGGAATAGAAGCCGTCCACCCCGATATCTTTCTCGAGCAGCAATTCGAATTGCATGAGAGCCTGCTGGTGAACGTGGCGCGTCGGCACCGAGCAAGCTTGCGCAATCCGCCCAAGAGCGCCGATGAGTATCTTGAGATTCTGGCCGCTAATGGTTTGGTGGTCACCGCCGATCGGCTGCGAGATTATATTGAATTGTTATGAGTAAGCGAGGCGGCGCCCTAAGCTAAGGCGCCGCTGAAACACTCAATTCACCTTCGGATCCAGCTCGCCCTTCTCATAGCGCTGGAACATCTCTTCCAAATTCAGCGGTTTGATCTTGCTGGCATTGCCGGCGGTGCCGAAGGCTTCGAAACGGGCGATGCATACGTCGCGCATGGCGGTGACGGTTTCCTTGAGGAACTTGCGCGGGTCGAACTCGGCGGGGTTGTCGGCCAGGAAGCGCCGCACGGCGCCGGTGGAGGCCAGGCGCAGGTCGGTGTCGATGTTGACCTTGCGCACGCCGTGCCTGATGCCTTCGACGATCTCCTCGACCGGCACGCCGTAGGTCTCGGGAATCTTGCCGCCGTATTGGTTGATGATCTCGAGCCACTCCTGCGGTACCGAGGAGGAGCCGTGCATCACCAGGTGAGTATTGGGGATGCGCGCATGGATCGCCTTGATGCGCGAGATCGATAGCGTATCGCCGGTCGGCGGCTTGGTGAACTTGTAGGCGCCGTGGCTGGTGCCGATGGCGATGGCCAGCGCGTCGACATGGGTTCTGGCCACGAAGTCGGCGGCTTCTTCCGGGTCGGTCAGCATCTGCTCATGGGTGAGCTGGCCTTCGGCGCCGACGCCGTCCTCTTCACCGGCCATGCCGGTCTCCAGGCTGCCCAGGCAGCCCAACTCGCCCTCCACCGAGACGCCGCAGGCATGCGCCATCTCGACGGTGCGCCGGGTCACGTCGACGTTGTAGTCGTAACTGGTCGGCGTCTTACCGTCTTCGCCCAGCGAGCCGTCCATCATCACCGAGGAGAAGCCGAGCTGGATCGAGCGCTGGCACACCGCGGGGCTGGTGCCGTGATCCTGGTGCATGACCACCGGAATGTGCGGAAATTCCTCGATGGCGGCGAGGATCAGGTGACGCAGAAAAGGCGCGCCAGCGTATTTGCGTGCCCCGGCGGAGGCCTGAACGATGACCGGCGAATCGGTCGCATCGGCGGCTTCCATGATGGCGCGCATCTGTTCGAGATTGTTGACGTTGAAGGCCGGCACGCCATAGCTGTGCTCGGCGGCGTGGTCCAACAATTGACGCAGGCTGATTAGGGCCATGACTCCGTATTTCCTGAATGGTTAGGCTGAATGGATTGACTGTTTTCGGGTTACTTGGCGGCGGCGGCCAATGCCGTCACGGCGGGTAGTTGTTTGCCCTCGACGTATTCGAGGAAGGCGCCGCCGCCGGTGGAGATGTACGACACCTGATCTTCGATAGCGTATTTGTCGATGGCGGCCAGGGTGTCGCCGCCACCGGCGATGGAGAAGCCCTGGCTCGCGGCGATCGCCTTGGATAGCACCTCGGTGCCCTTGCCGAACTGATCGATCTCGAACACGCCGACCGGGCCGTTCCATAAAATGGTGCCGGCATTTTCGAGCATGTCGCCGAAGCGTGCGGCGGTGTCGGGACCGATATCCAGAATCATCTCGTCGTCGGCGACCCGATCGACCGGCTTGACGATGGCCTCGGCGGCTTCCGAGAACTCGGTGGCCACGACCACATCCGTAGGCAGCGGAATCTCGACCTTGGCCATCAAGGCCTTGGCCTGGTCGAGCAGATCGGCCTCGTACAGCGACTTGCCGACATTATGGCCGGCGGCGGCAATGAAGGTGTTGGCGATGCCGCCACCGACGATCAGCCGGTCGCACTTGTCGGACAGCGCATTGAGCACGTCGAGCTTGGTCGAGACCTTGGAGCCGCCGACGATGGCGATCATCGGTCGTGCCGGGTTGGCGAGTGCTTTTTCCAGCGCGTCGAGTTCCTTGGCAAGTAACGGCCCGGCGCAGGCCTCCGGGGCGAAGCGCGCCACGCCATGGGTCGAGGCCTGGGCACGGTGAGCGGTGCCGAAGGCGTCCATCACGTAGATATCGCAGAGCCTGGCGTAGGCGCGGGCCAGCGCTTCGTCGTCCTTCTTCTCGCCACGATTGAAGCGCACGTTCTCGAGCAGCACGACCTCGCCATCGGCGATCTCGACATCGCCATTCAGATAGTCCGCCTCGAGACGCACCGGGATACCCAGCAACTCGGTGAGACGCTTGGCGACCGGCGCCAGCGAGAATTCCTCATCGGGCTGGCCCTCGGTGGGGCGGCCCAGGTGGCTCATCAATAGCACCCTGGCGCCGGCGTCGAGCGCGGCCTCAATGGTCGGCAGGCAGGCGCGGATGCGCGCATCGCTGGAGACGCGGCCCTGCTTGATCGGCACATTGAGATCCTCGCGGATCAGCACGCGCTTGCCGGCGAGTTCCAGGTCGGTCATCTTGCGCACGTTCATGTGGGCAGTCTCCTCTATTTATGCAGCACTTCCCTTGCGGGTCAGGGTTCCAAATCGTCATCGGCCCGCGTCGAGTTCCTTGATGCGCTGGGCGATGTCGAGCATGCGGTTGGCGAAGCCCCATTCGTTGTCGAACCAGCTCAGCAGCTTGATTAGATGACCGCCGGCCACGCGGGTCTGCGTGGCGTCGACGATGCCCGAGCGCGGGTCGTGATTGAAATCGACCGAAGCCAGCGGCTCCTCGGTGTAGCCGAGACGCCCGGCCAATTGATTCTCGCTCGCCTCGCGTAGCAGTGCGTTGACCTCATAAATGCTAGTGCGCCGTCGCACCGAGAGCGCCATGTCCATGGCCGAGACGTTGATCGTCGGCACGCGCACGTGCAGGCACTCGAAGCGCCCGGCGAGTGCCGGCATCAGGCGTTCGATGCCGCGCGCCAGCCCGGTATCGACGGGGATGATCGATTGCATCGCCGAGCGCGTCAGGCGCAGGTCGGATTTATGGTAGGCGTCGATCACCGGCTGGTCGTTCATCGCCGAGTGGATGGTGGTGGTCACGCCATGCTCGATGTCCAGCGCCTCGTCGAGCACGGTGAGCACCGGAATCAGGCAGTTGGTGGTGCATGAGGCCGCCGAGACGATGCGCATTTCACGGCTGAGTTCATGCTCGTTGATACCGCCGACGATGGTCGCATCGACATCGGATTCGGCGGGTTGCGAAAACAGCAGCCGCTTGGCGCCGGCGGCGATGTGCCGCTCGGCGGTGGCGCGATCCTTGAAGCTGCCGGAGCATTCCACCACCAGGTCGATGTTCAACTCGCCCCATGGCAGTTCGTCGGGGTCGGGCAGGGAGAGAATGGCGATCGGCTGGCCGTTGACGATCAGTGCGCCGTCGCGGGTCTCGACGCGGCCGGGAAAGTGGCCATGGGTGGTGTCGTAACGGGTCAGATAGGCGATGGTGTCGAGATCGGAGAATTCATTGATCGCCACGACCTGGAAATCCAGGTCCGGTCGTTCGACGAGCGCGCGCAGAATGCACTGGCCGATACGACCGTAACCGTTGATGGCGATGCGATAGGGCATGAACAGTAGGCTCGACGAAGCGGTGGAAGGTGACCGAAAACGCCGATTTTAGCGCAAATCCGGGTAGGCTTACCAAGAGTTGCGCCGGGATGGGTGAATGGGTTGCCGGCCCGCCGGCTCAGCGTGGCGGATCGGCCGCCGATTCATTGCGAGGGATCGATCAATAGCCGGCCGTGAATGTCGCCGTTGAGCAGTGCCTCGGCGCGCTCGGCGATCAGTTCCATGCCGATTTCCTCGTATTGCATGGTGGAGAACAGCTCATCGGGTAGCTCGGCCAGGCGCTGCCAGGCATCGCGGCGCTGCTCGAAGGGAATCATCACGCTATCGGTGCCGAGCAGCGAAACGCCGCGCAGAATGAACGGCATGACGGTGGTCGCAAGCTCGGTGCCGCCAGCCAGGCCTACCGCCGCCACACGACCGTTGTAATCCATGCGCGCCAGCACATTGGCCAGCACCTGACCGCCGACGGTATCCACGGCGCCGGCCCAGCGGCCCTTCTCCAGCGGGCGCGGTTCGCCTTCGAATTCGAAGCGGTCATGAACATCGTGCGCGCCGAGTTCCTTGAGCCACTGGCTCTGATCGGGCTTGCCGGTCACCGCATGCACCTCGTGGCCGAGCTGCGACAGCATCTGCACGGCCCAACTGCCCACGCCGCCAGTGGCACCGGTAACCAGTATCGCGCTGCCCGGGGCGAGTCCCGCCGCTTCGAGGCGGATCACGCAGAGCATGGCGGTCAACCCGGCGGTGCCCAGCAGCATGGCGTTTTTCGTGGTCAGCCGCTCGGGGCAGGGCACCAGCCACTCGGCATCGACGTTCATGGTGTCGGCGAAACCGCCCCAATAGCGCTCGCCCACGCCCCAGCCAGTGAGGATCACCTTGTCGCCCGGGCGATAGCGTTCATCGCTGGATTCGCGCACGCTACCGGCCAGATCGATGCCTGGCACGAAGGGATAGTCGCGCACGACCTTGGCCTGGCCGGAGACCGCCAGTGCATCCTTGTAATTCAAATCCGAATAGTCGATAGCGACGCTGACCGCGCGCTGCGGTAGCTGATCGTCATCGATCGTCTCGACCCGGCTGCGCGGGTCTTCATCCTTGAGCATGAGTACGCGAGGCATATCGATCTCCTGAACTGAATAAGCAGGCTTACGTTTCTTCCAGCCTAGTCGCGTACCCATCGGGGCGACAACGCGACCATTGACTCAATCGGCGATCGCGACGCGACAGGTGGCGACAGGCAGGCCCTCTGCTACCATCGCGGAATTACGACGACCCGCGAGATTCGAGCATGAAACCGAGCGACACCGGCTGGCGCCATCTGGTCCATTCGACCCGCTATTCGATGCAGGGCTTCAAGGCGGCGTTTCTCAACGAGGCCGCTTTCCGTCAGGAAGTGTTGCTGTGCGCGCTGCTGCTGCCGCTGGCCTGGTGGATCGCCGCGACGCCGGTGCAGTGGATTCTGCTGGTGGGTAGCTGCTTTCTGGTACTGATCGTCGAGTTGCTCAACAGCGCGGTGGAAACCGCTATCGATCGGATCGGCCTCGAACACCACGAGCTATCCGGGCGTGCCAAGGATATCGGCTCGGCGGCGGTCATGCTGTCGTTGATGATGGCCGGGATGACTTGGGGCGTGCTGCTTTGGCAGCGGCTGATGGGCTGACGAGCAGTGTAATGCGGGTAACGCCGCCATGGGCCGCCTCGCTATCGATGGCACTGCATCCTCGCTATGCTGGCAGGCATGACCGTTCCATTTCCTGATCGAGATGCCCATGCCACTGCCCGACGCCTTTCTACCGCTGACGGCGATTCCCGAATCGCTGCAGGCTTCGCTGCGCCAAGTGGAAGCGCGGCTGCGCGATGCGCTCTCCCGCGCCGATGACATCGGTGAGCGACAGCAGACCGATCTGCCCAGCGAGTGCTGGATGGCGCTGGAGTCGTCGCGCCGTGAGCAGTTGGCTCGGGTGCTGGCGATTTCCGGCTTCGCCGCCGACACGCTGACTCGCTACCCCGCCTGGCTTGCCAGCCTGGATGCCGATGGTGAACTGGATGCGCCACTGGGCGCCGATACCCTGACGCAGATGCTTGACGATGCGCTGGATGGCATCGATGACGAAGCGCAAATGCATGCGGCGATCAGGCGCTTTCGCCGTGCGCGCATGCTGGGCATCGTCTGGCGCGATCTGACCCGACCGCCGGGATGCGACATGTGGGAGTCCGCCGCGAGCGTTTCGCGGCTGGCCGAAACCTGCCTGGAGGGTGCGCTCGGTTGGTTGGAGTCGCATTTCGCGCCGCGCTGGGGCCTGCCCGCGCCACGCGAGGATGGCACGGCGCAGCGTCTGGTGGTGCTGGGCATGGGCAAGCTGGGTGCCGGCGAGCTCAACCTGTCGTCGGATATCGACCTGATCTTCGCGTTTCCCGAGAAGGGCTGCACCCAGGGCGGCAAGCGCGAATACGACCATCAGGAGTATTTCACGCGCCTCGGCCAGAAACTGATCGCCGCGCTGGACGCGATCACTGCCGACGGTTTCGCCTTTCGCGTCGATATGCGCCTGCGCCCGCTGGGCGATGGCGGGCCGCTGGTCGGCAGCTTCGCCATGCTGACCAGCTACTATCAGAATCAGGGCCGTGAGTGGGAGCGCTACGCGATGCTCAAGGCGCGCCCCGTTGCCGGCGATCTCGATGCCGGCAATGAACTGCTGGCCAGCCTGCGGCCGTTCGTCTATCGCAAGTACCTGGACTTCGGCGCGATCGAGTCGCTGCGCGAGATGAAATCGCTGATCAACCGTGAGGTGCGCCGCAAGGGCATGGCCGACAATATCAAGCTCGGCCATGGCGGCATCCGCGAGGTGGAGTTCGTGATCCAGGCCCTGCAACTGATCCGCGGCGGGCGCGATACCGAGTTGCAGGTTCCCTCGTTGAGAAAAGCGCTCGCGCGGCTCCCGGCGCTCGAACTGCTGCCCCAGCCGGTCATCGATGAGCTCGAGGCCGATTATGTCTTCCTGCGCGATCTCGAGCATGCCCTGCAGGCGCTGGAGGACCGTCAGACCCAGACGCTACCCGACGACGAACTGGACCGCGCGCGCATCGCGTTGGCCATGAGCCGGCAGGAGTGGCGCTTCGCCGATTGGGCGGCGCTGATGGCGACGCTGGCTAGGGTTCGTCAGCGGATTCGCAAGCATTTCGATGCGGTGATCGCCGACCCGGAAGAGGAAGCGGAGACACCGGTCGCCGTCGATGACGACAACGGCGGGCCGGGGGAGGAGAACCCGGTGCCACTCGATGAATGGCGGGCGCTATGGCGGGGCGAGTTGGCCGACGACGAGCCTCGGGCGCTGCTCGCCGATGCGGGATTCAGCGACCCCGAAACTGCCGCACGCCGCCTGTTGACGCTGCGCCAGTCGCGACAGGTGCAGGCGATGCAGCGTATCGGCTTCGATCGCCTCGATGCCCTGATGCCGCTGCTGTTGGCGGCGGTGGCCGAGAGTGGCACGCCGGATCGCGTGCTCGAACGGGTGCTGCCACTGATCGAGGCGGTGCTGCGCCGCACGGCCTATCTGGCGCTGCTGCGCGAGAATCCCGAGGCACTCGGCCATCTGATGACGCTATGTGCGGCGAGCCCGTGGATTGCCGAGCAGATCGCCCGCTATCCCGTACTGCTCGATGAACTGCTGACCCCGGCGACGCTGTATTCACCGGCCGACAAGGCGCGCCTGACCGATGAACTGCGCCAGGCGCTGGGGCGCATTCCCGAGGACGACGAGGAGGCCCAACTCGAGGCGCTGCGCATCTTCAAGCATGCCCAGGTGCTGCACGTGGCGGCCTCCGACATCGCCGGCGCACGAGCGCTGATGAAGGTCAGCGATTATCTGACCTTCATCGCCGAGGTGGTGCTCGAACAGGTACAGGCGATGGCCTGGAAGCATCTGGTGCGCAAGCATGGCCGCCCGCGGCGCCGCGAAGGGGCCAGCGGCGATGGTGGCAGCAACCAAGGCGATTTTCTGATCGTCGGCTACGGCAAGCTGGGCGGCATCGAGTTGGGCTACGCCTCGGATCTCGATCTGGTGTTCATCCACGATGCCTCGTCAAACGGCACGACCGATGGCGAGCGCGTCATCGACAATGCGGTATTCTTCACTCGCCTCGGCCAGCGAATCATCCACTTGCTGACCGCGATCACGCCGGCGGGTGCACTCTACGAGGTCGACATGCGGCTGCGCCCATCGGGCAATTCGGGCCTGCTGGTCGCCAGCCTCGATGCCTTCGCCGATTATCAGCGCAACCAGGCCTGGACCTGGGAGCATCAGGCGCTGGTGCGTGCCCGGGTGGTGGCGGGCAATCAGGCGCTCGGCGAGCGTTTCGATGACGTGCGCCGCGAAATTCTCGGCCGCCAGCGCGATCGCGAGTCGCTGCGCGCCGAGGTGGTCAAGATGCGCCACAAGATGCGTGAGCACCTCGGCAGCAGCGCAATGGCCCGCCAGCAGGGTGAGTTCGATCTCAAGCACGACGCCGGTGGCATGATCGATATCGAATTTTTATGCCAATACGCGGTGCTGTCGATGGGATTCGACACACCCGAGCTATTGGCCTGGAGTGACAATATTCGTATTCTGGAGACCTTGGAGTCGAGTGGCTGCCTACCGGCCGATGACGCTCGACGTCTTCGCGACGCTTACCTTGCCTATCGCGACGCTTCGCACCGCAATGCGCTGACCAAGACCGGAGGGCGCGTCGACGAGGCCGATTACCGCGAGCACTGTCGGGTCGTCAGCGACCTATGGCAACGCTGGCTCGAGCCCACCGAACACACCTGATCGATGCGTTCGGCCTGCCGCGAAGATGCCTCGTCGTGAAAACCAAGGCTTACCGCACGTCCGCCGGCGCCTTTGGCGCTGTCGGTAATCAATGACAGCAAATCGAGAACGAAGGAAGATCACTATGTCGATGGCCGACCGAGACGGTCTCATCTGGTTCGATGGCGAACTCGTCCCCTGGCGCGATGCCAATGTCCACGTACTGACCCATACCCTGCATTACGGCATGGGGTGCTTCGAGGGCGTACGTGCCTACGCCACCGAGCGGGGCACCGCGATCTTCCGTTTGAAGGAGCACACCGACCGGCTGTTCGACTCCGCCAAGATTCTGGGCATGGCAATGCCATTCAGCAAGGCCGAGATCAACGACGCCTGCCGTGCGGCGGTTCGCGAGAACAACCTGAAGGAAGCCTATCTGCGGCCGATGGTATTTTTCGGCTCCGAAGGCATGGGGCTGCGCGCCGACAATCTGAAGACGCACGTCATCGTCGCCGCCTGGGAGTGGCCGTCGTACATGTCGCCGGAAGCCCGCGAACTGGGCATCAAGGTGCAGACGTCGTCGTTCACCCGTCATCACGTCAATATCTCGGTGACCCGCGCCAAGGCCAATGGCCAGTACATCAATTCGATGATGGCGCTCGCCGAGGTCCAGCGCGGCGGCTACGACGAGGCGCTGCTGCTCGACCCGCAGGGCTACGTCGCCGAGGGCTCCGGCGAGAATCTGTTCGTGGTCAAGGATGGTGTCATCTACACGCCGATGCTGACCTCATGCCTGAATGGCATCACCCGTAACACCGTGCTGCACATGGCCGAGAAACTCGGCTACGAGCTGCGCGAAAAGCTGATTACCCGCGACGAGGTCTATATCAGCGACGAGGCGTTCTTCACCGGCACCGCTGCCGAGGTGTTGCCGATTCGCGAACTCGACGGTCGCCCCATCGGCGAAGGCCGCCGCGGCCCGATCACCGAGCAGATCCAGACGATGTATTTCGATGTGGTGAGCGGCAAGCAGACACTCGATGCGCAGTGGCTTTCGCCGGTTGCCTGATTCGTCGGCTGCGATGATCCGAACGGCCAAACGCAGAGCACCCCGCATGGGGTGCTTTTTTTATGCCGGGAACCCCAGCACAAGGGAAGTGGTGCGGTGGTAGGGAAGCGTGGCTTCCGTGCCCATGTGTCGCGTGTCCTTGCCTCGATCGGTTGCCTCGATAGTCAGCCGATAGTCACGTCGCTTCTGCTACCCCGCCATGGCAGGATAAACCGATTCAGCGCTCGATAGGTTGACTTGTGTTAAGAAAATCGAGTAAATCATGCTTTAAAATCAAACAAGAAAACCCTGAATAATCAGCTATCTAAGACTTATTGACTAATCGATATGTGGCGATGGCTCCAAGCTCGTCGAGCGGACTTCACCTGTTGACAGAAGCCAGGGTGAAGCCAGGATAAAAGAGAAAATAGAACGCAAAAAAATGGACCGCATGAGCGGTCCAAGGTACGCAGGGAACTGATGAAACTCTGGTGCATGCCGCCTATGAGGCGTCGTGCTATGAATTCGAGGGCATCCTTGCCTGGGAAATCCTTTCCCCTTAGTGGCACTATCCGTGGCTCGCAAGCCGTGCCTTACATCCTAGATAGTGCGAATGTTGTGCCATTTTTAGAAAAATCATAATAAAACAATAACTTAATAAAAAACCCTCTTTAATAATCACCGAGAAACGGTCCATAAAAGCCTGGCGGCATGAGAAAAGCGTCTCCATATGGCAACGAATAAACCCTACTTTTATTTTATTCCTTTAAAATCAATTAATTATTACGTCTCTTTTTGGCAACACCGGGTTTGGCCGCTCTCACGACAAAGGTCTGATAGCGAGAATGGAGAGGGGCGAGGCTCCATCCTTACAGCTTTTCGTCCAGTTGCGTCGCTTCGCGTACCTCTTCGACCGTTTCGCTATCGACGGGAGGCGCGTCGTTGCCCCAGGCGCTGCGGATATAACTCAGCACGGCGGCGATCTGATCATCGTCGAGCTTCCAGTCGAACGGCGGCATGGAAAGCCTGTTGGGGCGGGTTTCGGTATTCGGCTCGCTGGCGCCGCGTAGAACGACATGAATCAGCGAGGTGGGATCATTGGCCTGCACGATGGGGCTGCCGGCCAGCTCGGGGAAAACATCCTGCATGCCTTTACCGTTATAGCGATGGCAGCCTGTGCAGTTGTCGACGTACAGTGCGCGTCCCAGATCGCCTTCGCTTTGCGCGTCCTGCTCGCTTTCGTCAGCCGGCTGCTCTTCTTCCTCCTCCTCTTCTTCGCTGCTGGCCGCTTGCCGTTCGTCAGGTAGATCCTTGAGATAGATCGCGATCGCCTCGAGATCGTCTCGCGTCATGTGCTGGGTACTATTTTCAATGACTTCCTGCATCAAACCGCCGGCGAACTGCTCGCCATTGGTGCCGGTCTTCAGGTACTCGACGATGTCCTCCTTCGTCCAGTCTCCCAGGCCGGTAACGGGATCCGCCGTCAGATCCGGTGCGTGCCATTGCTGAAGCTCGGAACCGGTGTAGGGTGCGCTCTTGTTAGCGCCGCCGAAGAAGTTCCTGGGTGTATGGCAGGCACCGCAGTGGCCCAGCCCTTCCACCAGATAGGCGCCACGATTCCACTGCGCGGATTTCTTGGGATTGGGCTCGTAGACGCCGGGCTCGAAAAACAGCATCTTCCAGCCGGTCATGAGCTGGCGCCAATCGAGTGGGCCGATCAGTTCCGTTGGCGCCTCCGCGTTACTCACCGGCTCGATGGTCTGCAGATAGGACCAGATGGCCATCAGATCCTCGCGGGTCGTCTTGGTGAAGTAGGGGTAGGGAAAGGCGGGGTAGAGGTGATTGCCCTCGGCATTGATGCCTTCGCGCATCGCACGCACGAACTGATCGCTGTTCCAGGCGCCCAACCCGGTCTGCACATCGGGCGTGAGGTTGGCCGAATAGATGGTCCCGAACGGCGTGGGCACCGGGCGCCCACCAGCCATGTACTCGCCGTTGGGGGCGGTATGACAGGCGGTGCAGTCGCCGACGGTGGTCAGATAACGACCGCGCTGAATCTGATTGAAGGAGTTCTCGTCGGCGCGGATGTGGAGGGGAAGGGCCGTCAGCCCGAACGCGGCGAGACACAGGCCGGGCAGGACAGCGGCATGGGTAGGATGGTACATGTGGCCTCCCTTACATTTCGACCAGCGGCCCCGGGCTCTTCAAGTAACGGCTCTTGATCGCATCGGCGGCCCAGTAAGTCAGCGCACCGACCGTGCCGGTCGGGTTATAACCGGCGTTCTGCGGAAACACGCAGGCTCCCATCACGAACAGATTGGGCACGTCCCACGACTGCAGGTAACGATTGACCACACTGGTGCGTGGATCGGTACCCATGATCGCGCCGCCGGTATTGTGCGTGGTCTGGTAGGGTACGATCTGATAATGCTGGGACAGCCGGTTGGCATGGTAGCCGCGCGGCTCCATGGCCTCGGCGATATCCACCGCGCGGTCGGTGAGAAACTCGGACATGCGCCGGTCGTTGTCGTGAAAATCGAACGTCTGGCGCAGCAGGGGATTGCCGTAGGCGTCGCGATAGGTCGGGTCTAGGTCCAGATAGGCGTCGCGATAGGCCAGCGAGCTGCCGTGGCAACTGATCCCGGTACTGCGCAGATAGTTATCCGCCACGGCTTTTTTCCAGCCCGAGCCCCATTTCGGCGCGTCCTCGGGAAGAATCATCTGCCCGATCGGTCGCCCACCCGTGGTCCAGCCGGCAATATAGCCGCCGCCGATAAAGCCATGCTGGGTATGGTCGAAATTGTTGCTATTGAAGTCATCGATGGCCTGGCCCAGCGCTCCAGCGCCCATGAAGGGATTGAGATTCTCCTGGGTAAACACATCCACCGACGAGACGGTCTGATACGCGTAGTTCTTGCCGACCACGCCGGTCTGCGTTTCGGGATCGTAGGGCTTGCCGATGCCTGAAAGCAGCAGCAGATGAACGTTGCGCGTCGCGAAGGCGCACAGGATGATCAGATTGCCGGGCTGCTCGAACTCCCGGCCCTGGGCATCCACGTAGGTGACGCTGACCGCGCGCGTGCCCGAGCTGTCCAGGTTGACGCGATTGACGTTGCAGTGGGTTTGATAGGAGAAGTTCGCCTTCTCCAGCAGCACGGGAAGAATGGTGGTCTGCGGCGAGGCTTTCGAATAATTGCCGCAGCCGAACCATTCGCAGTAGCCGCAATAGGTGCACTCCCCCATCTGTATGCCATACGCGTTCCTGTAGGGCTTGGAGGTGTTGGATGCGGGCGCGGGGAAGGGATGATAGCCGGCCTTCTTTGCCGCGGTGTCGAACAGCTCGCATGCGTAGCTGCGCTTGAGCGGGGGCAGGGGATAGGGCTCGGTGCGTGGGCCTTCGAAGGGATTGCCCTCGGCCCTGATCTCGCCATCGAGATTGCCCGCCACACCCGAAGTGCCGCAGACGTACTCGAAGAAGCTGTAATAGGGCTCCAGCTCTTCATAGGTCACGCCCCAGTCCTGGATGGTCATGTCGGGCGGGATGAAATCCTCGCCATACTGCTCGATGGTGCGGCTGCGGATCTCGAAATCGTACGGCTGGAAGCGCCAGTGCTGGCCGTTCCAGTGCACGCCGGCGCCGCCGACACCGACGCCGGGATTGAACGAACCCAAGTGCCGCATCGGCAGTGCCAACTCGCCCGGCTTGTGGCGAAACGTCTGCGTGGTGCGCGCCGGTTCCTCGAATATCTCGTTGCGAATGGCGTAGCGCAACTCATCCTGAATCTGGTTGGTGGCGAAGTCGTCCTGAGTGGTGCGAAAGCCGCCACGCTCGATGGCGAGGACTTCCAGGCCCTCCTCGGTCAGCTCCTGGGCCAGTATGGAGGCCGTCCAACCGAAACCGACCAGCACCACGTCGACGGGATCGAGCTTGGTCATCACATGATCTCCTTCAGCGGGATGCCTTGACGCCCAAGGATGCCGACCGGCGGATAGGGAAACGACTTGCCGTAATCGGTGATGAAAGGGCTGTAGTTGTAACGGGCGCCGGGGAAGCCGGCGAGACGCCAGCCGGCGAAGTCACGATTGCCGCCATACATGGGATCGGCGAGGAATCCCTCGCGCGTGTTTTGCAGAAGAATCTCGAAGAACGATGCGGGATCGAAGACGTCGAGGGGGATGTCCCCGCGCTCCAGCGCTTCGAGCACGGCGTCCTTGTCGGCTGCGGCGAGATCGGCGAAGTCTCCTTGGTAGGTCTGCCGGCAATGATCGTTCACGTGAGGAATGCAGTGCCGATAAAGCTCTGCCGGCGTGAAGCGCATTTGATAACCCTGCGCCTCGCTGCCATCGCGCCAGGGACCATCCATGTACCAGCGCGCGGCGCGCCCGAAAGGCCCGCCGAGTTGATAATCGATGAAATCGGCGACACCCGAACGCAGTGCGCCCGGGCCCAGCTCGTCTTCGGGTATCAGCCGATCCACGGCGGCCTCGACGAAGCGGCGCTCATCGGCTGTCAGGTAGGGGCTGGTGGGTACGTAGAGATCGGTAGGGCCCTTGGGCGCGTGCCACTCGGTTGCGGCGAAGCCCTTCGGTTGGCGTACCGCCATCCATAGCGTACCCGCCGCTACGGTCCCTTTGAGAAAAGTCCGGCGATCGAGAGACATGGTGACTCCCTGTCATTATGTCGTTGCTTTGCTGCTTAGCTTGTTAACTATCTGTCCAGGTTCGTTGGCTACTCATTTAGTCCAGTCGCTACGCAGTGGATCGTCAAGCGGCATGCTCGTTTTTTTACAACCTCCGGCTCGCCGATCTTCCGGGCGCGGCCTAGGCTTGTTTTCAGGATAGGGAATCCTGGCGCGACCATGGATTGGGCTCGCGTCTTCATCAGGCGACATGAGCGTCGCTTGCCGTCACGGAAGGAAGGCCAATGCTCGATTGGATTTCACAGCATCAGGCGGTGCTCGCCGTCATCATCAATCTCGGTACGCTAGCCGTCTGGCTGATTTACGCGCAGCTACTGTATCTGGGCTTTCGCCGCCAACGCCGCCCACGCATCATCATCAATCGCGGCAGGAAAAAGGATGTCGATGCGCTATGCATCATCAGCAACATGAGCGCCGAGGCGATCTTCATCGAATACATCATCGCCGATTTGGAGACGACGCGCGGCACGATCAGCATGGATGTGACCGATCTCGATCAGCTATCGAACAAAGGAGATGACGATACGGACAATTACGCCAAAAAGATGGGGCCGACGAGCGACTATACTCGGCAGGGCCCGCTGGAGTCGGGTGGCTACCTACATATCGGTACGTTCAGCGAAGTCATCCAGCGTCTGGCCATGGAGAGCGGCATCGAGATGCAGGGCCACCGCCCCAAGGGCGAACTGCGCTTTCGGAGCCTGACCATCCGCCTGATCGCCATTTATGGTCCGGAAGACAAGCCGATCGGCGCTGAGCGTGCCTTCAATCTCAATCTCGAAGAGGACGAGGAAAAATACACCCTGGTTCCGCTCGCCTGGGATACCCGGCGGCTAGCCTCGCCCTGGCAGCGTCGCCGGCTGCGCAAGTTGGTGTATGAGATGAATGAGGGTAATTACTCATCATCTTCGACGATTCGACATGACGATAGTGAAGAGTGAGTCAGGGTGGGGTGATCTATCGATTAGCGTCGCCAACCCTTGGTTCACGGGGTTCCCACTTCAGAACCCAGGCCGCGAAAAGTCCGGCCAGCGCCGCGCCGATGGCATCTACCATCAGGTCTTCCACGGGATCCTTGAGCTGGATCAGTGTGTACTCGAACATCTCCCAGGCGGCGCCGGCCGCCAGGCCAAAGGTGGCGATGACGAGCCCGAAAAGCAGGCCTTTGTCCCTGAAATGCGTGAGCATGGAGTGATAGACCAGAAAGCCGAACCACAGGCTGATGGCGAAGCTGGTATAGGCATGAACCACTTCGTCGTAGCCGAACACCTCGCCATACAGACTCCATATCCAGCCGGCGCCATTGGCCAGCGCCGCCAGCACGAACAGTAGATCGAACAGGGAAGGCACCGTGTGTCGCAAGATCAGAAAAGCGATCGAACTGACAAGGAACGCCAGCGATAGCGACAACCCCAGCCAATTGCCCAGCACGGCCAAGGCGATCACCGCTGCAAGCATGAGCACGACACCGACCCAACTGGCGATCGTATAACCTTTGGCATTGAGCGGAATCATGTGGCGCTTCTCCAATGCTTTCTCCCTTTTTCGATTTTCAATGGTGCACTGCATTCTGGCAACGCCGATCGACCTACGCCAGCGCCGAGTGCTATCGCATCGAGCCGCCGGCTATCGGAGAGTGGCCGCCATTTGCCGTTCTTCGATTCGTTCGACGCTGCTTGCTTCATGATAATGCGCGATGGCATGGGCATGAGTAAGCTCCGCACCGCGCTTACCCATGACCATGGTCATGCGATGGGAGCGGCCCATGAATCGAAGAACAGCGAGGAAGCCATGTTCGATTGGATATCGCAACACAAGGAAGTACTGAGCGTTCTGACCAGTATCGGCACGCTAATCATCTGGCTGGTCTATGCCCAGTTGCTGTACCTGGGTTTTCGCCGCCAACGCCGCCCGCGAATCATCATCAATCGCGGTAAACGCAAGGATATCGATGCGCTCTGCATCATCAGCAACATGAGTGTCGAGTCGATTTTCATCGAATACATCATCGCCGAGTTGGAAACGTCGCACGGTACCGTCGTCATGGATGTGACCGATTACGAGCAGGCGTATGAAGAGGGCGACGAGAAAGGGGAGAATACCGAGGATCGGGAACCTCAACGTATCATGCCTTATGGCCGGATCGAGGAAAACACCCGGCAAGGGCCTCTTGAATCGGGGGGATTTCTGCACATCGGTAGTTTCAGTGATGTCATCAAACGCCTGGCCCGCGATGAAGGCATCGAAATGATCGGGGATCGACCCACGGGCGACCTCGAATTCCAGCGTCTGACCATTCGGCTAATCACGATCTACGGCCCGGAGGACATGCCGGTCGGTGCCGAACGAAGCTTCAACCTCGAAAGCAACGAGCATAGCTATGCATTGATACCCGCAAGCTGGGATACCAAGCGTCTGGCATCGATGAACCAGCGCCGGCGACTGAGAAAGATGGTGCATCGCTTCAACGAGACCAACTTTTCATCGTCGTCATCGTTTCGGCGCATCGAACCCGATGAGCGAAAGTAGCGCTCGTAGACCGGCTAACGCTAAACTGCCGGCACAAGCCGTTTGCGTGCTAAGATGCTGAGCTTTCCAATCTCTCGATCGGTTGCCAAGTGGTCGTTCCAGCGTGTCGATAGTTTCTGCAATAGCCTTTTTCGTGGTTGTCTTCATGACCTCGGCCCTGTCCGGCGTGTTCGGCATGGCGGGTGGGCTGGTACTGCTGTGGTTCTTGTTGCTGGTATTGCCGGCGACATCGGCGATGGTCGTACACGGGGTGATCCAGCTCTGCGCCAATGCTTCGCGGGCCTGGTTCTCGCGGCGCTACATCGCCTGGCGGATCGTTGCCATCATCGCCTCGGGTGGCATCCTCGCGGCGCTGGGCCTGGCGCTCGTCGACTATACGCCCAATATCGCCATCGTGTCGCTGTTGATCGGGTCGATGCCGATCCTGTTATGGATTCCCAAACACTGGTTTCGCTTCGACGCCTCCCGGCCTGGCCATGCCTTCAGTTGCGGATTGATCGCGGGCGGGTTGACCATTGCGGCGGGCGTCTCGGGGCCGTCGATCGATCTATTCTTCATCCGCACCTCCATGGGCCGGCGCCAGATCGTGGCGACCAAGGCGGCGGTTCAAGTCATCTCGCACTCGACCAAGATCGTGTTCTATGTCAGCGCGGCCCTGGCGCTGAGTCCCTCGCAATGGAGTCTGATACTGCTGGGTATTCCGTTCGCGGTTCTCGGCACTCGCTCGGGTAATGCCCTGCTGCGGCGCTTGACCGATGCGCATTTTCGCTACTGGACGCGCTGGATCGTCACCGTGATTGGCGGTTTCTATTTCGTGCAAGGCCTGGTATTGATTCTTTAATTGCCACGTTGAGGCGAGGAAGAGAACCATGAAAAACATCGTCGCTTTTCTGGCGCTTGCCATCAGTTTTCCTGCGATGGCGCAGCAACTCGTTACGCCGAATTATATCGTCACCATCGAAAGGCATTGCGCCGAGGGCAATGTGACCTGCGACGATGTCGTCTACACCGGCGAGAGCAAGAGATCGGAAAACTCCATCACCTTGCAGGGAACGACCTGGCACACGCTATGTGCGGATGGCGTGACACCCTGTCGCTTTCTGGGTTACCGGTTCGAGAACGGCAACGTCACTTACACGGTGACGGAGGCCGGCAAGCTGGAGGTGGTAAGAAATGCGACGGAAGTCCTCATCAGCGAAGACGGGCAGTGGCGCTAGCCATCTCGCTATGCTGTTGGCCAGCGCGACCCGCGTTACTGGCTGCGCAGTCGCGTCAGCCCTTCCTGCGCGGTGGAGGCGACCAGATACCCTTGTCGGTCGTAGATGCTGCCGCGGGCGAAGCCGCGCGCGCCGCCGGCCCAGGGGCTATCCATGTCGTAGAGCAGCCAGTCGTTGACTTTGACGTCGCGGTGAAACCAGATGGCGTGATCGAGACTGGCGATCTGCAGCCTGGGTTCGCCGAACGCGACACCGTGCGCCACCAGGCTGGTGGTCAGCAAATTGAAGTCCGAACTGTAGGCGAGCAGGTAGCGGTTCAGCGCGGCGTCGTCGGGTAGATCGCCGGCGAGGCGAAACCACAGCCGCTTGCGCGGCACGCCATCCGCATCGTCCGGGAAGCGCAGGAATTCGATGGGGTGTCCCGCGTAGCGCTCGACCTGGGTGTTTGAATCGATCAGCGCTTCGGGCCGGGCCAGGTCGGGCATCGCCGGTTGATGATGAAAACCGCTTTCCTCGCCATGGAACGAGGCGCTGCAGAAGAAGATCGTCTTGCCGTTCTGGATCGCGCTGACGCGCCGGGTGGTGAAACTGCCGCCGTCGCGCACGCGGTCGACCTGATAGACTACCGGGCGCTGGGCATCGCCTGGGCGCAGGAAATAACCATGCAGTGAATGGACCTGGCGTACCGGCTCGACCGTTTGGGTGGCCGCCGAAAGCGCCTGGCCCAGCACCTGGCCACCGAACAGCTGCGGAAAACCGAGATCCTGGCTACTGCCGCGAAACAGGTTCTCTTCGAGCATTTCCAGGCCTAGCAGGGCGACCAGCTTATCCAGTGCTTGTGCCATTTCGCATTCCTCAAGACTCATACGACTGTTTCAATGCTTGCAGCATACCGGAGAGCGATGCCATGCGCAGTGATGAATTCTACATGCACCGTGCCCTCGATCAGGCCCGCGAGGCGCTTGGCGCCGGTGAAGTGCCGGTCGGCGCGGTGATCGTCACCGTCGATGGCGCCATCGTCGGCGAAGGGTTCAACGCACCGGTATCCAGCCACGACCCCAGCGCGCATGCCGAGATTCGCGCGCTGCGCGCCGCCGCCGCTCGCCTGGGCAACTACCGGCTCGATGGTTGTACGCTCTATGTCACGCTCGAACCCTGCATGATGTGTGCGGGGGCGATCGTTCATGCCCGCCTGGCGCGCGTGGTTTACGCTGCCGCCGAACCCAAGACCGGCATGGTCGAATCCAGAGCCAACCTGTTCGCCCAGCCATGGCATAACCACCATGCAAGCGTGGAAGGTGGGCTGCTCGCGGTGCAGGCTCGCCGCCTGTTGCAGGAGTTTTTCGCCGCACGGCGACGCGTCTAGCTCGATGATGTCTGCCTAAGAGGGTGTAGACAAAAGTCGCGAGCGACGGTTAGGCAAGGCGAAATCAGACGAAAAAGCGCAGTTTACATAAAGTAAATGAGCATTTTGAGGCGGATTTCAACACAGCATGGCTGAGCGCAGCAGTTTGTCTACATCCTCTAGAGTACCGGCGGCACGATATCGAACAGATGACTATTGTCGATATCGTCCGGCGGGCGCTGATTGAGCAGGAAGAACTGCTGCTGGCTGCGCTTGACGTAGTTGAGAATCTCGTAATAGCGGCGAATGTTGCGTACGTAGATGACCGGCTCGCCACCGCGCGCATAGCCATGGCGTACCTTGGAGTACCATTCGCGCTTCTGTAGCAGGGGCAGCGCTTCGCGCACGGCCGGCCAGCTATAGGGATCGTCGCCGCGCATCTCGGCGATACGCTGGGCATCGAACAAGTGACCGAGGCCAACGTTGTAGGCCGCCAGCGCCATGTAGGTGCGATCCGGTTCGACGATCTCCTCCTGCAGGCGCTCCTTCACGCTACGCAGATAACGCGCGCCGCCGCGGATGCTCTGCTCGGGGTCGAGACGGTTCTCGACGCCGACCTCCTCGGCGGTCGGTAGCGTCAGCATCATCAGCCCGCGCACGCCGGTGGGCGAGGTGGCACGCGGTCGCCAGTGCGATTCCTGATAGCCCAGCGCGGCCAGCAATTTCCAATCGAAGCCGCTCTTGCGGGCGGCCTCCTTGAAGGTATCTTCGAACTCGGGCAAGCGCTGGTGCACGTGGCGAATGAACAGCCGCGCACCGACGTATTCCAGATAGTCGTCGTGGCCGAAGTAGCGTTCGATCAGCGCATCGAGCGTGCCGTCGTCGCGCAGCCGGTTGAGAAAGCGGTTGACCTCACGCAGCAGGCCCAGGCCCTGCCCGGCGGGTAGCGCCCAAGCCAGGCTCAGCGGATCGCCGAGAATGAAGCCGTTTTCCACCCCGGGGAAGAACAGGCGGTTGAGCTTGAACTGATGCTCGTAGATCACGGCGGCATCGAGCTCGCCGTCTTCGACCATCTGCAGCAGATCGGCGACTTCCAGGTCGGCGGATTCCATCCAGCCGAGTTCGGGCATCTGCGATTGCAGTTCGCGCAGCACCAGGCTGGCACCCGAACCGCGAATCACGCCGATCGAGCGACCCTGCAGATCTTCGGGCTCGCGAATCGGCGGCAGTTCGCGGTTATACACCACCAGCGGTTGCAGGGTGAGAATCTCGCGGCTGAAATGAATGCCCGGCAGCGTTGGGTCGAGTGGCAGCGCGGCGGCGCCGAGATCGGCCTCGCCGCTACGTACGGCGCTCAGCACATCGTCGATATTGCCATCGCTATTCAGCGCCAGGCTCACGCCCAGATGGTCGGCGAAGCGCTTGATCAGCTCGAACTCGAAGCCGGTCGGCCCCTGGCGGCCCTGATAGTAGGTGGTCGGCGTGTTGCGGGTGAATACCTGAATGAAATCGCGCGCGCGGATATCCTCGAGCAGCGGGTCATCCGGCGTCGTGGGCGGGGCGGGCACCAATGACAGGGCCAGGCCGATCAGCAGAATGACGAACCCGCGCGGGTGACGGGCGATAGCCTTGAGCATGCGTTGCGGTCGGTAACGATGGACGCCTCACCATACCGGGCACCTCGAAAACTGTCACCTTGGGGCATTCCACGGATTTCTCGCTGGCGCGGCTTTCCAGTATCATATGCGCTCGATGTCGCCACCCGCGGCTCTTACTTTCGGCTTTCTTCAGAGGCTTCTTCCGACATGCTCGAACTGCGAGGAGCGCCCGCCCTTTCCGCTTTCCGTCATGCCAAGCTGCTGGCAGCCCTGCGCGCCCAGGTTCCCGAGATCCAGTCCCTGCATGCCGATTACGTCCACTTCGTCGATCACGATGACGAACTGGACAGCGATGCCAGCGAGCGCCTTGAAAACCTGCTCGCTTATGGCGCGGCCCGGGATGAATCCGCTTCGCGCGAGGGGCATCTGTTTCTGGTCGTGCCGCGCGTGGGCACGCTGTCGCCGTGGTCGTCCAAGGCCACCGATATCGCCCACAATTGCGGTCTGAGCCAGGTTCGGCGCATCGAGCGCGGCATGGCCTATCGGATCAGGCTGGATGGCGTATTGAGCGAGGCGGCCTTCGAAGCCATCGTCGCCACGCTGCACGATCGCATGACCGAGTCGGTGCTGGCCAATTCATCGGATGCGGCCAAGCTGTTCTCGCATCAGGCGCCCGCGCCGCTGGGCCAAGTCGACGTGCTGGGCGGCGGTCGGACGGCACTGCAGACCGCCAACGATGCGTTGGGCCTGGCGCTGGCCGACGACGAAATCGACTATCTATTACAGGCGTTCCAGGCGCTGGATCGCAATCCCAGCGATGTCGAGTTGATGATGTTCGCCCAGGCCAACTCGGAGCACTGTCGCCACAAGATCTTCAACGCCGATTGGATCATCGACGGCGAGACGCAGCCGCACTCGCTGTTCGGGATGATCAAGAATACCTTCGAGCGCTCGCCCGATGACATTCTTTCGGCCTACAGCGACAACGCCGCTGTCATCAAGGGCAGTGAGGCCGGGCGTTTCTTCGCCACGCCGTTGACCGGCAAGCCGGACGAGACGGCTCGCTACGCGACTCATCAGGAACCGATCCATATCCTGATGAAGGTCGAAACCCACAATCATCCGACCGCCATCGCACCGTTTCCCGGTGCGGCGACCGGCTCGGGCGGCGAGATTCGCGACGAGGGCGCCACCGGTATCGGCGGCAAGCCCAAGGCGGGCCTGACCGGTTTCGCCGTGTCCAACCTGCGTATCCCCGAGTTCGTTCAGCCGTGGGAAGCCTTCGACTACGGCAAGCCCGAGCGCATCCAATCGGCGCTAGCGATCATGCTCGAAGCGCCGATCGGCGGTGCGGCCTTCAACAACGAGTTCGGCCGGCCCAACCTCACCGGCTATTTCCGCACCTACGAGCAGGATGCGGTGGGCGTCGACGGCATCGAGCGGCGCGGTTACCACAAGCCGATCATGCTCGCCGGCGGCTACGGCAACATCCGCGATGGGCATGTACAGAAGGGCGAGATTCCCATCGGCGCCAAGCTGATCGTGATGGGCGGCCCGACGATGCTGATCGGCCTGGGTGGCGGTGCGGCCTCGAGCATGGCCTCGGGTTCGTCGAGCGAGGATCTCGACTTCGCCTCGGTGCAGCGCGACAACCCCGAGATCGAACGCCGCGCGCAGGAAGTGATCGACCGCTGCTGGGCGCTGGGCGGCGACAATCCCATCCGCTTCATTCACGACGTCGGCGCCGGCGGGCTATCCAACGCCTTGCCGGAACTGGTCAAGGATGGCGAGCGTGGCGGTCGCTTCGAGTTGCGCGCCGTGCCCAACGCCGAGCCGGGTATGAGTCCGCTGGAAATCTGGTGCAACGAAGCCCAGGAGCGCTACGTGCTGGCGGTGGCGCCAGGCGATCTCGCCACCTTCGATGCCCTGTGCGCGCGCGAGCGTTGCCCCTATGCGGTGGTCGGCGAGGCGACCGAGGCGCACCATCTGGAAGTTCATGATGGCCACTTCGACAGCCAGCCGATCGATTTGCCGATGAGCGTGCTGTTCGGCAAGCCGCCGAAAATGCAGCGCGAGTTTCAGCGCCGTGCCTTGGCAACGCCGGGCGCCGATTTCGACAATCTCGATCTGCGCGAAGCGCTAGACCGCGTGCTGCGCTTGCCGGCGGTGGCCTCCAAGAGTTTTCTGATCACCATCGGCGATCGCTCGATCACCGGCCAGGTGGCGCGCGACCAGATGGTCGGCCCGTGGCAGGTGCCGGTGGCCGATTGCGCGGTGACCACGGCCAGTTTCGACACCCACGCCGGTGAAGCCATGGCGATGGGCGAGCGAGCGCCGGTGGCGCTGATCGACCCCGCCGCCAGCGCACGTCTTGCGGTCGCCGAGGCGATTACCAACCTGGCGAGCGCGCCGATCGCCAAGCTCGGCGACGCCAAACTCTCGGCCAACTGGATGAGTGCCGCCGACCACCCCGGCGAGAACCAGGCGCTGTATGACGCCGTGCATGCGGTGGGTATGGAGCTTTGCCCGGCACTCGGTATCGCCATTCCGGTGGGCAAGGACTCGATGTCGATGCGCACCGCCTGGCAGGAGGGCGAGGGCGACGCCGCCGAGCACAAGTCGATCACCGCGCCGCTGTCGCTGGTGGTCACCGGCTTCGCCCCGGTCACCGATGCGCTCAAGACGCTGACGCCGCAGTTGCGGCTCGATCAGGATGAGAGCGATTTGATCCTGATCGATTTGGGCGGAGGCAAGAATCGCCTGGGCGGCTCGGCGCTGGCGCAGGTCTACGGCCAGGTCGGCGACGAGTGCCCCGATCTCGACGATGCCGAGGACCTCAAGGCCTTCTTCACGGTGATCCAGGGCCTGAACGCCGACGGCAAATTGCTCGCCTATCACGACCGTAGCGACGGCGGCCTGCTGGTGACGCTGCTGGAAATGGCCTTCGCCGGACGCGGCGGGCTCGAGATCAAGCTCGACTGGCTGGTCGACGATGCCTATGCCGCCGCAGGCGCCTTGTTCGCCGAGGAGTTGGGTGCGGTCATTCAGGTCAATCGCCAGGATACCGAATTCGTGCTGGCGCAGTTCGCCGCCGCCGGCATCGATACCTGCGGCGTCATCGCCCGCCCGCGCTACGACGATCAGGTGCGTGTGACGCTGTTCGAGGAGCCGCTGCTCGAGACCACCCGCGCGCTGGCCCAGCGCACCTGGGCCGAGACCAGCTATCGCCTGCAGGCGCTGCGCGACAACCCGGACTGCGCCAAGTCCGAGTTCGACGGCTTGCTCGACTTGCGCGATCCCGGGCTATCCGCCGAGCCGAGCTTCGACATCGACGAGGACATCAGTGCGCCGTTCATCAATGCAAGCCGTCCGCGCATGGCGATCCTGCGCGAGCAGGGCGTCAACGGCCATGTCGAAATGGCGGCGGCGTTCGACAAGGCCGGCTTCGAGGCCATCGACGTACACATGAGCGACATTCTCGCAGGGCGTCTCTCCCTCGATGAATTCAAGGGATTGGTCGCCTGTGGCGGCTTCTCCTACGGTGACGTGCTGGGCGCCGGTGGTGGCTGGGCCAGGTCGGTGCTGTTCAATGCGCGTGCCCGCGAGCAGTTCGCAAACTTCTTCACGCGTGACGACAGCTTCGCGCTGGGCGTGTGCAACGGTTGCCAGATGCTCGCTCAGCTCAAGGAGCTGATTCCCGGCGCCGAGAACTGGCCACGCTTCGTGCGCAATGAATCCGAGCAGTTCGAGGCGCGCGTGTCGATGGTGCAGATCGAGGACAGCCCATCGATCCTGCTTGCCGGCATGCAGGGCTCGCGCCTGCCGATCGCCGTGGCCCACGGCGAAGGGCGTGCCGAGTTCCGCGATAGCGGCCACCTGCGTGCCATGCAGGGCGGCGGTCAGATCGCACTGCGTTACGTCGACAACTACGGCCAGGTGACCAGTCATTACCCGGCCAACCCCAACGGCTCGCCGGCGGGCATCACCGGGCTGACCACGCCGGATGGCCGCGTCACCGTGATGATGCCGCATCCCGAGCGCGTCGCGCGGGCGGTGACCAACTCCTGGCGACCGCTGGAATGGACGCAGGACGGCGCCTGGATGCGGCTGTTCCGCAACGCGCGGGTATGGTTGGGCTGAGCGATCCTTCCCGATGCGAGAATCCGCGGCCCTGCGCCGCGGATTTTGCGTCAGTGTCGTCCTGAGCCGGACGTTTCGCTCGCTTGATATCGCGGCGTGGGATCGATGCCGAGCTTTCTTTCCAGATCGTCGAGAATGTGTGTGAAATTCTCGGTGAAGCGATCGAAACGTCCGAAGTCGTGATCGCACTGGTCGCAGAATACGTGGTACTGCGCCTGGCGACCGGGTGGGAAGCGCTTCTCGCGGCTACCGCAGTTGGGGCAATCCGGGCTGGTGCGAATCTTCATGGCGGCCATGTCCTTTTGCGATGAGTGGATAAGGCTGCGTATTGGCAATACCGCCCTGTCATTTTAGTACTTCGGTGCGTTAACCACCGCTTTCAACCACCCACCATTGCGACATGGCGCCACGGTCGAGATTCGTGGCGTGATGGGTAAACTAGGCATCATGCCAAAGTCCACTGACACGCTGGCCATGCCGGCCAAGCGCTGTGCCGGCCCCGAGCTGCGTCCCTATCAGCGCGGCGCCGTGGCGCGCGTGATCGAGCATTTTCGCGAATCCGACGAGCCGGCGGTGGTGGTGCTGCCCACCGGCAGCGGCAAGTCGCTGGTGATTGCCGAGCTGGCGCGCCTGGCGCGTGGCCGCGTGCTGGTGCTGGCGCACGTGCGCGAACTGGTCGAGCAGAATCATGCCAAGTACCAGGCCTACGGCCTCGATGCGGATATCTTCAGTGCCGGCTTGGGGCGCAAGGAAGCCGAGCGCCAGGTGGTGTTCGGTTCGGTGCAGTCGGTGGTGCGTAACCTGGTCCGATTCGATGATGGCGCTTTCACCCTGCTGGTGATCGATGAATGCCATCGCGTGTCGCCCAGCGAGGACGCCAGTTACCGCAAGGTCATCGATCATCTGCAGCGTGCCAACCCGCGCCTGAAGATTCTCGGCCTGACCGCCACGCCATACCGCCTGGGCCAGGGATTCATCTATCACCGCCACTACCACGGCATGGTGCGTGGCGAGGCCGATAGCTTCTTTCAGGACTGCGTGTTCGAGCAGCCGCTGCGGCTGATGGTCAAGCAGGGTTATCTGGCGCCGCCGATACGCGTGGACGCCGCGATCGAACGCTACGATTTCTCGCGGCTAAAACCCAACGTGCGTGGGTTGTTCGCCGAGGAAGACCTCAATCGCGTGGCTTGTGGCAATCGTGCCACGCCACTGATCGTCGAGGAGATCGTCGAACGCGCCCGCGAGCGCCGTGGGGTGATGCTGTTCGCCGCGACCGTGGCCCACGCCGAGGAGATTCTCGGTTATCTGCCCGCCGCCGAGGCGGCGTTGATCACCGGTATGATGCCATCGCGCGAGCGTCAGCGGCTGATCGACGATTTCAAATGCCAGCGGCTCAAATACCTGGTCAACGTGGCGGTATTGACCACCGGTTTCGATGCGCCGCACGTCGATCTGATCGCGATCCTGCGGCCTACCGAATCGGTGGGGCTGTACCAGCAGATCGTCGGGCGTGGTTTACGCCTGGCGCCGGGCAAGGCCGATTGCCTGATTCTCGATTACGCCGGCAACCCGTGGGACCTGTATGCACCGGAAGTCGGCACGCCCAAGCCGGCCTCGGACGCCGAGCCGGTGCAGGTCGAGTGCCCCGATTGCGGCCATGCCAACCTGTTCTGGGGCAAGGTTGCCGACGGCATCGTCATCGAACACCACGGTAGGCGTTGCCAGGGCTTGCTGCAAAACGAACAAGATAACCGGGGTGCCGCTAGCGCAGTTTCGGGCGCCTGTGAGAAGCGTGGCGCGACTATGGGCACCGGTGAGAAGCGTGGCACAGCTTCAGGCGCTGATAAAAAGCGTGGCGCGGTTTCGGGCGCCTATAAACAGTGCTCGTTTCGCTTTCGCTTCAAGACCTGCCAGCAGTGCGGGGCCGAGAACGACATCGCCGCGCGCGCCTGTCATGGCTGCCAGGCGCAACTGGTCGACCCCGACGATAAATTGAAGGATGCGCTGCGTCTCAAGGACGCCCGCGTGCTGCGTATCAGCGGTATGCAGTTAAGCGCCACCGTCAACGGTCGTGGCGTGCCCCGGCTCAAGGTGACGTACCATGACGAGGACGGTGCGACGCTCGATGAGTGGTTCGCGCTGGAAACCCCGGCACAGCGTGGCGCCTTCGCTGCGGCCTTTTTGCGCTACCATCTGCGCGCGCCCGGCAGCCGCTGGCGGCCCGCTTCGCCCGAGGCGGTGATTGCCGAGCGCGAGCGGCTCAAGGCACCGGATTTCGTGATCGGTCGTAAGGTGGGGCGGCATTGGCAGGTACGCGAAAAACTGTTCGATTATGTTGGACGTTATCGCAAGGCGGATTAGGCCCCTACGCCAGGTCTATCGCCGTTGAGCAAGGAAAGGGGCGCCAGGGATAGTTCGTAGCGAGGGTCTTTTGCCATGGCCAGAATAAGCTCCATGCAATTCTGGCATTCCCGCCTTCCATGGCGGTCAGATAGCAAAAGTAGCGCCCAAGGACGGGTTCACAGCGCCCTCGCGAAGATCTGCCCCTGGACAAGCCCCGGAAACCATCTGCGATTACTGGCTCCTAAGCTTCGTGCATTCTGTCTAGCCCTTCGGCTTGCTAAACTGCGCGTTTGGCTGTGTCCTATGCTGCAAGGCACGTGATCCGCAGGAGATTGATTCACGCGTGAGCGAAACATCGGAGATCAGCGTCTCGCCCGAACAGCGCGCCGTCCAGGAGACGGCGGCGGTACTCGCACGCCTGCACGATCAGCCGATTACCGAACTGCCGGAAGATCTGTATATTCCGCCCGAGGCGCTGCGCGTATTCCTCGAAACCTTCGAGGGGCCGCTGGATTTGCTGCTGTACCTGATTCGCCGCCAGAATCTGGATATTCTCGCCATTGATGTCGCCGCCATCACCCGGCAATACATCGAGTACGTCGAGCTGATGAAGGCGCTGGAGATCGACCTGGCCGGTGAATACTTGCTGATGGCGGCGATGCTCGCCGAGATCAAATCGCGTACGTTGCTGCCGCGCCCGCCCAAGGGCGATGCCGAGGACGACGAAGAGGACCCGCGCGCCGAGCTGATTCGCCGCCTGCAGGAGTACGAGCGCCTGAAGCTGGCCGCCGAAGGGCTCGATGAGTTGCCGCGGCTCGGGCGCGACTGGTTCGGTGCCCAAGCGGAGTTGCCGGCGCTGGAGACCCGGGTCGTGCATCCCGAGGTCGAGCTCGACGAGCTGCTGCACGCGCTCTCGAACATTCTGCGCCGCGCCGAACTCAACCAATCGCACACCATCAGCCGTGAAGTGCTGTCCACCCGCGAGCGGATGCTGAGAATCATGGACCGCTTGAATCATGAACATTTCACGCCCTTCGAGTCGCTGTTCACGCTCGAGGAAGGGCGCGCCGGGGTCGTGGTCACCTTCATGGCGATTCTCGAACTGGCCAAGGAGACGATGATCGAAATCGTCCAGAACGCACCGCTGTCGCCGATTCATGTACGGGCGCGCCAGCCCGTCGAGGGCGGCGATGCGGATGTCGATGCGCTAGACGACGGGGAAAGTGGCGAAAGCGCCTTCGAGGAGGCGCCATGAGCGATGATATTCGCCTCGACGAAATCCTCGAAGCGGCGCTGCTGGCGGCGGGCGAACCCTTGCCGGTAGAGCGCATGGAGGCCCTGTTCGACGAGCATGAGCGGCCGCCACGGCGCGAACTGCGCGATGCCCTGGCGGGCCTGGCCACACGCCTGGAAAGCAGCGCGCTGGAGCTGATCGAGTCGGCATCCGGCTTTCAGGTGCGCATTCGCCAGCGGCTCTCGCCATGGATCTCGCGGCTGTGGGACGAACGCCCGCAGCGCTATTCACGGGCATTGCTCGAGACGCTGGCGCTGATCGCTTACCGCCAGCCGGTGACCCGTGGCGATATCGAAGAGGTGCGCGGCGTTACGGTGAGCAGCTCGATCATGCGCACCCTCGGCGAGCGCGGCTGGATTCGCGTGGTTGGTCATCGCGACGTGCCGGGGCGCCCGGCGGTATATGCCACCACCCGCCAGTTCCTCGACGACTTCGGGTTGAAAACCCTCGATGCCTTGCCGCCGATGCATGAGCTCCAGACCTTCGAAAACCTTGAGAGCATCGACAGCCTCGAAGGCGCGCTCGACTATGATGTCGGCGGCGATAGGCAGCAACAGCCAGCAATAAAGCAGGAAACGACGGCCGGGATGGCCGACGAACCATCACACGCCGGGATGGCGTCCGAACGGCCAGGGCTCAGCTTCGCCGATCTCGAAGTGCGCCTGGCCGAACGCGCCCGCAACGAGCAGACCGTCGACGACGATGACGGCCTCGCGGGCGCGGAAAACCCAACAGACGAGAAACCGTCCGACTCATGAATACCACGACCAATACCACCACCGAAAAGCTCCAGAAGGTACTCGCCCGCGTCGGGTTGGGATCGCGGCGCGAGATGGAAACCGCGATCAGCGCCGGGCGCGTCAAGGTCAACGGCAAGATAGCCACGCTGGGCGATCGCATCGAGATGCGCGACCAGGTCTCTTTCGATGACCGGCCGCTCAATCTCAAGGGCGCCGAAGAGGTGCCGCGCCGGGTGATCATGTACAACAAGCCCGAGGGCGAGCTGTGCACCCGCAAGGACCCCGAAGGCCGGCGCACCGTGTTCGACCGGCTGCCACGCCTGAAGGGCGAGCGCTGGATCGCCATCGGTCGCCTGGATATCAATACCAGTGGATTATTGCTGTTCACCACCGATGGCGAGCTGGCCAACCGCCTGATGCACCCCTCGACGCAGATCGAGCGCGAATACGCGGTGCGCGTGATGGGCGAGGTAACGCGCGAGAACATCGTGGCGATGGTCGAGGGCGTGATGCTCGACGACGGCCCGGCGCGTTTCACCGACGTTCAGGAGTTCGGCGGCGAAGGTATCAACACCTGGTTCCACGTGGTGATCATGGAAGGCCGCAATCGCGAGGTGCGCCGGCTTTGGGAATCCCAGGGGCTGACCGTCAGCCGCCTGAAACGGGTGCGCTATGGCAACATCTTCATCGACAAGCGCGCCAAGGCCAGCGAGTGGGTCGAACTGAGCCAGGATGAAATCGACGATCTCTCGACGCTGGCCGGCCTCACGCCGCGCAAGGTGCCCGACCTGACGCCCGACGAGCAGAACCGCTGGAGCCGCGACAAGAACAAGCGCCGCCCGGTACGCGCGATGCGCAAGCCCAAGGGGGCGTCAAAGCCAAAGCGGTAACGATAGCTTGGCTATAATCGACCTTACCGCCGCCTCTGGCGGTTCCCGATTCGCGAGGAGACGGCATATGAGCCAAACCACAACCAGTGATGAATTCTGCAAGCGTTTCGGCCTTCGCTACCCGATCGTGCAGGCGCCGATGGCGAGCGTGACCACCCCGGCGCTTGTTGCGGCAGTAGCCAGTGCGGGCGGGCTGGGTTCGCTAGGCGCGGCCTATCTGTCGTCGCAGGCGCTGCGCGAGCAGATCATGGATGTACGCCGCCTCACCTCGGCGGCGTTCAAGGTCAATCTGTTCCTGGAACACTCCCCCAATCCCGCTACGTTGGCACCCGCCCATGCGGCCCTGGAGCCGATGCGCACGGCGCTGTCATTGCCTGATGCGACTCCGGAGGGTCCTTGGCAGCCCGATGTCCATGCCCAGGTGGATGTGCTGATCGAACAACGGGTACCCATTGTCAGCTTCATGTTCGGCGTGCCCGAGCCGGTGCTGGTGCGCCGTCTGCACGATGTGGGTAGCGTCGTGTGGGGCAATGCGATGAGCGTGGCGGATGCCGAGCGGCTGGCGGATGCGGGCTGCGATGCCGTGGTACTGCAAGGGCTGGGAGCGGGCGGCCATCGTGCCACGTTCACGCCGGGCGATGATGGCGATGGTCTCGATACCCTCGCGCTGATCGAGGCTGCGGCCGGGCGGGTGGCGGTGCCGCTGATCGCAGCCGGCGGCCTGATGGACGGCGCCGACCTGGCAGCGGTACTCGAGCGCGGCGCGGTGGCCGGGCAGTTCGGTACCGCCTTCCTGGATACCGATGAGGCCGGTACGCGCGAGCCCCACCGGGCGGCGCTGCGCAGTGCCGATGAGCGCCCCCGGCTGACTCGCGTCTTTTCCGGTCGCCCGGCGCGCGGTCTGCCCAATCGCTTCATGAACGACGCCGAATCCCAGGGCTGGCCAGTGGCCGATTTCCCGATTCAGAATGCGCTGACCCAGCCCATTCGCCGTGCTGGCGCGGAGCGCGACGACGCGGGCGTCATGGCGCTGTGGTCCGGCGTCGGCGTGGAGCGCCTGCGACGCATGCCCGCCGCCGAGATGGTTGCCACCTTGGTCGAGGAGTCGCGGCGCTAACGTGTCAGGCGCGCGGCGCGACTGGCCTGCAGGTTTCGCGTCAATAGCGCGCGCAGGGCAGCGGGACGCACCGGCTTGAGCAGCAAGTGATAGCCGCCGCGCTTGATCTCCTCGGCGACCTCGTCGGTGCGATCGGCGGTGATCACGATACCGGGAACCGGGCCGTCGCAGCGCTCGGCGATGGCTTCCAGCGCCATCAGGCCGGTCACTTCGTTATCCAGGTGATAATCGGCGAGAATGGCGTCGGGGTCGCCATCGAGATGGCGCAGGATCGACTTGGCGCCGCCGATCGAGGTGGCGGTGAACACCTCGCAACCCCAGCCGCCGAGCATCGCCTTCATGCCTTCCAGAATCAGCGTCTCGTTGTCGATGCACAGCACCCGTGCGCCGGCCAGCTTGTTGCCGACACGGCGATTGGGCACATCGTCATCGATCCTGCTGGTATCGCGCGCGACAACCGTCGGCACGTCGACGCTGAATACGGTGCCCATGCCCTCCTTCGATCGCACCTTGATGGGGTGATCGAGCACGCGGCTCATGCGGTCGGCGATCGATAGCCCCAGGCCCAGGCCCTTTTCGCTCTCCTTGTGACGCGAAACCTGATCGAGGCGCCGGAACTCCTGAAAGATCTCGCTGAGTTTGGATTCGGGAATCCCCGGCCCGGTATCCCACACCTCGATCGACAGTCGCTCGCCGTGCCGCCGGCAACCCAGCAGAATGCGCCCGTGTTGGGTGTAGCGAATGGCGTTGGACAGGAAGTTCTGGATGATTCGGCGCAGCATCTGGGCATCGCTGTCGACCCAGGCGCGGGTCGTCACCACCAGCAGATCGAGCCCGCGCTCCTCGGCCATGACCTCGAACTCGGCACGCAGCGGGCGGACGATATCGGCCAGCGCGAAATGGCTGCGTCGCGGGGTGAGGGCGCCGGCGTCCAGTTTGGAAATATCCAGTAGCGTACCCAGCAACTCCTCGGCGGCCTGTAGCGAGTTGTCGATATGGCCGATGGTGCGCGAGTGATCGTCGTGATCGATCTGCTGCGACAGCGCCGAGGTGAACAGCCGTGCGGCGTTCAGCGGTTGCAGCAGGTCATGACTGGCGGCGGCCAGGAAGCGCGTCTTGGAGGTGTTGGCGTCTTCGGCGACCTGCTTGGCCTGGCGCAACGCCAGCTCGGCCTCGGCGCGCACGCGGTTCTCCTGGCGTAGCGCGGCGTTGGCTTCGGATAGCGCCTGGGTGCGCTCGCGCACGCGCTCCTCGAGATTCTCGTTGGTCTCCTTGAGCGCGATCTCGGCCAGCCGGCGCTCGGTGATGTCCTGATACAGCGCGAAGAAACCGAGAATGGCGCCGCTGTCGCCGAAGTGCGGGGTATAAGTCACCAGCATGTAGCGAATGCCGATCTCGCCATCGTCGAGGGAAATCTCGAAATTGACGCGTTCGCCGTCGAGCGCGCGATGCATCCACGGCGCGCGATCGCGGGCCACGGCTGGGGGCATCACGCTCTCGACCCGCTCGCCGATCACCTTGTTGCGATCGACGCCGAACACCTGCTCATAGGCGCGGTTGGTGAAGAGATAGCGACACTCCTTGTCGAAGTAGGCGATCAGCGCCGGCACGTTGTCGGTATAGATGCGGATGTTGTTCTCGGAGCGGATCAGCGCTTCCTCGGTGCGCTTCTGCTGGGTGATGTCCTGATAGCTATAGACGAAACCGCCGCCGGGCATCGGGTTGCCTTGCACTTCCAGTACGGTGCCATCCTGGCGATAGCGCACGTAACGGTGCGGCTGGCCCTGGCGAATGTTCTCCAGCAGCAGGTCGATATGCTCCTCGGGGTCGCCGGGCCCGTACTCGCCGTTGTGGGCGTTGTAGCGGAATATCTTGTCGATCGGCGCGCCGACGCGAATCAGCTGATCGGGGAAGCGAAACAGCTCCAGGTAGCGCTGATTCCAGACCACCAGTCGCAGGTGCTGATCGACCACACTGATGCCCTGGTTGATGTTCTCGATGGTCGCTTGCAGCAGGGCGCGGTTGAATTCGAGCACCTGGGAGGCTTCATCGACGATCGAGATCACGTCCGAGATGCCGATGCCGCGCCCTTGCAGTGCCGAGTTGACCACGATGCGCGCCGAGGAGGCGCCGAGCACCGAAGCCATCAGGCGCTCGGTGAACTGGATGGCGTCGATCGAGGCGCGGGTATTGGCTTCCAGCGGCTGGCCGCTGCGCCGGGCATAATCGTCGAAGGCGCGTGTGACCTGATTCGCGCTCAGAAAACGCTCGCATAGAACGCGCAGGTCGCCGACTGTGGTGGCGCCGGTCCACGGGCGGTTGACCGAGGTCTGGCGAGTCTCGACGCTATCGACGAACAGCGAGGCTTGGATGCGCTCGACCACCCGCTGTGGTGTGACCTGCGAGACGAAGATATAGCAGAACAGGTTGAAGCCCAGCGACAGCATCACGCCGTGGGTGAAGGGATCGCCGATATTGAGCCCGAACAGCTGGGTCGGTGCCAGCCAGGCGATGCCGAGAGGGCCATCGGAGAGCCAGACCGGCAGCACATCGGCCTTGATCAGTGTCGGTAGCAGCAGGGTGTAGGCCCATACGGCGAAGCCGACGTTCAAGCCGGCGATCACGCCGAGACGATTGCCGCGCTTCCAGTACAGCCCGCCGATCAAGGCCGGAGCGAACTGGGCGGCGGCGGCGAACGACAGCATGCCGGTCGAGGCCAGTGAGCTGAACTCGGCGGTCAATTGATAGAAGCCATACGCCAGCGCCAGGATCACGACGATGGTGACGCGCCGCGTACGCAGTACCAGGCGGCCGTAATCGCGCGCCTTGGTATCGAACCAGCGCAGGCGGAACAGCAAGGGAATGACGATCTCGTTGGAGATCATGATCGACACCGCCACGGCGGAGACGATGACCATGCCGGTGGCCGCCGAGAAGCCGCCGATGAAGGTCAGCAGCGTCAGCAGGTCATTGCCGGCGGCCATCGGCAACGCCAGCACGAAAGTGTCGGGAGCGACATCGCCGGAGGGGAATATCGCCAGGCCGGCCGCGGCGATGGGCAGCACGAAGAAGCCGAAGATCAGCAGGTAGAGAGGAAATAGCCAGCGGGCGCGCGCAGCATCGTCGGGGTGGGTGTTCTCGACCACGGTGACATGAAATTGGCGCGGCAGGCAGAGCACCGCGAGCATCGCCAGCAGCGTCTGGGCCCAGAAGCTCTGGCCGAAATCCTGCTCGGCCAACTGGCGTTGCAGGTTCATGAAGTGATCGGCGCGACCGAGCAGGTCGCCGAGGCCATCGAACATGCCCCAGGTCACGTAGGCGCCGAGAATCAGGAAAGCGCCCAGCTTGACGATCGACTCGAAGGCGATGGCGTGAATCAGGCCTTCGTGATGCTCGGTGGCATCGGTATGCCGGGTACCGAACAGAATCGCGAACAGCGCCATGACCGCGGCGACATAGAAGGCGGTATCGGCGAACAGCGGCGCGCGGGTCACGTCCGACGAGGTGGTCAGTACCATGAACGCCGTCGATACCGCCTTCAACTGCAAGGCGATATAGGGCAGGGTGCCGATCAGTGCCACCAGGCTGGCGAAGGCCGCCAGCGATTGAGTCTTGCCGTAGCGCGAGGCGATGAAATCGGCGATCGAGGTCACGTTCTGGCGTTTGGCGACGCGAATCATCTTGGCCAGCACCGGCCAGAACAGCAGAAAGGTCAGCACCGGGCCGACGAAGATGCTGGCGAACGACCAGCCCGAGGTGGCCGCCTGGCCGACGGCGCCATAGAACGTCCACGAGGTGCAATAGATCGCCAGCGCCAGACTGTAGATCACCGGACGGCGCTGCGCCGCGCCATGAATCCTGGCACGCCGGTCGCCGCGCCAGGCGATGAGAAACAAAATGGCGATGTAAAGAAACGAGACGGCGATCAGCAGCCAGCCTTGAAACATGTGTTCCCCCTTTGCTCTGCGGCTATTTTAGGGCAATGCACACCGAGAGGGCAGTCGCGGCCAAGGATGCATGATGCGCTGCTCGCAGCGTCATGGCGAAAGGATCACTATCCGGAGCATACCGCCTGGAACAGCGGGCCATCGGCATCGATACGCTGCAATGCAGCCAGACGCGGCTGGCGGCCTTCGCCCATGAGCGGCACCATCTCTCGCGTGGCGCAATTGATCAGATGGGCCTGATGCGTCACTCGGTCCGGATACCCTTTTTCGAAGCGGTAACGGATGAACTCGACCAGACGCTCGCCATCCACCTGGTCGGTTAGAAGGTTGTCCCGGTCCACGACGCTGAATGCCGTGGTCAAAGGGAAGAGATGGGTCCATGGGCGCCAGAATGCCTGGCTTTTCTCCGTGGAGATCACCTGCGCCGACTCGGGTAGTTGCTGTTTTTTATGGCCGTACCAGGCGTACTCGTAGTTGATCTGGTAGGCCAGCATACCCAGGCCCGCAAAGGCCGGGACGATCCAGCGTGGCAGGCGCTTGCCGCTGAGCAGACGCAGAGTCAGCGCGATGCCCGCCGCACCCAGGCCGGCAAATACGGTCGCTATCAATTGCCAAATCATTCGCGTGCTTTCCTAACGAAATCGGGCCTCCCGTTGGGAAGCCCGATGTGGTGTGATCCCGCGGCCCGGAGCGATCGGGCGCGGGCCATTATGGCTTAGTGATCGATGGCACCACCAGCCCCTTTGGGATAGCGCACGCTTTCCACCAGATCCTGGATTTCCTGCGGCGGCTCCTCGGTGGCGTTGGAGACGAGATAAGCCACCGCGAAGTTGATGATGGCACCCACCGCGCCGATGGAGAGCGGTGAAATGCCCAGCACCCAGTTCTCAGGGGTATCCGGCAGGTTGTTGGTCCCCGGAATGAAGAGCCAGCCCTTGTAGACGAAGATGTACACCAGGGTGAAGCCCAGGCCGGTGAGCATGCCGGCGATGGCGCCCTTATTGTTCACCCGCTTGGAGAAGATCCCCATCATCAGCGCCGGGAACAGCGACGCGGCGGCGATACCGAAGGCCAGTGCCACCACCTGTGCGGCGAACCCGGGCGGATTGGCCCCGAGATAGGTGGCAACGACGATGGCGACGGACATCGACACCCGCGCGGCCAGAAGCTCGGATTTCTCCGTGATGTTGGGGTTGATCGCCCCCTTGATCAGGTCATGACTGATGGCCGAGGAGATGGCCAGCAACAGACCGGCGGCGGTGGACAGGGCCGCCGCCAGGCCGCCAGCGGCGATTAGCCCAATCACCCAGCCGGGCAGGTTGGCGATCTCCGGATTGGCCAGTACCAGGATGTCGTTGTTCACGACCAGTTCGTTGCCTTCCCAGCCACGCTCCGAGAAGTCGGCGGCATCGTTGTAGAACTGAATGTCGCCGTCGTCGTTCTTGTCCTCGAAGGTGATTAGGCCGGTCTCCTCCCAGGATATGATCCAGTCGGGACGGTCTGCATAGGCGATGGGATTGGTTGCGGCTTCCTCGTAGCTCTCGACCTGACCCGCCATATCCGGATATATGGTGGTCATCAGGTTCAGGCGTGCCATGGAGGCTACAGCCGGTGCAGTCAGGTAGAGCAGGCCGATGAATACCAGCGCCCAGCCTGCGGACCAGCGTGCATCGGCCACCTTGGGCACGGTGAAGAAACGCATGATGACGTGAGGCAGGCCGGCGGTGCCGATCATCAGCGACAGCGTGAACAGCACCATGTTCAGCTTGTTGTCCACCATCGCCGTGTAGGCATCGAAACCCAAGGCGGCGACCACCTCGTTGAGCTTGGCCAGCAACGGCTGCCCGGACGCGCCATGATCGGAGAACAGGCCAAGCGGCGGCAACGGATTGCCGGTCAGCTCGAGGGAAATGAATACCGCCGGGATGGTATAGGCGACGATCAGCACGATGTACTGGGCCACCTGGGTGTAGGTAATGCCCTTCATCCCCCCCAGCACCGCATAGAAGAACACCACCACGGCGGCGATGATCAGACCGGTAGTCGCATCGACCTCAAGAAAGCGTGAGAAGGCCACGCCGGCGCCGGCCATCTGGCCGATCACGTAGGTGACCGAGGCCACGATCAGACAGACCACCGCCACCATGCGCGCAGGCTTGCTGTAAAAGCGATCGCCGATGAACTCGGGAACCGTGAACTTGCCGAACTTGCGTAGATAGGGGGCCAGCAACATGGCGAGTAGCACATAACCGCCCGTCCAACCCATCAGAAAGGTGGAGGCGCCGTAGCCTGCCGAGGCGATGATGCCCGCCATGGAAATGAACGAGGCGGCGGACATCCAGTCGGCCCCGATCGCCATGCCGTTGGTGATAGGATGGACCCCACCGCCGGCGACATAGAAGTCTTTGGTCGAGCCGGCACGGGCCCAGATAGCGATACCGATGTAGAGGGCAAACGAGCCCCCCACGAATAACAGATTGATTGCAAATTGGCTCATGCCGGCTTACTCCTCGAGCCCGAATTTTTTATCCAGCCTGTTCATCTTCCATGCATAAAAGAAAATGATGGCAATGAAGGTCAGGATCGAGCCCTGCTGGGCAAACCAAAATCCCAGGTCCGTTCCTCCGACGGGGATACTGGCCAGCAGTGGACGCAGCAGAATGGCGAAGCCATAGGACACCAGCGCCCAAACGACCAGGCAACCACCTATCAGGCGTTTATTCGCTTTCCAGTAAGCCTCGGCATTGGATGTGTCGTCTGCCATGTTATTGCTCTCCGCATGTTGTCGAGTAGAGAATTGGCACTGAATTTAATCGGATTCAGCAGAGATAACTTTTCATCCCTATCCGCATGAATCCCCATTGCCGACAGGCAATGGTGTTGAGTGGCACAGGCGCAATAATGATCAACGATTCTGGAAAATGACATCCTCTACTTTGGTCTTGTGAGGAATGTCGATGGAATTCAAAAATTCATTTGAAACATAGGCTTGAAAGAGACTTGTCGAAAGAGTCGCGATGCGGTAACGCAGCTGATAGGACGATGGTCTAGGCGGGAAACCATGATCCAATAGTCTAAGTCGGAGGCTTATAGAACGATGGTCTAGCTTTCGCAGCGAAAGAGGGAGCCGCTATCCTCGTTCTATCCTGTAATGGTACCAATCGCTCAAGTGTTATTGATGCTGAACGATTTCGCATATTCCTGGCGAAAAAGCCGTGTTGGATAGCGTAAGTCGTATTGACTTTCTGCCTTGAGTGTCCCACTCGTCATGCGCTGTGTTTGCGCTTGAAGCAGCATGACTCGGCCAATTGAGAGAGACTGCGATGATTCGTGCCCTGCATCGCGCATGGGATCGCCGTAGGCAGGCGGATGGCCATTATGGTTGGCTGTTCAATCCCTATACTGGCGATGAAATGGTGGCCATCAGTTGCGAGGCGTCCGGGCTCGATCCGAAAACCGCTGGTCCGGTGTCGATTGGCGCGGTGCGACTCACCGGCGAGCGCGTGCTGGCTCACGATTCGCTGGTATTGTGCCTGCGCGACGATAGTCGCGAAACGCCTGACGGTGGCTTGCCGGCGCTACTGGATTTCATCGGCAACCGTCCACTCCTGGGCTGGCGCATCGATGCCGATAGAGAGACGATCGATCGCTATCTGCGTCCCCGCCTGGGTTTCGATTTGCCCAATGCCACGCTCGACATGGCCTATCTTTATCGGCGCGAGATACGCAGGGAAAGGCTATGCGTACCGGAACTGCGCTTCGAGACGCTAGCCCAGCACATGGGCATACCGCTAGCGAGCCAGCGCTCCGTACTGGGCAATGCACTGGCTATCGCGTCGATGTACGTACGTCTGCAGCAGGATACCCTGGCGATTCAGCGCTGCTGATCCCGCAGTCTGGACATCGGCGGCTTACCTGACAGGATTCCGGCGCGGTGATAGCATAGGCGGCCTTTCATCCTCCTGCGTGTCGTCATTCCCATGCAAGTGCTCACCGGCAATTCAAAACGCGAATTCAACAAGCTCCAGAAACGCCTGCGTCGTCAGGTCGGCAGCGCCATCGTCGATTACGCCATGATCGAGGAAGGCGACAAGGTGATGGTGTGCCTATCCGGCGGCAAGGACTCCTACACCCTGCTGAAAATCCTCGGCAACCTGCAACGCAACGCGCCGGTGAACTTCGAGCTGGTGGCGGTCAATCTCGACCAGAAGCAGCCGGGTTTTCCCGAGCATGTGTTGCCCGAGTACCTCGACGCCATCGGCGTGGCCTATCACATCCTCGAGCGCGACACCTATTCGGTGGTCAAGGAGAAGACCCCGGAGGGCAAGACCACCTGCGCGCTGTGCTCGCGCCTGCGCCGTGGCTCGCTATACGGTTTCGCCGAGGAGATCGGCGCGACCAAGGTAGCGCTCGGCCATCATCGCGAGGATATCCTCGAGACGCTGTTTCTCAATATGTTCTACGGCGGCAAACTCAAGGCGATGCCGCCCAAGCTGCTCTCCGACGATGGCAAGAACATCGTCATCCGTCCGCTGGCCTATTGCCGCGAGGCGGATATCGCCGAGTTCGCGCGGCTCATGGAATTTCCGATCATCCCCTGCAACCTATGCGGCTCGCAGCCCAACCTGCAACGCCAGGTGGTCAAGGAGATGCTCGCCGAGTGGGAGAACAAACACCCCGGTCGACTGGAAACGATGTTCAAGGCGGTGACCAACGTCGCGCCATCGCAGCTCGCCGACCGTGAGCTGTTCGACTTCCACGGCCTCGAGGCCAAGCGCGAGCGCATGAACGCCAATCGCATCGACGCCTTCGATATGCTGGCGCGTGAAGCCTGACAAGCGGGAAGAGGAAAGGTAAAGAGGGAAGATCTGTTTCAGCCGCGAAGCACCTTACTTCCAGCTTTTAATGATGGTGATCATGGGAATGCGGCATCTCCGAGCCTGGCACGAATTGCGGCCATAACCCCCACAACTGCCACAGCGCGAAGGCGATGATCAGCACGGCGGCCAGCGTGCGCGTGGCGGGATGGCGGATCAGCGCGGTCATCCGGCGTGCGGCGATACCGGTCATCAGCAGCGCCGGCAAGGTTCCCAGGCCGAACGCGCCCATCAGTGCCGCACCGTGCCACGGCTCGGCGACCGCCAGGCTCCAGGCCAGCATCGAATAGACCAGCCCACAGGGCAGCCAGCCCCACAGCGCACCCAGCGCCACCGCTTGTGGAACCTTCACGACCGGCATCAGCCGGCGGCCGAACGGTTCGATATATCGCCACAGCCGGCGACCCAGCGCTTCGATGCGGGTCAAGCCACGCCACCAGTTGGCCAGATACAGCGCCATTAGAATCAGCATGAGCGCGGCGAGCACCTGCATGGCCAGGCGCAGGCTGGAGTGCGCACTGCCGAGTAGCGTACCGAGCCCCGCCGCCAGCGCACCGGCAATCATATAGCTGCCGATTCGCCCCAGGTTGTAGCCGAGCAGCAGCCCGCCGAGCCGGGCCGGGCTGCGCATGCTGGGCGGCACGGCGAAGGTCAGCGCACTCATGATGCCGCCGCACATGCCGATGCAGTGGGCGCCGCCGAGCAGGCCGAAAACGAAGGCGGCAGCCAATGGGGGCAGATCGAGTCCGGTGGGGTTCATTGGCGAGGCGTCATATCGTGATCGTCGCCGTCGCGACTCTCCGTTGCGGTGCCTGGCTGGCGACGCCGTTCGAGTATCAGGTCGTTTTCGTCGTCATCGAACAGGATGCGATGCGCCGGGCCTTCGAGATCGTCGAACTGGCCGGACTTGACCGCCCAGAAGAACACCGCGACGGCCAGGCCGAGCAGCAGCAGCGACAGCGGAATCAGTAAATAGAGAATGCTCATGCGGACTCCGCCGAACTGGTGCGTATCGCCGGCAGGCGCACGCGATTGAGGCGCAGGGCATTGCCCACCACCACCAGCGAACTGGCCGACATGCCCAGCGCGGCGGCCCACGGCGGCACCAGCCCCAGTGCCGCCAGCGGCAGGGCGCAGAGGTTGTAGCACAACGCCCAGGCCAGGTTCTGACGGATCAGCCGGCGGGTCAGGCGGGCGAGTTGCACGGCCTCGACCATACGCCACAGCCGAGGGCTCATCAATACGGCATCGGCGCGGGTGCGCGCCAGGTCGGTGGCGCCGTTCATCGCCACCGAGACGTCGGCGGCGGCGAGCACCGGCACGTCGTTGATACCGTCGCCGATCATGATCACACGCTCGCCGTCGGCCTGCAGCGCCAGAATGCGCGCGAGCTTGTCTTCCGGCGTGGCGCCGGCGGTCCAGGTCGCTATGCCGGTTTCTTCAGCCAGCGCGGCGACACTGGCTTCGCCATCGCCGGACAGCAGCTCGACCGCGAGGCCCGCCTCGTGCAGCGCGGCGATCGTTTCGCCGGCATCGTCGCGCAGCGTATCGTCGAGGCGGAACCAGGCCAGTGGCGTGGCACCATGCGTGGCATCCTGGCTGGCCAGCAGCAGCCACTGGCCATGCCGTTCGGGCGTCGGCGGCGGCGTGGCCATGACGAAGTCGGCACGGCCCAGCCGATAGCGATGGGCACCGATCACGCCTTCCAGCCCCTGGCCGGGATGGTTGCGTATGTCATCTGACTTGAGTTGTGGGTCGCGATGATCGCGAAAGGCCCGGGCGATGGGGTGCTCGGAGTGCGTTTCCAGCGCCGCGGCCAGCGCCCGGGCGCGTTCGTCGGACAAGCCATCGGCCAGCGGGCGCGTTTCGCGCAGGCGCATGCGCCCTTCGGTCAGCGTGCCGGTCTTGTCGAACACCACGCGGGTGGCCTGGGACAGCCCCTCGATGGCATGGGCGCGGGTGACCAGCACCCCGCGTCGGCGCAGCTGTCCGTGGCTGGCGGTCAGTGCGGTGGGGGTGGCCAGCGCCAGCGCGCAGGGGCAGGTGACCACCAGTACCGAGAGCGTGACCCACAGCACCCGCGACGGGTCGATGAAGCTCCACACGATCGCCACGCCGATGGTCGCGAGCAGTACGCGCAGCACGAAATGGTGCGCCATGCGCGAGGCCTGCTCGGCGATTTTCGGGCGACTGGCGAAGGCGCGATCGGTGAGTTCGAGAATGCCGGCGGCGCGGGCGTCGCGGCCGGTTCGGCTCACTTCGGCCGTCATCGGGCTATCGGTATTGAAGCTGCCGCCGGTGACGCTGTCGCCGACGCCGCGCAGGATCGGCAGCGACTCGCCGGTGAGCATCGACTCGTCGAGGCTGGCCTGGCCCGATACGACGATGCCGTCGGCGGGCACGCCATGGCCGGGGCGCACCAGTACGCGATCGCCGGGGCGCAGGCGATTGGCGGGCACGATGCGTTCGCTGCCATCGGCTTCGAGGCGAACCGCGCTCGATGGCAATACGCCGCTCATGGCGTTGCCGCTATGGCCATTGCGACGTCGCGCGCGCATCTCGATATAGCGACTGAACAACAGGAAGAAGGTGAACATGGTCACCGAGTCGAAGTAGGTGGGGGCGCCATAGCCCTCAACGCTGCCGATCAATACCGCATAGGCGCTGGCGAGATAAGCGCCGAGGATGGCGATCGAGACCGGTACGTCCATGCCCAGATGGCGAGTGCGCAGATCGCGCAGCGCCCCGCGGAAGAACGGCACGGCGGAGAACGCCACCACCGGGGTGGCCAAGGCCAACGATAACCAATGGAACAGCCGGTAGAACCCGTCGCTGATGCCATCCGGGCCGGCGACATACAGCGGAATCGAGAACATCATGACCTGCATCATCGCCACGCCGGCGACGATCAGGCGGCGAATCGCCTGGCGCTCGTCGCGCTGCAGTTTCTGCTGGGCGATATCCGGCTCGTAGGGCTGCGAGGGGTAACCGATGGCGGCGAGTTCGGCGAGAATCCGCGATAGCCCGAGCCGCGCCGGATCCCAGCTCAACTGCAGGCGATGATGGCTCAGGTTCACCGCACTCGAAACCAGACCGTCGAGGGCGTTCAAGCGATGCTCTATCAACCAGGCGCAGGCGGCGCAGGTGATGCCATCGACGGCGAGCGTGGCCTGGACGCGAGAGCCTTCGGCGGCGTCGCCATCTCTATTGCCAGGTGCGGGGTGAACGAATTGGCGTTGCAGTTCAGGATCGTCGAACACCGCCCAGGTTTCGGCGCGACCGGCCTGGCGGTCGTCGGGGCGCGTGGGCAGCTCGGTACGAAAGCGGTAATAGCTTTCCAGGCCACCATCGACGATGGCGTGCGCCACCGCCTCGCAGCCCGGACAGCACAGCGGATGGCTCTCGCCATCGAGCGTGATGTGCCAAGGCGCACCGCGAGGAAGCTCGGCCCCGCAGTGATAGCAGCCCGGCGCGCCGGCGCCATGCGTGAGCGTTGCGCTCATGCGCTTCCGCTATCGGCGCTCAGAGCCAACGGCGCCTGGCGCGGCAGTTCGATCTCACCGCGCAGGCGCCACTCGGGGTCGCTGGTATCCGGCGTCAGGTGCACATACCAGCGATATTGCAGGGCGTGCGGCAATTGACCGGCATAATGACCGTTGCGAATGTGCTCGAGAATCACCCGCTGATCGCGATTGCCCTGGGTAGGAAAGATCAGCTCCAGCAGCAGACGCTCGGGGCGCGCCTCACCATCGAGCACCACCACCACGCCGCCGGTGAGATCGTCGATACGCAGCTCGGCGGCCATGTTCAACTCATCGGCACGCGCATCCTGCTCGAGCGTCTCGTTGATCGCCTTGCCGACTTTGTAATAGTTGTCCTCGACCATGCCATCGAAGCTGGTGATGGACACCACCAGAAAGGTCGTACTCACGGCGATCGAGAGCCCGAGAATGCCAAGCAGGAACCAGGGCCAGAACTGCTTGTACCAGGGTGGCGGATGACTCATGCATTATCTCCTGACTTGACCCAGAAAACGAGCTTCCGTGGTGAGCGTGATAGTGGCGTCGTCCCTGGCCTCGACACTTAGCGTTATCGCTTCGCTGGGCGAGTCGAGCGAGCCGGGCGGCGCGACGAGTTGCAGTGGCACGCTGCGGCTGGCACCGGCTCCAATGACGATGGTGTCGTCGCCGACCAGGCGCAACCCCTCCAGGCCTTGAACCGTGATCCGGTAGCGATGCGACCGGTCGTCGAGATTGCGAATGCCCAGCGTGTAGGAGTTGCTGATGTCGCCCTCCCGGGTCAGGCTATACAGCCGGTTGCGGTCGCGTTGTACGTCGATATCCAACGGCAAACGGTCGCCGATCACCCACACCAACAGGCCGATCATCACCGCCAGCGCGGCGAAATAGGCCAGCAGGCGTGGGCGCAGGATGCGCGTCCTGCCGCCTTCGAGGGCGTGTTCGGTGGTGTAGCGAATCAGCCCGCGTGGGTAGTTCATCTTGTCCATGATGCTGTCGCAGGCGTCGATGCAGGCGGCGCAGCCGATGCACTCGATCTGCAGGCCATCGCGAATATCGATCCCGGTGGGGCAGACCTGCACGCAGAGTCCGCAATCGATGCAGTCGCCGAGCCCCTGCTGGCGATGCTCGACATCTCTTCTGCGTGCGCCGCGTGGCTCGCCACGCGCTGCATCGTAGGAGACGATCAGCGTATCGCGATCGAACATCACCGATTGGAAGCGCGCATAAGGGCACATGTGCACGCAGACCTGCTCGCGCAGCCAGCCGGCATTGAGATAGGTGAAAACGGTGAAGAAGCCGGTCCAGAACAGTGCCCAGCCACCGACATCGAGCGCTGCGAAATCGGCGACCAACCCACGAATCGGGGTGAAGTAGCCGACGAAGGTCAGCCCGGTGGCGAAGGCGATCGCCAGCCATAGGCCATGCTTGGTGCCCTTGCGCGCGGCTTTCTCGGCAGTCATCGGCTGTTTATCGAGCTTGATGCGCCGGTTGCGCGAACCCTCGGTAAGCTGCTCGACCCAGATGTATAGCCAGGTCCACACACTCTGCGGGCAAGTGTAGCCGCACCAGACCCGGCCAGCGAATACGGTGATCAGAAACAGGCCGAAGGCGCAGATGATCAGCAGCCACGACAGCAGCATGAAATCCTGCGGATAGAAGGTCGCGCCGAGGATATGAAATTCGCGCGAGGGCAGATCGAACCACACCGCCTGACGCTCGCCCCAACGCAGCCAGGGAGTGCCGAAGTAGAGCGCCATCAGTGCCCAGTTGGCGCTGCGGCGTATGCGCTGGAACAGTCCCTTGATCTCGCGCACGTAGATATGCCGGCGCGAGGCATACAGATTCTGGGTCGCACTACGTTGCGGGTCGTGTATGTCTACGGTCGAGCCTGGGGTCTCGTCCCGAAGCGGGATGTTGTCCATCTTGCGCCACCTGCTGGGTCACGAAGGGCCTTGTCGGCCGAGTACGGATTCTATCGGGTACGCTGGGAGGGAAGGGGTGGGTGCGACCGCCAACCGCACCCGGATACTGCGGGCTGCGCCTAGTCGGACAGGCTATAGACGTAGGCCGCGACCAGATGCACCTTGTCTTCGCCGATGTAGGCGATCTGCGCCGGCATGTGGCCGTTGCGACCGTTGCGCAGCGTTTCGAGTACCGCATCGAGCGTCTCCTGGCCGGGTTGGCGATAGAGCCAGGTGGCGTCGGTCAGGTTGGGTGCGCCGATCGCCTGGTTGCCGGTGGCGTCGGGGCCGTGACAGGCCACACAGGCCGAGGCGAAGATCGCTGCCCCCTTGCTTGCCAACTCGGCGTCGTGCTCGGCGCCGGATAGACTGACCACGTAGTTGGCAACGTTGCGCAGGTTGTTGCTGCCCAGTTGCTGCCAGGCAGGCATCAGGCCGTTACGCCCGTTGGTGAGGGTGGCGACGATATCCTCCGGTGCGCCGCCATAGAGCCAGGCGTCATCGGTCAGATTGGGAAAGCCGTAGCCGCCTTGCGCATTGGAGCCATGACAGACCGCGCAGTTATTGAGAAAAAGCCGCTCGGCAACTTGCATGGCCTCGCCGTTGCGGGCCAGCTCGGGCACCGGAACCTCGCTGTACTGGGCGAAGATCGGCGCGTACTGCTGCTGGGCATAGGCGATCTCCTCTTCCCATTGCTGCTCCTGGGTCCAGCCGAGTACGCCCTTGAAGTTGCCGAGGCCGGGGTAGAGCAGCAGATAGCCCAGCGCGAAGACGATGGTGCCGATGAACAGCATGAACCACCAGCGCGGCAGCGGATTGTCGAATTCGTCGATACCGTCGGCGCTATGCCCGGTGGTCTCGATATTGCCGTCGGCATTGGGTTGCTTGTCGGTCTTGCGATTGCCGAACAGCAGCCACCAGCAGAAGCCGATGGTACCGAGGGTGATGACGATGACCCAGGCGCTCCAGAAGCCGGAAAGGGAGTCACCCCAAAGGTTGTTCATGAATTGTTGTCTCCCCTGTCTTTTCCAGGTTCCGCCTTTCCTGATTCCGCTCTTACAGACTCGGCTTGGCGGCTCTCGCTCATCGGAGCGCCGGATGCCTGGCCCGACATACTCTCGTCGTCTTCATCGGCGAACGGCAGGTTCTTCGCTTCGTCGAAATCCCTCTTGCGCCGCTTCGAGTAGGCCCAGAACACGATGCCGAGAAAGCAGAACAGGACGAGCAGCGTGGTAATCCCACGAAAGGTTCCGATATCCATGTTCAGCGCGTGTCCTCGAGCACGGTGCCCAGTTGCTGGAGGTAGGCGACCAGGGCGGTGATCTCCTGCTTGCCGCGTACGGCCGCGGCGGCGCCATCGATCTGCTCCTGGGTATACGGCACGCCGAGGCTCTTCAGGGCGCGCAGCTTGTCGGCGGTGTGCTCGCCGGTCAGGGTGTTCTCGAACAGCCACGGGTAGGCCGGCATTTTCGACTCGGGCACCACGTCACGCGGGTTGTACAGGTGCGCGCGATGCCAGGCATCGCTGTAACGGCCGCCGACACGGGCCAGGTCGGGGCCGGTGCGCTTGGAGCCCCACAGGAACGGATGATCGTAGACGAACTCGCCCGCCACGCTGTAATGCCCGTAGCGCTCGGTCTCGGCGCGGAACGGGCGGATCATCTGTGAATGGCAGCCGACACAGCCTTCACGGATATAGATGTCGCGGCCTTCGAGCTCCAGCGCGGAAAGCGGCTCGAGGCCGTCGACAGGCTGGGTCGTTTCCTTCTGAAAGAACAGCGGCACGATTTCCGCCATGCCCGCGAAGCTGATCACCACAAGAATCAGGATGGAGAGCAGGCCCACGTTCTTTTCAACTATCTCGTGTCTCATCGGTGTCGAATTCCCCGGTTGATCAGGCGGTCTGCGGGAGCGGCTCGCGCACCTGCTCGCTGCGCTTTACCGTCAGGTAGACGTTCAAGGCCATTATCAGCATCCCCGTCAGGAAGAAGCAGCCACCGATCCAGCGCACCATATAGCCCGGATGACTGGCCTCGAGCGCCTCGACGAAGGTGTACATCAAGGTGCCGTCGGCATTCACCGCGCGCCACATCAGGCCCTGCAGGATGCCGTTGACCCACATCGCGGTGATGTACAACACGGTACCGATGGTTGCCAGCCAGAAGTGCACCGCGATCAGTTGGACCGAGAACATTTCACGGCGGCCATATAGGCGCGGAATCAGATGATAGAGCGCACCGAAAGTGATCATTGCCACCCAGCCGAGCGCGCCGGAGTGAACGTGGCCGATGGTCCAGTCGGTGTAATGGGAGAGCGCATTGACGGTCTTGATCGCCATCATCGGGCCTTCGAAGGTCGACATGCCGTAGAACGCCAGGGCAACTACCAAAAAGCGCAAGGTCGGGTCGGTGCGCAATTTATGCCAGGCGCCGGACAGCGTCATCATGCCGTTGATCATGCCGCCCCAGGAGGGCGCCAGCAGGATAATCGACATGATCATGCCGATCGACTGCACCCAATCGGGCAGGGCGGTGTAGTGCAAATGGTGCGCGCCGACCCACATGTAGGTGGTGATCAGTGCCCAGAAATGCACGATCGACAGGCGATAGGAGTAGATCGGACGCTCGGCCTGTTTGGGCACGAAATAGTACATCATGCCGAGAAAGCCGGCGGTGAGCAGGAAACCGACCGCATTATGGCCATACCACCACTGGACCATGGCATCGATGGCGCCGGCATAGGCGGAATAGGACTTGCCGATGTGGATCGGAACCTCAGCGGAATTGACGATATGCAGCACGCCCACGGTCAGGATAAAAGCTGCATAGAACCAGTTGGCGACATAGATGTGCGAGGTCCTGCGCTGCTTAAGGGTGCCGAGGAAAACGATGGCGTAGGCGATCCACACCACCGCCAGCAGGATGTCGATCGGCCATTCGAATTCGGCGTACTCCTTGGAGGTGGTCCAGCCCATGTTCAGCGTGATGAGCCCCAGCACGATGACCGCGTTCCAGCCCCAGAAGGTGAACTGGGCGAGGGAATCCGAATACAGCCGTGTCTGACAGGTTCGCTGCACGACATAATAGGAGGTCGTGATCAGCGCGGAGCCAGCGAAAGCGAAGATGACGGTATTGGTGTGCATCGGGCGCAGGCGTCCGAAACTCGTCCAGGGTAAGCCGAGATTCAGTTCCGGCCAGACCAGTTGTGCGGCGATGATGACACCCAGGCCCATACCCACGATGCCCCATACCACGGTCATGATCGCGAACTGCCGAACCACCTTGTAGTTGTAGGTCGGGTGTTCCAATGCTGTGCTCATGTAAGTTTCCCATCGAAACGCGGTATCGAGCAGACATAGCCGGGCAGCGGTGCGCCGCGGATTGACTGCCCGCTTAATAATGCAATCTAAATGTATGGGTGCGGATTCTAGCGCAGCCGGCGGTCAACCTGAACAAGCGAAGCGCACCGGTAACGATGGAAAGGGCAGGGAATGGTGCGGCATGGTGCCACAGATGAATGGGCCGACCGTGGGCTAAACGAAAAGCCGATACGCACTTGGATGCGTTTGCCAGAATGAGGGCGGCAAGTCGATGAAATCGAAACAGAAAGCCGCTTTCCCGGTGGGCGATGAAAAGCGTTGACATTCCATCGCGGCGCTGTAGAATGCAGCGCCACGTGACTCGGGTGGTTAGCTCAGTTGGGAGAGCACCAGCCTTACAAGCTGGGGGTCACTGGTTCGAACCCAGTACCACCCACCATTGCCTGCTGATTTCGATGATATTCCATGGGTTTCGAGGGCAGTGTTCACGTTGCGGAAATATGCGGACCGGTAGTTCAGTCGGTTAGAATGCCGGCCTGTCACGCCGGAGGTCGCGGGTTCGAGTCCCGTCCGGTCCGCCAT
>NZ_CAMPKE010000015.1 GCF_946887195.1 uncultured Halomonas sp.
AATGCCGGCCTGTCACGCCGGAGGTCGCGGGTTCGAGTCCCGTCCGGTCCGCCATCTTGCACTGACGATACGTCCTATCGATATGGGTGGTTAGCTCAGCCGGTTAGAGCACCAGCCTCACATGCTGGGGGTCACAGGTTCGAGTCCTGTACCACCCACCACGCGGACCGGTAGTTCAGCCGGTTAGAATGCCGGCCTGTCACGCCGGAGGTCGCGGGTTCGAGTCCCGTCCGGTCCGCCATTATCGATAAGATATCAGCATCCACGAAGCTACCGACCCTGAGCCTTACGGTTCGGGGTTTTGTCGTTTCAGGGGTGTGATTTTCCATCATGTGCGTCTAGCCATGCTTTGGCCAGCGGATAGACCTCTTCAGCGGCCTGCGGGTGCGTCAGCATATCCAGATGACCGTAGTCGCGCCGCAATCCAGCGCTGCGTCCCAGCAGGCGTTGCCGCTGAGTGTGCGGCCCGCATTCGGCGACGAAACGTGCCACGTCACCGGGGTGACCGAGCGCTCGATCCACCGCGCCGGCCAGGTGCAGGGTCGGCGGCAATCCGCCATCACTCAGCGCCGCCGCATAGTCGAAGCCGTCGCGCGTGTCGCGCCACGCCGAAGGCCTCACCCAGGCCACACTTTGGCGATGCATGCCGGCATACTCGTCGTCGCTGCCCCAGCCGAACCGACGCGCCGGTATGTAGCCCCATAGGCCGCGCACCAGCGCCCCCGCGCCTTTCCAGATCAGATCCACATACAGCAGGCGTTGGGGCGACCAGCTGTGCACGCAGCGTTTGCTGCCGAAATAAACCTGGCTAGCGATTCGTTTGCGATTGGTGGGGCAGCGCGCCAGATGCGCGGCGAGTAGCACCCCGCCCCACGAGTGAGCGATGACATGCAGTTGCGATTGACCGCTCAGTTCCAGCGTCCTGTCGATCGCCGCGGGGATCTCCTCGCGAATCACATCGGTCTGATCGAGCCGCACGCCGCGTGCCGGGTGTGGCAGCGCGCCGTTACGCCCGCGCTGATCGGCGACGAAGACATCGAAACCACGCTCCGCCAGCCAGGGCGCCAATCCCTTGCCGGAGCGGCTATGGAAGATGCGGCCCGACTCGATGGCGCCATGCCAGCACAGCACGACGGCCTGCGCCGGCTCGGCGGGGCGAAAGCGGGTCAGTTGCACGCCGCCGCCACTGGCGAGTGCGATACTGTGCCGGGTGATGTCGTATGCCATGTCGATTCCTTCGGCTGCGAGTGCTGCGGCCTTGGTCGGGATTGTGTCTTGCGTGAGCTTCGCTACACTACTCATAGTGTTCATACAGTTGTTTGAATTTTAGCGCAAGCGAGGAACCGCCCGTGACCCTTTACCCCCACCTGTTTCGGCCGCTGGATGTGGGCTCGGTGACGCTCAGGAACCGTGTCCTGATGGGCTCCATGCACACCAATCTCGAAGAGGCACCTGAGGGGTTCACCCGGCTGGCGGCGTTCTATGCCGAGCGGGCGCGGTCCGGCGTGGGGCTGATCGTGACCGGCGGCATCGCGCCCAACGCCGAAGGCGCGGTATTCCAGGGCGCGGCCAAGTTGACCACTGCCGAGGAGGCCGCCCGGCATCGTGAGGTCACCACGGCGGTACATGCCGAGGGCGGGCTTGTCTGCCTGCAGATTCTGCATGCCGGGCGCTATGCCTACTCGCCCGAGCTGGTCGCGCCATCGCCGGTCCAGGCGCCGATCAATCCCTTCGAGCCGCGTGAGCTGACCGCGAATGACATCGAGCGTCAGATCGACGACTACGTGAATTGCGCCAGGCTCGCCCAGGATGCCGGCTACGACGGCGTCGAGGTGATGGGTTCCGAGGGCTATCTGATCAATCAGTTCGTCTGCCTGCGCACCAATCGGCGCGATGACGACTGGGGCGGCGAATTCGCCAATCGCATTCGCTTCCCGGTCGAGATCGTACGGCGCATTCGCCAGGCGCTGGGGACGGATTTTCTGATCATCTTTCGCCTGTCGATGATCGACCTGGTCGAGGAGGGCAGCTCATGGGACGAGGTGGTTGCGCTGGGCCGCGCCATCGAGGCCGCCGGGGCGAGCCTGATCAACACCGGCATCGGCTGGCACGAGGCGCGGGTGCCGACCATCGTCACCAGCGTGCCGCGTGCGGCATTCACCGAGGTGACCCGGCGCATGAAGGCCGCGTTGTCGATTCCATTGATCACCACCAACCGCATCAACATGCCCGAGGTGGCCGAGCGCGTGCTGGCCGAAGGCCATGCCGACATGGTCTCGATGGCGCGGCCGTTTCTCGCCGACCCCGAATGGGTCAAGAAAGCCGAAGCGGGCCTTGCCGACGAGATCAACACCTGTATCGCCTGCAACCAGGCGTGTCTCGATCATACCTTCGCCGGCAAGCTGACCTCGTGCCTGGTCAATCCGCGCGCCTGCCACGAGACCGAGCTTGAACTCGCGCCAGCTGGGATGCCCAAATCGATCGCCGTGGTCGGTGCCGGCCCGGCGGGGCTGGCCAGTGCCGTGGCGGCGGCCAGCCGAGGCCATCGCGTGGTGCTTTTCGAGCGCGGTGTCGAACTCGGTGGCCAGTTCAATTTCGCCCGCCGGATTCCCGGCAAGGAGGAGTTCGACGAGACGCTGCGCTACTACCGGGTGATGCTCGAAAAGCACGCCGTCGAGGTGCGCTTGAACAGCGCCGCCGATGTGCAGACGCTGCGCGATTTCGATGAGGTGATTCTCGCCACCGGGGTGCGTCCGCGCGAACTCGTGCTGGCGGGTAGCGATCATCCCAAGGTGGTCGACTACCCCACGGCGATCGTCCATCCCGAGCGGGTCGGGCCGCGCGTTGCGATCATCGGCGCCGGTGGGATCGGCTTCGATGTCGCCGAGTTGCTGACCCACGTTGGCCACCCCACCCTCGACGCGCGTGCCTGGTGCGACGAGTGGGGCGTGGATCTGAGCGTTAGCCAGCGCGGCGGGCTGAAAGCGCCGCATCGCCCGGTCACGCCGCGTGAGGTCTATTTGCTTCAGCGCAAGGCCTCCAAACCGGGCAAGGGGCTGGGCAAATCCACTGGCTGGGTGCATCGCGCTTCGCTCAAGCATCGCGGCGTCGAAGCGCTGGCCGGCTGCGAATACCTGCGCATCGATGATGAAGGACTGCATATCCGTGTCGGCGGTGAACCGCGCCTGCTCGCGGTCGACAGCGTGGTGGTCTGTGCCGGCCAGGAGTCGGTGAGCGAACTGCTCGAACCGCTGCGTGAGGCCGGTGTGTCGGTGCATGTGATCGGTGGCGCCCAGGAGGCCGCCGAGCTGGACGCCAAGCGCGCCATCGATCAGGGCGTGCGTCTGGCGGCGGCGCTATAGCACGCAGCGAGGGGGATGATAGACTGATTGGGCGTGCCACCCACGCCCACAGCGAGGCTGCGATGGCACCCTGTCGACGGCTTCGATCCCAATCAGTCGATAAGAAAGGAATGTCGATGCCAGCCGACTGCTCCCCCCGTTTCATCGCCAGCGACAATACCTCGGGCATCTGCCCCGAAGCGCTGGACTACCTGCTCGAAGCCAACGCCTGTGACGATCTCGCCTACGGCAACGATACCTGGACGCAGCGCGTCGCCGACCGTTTTCGTCAATTGTTCGACACCGACTGCGAGGTGTTCTTCGTCTTCAATGGCACCGCCGCCAACTCGCTGGCGCTGGCCGCCATGGGGCAGAGTTATCACAGCGTGATCTGCCATGAACTCGCCCATATCGAGACCGACGAATGCGGTGGCCCGGAGTTCTTCTCCAACGGCGCCAAGCTGCTTACCGCCAGCGGCGAGAACGGCAAGCTCACGCCGGAGGGCATCGAGCGGCTGGTCACCCGGCGCAACGATATCCACTATCCCAAACCCAAGGTGGTGTCGATCACCCAGGCCACCGAGGTGGGTACCGTATACAACCGCGAGGAGTTGCTGGCGCTGCGCAGTGTCGCCGACAAGTACGACCTGCGCCTGCATATGGATGGCGCGCGTTTCGCCAACGCCTGCGCCGGGCTCGATGCCTCGCCGGCCGAGCTGAGCTGGCAGGCCGGCGTCGACGTGTTGTGTTTCTCGGGCACCAAGAACGGCCTGGCGATGGGCGAGGCGGTGATTTTCTTCAATCGCGAACTCGCCGAGGATTTCGACTACCGCTGCAAGCAGGCGGGTCAACTGGCCTCGAAGATGCGCTTCATTGCCGCGCCCTGGCTAGGCCTGCTGGAGACCGGCGCCTGGCGGCGCAATGCCGAACACGCCAATGCCATGGCGCGTTACCTGGCCGAGGGGCTGGATGGCTTACCGGATGTCGAACTGCTGTTTCCGACCCAGGCCAACAGTGTATTCGTGCGCCTGCCGCCGCCGGTGCTCGAACGGTTGCGTGGTCGGGGCTGGACCTTCTATACCTTCATTGGCGCTGGCGGCGCGCGTTTCGTATGTGCCTGGAACACTACTACAGAACTGCTCGATAGGCTGATCCACGATACTCGCCAAGCGCTCGGCATCGATTGAAACGAGGCGGACACACAATTTCCTTATTTGCCATGGCGAACCAATCGCGGCACGCAACGCTCTGAATAGAAAAGAAGGGTACCGCAGGGGTTGCGTTGAAAGCCCTGTAGCAAGCTCTCCATCGTCAGCGCTTTATCCGTCTACGCTGATAAATACGCCAGTCCGGAAGCTACCGACACCTGTTAGCGGCCGGGGATCGCGATTCAAGGAGGCCTCAATGAGTATCTTCGATCACGTGCAGAACCGTTACGAGCAGGTTCAGCAGGAAGAAATGAGTCTTCAGGAGTATCTGGAACTGTGCCGCAAGGAGCCTGCCGCCTATGCCTCGGCCGCCGAGCGCATGCTGGAAGCCATCGGTGAGCCGGAGGTCATCGATACGGCCAAGGATCAGCGGCTGTCGCGTATTTTCACCAACAAGGTCATTCGGCGTTATCCGGCGTTCTCCGAGTTCTATGGCATGGAGGAGGCCATCGAGCAGATCGTCGCCTACTTCCGGCATGCCGCCCAGGGGCTCGAGGAGCGCAAGCAGATACTCTACCTGCTGGGGCCGGTGGGCGGCGGCAAGTCGTCGTTGGCCGAGCGGCTCAAGCTGTTGATGGAGCGGGTGCCGTTCTATGCCATCAAGGGCTCGCCGGTTTACGAGTCGCCGCTGGGACTGTTCTCGCCGGAGCAGGATGGCGAGTTGCTCGAGAAGGAGTACGGGGTTCCACGCCGTTATCTGAAAAGCGTGATGTCACCTTGGGCCGCCAAACGCCTCAAGGAGTACGAAGGCGATATCTCGAAGTTTCGCGTGGTGCGCCTGCATCCGTCGCGCCTGAACCAGATCGCGATCTCCAAGACCGAGCCGGGCGACGAGAACAACCAGGACATCTCCTCGCTGGTGGGCAAGGTCGATATTCGCCAGCTCGAGCTCTACTCCCAGGACGACGCCGACGCCTATAGCTTCTCCGGCGGGTTGTGCAAGGCCAACCAAGGGCTGATGGAATTCGTCGAGATGTTCAAGGCGCCCATCAAGGTACTGCACCCGTTGCTGACCGCCACTCAGGAGGGCAACTACAACCCCACCGAAGGCATGGGTGCGATTCCCTTCGACGGCGTGGTGCTGGCCCACTCCAACGAGAGCGAATGGCAGCATTTTCGCAACAACCGCAACAACGAGGCCTTCCTCGATCGCGTCTACATCGTCAAGGTGCCGTACTGCCTGCGGGTCTCCGAAGAGATCAATATCTACAAGAAGCTGCTCGAGCACTCCTCGCTGAACGAGGCGCCCTGCGCGCCCGATACGCTGCGCATGCTGGCGCAGTTCTCGGTACTCTCGCGGCTCAAGGAGCCGGAGAACTCGAGCATCTACTCCAAGATGCGCGTGTACGACGGCGAAAACCTCAAGGATACCGATCCCAAGGCCAAGTCGATCCAGGAGTATCGCGACTCCGCCGGGGTCGATGAAGGGATGGACGGTCGCTCGACGCGTTTCGCCTTCAAGATTCTCTCCAAGGTCTTCAACTTCGACACCCACGAGATCGCCGCCAACCCGGTGCATCTGCTGTATGTACTGGAACAGCGGCTCGAACACGAGCAATTGCCCAAGGAGACCCACGAGCGTTACCTGCGTTTCATCAAGGAGTTTCTGGCGCCGCGCTACGTCGATTTCATCGGCAAGGAGATTCAGACCGCCTATCTCGAGTCCTACAGCGAATACGGCCAGAACATTTTCGACCGTTACGTCACCTATGCCGATTTCTGGATTCAGGATCAGGAGTACCGCGATCCCGAAACCGGCGAGCTGTTCAACCGCCAGGCGCTGAACGAGGAACTGGAGAAGATCGAAAAGCCGGCGGGTATCTCCAATCCCAAGGACTTCCGCCATGAGGTGGTCAACTTCGTGCTGCGTGCGCGGGCGCAGAACAACGGCATGAACCCCAGCTGGCAGTCCTACGAGAAGCTCAAGGGCGTGATCGAGAAGAAGATGTTCGCCAATACCGAAGAGCTGCTGCCGGTAATCTCCTTCAATGCCAAGGCGTCCGCTTCCGATCAGCACAAGCACGAGGATTTCGTGGCGCGCATGGTCGATCGCGGCTACACCGAGAAGCAGGTGAGGTTGCTGTCCGAGTGGTATCTGCGGGTGCGTAAATCGCAGTAACCGCAGCGACCGGTGAAGGTGGGGGTGGGTATGCGCCCCCGCCAAGCGACGCACCACGCGCAGTGGAGGTTAATGCATGAGCTATTTCATCGATCGACGCCTCAATGCCCGCCACAAGAGCGAGGTCAACCGCCAGCGCTTTCTGGATCGTTACCGCACGCACATCAAGCGTTCGGTGGAGGAAGCGGTCAATCGGCGTTCGATTACCGACATGGAGCGCGGCGAGAAGGTCTCGATACCGGCTCGGGATATCTCCGAGCCGGTGTTCCAGCATGGGCCCGGCGGGCAGCGCACCATCGTCAGCCCCGGCAACAGGGAGTTTCTGGAAGGCGATCAACTGCGTCGCCCGGGTGGCGGAGGCGGCGGTGGCAGCGGTGAAGGCGGCGCGTCCAACCAGGGCGAGGGCATGGATGAATTCGCCTTCTCGCTGACTCGCGAGGAGTTTCTCGATTTCGTCTTCGATGGCCTGGAGCTGCCGCATCTCGAGCGCAAGCAGCTGGTCGATCTCGAGGAAGTGCGCCCGGTACGCGCGGGGATTTCCCGCGATGGCGTGCCGTCGCGCATCAACATCGTGCGTTCGATGCGTGAAGCGCAGGCGCGACGCATCGCCATGCGCGCGCCGATCAAGCGTGCCCTGCGCGAGGCCACCGAGGCACTCGATGCCGAGGAGCGCAAGGACCCGGTGTTGCGCAATCCATCGCGGATTACCGAACTGAAAGCGGAAATCGAACGCCTCGAGAAGCGTCTCGACTCGGTGCCTTTCATCGATACCTACGACCTGCGTTACAACAATCTGGTCAATCAGCCGCAGCCATCCAACAAGGCGGTGATGTTCTGCGTCATGGACGTGTCCGGGTCGATGACCCAATCGCACAAGGACATCGCCAAGCGCTTCTTCCTGCTGCTCTATCTCTTTCTGGAGCGCAACTACGAGAAGGTCGAGCTGGTTTTCGTGCGCCACCACACCGCGGCCAAGGAGGTCGACGAAGAGGAGTTCTTCTATTCGCGTGAGACCGGCGGCACCATCGTCTCCAGCGCCCTGAGTCTGGTCGACTCGATCATCACCGCGCGTTATCCGGCGGCACAGTGGAATCTCTACGTGGCCCAGGCATCCGATGGCGACAATTGGGACGACGACTCCACCACCTGTCGCCAAGTGCTGATCAAGTCGCTGATGCCCCGGCTGCAATATTACACTTACGTCGAGATCACGCCCCACGCCCACCAGGCACTGTGGGAAGAATACGAGAGCGTGCAGGACGAGTTTCCCGAGCGTTTCGCCATGCGTCAGATCATCGAGTCGGGGGACATCTACCCGGTCTTTCGCCAGTTGTTTCAGCGTCGCTCCGCGCAGTGAGCCTTGGTTCGGACTGAAGGAGGCTGTATGACCAAGCGTACCCCCATCTCCACCGGCTCCGACTGGAATTTCGAGGTACTCACCACCTACGAGCGCGAGATCGCTCGGTTGGCCGATGAGTACCGACTCGACATCTACCCCAATCAGATCGAGATCATCACGTCGGAGCAGATGATGGATGCCTACGCCAGCGTCGGCATGCCGGTCGGCTATCATCACTGGTCGTTCGGCAAGCAGTTTCTATCCGTCGAGCAGGCCTATCGGCGCGGCCAGATGGGGCTGGCCTATGAACTGGTGATCAACTCCGACCCCTGCATCGCCTATCTGATGGAAGAGAATACCCTGATGATGCAGGTGCTGGTCATGGCGCACGCCTGCTATGGCCACAACTCCTTCTTCAAGGGCAACTACCTGTTCCGCGCCTGGACCGATGCCTCGGCGATCGTCGATTACCTGGTATTCGCGCGAAAATACGTGACCGAATGCGAGGAGCGTCATGGTGTGGCGGCGGTGGAGCAACTGCTCGATGCCTGTCATGCCCTGCAGAATTACGGCGTCGATCGCTACAAGCGCCCTTCGCCAATCTCCGCCGAGGAGGAGGCGCGCCGCCAATCCGAGCGCGAAGCGTATCTGCAATCGCAGGTCAATCTGCTATGGCGGACGATTCCGACCCCGCAAGGCAGCGATGAGCCACAGGGCAACGACGAGGAAGATCCGCTGGGCCTGCACCAGTCCGGGCGTTACCCCGCCGAGCCGCAGGAAAACCTGCTCTATTTCCTCGAGAAGAACGCACCGCTGCTGGCGCCCTGGCAGCGCGAAATCGTGCGTATCGTGCGCAAGCTGGCGCAGTATTTCTATCCTCAGCGGCAGACCCAGGTCATGAACGAGGGCTGGGCGACCTTCTGGCACTACACGCTGATGAATCGGCTGTTCGACGAGGGGTTGGTCAATGAGGGGCTGATCCTCGAATTTCTGCAATCGCATACCGCGGTGGTCAACCAGCCGAGCTTCGATAGTCCCTATTACAATGGCATCAACCCCTATGCGCTGGGGTTCGCCATGTTCAGCGACATCAAGCGTATCTGCCAGGAGCCCACCGCCGAGGATCGCGAATGGTTCCCCGACATCGCCGGTAGCGATTGGCTCGATACCCTGCATTTTGCGATGCGCAACTTCAAGGACGAGTCGTTCATTCAGCAGTTTTTGTCGCCCAAGGTGATTCGCGATCTCAAGCTGTTCTCGCTGGTCGATGACGACACCGAGGAGATGCTGACGATCGCGGCGATTCATGACGAGCGCGGCTATCTGCGCATCCGCGAGGCGCTATCGACGCAGTATGCATTGTCGGTGCGCGAGCCCAACATTCAGGTTTGGGAAGCCGATATTCGTGGCGATCGCTCGCTCACCCTGCATCATGTTCAGGATCGCAGACGACCACTGGCCAAGAGCGTCTATCCGGTGATGCGCCATCTCCATCAGCTTTGGGGGTTCCCGGTCAAGCTGGTATCGATGGAGGGCGACGAGACCGTGCGCCGCTACCATTGGCCTTTGCCGGAAGGCGATAGCGATTAGCCGGAAACGCAGCACGCCGGCAGTAGCCGGCGTGAGGTAGCGGTTTCTATGGTGATAGCCCTTAGGCTGGCTTGGCGGTCCAGGATTGGCACCACCCTTCGGGCGCGACGCTGTTCTGCGGGAATAGCTGACAGCCGTTATTGCCCTTGGTGAAGAACATGCAATTGGCGCAGTGCTCACCCTTCGCGTAGGCGGGGTGATCGCTGGCTTCGCTGGCATCGGTCACGTAATTCAGTGCCTTGGCTTGAGGGTTCTCCGGATCCAGTGGCGGCAGTTCCTGAGCGAGTGCGCGGCTGGAAAGCACGCCGGCACCGAGTGGCAGTGCAGCGAGGCCGAGCAAGCTATGGCGCATGAAATCGCGGCGACTATTATTAGCCATGGTTTCTCCTTGGTTTTCGTCTTTTTGCGTGCTCTGCCCGCACCTCGCGCAAGGATGGGCTGGCAACGCCGTCACGGTCGATGGGCGGTGATCCGCCTCTGTTTTTACTTAAGGGCAATCTAACAGCTACATTAGCAGCTACGCTGGCATATCGGGAGCCATGCTGACGACAGATCGAAACGCGCCAAGCGCTACCCTTACTATCCTAGTAGAAGCTGTCCTGATGCCAGTAAATTCCTGACTTTTGATGCGGCAATCGGTCGCGGTGCACCGATTCGACCCCAGCAGGCCAGGCGGCTGATATACTCAGGCCATACGAATCAGTCCAGCAGGGAGAGCTCGATGCAAAACGCCGTGATTCTCATCAATGCCGAAAAGGGCCAGATCAGGGCCGTCGCCGAGCGCCTGGCCGAAGTGCAGGGCATCAGCGAGGTGTATTCCACCTGTGGCCGTTACGACCTGGTGGCGATCGCCCGCACCCGCGATTTCGAGAGCCTGGCGGCGCTGGTCACCGAACGTCTGGTGCAGGTCGAAGGCGTACGCGAGACCGAAACCCTGAACGCCATGCAGGTGCACTCCCGCCACGATCTCGAAACCATGTTCAGCGTGGGCCTATAGGCCTGCCTGACAAGTTGCTGCGCTCAACCAGGCGGCGTTAAAAATTCACTCAAGGTACTCATTTACCTTGTGTAAACTCCGCCCTATCGTCAATTTTTGCCTTGCCTGATTATCGCTCGCCGACTTGTCAGAACAGGCCTCTTTCGTGGTTTGAATATTGAGTATGGTTCGCAACCTGGGAATTAGTCTGTTGTTCGTGCTGGTCGGCAGCGGGTTGTGGTATTGGCAGGAGCAGGAGGTTCGCGATCGGTTGAGCTGGATGGGTCTGCCGACCTGGGACGAGATTGGACCGCTGAACGTGCATCGTGTGTTGCGTAACGATGGCGTGTTGATCGGCTGGTCCGATATCCGCGTCAATCCGCTATGGGTCAGTTACCGCCTGCATGATGTCGAGGGTTCGCGCATCGGTTCGCGCCCCGACTTTCAGCAGGACTGGCGCACCTTGTGGCCGATTGGCCCGGATAGCTACGCCGGCAGCGGTTACGATCGCGGCCACCTGGCGCCCAATTACGCGATTGCGCTGGTGCACGGCCGCGAAGCCCAGCGCGATACCTTTCTGATGTCGAATATCTCGCCGCAACGCCCCGATCTGAACCGGCAGCTCTGGCAACGGCTGGAAGAGGTGGTGATCGATCACTTCGTGCCGCGCTTCGGCGCCTTGCAGGTCATCACCGGGCCGGTGTTCCCGGCCAGCTTCATGAGCAACGTATTCAATCGCGTCGGTCTGGTGGAGGTGCCCACGGCCTTCTACAAGATATTGGTGGTGCCCACCAGGCAGCCGATGGCGTTGGCCTTTTTGATGCCGCAGACGGTACAGGGCAACGAGCCGCTGGATCGCTGCCTGGTCAGCATCGACGAAATCGAAGCGCGGACCGGGCTGGATTTCTTTTCGCTATTGCCGCAGACCGCCGAGCGCGAACTGGAAGGGCAGGTACACACGCAGGGCTGGGAGTTACAGGCAGTCGCAAGGCTACCGTCGCGCTACTGAATGCTGAGAAGAGGCTGATGGATGAAACCGTGGCCGAAGGGAAAGCTGGGGGGGAGCATGATGCGAAACGTGGTGCCCAGGAGAGGACTTGAACCTCCACATCCGTAAGGATACTAGCACCTGAAGCTAGCGCGTCTACCAATTCCGCCACCTGGGCGCATCATGTCTACTGCGTTTCTTGCCGTTCACTTGGTGCCCAGGAGAGGACTTGAACCTCCACATCCGTAAGGATACTAGCACCTGAAGCTAGCGCGTCTACCAATTCCGCCACCTGGGCCAAGTGGTCACGCATATTACCGTTTTCGCTTTGGAATGCAAGTGCGAAAACGCCGACAAAACGCAAAAACGACATCACCGCAGGCCGTGTCAAAACGTAGCGAGTGCAGACGAGACAAGGCGGAAAACGGCGAAAACGCGGAGTTTACCGAGTGTAAATGAGCATTTTGAGCCGTTTTCTAACACCGTATCGTCAAGCGCAGTAGTTTTGAGACAGCCTGATCAGCAGGGCAATGGTTGGGTCGTCTCCTGCTCGGCGCTATACTGCGCGCATGACATCATACCTTTATACCGTTTCACGCCCGTTGCCGCTCGCCTATTCGCCTTCAAGGACGCATCATTCATGAACCATTGGACGCTAAGCGACGACCCGCACGCCAACCGTGAAGCCAGTAAATACGACAAGCCCGTCCCTAGCCGCGAGTACCTGCTAGCCAGTCTCGAAGAGTACGGCAAGCCGATCACCCACGAGAACATGAGCCGCATGCTGGGCCTCGATGACGAGGATCAGTTGGAGGCCGTGCGTCGGCGCCTGGCGGCCATGGAGCGCGATGGTCAGGTACTGCGCGACCGGCGTGGTGCCTATGCGCTGATCGACAAGCTGGATCTGATCAAGGGCAAGGTGCTGGGGCATCGCGATGGCATCGGCTTCCTGATCCGCGACGATGGCAAGAAGCCCGACCTGGTCATGCCGCCGCGCCAGATGCGCCGGGTGTTTCACGGCGATCACGTGCTGGTGCGCGTCAGTGGCCGCGACCGCCGCGGTCGCGACGAAGCGACCATCGTCGAAGTCCTGGTGCGCAATACCCAGACGCTGGTGGGCCTGTATCGTGAACGCTCCAGCGAGTTCGCCCTGCTGATCCCGGAGAACTCGCGCATCGCCCAGGAAGTGATCATCCCCAACAAGGCCACCGGCGGTGCCAAGGATGGCCAGATCGTCTCGGTGCGGATTACCCAGCAGCCCGAAACCCGCGTGCAGCCGGTGGGGGAGGTCATCGAGGTGCTCGGCGAGCGCATGGATCCGGGGATGGAGATCGACATCGCCATCCGCAGCCACGACATTCCCGCCGATTTCCCGCCCGAGGTCGAGGCGGAGATCGCCAGCATATCGGCCGAAGTGCTCGACACCGACAAACAGCATCGTATCGATCTGCGCGACACGCCGATGGTGACCATCGACGGCGAGGACGCCAAGGACTTCGACGACGCGGTGTGCGCCTGGAAGACCAAGTCGGGAAGCTGGAAATTGCTGGTCGCCATCGCCGACGTCTCGCATTACGTCAGGCCCGGTTCGGCGCTGGATCACGAGGCGCACACGCGTGGCAACTCGGTGTATTTTCCCGGCCAGGTGGTGCCGATGCTGCCTGAGCTGCTCTCCAACGGGCTGTGCTCGCTGAATCCCGACGTCGACCGGCTGACACTGGTCTGCGAAATGAACATTTCCCAGAGTGGCGCGATCAGCCGTTTTCGCTTCTTCGAAGCGGTGATCCGCTCGCATGCGAGACTGACCTACACTCAGGTCGGCGCGATGCTCGAATCGCCCGACAGCCCGGCGGGCCAGGAGCTCTGCGAACGCTATCGTGCACTGCTGCCGTCATTGAAGAACCTGCACGCGCTATATAAGTTGCTGCGTGCATCGCGCACCGAGCGTGGGGCGATCGATTTCGAGACCACCGAAACCGAAATCCTGTTCAATGCCGATCGCAAGATCGAAGCCATCGTGCCGCGCTCGCGCAATGACGCCCACAAGCTGATCGAAGAGTGCATGCTGGCGGCCAACGTGGCCACCGCGCGTTTTCTCGACAAGCACGACCTGCCCGCGCTGTACCGTATCCACCAGCAGCCATCGCCCGAGCGTCTCGACAAGCTGCGGCTGTTTCTCAACGAGTTGGGCCTGTCACTGGGCGGTGGCGACGAGCCCACACCGCAGGATTATCAGGTGCTGCGCGAGACGATCAAGGACCGCCCCGACGCCGATATCATCCAGACGGTCATGCTGCGTTCGATGAGCCAGGCGGTTTATTCGCCGCACAACGAAGGCCACTTCGGCCTGGCCTATCCGGCGTATGCGCACTTCACCTCGCCGATTCGCCGTTATCCCGATCTGCTGGTGCATCGCGCCATTCGCTCGGTGATTCGTGGCCCGCGCCAGACCGCCACGGTACTGCGCGCCGAAGGAGCGCCGGTCGACAAGCCGAGCAAATGGTGCCCCTATACCTTCGAGCAGATGATCGAACTCGGCGAGCACTGCTCGATGACCGAGCGTCGCGCCGACGATGCGACCCGCGACGTTGCCGACTGGCTCAAGTGCGAGTTCATGTCCGACAAGGTCGGCGAGGTCTTCGAAGGCACCATCGCCTCGGTGACCGGGTTCGGCATCTTCGTGCGCCTCAATGACGTCTATGTCGAGGGGCTGGTGCATGTCACCTCGTTGCCCTCCGATTATTATCATTACGAGCCCGAGAAACACCGTCTCAAGGGCGAGCGTGGCGGCATCGCCTATCGTCTCGGCGATGGGGTCACCGTGCAGGTCGCGCGGGTCGATCTCGACGATCGCAAGATCGATTTCGAACTGGTCGACGAATTGCCGCGCAAAAGCCGTCAGCCACGCAAGCGCAAGGCCGGCTTCGAGGCCGGGCCGGCCGACGGGGCACCCAAGGGCGACCAGCCAGGGCAGAAGAAACCGCGCAAGCGCAAGTCGCGCCCCGGCAAGCAGGAGCGCGAGAGCAGCGCCGCGCCGGGCCGAAGCCGCCGAGGTGGCGGTCGCAAGCCCTCGGGTAATAAGTCGTGAGTCGAGGCTCGTCGCATCGCCCGCGTAACACATCCAACCCTGCGCGTAATCCACGCAACAAGCCGGGGCGTGTCGCTTCGTCCGTTACCGTTCCCAATGGTCTGGATGGCGTCTTCGGTATCCATGCCGTGCGAGCGTTGCTGGAACACGGCGAAGCGCCGCGCGAGCTATGGATTCAGGAAGGTCAGGCCGAAACACGCTTGGCGGCGTTGGCCGAACAGGCGCGCGCCGCCGGCGCCCGGCTGATAAGCCAGCCGCGCGATGTCCTCGATGAGCTGGCCCGTGACGGCGCTCACCAAGGCGTGATCGCCTTCTGCGCGCCACTCGCATCGCGTAGCGAAGAAGAGTTGTGGCACAAGCTGGGCGGCTGGCCGCACGAAGCGCCGCCCCTGTTGCTGATTCTCGATGGCGTGACCGACGTACATAACTTCGGTGCCTGCCTGCGCAGCGCCGATGCCGCGGGCGTGCATGGCGTCATCGTGCCGAAAGACAAGGCAGCCTCGCTCAACGCCACGGTGCGCAAGGTCGCCTGTGGCGCCGCCGAAACGGTGCCGGTCTATCAGGTCACCAATCTGGCGCGCGCCATGGCCCGGCTCAAGGAGGCCGGCGTGTGGATCACCGGAACCGCCGGCGAGACCCAGGCCAGCCTCTATGACGGCGACTACACCGGCGCCTGCGCGCTGGTGATGGGCGCCGAAGGCAAGGGCATGCGACGCCTGACCCGCGAAGCCTGCGATGGTCTGGTCAAGCTGCCCATGGCGGGTAGCGTCTCCAGTCTCAACGTCTCGGTGGCCGCCGGTATCTGTCTGTTCGAGGCGGTGCGTCAGCGCCGGCTTGCAAGGCCTTGAAGCGATCACTACAATTGTGCGGTTCTTCGAACACCCTCACCCAGTAAATGACTCCTTGCTTCCCATGGTCGGAATCCTCCGCCATCCGGAAGCTGTCAAACCGTAAGGAGATACCATGCGTCACTATGAAATCGTGTTCATGGTCCATCCGGACCAGAGTGAACAGGTACCGGCGATGGTCGAGCGCTACACCAGCCTCGTCACCGAGAATGGCGGTACGTTGCATCGTCTTGAAGATTGGGGCCGTCGTCATCTGGCCTACCCGATCAACAAGATCCACAAGGCCCACTACGTGATGATGAACATCGAATGTCGCGGTGAGACCCTCGAGGAAATCGAGAACATCTTCCGCTTCAACGATGCGATCATCCGTAGCCTGGTCGTGCGTTGTAAGGAAGCCGTTACTGAAGCCTCGCCGATGATGAAGCCCTCCGAAGAGCGTCGTCCTCGTCGGGAAGATCGCGACGACAAGTCCGATCGGCCTCGCACCGAGCGTTCAGAAACCGCTGAAGCCAACTGATCCGCACCCCAGGAGGATAAACCATGGCACGCTTTTTCCGTCGCCGTAAGTTCTGCCGCTTTACCGCCGAAGGCGTGAAGTATATCGATTACAAGGATATCGATACCCTCAAGGCCTATATCACCGAGACCGGCAAGATCGTCCCGAGCCGCATCACTGGCACCAAGGCGCGCTATCAGCGTCAGCTTTCGACTGCCATCAAGCGCGCTCGCTACCTGGCGCTGCTGCCCTATACCGACAGCCACCAGTAAGCCGTACCGCGTGATGCTGACCCTGGCCCGCTGGGTGATGCGCGGCACGCCGCACGCTGCGGGTGCCGCCGCCCTTGCCGCCATCGTCCCTTGGCTGTTCTGGTTCAGCGCGGCGGTGGCCGCACTGGTAACGCTGCGCCGAGGCCTGGGGCCGGCTATGCCGGTGATCGTCGCCGCGGCGCTGCCGACCGGCTGGTGGTGGGTGCAAGGCGATACCATCCCACTGGCCAGCTTGCTGCTGGTGACGCTGATGGCCACCGTACTGCGTGCGCGCATGCGCTGGAGCGAGGCGATGATCGCCGCGACGCTGGTTGCCGCGGCGATGATTCAGCTAGGGATATTCCTGCCTCCCGGTGGGGCCGGGCCGCTACTGGATCAACTGAGCCAGAGCTCGCCCGAGATCGAGCGCATGCTCGATAATCTCACCGCGCAGGGCGTGGCCACCGAGCAACTGGCCACGCTGCTGATCGGCGGTGTGACCGGGCTGGTCGTATTGCTCGCGGCGATCGCCTGCCTGGCACTGGCCAGAAGCTGGCAGGCAGGGTTGTACAACCCCGGCGGTTTCCGCAGCGAATTCCATGCCCTGCGACTCGGGGGCAAGGAGTTGGCAGTACTGGCCGGGCTGGGTCTGCTGGGCATGGCGTTGTCCATGCCGGCGTTGGCCATGCTGGCCTGGGTGCCGTTACTGGTGGGCGGCGTTGCGTTGGTACACGGGTTCATCGGTCTCAAAGGGATGAACGGGCTGTGGCTGGTGGCTTTCTACGTATTGCTGCTGACCACCTGGCCCATGATTCTGATTGTGCTGCTGCTGGGTTTCATCGATACCTTCGCGGATTTCCGCGGCCGACTGGCCCGCAGCCAATGACAAGAGGTTAACGAGATGGAAGTCATTCTGCTCGACAAGATCGGCAAGCTGGGTGAATTGGGTGACAAGGTCACCGTCAAGCCCGGTTATGGCCGTAATTACCTGGTTCCCTACGGCCTGGCCGTGCCGGCAACCAAGGACAACGTACAAGCGTTCGAGACGCAGCGCGCCGAACTGGAAGCCCAGGCCGCCGAGCGCAAGAGCGAAGCCGAAGCGCGTGCCGAACAGCTCAACGACATCGAACTGTCGTTGGTTGCCAAGGCCGGTGACGAAGGCAAGCTATTCGGTTCGATCGGTCCGCGCGATCTGGCTGACGCACTCGCCCATGCCGGTATCGATGTGGCCAAGAGCGAAGTGCGTATGCCGGAAGGCCCGATTCGTGCGACCGGCGAGTACGACATCAAGCTGCATCTGCATGCCGAGGTCGATGCGACGATTCGTATCGTGGTCGTAGCTGAATAAGCGCCGAGCCGTCCCCGTTTGGCGTAGCTGAAAAAGCGCGACAGCTATTGATTAGCTGTCGCGTTTCTTTTTATCGATTAGTACGTAATTTTAATACCTAAAACGCTATTTTTTATCTATTTTCTAGACTTTGGTAGAAATATTACCAAAAACCTTTTGTGACTTTTTCCTGTATCGATTAAGTTTCTCAGTGGCCGCATCGAGGTATGAGCTGAGCCATACGAACAATCTTAATCGATTAAGTTCGGGCAATGCATTCCCCGTTACGGCCAATGAGTCCCACAAAAGACGGCATAACAACCATAAAAAGGATGCAACGATGAATGCAGCCATGCTCAAGAATCCGCTCGCTGCCGCGATAGCGATCGCCGCGTTAGGTGCCGGTACGCTAGCTCACGCTCAGGAGTTGACGCTCGAAGAGCGCCTGTCGGCGCTCGAGGCGCGTGTCGCCGAAGCCGAGCAGCGCGCCCAGCAGGCCGAGAGGCGTGCCCGGGCGGCCGAGGCACAGATCGCCGAGGTCGAATCCCGCGATGACATCGAGGCGCGCCTGGCCAAGGTCGAACGCCAGGCCAGTGGCGAAGAGGGCTTCTCGTTCAATGCCTATGCTCGTTCCGGGCTATTGATCGGCGAAGACGGTGAAAGCATTGCCGGTGGTCCCTATGTCACGCCGGCAGGGCCGTTGGGCGGTGCGGTGGGTCGGTTGGGCAACGAGCCCGACACTTATGTCGAGGCCACACTCAATTACAAGCAAACCTTCGATAACGGCGCCAAGTCCCATTACCGCTTCATGCTGGCCGACTCGGTGACTTCCTACAACGACTGGACCGCCGCCGAGTCGCAACTCAACGTGCGCCAGGTGTATGCCGAATTCAGCAACCTGCCGAGCTTTACCGGGGCCTTCGAGAATGCCTCGATCTGGGCCGGTAAGCGTTTCGATCGCGACAACTTCGACATCCATTGGCTGGATAGCGATGTGGTGTTTCTCGCCGGTACCGGTGCGGGTATCTACGACGTGCAACTGGCCGACAACTGGCGCGCCAACTTCTCGCTCTACGGTCGCAGTTACAGCGATTTCCTGATCAATACCGATGAGGCGCCGCTCGAGACCGACGACACCGATAATCTGACCCTGACCGTCAATAACTTCTTCGGCGATTGGCAATGGATGCTCAGTGGCCTGACATCGGCCGACAACGACGAGCGGCTGACCGAAAGCGGCGATGAAGCCGCCGGCAGCGGTGTGCACACCATGATTGCCTATCACGGCGACAGCTTCTTCGGCCTGGGCGAAGGCACCTTCAAGGCGGCGGTACTGCACGGCCAGGGGCTGGGCGCCGAGGTCAAGAGCATCGGTGCCGACGGTAACCTGCTCGACGACGCCCAGGCCACCCGCCTGGCGGTATACGGCACGACCTATCTCAGCGAGAACTGGCGCATCGCGCCGGCGGTGTTGGCCGAGACCAGCAAGGATCGCTATGTCGAGGGCGACGATTACGAGTGGTTCACCTTCAATACGCGCCTGGCCAACGAGCTGACCGAAAACTTCGAAATGCAGTACGAAGTCAGTTGGCAGAGCATGGATCTCGATCCGCAGGGCTACATGAGCCGCACGGCGGTGGATGGCGACTACGCCAAGTTCACCATCGCACCGACCTTCAAGCCCCAGGTCGGCGGCTTCTGGAATCGTCCCGAGATTCGCACCTTCGCTTCCTATACGGCGTGGGACGACGAACTCAACGATTACACCACCGAGGATTCTTTCGGCACCGAAGGCTATATGGGCGGCCAGTGGAGCTTTGGGGTGCAGATGGAAATCTGGTTCTAGAGCTAAGGAAACACTGTATAAATGCCTGCACGGACGAATCGCTGTGTCACGCGGTGCTCGAAAAATTGCCTAACTACATGTTATGTCAATTCTTCTGTGCCCCGGGCTCCTTGCGCTTCATTCCGTTCGTCAATTTATTCAGTGATCCCTAAGGAACCGAGCTAACCCTAGGCGGGCCTGTTACGAGCCCGCCGTTACTGTTTCGATCTGCTTGCCCACGGCTTCGGTCGTGGGTTTTTCGTCGTGTGCCGTGAGTGCAGGGCGAGGGATGGGGTAGAATGGCCCGGTCGTCATCCGGCGCTCCGATTGTCGCCCCAACCCTGCGGAATGTCCCATGAGTGAAACGCTTGAGCTCGATCAGGAAACCGCGGCGCTGAAAGTGCCGCCGCATTCGTTGGAAGCCGAGCAGTCGGTATTGGGTGGGCTGATGCTCGACAACAATGCCTGGGACACCGTATCCGAACGGCTGGTCGCCGACGATTTCTACCGCTACGAGCATCGCCTGGTATTCAACGCCATGGCGCAACTGGCTGAAAGCGCGCACCCGCTCGATGTGGTGACACTCTCCGAGGCGCTGGAGAATCGCGATCAGCTCGATACCGTGGGTGGGCTGGCCTACCTCGCCGAGCTGGCGCGCAACACGCCATCGGCCAGTAACATTCGCGCCTATGCCGATATCGTTCGCGAGCGTGCCACCCTGCGCAAGCTGATCCAGGCCGCCAATCAGATCGCCGAGGGCGCCTTCAGCCCTCAGGGGCGGCCATCCGACGAACTGGTCAACGAGGCCGAGCGGCTGGTCTTTCAGATCAGCGAGTCGCGGCCCAAGACCGGCGGGCCGGTCGGCATGAGCCAGTTGCTCTCCAAGGCGGTCGATCGCATCGACGAACTGTTCAACATGAAGGGCCAGATGACCGGTCTGTCGTCGGGCTTTCGCGATCTCGACGACATGACCTCGGGCCTGCAGCCTTCCGATCTGGTGATCATTGCCGGGCGCCCATCGATGGGTAAGACCACCTTCGCCATGAACCTGGTCGAGCATGCGGTGATCTCCAGCGACAAGCCGGTCATGGTATTTTCCATGGAGATGCCCGCCGAATCGCTGATGCTGCGCATGCTGTCGTCGCTGGGGCGCATCGACCAGACCCGTGTACGCACCGGCCAGCTCGAGGACGAGGACTGGCCGCGGCTGACCTCGGCGGTCAATCTGCTCAAGGACAAGCAACTGTTCATCGACGATACCGCCGCGCTGTCGCCGAACGAGATACGCTCACGCATCCGCCGCGTGGTGCGCGAGAACGGCAACCTGGGCCTGATCATGATCGATTACCTGCAGCTCATGCAGATTCCCGGTTTCTCCGAGAACCGCACCGGGGAGATTTCCGAGATTTCGCGCTCGCTCAAGGGCCTGGCCAAGGAGTTCGGCTGCCCGGTGGTGGCATTGTCGCAGCTCAACCGCTCGCTGGAGCAGCGCCCCAACAAGCGCCCGGTGATGTCGGATCTGCGTGAATCCGGGGCCATCGAGCAGGATGCCGACTTGATCGCCTTCGTCTATCGTGACGAGGTCTACAATGCCGATAACCCCGACAACAAGGGGCTCGCCGAACTGATCATCGGCAAGCAGCGTAACGGCCCCATCGGCACCGTGCACATGGCCTTCATCGGCAAGTACACGCGCTTCGAGGACCTGGCGCCCGATAGCTATGGTCAGCACTTCGGCGAATGAGCCGGAACCGGAATTATCGGCGGAACGTTGAGACTATGCCGGGGCGCCGTATAATGCCGCCCCTTCAATTGGCGAGAATGGAGGCAGCATGGCGGGCGGATTTCAACGTGGGCGCAATCGCACCCCCAAACTCGAAGCGCGTGGCATCCTGGAGAGCGTGGAGCGTGAAGGGCCGTTCAAGGAGTGGCTCGGCATGCCGGATCTGTATCGTTATACGCTGATCGTCGACGGTCAGACGTACAGTTACCAGACCGAGGACGCCGAATTGCCGGTGGCCACTGGCGATCGCGTGGTGTTTCGCTACAAACAGACCAAGGCGGGCAACTGGGTCGACCGCAACTCTCTCGGTGTGGCCATCGATCCCGCCAGCTACCGGCCCGACTGATAGTGGGCTGATTCCCTCCAGGGCGAACTCGCCTCAACTGGCGCAGTCATAATGGCGACACATTGCGTGGATAGGGTGTGTCATCGGCCTTTGGGTCGATCGTCATTTTCGTCACTCCCGGAGGGAGCCATGGATTACCAGGAACTGAAACGTTATACACAGCGACACGACGACTTCGAAATCCGCATCATCAGCCATACCGGCAGCCGCTTCTATCAGGTCGAAATCGAAGACGTGGAGGGCGTGCGCCATCTATTGACCCATCGCGGCAAGCCGATGCTGTTTCGCTCGCTGGACGACATCTATCTCGAACTCAAGCGTGCCGGCATTCATCGCGCCTATCTGGTTCACTATGTTGCCCACGATGAGGTGGTCGGTCGTGAAACCCACTACCATGAGCCGCTCGCCTCGCGGATGCCGCTGGTATTCTGATAAACCCCGCCAACCACCGCTAGTTGCCGCCTGCCGCTATCGAAACGAATCCCGGCAGGCCGGATGTCACCTCCCTGCATCTCGTACCTTCGGCGCCTGACGATAGCCATCCAGATGCTCGCCCTGGCCGTAAGCCGGTTCCCAATCGAGCGTTGCCAGAAAGCGCCGTGCCTGCTCGCGTATGGCCGAGCGTTTGTCGTCGCCCATGCGCCCGAGCGAGGCGTAGATCAGCTTCATGCGTGGATTGCCCGCGAGCCGCTCGGCGTGCTGCTCGAGAAAATGCCAATAGAGGCTATTGAACGGACAGGCGTTCTCGCCTGTGACCTGCTTGACGTCGTAACGACAGTGCCGGCAGTGATCCGACATACGATCGATGTACTTGCCCGACGCGCAGTAGGGCTTCGAGCCGAGCAGGCCGCCATCGGCATGCAGCACCATGCCCAGTGTATTGGGAAGTTCGACCCACTCGAAGGCATCGATGTAGACCGCCAGATACCAATCGCACAGCGCCTCGGGCTTGACGCCGCAGAGCAGCGCGAAATTGCCGGTGACCATCAGGCGCTGGATATGATGCGCATAGGCATTGTCGCGGGTCATTTCGATCGCCCGGCGCAGACAGCGCATCTCGGTCCTGGCATTCCAGTAGAAAGCCGGTAGGCCACGCTGCGCGGCAAGGCCGTTTTCGCGCTTGTAGGCCGGCATTTTCAGCCAGTAGATGCCGCGTACGTATTCGCGCCAGCCGAGTATCTGACGAATGAAGCCTTCCACCGCATTGAGCGGTGCCTGATCGCGGTAATAGGCCGCTTCGGCGGCTTCACAAACCTCGCGTGGCGTCAGCAGGCCGATATTCAGCGCCGCCGACAGCCGTGAATGGTAAAGGTAGGGTGCCGTGTCGCTGATCGCATCCTGGAAGGTGCCGAAGTTGGGCAGCGCCTGATCGATGAAGTGTCGCAAATCCGCGAGTGCCTGGCGGCGCGTGACTGGCCAATTGAAATCGTCGAGTTCGCCGAAATGTTCGGAGAAATGCGCATCGACCAATACCAGCACTTCCCGGGTCGTCTCATCGTGGCGATGCCGGGGCGGCGTGAGAAAATCGAGATCATTGCGAATCGGCTTGCGGTTGTCATGATCGAGGTTCCACTGGCCGCCAGCCGGTTCGTCGCCCTCCATCAGCAACCCGGTGCGCCGACGCATCCAGCGGTAGAAATTCTCCATGCGCCACAGTTTGCGACCTTCGGCCCAGGTAGCGAAGTCGTCGAGCGTACAAAGGAAACGGTCGTCCTCCACGAGCCGCCAGCGCGGTGAATGGCATGCCGCCTGGCGCTGCTGGATGCGCTCGAACAACCGCCACTCGCCGGGGCGCACCACACGTATTTCAGCGCAGCCATAGAGTGCGGCCAGGCGCTCGGCCTCGTCGACAAGTTTTTGGCAGTTGGTGTCGTCATCGAGCGCGCTGTAGTGAACCTGGCGCCCGTCATCGCGCAACGCTTGGGCGAAGTGGCGCATGGCGGCGAAAATCAGCGCGATCTTCTGCGGATGATGGGGTACGTAGCGTCCCTCGCCCGCTACCTCGCACAGGGCGATCACGGCATCGTCCGGGCAGTCCTGCAGTGTCGCCAATTCATTGCTGAGTTGATCGCCCAATATCAAGATCAATGGCTTGGACATGGTTTCACCAAAAATTATACAAATCCTTGCGATAGTATCACTTGATTCCCCGCTGGCGAGGCGGGGTTGTTACAATCGCCATTGATCATAGCCTAGCCAAGGAGAGTCTCATGTCGGCCGCCCGATTCGGCGTAATGTTGGCCAATCTCGGCACCCCGGACGCCCCGACGCCTGCGGCGGTGCGCCGCTACCTGGCGGAGTTCCTTTGGGATGAGCGGGTGATCGACGTTTCACGTCCGCTTTGGTGGCTGATTCTGCATGGGGTGATCCTGCGTATTCGTCCCGGCAAGGTCGCCAAGGCCTATGCCTCGGTGTGGCAAGAGGGTGGCTCGCCCTTGCTGGTGATCGGGCGGCGCCAGGAGCGCGCACTAAGGGCACGCCTGGCCGAGCGCCTCGGTGAGGAGATCCCGGTGGAGCTGGCGATGACCTACGGTACGCCGAGTATCGAACAGGCCGGCCTGCGGCTGCGCGATGCCGGTGTCGAGCGGATTCTGGTATTGCCGATGTATCCGCAGTTCTCGCGCTCGACCACGGCGGCGGTCTTCGATCGCCTGGCCAAGGCGCTAAAATACTGCCCGCACCTGCCCGAGCTGCGCTTCGTGCGCGACTATCACGACCATCCGGCTTATATCGGTGCGCTGGCCGAAAGCGTGCGCGAGCACTGGCGGCGCAACGACGGCGCGCGTGGCAGGCTGCTGCTCTCCTATCATGGCATCCCCAAGCGCTACGCGCTGGCGGGGGATCCCTACCCGACGCACTGCGAAACCACCAGCCGGCTGGTGGCCGAAGCGCTCGAGCTGGGCGAGGATGACTGGCAAATGACCTATCAATCGCGCTTTGGCCGCGAGGAGTGGCTAAAGCCCTACACCGATCATACGCTCAAGGCCTGGGGCAAGCAGGGCGTCGAACACGTCGATGTGATCAGCCCGGCATTCGCCGCCGATTGCCTGGAAACGCTGGAAGAGCTCGAAGTGGAGAACCGCGAGTATTTCATGCAGGCCGGCGGCAAGACCTATCGCTACATTCCCGCTTTGAACGACCGCGACGAGCATATCGAGCTATTTGCGCAGTTGGTCGAGCAGCATACCCGTGGCTGGTAGCGGGGCGGGCGCTCAGGAGTTGCCTTCGCTGGCCGGCTTCTCGTCTTCTTCATCGTCCTTGAGCTCTTCGATGTCGTCGTAGGTGCGAGGATCGCGGGCCAGCTTGTAATGCAGTCCGCTCTTCGCCAACAGATGAGCGGAGACCGGGGCGGTGATGAACAGGAAGATGGTGATCAGCATCTCCTGAAGACTGATGCCGTCGCCGACCAGGCTAAAGTAGCTCATCGAGGCGATCAGGACGCAACCCACGCCTAGGGTCGACGTCTTCGATGGGCCGTGCAGCCGCATGAAGAAATCCTTGAGGCGCGCCAGCCCCAGCGAGCCGATGAAAGCGAAGAGGCCACCGGCGATCAGAAAAAAGGCGATCACGCCCTCCATTACCGTGTAGAAGCCAATCATGCTAATTCCTTCATTCGATGATGTCGCCGCGTAACAGGTACTTGCAGATCGCGACGGTACTGATGAACCCGAGCATGGCGATCAGTAGCGCCGCTTCAAAATAGGTTTTGGTATTCAGCCAGATACCGAACAGAATGATCAAAGCAATGGAGTTCACATACATGGTGTCCAGCGCCAGGATGCGGTCGGGCAGGCTGGGGCCGATGACCGCGCGATAGAGATTGAGCAGTATCGAGGCGCTGAACAGTATCAGGCTGATCCAGAGTGCGGTATCTAGCATCCGAAGATCTCCTTGAGCGGACGCTCATAGCGCTCGCGTATCTGCGCGATCATCTGCTCTCGATCGTCCACATCCAGCGTATGGATGACCAGGATGCGGCGGTCCATGCGCAGGTTGGCCGATACCGTCCCCGGCGTCAGGGTGATCGTGCTGGCCAGCACGGTAATGGGAAACGCCTCGGTCAGCTCGAGTGGATATTCGACGAAGGCGGGGCTCATGCGTCCACGCGGATCGAGAATTAACTTCGAGACTTGCAGGTTGGCGACGACAATGTCGCCGAGCACGCGAAAGATATAGCGCACCAGCAACCAGGGGCGCTTGAGCATGGGCTGGCGCTCCCAGAAGGGGTGAGCGATCAACGCAATGACGATGCCCAGAAAGCCGCCCAGCAGAATATGCCCCAAGGCCACGCTCTGCTGCAGCAGTAGCCACATCACCAGCAGCAGAATCGACAGCAGCGGCATGGGCAGCCAACGTTGTGCGGGAATCATGAGCCCTCTCCCATCGAATCGCGTTCGAGAATGGCTTGGATATACGCCTCATGGTCGGCCAACTGCTCGGCCGTGGCATGGGTGAATTCGGTCAGCGGACCGGCGAACAGGGACAGCAGCGGCGAGGCGCCAAGCAGTACCACCAAGCCGGCGACATGAAGTGGCCCCGCCGTTCTTTCGTCTCTATCGGCTTTATCCCCTTTCTCGCCCTTGTCGCTTTTCTCCCCGCTCCGCTCGCCACTCGAGACGCGCCAGAAAATCGTCGAGCCGGTACGCGACAGGGCCACGATGGCCGCCAGGCTGCTGATCAGCAGAATCGGCCACAGCCACGGCTGCTGAGCGGGCGAGGCCGACTGCAGCAACAAGGCCTTGCCGATGGCACCCGAGAAGGGCGGCACGCCGGCCACTGTCATCGCCGCGAGCAGGAACAGCGCACCCAGTAGCGCGACTTGATGGACCGCACGACCGCGCACGATGCGCACGCCCACCTTGCCGCGCTGGATGGAAATGATCTCTGCCAGCAGGAACAGGCCGCCGGTGACCAGCGTGGTATGCATCAAATAGTAGAGCAGCGCGCCGTTGGCCTCGATGCTATTCATGCCCACTCCGGCGAGCAGGGTGCCTACCGAGATGACGATCAAATACGCGACCTGGGTGCGCAGATCGCGGGCCGACAGCACGCCCACGCCACCCAGTGCCAACGTGGCCAGTGCCAACCACCAGGTCCAGGGCTGTGCCAAATCGGCAAGCGGCCCGGCCTGAGGGCCGAAAATCAGCGTGAACACCCGGATGATCGAGTAGACGCCGACCTTGGTCATGATCGCGAAGAGCGCCGCCACCGGAGCCGGCGCCGCCGTATAGGCCCGAGGGAGCCAGAAATACAGCGGCAGCATCGCCGCCTTGAGGGCGAAGACGACCAGCAGCAGCAAGGCGCCGGCTTCGACCAGCACGCGGCGGTCGGCATCGAGCTGGGCCACCCTTGCCGCCATATCGGCCATGTTGAGGGTGCCGAGCGCGCCGTAGAGAACGCCGACACCGATCAGAAAGAGCGCCGAGCCGGCCAGATTGAGAACCACGTAATGAAAGCAGGAGTGAATGCGCGCCTTGCCTCCGCCATGCATCAGCAGCGAATACGAGGCGATCAGCAGCACCTCGAAGAACACGAACAGGTTGAACAGATCGCCGGTGAGGAACGCGCCATTGATGCCCACCAGCTGCAGCTGGAACAGCCCCTGGAAGTTCGAGCCTTCCTCATCGTCGCCGGCGCTGGCGAACAGCAGGCTGCCGAGTGCCAGTATCGATGTCAGCATGACCATCATCGCCGAAAGGCGATCGAGCACCAGGATGATGCCGAATGGCGGCTGCCAGTCGCCCAGCGCATAGTAGCGGATGGTGTCGTCGGTGCTCTGCAGGACCAGCATGGCGCTGACGATTACCAGTAGCGCGGATGCCGTCAAGCCGACGATGCGTCGAGGCGTTGCCGAGCCATCGCGGTTGAACAGCAGCGCCAATCCGGCGAACAGCGGTATCAGGATCGGCAGGATGATCAGATGATTCATCAGCTGCGCTCCTCCCGCGACTCGTCCACCCGGTTGCCGTTGACATGATCGCTACCCAGATCGGCGCGGGCACGCATGGCCAGGATGACCGAGAACGCGGTCATCGCGAAGCCGATGACGATCGCGGTGAGTACCAATGCCTGAGGCAGCGGATCGGTATAGTCGCCGCTGCCATCGATCACCGCGGCGGCACCGGTCCTCAATCCTCCCATCGAGAACAGAAACAGATTGACCGCATAGGAGAGCAGGGTCAGCCCGACCACCACCGGGAAGGTGCGGCCGCGCAGGGCCAGGAAGAGCCCGCTGGCGGCGAGCACGCCGGTGGTCATTGCGTAGAGCGCTTCCATCAGGCCTTCTCCTTGTTCTTGCTGGGTCGATGCCGGGTGGTCAGCTTGCCCAGGTTGGCGAGTATCATCAGCGTGGAGCCAACCACGGTCAGATAGACACCCAGGTCGAACAGCATGGCGGTGGCCAGTTCGATGTCGCCGATCAGCGGAATGTGGAAATGGCCAAACGCCGATGTCAGGAAGGGATGGCCGAACACCAGGCTGCCCAGCCCGGTCAGTGCGGCGACGCTGACGCCGGCCACGGCGATGGGCTGAAACCGAGACGACAGGCGCTGTTGGGTCCAGTCCACGCCACGCGCGATATAGATCAGCAGCAGTGCCGCAGCGGTTACCAGGCCGGCAATGAAACCGCCGCCAGGCGCATTGTGGCCGCGCAGAAAGATGAAGAACGAGACCAGCAGCGTCAGCGGCAATATCGTCTGAGCCACGGTGCCGAGAATGGCGGGGTGATGATCCAGCGTCCAGGGTCTGCCATCGACATCGCTGGATGGCATGAATAGCCGCAAGCGGTTGAGTAGCTTGTAGATGCCGATGGCGGCGATGCACAGCACGCTGATTTCGCCGAGGGTATCGAAACCGCGGAAGTCGACTAGAATCACGTTGACCACGTTATGGCCGCCACCGCCGGGCACGCTGTGCTCGAGATAGAAATCCGAGATCGTGTCCAGCGGCCGGGTTAGCACACCGTAATTGAGGCTGGCGACGATGCCCCCGAAGCCGGTCGCCAGCAACGCATCGCGTAGAATGCGTGGCGCACCGGATTCCTTGGGCGTTTTCTGTGGCAGGAAGAACAGCGCCAGCATCAGCAGAATCATCGTCACCACTTCTACCGCGAGCTGGGTCAGCGCCAAATCGGGTGCCGAGAACCGCGCGAAGGCCAGCGAGGTCATCAGGCCGACGATCGATAGCATGAGCAGCGATATCAGGCGACGGCGGTGCATGATCGCGGTGGCCAGGCCGGCGAACATGGTGATGAAGGCGCCGGCGACCAGCAGGCCATCGAGCGGTTGGTTGGCCAGCGGACCCTTCAAGGCCGAGGCTTGCATCAACGTGCTGCCGGCCACGCAGAGAATGGCGATGACCAGCCAGAACATGTAGCGCTGCAACGATCCGTTCTCGAGGCTGTCCATGCCGCGTTGCGCCGTGCGCACGCTGAGCTGAATGCCCATTTCGAACAAGAGCCGGGCATCGCGTGGGCGAAACTGACGCTGGAAGGCGAATACATGCTGGCGCTGCAGGTAGAGCAGCAGGCCACCGAGCAGCGCGATAACACTCATCAGCAGCGGCAGGTTGACGCCATGCCAGATCGCCAGATGCAGTTCGGGCGAGTCGCCGATAAGCGCCGCGCTGGCTGCCGCCTCGAGCAGCGCGGTCATGGTCAATGCCGGCAGCAGGCCGACGATCACGCAGATCGCCGTCAATAGCACGACCGGTGCGAGCATCAGACGCGGTGGCTCGTGTGGGGTCCTGGGCAAGTCGCGCGCGGGGCCGTCGAAGAACACGTTGCGAACCAGGCGGATGGAGTACGCCACCGATAGCAGGCTGCCCACCGTCGCCAGCGCCGGAATCAGCCACGACAACCCCCCAAGCAGCGGTGTCTGTAGCGACTCGGAGAGCATCATCTCCTTGGAGAGAAAGCCGTTGAACAGCGGCACGCCGGCCATCGCCGCGCCAGCCAGCACCGCCATGGTGGTGGTCAGCGGCATGAAGCGCCACAGCCCCTTGAGCTTGCGGATATCGCGGGTGCCGCACTCATGGTCGACGATGCCAGCAGTCATGAACAGAGCCGCCTTGAAACAGGCATGGTTGACGATATGAAACAGCCCGGCGACCACCGCCAGGCGGCTATCGAGACCGAACAGCAGCGTGATGATGCCCAGGTGACTGATGGTGGAGAACGCCAATACGGCCTTCAGATCATGCTTCAGCAGCGCGAAATAGGCGCCATACAATAGCGTGATCAGGCCGGTGATACCGACCAGGTAGAGCCACGCCTCGCTGCCCGCGAGAGCCGGATGCATGCGCGCCAGCAGGAAGACGCCGGCCTTGACCATGGTCGCTGAGTGCAGGAATGCCGAAACCGGTGTCGGTGCGGCCATGGCATGGGGCAGCCAGAACTGGAAAGGCACCTGCGCCGATTTGGTGAACGCGCCCAGCAGTACCAGGATCAGGGCCGGCAGGTAACGTGAATCCTGTTGGATCAGTTCACGGCTATCGAGCACGACCTGCATGTCGTAGCTGCCGACGATCTGGCCAATCAACAGCAGCCCGGCGAGCAGCGCCAGCCCGCCGGCGCCAGTCACCGTCAGCGCCATGCGCGCGCCCTTGCGAGCCTCGCTCTGCTGATACCAGTAGCCGATCAGCAGAAAGGACGACAGGCTGGTGAGTTCCCAGAATACCCACAGCAACAGCAGGTTATCGGCCATCACGATGCCGAGCATGGCGGTCATGAACAGCATCAGGAAGGCGTAGAAGCGCGGCATGTCGTCGCCGTCCGCCAGATAGAAACGGGTATACCCAATGATCAGCAGCCCTATACCCAGGATCAGCAGTACGAACAGCAGGGACAGGCCATCGAGGCGCATGGCGAGCTCCAGGCCGAGCGCGGGGATCCAGTCAACCGCCACGCGCGGAATCTCGCCATCGAGTACCTGGCCCGCATGCAGCAGGGCGATCGCGAGCGCGATAGCCGGCGCCACGGCGGTCATGATGGCGCAGGTATTGCGCCGTTCGTTGGAGCCCATGAGAGGCACGAGACTGCCGAGCAGCGGCAGTAGCACGATCAGTAGCAGGGACATTAACGGTTCGCTTTGTCGTTGGCGTTCTGGCGGATTCGACGCCGGCGGCGTGCGTCAACAAATCCTGAATTCAATGAACAGATGCAGCCGTTACGTTAACGACCATCAAGCGCGATAGTGGGGCGGGTCGGTCAGAAAGGGGATCCTGACGGCGTGGGGAGCCAGTATCCAAGCGGGTGTGTGATCGATGAGATCGGCTGTTGGCGCGTCGACAAGGTGGTTCGCACAATGCCGTCTGCGTGTATCGAGACCCATCATGGTGTTCTACCTCCCTTTGGCTTCTCGGCGCGCCTGGCGATTCGTTGTGTAATAAATTGAAATCGCTACCAAAAAAGACAATATGAACGCCGCCGCTTCGAAGTCGGTCTTCGACTCTACCATGGCCCCTGCCCCCTCGCTAGCGCAAGGTTCTGGTGAAAAAGCCGGTCCCGTGTGAAGGCATGGCGATACCGATATTCATTATCACGCGCCGGGTATGACGTAATTATCCCAGTTTTGCATCCGGGGGTAGGCGAGGGCGCTGGGTTGCGCCAAGATGATGCGGTTTTTCGTCTTTACCAGGATCCGCCATGTGCCGTCATGTTTGTCTCGCGTCACTGTTCATCGCCGCCTCTCTGCTGCCGCTGAGCGGCTGCCAATCCACGGCCAGCGCTACCACCGACCAGGCCTCCAGCGCCAATACATCGAGCGCCAGTTCGGCATCTCCAGCCGTTACACCGGCAGCGCTAACGCAGGATTTTGCCGCCTGGGTCGCCGATTTTCGTCGTCAGGCGAAAAGTGAGGGCATCGATGCCGAAACACTGGCTGCGGCCTTCGATTCGGTGCGTTACCTGCCGCGGATCATCGAGCTCGATCGCTCGCAACCCGAGTTCACTCGCCAGGTCTGGGACTATCTCGACAGCGCCGTGTCCGAGGCGCGGATCAGCCAGGGGCGCGCCAAGCTGACCGAGCAGCGCGAGGCGATCGAGGCCGCCAGCGAGCGCTACGGCGTGCCTGCCGAGATCCTGGTCGCGATCTGGGGTATCGAAAGCAACTACGGCGGCAATTTCGGCAGCTTCTCGACCATCGATGCCTTGGCCACGTTGGGTTACGACGGGCGCCGCCCGGATTTCGCGCGCAGTCAGTTGATGGCCGCGCTGCGCATTCTCGAGCGTGGCGATATCAGCCGTGAGCGCATGCGTGGCTCATGGGCCGGCGCGATGGGCCACACCCAGTTCATTCCGACCAGTTTCGAGGCCTACGCGCGCGATGCCGATGGCGACGGGCGTCGCGATATCTGGGGCAGCATCGCCGACGTGATGGCCTCGACCGCCTACTATCTCGACGAATCCGGCTGGCAGCGCGGTAAGCCGTGGGGCGTGGAAGTACGCCTGCCGGCGGATTTCCATTACGCACAGACCGAACTCTCGACGCGAAATTCCAGCCAGGCGTGGGCGGCGCAGGGGGTTGAGCCGGTGCGCGGCGACGGCTTGCCCGATTTCTCGCAAGCTTCGGTGATTGCGCCGGCGGGGGCCAATGGCCCGGCGTTTCTGGTCGGCCACAACTTCCGCGTGATCATGCGCTACAACGCCTCGACCAGCTACGCGCTGGCGGTCGGGCTGTTGTCGGACCGGCTTTCCGGCCAGCCGGGCGTGGTCGCTGAGTGGCCACGCGATGAGCCGGCGCTATCACGCAGCCAAGTGAAGCAGTTGCAGACGCAACTCAATGCGCATGGCTTCGAGGTGGGCGTGCCGGATGGCATCATCGGCCCCAACACGCGGCGCGGGTTGCGCGAATATCAGCGTAGCATCGGCGAGATTCCCGATGGCTTCGCCACGCTGGATCTGCTGCGCCAGCTACGCTAGCCAGAGCCTCGCCTCGATATGCCTGGAGTAGCTTGCCGAGTAGTGTGAACTATTCGGCCCTTCTTTTTGTCTGTACAATTAAAGCTCATGAAAATTGACTTCGACCCCAACAAGAGCGATTGGAACGAACGCGAGCGGGACCTGCCTTTTACGGCGGTCGAGCGCTTCGACTGGGAAGGGGCGGTGTTCGCTGAAGACAATCGCTTCGATTATCCCGAGCGCCGCTTCATCGGCATGGGGATGATCGGCCAGCGTATTCATGTGGTCTGTTTCACGCCGATTGAAGGAGGAGTCAGGGTCATCAGCTTGCGTAAGGCCAATGTACGAGAGGTAAAGCGCTATGAAAAAGCGACTCACGGATAAAGACGGTGAAGTGCGGGAGTTGACCGACGCGGATGTGAAGCGCATGCGTCCTATCTCCGAGGTGCTACCCAAGGAGCTACAGCGCACGATCGGTCAGCGCGGCCAGCAGCGTGCCCCCACTAAGGTAAAAACGACCATGCGGCTATCGCCTGAAGTCGTGGACCACTTCAAGGAGCAAGGCGCCGGCTGGCAAACTCGTATGGACCAGGCGCTCAAGCAGTACATTCGAGAGCACGGTTAGGCTATCGCCCCCGACCGATGGCTTCGCCACGCTGGATCTGCTGGAGAGGCTGAAGAACGGCTAGGCTTAGAACAACCGCGCAAGCAGGGCAGTAACGGCGGTCTCGACGCGCAGTATGCGCTCGCCGAGATGGATACCCTCGCAGCCGGCACCGAGCAGGCACTCCACCTCGAAGGGAATGAAGCCGCCCTCGGGGCCGATCAGCAGTACGGTCTCGTCACTGATGCCGCGCGGACAGGCCGTCGGCATGCCGGGGTGCGCCAGCAGGCCGCGCCGCCCAGCCAGCAATCCGGGCAGGCGATCCTCGACGAACGGCTTGAAGCGTGTTTCGAAGTTCACTTCCGGCAGCCGCGTGTCGCGAGCCTGCTCCAGCCCCAGAATCAAGTGTTCGCGAATCTTGTCGGCGCCAAGCTCGGGCGATTGCCAGTAGCTTTTCTCCACGCGGCGGGTGTGCAGCAGGGTGATGCGTTTGACGCCCAGCGCGGTGACGTGCTCCAGCGAGCGCGCCAGCATGCGCGGACGTGGCAGGGCCAGCACCAGATGCACCGGCAGAGCCGGTGGTGGCGGCTGGTCGAGGCGCTCGATGGCGAAACAGGCCTCGGTTTCATCGAAACGCAGCAGCCGACCGCGCCCCATCGCGCCATCGAGAATGCCCAGCGTCAATTCATCGCCGGGTGCGGCGCGGTGCACCTCGCGCAGATGGCGCAGCCGGCGCGAGTCCCTCACTCGGGCATGGCCATCGGCGTCGAGCTCGCTAGGGTCGAGCAGAATCAGATTCATGGCGTCTCCATCGTGCGCGACGATTCTAGCCGATGCGCTGTCGGGTAACACGCTGCAAGCGACATGCCGCTTGCATGCCGGGTGGTGCGATGCACAATGAAGGATGACGATAAGAAGAGGAACAGCGCCGTGCGCGTGATACGCAAATATGCCAATCGCCGACTCTACGATACCCAGCAGAGTCGCTACGTGACTCTCGAGGATTTACGCAGCCTGATTCTCGATGAAGAGCCGTTTCGTGTCGAGGATGCCAAGAGCGGCGAGGATCTGACCCGTACCATTTTGTTGTCGATCATCATCGAGCAGGAGCAGGCCGATGGCGACGCCGAGGTGTTCTCCAACGATCTGCTCGAGCAACTGATCCGCGTCTACGCCATGTCGCAGCCATTGCCGCTGGCGCGCTACCTGGAGCAGGGCACGCAACTGATGCTCGAACAGCAAAAACATCTACAGGACCAATGGCAGCAGGCGATGCGCCACTCGCCGGTGGAACTGATGCGCGAGATGGCCGAAGAGAACATGCGTTTCTGGCAGCGCACCATGGCTCAACCCGGCAACGCCAGGAAGGACGACGACAAATAGCCATAGTCTGCGAGCTATGAGCCAAGCGGCAAGGCGCGCTTTCTGACATAATGCCGTGCATCGATCCATTACCGAGCAGGGTTTGCAGATGAAGGTTCTGATCATCGGCGGCGGCGGCCGTGAACATGCGCTGGCCTGGAAAGCGGCCCAGTCACCCGGGGTGGAGAGCGTATTCGTCGCACCCGGCAATGCCGGCACCGCACGCGAACCCAAGCTGACCAATATCAATATCGCCGCCGACGACCTCGCCGGGCTCGAAGCCTTCGCGCATGGCAACGCCGTCGCCTTGACCATCGTCGGTCCCGAGGCGCCGCTGGTGGCCGGTGTGGTCGATCGTTTTCGCGCCGCGGGGCTGGCGATCTTCGGACCCACCCAGGCCGCGGCCCAGCTCGAGGGCTCGAAGTCGTTCACCAAGGACTTTCTCGCCCGCCATGCGATTCCGAGCGCCGCTTACGCGACGTTCACCGAGGTGGCTCCGGCGCTTGCCTATCTGGCCGAGAAGGGCGCGCCGATCGTCATCAAGGCCGATGGCCTGGCCGCCGGCAAGGGCGTGATCGTGGCCATGACCCCGGCCGAGGCCGAGGCGGCGGTACGCGACATGCTCGAGGCCAATAGCTTCGGCGATGCCGGTGCGCGCGTGGTGATCGAAGAGTTTCTCGATGGCGAGGAGGCCAGCTTCATCGTCATGGTCGATGGCGAGCATGTACTGCCGATGGCCACCAGTCAGGATCATAAGCGCGCCTTCGATGGCGATACCGGCCCCAATACCGGCGGGATGGGTGCTTATTCACCCGCGCCGGTGGTGACCGACGCCGTCTATCAGCGCATTCTCGACGAAGTGATCGTGCCCACCGTCAGGGGCATGGCCGACGAAGGTCACCCTTACAGCGGCTTTTTATATGCCGGGCTGATGATCGATGCGAACGGCGCGCCCCGGGTCATCGAATACAACTGCCGCTTCGGCGATCCCGAGACGCAGCCGATCCTGATGCGCCTGAAGAGCGATCTGGTCGAGCTGTGCCTGGCCGGCGCCGAGAGCCGGCTCGGCGAGCAGACCTGCGAGTGGGACGCGCGCGCTGCGGTTGGCGTGGTGATGGCCGCGGGCGGATACCCTGGCAGCTATCGCAAGGGCGATGCGATCGGCGGGCTGGAAGACGCCGAGAGCGACGGCTGCAAGGTGTTTCACGCCGGCACCGCACAAGACGACCAAGGTCGGGTCGTCACCAGCGGTGGGCGCGTGCTATGTGTGACCGCCTTGGGTGAATCCGTCTCCCAGGCCCGCGACCGCGCCTACCAGGGCGTCGCGGCAATCCATTGGGAAGATGCCCTCTATCGTCGCGATATCGCGCATCGCGCCATCGCCCGCGAATCCTGATCCCGCGTGGCGTTCGTCACTGACAAGGAGCCGTTATGGAACGCGTCCAGCTCGAGTTTCCCGCTGCGGACATCGTGCATCGCCATGCCTTGACGGTGCGCATCGGTGACATGAACTACGGTCGTCATCTTGGCCACGATGCGGTGATCACGTTGTTGCATGAGGCCCGCGCGCAGGCGTTCGTCGCACTCGGGTTCCGCGAGTGGGACATCGCCGGACACCCCACCGTGGTCGCCGACCTGGCGGTACAGTATCGCGCCGAGGCCAAGTGGCCCGACGCCCTGGAAATACACACCGCGATCCCCGAGCCGCAGGGCCGTGGCTTCGCGGTATACCAGCGCCTGGTGCGCCCGGCCGATGAGCGTATCGTGGCCGTAGCCCGTCTCGGCATGGTGCTGCTCGATGCCCAGACCGGCAAGCCGGCGAGCATGCCGACGGCATTCGCCGCCGCGTTGGCCTGGTCGCGGAGTACCGACTGATGTCGCGGGAATATCCAGTCGTCGCCGTGACCGGCTCGTCGGGTGCCGGAACCACCACGGTGCGGCGGACGTTCGAGCGCATGTTCGCGCGTGAGGACGTGCATGCCGCCTTCGTCGATGGCGACGCCTTCCACCGCTATACCAAGGAGGAGTTGACGCGCATCTTCCGCGAGGAGCCCGACCGCAAGGACGAACTCTCGCATTTCGCCGTCGAGGCCAACCTGCTCGACCGTCTCGAAGCGCTGTTTCTCGAATATGGCGAGCATGGTACGGGCACCTACCGCCACTACATCCATGCCGAAGACAAGCGCATGATCGAGGCCGGCTGCCAGGTCGGCACCTTCACCGAATGGCAGGCGTTGCCACAGGGCACCGATCTGCTGTTCTACGAGGGGCTGCACGGTGGTTTGGTCACCAATGATTACGATATTGCCCGACATGTCGATCTATTGGTCGGCGTGGCACCGACCATGAACCTGGAGTGGATTCAGAAGATCGATCGCGACATCAAATTGCGCGGTTATTCGCAAGAAGCGGTGATCGACACCATTCTGGGCCGCATGCACGATTACGTGCGCTATATCCAGCCGCAATTCTCACGCACCCATATCAACTTTCAGCGTGTGCCGACGGTGGACACCTCCAACCCCTTCGAGGTCCAGGACATTCCTACCGACGCCGAATCCTTCGTTGTGATCCGTTTCCGCGACCCCTCGACGGTGGATTTCCCCTACCTGCTGGCGATGATTCAGGATGCCTTCATGAGCCGACCGCACACGCTGGTCGTGCCGGGTTCGCGCCTATCGTTAGCGATGGAATTGATTCTCGCGCCGGTGGTGCGGCATTTGCTGAGCCAGCGACGTTTTCGTTAGGTCGTGGGCAATCATGAAGCCGCTATGAGTCGACGCAGCCGAGTCACGATCACCGATATTGCCCGCCGAGTGGGGCTGACGACGATTACCGTATCGCGCGCCCTCAACAAGCCTGAGCTGGTCAAGCCGGCAACGCGCGAGAAAATCCTCACGGCGGCCAATGAATTGGGCTATGTGCCGAACGCCTTTGCCCGCCACCTCAAGAGCAGCGAGAGCCGGTTGATCGGCCTGGTCACGGCCAGCGTCGACAACCCGTTCTACAGCGAAGTGATCAAGGCAATCTCCCGCGAAGCGAAGAAGAACAATTACACGATCATGCTGATCGATACCGATGGCTCCCCCGAGTTGGAAACCGTGGCCATCGAGACGCTTCTGAGCTATCAGGTCGCCGGAATGATCCTGTCGCCGGTTTCCGATGACCGGGAATATCGACCCGCTTATCTCAAGCGTCTATTGGAAAAGCAGCTACCGGTAGTGATGCTCGACAGAGCGTTGGATGTCGAGGCCTTCAGCCGGGTGGTGCTGGATAACCGCGCCTGCGGCAGGATGATCGGACGCTATCTTGCCAAAACGCCCGTGCGGCGCGTTCTTGCCCTGAGTGGGCCGGAGAACTCGACCATTTCGCGCCAGCGCCTGGAGGGCTTCGCCGAAGCTTACGCCAATGCAGCGGTGCCGCTGCAGCTCGATGTAATACCCGGCGATTACACGCTGGAGCCGGCCTACCGGGGCATTACCGACTATCTTGAACGGCATCCGCCGCCCGAGGCCGTATTCGGCCTCAACCAGTTGATTACCCTGGGCGCCATGAAAGGATTGCAGGACGCCGGCGTGTCCCGCGAGCGGGTCAAGATCGTCGGCATCGACCGGCTGCCGTACTCCGAGATATTTGGCGTCACGGTGCCTTGCGTGGCCCATGACACCTACCGTGCCGGTCACGATGCGATACAACTGCTGTTCGATAAGATTGCCAATCCCGCCAGCGCCTCGCGCGAGATTATCGTGCAGGGCAGACTGATAGGCTTCTAGCGCATGGGATACGGTCTCGTTCAGAGCGCCTGCAGGCGCGTAGCGATCAACGCTTCGAGGCTTGCTTGATCCTCGGCGAAACGGCGAATCCCCTCCGCCAGCTTATCGTTGGCCATGGCATCGAGATTATGTGCCCAGCGAAAATCGGCTTCGGTAAGGGCCGCCGGACGTGGCGTTCGCGGCTTGCCGAAATCGATGCGCCGTTCGACATCGCCTGTGCTGGCCGCGAGTTCCTCGAGCAGAGTCGGTGAAATCGTCAGGCGATGGCAGCCGGCCAGCGCCAATACCTGGCCAGTGGTGCGAAAGCTTGCGCCCATGACGATCGTCGCGTGACCACCAGCGCTAGCCATGCGGCAAACCCCTTTCACGAAGCGTACCCCGGGATCGTCCTGGGCGCTGAAATCCCGACCACTGGCTTTGCTATGCCAGTCGGTCACTCGGCCGACGAACGGCGAGATGAGTGTGACCCCCGCATCGAAGCAGGCTTGCGCCTGAGCCTCGCTGAACAGCAGCGTCAGGTTGCAGGCAATGCCTTCGCGTTCGAGCCGTTCGGCAGCGCGGATGCCCTCCCAGGTCGATGCCAGCTTGATCAGCACTCTGTCCTTGGGGATGCCGCGGCGCTCATATAGCGCTATCAATTCATGGGCCTTGATAATACTCGCTCGGGTATCGAATGAGAGTCTGGCGCTCACTTCCGTTGAAACGCGTCCCGGTATCAGCGCTGCGATCTCGCTGCCGATCGCCACGGCAAGTTGGTCGACGGCCAGGCTGGTCTGCTGCGTTACGTCTTGCGTCTGGGCCTTGACCGCTCGCAGTGACTCATCGATCAAGCTCTGGTAACCGTCGAGTTGGAAAGCCTTGAGCAGGAGCGACGGGTTGGTAGTGGCGTCGGTAGGTCGATAGCGCTGAATGGCGCGAATGTCGCCGGTATCGGCAACCACCAGCGAGTGGCGCTTCAGCGCAGCGAGTCGTGTGGTCATGGGCTTATTTCCTTAGTGGCAGGTATAACCACCATCGATGGGTAAGCTGATGCCGCTGATCATGGCGGCGGCGTCGCTGAGCAAAAAGGCGATGGGTAGTGCCACTTCCTGTGGTGTGGCGAAACGCCCCAATGGTATGGCGGCGAGCATTGGATCGCGTTTGGCGGGCTCCGACCAGGCGCGTTCGGCCATCGGTGTCAGCGTCACCGTGGGGTTGACGCTATTGACGCGTATGCCATGCGCGCCCAATTCCAGGCACAGCACACGGGTCATGGCATCAATGGCGGCTTTCGAGGCGCAGTAACCCAGATGGCCGCGTAGCGCCACCAGCGAAGCCTGGCTCGAAACATTGACGATGCTGCCCGGCGTGTCGTTGGCAATCATCAGCCGGGCGGCTTCGCGACTAAGGATAGCCGTGGCGCGGGCATTGGTGCTCAGCAGGGCGTCGATATCCGCGCCACGCACGTTGAGCGCATCGTCGAGCTTTGAAATACCGGCGCAATTTACCAGGCCGTCGAGCGTTTCGATCTGCTCGAACACCTGGCCGACAGCGGTGTCGCTGGTGATGTCGACGCCGAACACGCGAGCGCCAAGCTCCCGTTCGAGGCTTGCCAGCATCGCTTGATTGCGCCCGATCAGCGTCAACCTGACGCCATGATCATGCAGCAAACGGGCGGTCTCCAACCCGATGCCACTGGTCGCTCCGCTGATCAGAACATGCTTGCCGGCAAGCTCAAGGTCCATGCGACGCCTCCCCTTTATCTGCGTTTTCTTCACCCACGTCTCGGGTCGCCGAGAGTTCGTGGAGCACCGGTTTCAGGGCCGGATAAAGTTCGCAATAGAGCCGATAGAGCCGGTCGTAACGCTGCCGAGCGCCGGGGTCGGGGGTGGCCCGCACGATTTGTCGCCCGTGGCCCTCGTCAAGCCATTCGGCAGGCATGATCCCACTGCACAGGCCAGCCAGCAGTGCCGCACCGAGTGCCGCCTCGACGTCCTCCTCGAAAGTGACGACGCTGTACCCGGTGACATCGGCGACGATCTGCATCCACAGATCCGATTGCGCGGCGCCACCGACCACGATCAGCTGTGGATCGAGCGCTGGGCCGTTACCGTCACTGGCCTGAACGCCGGCCTGCATGTTATGGCGCAGCGCATAACTGACCCCTTCGAGCACTGCGCGATACAGATGATGACGCTGATGGTAAAGGCTCAAACCGACGAAGGCGCCGCTGGCCTTGGCGTCCCAGATCGGGCTTCGCTCGCCCATCAGGTAGGGCAAAAAAAGCAATCCCCGTGCGCCGGGTTCCAGTGTCCGGGCTTGCGCCTCGAGTCGCTCATGGACTTCCTGGCCGGCGGTTTCGGCCACCGCCTGCTCCGCCTGGCAGAACGTATCGAGAAACCAGCTGACCGAGGCGCCGGCGGTGAGCGCGCCGCCGAAGGTGTAGAGATCGCGCTGGCTGGCCAGCACATGCGGCATGCTGATCAACCCATGGCGTGCGTCGACTTGCTGACCGATATACCCCCAGCACATGCTGGTGCCGATCATCGCCACATGCTTGCCGGGGCGCGTCGCTCCCGCCGCGAGTGTCGCCATGGCGGCATCCACGCCACCGGCGACCACCGGGATGCCGGGCGGCAAGCCCAGCGATGCGGCGACTTCCGGCAGCAGGCCGCCCACGCTATCCGCACTGTCGACCAGCCGCTGCGGGAGCTTGTCCAGGTCGAGCCCCAGTGCGCCGGCCATGATCGGAGACCATTGGCGCGCTTCGAGATCATAAATGCCGCCGATATTGCCCGCCGAGCTGTGATCGATGGCGATCTCGCCGCACAGGTGATAATTCACATAGCTGTTGGGAGGCAGTAGGTAGCGGGTTTTCGCCCACACCTCGGGGCGATGAGCCTTCAGCCACAGCATCTTGGTATAGCCGTAGTAGCTATCGACGCCATTGCCGGTGATGGCATGGAGTCGATCCAGGTCGAGCGTCGATTTTATCCAGTCGACTTCTTGCTGGGCGCGGCGATCCATCCAGATCAGACACGGGTGCAGCGGCTCGATGCGATCGTCCACCGGGATGCCCGAGCCGCCGTACAGGCTGCTGACGCAGAGGCCGCGCACGCTTTCGGCGAAGCCCGGGCTCTGCGCCAGGCAACCGCGAATGCAGTCGAAAACCGCTGCCAACCAGACATTCGGCCACTGCTCGGCCCACAGCGGTTGTGGTGTGTCGACCCGGTAGCGCTGGCTGTGCTGGGCGAGAATCCGGCCCTCGGCGTCGACCAGCAGCGCCTTGGTGCTTTGTGTGCCGATGTCGATTCCGATCACGCTATCCATGTGGCCTCCTTCACGGTTTGAGCAGTACCTTGATGGACTGTGTCGAATCCGCCAGCTCGAAGCCGCGCTCATAATCGTCGAGCGCCAAACGGTGCGTCACGATGCCCTTCGAGGTGATCAACCCACGCGCGAACAGGTCGATGGTCGTCGGGTAGGTGTAGGGCGAGAGATGGGCGCCGCGAACGTCGAGCTCCTTGCGGTCGCCGATGATCGACCAATCGGCGCTGGTCTCCTTGCCGAACACGCTGAACTCGACGAAGCGGCCCAGCTTGCGAATGATCTCGAGCCCTTGGGTGACGCCCGCCGGCACCCCGGTCGACTCGATGTACACGTCGCAGCCGTAGCCTTCGGTCAAGGCCTTGATTTCGTCGTTTATCGCATCGCGTGCCGGATTCAGCACCACATCGGCGCCGAACTGGCGGGCCAGTTCCAGGCGCTCGTCGACCCTGTCGATGACCACCAGCTTGCGTGGCGTCTTGAGTTTGGCCACCTGCACCATGCCGAGTCCGATCGAACCGGCCCCGGCGATCACCACCACGTCGTCGAGCTGAATGTCGGCGCGATTGACGGCATGAATGCCGCATGACATCGGCTCGATGAAGGCGGCGTCGTCGTCGCTGACGGTCTCGGGAATGCGATGTACCCGGCAGTTCGGCATGACTCGCAGATACTCGGCCATGCCGCCCTCGGCGACGATGCGCTGGAAGCCGAAGATGTTGTGTACCTCGCACATCCAGTACTGGCCCGAGGTGCAGTAACGGCACTTGCCGCAAGGCACGATCTGCTCGGCGATGGCACGCTCGCCAAGGTTCAGGCCGAAGCGCTCATGCGCGCCTTCGCCAAGCTCAACGACCTCACCGAAGAACTCATGTCCGGCGATCACCGGTGCTTTGACCCAAGGATCATCACCGCTCCAGAACATGTGCGCGCCGGAGCGACACTTGCAGTCGCTGGCACAGATGCCGCAGGCGACGATCTTGAGGATCATTTCGTTGGCGCGGGCTTTGGGGCGCTCGCGCTGCTCCAGGCGGTAGTCCATGGGTCCATGACAGACCACGGCATGCATAGAAGAAGACTGGCTCACGTTGACTCCATGATGAAAATTATGGGAATAGGGAGTGATCAGGGTGCGCGCTTGCGGCTGATATAGATGGCCAGCAGGATGATGCCGCCCTTGACCACGTTCTGGAGGTAGGGCGAGACGCCCATCAGGTTCAGGCCGTTGTTGAGCACGCCCAGCAACAGAGCGCCGACCAGCGTGCCGAGAATCATCCCGCGCCCGCCGGTAATCGCCGCGCCGCCCAGCACCACCGCGGCGATGGCGTCGAGTTCGAAGCCCACCCCGGCGGCGGGCTGACCGCTCATCAGTCGCGAGGTCAGTACCAGTCCGGCGATGGCGGCGGTCAGGCCGCTCAGGGTGTAGGTCAGCAACTTGTAGCGCGAGACGCGAATGCCCGAGAGCCGGGTGGCCTCCTCGTTACCGCCGATGGCGTAGAGATAGCGCCCGGTAGCGGTATGCGTGAGCAGGACGAACGCGATGGCATACACGCCGAGCATGATCAGCACCGGCACTTCGATACCGATGAGCGTGCCGCGCCCGAAGACCGCGAAGCTATCGGGCAGCCCCGAGATCGGATAACCGCCGGTGTAGATCAAAGCCAGGCCGCGCGCGATGCCCATGGTGGCGAGCGTGACGATGATCGGCGGCATCCCGGCGAACGCCACGAAGGTGCCATTGACCGCGCCGAAAGCGGCGCCTACGCCAAGGCCGATCAGGATAGCCAGTGATGGCGGCAGACCGGCGACCATCATGCCCGCCATGATCGTGCCCGAGAGCGCCATGACCGGCCCCACGGAAAGGTCGATCCCGCCAGTCAGGATGGCCAGGCTCATGCCGACGGCGATGATCGCGATGATCGATACCTGTCGGGCCACATTGGCCAGGTTATTGGTGGTCAGAAAGTTATCGTTGATCAGCGACATGGCGATAAACACCACGACGAAGCCGATCAGTGGATAGAACACCGGCGTCCGGCGCCAACGGGCCAGCCGCGAGCCACCGGCCCGGCGCTCTTTAGCGGGAGAGGCGAGCTGAGTCATGAGCGCAGTCCTCCAGTGGCGTAATGCATGATGGATTGAGAGTCGAGCCCAGCGCCGTCAAGCTCGGCGGCGATTCGGCCTTGATAGAACACCGCGACGCGATCGCACAGCCCTAGCACTTCCGGCAATTCGGAAGAGATCATGATGATCGATACGCCCTCGGCAGTGAGACGTTTCATCAGGGTGTAGATCTCGGCCTTGGCGCCGACATCGATACCGCGTGTCGGCTCGTCGAAGATCAGCACTTTGCAGCGATGCCCCAGCCAGCGGGCGATCACCACCTTTTGCTGGTTGCCACCGCTCAGGTTGCCCACTGCGGTGTCGGCCCCGGGAGCCTTGACCCGCACGGAATCCATCAGCGCGGTGGCGGCCTGGCTTTCGCGTTTTCGATCGATCAACGCCAGGCCGCCCTGAAACTGCGCCAGGTTGTTTAGCGAGATGTTGTCGCGACACGAGAAGGGCAGGATCAAGCCCTGTTTCTTGCGGCTTTCCGGTAACAGGCCGATGCCCAGCTTGAGTGCGCTGGCCGGATGGCGCAGCTTGATGGGCTTGCCCTCCATGCGAACGCTGGCATGCGAGGGCTTCGTCGCCCCGATCAATCCCATCGCCAGCTCGGTGCGTCCCGAGCCGACCAGCCCGGCGAAGCCGAGAATTTCGCCACGATGAAGCTTGAGTGAGTTGCTCGGCCCACCGGCCTCAAGACGCAACGCCTCGACATCGAGAACCACATCGTCGTAGTCGGCGTGGCAATCGCGTTCGGGGAAGATATTCTCGACACGCCGACCGACCATTTTCTCGATCAGCGCGTCGGCAGTCATCGCCGCGACATCGTAGTCGCCGACTTTTTGCCCATCGCGCATCACGCTGACGCGGTCGCAAATCGTGAATATCTCTTCCATGTGATGCGAAATGAACACCATGCCCACACCTTGCTGGCGCAACTCGCGCATGATGGCGAACAGATGCTCGGCCTCGCTCGGGGTCAACGTGGCGGTGGGCTCGTCGAGTACCAACAGGCGCGCATTTAGGGATAGCGCCTTGGCGATCTCGATGAATTGCTGGTCGGCGACGCTCAACTCGTCAATGGGGCAGTCCAGCGGTATCGATACCTTGAGCCGCGCGAAAAGATCGATGGCCTCGCGGCGCATCGCACGACGGTCGAGCAGGCCCCAGCGGTTATGCCGTTCGCGACCGAGAAAGATATTGGCGACGGCATCGAGATGCGGTACCAGGCTGAACTCCTGGAAGATGATCCCGACCCCGGCGTCGATGGCGTCCTCATAACGGTGGAAGTGACGCACTTGCCCGTCGATGAGGATTTCGCCCTCGTCCTGTCGATAAATGCCGCATAGGATCTTCATCAATGTCGACTTGCCGGCGCCGTTTTCACCCAGCAAGGCATGCACTTCGCCACCACTGACATCGAGCGAAACGTCATCCAGCGCACGCACGCCCGGAAATGTCTTCGAGATATGGCGAAGCGAGAGTAGTGAGGTCATAGGTCTACCCTCGGTGTGCCTCTTGCGGAGGCACACCTCGGTCATGAACGGATGGTAGGACTACCAGCTGAAGTCGGCAGCGTTCTCGCGGGTGATCAGCTCGACATCGATGGGAATCGTTGCCGGGGCGGAGGTCGCTCCCCAGTGCTTGGCCAAGGCCAGCCCCAGGCCGAGGCGCACCATGTCACGCGGGTATTGGGCCGAAGTGGCGATGAAGGCGGAGTCGGGCTCGAGGATCGCCTCGACGGCTTCCGGATGTCCGTCGACACTCACCAGCTTGATGTCGCGACCGCTGGCTTCGATGGCGGTCAGCGCGCCGAGCGAACCGGTGTCGTTGACACTGAACAGGCCATCAAGCTCGGGGTTGGCCTGGATCATGTTCTCGGTGACGGTCATGGCGTGCGCGCGTTCCTGCCGACCGTTCTGCTTGTCGACGATAGTGATGTCGGGGTACTCGCCAAGTGCCGTGGTGCAGCCCTCGACACGTTGCAGGATGGGTACGACCGGGATGCCATCGAGGATGGCGACCTGACCCTCGCCACCCAATTGCTCGGCCAGATAGTGACACGCCTTGTAGCCGGCCTCGGTGTTTTTCGAGCCGACGAAACCATCGATTGGGCCTTCCGCCTGGGCATCGATGGCGACGGTGGTTACGCCGGCTTCCTTGGCAGCCAGCACGGCGGGCTCGACCCCGACCGAATCGGCGGGGTTGAGAAGCAAAATATCGATGCCTTGCACGATCATGTCTTCGACATCGCTGATCTGCTTGGCCACGTTGTGGCGGGCGTCGGTAATGATCAGTTCGGCGCCGATACTGGCGGTTGCTTCCTCAAGCGCCTCTTTCATGACGACGAAATAGGCATTGTTGAGTTCCTGAAACGACATACCGACCTTGAGGGTATCGTTTTCTGCGGCACTGGCGATGCCGGGGACAATCAGGCCGAGCGAGCAGCTTACGATCAAGGCCTTCCGAGTTAGACGGCGCGGCAGGGCGGGAAATGACATAATCGACTCCATGCTTGTTGTTTTAGCATCTTTTCATGAATCAGCGGCAACGCTTCAATTAGAAATGTTAACGTTGTCATTTAACCATAGACGCCCTGAAGGAAGAGCGTCAACGCTGATTAGACGAAAGTATAGCGAGGGCCCTTGGTGCCCGGACAATGCGGGTGGCGCTAGGCAGGATCACCCTTAACGGCTAACCTCGTAGCAAAACGGTTGATAACAACATTTTACGAGAGGAGGACGCATGGACTGTTTGTTCTGCAAGATGGTCAACCGCGACATCGAGCCCGATGTGGTCTACGAGGACGAGCATGTGTTGGCCTTCAATGACATCAACCCGCAGGCACCCACCCATGTGCTGATCATTCCCAAACCGCACATCGCCACGCTCAACGATATTCAGGAGGGCGATCTGGCGCTGGTCGGCCGCTTGCAGTTCACTGCGGCGAAGCTGGCGCGCGAGGCGGGGTTTGCCGATGATGGCTATCGCGTGGTGATGAATTGCAATGAAGACGGTGGCCAGTCGGTCTATCATATTCATATGCATCTGATGGGCGGCCGCCGCTTTACATGGCCGGCTGGCTAGCCGGCGCCCAGCGACACCAGTCATGCGACAGGGGCCGCGACCCGTTCAAGCGCGCGACGCATCCGGTGCATTCAGGGCCGTTCCCGTCAGTCGGCGGGTTCGGCCCTTCTTGCTAATACCGCCTGGCGGTATCCTTGTGCAGAATCACAGTCATCAATCGGGGGGATGCCATGCTTCGCAAGCTGACGCGCACCGACCATCTGATTCATCAGTTCGATACCGTGCTGCGCACCCTGGTGCCGCATGCCGCGCAGGCGTCGCGGCCTTCGCCCGCCACTGATGCGCGCGATGGCGAAATGGACGATCTCGAGCGCCAGCACGCCGAGGGGTTGATGCGCATCAACCACACTGGCGAGGTGTGCGCCCAGGCGCTGTATCAGGGCCAGGGGCTGACCGCCAAATTGGCCGATACGCGCGAACAGATGGAGCAGGCCGCGCAAGAGGAGATCGATCATCTGGCCTGGTGCGATGCGCGCATCGAAGAGCTCGGTGGCCGTACCAGTTATCTCAACCCGTTGTTCTATGCCGGCTCTTTCGGCCTTGGCGCTGTGGCCGGCACGGTTGGCGAGCGCGTCAGCCTGGGTTTCGTTGCCGCGACGGAAGAGCAGGTCGGCAAGCATCTCGATGCGCACCTGGAAAAACTGCCCACCGGCGACCGGCGCTCGCGGGCGGTGCTCGAGCAGATGCGCGAAGACGAAGCGCATCATGAGCGCTGGGCACTGGAAGCGGGCGGCAGCCGTTTTCCGTTTCCGGTCAAACTCGGTATGACGTTGATGTCGAAGGTGATGACCAAGAGCGTTTACAAGCTGTAAGTACGCGGCTGCTTCGACTCATGCCTCGACGATCTCATAAGAGTGAGACACTTCGACGCCGCCCTTGGCAAGCATGATCGAAGCGCTGCAGTATTTTTCCGCCGATAGTTCGACGGCGCGCTTGACCTGATTCTCCTTGAGCGCCTTGCCGGTCACGGTGAAGTGCACGTGAATTTTGGTGAATACGCTGGGTACGCTATCGGCGCGCTCGGCATCGATACTGGCCACGCAATCGCTGACCGGTGCGCGCGATTTCTCCAGGATCTCCAGCACGTCGAAGGACGTACACGCTCCCAGGCCCATCAGCAGCATTTCCATCGGACGCGGCCCGGTATCGCGACCGCCGTGATCGGGCGGGCCGTCGATCACCACGCTATGGCCGCTGCCGGATTCCGCAACGAACTGGCGACCATCGGTCCATTTGACGCTGGCTTTCATTGATTCGTTTCCTTCTCAAATCGGTAGTCGAACGGGGTGACCTAGCATAGCACCCGTGCGCTGGCGTTTGGACGCATCAGGCATGGTGACTACGCAGCCGGGCATCGAGCTCGCGCAGGCGCGCCGGGGTGCCGACATCGACCCAGTGGCCCCGGTGGTGAGCGCCCGCGACACGCCCGGCGGCCATTGCACCGCGCAGCAGCGGCGCCAGCTTGAAGGCGCCGGGCGGCTCGCCGGCGACCAATGCCGGGTCGATCAGGCTGACACCGGCGAAGGTCAGCATCGGCTGGCCTTCGCCATGCACGCGGCCAACGTCATCGAGATGAAAGTCGCCAGCCGGGTGATGCGCTGGATTATCGACCATCACCAGCCGTGCCAGGTCGCGACCGAGCGGTGCGAGCCAGGCAGGCTCCAACTCGCACCACACATCGCCATTGATCAGCAGAAAGGGCGCTTCACCGAGCAGCATCAGGGCCTGGCGAATGCCGCCGCCGGTCTCCAGCGGTGTCGTTTCATGGCTCCATTGAAGCCGCATGCCATGAGCCTCACCATCACCCAATGCATCGACGATCTGAGCGGCGCGGTAGCTGACGTTGACGACGATATCGTCAATGCCCAATGCGCGCAGGCGCTCCAGATGATGCACGATCAGCGGCTTGCCGCCGACCTCGAGCAGCGGCTTGGGGCAGTGATCGGTCAGTGGACGCATGCGTTCGCCCAGCCCGGCGGCGAGAATCATCGCTTTCATGGCGCGACTCCACGAATGCCGCGACGTGTCAGTTCGGCATCGAGTGCGGGGGTGAAAACCGCGTCGAGCCAGCCGAGCAGCTCGGCGAATTCCGGCCACGCTTGCAGGCTATCGCGAAGGTGATCGAGAAAATGTGGCAAGCGCGCCAGGTAGCCCTCCCGCTCATCGCGCAGTGTCAGCCGGCAGAAGATGCCCAACACCTTGAGCGCGCGCTGTGCGGCCATGGCATCGCTCATGAACAGAAACGTGTCCTCGTCGACGGACGCCGTCAGCCGGCCATCGGCAATCGCCCGGCGCCGGAAGGCCTCGACCCAGGCTGCGTAACGCGACCGTGGAAAGCGACAGTAACGACCGCGCAGCAGGGAGATCAGGTCGTAGCTGAGCGGCCCGCGCACCGCGTCCTGGAAATCGATCAGCCACAGCTCGCCGTCATGCAGCATCAGGTTCATGGCATCGAAGTCGCGATGCACCGTAACCTGCGGCTGACGAAGCGCCATCTCGATCAACCGGGTACGACTGGTTTCCCAGCAGGGCGGTGCAGCGATACCCAGCAGGCGCTTGAGACACCACTCGGGAAACAGATCGAGCTCGCGACCCAGCAAGGCGGCATCATAGGCAGGCAGCGATTGACGAGGCGCGCGGTTCTGCAAGGTCTCGAGCAGCGCCAGGGCACGCTCGTAACAGTCGAGGCTCGTAGCCGTGTCGCAGCCGTCGAGGCGGTGGTGCAAGGGAACGTCGCCAAGATCCTCGAGCTCGATGAAGCCGGCATCCAGGTCCATGGCATGCAGCGCCGGTACCGGCAACCCGGCGAGGCGCCAGTCCTCGGCAATGGCTACGAACGGGTGGCTGTCTTCTTTGTCGGGCGGCGCGTCCATGACGATGCGGGTTCGGCCATCGCTCAGCCAGAGGCGAAAATAGCGGCGAAAGCTGGCATCGCCGGCGGCCAGTTCGAGGCGTGCAGCATGCGGCGCCATGTCATGGCGTGGGGCAATCCATTGGCGCAGGGCGTCGATACGCGGGCTGGTCTCGGTGTCGGTCATGGGACTCCTTGCGGGTAGCCGGTTGACGGGCTCGGTTCGCCACCGCATGCTGAGGGCGCTCCCAGCGCACCCTCGGCAGCCGGCCTCGCCAATGTCGAAGGAGAGGACGTGCACCGCGGGGACTGTATAATACCGATTCCAACCGCCAAGGACACCGAGGATCATGGGCAAGCGATTGTTTTGGACTGCCCTCGCCGGACTGGCCACCACCTGTGCCCAGGCCGCGCCGCCATCGCCGCTGCCAGCGGCGCAACTCGACTGGCAGCCCTGGGGCGAGGACGCTCCATCCAACGCCCTGTGCCCGGGGCGTTACGTAATGCCGCAATATCGGCTGCCCGCTGGCGAAACTCCCGAAGCAGTGCAATCCATCTCGGATAGCGCCGAATATGGCGACCAGGGCGAAACGCTATTGCTGGGTGAAGTGGTACTGCGTCGCAGCACCACGCAACTGGTGGCCCCGAGAGTCCGCGTCAACGCCGCTCGCGATACCGTCTTCGCCGAAGGCCCGCTGGCGCTGCGCGATCAGGGGTTACTGGTGCGCGGCGCATCCGCGCAAATGGCGTTGAATAGCGACGCCGCCCAGGTCGGCACCGCGCACTATGTATTGCACGAGTCGCGCCTGCGCGGCGATGCCGTGCAACTGGCCCGCCTGAAGGATGGCCGCTATCGCCTGAATGAAGCCAGCTTCACGACCTGCGCGCCGGGTAGCAATACCTGGAAGCTGATCGGCAACGAATTCACGATCAACCGCGCCGAGGGCTATGGAACCGCGACCCATGCCCGCCTCGAAGTCGCCGATGTGCCGGTGTTCTATTGGCCGTGGCTGCGCTTTCCCATCGACGACCGCCGCCAGAGCGGTTTCCTGTGGCCGACATTGGGTTTCTCCAACGGCGCGTTTGATTACGCCCAGCCGTACTATCTCAATCTCGCCCCCAACTACGACGCAACCATTACCCCGCGCTGGATTACCGACCATGGATTGCTGATGGGTGGCCAGTTTCGTTACCTATTTCCCGAGGACGTCGGCCAGATCGAAGGGGCGTACATCGCCAACGACAAGGGCGGCGGCGAGAGCGACAACCCCAACGACCCGGACGATGCCTTCGATGGCGAGGACCGCTGGTATGTCGACTACATGCACCGTGGCTATTTCACGCCGCGCCTGCGCTACAACCTGCGTTATGGCGCCGCCAGCGACGGACGCTACTTCGACGATTACGGGCGCAATTTCGCCGAGGCCGACACCGATTACCTGGCGCGCCTGGCGCAGCTCAGCTATAGCGGCACGACCTGGCAGCTCGAAGCCCGCGCCCAGGGTTATCAGAATCTCGAATTTCCGCTGGCCGAAAACGACAAGCCGTTCTATCGCCTGCCCAGCCTGACCGCCAATGCGCGTTGGTCGCAGGACACCGGTTTCTATCAGCATTGGCGCTCCAATGCCACGCGTTTCTGGCGTGATGTCGATGAAACCGAGGTGCCGTTGCGTGAGTCGGCCAACGGAACGCGAATCCACCTGTCGCCTGCCGTTGGCTGGCGGGGCGAAACCAGCTGGGGTTTCTTCGAGCCGCGCTTCGAACTGCTGCAAACCGCTTATCAGCTCGATTACGGCCAGCGTCAGACCGACCGCGACGAGAGCCTGACGCGCACCGTGCCGGTCAGCTCGCTGGATAGTGGCCTGATCTTCGAGCGCGATATCGAGCTGTTCGATAGCGCCTGGCGTCAGACCCTCGAACCGCGGCTGTACTACGCCTACGTGCCGGAGCGTGACCAGAGCGAATTCCCCGATTTCGATACCGACGAGCGGCCCTTTTCTTATGGCCAGCTGTGGTCGCCGTATCGTTTCTCCGGCTCCGATCGGATCGGCGACGTCAATAAATTATCTTACGGTGTGGCGACGCGTTTTCTGGAAGATGACAGTGGCCGCGAGCGTCTATCGCTGGCGGTAGGCCAGAGTGCCTATTTCGACGAGCGGGCGATCGGTATCGAGGGCGATCTGGCGCTCCCCGATCGCGAAACGAATCCCATCGGTTGGTATAATGCGACCCGTGACCGCTCGCCGATCGTCACTCAGCTCGATTGGCGGATCAACGACCAGTGGAGCACGCGCTACGAGTGGTTCTACGATGCCAATCGCGAAATCACCGAGAGTACCGCCGCTTACTTGCGCTATCGCCACCCCGCTGGGCATGTGCTCAACCTGGGTTACCGTTGGCAGCTAGAGGGCTTCGATCCTTCCGGCGACGCCGAGGACCAACTGAGCTACGACCGCGAGGATTACATGGCTTCGTTTGCCTACAAGATCGGCGCGAGCGTGGATCTGATCGGTAAGTTCGCCTACGACAACACCAACGATCGCGCGCTCGAGCAGCTTGCCGGCATTCAGTGGAACGATTGCTGTGTCGCGGTGCAACTCGCCTGGCGTGAGTGGATCGAAGATAACGACACCGCCAACACCATCGAGGACGATTACACCGATCGTGGAATTTTCCTGCGTTTCGTGTTCAAAGGCTTGGGTGGCGTCGGTCAGGGTACCGAGGCCTTCTTCGAGCAAGCCATTCCCGGCTATCAACCGACCCAATTCTAAACAGTGAGTGAGGTTTTCATGCGCAGACGTCCGTTTGCTTCGCTGAGTCTGGCGCTGGTGCTGGTTTTTACCACGCTGGGCTTCTGTGCGCAGGCACTGGCCGATCAGCAGTTGGACCGTATCGTGGCGGTAGTCAACGACGATGCGATCATGGCCAGCGAGTTGGAGAATCGCGTGGCTCAGGCGCGCAGCCAACTGGCTAGCCGGAACATTGCCATGCCCTCCATCGATGTACTGCGCAGCCAGGTGCTGGAGCGCATGATCATCGAGCAGATCCAGTTGCAAATGGCCGAGCAGGCTAACCTGTCGATCGATGATACCGAGCTCAACCGCGCGGTGCGCGGCGTCGCCGAATCGAATGGCATGACCCTGGATCAGTTCGCCGATGCGCTGGAGGCCGATGGCCTGTCGCTGGCTATCGTGCGCAATCAGGTGCGTCGCGAAATGCTGATGCGCGACCTGCAGCAGCGTCGTGTAGCCAGCCAGGTCGATATTTCCGAGCGTGAGGTCGAGCGCTATCTGGAACAGCAGGGCGCCATCAGCAACGTGCGTTATCGGCTGGCGCATATTCTCGTTGCGCTGCCGCGCTCGCCCTCACCGGATCAAGTGAGCGCGGCGCAGCGCCAGGCGCAGGAACTCTATGCGAGGCTCCAGAATGGCGCCGATTTCGCGGCGTTGGCGGCAGCCGAGTCCGATGGCGGCAATGCCCTGGAGGGGGGCGATCTGGGCTGGCGGCGCGGTGCCGAAATCCCCAGCGTATTCGCCGACGTGGTGCCGGCGCTCGACATAGGCCAGGTCAGCGAGCCGGTGCGCAGCCCCAGCGGCTTCCATCTGGTCAAACTGGTCGATCGTGAAGGCGGCTCTCAGCAGGCGTTGATTCAGGAACAGCGCGTGCGGCATATCCTGATCGAGACCAATCCCAACCGCGATGCCCAGGAAGCCATGGCGCTTGCCGAGCAGACGCGCCAGCGAATCGTCTCCGGTGAGGATTTCGCCAGCGTGGCCCAGCAGGTCAGCGACGATCGCGGCAGCGCACTCAACGGTGGCATGCTGGGCTGGGTGCGCCCCGGCCAGATGGTGCCATCGTTCGAGGAGGCGATGAGCCGGCTCCCGGTGGGGCAGGTCTCCCAGCCGGTACGCTCGCGTTTCGGTTACCACCTGATCGAAGTGCTCGACCGTCGTCAGCAGGATGTGACCGATGAGGCGCAGCGCAACCGGATCCGCCAGACGCTGTTCCAGCGCAAGGTCAACGACGAACTGGAGGCTTGGTTGCAGCAGATTCGCGCCGAGGCTTACGTCGATAACCGTCTGACTCCGGAGGGCTGACGATGTTACCGGTGCTGGCCCTGACCACCGGCGAGCCGGCCGGCATAGGGCCGGAGCTGGCGCTGATGCTGGCCGCGGCGAAGGCGCCGCTGCCCGGTCGGGTGGTGGCGATCGGCGATCCCGATCTGCTGGCCGAGCGTGCCCGCCGGCTGGGGTTGGCCATCGAGCTACCGGTGCTGGACGAACAGGCCAGCGTGCCCGCCTCGCGCCCTGGTGTGTTGCCGATCTGGCCGGTGGCACTGCGTGCGCCGGCAAGCCCCGGCGCGCTCGACCCCGCCAACGCCGGTTACGTGCTCGAGACGCTGGATGTGGCGATCGCCGCGTGTCGTAGCGCGCGCGCCCAGGCGATGGTCACCGCGCCGCTGCACAAGGGCGCGATCATCGAGGGCGGCCACCCTGATTTCACCGGGCATACCGAATATCTGCGCGATGCCTGCGCGGTCGATGAAGTGGTGATGATGCTCGCCACCCAACTCGCTGCGCCAGCAGAACAGGCGCTGCGCGTGGCGCTGGCCAGCGTGCATCTGCCGCTGCGCGAGGTGGCGGATGCGATCACCGCCGAGGGGCTGATCCGCGTATTACGGATTCTCGATGGCGATCTGCGCCGCTATTTTGGCATTGAAAAGCCGCGTATCGCGGTCTGCGGGCTCAATCCTCACGCTGGCGAGAGCGGTCACCTGGGGCGCGAGGAGCTCGATGTGATCATACCGACACTGCAGCGATTGCGCGGCGAAGGGCTGCGGCTCGACGGCCCACTACCCGCCGATACTCTGTTCACGCCGCGCCATCTCGATGGCATCGATGCCGTATTGGCGATGTATCACGATCAGGGTCTGCCGGTACTCAAGTACGCCGGCTTCGGTCGCGCCGCCAATATCACCCTCGGGCTACCCATCGTGCGCACTTCGGTGGATCATGGCACCGCGCTGGACTTGGCCGGCACCGGCACGGCCGATACCGGAAGCCTGCGTGTCGCCCTCGAGGTGGCCGCCGAGATGGCGCACGCCGCCGGCCGTTGACGTTTCGAATCGCCATTCAAGGACTCTTTTTTCGCATGTCATCCCGCCCCCCGCTTCATCGGGCCCGCAAGCGTTTCGGGCAGAACTTTCTGCGTGATCCTGGCATCGTCTCGCGCATCGTGCGCGCGATTGCGCCGCATCCCGGTGAGCGTCTGGTCGAGATCGGCCCCGGTCAGGGCGCGCTCACCGAACCCCTGATCGAAGCCGCCGGGGCGCTCGAGGTGATCGAGCTCGATCGTGATCTGATTCCGGGGCTGCGCGTTCAATTCTTCAACTACTCTGATTTCACGATACACGAGGGCGATGCGCTGAAGTTCGACTTCACCGCGCTCAAGGGCGAGGGACCGGCGCTGCGGGTGGTGGGTAACCTGCCTTACAACATCTCCACGCCGCTGATTTTTCACCTGCTCGCGGCGCGCGGTGCCGTGGCCGACATGCACTTCATGCTGCAGAAGGAAGTCGTCGAGCGCCTGGCGGCATCACCCGGCGGCGCCGATTGGGGCCGGTTGTCGGTCATGGCCCAGTATCATTGCCGGGTGGATTCGCTGTTCATCGTGCCGCCCGAATCCTTCACACCCCAGCCCAAGGTGGATTCGGCCATCGTGCGCCTGGTGCCGCACAACGAGTTGCCGCACCCGGCTGACGACGAGGCGCTATTCGCCGATCTCGTACGCGAGGCCTTCAGCCAGCGGCGCAAGACGCTGCGCAACAATCTCAAGGGGCGCATCGGCGGCGAAGCGCTTCAGACGCTGGGTATCGATCCGTCGCGGCGGCCGCAGACATTGAGCGTCGCCGAACTGGTCACTATCGCCAACCATCTGGCCAAGGGGAACGCATGAGCGAACTCGCCGCGTCCGTCCGTGTCGATGTCGAGCCCGCGTATCGCGCCGACGAGTCGTCGCCCGCCGAACAGCGCTTCGTGTTCAGCTATACCATCACCGTGCATAACCATTCGTCCTGCTCGGTACAGCTGCTGGCGCGCTACTGGAAGATCACCCAGGGCAGTGGCAAGGTGCAGGAGGTGCGCGGCAAGGGCGTCATCGGCAAGCAGCCGTTGATCGCGCCGGGGCAGGTCTTTCGCTATACCAGCCGGGCGGTGCTCGACTGCCCGGTCGGGGTGATGGAAGGCTCCTATACCTGCATCGATACCGCCGCTCAGCGATCGTTCGATGTCGCCATCGCGCCGTTCCGCCTGGCCGGGCCGAATCAGGTGCATTGACGTTACATAGGGAGGTTCATGACCACGTATGCCATCGGCGATCTGCAGGGCTGTCACGCCGAGTTCGTGGCCCTGCTGACACGGCTCGAGTTCGATGCGCGCCACGACCGGCTGTGGCTCGCCGGCGATCTCATCAACCGGGGGCCCGATTCGCTGGCCTGCCTGCGCGAGGTGCATGCGTTGGGCGACGCCGCCCAGGTGGTGCTGGGCAATCATGATCTGCATTTGCTGGCGATCGCGCGGGGCGGCATGGGTCAGAAACGCTCGGATACCCTGGAGGCGATTCTCGCTGCGCCGGACTGCGACCGGCTGCTCGATTGGCTGCAGGCCCAACCGCTGTGGGTGGATGATGGCATCGACGATGCCGACCGGGTCACCGTGATGACCCACGCCGGATTGCCGCCGTGGTGGTCGGTACCGCGCGCGCGTGAACTGGCCGGCGAGGTCGAAGCGGCACTGCGCGGCCAACAGGCGGGTGCCTTCCTGGAGCGCATGTATGGGGATACGCCACAGCGCTGGCACGACGATCTCGAGGGCATCGATCGACTGCGCGTCATCGTCAACGTCTTCACTCGAATGCGTTTCGTCGCCGCCGACGGCACGCTGGATTTCAGCGCCAAGGCGGGGCTCGATTCCGCGCCCGAGGGCTTCGCGCCGTGGTTCACCTATCCTCGTAGTGACGATCCGCGCATGCTGTTCGGTCACTGGGCGGCACTGGGCGGACAAACGCCGGGAGCGGTGGTGCGCGCCGAGGCGCTGGACACCGGTTGCGTATGGGGCGGTGCGCTGACCGCACTCGACCTGACCCGTGGCGAGCGCATCAGTGAACCCTGCCAAACTTCATGATCAATAGCGCTGCGCTGGAGGTTGCATGAGCCAAGCCGCTTTCGAACATCTCGATCACACGACTCTCGAAGCCTGGCTGGACGCCGGTCAGCCGCTGACCCTGGTGGATATTCGCGACCCGATGAGCTACGCCCAGGGGCATATTCCCGGTAGCCGCCATCTCGACAATGCCACGGTCGGCGATCTGCTCGATGCGGCGCCGCGCGAGCGCACGCTGGTGGTGGTCTGCTATCACGGCCACTCCAGTCAACAGGCGGCGGACTGGTTGGCGGGCCAGGGCTTTACCCAGGTGTATAGCCTGGATGGTGGCTTCACCGACTGGCAGGTACATCATCCGCATCGCGTCGCCAATGAGTGAGATGGCGCACGGCAGGGACCATTATGTCGCCGGTCTCGATGTCTACCGAGTAGGTGGCGCGGTGCGCGACGCGCGCTTGGGCTGGCCGGTGGTGGATCAGGATTGGGTGGTGGTCGGCGCCACGCCTGACGAGATGCGCGCGCGGGGCTTCAAACCGGTGGGCCGCGATTTCCCGGTCTTTCTGCATCCCGAGACGCACGAGGAGTATGCGCTGGCACGCACCGAGCGCAAGCAAGGCCACGGCTATACTGGATTCGAGGTGCATGCCAGCCCCGATGTGACGCTGGAGGACGACCTGGCGCGGCGCGATCTAACCATCAACGCCATGGCCGAGACCTTGGATGGCGAACTGATCGACCCTTTCCATGGCCAGCGCGATCTCGAGGCACGCCTGCTACGCCACGTCTCGCGGGCTTTCATCGAAGACCCGTTGCGGGTATTGCGCACGGCGCGTTTCCTTGCACGTTATAAAGGGCTGGGCTTCGCCATCGCCGACGAGACCCAGGCGCTGATGCGTCAATTGACCGCCAATGGCGAGATTGGCCATCTGGTCGCCGAGCGTGTCTGGCAGGAAACCGAAAAGGCGCTGGGCGAGGCGCACCCCGAGGCCTATTTCCAGGCGCTATCCGCAAGCGGGGCATTGGCGGTGCTAATGCCTGAGCTTGACGCCGACGACGCATCATTGAAACGGGCGCTGGCCCGCCTCGGCAAGCCGCCGGAAGACGATGGCGCCCTGGCCCACTGGCGCTGGGCGCGACTCTGCGAGCATCTCGATGAGCCCTCGCGCAAGGCACTGCAGGAGCGCTTGCGGGTACCCAACGCCTGGCGCGATCTGGCGCGTCAGGCGGCACTCACCCGAGCGCTATGGCGCGAGGCCGAGCAAGCCCCCTTGAGCGCCGAGCGAATCCTGCGCTGGCTGGGTGAGGTCGACGCCTGGCGACGCAGCGAGCGTATGGCGCCGCTGCTGGCCCTGGTCAGCCTGGAAAACGAAGAGCTGGCCACCGACCTGTCACTGGCCTGGCGGTTGGCTTCCCAGGTATTGCCACGACAACTGGTCGACGAAGGCTTTCAGGGTGGCGCGCTGGGTAAGGAGCTAACGCGACGCCGGCAGCTGGAAATCGAGACCGCTCTGCATGGCGAAACGAAGGAGCCGGGCTCAGGCCGCGCGTGAGATGAGCCGGCCGCGCCATTTGAAATCCACCGGCCACAACCGCTGCCCGCCGGAGTCGAAGGCCGCCCACAGGTCGGCGTAGCGAATTCCGCTGATCGGGTGCCGGGTATCAGGCAGCAACTCGGCCAGGGGCTGGAGGACGAAGGCGCTACTGGTGATCTCATCGCGGGGCAGCGCTACGCCAGCGATATTGCCGACCAGCTCGCCCACCGTCAGCAGATCGACATCCAGCGTGCGCGGGCTGAACTTGGCGCTGTCGGCGCGCCGGCCATAGGCGAATTCGAGGCGCTTGCACCAATTCTGCAACTCGGCGACCGTGGCCTGCTGTTCAGAGCCCTGGCTCTCGAAGGCGGCGATCAGGTTGTAGAAGTTACGGCCATCTTCGAAGCCGACCGGCTCGCTCTCGAAGACCCGCGAGACCTCGAGGTGCGTGAAGTCGGCGTACAACGCATCGAGGCAGGCGAGCACGTGGCGCTCGCGCTCGATATTGCTGCCGATACTGACGACCACCTGCACCATCAACACTGCCCCCGTTCGATGCGGACACCGACGGCGGCGGCATTGGCCACGGCGCCCGGTTTGCGCAGCGTCAAGCGTAGCCAGGCAATCGCGAACTCCTGACGCAGCAAGGCCGCGAGACGCTCGGCGAAGGTTTCCACCAGGGCAAAGCTGCTGGCCTCGGCAAATTCGCCGATACGCGTGCTGATCGCCGCATAATTCAGGGTCTTGTTCAGGTCGTCATCCGCTGCGGCGGGGCGGATGTCGGCGGCCATTTCCAGATCCAGCACCAAGCGTTGGCGTATAGTGCGCTCCCAATCGTAGACACCGATGACGGTTTCCACGCTCAGGCCCTCGATCAGCACGCGATCCACGCGACTTCCTCCGATGGCAAAATTTCGATTGTAGCGCGCAAAGCTGGCAGAATCTCAGGTCATTGTCACCATCCAATCGCTGCCGGGCCAAGCCATGTCGCATTCTGACGTCGCCCTCCTCACTGCGGCCCTGATGGGGCTGGGCTATCTCTGCGGCGCCTGTCTGGGAGCGCTGTGGATATGCCGCCTGGCCGGTGCCGGCGACCCGCGCCTGCTCGGTTCCCACAATCCGGGGTTTTCGAATGTCCTGCGCGTGCATGGCATGCGTCTGGCTCTGGCAACGCTTACGTTCGATGCCGCCAAGGGCGTACCGGCGCTATGGCTGGCCAAGGCCAGCGGCCTGCCGACCTGGGCGCAAGGCCTGGTGGGGCTCGGCGTGTTGCTGGGACATAGCTACCCGCTATGGCACCGCTTTCGAGGTGGTAAATCGGTGGCCAGCGCATTTGGCGTGCTGCTGATGCTGACGCCATTGGTGGCGCTGATCTGTGCCGCCTGTTGGATAGTGCTGGCCTGGCGGGTACACACCGCGGCGGTGGCTTCGCTGGCGAGTGCGGCGCTGGCGCCGCTGGCCAGCGTCTGGCTGGCGCGGGATTACGTATGGGTGATCATCGCTTTCGCCGTGCTGGTACTGGTGCGCCACGTATGGAATATCCAGCGCCTGGGGCGCGGTACCGAGCCGGCCATTCAAGAGCGGCGCGAGGATGAGCGTCGGATCAGGCCGCCGGAGGAGTGAGCCGGTCGAGAGGCCAGCGCGGCACGGCACGCATGGCATCACTGTCGCGTTCTCCTGCCAGTAGGCGCTGAGCACCGACGTAAGCGATCATGGCGCCGTTATCGGTGCAGAAGCGTCCGCGTGGATAGTAGGCCCGGGCGCCGCGCTTGGCGGCCTCAACATCGAGTCGTTCGCGCAGGCGCGTGTTGGCGCTGACGCCGCCCGCGACCACCAGCCGTTTCAATCCGGTCTGATCGAGTGCGCGGCGGCATTTGATCACCAGCGTATCGACCACCGCTTCCTCGAAGGCGCGGGCGATATCGGCGCGGTCCCGGTCATCGAGTTCGCCGGCCTCATCGCGTAGCTTGTTGGCGGCGGTCAGGGTATGCGTCTTGAGCCCCGAAAAACTGAAATCCAGACCCGGTCGATCGGTCATCGGCCTGGGAAAGCGAAAGCGCCGGGGGTCGCCCTGTTCCGCCAGGCGCGCTACCTGGGGGCCACCGGGGTAGGCCAGCCCAAGCATCTTGGCGGCCTTGTCGAAGGCTTCGCCGGCGGCATCATCCACCGATTCGCCGAGTAGCCGATAGCGACCCAGGCCGCCCACCTCGACCAATTGCGTGTGACCGCCGGAAACCAGCAGTGCGATGAACGGGAAGGCCGGTGGCTCGTCTTCGAGCATCGGCGCCAGCAAGTGGCCCTCCATATGGTGCACGCCGAGTACAGGAATGTTCAGCGCCCGCGCCAGGCCATGCGAGGTGCTGGCGCCGACCATCAGCGCGCCGATCAGCCCGGGGCCGGCGGTGTAGGCGATGCCGTCGAGATCACCGCGAGTCAGCTTGGCCGCGTCGAGAATGTCCTGAATCAGCGGCAGCAGCTTGCGGGTATGATCACGCGAGGCGAGCTCGGGGACCACACCGCCATACTCGGCATGCATGGCGATCTGGCTGTAAAGCACATCGGCCAGCAGGCCGCGATCGGTGTCATATAATGCGACGCCGGTCTCGTCGCAGGAGGTTTCAATCCCCAGTACGCGCATGATTGTCTTGGCTCGTTGGTCAGGCGAAGGTGGCTATTCTACGTGTTTGCGCCGGCATCGGCATGGCCGAAGGCCACGAATTTGCAAAGAACGGCGCCTGCGACTAGAATATCGAACGCTGTAAGACTGGGTCGTGCATCCCGCTGCCTGTTTTGATCCCTCTCGTCGCGTCTACGCTTGGCTTCATTTTAGAGTCGAGTGTCCGCTGCGTTGATGGGCGACAGCATCACTGATGTGCGTTCAAACCGAACTCATGATTCCAAGGTAGGTGAGTGCTTAATGCCTTCTGTCAAAGTACGCGATAACGAGCCGTTCGACGTCGCACTGCGTCGCTTCAAACGTTCCTGCGAAAAAGCCGGCGTTCTGTCTGAAGTCCGTCGCCGCGAGAACTACGAGAAGCCGACCGCGGTACGCAAGCGCAAGGCTGCGGCGGCGGTCAAGCGCCACGCCAAGAAGCTTCAGCGCGAGCACAAGCGTTTCGAACGGTTGTATTGATCCGTACTGGAGGCAGGTGACTGCCTCAGAGGGACGCCAAGCGGCCGCCATCCGGTGGCCGTTTGTTTTTGTGTCCACGATGTCTTTCCCTAGTGACCCCGCTAGTGCGTTTCGTTCGAGAGCCTAACCGATGGCCGGTCAGATTCCCCAACGCTTCATCGATGATCTGCTCGCCCGCGTCGACGTGGTCGAGGTGGTCGGCGAACGGGTGCAATTGAAGAAGGCCGGCCAGAACTACTCGGGGCTGTGTCCGTTTCACCAGGAGAAATCGCCGTCGTTCACCGTCAGCCACGACAAGCAGTTTTATCACTGCTTCGGCTGTGGCGCGCACGGTAACGCGCTACGCTTTCTGATGGAGTACGACAACCTGCGTTTTCCCGAGGCGGTGGAGCAATTGGCCGCTCGCCAGGGCATGGAGGTACCGCGCGAGGGCGCCGATGATCCACGCGCCCAGGCCCGCGAGAAGAAGCGTCAGCAGGGGGTCAATCTGCTCGAGCTGGCGGCGGGCTTCTTTCGTGAGCGCCTGCCGATGGCCGAGGGCAAGAGCGCGCGCGAGTATCTGGATCGCCGTGGCCTGTCCCCCGAGGTGCTGCGCGATTTCGGTATCGGGTACGCCCCCGATGAGTGGGAGGCGCTCAAGCGCCATCTCTCGAATCACGGCATTGCCGATGCGGTGCAGGTGGAGTACGGCCTGCTGGTGCAGCGCGAGGATAGCGGACGCAGCTACGATCGTTTTCGCGACCGGGTGATGTTTCCGATTCGCGACTGGAAAGGCCGCACCATCGCTTTTGGCGGTCGGGTGCTGGGCGACGCCAAGCCCAAGTACCTCAACTCGCCGGAGACGCCGGTCTTCCACAAGGGGCGCGAGCTCTACGGGCTCTTCGAGGCGCGCCAGGCCAATCGCCAGCTCGAGCGGCTGGTGATCGTCGAGGGCTACATGGACGTGGTCGCACTGGCCCAGTTCGGCATTCGCAATGTCGTGGCCACGCTAGGCACGTCGACCAGCGAAGACCATCTCAATCGCCTGTTCCGCCTGGTTGGCGAGGTGGTGTTCTGCTTCGATGGCGATAACGCCGGGCGCAAGGCCGCGCGCCGGGCGTTGGAGACGGTGTTGCCGCTGATGATCGATGGGCGCCAGGCGCGTTTCCTGTTTTTGCCCGAGGGCGAGGATCCGGACACCCTGGTGCGTCGCGAAGGTAGTGAAGCCTTCAGCGACCGCATCACCTGTGCCAGCCCGCTATCGGAATTCCTGTTCGAGCAGGCGGCCGAGGGGCGCGATTTGCAGCGCATCGAGGATCGCGAGCGCTTTGCGACGGCCGTGCTCAAGGCGCTGGAGCGGTTGCCGGAAGGCGTGCTCAAGTCGCTGCTGCTGCGCGAACTGTCGACGCGCACGGGTGTCGAAGCGGCACGCTTCCAGGCGCTTCTGAAAACGCCCGAACCGATGCACGATGGGGCGCCGCAAGACGATGGATTCGCGAGCGAAGGCGCATACGAAACCCGGGCCGAGGTGGCGCCATCCCCGGGCGGCAAGCGTGGCGGGGCGCTTAGCCTGATGGCACGCACGCTGCAGTTGCTGGTGCACGAGCCGGGGCTGGTGGAGCGCCTGCCTGAAGAATTGGATTGGTGTGCCGATAACCAGAGTGACGGGGTTTTGTGTCGCGAGGTGATTCGCCTGCTGCGTGCCGGTCGCTATCGTAGTTCGCAGGTGCTGCTGGCGCATTTTCACGGCACCGCCGAGGGGCAGCGCCTGCAAGCGCTGGCCCGGCGTGAGTTATTGATAGCGCGTGAAGACAGAGGGGTGGAGCTCGATGGACTGGTGGAGAACTTTCGCAAGGAAGCATCCAGCGTCGAGCCGGAAACACAGATCGAACGTCTGCTGGCCAGGCAACAGGGCGGTGAGAAGTTATCGGCCGACGAACGTCAGCGTCTCATGGATCTATTCAAGATCGTCAAGCGTACATGAGCAGAGAACCGCTGAGTCGGGAAAGGGCTGGTTGGGTGGGTTGAATTGTCGCCTGCCGCCACCATCTAGCAGTGACGATAGCGAGCGTAACCGAACAAACTAACACACTCGGATGACAGCGCAAATAGACGACTGGCGGGTTAGTGGCCTTAGCCGCTATAATTGCAAGCCTATGAGTTTTCACCGCCTTTCTCGTTCAGGTGCTTCATTCTTCTTCGTCGATATAGGGTTTCTATGGCTGGAAATGCGCAGCAGCAGTCACGTCTGAAGGAGTTGATCGCGCGCGGCAAGGAACAGGGCTACCTGACCTATGCCGAGGTCAACGACCACCTTCCCGAAGATATCGCCGATCCGGATCAAGTGGAAGACATCATCGGCATGATCAACGATATGGGTATCAGTGTCGTTGAACAAGCCCCCGATGAAGACACACTGATGATGTCGGATCACTCCACCGATGAGTCCGCAGCCGAAGAGGCGGTAGCGGCATTGGCGGCGGTCGAGAGCGATGTCGGCAGGACCACCGATCCGGTGCGCATGTACATGCGCGAAATGGGCACCGTTGAGCTTCTGACTCGCGAAGGCGAGATCGCCATCGCCAAGCGAATCGAGGAAGGCACCCGCGAGGTGATGTCGGCACTGGCCTATCTGCCCGGTGCGGTGGAGTCGATCCTGGAAGCCTACGACGCGACCCAGGACGAGGAGCTGCCCGGTCGGCTATCCGATCTGTTCTCGGGGTTCATCGACCCCGATGAAGGCATCCCCGGCGTTGCCGAAGCGGAGGTGCCGGAGGAAGAACTCATCGACGATGACGCCGAGAGCGATGGCGAAGACGATGACGAGGACGCCGAAGAAGAAGAGACCAGCAGCGGCCCCGATCCCGAAGAGGCGCGTGCGCGTTTCGAGCAGATCCGCGAACAGAATGCCCTCGCCAAGGCGGCTATCGAGCAGTATGGAACCGGTTCCGCCGAAGCCAAGACCGAGCAGGCGCGTCTTGCCGAACTATTCTCGCCGATCAAGCTGGTGCCCAAGCATTTCGAGCGTCTGGTCGGGCAGGTGCGTATCAGTGTCGAGCAGGTTCGCGATCAGGAGAAGACCATTCTTCAGGTCTTCGTCAAGAAGGGCAAGGTGCCGCGCAAGACCTTCGTCAAGGCCTTTCCCAGCAACGAATCCAACCCCCAGTGGCTGGATGCGTTTCTTGCCGACAACGCCAAGTATACCGACAGGCTCGAGCCGTTCCGTACCGACATCGCCCGTGCTCAGCGCAAGATCGCCTTCGAGGAGGCGCTGATCCAGCTGCCGGTAGGCGAAATCAAGGAAGTCAACCGTCGGCTATCCATCGGCGAAGCCAAGGCGCGCCGCGCCAAGAAGGAGATGGTCGAGGCCAACTTGCGCCTGGTGATCTCGATCGCCAAGAAGTACACCAATCGTGGCCTGCAGTTCCTCGATCTGATTCAGGAAGGCAACATCGGCCTGATGAAGGCGGTCGACAAGTTCGAATACCGCCGTGGCTACAAGTTCTCGACCTACGCCACTTGGTGGATTCGCCAGGCGATCACCCGCTCGATCGCCGATCAGGCGCGTACCATCCGTATTCCGGTGCACATGATCGAGACCATCAACAAGCTCAATCGCGTGTCGCGTCAGATGCTTCAGGAGATGGGCCGCGAACCGACGCCGGAAGAGCTTGGCGAGCGTCTTGAAATGCCCGAGGACAAGGTCCGCAAGGTGCTCAAGATCGCCAAGGAACCGATCTCGATGGAAACGCCGATCGGCGACGACGACGACTCGCACCTGGGCGACTTCATCGAGGACGGCTCGATGCTGCTGCCGATCGATTCGGCAACCGGTGAAGGCTTGATCGAGGCGACCCGCAACGTGCTGGGCGGGCTGACCGCGCGCGAGGCCAAGGTGCTGCGCATGCGCTTCGGGATCGACATGAACACCGATCACACGCTGGAGGAGGTCGGCAAGCAGTTCGACGTCACCCGCGAGCGTATCCGCCAGATCGAGGCCAAGGCGTTGCGCAAGCTGCGTCACCCGTCGCGCTCGGAGCCGTTGCGTTCGTTCCTCGACGAATAAGCGTCTGATCGCATCGTGGTAATGACGGCGCCCGTGAGAATGACTCTCACGGGCGCCGTTGCGTTGGGGAAGGCGAGCGGTGCGGTAGAAGAGCTTTACTCGGTCGGTGCGCTGCGTGTGGCTTCCTCGACGATCCAGTCATGCACCGCCAGCACACGGCGGTCGTCTAGCGCGCCTTGAGGATAGACGATGCCGTAGCGCTTGCCGGTGGCCACGCGCTGCGTGAAAGGCGCGATCAGCTTCCCGGTCTTGAGTTCGTTGGTAATCAGCGTGCGCCGGGCGATGGCTACGCCCATGCCATCGGTGGCGGCCTCCATGGTCAACTGGTTGCGGTTGAAGGTATAGCCGCGTCGCACGTTGACATGCAGTGCCTCGATGGCGCCCAGGTAGTGCTCCCACTCGGCGTAATCGTGGCTGCCGCGCCAGGCGGTGATGTCGTGCAGCAGCGGGTAATAGGCTAGGTCCTCGGGACGATGCAGCGCAGGCCTGCCGCGCATCAGGCCGGGTGCGCAGACCGGGAAAATCACCTCGTCCATCAGCGGGGTGATCTGCAGGCCAGGGTAGTGGCCGTCGTTCAGGTCGATAGCCAAGTCGAAATCACCGTCACGCAGCGAGATGTTGCTGTCCTCTGCGGCGATGTGCATCTCGATGTCCGGGAAGCGCGCCTGTAGCCGCGGTAGGCGCGGCATCAGCCACTTGGCCAGGAACGACGGCACCGAGCGCAGCCGCAGAATGCCGCTCATCACCCCTGAACGCAACCGCCTGACCTCGAGTCCCACCGCCTGGTAGGCATCGTCGACCACGCCTGCCAAGCGCTGCCCTTCGTCGGTCAGTTCCAGGCGGCGTGGCAGGCGGCGAAACAGCTTGAAACCCAGGCGCTGCTCGAGCTGCTTGATCTGCTGGCTGACCGCACCGGTGGTGACGTGCAGCTCCTCGGCGGCACGCGTGAACGACAGGTGGCGGGCGCTGACGGCGAAGACCTTCAGCCAGGCATGGGTCTGGGCGTTGAGGGAACGGCTCATGGTTTAGTTGTTCTAAAGTGAAGACAAGATATTCTCGGTTGTCTCTCGTATACCCGCGGTCCACCCTAGTGTCAAACATTGGGCCGTCATGGCCGCTTTAGCGATATTGATTTACTGAGAGCCGGCATACGTGACCGATGCGCGGCGAGGAAGGCACCATGTCCATTAGCGTATTCGACCTGTTCAAGATTGGCGTTGGCCCGTCGAGTTCCCATACCGTGGGGCCAATGCGCGCGGCCAGCGACTTCGTCGAGACGCTGCGCGGTCGTGATCTGCTCGAGCGCGTGGCGCGTGTCGAGGTTCAGCTCTACGGCTCGCTGTCGGCCACCGGTATCGGCCATGGTACCGATCGCGCGATCATCATGGGGCTGATGGGCGAGCGGCCCGACCGCATCGACCCAATGATCATCGAGCCGTGCATCGAAGAGTTGCTCGAAGCGCAGACGCTGATGCTCGATGGTCGCTTTGCCATCCCGTTCGTCTGGGTGCGCGACATGCAGTTGCTCGAAGAAAACCTGCCGCATCATCCCAATGCCATGCGATTGATCGCTCATGGCCACAGTGCGGAACTGTATCGCAACACCTATTACTCGGTCGGCGGTGGCTTCGTCGTCGATGAGGAGCAGGCCCAGGCTGGCGAGCTCGATACCGACACCACCGCGCTGCCCTACGATTTCAACTCGGCTTCCGAACTGCTGGCGCTATGCAGAATGCATGGCCTGCGCATCAGCGAGCTGATGCTGGAGAACGAGAAAGCGTGGCGCGACGAGGCCGAGATTCGCGCCCAGTTGTGGCATATCTGGGAGGCCATGCGCGAGTGTGTCGACAATGGCTTTGCGCACGAGGGCATCCTGCCTGGTGGGCTCAACGTCAAGCGTCGCGCCAAGCTGCTTCATCAACGTTTGCTGCGGGTCGAGGAGAGCCCGAGTCTGATCGCCTCGACCTTTTCGGCGATGGATTGGGTCAACGTCTTCGCCCTGGCGGTCAATGAAGAGAATGCCGCCGGCGGTCGCATGGTGACTGCGCCGACCAATGGGGCGGCGGGTATCATCCCCGCGGTACTTCATTACTATATGAAGTTTCAGCCCGGTGCCTGCGAGCGCGACGTGGTCGATTTCCTGCTCGTCGCCGGTGCGGTGGGCATCCTGTGCAAGAAGAATGCCTCGATCTCCGGTGCCGAGGTCGGTTGCCAGGGCGAGGTCGGTTCGGCCTGCGCGATGGCCGCCGCCGGGCTCGCCGAACTGATGGGTGGCACCCCTGGCCAGGTCGAGAACGCCGCCGAAATCGGCCTCGAGCACAATCTTGGGCTGACCTGCGATCCGGTTGGCGGGCTGGTTCAGGTACCCTGCATCGAGCGCAATGCCATCGCCTCGGTGAAAGCGATCAATGCCGCACAGATGGCGCTGCGTGGCGATGGCGAGCATTTCATCTCGCTCGACAAGGCGATCCGCACCATGCGCGACACCGGTCGCGACATGCAGGACAAGTACAAGGAAACCTCGCGCGGCGGGCTCGCGGTCAACGCCATCGAGTGCTGATTTCTCCTCTCTCTCGTTCAACCCTTTGGCGCCCGCACGGGCGCCTTTTTTCGTTGCGTCATGCTGGCTTGCAGATATCCAGCGACCTGTCTAGGCGCTCATCGTCTACGTCGTAATAGTGAGAGCGGCTTGCGATTATTGGTATAAGAAGCCATTCGACACGTATCGAAGGAAGCGCCTACTCATGGACCCGCAAGACAGCTGTATCGTTCGGCATTTCAGACATTTTGGCAGACTCTCGGAGACCGATAAGGAGCTTCTGCAAGAGTTGGAGAAGAGCCCGACCGAGGTGCAGGCAGGACAGTCGCTATGGCTGGAGAACGATCAGGCGAGTGAATTCTGCACCATCAGCCGTGGCTGGGCCTACTCCTATCGCCATCTTGGCGATGGCAGCCGGCAAATCCTCGAAGTGTTCCTGCCTGGCGATATCGTCGGCCTGCGTGAATTCGCCTTCTCGCAACGCCTGGCAGGGCTAATGATGATCGACGATGGCGTCATCTGTTATTTCCCGCATCAGCGACTGGCCGATGTCTTCCAGCAGTCGCTGACGTTGACTTCGGTGCTGTTCGCGATCGCCAGCCGTCAGCAGGCGCTGCTCACCGAGCGACTGGTCAGCCTTGCCCGACGTAGCGCGCATGAAAAGCTGGCGCATTTCCTGTACGAGATGTATCTACGCTTGCTGCAGACCGGTGCCATCGACGATGGACATTTTCGCTTGCCGCTATCCCAGGAGCAGATCGCCGACGTGCTGGGCCTGAGTACGGTTCATGTCAGTCGCACATTCAGCGCGTTTCGTGAGGAAGGATTGGTGCTGCGCGAGCGCCACAAGGTGACGCTTCTCGATACCGATGCCCTGGCTCGCGTGGCGCAGTTCGACAGTCGCTATCTACACGATAGCGTACGGCCGTTGTTTTCCGATTAGCCGGCGTCGAGATCGCGCTCAATGGTGAAGCGCTCGACCAGGAAGTCGACGAACTGACGAATCTTGGGTGACAGGTGGCGATGACGCGGGTAGACCACCCAAACCGCGGTGTCAGTGTATTGATAGGCATCGAGTACCGAGACCAGTTGACCGCTGGCGAGATACGCTTCGACGTAATAATCGGGCAACTGGGCCAGACCCAGCCCCTTCAGCGCGGCATCGAGCAGCGCCGGGCCCGAGTTGGCCTGCCAGCGACCGCTCACCCGCACCTCGCGGCGGCTGCCCTTGACGCTGAACAGCCAATAATCCCGCGATCCCACCAGGCAGGCATGATTGGTCAGTTCGGACAGGCTATGCGGGCGCGAGACCTGCTCGAAATAGGCCTTTGAGCCGACTACGTACTCGCGCCGCTTGCACAGGCGTCGCGCAACCAACGTCGAGTCCTTGAGCACGCCCATGCGAATGGCGACATCGTAACCTTCGTCGATCAACTCGACCTGCCGATTGGTAAAATGCATGCGCACGTCCAATTGCGGATGCAGGCACTGGAAATCGTTGACCAGCGGGGCGATGTAGCGCTCGCCGAATGTCGTCGCCGAGGTGAGTTTGAGTATTCCGTGTGGGCTCGATTGCAGATCGTTGAGCGCCGCTTCGGCCTCGCTGAAACCATCGATCAGGTGTCGGCAGTGTTGGTAGTAAAGGGCGCCGGCGTCGGTCAGCCGCGTCTGGCGAGTGGTCCGGTAGAGCAGTTGGGTATCCAACTGGCTCTCCAACTGGCCGACCAGCCGGCTGATGTGCGAACTGGATACCTTGAGATGGCGCGCGGCGGCCGAGAAGGTGCCGAGCCTGACCACTTCGGTAAACGCTTCGATGCGATCCCAGCGTTGCATTGTTGCTCCTCGGCAATAATCTTGTGAGCCAGCCCCCGTTTATCATTGCGCCGACACTGCCTAGACTGTAAGCCATTGTATGCCGTTCGTCGCAGTGCGATGGGCGGCGTTCTCGTGCAATCGATAAGGAGAGCGCTTGATGAAATCACGTGCCGCTATAGCCTGGGAAGCCGGTAAGCCGCTGGAGATCGCCGAAATCGACGTCGAGGGCCCCAAGGCCGGCGAGGTACTGGTGCGTATCGTCGCCACCGGCGTTTGCCATACCGACGCCTATACGCTTTCCGGCAAGGATCCGGAAGGGCTGTTTCCGTCGATCCTCGGTCACGAGGGCGCCGGCGTGGTCGAAGAGGTCGGTGCCGGCGTAACCAGCGTTCAGCCGGGCGACCATGTCATTCCGCTATATACCGCCGAATGCGGCAAGTGCAAGTTCTGTCTATCGGGCAAGACCAACCTGTGCAGCAGCGTACGCGCCACCCAGGGCAAGGGCGTGATGCCGGATGGTACGTCGCGCTTCTCGCTCGATGGCCAGATGATTCACCACTACATGGGCACCTCGACTTTCTCCGAATACACCGTGCTGCCCGAGGTCTCGCTGGCCAAGGTCTCCCGCGAGGCGCCACTGGACAAGATCTGCCTGCTCGGCTGCGGCGTGACCACCGGCATCGGTGCGGTACTCAATACCGCCAAGGTCGAGCCGGGCTCCACGGTGGCGATCTTCGGTCTCGGCGGCATCGGCCTGGCGGCGATTCAGGGCGCGCAAATGGCCGGAGCCGGTCGCATCATCGCCATCGACATCAATCCCGACAAGTTCGAGCTGGCGCGAGCGTTCGGCGCCACCGATTTCGTCAACCCTAAAGACCACTCCGATCCGATCCAGCAGGTCATCGTCGACATGACCGACGGCGGCGTCGACTACTCCTTCGAGTGCATCGGCAACGTCAACGTCATGCGCTCGGCGCTGGAGTGCTGCCACAAGGGCTGGGGCGAATCGATCATCATCGGGGTCGCCGGGGCCGGCGAGGAGATCACCACGCGGCCGTTCCAACTGGTCACCGGGCGGGTCTGGAAGGGTTCGGCGTTCGGTGGCGTCAAGGGGCGCAGCGAATTGCCGGGCTATGTCGATCGCTACATGAACGGCGAGCTCAAGATCGATGAGTTCGTGACGCATGACCTGCCGTTCGACAGAATCAACGAGGCGTTCGATCTACTGCATGCAGGCAAGAGCATTCGCTCCGTTCTACATTACTGAGTTCGGCCCGCCCCGCACGATTCACCGCACGGCAAGGAGAATGCAATGACCATGTCCGAAACGCTGGAACTGGTGAGCGCCACCAAGAGTTTCGGTGGTTGGATCAAACGCTACCGGCACCATGCCCGGGCGCTCGACTGCGAAATGATCTTCGCCATCTACCTGCCGCCCCAGGCGGAAGAGGGCCGGGTACCGCTGTTGTGGTGGTTGTCGGGATTGACCTGCACTGATGAGAATTTCATGCAGAAGGCCGGCGCCCAGCGTCTGGCGGCGGAGCTGGGCATCGCCATCGTCTGTCCCGATACCAGCCCGCGTGGGCTGGATCTTCCCGGCGAGCACGATAGCTACGACTTCGGCTCCGGCGCCGGTTTCTATGTCAATGCCAAGCGCGAGCCATGGGCACGCCACTACCGCATGTACGATTATGTCAACGACGAGTTGCCGTCGGTGGTGCGCCAGCACTTCCCGGTCAACGGTCGCGAAGCGATCAGCGGCCATTCGATGGGCGGCCATGGCGCGCTGATCATGGCATTACGCCAGCCGGGGCGCTTCGCTTCGGTCTCGGCCTTCGCGCCGGTGGTCAACCCCATGGGCGTCCCCTGGGGCGAAAAGGCCTTTTTGAATTACCTGGGCGAAGATCGTGGCGACTGGCGTCAGTACGATGCCTGCGAACTCGTCGTCAAGGGTGTCTCGCGCCAGCCGCTGTTCATCGACCAGGGCGAGGCGGATGATTTTCTCGATGTGCAACTCGTGCCCGAGCGCCTGGAGACGGTTTGCGAGAAGCACGATCACCCGCTGACCCTGCGTCGACAGCCGGGCTACGATCACAGCTATTTCTTCATTGCGACGTTCATCGAGGATCATCTGCGTTATCACGCCAAGCACCTCAAGGCCGCCTGATCTGGCCGTGCCTACGCTGCTGCTACGTACCGACCGACGCCTCGCTTCGCGGGGCGTCGTCGTATCGCCTCTAGAAAAAATCGCTAAAGCGACATGAGGATGCCGGTAACCGACATCATTGTTCAGCGACAATGCGTTTTTGCGTCTCAGTAGCCAAAATATTCATGTCAAAACGCGACACAGGGCGTACATTGCAAACAGGCTTAGTCGAGAGCGACAGGCCAAGACGCGCATAATAACGACAACGATCCCTGATGGTTACCGGCGGGGAAATTCATAGCATGTAGGAGGTGATCCGCATGGCATTCTCCCAGACAGCCAACATGACATCGGCGACCTCGCGGACCGTCACGCCCCAGGCCCTTGGCTTTCTACTCCTGGACAATTTCACGCTGATCTCGCTGGCGTCGGCGATCGAGCCGCTGCGCATGGCCAACCAATTGGCCGGGCGCGAACTCTACCGCTGGTACACTTTGAGTCATGACGGTGCGCCGGTGCGTGCCAGCGATGGCCTGCAAGTCACGCCGGATGCTTCCACCGCGATTCCGCTGTCACTCGATTGGGTGATCGTCTGCGGCGGTGTCGGTCCCAGCCGCAGCGTGACCCGCGAGCACGTCAGCTGGTTGCAGTCGCAATCGCGTCAACTGCGGCGTCTGGGCGCGGTGTGCACCGGCAGTTGGGCGCTGGCCCGGGCCGGGTTGCTCGACGGTTATGAAACCAGCATCCACTGGGAGTGCCTGGCCGCCATGCAGGAGGCCTTTCCGCGCGTGGCGCTGACTACCCGGCTATTCTCCATCGACCGCGATCGCTTCACCGCCTCGGGCGGCACCGCGCCGCTCGATATGATGCTCAACCTGATCGGTCGCGATCATGGTCGCGAGCTGTCTGCGGGCATTTCCGAGATGTTCATCTACGACCGCGTGCGCAACGAGCAGGACCAGCAGCGCGTGCCGCTCAAGCATGTGCTGGGTACCACCCAGCCCAAGCTGCTGGAGATCGTCGCGCTGATGGAAGCCAACCTCGAGGAGCCGATCGGCCTCGATGAACTGGCCAACTATGTCGATGTGTCACGCCGCCAGTTGGAACGGTTGTTCCAGAAATACCTGCACTGTTCGCCGTCGCGCTACTATCTCAAGCTGCGCCTGACCCGTGCGCGTCAGCTGCTCAAGCAGACGCCCATGTCGATCATCGAAATTGCCTCGGCCTGCGGTTTCGTCTCCACGCCGCACTTTTCCAAGTGTTATCGCGAGTACTTCGGCATTCCGCCGCGTGACGAGCGCCTGGGAATTGGCGCGCGCGACCCGCGTAGTGCCGCTTCACAGCCTGAAGCGGGCTCGCTATTGGTGCGTCAGTCGCTCGCGCCGGCAGCTCAGGAGCCGGTCTCCAGCGCAGTGCTGGCGCTGACTCAGGCGCAGGGCGAGCCGACCTATGCCAGCGTACCGCTACGTTAGCCCCGACGTCTGATACCAGCGGCGTTGATGCCGCCTTCAGTCAAGCGAAGGCGGCATTGTTATACTGGGCGCCACTGAACAACGAGGGCGCCCATCAATGACTCATGGCTGGCCACGCATCCTGCTGCGCTATCTGCTGATCGCCGTGCTCGGTTTCGCTGCCGCTTCGGTGGTGTTGGTATTGGTGCTGCGCGTGGTGCCGGTATTCGGCTCGATGGTGATGGTCGAGCGCAAGGTGCAGTCCTGGGTCGCCGGTGAAGCGCTCGATATTCGTCATGACTGGACGCCGTGGGGACAACTGGCCGACACCGCCAAGCTGGCGGTGATCGCCGCCGAGGATCAGAAATTTCCCGAGCACTTCGGCTTCGACATCAAACAGATACGCAAGGCGATCTCGGCCTGGCAATCCGGCGACGATCTACGTGGCGCCAGCACCATCAGCCAGCAGACCGCCAAGAACCTGTTCCTGTGGACCGGTCGCAGCTGGCTGCGCAAGGGGCTCGAGGCCTGGTTTACCGTGCTGATCGAGTTGCTGTGGCCCAAGGAGCGCATTCTCGAGGTCTATCTCAATATCGCCGAGTGGGATGAGGGTGTGTTCGGCCTGGAGGCCGCCGCCCAGCACTATTTCGGCGTGTCCGCCGACGATCTCAGTACCCTTCAGGCCAGCCGATTGGCGGCCATACTGCCCAATCCGCGCGGTTGGAGCGCCTCCAACCCGTCGTCCTACATCGTACAGCGCAGCACTTGGATACGGCGCCAGATGAAACAGCTCGGTGGCGTATCCTACCTGGAGCGCCTGTAGGCCGACTGGATGGCAGGTACTGCGGTTTACCGGAATCGCCATTGGTCGCGAATCGCACTTGCCGGTAAGGTGTCGTGCATTCTTCAAGCAACAAGGTGCAAGCGCATGCCTCCCATCAAGATAGGACTCGTCGGCCTGGGCAAGATCGCCCGCGACCAGCACCTGCCGGCCCTGGCGGCCAATCCGGATTTCGAACTGATCGCCGTGGCCAGCCGCAACGCCTCGCTCGAGGGCGTCGCGCATTTCGAGAGCCTGGAAGAGATGCTCGACGCCATGCCGGAGCTCGACGCGGTGGCGCTGTGCACGCCGCCCACCGTGCGCTATGCCCAGGCGCGATTGGCGCTGGCCAACGGCAAGCACGTACTGCTGGAGAAGCCGCCGGGCGCCACGCTCAGCGAGGTGGAGGACCTGACCCGCCAGGCCGAGGCGGCCGGACGCACGCTGTTCGCGACCTGGCATTCGCGCCATGCGCCCGCTGTGGCGCCGGCCCGCGAGTGGCTCGCCGAGCGCACGATCGAGCGTGTCCATATCGAATGGAAGGAGGACGTGCGCGTCTGGCATCCGGGCCAGGAGTGGCTGTGGGAGCCCGGCGGCATGGGCGTGTTCGATCCCGGCATCAACGCACTGTCGATCGTCACGCGCATCCTGCCCAACGCCTTCTTCCTGCGCGAGGCGACGCTGCAGGTGCCCGAGAATCGCCAGGCGCCGATCGCCGCCCATCTCGCTTTCAGCGACGCCGCCAAGACACCGATCGAGGCCGAGCTCGACTTTCTGCAGGCCGGCCCGCAGACCTGGGACATTCACGTCGACACCGACGCCGGGCGGCTGACGCTATCCAGGGGCGGCAGCCAGCTGTTCATCGGCGGCCGGCTCGAGCACGAGGCGCCGGAACAGGAATACCCGGGACTCTATGCGCGCTTCGCCGAACTGATCGATCAGCGTCGCAGCGAGGTCGACGTCGCACCGCTGCGCCATGTGGCGGATGTCTTCATGCTGGGTCGGCGCGAGACGGTTGCGGCGTTCCACTATCCCTAGCTGGCCCTAGCCGGTCGCGCTACGCTCTACCGAAGACACGATGCCCGCCCGGATGACCTGGGCGGGCATCGTCGCATTCGCGACAGCGATGACGTTTTTGGAATTTTCGCCGTCGTTTCCAAGCGCCGGGCAACAGGGGGGCAGGGCTATTCTGCCCGCATGACGCCAAACCCTGGAGCCGATCATGAATCCCGCCGAGTTGCATAACGACGCCATCGTCATCGATGGCCTGATCATCGCCAAGTGGAACCGCGAATTGTTCGAAGACATGCGGCGCGGCAAGCTGACGGCGGCCAACTGCACGGTGTCGGTATGGGAGGGCTTCCAGGCCACGGTCGACAATATCGTCGCCTCCAACAAGCTGATGGCCGAGTGCAGCGATCTGGTGCGCCCGGTGCGCACCACGGCGGATATCACCCGCGCCAAGGAGGAGGGCAAGACCGGCATCATTTACGGTTTCCAGAACGCCCACGCCTTCGAGGACCAGATCGGCTACGTCGAGATCTTCAAGCAGCTCGGCGTGGGCATCGTGCAGCTCTGCTACAACACTCAGAACCTGGTCGGCACTGGCTGTTACGAGCGTGATGGCGGGCTTTCCGGTTTCGGTCGCGAGATCGTCGCCGAGATGAATCGCGTCGGCATCATGTGCGATCTGTCCCATGTCGGCGGCAAGACCTCCGAGGAGGTCATCCTCGAATCGCAAAAGCCGGTCTGCTACTCCCACTGTCTGCCTTCGGGGCTCAAGGAGCACCCGCGCAACAAGTCCGACGAGGAGCTCAAGTTTATCGCCGATCACGGCGGTTTCGTCGGTGTGACCATGTTCGCGCCATTTCTCAAGAAAGGCATCGACTCGACCATCGACGATTACTGCGAAGCCATCGAGTACGTGATGAATATCGTCGGCGAGGATGCCATCGGTATCGGCACCGATTTCACCCAGGGCCATGGTCACGATTTCTTCGAGTGGCTGACCCACGACAAGGGCTACGCGCGGCGTCTGACCAGCTTCGGCAAGATCGTCAACCCGCTGGGTATCCGCACCATCGGCGAGTTCCCCAACCTGACCGAGGCGCTGCTCAAGCGCGGCCTCTCCGAGACCCAGGTACGCAAGATTATGGGTGAGAACTGGGTCCGCGTCCTCAAGGATGTGTGGGGCGTCTGAGCCTAGATTGGAGGGCGCCGGGGGGTAAGCCGAAGAGGAGGTCCGACGCCATGGATGGCGTCGGTAGCGCCCAAGGATGGGTTTACAGCGCCTCCTCGCAGGCTTGCCCCCGGGAAAGCCCGACGACTGCCAAGAACAACGATTCCGAGGTATCCAACCGTGACCAAGATGGCCCCCGAGTTGCCCATCGACGTGGATAGCGAAACCGGCGTATGGACCACCGATGCGCTGCCGATGCTCTATGTGCCGCGCCACTTCTTCATCAACAACCACGTCGCCGTGGAAGAGGCGCTGGGCGTGGAGAAGTACGCCGAGATCCTCTATCACGCCGGCTACAAGAGCGCCTGGCACTGGTGCGAGAAAGAGGCCGAGCTGCACGGCCTGAGCGGCGTGGCGGTGTTCGAACACTACATGACGCGCCTGTCGCAGCGCGGTTGGGGCAAGTTCATCACTGAAACCATCGATCTCGAAGCCGGCACCGCGCGGGTGCGCCTCGAGCACAGCGCCTTCGTCTATCAACTCGGCAAGGTCGATCGCAAGGTCGAGTACATGTTCACCGGCTGGTTCGCCGGCGCCATGGACCAGATTCTGAGTGCGCGCGGGGCTACGCTGCGCACCGTCGCCGAGCAGATTCATAGCGGCGCCGAGGCAGGTCACGATCACGGCGTGTTCATCGTCAAGCCCGCCAACTGAGGACGTCGAGATGGCATTCGAGGCACTCTTCCAACCGATCCAGATCGGCAAGCAGACCATCCGCAACCGCGTGGTCAGCACCGCCCACGCCGAGGTCTACGCCACCGATGGCGGCATGACCACCGAGCGCTACGTCAAGTACTACGAGGAGAAGGCCAAGGGCGGCTGCGGCCTGTGCATCTGCGGCGGCTCGTCGGTGGTCTCCATCGATAGCCCGCAGGGCTGGTGGAGCTCGGTGAACCTGTCCACCGATCGTATCATTCCGCATTTCCAGAACCTTGCCGACGCGGTGCACAAGCACGGCGGCAAGATCATGATCCAGATCACCCACATGGGTCGCCGCTCACGCTGGGACGGCTACGATTGGTCGACGCTGATGTCGCCGTCGGGCATTCGTGAGCCGGTGCACCGCTCGACCTGCAAGACCATCGAGGAGGAGGAGATCTGGCGCATCGTCGGCGACTTCGCCCAGGCCGCACGCCGGGCGAAAGAGGGCGGGCTGGACGGCGTCGAGCTCTCCGCCGTGCATCAGCATTTGATCGATCAGTTCTGGAGCCCGCGCGTCAACAAGCGCACCGATGAGTGGGGAGGCAGCTTCGAGAACCGCATGCGCTTCGGCATGGAGGTGCTCAAGGCGGTGCGCGCCGAGGTCGGCGACGACTTCGTGGTCGGCATGCGCATCTGCGGCGATGAGTTCCACCCCGACGGCCTGACTCATGACGACATGAAGCGCATCGCCGCCTACTACGATGCCACCGGCATGCTCGATTTCTTCGGCGTGATCGGCTCGGGCTGCGACACTCACAACACCCTGGCCAACGTGATTCCCAACATGTCCTATCCGCCGGAGCCGTTCTTGCACCTGGCGGCGGGCATCAAGGAGGTGGTCAGCGTACCGGTGATTCACGCCCAGAACATCAAGGATCCCAACCAGGCGCAACGTATCCTCGAAGGTGGCTACGTGGACCTGGTGGGCATGACCCGCGCGCATATCGCCGATCCGCACTTCATTGCCAAGATCAAGATGGGTCAGGTCGACCGGATCAAGCAGTGCGTGGGCGCCAACTACTGCATCGACCGCCAGTATCAGGGCCTCGACGTGCTGTGCATCCAGAACGCCGCGACTTCGCGCGAGTACATGGGCGTGCCACACATCGTCGACAAGAGCGAAGGGCCCAAGCGCAAGGTGGTGGTGGTCGGCGGCGGACCGGCGGGCATGGAAGCGGCACGTGTCAGCGCCGAGCGTGGCCACGACGTGACCCTGTTCGAGGCCGAGGAACAACTCGGCGGTCAGATTACCCTGGCCGCCAAGGCACCCCAGCGCGATCAGATCGCCGGTATCACCCGCTGGTATCAGTTGGAACTGGCGCGTCTCGGCATCGATCAGCGACTCGGCACCCGTGCCGACGAGGCGACGCTTCTGGATCTGCGCCCGGATATCGTGATCCTCGCCACCGGCGGCCAGCCGTTTTTGTCGCAGGTGCCGGAGTGGGGGGCGGATGAGGGCTTGGTGGTCAGCACCTGGGATATTCTCAGCGGCGCCGTGGCGCCGGGCGGGAACGTGCTGATCTACGACACCATCTGTGAGTTTTCCGGGGTGTCGGCGGCGGACTATCTCGCCGACAAGGGTGCCAAGGTCGAGATCGTCACCGACGACATCAAGCCCGGCGCGGCGGTGGGCGGTACCACCTTCCCGACCTATTACCGCAGCCTCTACGAGAAGGAGGTGATCATGACCTCCGATCTGGCGCTGCATAAGGTCTACCGCGAGGGCGGGTCTTTAGTGGCAGTGCTCGAGAACGAGTACACCGGCGCCCAGGAGGAGCGTGTGGTCGATCAGATCGTGGTCGAGAACGGCGTGCGCCCGGATGAGGCGCTTTACTACGCGCTCAAGCATCAGTCGCGCAACAAGGGCCAGATCGATGTCGAGGCGTTGTATGCAATCCAGCCGCAGCCTTCGCTAGCGGAGAAGGGCGACGGTTTCCTGCTGTTTCGGCTGGGCGACTGCACGGCGCCGCGCAATACGCATGCGGCGATCTATGATGCGCTGAGATTGTGTAAGGACTTCTAGAGCCGGCGGTGGGATGCGTCCGAGGCGCGCGGCAAGTCGTACCCCGGACACGAGATGTACGACAATTCCAAGAGGTGGGCATCATGCTCGACTCGATTCTACCGATACTGATCTTCTCCGCCCTGGCATTGGCGGCGATCGGCGCCGTGCGCCGCGTTCGCTTGTGGCGCCAGGGGCGGCCTTCGCCGGTGCCGGTCCTCACGGGGTTGGCGGCGATGCCGCGGCGCTACCTGGTCGATCTGCACCATGTGGTGGCCCGCGACAAGGCGATGTCCAACACCCACGTCGCCACCGCCGGCGGCTTCGTCGCGGCGGCCTTGCTGGCCATCGTCGTGCACGGCTTCGGCCTGGAGAGCGCGATCCTGGCCTGGGCGCTGCTCGCCGCGACGGCTTGCATGTTCATCGGCAGCCTGTTCGTTGCCAGGCGCCGGCGCAATCCACCGGCGCGGCTGTCGAAGGGGTCGTGGATGCGCCTGCCCAAGAGCCTGATCGCCTTCTCGCTGGGCGTGTTCCTGGTGACTTTGCCGACGGCCGGAATACTACCCGAAGACCTCGGTAGCTGGGTCCTGGCGCTGGCACTCGCCGGCGTGGTGGCCTGGGGGCTAGGCGAGCTGCTCTTCGGTATGGCCTGGGGCGGGCCGATGAAGCACGCCTTTGCCGGTGCACTGCATCTGGCCTTTCATCGCCGCCCCGAGCGTTTCCGTTCAAGGCAGGGCGGGGGAGGCCGTTCCACCGGCTTGAAGGCGCTGAATCTGAATAATCCCAGTGCGCCGCTGGGGGTCGAGAAGCCCGCCGACTTTACCTGGAATCAACTGCTCGGCTTCGATGCCTGCGTGCAGTGCGGGCGTTGCGAGGCGGCATGCCCGGCCTTCGCCGCCGGCCAGCCGCTCAACCCCAAGAAGCTGATTCAGGACATGGTCGTCGGCATGACCGGCGGCAGCGATGCCCGCTATGCCGGCTCTCCTTACCCCGGAAAACCGATCGGTGAGCATGCCGGTAACCCGCATGGGCCGATCGTGGCGCGAGAGGGCATGGCACTGGTCGATGCCGAGACGCTGTGGTCGTGCACCACCTGCCGTGCCTGCGTCGAGGAGTGCCCGATGATGATCGAGCACGTCGACGCCATCGTCGACATGCGCCGCTTCCTGACCCTGGAGCATGGCAATACCCCCAACAAGGGCGCCGAGGTGCTCGACAACCTGATCGCCACCGACAATCCCGGCGGCTTCGATCCCGGCTCGCGCCTGCACTGGGCGGCGGATCTGAATTTGCCGCTGATGGCCGACAAGCGCGAGGCCGAGGTGCTGCTGTGGCTGGGTGATGGCGTCTTCGACATGCGCAACCAGCGCACCCTGCGTGCGCTGGTCAAGGTGCTGCGCGCGGCCGATGTCGACTTCGCCGTGCTCGGCGTCGATGAGCGCGACAGTGGCGACGTAGCGCGTCGCCTGGGCGACGAGGCGACCTTCCAGTCGCTGGCCAAACGCAACATCGCCACCCTGGCGCAGTACCGCTTCGAGCGCATCGTCACCTGCGACCCGCACAGTTTCCACGTGCTCAGGAACGAATACGGCGAGCTGGGTGGGCATTACGCGGTGTTCCACCACAGCACCTACCTGAACCAACTGATCGAAGCCGGGCGGTTAAGCTTCAAGGCATGGAAGGGCGCCAGCGTGACCTATCACGATCCCTGTTACCTGGGCCGCTACAACGGCGAGTACGAAGCGCCGCGCGAAGTGCTCAAGGCGTTGGGTATCGAGGTGAAGGAGATGGCTCGCTCCGGTTATCGGTCGCGCTGTTGCGGCGGCGGCGGCGGCGCGCCGATTACCGATATCCCCGGTAAGCAGCGCATCCCCGACATGCGCATGAGTGACGTGCGCGAGACCGGCGCCGAGCTGGTCGCGGTAGGCTGCCCGCAATGTACCGCGATGCTCGAAGGGGTGGTGGCGGACGATCGCGCCGAGATCAAGGACATCGCCGAGCTGGTCGCCGATGCGTTGATCGCCGATGGACCGATCGAGGGTGCCGCGCCGAACGGTTCCAGCGACAAGGCCCGCCGCAATGCCGAGGAGGTGGCGCTATGAGCGAACGCATCCGCCGCGATCCGCGCAAGGAATGGATCATTCGCAACCGGCTGCATCCCCAGCACCTCGAGATACTGGCGGAAATGCACGGCGGGGCCTCGCCCGGCGAGTGGATGGGTCCCAACGGGCTGATGCGCAAGAATCCACATGCCGTGGGTTTCATCGGCCCCAACGGTCTCAAGCGCATCGACCGCAGCGGCGCACAGCAGGCCGCAGTGCAGTCCGATGATCGCCGGGCCCAGCCCAAGAACGACCGCCTCCGCATCGAGATCGACTCACCCGCGTTCCTGGTCGCCGTGGTACCCGATATGCCGGGCGGTCGGCTGTCGTCGCACGATCGCGACCTGCTGGGGCTGGCGCGGCAACTGGCCGATGCCGACCGTGAGCGGCCCGGCGCGGTGTTGGCCGTGGTCTTCGGCGAGCACAAAGAATGCGCTTTCGATGAAACTGGCGCCGACCGCCTGCTGCATCTGACCGATAGCGATTTCGAAGGTTATACACCCGAAGCGCGCATCGCCGCCCTGCAAAGCGCCGAGCGCGAACTGGTGCCGCGTCACTGGCTATTTCCAGACTCTGCGCTGGGTGGCGCCGAGCTGGGCCGACGCCTGGCGGCGCGTCTGGGCGAGCGCCCGGCGACCCAGGTCTGGCAGCTCGAGGCGGATGCCGAGAACGGTTGGCGCTGCACGGCGAGAGGCGCGGCGGGCAGCAGCGATATTTCGCGCGCCTTGCCGCGGGTGGTGCTGGCGCTGGCAGAGTGCGCCGAGCCGGTCAGCGAGACGCGCCACGCCGCTCGCCCGATCGAGCTGACGCAGGCTCTGCCCGAGATACTGGGGCGCATCGAGGATCTGGGCGCGGTGGCCGTCGATCCCGCCGGCGTGGCGCTGGCCGAGGCCGAGTTCATCCTCTCCGCCGGCAATGGCGTCAAAGATTGGGACGCCTATCATCATGCCGCTCACGTGCTTGGCGCCACCGAGGGTGCCTCGCGGGTCGCAGTGGACGATGGCTTCATGGCGCGCGACCGGCAAGTCGGCGCGACCGGCACCTGGGTCAGCGCACGGGTCTACGTGGCGGTGGGTATCTCCGGTGCCATCCAGCATCTGCAAGGCATTCAGAGTTGCGACAAGGTCGTGGCGATCAACCTCGACGGCGGCTGCGACATGATCAAGCGCGCCGATCTGGCCGTGATCGGCGATGCCGGTGAGATTCTCGCCGCGCTGGTAGCGCGGGTCGAGCGCTATCGCCAACAGCAGCGGGAACAGCAGCAGGAGAATCGCGATGCCGCATGACGCCAAATCTCGAGCCGATGCCGGACTGAGTGTCGCCGTGCTGGTCTCGGTGGGCCGCCATCCGCTGACCGCGCGTGCGCGCCGCGCCGACCAGGACGCCCGCGCAGTGGAGATGGCGCTGACGCTCAATGCTGTGCAAGCGAGCCTGTTGCATGCCGGATGCCATGACGATGACAGCGACGGTGCGCTGCGCGGTTATCTGGGCATGGGCTTTGGCGAGATCACGCTCATTGAACAGCCAGCGGGTGCCGATGTAGTCCCGGCGCTGGCCGCTGCGCTGCGCGAAACAGCTCCGCAACTGGTATTGACCGGCGCTCGCGCCGAGACGGGTGAAGGCTCCGGCCTGCTGCCTTACTTACTTGCCGAATCGCTCGGCTGGCCGGTCGTCGCTGGCCTGGCCGCGGTGGAGAGCGTCGAGCATGGCGTCGCCACGGTGCTGCAGGCGCTGCCGCGCGGCCAGCGTCGCCGCCTGCGCGTGCGCCTGCCGGCTATCGCCACGGTGGACGCCAGTGCCCCCGCTGCGCGCCAGAGCGCCTTCGGTCCGGCCCGACGCGGCGCATTCGAGAGGCAGGATTGCTCCAGCGTCGCCGATGACGCCCTGGCCGAATGGCGCATGCAGCCGGCGCGCAAGCGGCCCAAGCGACTGAAGGTCGTCAAGGCGGCCTCGGCGCGCGATCGCTTCAAGGCCGCCGCGGCCAAGGCCGAAGGTGGCAATGGGCAGGTGCTCAGCGATGCGACGCCCGAGCAGGGCGCCGAAGCGATCTTCAAGCTACTAAAGGAGGAAGGCGTGCTGCGATAGTACGGCTCTGGCGGGGTGGCAGGTCAATCCCGCTTCACCGCGGCGAAGCGCTCTGGCGATACCAGGGGCAACCTCTCCAGTGCCGGCCGAGCGAAGAAGAAGCCCTGCTGCTTATGGATGCCATGATCGGCCAGCCAGCGCGCCTCATCGATGGTTTCCACGCCCTCGGCGATTAGCTGAATATCGAGATCGCGGGCCATCATGTCGATGGCCCTGATTATCGCCTGGCGACGCGAATCCTTGTGAATGCGCCGGATCAACTGGCGATCGAGCTTGAGGGTGTCGGGGGCCAGGTCGGTGAGCAGATCGAGGTTGGCGTAGCCGGCGCCGAAGTCATCCAGTGCGGTGGTAAATCCCATTTCGCGGTAGGTGTCGATGATACCGCGCAGATGGCTGCGGTCCCTGACGTACTCGGTCTCCACGATCTCGAAGTTGATACGTTGCGTGGGCCAGCCGAGACGCTGCGCGATCGCCAGCGTAGCCTGAATGCATGACGAGGGCGCATAGACGGCATTGGGCAGCAGGTTGATAGACAACACCTGTTGCATGTCCAGATGATTGGCCAGTTCGATGGCTCTGACGCGGCAGGTCTGGTCGAAGCGATAGAGGACGTGGTCATCGACCTGGGCCAGAATGCTATCCGCCGTTTGTCCTTCGGGGCCGCGTACCAGCGCTTCGTAGGCGATGATCGTAGCTTGCGCGACATCGACGATAGGTTGAAAGGCCATGGTGGACTGGAACGGTAGCGAGCCGTCGCAACGCCCGCATCGAGCCTCTATCCGCGCGCAATGGGTCATGGCTACCTCCTCCCTCTTGGAACACCACTATCTCATGGCGGCCTACGCGACGCTGGGTTTATCGCAGACACCTTTAACGTTATATATCCGTTGTCGCGGTTTTCGTAACGACTTTCGTCGAAGCATTGCCGCGCACGACCATTACCACGCCGGCGATCGCAATCGCCATGCCGGCCAGAGCCAGCGGACCGAGCGTCTCGTCGAACAGCCACCAGGCCTCCAGGGCGGTCAGTGGTGGCACCAGGTAGAACAGACTGGCGACCTTCGAGGCAGCGCCGCGTCGAATCATCGCCATCAGCAGTAGGATCGCCGCGATCGAGAGCCCCAGTACCAGCCAGGCCAGCGTGGCGGCGAAGGTCCAGGTCCAGGCGATGTCACGGGTTTCCAGCAGCAAGGCGCCCGTGCCCAATGCAACGCTGGCAGCCAGGTACTGTACGACGCTGCCGCCGAGCAGCGGCATGCCCGCGCAAAAGCGCTTCTGATAGAGCGTGCCGGCCGAGATGCCCAGCAGTGCGGCGAACACGCAGGCCAATGCGCCAAGACCGAAGCCCTTGAAGAGACCGCCTTCGCCGGGCGCGAGATTGCCGCTCAGCACCAGTGTGATGCCGATCAGTCCCAGCCCCAGCCCCAACCACTGCCAGAGCGAGAGGCGCTCACCGAGCAGCGGCAGGGCCAGCGCGGCGGTCAATAAAGGCTGCAAGCCCACCAACAGCGAGGCCAGCCCGGCCGGTAGGCCAAGCTTGATGGCATAGAACACCCCGCTCAGATAAATGGCATGCACCAGCAGGCCGGTCACTGCGACATGCCCCCATAGCGCCTTGGATGCGGGCCACTTCGCCTTGAGTAGCCACATCAGCGGCAGCAACACCAGCAGCGTAAGTGCGAAGCGGACCAACAGGAATGTGAAAGGCTCGGCGTAGGGCAGGCCAAACTTGGCACCGATGAAACCGGTGCTCCATAGCAGCACGAAGACCACCGGCATGGCGGCCAGCCATTGTGAGTCACTTTCGTGGGGAGTTGCAGCCCGCGACGGGGGAGGCGTCATGACGGCGTTTCCTCGGTCATGCAGTGGGGGTGAGTGGTGCGCAGGCACAATACATTAGCAGGCTATGCTCGTCTCGGTAACTGCCCGCACAGGCCGGACTCGCACCAGTCCGGCCGTACCGCACCGTCATCGCGGAGCGCCTCGCTTTCGGTGGAAACCGACATCGTTTCCGATGGGTGGCTCGGCAGCTTCACAAAAATAAGCGATTTCTGTTTTAAAAAATTAGCGATTCTGTAAAATCCCGCGCTTCATCGAGAGATTTCGTAGCGTATCAATGGGTTTTTACTCAACGTTACATTTCCTTGATGCAAATTTTTCAATGGCTTTGCAGCCTTATGTGACTATGAGTATCTTTGCTCGAGGCGAGATGAGGCCGAGATAACGAGTCGAGCTGTCGGGTCAGCACCGCAAGATCGGTGACAATAACGTTAAGAGGTGTCATGCATGAAACATCACTCCCTTTACGCAACCATGGTATCCGGTGCGTTGCTTGGTGCCACGGCGTTTTCCGCGCCGGCGATGGCTCAGGAAAAATTCATCACCATCGGTACCGGTGGCCAGACGGGGGTCTACTACGTGGTGGGCCAGTCGGTTTGCCGCATGGTCAATCGTCTGGAAGATTCGCGCATCAAGTGTAACGCTCCCTCGACCGGCGGCTCGGTCGCCAACATCAATGGGATCAAGTCCGGCGAGCTGGACATGGGTGTGGTGCAGTCCGATGTGGGCTACCGGGCCTACAACGGCGAAGGCAATTTCGAACAGCCGTTCAGCGACATGCGCTCGGTCTTCACCATGCACGGCGAGCCGCTGACTCTGCTGGCGCGCGCCGACTCCGGTATCGAAGAGCTCGACGATCTCAAGGGCAAGCGGGTCAATATCGGCAATCCGGGCTCGGGCCAGCGTGCCACCATGGAAGTGCTGATGGAGGCCAAGGGCTGGACCAACGACGTTTACGCGCTGGCTTCCGAGCTGACCGCCGCCGAGCAGGCTTCGGCACTCGCCGATAACAACATCGATGCCATGGTCTACGTGGTCGGTCACCCTAACGGCTCGATCCAGGAAGCCACCACCACCGTCGATGCCAACCTGATTCCGTTGACCGGTCCCGAGGTCGACGCGCTGGTCGAGAAGTATCCGTATTACACCAAATCGGTGATTCCGGGTGGCCTGTACGCGGGCAACGAGGAGGACGTCGAGACGTTCGGTGTGGCGGCGACCTTCGTTACCGACGCCGATACCGATGCCGATGTGGTCTATCAGACCGTCAAATCGGTGTTCGAGAACTTCGATCGCTTCAAGCGCCTGCACCCGGCGTTCGCCAAGCTCGAGCCCTCCGAAATGATCAGCAAGGGTCTGAGCGCGCCGCTGCACGAGGGTGCGGCACGCTACTACAAGGAGCGTGGCTGGATCGAATAATCGATCGAGTCATTCACCACGCAGATAACGATGCGCGGCTGCCTGATGGCGCCGCGCATCATTGGATTCAGGAGAGCATCGCGCTCTCCTTTCGTCGTTATTCGATAGGCAGGACAAGACGATGGCCGAAGACAGCAAATCTTCTCCCGCGGGGTCCAGCGAATTGGAGGAGTTGGTTGCCGCCAGCGATACCGGGGCGCGCAAACTGACGGGGTTTCCCAATAAGCTACTGATGAGTACGGCGGCCGCCTGGTCGCTATTTCAGCTGTGGATCGCTTCGCCGCTGCCTTTCATGGTCGGCTTCGGCGTATTCAATGCCACCGAGGCACGCTCGATTCACCTGGCTTTTGCCCTGTTTCTGGCCTTCATGGCCTACCCGGCCTTCAAGAACTCGCCGCGCGAGCGGATGCCCCTGGCCGACTGGGTACTGGGTGCGATAGCCGCTTTTGCCGGTCTCTACCTTTTCCTGTTCTACGATCAGTTGGCGCAGCGGCCCGGCAATCCCATCCTGCAGGACGTGATCATCGGCATCATCGGCCTGGTGCTGCTGCTCGAGGCGACACGCCGCTCGCTGGGGCCGCCGTTGATGATCGTGGCTCTGGTGTTCATCGTGTACTCGCTGGCTGGGCCATACATGCCGGGCCTGCTCTCGCATGGCGGAGTGAGTCTGGCGGGCATGGTCAATCATCAATGGGTTTCGACCCAGGGCGTATTCGGCATCGCCTTGGGGGTGTCGACCAGTTTCGTCTTTCTGTTCGTGCTGTTCGGCGCGCTGCTCGATAAAGCGGGTGCCGGCAACTACTTCATCAAGCTCGCCTTCTCCCTGCTCGGTCGCTTCCGCGGTGGGCCGGCCAAGGCGGCGGTGGTCGCCTCGGGTATGACCGGTCTGATCTCCGGCTCATCGATCGCCAATACCGTTACCACGGGCACGTTCACCATTCCGATGATGAAGCGCGTCGGCTTCACCTCCGAGAAGGCCGGCGCGGTGGAAGTGGCGGCCTCGGTCAATGGACAGATCATGCCGCCGGTGATGGGCGCGGCGGCTTTCCTGATGGTCGAGTACGTGGGGATCTCCTACATCGAAGTCATCAAGCATGCCTTCCTGCCGGCGGTCATCTCGTATATCGCGCTGTTCTACATCGTGCATCTCGAAGCGCTCAAGCTGAACATGAAAGGCCTGGAAAGCAGCAACCCCGCCCGGCCACTGCTCAATAAGCTATTGGGATTCCTGACCGGGCTCATCGTCATCATGGCGCTGTGTGCCGGGGTCTATTATGGCCTGGGCTGGCTCAAGCCAATACTGGGCGACACCACGCCCTGGGTCGTCGCCATCGTGTTGGCGGTGGTCTACGTGGGCCTGCTGAAAGTCGCTTCGCATTATCCGCCGCTCGAGGTGGACGACCCCAACGATCAGGACGTCAAGATGCCGCAGACGCGGCCGACGCTGATGGTCGGTCTGCATTATCTGCTGCCGGTCGTGGTACTGGTCTGGTGCTTGATGGTGGAGCGCCTGTCGCCGGGGTTATCGGCATTCTGGGCAACGGTACTGATGATCGTCATCATCGTCACCCAGCGTCCCTTGCTGGCGATATTCCGCCGCCAGGGCGATATGGACGTAGAGGTCAAGGGCGGCTTTCACGACCTGTGGAACGGCCTGGTCGATGGCGCGCGCAACATGATCGGTATCGGTATCGCCACCGCGGCGGCGGGAATCATCGTCGGTGCGGTATCGCAGACCGGCGTGGGCCTGGTATTGGCCGGCGTGGTCGAAACGCTGTCGATGGGCAACCTGTTGCTGATGCTGCTGCTGACCGCCGTACTCAGCCTGATCCTGGGCATGGGGCTGCCGACCACCGCCAACTACATCGTGGTTTCGGCGCTGCTGGCGCCGGTGATCGTCACGCTGGGAGAGCAGAACGGCCTCATCGTGCCGCTGATCGCGGTGCATATGTTCGTGTTCTACTTCGGCATCATGGCCGACGTGACGCCGCCGGTGGGGCTGGCCTCGTTCGCCGCGGCGGCGGTATCGGGCGGCGATCCGATTCGCACCGGCTTCCAGGCGTTCTATTACAGCCTGCGTACCGCCGCGCTGCCGTTCCTGTTCATCTTCAATACCGACCTGCTGCTGATCGACGTGACGTTCCTGGAAGGCGTCATTATCTTCGTCGTCGCCACCGCGGCGATGCTGATCTTCGCCGCCGGTACGCAGGGCTACATGCTCGTCAAGAGCCGCTGGTACGAAAGTGTGCTGCTGTTGCTGGTGGCATTCACGCTGTTCCGCCCCGGCTTCTGGATGGACATGGTGCAGGACCCTTACCGCGATGTTGCCCCGGCGCAGTTCGAGCAGGCACTGGGCAATGCCGATGAAGGCAGCAATCTGCGTGTGCGTATCGAAGGGCTGGATGCCTACGGCAGCCCGACCAGCTTCGTCATGCTGGTGCCGGTCCCCGAGGGCGACACCGGGGCCGAGCGCATGGAGAATCTGGGCCTGATGCTGATGGAGGATGAAGGCCGCACCCTCGTCGACATGACGACCTTCGGCAGCACGGCTCAGGATCTGGGCTTCGAGTTCGACCAGGAGATCGTATCGGTTCAGGCGCCGGTGGGAGGCTGGGCCAAGGAGTGGATGTGGATTCCCGGGCTGGCGGTCTTCGTTCTCGTGGTATTGATGCAGCGGCGCCGGCGTGACGCGGCGTCTACACCTGCCGTGGCGGCCTAGCGCAAAGGCATGGCGTTGGGCCGTTCCGGCCCGTTGATCAAGACACCCGGCCTCGTGCCGGGTGTCTTGTTTCCATGGCAGGTACACGTAAAGCAAATAAAAAACTGTAACTGCAAATAAATTTGCTTAGCAGGAAGGTGCCGGCTAAAGTGACGGGCATGAACCAAGGAGGCTGCGATGTCCGTCACCCATCCGGCGATTCCCCCGCAAAGCTTCGCTGAGCTCCAGGCACTTGCCACGCATATCCGGCGTGGCGAGAGCGGTGCGCCGCGTCTGTCGTCCAAGGCCCTGGCGCTGCTCGATGCCTTGCTGGCGATGCCTGAGGCGGTCGGGCTATCGAACATTTCCCGGCTGGGCGAGCAGCACGACGTGAATCCATCGAGCCTGACCCGCCTATCGCACGCGCTGGGCTTTCCCGGCTTCAAGGCATTCCAGGCGATGTTTCGCGAAGGGCTTGCCGGTAATGCCTTCTACTCCACGCGCGCCGAAAGGCTGCTGGATTTTGGCGAGACGCCGGAGGCCGTGCCAAATACCGGCCAGGACCGAGCGCTATGGCAGCAAGAGATGGCCAATCTATCCGCCGCGGTGGAAGGGCTCGATGACGAGGCGCTGACGCATGCCGTCGATAGCATCGTGGCTGCACGGCACATTCATGTGATCGGACTGCGGGCCAGCTTCGGCGCCGCGCACTACCTCGCCTATTACCTCGGCTATCTACGCGACGCGGTGCGACTGATCTCGCCGCAGGATGGAACGAGCGCCGAACAGGCGCTGTATCTGGGCCCCGGCGATCTGATCATCGGCATCGCCTTTCGTCCCGAGACCCGCATGAGCGTCGATTACTGTCGACTGGCGGTGGAGCAGGGCGCAACACTGGTGGCCCTGTCCAATCATCCCCAGTCGCAACTGGCGAACCTGGCCGAACGGCCGTTGATCGCCCCGGCCGCAGGGCCGTTCTTCTTCAACCCCATGAGTAGCCTGTTCCTGCTGGTGGAGCTGTTGCTATCGCGCGTCGCCCGGGAACTGGGCAGCACGGCGATTGCCAGCATTCGCCGGCGCGAGGCGCTGATCGCGCGCCTGAATATCGAATGATGCGATCGACTCTCCGACCGATGCCTCAAGGAGGCAGCCATGACCTTTACCGCTGAACCCGCCAATACGTTCGACCCTGCGTTTCCGAGCTCGGTCATTAGTGCCGCCGCTCGTCTGGACAAAGGCTACGGCGCCGCCGACGAGGCGACCCACGCGTCCGACACGCTGCTGATCAACGAGCAGTCGCGCATGCTCGAAGCGGGCGGACGACGCATCTTCAAGTTCGGCTTCGGCCAGTCGCCGTTTCCGGTCTTCGGCCCGGCCATCGAGGCGCTAAGACGCCACGCCGCCGACAAGGCGTATTTGCCGGTGCAGGGCCTGCCGGCGCTGCGCACGCAAGTCGCCGCCTTCCACAGCGCCATCGACAAGACCCCATGGGATGCCGAGCGCATCGTGGTGGGACCGGGCAGCAAACTGCTGCTGTTCGCGCTGATGAAAGCGCTGCCCGAGGCCGATATCCTGATTCCTACGCCGTCGTGGGTCTCCTACGCGCCGCAGGCGCGCATGGCCGGCCAGCGCGCGGTGCGCCTGGCGGCATCCTTCGAGAGTCGTTGGCAGGTCACCCCGCAACAGCTCGACGCTCATTGCCGGGCCGAACCCGAGCGGCTCAAGGTGTTGATCCTCAACGCGCCGGGCAATCCCACCGGGCTGTCACCCGATCTCGACACCCAACAGCGCCTGGCGGCCGTGGCACGGCGGCATGGCATACTGGTGCTGTCCGATGAAATCTACGGCGTACTGCATCATCGCGGCGAGCATCGCGCCTTCGCCCGCGACTATCCCGAGGGCACGGTGACCACCAACGGGCTCTCCAAATGGTGCGGCGCGGGTGGCTGGCGGCTGGGCGTCATGCACGTTCCCAAGGCGTTGAACGCTGAACTGTTCGCCCGGATCATGGGCGTGGCATCGGAAACCTGGTCGAGCGTCGCGAGCCCCGTCCAGCGCGCGGCGATCGTTGCCTATACGCCGAATACGGCACTCGATAGCTATGTGCAGCGCCAACGTGAAGTGCTCGGCGACCTGGGGCAGTGGAGTGCGGCAAGACTCGAGGCTGCTGGCATTCGCGTGCATGCACCGGATGGCGGTTTTTATCTGTTTCCCGATTTCGGGGCGCATCGCGAGCGCCTGGCGGCACGTGGCATCACCACCAGCGGCGAGCTGACCTCGCGACTGCTCGACGAAGCCGGCGTCGCACTGCTGCCCGGTAGTGCCTTCGGCTGTGAGCCTGGCCAGCTCACCGTGCGTCTGGCCTATGTCGATTTCGATGGCGAATCGGTGCTGCAAACGCAGCTTGCCGCCCTCGATCAGCCGGCGATAAAGTCTTTGATCGCCGGGGTCGATGCGATCGTCGAATGGTTGGGGCGAGCCAACTGAGACCAGGCGATGGTCGGTTGTCGCTTTACGAAGACGCACGTAACGTCACGGAAACTTCTTATTTCTTACTCATTACAAGAAAAAGTGAACCTCGTGTGCAAGCGGTCGTCAGAGAAGAACACACAGTACGAGTTGGAGGTTTTTTTACATGCAAAGGATCACTGCTCTGTTTTCCGCCGCATTGTTGACTGCTGGCATGCTTTCCGTGCCTGCCATGGCGCAACAGGATTCAGCCACGGCACAGCAGGGGGCAACCACACAGGCGCCCGCGACGGCTCAAGACTTCACCGATGAGCAGTTGCAGCAGTTCGCCGACGCGTCTCAAGAAATCGCAATGATCTCACAGGAGTACACCGAGCGTTTGCAAGGTGAGCAGGATCAGGCCGCACAGCAGGAAATACGCATGGAGGCCAACGAGAAGATGGTCGCCGTCGTCGAGGAGAGCGGTCTGGATGTGGAAACCTTCAATGCCATCGGCCAGGCGATCCAGCAGGATCCCGAACTGATGAAGCGCGTCCAGGAGATGGCTCAGGGTAGCGGCTCGTAAGCCACCCCGGGCAGGACGGAAAAGGGTCGCCGATTCGGCGACCCTTTTTTGATTCCGTCATCGGTATTACGCAGGTTCGGAACCGGTGAACGTGCCTTTCAGGCGGTGCTCCTCATGCAGTCCCTTGTAGAGACTGAAGCACATTACCAGCAGGACCACGGTAAATGGCAAGCCGGTCGCCACCGCGCCCGCCTGGAGCGCGCCGAGCGCCTCGCTGCCGCCACCGTAGAGCAGCACGCCGGCGATCACGCCGACCATGGTTGCCCAGAACACCCGCTGGCTGCGCGGCGCGTCGGTCTTGCCACCGGCGGTGATATTGTCGATCACCAGCGAGCCGGAGTCCGACGAGGTGATGAAGAACACCAGCACCAGCACGATCGCCAGTGTCGAGGTAACCCCGGTCAACGGCAACTGCTCGAGCATATGGAACATCGCCAGCGAGACATCGCCGATGCCGTTCGCCAACTCGCCCACGCCATTGGCGGCCTGATCCAGGGCGATGCCACCGAAGGCGCTCATCCACACCACCGTGACGACGGTCGGCACCAACAGCACGGCGGTCAAGAACTCACGCACCGTGCGGCCCCGCGAGACGCGCGCAATGAACATGCCGACGAACGGTGACCAGGAGATCCACCACGCCCAGTAGAAGATCGTCCAACCGTGATACCAGGTGGTGTCGTCACGACCGATCCAGTTCGATAGCGGCAGAAAATAGCTGAGATAGTCCACGGTCGCGGTGCCGATACCGGTCACGATCGCCAGCGTAGGACCGGCGATGACCAGGAACGCCAGCAGCGCCGTGGCGAGTACCATGTTGATGTTGGAAAACACCTTCACGCCGCCGTCGATACCGCGCCATACCGAGAACAGTGCAATGGCGCTGACCACGACGATCACCGCCAGCTGCGTGCCGATGGTATTGGGCACGTCGAACAGGTAGTTCAGCCCGCCGGCGGCTTGGGTGGCGCCGAATCCCAGCGAGGTCGCCAGGCCGAAGATGGTCGCCAACACCGCGAGAATGTCGACGGTGTGCCCGGCCCAGCCGCGTGTACGCTCGCCCAGCAGTGGATAGAACGCCGAGCGCAGCGTCAGCGGCAAGCCTTTGTTGTAAGCGAAGAACGCCAGCGACAACGCGACCACCGCGTAGATGGCCCAGGGATGCAGGCCCCAGTGATAGATGGTGGCGCCCATTGCCGCGCTGGCGGCTTCCGGCGTGCCGGGGCTGACGTTCAGCGGCGTGCCATACCAATCGGTGTAATAGGCGACCGGCTCGGCGACGCTCCAGAACATCAGGCCGATACCCATGCCCGCGGCGAACAGCATGGCGAACCACGACATGCGCGAGTACTCCGGCCGGGCGTCTTTCCCGCCCAGGCGGATACGTCCCACCGGTAGTAGGATCAGCGCAATGCAGAACGCCACGAAGACATTGCCCGAGATCACGAAGAGCCAGTCGAAATGCTCGATGGCCCAATTCTTGGCGAGTCCCAACTGGGCGTTGGCGGCGTCGGGGTAGACCAGCGCATAAATGATGAATAGCAGAATGGCAACGGCGGAAAGCGGAAAGACGGGATTGTGGAAATCCAGCCCCATTATCTGCTTGTTGTCCTGACCGAGTTCCAGCACAGGCACGTCTTGACTCATGGTTTGCCCTCGTTGTTGTTGTCCGTCTGTCGGATGTCCCAAAGGAGACGATGGCGGCCAGCGCATTCTTGGGGCAGGCGTCATGGGGCTGTTGCTTGAAACCGACACCGGCATGTTCACTGGCGCGGGCCGGCGCGCGCGGGCATGGCGGTGTCGAGTTTGCTCACAGCGACACCGACGTGTCGTCCGTCGGCGTGGCGAACGTCATCCGGCGACTGGCCATTGCCCGGCTCTCGATGCGGTGCGAACATCGATGCATATCGATAACAACGAGCGCCAGACCATGACTGTGACCACCGTGACGCCTGTCCGCCGCGGCGCCCGAGGCAAGCCTCGCGGTCGCGAGCTGGATGCGGCGGCACTCGCCGAGATCGACGCGCTGCTGGGTAACGCTGGCACACCCGAGCCACGCCGCCGCGATCTGCTGATCGAACATCTGCACGCCATCCAGGATGCCTACGGCCATCTTGCCCTGCGCCATTTGCGTGCGCTCGCCGCGTTCATGAACCTGCCGATGGCGGCGGTCTACGAGACCGCGACCTTCTACGCCCACTTCGATGTCGTTCGTGACGATCAGGCCCCGCCACCGGCGACGACGATTCGTGTCTGCGACTCGTTGTCGTGCCAGTTGGCCGGCGCCAAGGCGCTGCATGACGAATTGGCGCATGGTGCCGATCCCGCTGCGGTGCGGGTGATTCGCGCCCCCTGCATGGGCCGCTGCGAGACCGCACCGGTGGTCGAATTGTCATCGATGGGGCAGCACCGCCACCTGGGCCATGCCACCGCAGCCAGCGTGGGCGAGGCGCTGATGGCTGGCGAGATTTACGCCGAACCGCTCGCCTGGCAGCGTCTGAGTGACTATCGCGACGAGGGCGGCTTCGAGCTGCTCGCCGCCTGCCGCGCCGGCGAGGTCAGTTATGAGACGCTGACCGCGATGCTCGAACAGGCCGGCTTGCGCGGCCTGGGTGGGGCAGGCTTCCCGACCTTCAAGAAGTGGGGTTTCGTACGCGCCGAACCGGGCCCGCGTTATTGCGTGATCAACGCCGACGAGGGCGAGCCGGGCACCTTCAAGGATCGCTACTACCTGGAGCGCGCGCCGCATCGTTTCCTCGAAGGCGCGCTGATCAGCGCCTGGGCGGTGGAGGCCGAGGCGCTGTACATCTACCTGCGCGATGAATATCCCGAGCTGCATCACGTATTGCATGAAGCGATTGGCGAGTTGGAAGCCGCCGGGCTCGTCGAACCAGGCTTTATCATCATGCGCCGCGGCGCCGGTGCCTACATATGTGGCGAGGAGTCGGCGCTGATCGAGTCGCTGGAGGGCAAGCCGGGCAAGCCGCGCCATCGTCCACCGTATGTTGCCCAGGTCGGGCTATTCGACCGCCCGACGCTGGTCAACAACGTCGAGACGGTCTATTGGATTCCACTGATCTGGGCGCGCGGTGCCGAGTGGTTTGCCAGCCAAGGACGACATGGCCGTAAGGGGCTGCGCAGCTTTTCGGTCTCCGGGCGCGTCAAGAACCCCGGCGTGCACCTGGCCCCGGCCGGCATCACCCTCGCTGAGCTGCTCGACGAAGTCTGCGGTGGCATGGCCGATGGCCACCAGTTGCTGGCCTACCTGCCCGGTGGCGCCTCGGGGGGCATATTGCCCGCCTCGAAGGCCGATATCCCGCTGGATTTCGACACCCTGCAGGCGCACGGCTGTTTCATCGGCTCGGCGGCGGTGATGGTGGTGTCGGATCAGGACGACCTGCGCGCCGTGGCCACCAATCTACTGGCGTTCTTCGCCGATGAGTCCTGCGGCCAATGCACGCCATGCCGGGTCGGCACCGAGAAGATGCTGGCGCTGCTCGAACGCGACGAATGGGATGCCGCCGAACTCTCAAGGCTATCGCAGGTGATGATGGATGCCTCGATCTGTGGCCTCGGCCAGGCCGCGCCCAACCCGGTGCTGGGACTCTTGAAGGACTTCCGTGAGCCTCTGCTGGCCCAGAGCGTGATCGTTCGGGGCTGACAGAAACTTAGGGATATCGCAGTGGACAAGGAAGGGGCGCCAGAGGCAGTTCGAAGCGAGGGTCTTTTGCCATGGATGGCAAAAGTAGCGCCCAAGGACGGGTTCACAGCGCCCTCGCGAAGACCTGCCTCTGGACAAGCCCCGATGGACAAGCCGTGGAAGCCATCTGGATCACCCTGGACAGCGGCTGAGGAGCATTGACATGAATACTGCACTTTCTCCGGCTTCAAGGGCATCCGGCGCGCCAGAGCCCTTCGAGCTGACCCTCGACGGCCACAGCGTCACGGCATTTCCCGGCGAGACGTTGTGGCAGGTCGCCAAGCGCGCCGGCGAGACGATTCCGCACCTGTGCTTCAAGGATGCCTACGGCTATCGCGCCGATGGCAACTGCCGCGCCTGCATGGTCGAGATCGAGGGCGAGCGCGCCCTGGTGGCGAGTTGCCTGCGCGAAGCCCGGCCCGGCATGACGGTCAACAGCGCCACCTCCGAGCGCTCGCGCATCGCCCGCGAGGGCGTGATGGAGCTGCTGATCGCCGATCAACCGGAGCGTGAGGCGAGCCCGGATCGCTCCAGCCACTTCTGGGCGATGGCCGATCAGCTGGCGATCGACGCCACGGCGGTCAAGGCGCGGCTGCCGGCGCGCAACCCGGTCGAGGAGCAGGAAACCCGTTATCTGGCGGCCAGTCATGACGCTTCCCACAGCGCGATGAACGTCAATCTCGACGCCTGCATCGAGTGCAACCTGTGCGTACGCGCGTGTCGCGAGGTCCAGGTCAACGACGTCATCGGCATGGCCCATCGCGGGGCGAGTTCGAAGGTCGTCTTCGATTTCGACGACCCCATGGGCGAGAGTACCTGCGTGGCCTGCGGCGAATGCGTGCAGGCCTGCCCCACCGGTGCGCTGATGCCGGCGACGCTGATCGACGCCGAGGGTCGTGGCGACTCGAAGATCGCCGACAGCACGGTCGATTCGGTGTGTCCTTATTGCGGCGTCGGCTGCCAGCTGACCTATCACATCAAGGATGACGCGATCCTGTTCGTCGAGGGCCGCGATGGGCCATCCAATCACAACCGGCTGTGTGTGAAAGGGCGTTTCGGTTTCGATTACCCGCGCCACCCATCGCGGCTGACCACGCCGTTGATCCGTCGCGAGGGCGTGGCCAAGGGGCTCGATCCCGAGTTCGATCCGGCCAACCCGACCACGCATTTCCGCGAGGCGAGCTGGGACGAGGCGCTCGATTTTGCCGCCAAGGGTCTGGTCGGCCTGAAAGACGCCAACGGGCCCGATGCGCTGGCCGGCTTCGGCAGCGCCAAGTGCTCCAACGAGGAGGCCTGGCTGTTCCAGAAACTGGTGCGCACCGGCTTCGGCTCCAACCATGTCGATCACTGCACGCGGCTATGCCACGCCAGCTCGGTGGCGGCGCTGATGGAGTGCATCGGCTCCGGCGCGGTGACGGCGTCGTTCATGCAGGCGCTGGAGTCCGACGTGGTCATCCTCACCGGCTGCAACCCGACGGTGAATCATCCGGTGGCGGCGACCTTCTTCAAGCAGGCCGCCAAGCGCGGCACCAAGATCGTCGTCATCGATCCGCGCGGCCAGGCGATGGGCGCCTATGCGCACAAGGTGCTGCGCTTCACACCGGGCAGCGACGTGGCGCTGTTCAACGCGATGCTCAACGTCATCGTCAGCGAAGGGCTGTATGACGAGCGCTATATCGACGCGCATACCGAAGGCTTCGAGGCGCTCAAGCGCCACGTCGTCGATATGACGCCGGAGGCGATGTCCGGACTGTGCGGTATCGCGCCTGAGGAGATTCGCGAGGTGGCGCGACTCTACGCCACCGCCGAGCGGGCGATGATCTTCTGGGGCATGGGTATTTCCCAGCACGTCCACGGCACCGACAACGCGCGCTGCCTGATCTCGCTGGCGCTGGCCTGCGGCCAGACCGGCCGGCCCGGCACCGGGCTGCATCCGCTGCGCGGCCAGAATAACGTGCAGGGCGCATCCGATGCCGGCCTGATCCCGATGGTCATGCCGGACTACC
>NZ_CAMPKE010000016.1 GCF_946887195.1 uncultured Halomonas sp.
TACGACCAATTGGTTAAAAGCCAACTGCTCTACCAACTGAGCTAACGACCCGCCGACAGGGCGCACATAATACTGACAGCACCCTAACCTGACAAGGATTTTTCAGCGGCGGTAGCGCCGCTTGGGCTAGCGGTCGGCTATGCCTAGACTGCTTGAAAGGCCCTTCGGCCCGCCTGGAGCCTCGGGCAGCAAGGACCGGCACGGATCGGCGCAAAGGGAGAGTTGCCATGGCCCATAATCCACTGCATGACAAGCGCATGCCCATGACGTCCATCAAGAGCGGTAGCGCCTTCGCGCCGCTCGCCGATGTCGAAGGGCTGACCGTACAGATCGTCAATGTCTATTTCGTCGGCCATCCCGATAATCGCGACTGGGTGCTGATCGACGCCGGCATGCCCAACAGCGAAAAGGACATTCGCCGGGCGGCAAAGGCGCGCTTCGGCGACGATGCCCGGCCCGCCGCGATCGTGCTGACGCATGGTCACTTCGACCATGTCGGCTCCGCGGTCGAACTGGCCGAGCATTGGCAGGTGCCGGTCTACGCGCATGACCAGGAGTTGCCCTATCTGACCGGGCAAGAAGCCTATCCCTACCCGGACAGCGAGGTGGAGGGCGGTCTTGTCGCCAAGCTATCGCGCTTCTTTCCCAACGACCCCGTCGACCTGCGTCCGCATCTTCACCCGTTGCCCGACGATGGCAGCGTCCCCCACATGCCGGGCTGGCGCTGGGTGCATACGCCGGGCCATACGCCGGGGCACGTCTCGTTCTTTCGTGACGAGGACCGTGCCATGATCGTCGGCGATGCCTTCGTCACCGTGCGCCAGGACGAGTTGTATCAGGTATTGACTCAGCATCAGGAACTCAGCGGACCGCCACGTTACTTCACCCCCGACTGGGACGCCGCGCGCGAATCGGTCCGGCGCTTGGCGGCGCTCAAGCCCAGCGTGGCGATGACCGGCCATGGCATACCCATGAACGGTGAGGCGCTAGCCACCGGGCTCGACGACCTGGCCCGGCGTTTCGATGAAATCGCCCGGCCCGCCCATGGCAAAAGCGTCGGGCATTGAACGAAATAAGGCGCTCAAGAGGTGTTTACAAAATAGGCGAACGAAGGCAAGACAAGGCGAAATTGAGCGAAAAAGCGCAGTTTACGAAGAGTAAATGAGCATTTTGAGCGCGATTTCAACACAGTATTGCCGAGTATAGGCATTTTGTAGAGACCCTCTCAGTGCGACGCGATCATCGCGGTCAGATCCTCGGCTATCAGCGGCAGCACCTGCGACCAGGAAAGGTAAGGCGTGCTGCGGGTACCATTGACCAGCACGCTGAAGGAGCCCCAGCGCCCGCTTTCGGTACGGAAATAGCCACCCAGCGCACGCACCGAGACCGGCTGATTCAAGGTGCCGGTCTTGAGCATGACGTGCGTCTGGAAAAGCTCGCTGCCGCGCTGGGTGAAGGTCATCGGCCCATTGACCGGCAATTGCATGCCGGCAACGAAGGTCGGAAACAGCGCGGGCCGGTGATACATCGCCTCGAGCAGCGCATTGACGCCCTGTGCCGAGGTGCGATTCTCAGGCGTCAGGCCGCTACCGCTGAGCAGGGTCAGCGGCCCGTGGCCCGGTATTCCACGCGCGAAGCGCTCGAGCTCGGCACCGGCCTGGGGCAACGTCGCGCGCGGCGTCTCGACCAGATCGAGGGCGAGAATATCGGCCATGAAATTATTCGAATAGTTGAGCGTGCGCAGCAGCAACTCCTGAAGCGGCTTGCCATCCACCGCGGCCAGCTGGCGCGCGCTGGCCGGCGGACGCGTGTCGCTCGTCGCGGCGCCGCGGGTAACGTGGATGCCGGCGTCCTCGAGCAGCGCCAGTAGTGTCTGTGCGGTCTGCCGAGCGGGATCGGAGCTGGCGCGGTAGATCGCGCGAGGATAGGTTCCCAGCGCGATCCGGCCGCTCACGATCATCCTGTCGCCCTGGGCATCGGTGACGCGCTGGGCGCTGAGCGACGTGCCGCCGCCACCGCTGACGGTAGTCACGCGGTTGTCGACACGCAGGGTCGGCGTCACGGTGTCGCAACTGCGAATCCGCGCGGCGGCGCCGGCGCGTGCACCCGGCAATACATTCAGGCACCAGCTGCCGTAATTGATGCCTGCCGAAGAGAGCAGCGCACTGTATGCGTTGCGGGTGCGCGTACGCGATTTGCAACGATCGGTGGTGATGCATTCGACCGGGCCATAGCGCCACTGGCTGATCACCAATTGACCATCGATGCGCGTGACCCCGTGCAGGCGCAGACGCTGAATCAGCCGCCACAGGTCCTCGGAGACCAGCGCCGCATCGCCGCCGCCCTCGAACACCAGATCGCCGTGCAGCACGCCTTGGGCATCAATGTTGCCCGTCGTCACCAGCCGTGTGGAAAAACGGTGTTGCGGCCCCCAGCGATCCAGCGCCGCCGCCGCGACATAGAGCTTGGAGACCGAGGCCGGCGACAACTGGCGCTGAGGCGTGATCGCGCCCAGCACCTCCCCGGTATCGAGCAGTTGTGCCTTGGCACTGATGAGAAAACCTGTTTCGGCAAGGCTCGAGACATGGTCGAACCCCGCGGCGAGGGCTTTGAGAGGGGCGGCGATGAGCAGGCAGGCGGCAAACAGTGCGGCGAGCTTACATGGCATGATGGATGATCCCGGTAATGGCAGTGCCCCCTAGATTAGTGGGCCGACACGTTTGAGAAAACCTGTATCACGACAACGCCGCCAATAATCATCGCCAAACCCACGATTGCCGGCAGGTCGAGCCGCTCGCCGAAAGCCACCACGCCGATCAGCGTCACCAGCACGATACCCAGCCCCGCCCAGAAGGCATAAGCGATGCCCACCGGAATCGTGCGCAGCACCAGCGTCAACATATAAAAGGCCACTGCGTAGCCCACCACTACCGCAACGCTAGGCCAGAAGCGGGTGAATTCATGGGAGGCCTTGAGCGCGACCGTGCCCAGCACCTCGGCAACGATCGCCACCAAGAGATAGACGTAAGCCATCAGTGACCTCCCTGCGCCAGTCGGCGGCGCATCCAGACATCGAACAGCGTATTGAAGGCGAGCGCATAGAACAGGAAGAACAGCATGAAGCCCAGATCCAGCCAGAAGGCCTCGACGAGACCCATGTCGAGCCACCAGGCGACACCGGGAAGCGTCATGATCAACAGGCCGATCTCGAAGCCCAGCGACTGATAGATACGTTGCATCAGGCTGCGCCGGCGCGTCGGCACCCAACGATCGAACGCTCGATTCCAGACCAGATTCCAGAACATGGCAAACGTCGCCAGCACGACCGTCAACAGGCCCATCTGGCCGATGCCATGGCCGGTCAGCCAACTCGCCAGCGGCGTTACCATGATGAGCCCGCCGGCTTCGAACAGCGTCGTGTGCAGCAACCGCTCGCCCCAGCTACGCATTTCCCGCTCCCATCGATGAAATAAAGAGACTCGCCGTTATTCTAGCCATTATATTGATGGAAACGAGTTAACACCCATCAGGGAAAAAGATAGATGATGAGCTGGAATCTGGACCAATTGACCTGCTTGTTGGCCGCTGCCGAACATGGCTCCTTCTCGGCGGCGGCGCGCAAACTGGGCAAGGCCCAATCGGCGGTCAGCACCGCCATCGCGCATCTCGAAGTCGACCTGGGCCTGACGCTGTTCGAGCGCAGCGGACGCACCCCGACACTGACCGCCGCCGGCATCGCGATGATTTCGGAGGCCCGCGAGATCCTGCGTCAGTGCGATCAGCTCCAGGCGCGCGCGCAGGCACTCGCCAGCGGCGAAGAGTCGCGCCTGACGCTGGCGGTGGACGAAGCACTGCCCTACCCGCCGCTGATGGATGCCCTGTTGGCTCTGGCTGGGCGCTGGCCCGCACTGGAGCTATCGCTGCTCAACGGCGCCCAGGCGGAGATTCCCCACTGGGTCGATAACGGCACCGCCGATCTCGGCGTACTGTTCAGTCAGCCGACGCTGCCGACCGCCCTGGCGGTGCGCCAGATCGCACGCCTGTCGCAAACCGCGATCGTCGCCGCACAGCACACCCTGGCGCGCCAGCCGATGGTGCGTCTATCGACCCTCAGCCGCTATCGCCAGCTAGTGGTATCGTCGCCGTTGGGCGGCAATCGCCAGGCCCGCCTGTCGCCGCGCGTCTGGCAACTCAACAGTTATTATGCCATCGCCGAACTGGTCGCCCAGGGCATCGGCTGGGCGCTGGTGCCCGAGCATATCGCCGACTACCCCATGTATCGCGAACAGCTGCGCCGGTTGACCATCGATGAGCTGCCCGACCCGCCCAGTGTCGGCGTCGAGCTGGTGCATCGTCGCGCCGGCGCGCAAGGTCCCATCGCACGCTGGCTGCAGGATGAACTCAGTGCGCGGCTCTCACGTTAGGGCGCCGGCGGCAGCGATGGCCGATGCGGCAGATCGATCGACAGCCGCCATAGCGCCTGCTCGCTTGCGTGGTACTTGCGCTCGAAGGGCGTGAGATAGTCACCCGCCGGGTCGTGCTCGAGAATGGCGGGCCGCTGGCCGCTGGCCTGCTCGATCGCCAGTGCGAACTCCTCGAGATACACGCGCCAGTTGGAGCGCAGTTCGAGATGCCCGCCGAGTGCGAGAAGGGTCGGGAAGACCGGGTGCGCGTGCCAGCGCAGCTTGAGCTGCGAGGCCTTGGGGTAGGGATTGGGATACAGCAGATAGTGGCGCAGCGGCTGCCAGCCGGCGGCCAGTGCCAGACGCCAGAAGTCGATCAGGTCGGCGCGTATCAGCAGTGCGTTGTCGGGCACGGCGCCATGATCGCGGGACAGCCGGTCGGCGCTGCGGTCGATACCGATTACCGCACGATCGGGATGGCGCCGTGCCAGGTGACGCGTCGATAGCCCCACCCCGCAACCGGCATCGAGAACCAGTGGCATGTGGCGCGAGGCCAGCCAGGCCTCGGCCTCGGCGAATGCCAGGCGGGTGTGCTCGGCGATCGGCTTGCGCAGCGGGTAGTGGAGCGCCCGTGCAACGCGGCGCGCTAGATCGTCATGAGGGCCAGTCTGATTGCTGGCGATGACGCGGGAATTGGCATGCATACGGCGGCGATCGTGAACACGGCTGAGGGACGAATAGTCTAACAGCCATTGCCTGATGCGTATGGCTCGAGCCGTCATTGCAATGCAAGCGTGGCATGACGACTTTCAACCCCTTCGCTTCAGCGCCGTTGCGTGGCTTTAGACGGAGCGCATGACGCTCCCCACAGCCGCCCGCATGACGGGGCTGTGGAGCAGGTGCTATCATCGCGCACCAGATTCGATTCGCCATATTAGATGCCGGACCGGTGAGCGCTTGCTTACCGGTCATGCAGGACTAATAGCGCGTAGAGGCCCAACAGCAACGAGGGACGCGGCTTGTCACAATTACCGGTGATTGTCGGCATGGGCGGTGTCAATGCCGCCGGCAGAACCTCGGGACACCAGGCGTTTCGCCGCATGGTGCTCGATGCCTTGCCCGCAGAAGACCAGACACGAACCCTGATCGGCCTGGCGGCCATGATGCAGATCGTCGCTCGCCAGGAGGATGGTTGTTGGCTGGATACCGACGGCAACCGCCTGACGGATGATGAAGTCGCGACTCGCTACCGTCGCCGGATCCTCGATCACACCTTGATCCGGCGCATCGAAAGCGCCCATTTCGATGTCGATGGGGTTGCCGCCAATCGTCAGGCCCAGCTCAACCTCGATGCCCCGCTGGTGTTTCATACCCGCCGCCGCCAATTGCCCGATCCGCTACCCGCCAACTGGCAGGTGCGCGAACTCGATCGCCGCCACGTAGAAGTCACCGTGCCGGCCGGCGCACTCGACGTGCTGTTGCCCGAGCGTCGCCCGGCCCAGGTGCGTGCCGCCGGCCAGTTGCCCAGCGGTTTCGAGCCCAGCCGGCTGTATCGCAGCGTACATCACCCGCGCGGACTGTCGATGGCGGTGTTCGGGGCCAGCGACTGCCTGGGCCAGAGCGGGCTGGATTGGAGCACGCTGCGCGATCGCCTCGACCCCGATCAGATCGCCGTCTACGCCGGCAACTCCATCGGCCAACTCGACGAACAGGGCTGGGGCGGGCTGCTACGAAGCTTCGTTTCCGGCAATCGCGCCACCTCCAAGCAGATGCCGCTGGGCTACGGCCAGATGCCGGCCGACTTCCTCAACGCCTATGTGCTCGGTAGCGTCGGCTCGACCGGTGCCGTGCAGGGCGCCTGCGCGAGTTTCCTCTATAACCTGCGCCAGGGGATCGAGGACATTGCCAGTGGCCGCTGCCGCGTGGTGATGGTCGGCACCAGCGACGCGCCGGTGACCCCCGAGATCATCGAAGGCTTTCGCGCCATGGGCGCACTGGCCGACGACGACAGCCTCAAGGCGCTGGATGCGCTGAGCCTGCTGACCGATGCCGACTATCAACGCGCCTGTCGCCCCTTCGCGCGCAATTGCGGCTTCACCATCGCCGAGGCCAGCCAGTTCGTGATGCTGATGGACGATGGCCTGGCACTCGAAACCGGCGCGCAGATTCTCGGCGCGGTGCCTGGCGTGTTCGTCAATGCCGATGGCTGGAAGCGCTCGATCTCGGCGCCGGGTATCGGCAACTACATTACCCTGGGCAAGGCGGTATCGCTGGCTTGCGATATCATCGGCGAGCGCGCCGTGCGCGAGCGCAGCTTCGTGCATGCGCATGGCACCAGTACGCCGAAGAATCGCACCACCGAATCGCACGTGCTGGACTGCATCGCTCGCGCCAACGGCATCTCATCCTGGCCGGTCGCGGCCATCAAGGCCTTCGTCGGCCATTCCCAGGGCAGTGCCGCCGGCGATCAGTTGACCAGCGCGCTGGGCAGCTTCGCGCATGGGTTGCTACCGGGAATTCCCACCCTCGACGCGGTGGCCGACGACGTGTGCGGCGAGCGTCTCGCGCTATTTCGCGAGCCACGCACCTTCGAGGCCGATGCCGCCTTCATCAATGCCAAGGGCTTCGGCGGCAACAACGCCACCGGCCTGGTGCTATCGCCCAGTGTCACCGAGCGGCTGCTGGTCAAGCGTCATGGGCAGGCCGCCGTCAGCGATTGGAAACAGCGCCGCGAAGCGACGCTAAGCGCCAGCGAGGCCTATCAGCGCCATGCCGACAACGCCAATTTCGCGGTCATCTATCGTTTCGGCGAAGGCGTGCTGGAAGGCCCCGAGCTGCAGATAGACGCACACGACATTCACATTCCCGGCTATGCGCGACCGGTATCGCTGGCGGTGGACAACCCCTTCGGCCGGCTCGACGACGAGTAGCCGCGCGCCGATCTACGCGGCGAGTAGCTCGCCGAGACGGCGCTGTGCCGCCGCGCGAATCACCGGCCAATTGCGCCGGCCATTGGCCAGGGTAATGTGTCGCGGGTCGATATGGGTGAGAACCAACTGCGCATCCCGTGCCGTCTGCGCATCGATGGCGACGAACAGTGTCGCCACATCGCCATTGAAGCCGGCACAGCGGTCGACCCGGCCCTCCGGGGTGAGCTTTCCATACAGTGGCTTGGCCGTGTAATGCCCATGCAGCCGGTCATCGAGCCGCAATTCGTGAAAGTTGCCGCGATGCAGCGGGTAGCGAAAGTAATACCCGATTCGCGGTATTCGCCGTAATTCGTCGAGATCGATATCCTCGATCATCGCTCGGCCCCCCTTCGATGAACGAACTCACGCGGATGATGCCCATTGACATAACGTAGTCGTACGCTCCCGTGGGCGTCGAGCGGCATGATTGTCGCTGCGCGAGGCTTCGGGTACTCTAGTCGCCCGGCGTTTTCAGCGTCGCCAAGCGACCTCCCAGGCACAGGACGCGCTCATGAATATCGTGGTTTATCCCGGCACTTTCGACCCCATTACCAATGGCCATTTCGATCTGATCGAGCGCGCTGCGCGCATCTTCGATAAAGTGGTGGTCGCCGTCGCGGCGAGCCCGGGAAAGCAGCCGACGCTGGATATCGACACCCGCGTCGCGCTGATTCGCGAGGTCACCGGCGACCTTGGCAACGTCGAGGTCACCGGCTTCAGCTGTCTGCTCACCGAACTGCTCGACCAGCAGGGTGCGCGGATCATTCTGCGCGGCCTGCGGGCGATTTCCGATTTCGAGTACGAATTGCAACTGGCCAACATGAACCGCGCCCAGGCGCCGCATGTCGAAAGCCTGTTTTTGACCCCAGCGGTCGAGAATTCTTATATCTCAGCCACCATCGTGCGTGAAATCGCGCGGCTGGGTGGCGATATCAGCCGGCTCGTGCATCCCCGGGTCGCCGATGCGCTACGCGCGCATTATCATTCCGATGAGGATTCAGGCCAGTGACGCGAGGATTCAAACCATGGCCCTGATGATTACCGACGAGTGCATCAACTGTGATGTCTGCGAACCCGAATGCCCCAACGGCGCCATTTCCGCGGGGGAGGAGATCTACGTCATCGACCCCAACCTATGCACCGAGTGCGTGGGTCATTTCGACGAGCCCCAGTGCCAGCAGGTCTGCCCGGTGGATTGCATTCCGCTCGACCCCGAGCGCGAGGAAACCCGCGAGGAACTGATGGAGAAATACCACATCATCGTCGCCGCCTGACGCTGCCCATCATACGAAGGCTTCTGGCCTATCGGGCCACCCCACCAGCATAAGGCAGCCCAGTGCCAATCACCTCGCGTTCTCCGCTCCAGCGTGTCTGGAGTCTCGCCTGGCCGATCATCCTGTCGAACGTCACCGTGCCGCTACTCGGGCTGGTCGATACCGCCGTGGTCGGTCATCTGCCCGATTCGCGCTACCTGGCCGGGGTGACGCTGGGCGCGACGCTGTTCGGCTTTCTGTACTGGGGGTTCGGCTTCCTGCGCATGGGCACCACCGGGCTGACCTCCCAGGCGGTGGGCCGCGAGGACGACGGCGCGGTGCGCAACCTGCTCGGCCAGTCGCTGCTCATGGCTGGGGCGATCGGCGCGCTGCTGATCGTATTCTCGGGGCCGCTGATCGCACTCGGTCTATGGCTGCTCGATGGCAGCCAGGAGGCCACTCGGCTGGCCGGCGAGTATGCCGGAATCCGAATTCTCTCGGCCCCGGCGGTACTCGCCAACTATGCCATTCTCGGTTGGTTCCTAGGCCAGCAGAACAGCCGCGTGACACTGGCGATCATGGTGCTGACCAACAGCGTCAATATCGTTCTCGATCTTATCTTCGTGATCGGCCTGGGCATGACCGTCGATGGCGTGGCCTGGGCCACGGTGATTGCCGACTACAGCGCACTGACGCTGGGCCTGTGGTTGGTATGGCGCCAGCTCAAGGGACTCGAAGGGCGTTTTTTGCGTGAACGCCTGCTGCGAATCAAGGCCTATGCCGAGTTGTTCCAAGTCAATGCGCATCTCTTCGTGCGCACCTGGGGACTACTGTTCGCGATGGCCTTCTTTACCGCTCAGGGCGCCAGCCAGGGCGATGTGATCCTTGCCGCCAACGCCGTATTGCTGCAGTTCATCATGCTGGTTTCCTATGGCCTGGATGGTTTCGCGCACGCCGTCGAGGCCCTCACCGGGCGTGCCATCGGCCGCCGCGATTGGCGGGAATTCAGCGCGGCGGTGGGCGCGGCGGCGCGTCTCTCGCTACTCACCACCGGTGCCGCCATGCTGATCTTCGCACTCGCCGGTAACGCGTTGATCGCGTTGCTTACCGACCTGGCTGCGGTGCGCGAAGCCGCCGCCGTCTATCTGCCGTGGATGGTGCTGATGCCGGCATTGGCGGTGTGGAGTTATCTGCTCGATGGCGTCTTCATCGGCGCCACCGCCACCCGTGAAATGCGCAACAGTATCTTCATCGGCCTGGCCATTTATCTACCCAGTTGGTGGCTGACCCAGCGCCTGGGCCTTGGCAATCATGGCCTGTGGCTGGCCTTCATGCTCTTCACGCTGGTGCGTTCGGCGACGCTCGGCGCCTATTATCTGCACTATCGACGCCACCGCTGGCGGCGCAACGAGGAACAGGCGCTGGCCGAGGGAGACTAGAGTCGCACAGGCAAGCCGTTGTTCGTCCGTTATATTCGAGATAGTCATAACAACGATGAGACGGCTCTTTATGCTCAAGTACCTGTCGCGACCGGCGGTCAAGCTGGTCGAACGCTATCTACCCGATCCCTATATCTTCGTACTGCTGTTGACCCTGATTGCCGCCGCCGCGGCCATTGGCGTGGAGCGCCAGACGCCGCTGGCGGTGCTGCGCTTCTGGGGCGATGGCTTCTGGAGCCTGTTGACCTTCTCGATGCAGATGCTGCTGGTACTGGTCACCGGTTTCATGCTGGCAAGCTCGCCACCGGTCAAGCGCCTGCTCGCCAGCCTTGCCGCCCGCGCCCGCAGTCCCGGTGGCGCGATTCTGCTGGTCAGCGTGGTATCGCTGGCCGCGAGTTGGATCAACTGGGGATTCGGCCTGGTGGTGGGGGCGCTGTTCGCCAAGGAACTGGCGCGCCAGATCCGCGTCGACTACCGCTTGCTGATCGCCAGCGCCTACTCAGGCTTCGTCATCTGGCATGGCGGGCTATCCGGCTCGATTCCCCTAGTGATTGCCACCGAGGGACATTTCACCGCCGAGCAGATCGGCGTCATTCCGACCAGCGAGACGATCTTTTCGCTGTTCAATCTGGCCATCGTGGTCGCGCTGTTCATCGCCGTGCCGCTGGTCAACCGGCTGATGCTGCCCGACGATGCCGAAAGCGTCTATGTCGATGCCCACAAGCTCGATGATGGCCCGATTCGCAAGACAACGATCACCCGCCCCGCCGAGCGTCTTGAAAACAGCGTCGTGCTGGCCTGGCTGGTTGGCATACCCGGGCTTCTGTACCTGCTCGATCATTTCATGCTGCGCGGCGGCGGGCTCAACCTCAACATCGTCAACTTCCTGTTCCTGTTTCTGGCGATCGTGTTGCACCGCACCCCTCGGCGAATCCTGGACAGCCTCAACGAGGCGATCAAGGGCGGCGCCGGCATCGTCATTCAGTTTCCCTTCTACGCCGGGATCATGGCGATCATGGTCCAATCAGGGCTCGCCGAAACCTTGTCCGAAGGCTTCGTCTCGATCGCCACCGCCGACACCCTGCCGTTCTGGACCTTCATCAGCGCCGGCATCGTCAATCTGTTCGTGCCGTCGGGCGGCGGCCAGTGGGCCGTGCAGGCGCCCGTGATGCTGCCGGCCGCCGCTGCGCTGGGCGCGGATATTCCCCGCGTCGCCATGGCCGTGGCCTGGGGCGATGCCTGGACCAACCTGCTGCAGCCATTCTGGGCGCTGCCGGTACTCGCCATCGCCGGGCTCAAGGCCAAGGACATCATGGGCTTCTGCCTGATCCAGCTGGTGATTACCGGCGTGATCATCGCCTTGGGGCTGACCTACGTGTGAACCAGCCGACGCTCAGGGCTTGTCCGGGGTAAACGAGGGCGGATCGCTGGCCGGAAAGGACTCTTTACTGGCTTCGTCGACACGCGCATCCTCTTCGCCGAGTGGCGGTGAGGTCAGAATATGGCCTTTTCCGCCATCCTGGTCGTCGAGCACTTGCAGCAGGTCGTTGCCGGCGGCCTCGAGCCGCGTATAGGGAATCCAGCGAAATGCCCCGTCGCTATCGACGACGCGTAAATATTGCGCGCCCAACGAATCCACCGTGCCCACCTTGTCTAGATTGGCGGTCTGCACATCGACGCCGACCCGAAATGCGTTTTCCATCTATCTTTCCTCCATTGCACCTATTGGCAGTACAGCACAGGTTGCCTCGACCATGCCAAGCGCCGATCGCAATGCGTTGATGCCGAGCGCGGCGGCGCAGTCGATCGAGCCGCCATCACCCATCAAAATATGGTACACCTGAGTCTTGTGCCCGATTCAATGGACCGCGACCCAACCATGACGCCAGATGAACTCCCCCGCCAGCACGAACTGACCATGACCGTGCTGATGACCCCCGATATGGCCAATTTCAGCGGCAAGGTGCATGGCGGCGCCATTCTTAAGAAGCTCGACGAGGTCGCCTACGCCTGCGCCAGCCGCTATTCGGGCAGCTATGTCGTGACGCTTTCCGTGGATCAGGTGCTGTTCAAGCAGCCGATCCACGTCGGTGAACTGGTCACCTTTCTGGCCTCGGTCAACCACGTCGGCAGCTCATCGATGGAGATCGGCATCAAGGTGATCGCCGAGTCGATTCAGAAGAAGGTCATCCGCCATACCATCAGTTGCTATCTGACCATGGTCGCGGTGGATGAAGCTGGCCGCCCCGCGAAGGTGCCGTCGTTATACCTGGAGACACCACTGCAGAAGCTGCGCTTCGAGAAGGCGGCGCTGCGCAAGAAGCTTCGCAAGCAGGCCGAAGAGGAAGCCCGCCAGACTCATCAGAATCACTTCGCCGAAAAACCGCGCTGATGCAGCAGTTGCGCCTCGCATCGCGCCCGCGCGGCAGATTGAGCGGCGAGCACTTCGCGCTCGTCGAGGTACCCGCGCCACCGCAAGATAGCGCCGCCTTGCTGTTGCGACCACGCTACGTAAGCGTCGACCCCTACATGCGCACGCGGATGCAGGCCACGGGCTATGACTACATCGAACGCTGGGACGCCGGCAGCGTGCTTTCAGGCTGGAGTCTCGCCGAAGTCGAGTACAGCCGTCATCCCGACTGGCAACCCGGCGATTGGGCGGTCGGCCATCTGCCCATGCAGACTCTCATCGCTCACGACGGTACGGCGCTACGTCGCCAACCGCCCGGCGATCCGCCGTTGGCCTTTCTGCACCCATTGGGCATGACCGGTTTCACCGCCTGGCTGGGCATGCGCGTGCTGGGCAAGCCCGGGCCAAGCGATACGGTACTGGTATCGGCCGCCGCCGGCGCGGTGGGTTCGCTCGCCGCACAATTGGCGCGCGCAGCCGGGGCACGGGTGATCGTCACCGCCGGACGCGCCGACAAGCGCGACTGGCTGCGCGGCCTGGGCTTTGCGACGGTTCTCGATCACCGCGACGACGATTTCGCCGCGCGCCTGGCCGCGACCGCCCCGGAGGGCATTACCCTGAATTTCGAGAATGTCGGCGGCGAGGCCTTCGCCGCCGCCATCGAAGCCATGCGCCCCGGCGGGCGGGTGGTGGTCTGCGGTCTGATCAGTCAGTATCAGCAGAGCGACCCGCGCCGCGCGCCGCCCAACATGGCGCTATTGGGCGAACGCGGAGTCGCGGTGATACCGTTCGTGACGCCGCACTTCAGCCAGCGCCATGAGGATTTTCTGGCCGAGGCGACACCGCGCGTGATGCGCGGCGAACTGCATTGGCGGCTGGATGTCGTGCAGGGCGGTTTGGCCGCGCTACCCGAGGCGCTGATCGGCCTGCTGGCCGGCGACAATCTCGGCAAGCGGGTCGTGGCACTCTGAGAAGGATCAAGGAGTCGATCAATGCAACGGGAAACGCGTCCGTTACCACGCACGCCTGGCGAAGAAGCCGTCGCTCGCGAGGAAGAGCCACTGCCGCCGTTGTCGCATCGTAGTCGCTCACCGCTCATGGAGCGGCTGCAACTCGGTTGGGATCTGCTGATCGTCGTGTTGGTGATCGTCAACCTGGCCCTACTGCTATTCGATAGCCTGTTTCTGATTCCACCGTTGAATGCCGCCTTCGCGGCGCTGGCGCCGGGGCTCCACGATGCCTATGCCGAAGCGATACACGAAAATTTCCTGACGATCGACCTGGCCTTCGTCGCGGTGTTCGTGCTCGACGTGCTGCTGGGCTGGGCGGTGGCGATTGCCGAGCGACGCTATCACCGCTGGTTCTTCTATCCCTTCGTCCACTGGTATGACGTGATCGGCTGTATTCCGCTGTCCGGCCTGCGCTGGCTGCGTGTGCTGCGCGTCATCTCGCTCCTGCACCGCCTGCAGCGTTTGGAGCTGATCGATGTGCGGCGCTGGTATCTGTACGGCGTCGTGGCCAAGTACTACGACATCGCGCTGGAGGAACTCGCCGACCGAGTGGCAATCCGCCTGCTCGGCAGCGTGCAGGATGAGATTCGTCACAGCGATGTCTTTTCACGGCGCATCGCCAATGAGGTCGTGGCGCCCCGTAAGCAGCAACTGGTGCAGGAGATCACCCAGCGCCTGGAAACGTCATTGAGCGGCGTTTATGCCGACAACCGTGCGCTCATCGCCCGTTACATCAGCGCTCTGGTCGGGCGGACCATGCACGAGAGCCGCGAGATCCAGCGCCTGCGTCAACTCCCCTTCGGTAGCCAACTGGCCAACGCCATGGACCAGACGCTGAGCGACATCGCCGGAAAGCTGGTACATGAAGCGGTCACCGGGCTGCGCTCGCCGGAATTCGCCTCGCTGCTGGAGCGTCTCGCCGATAGCGGTTTCGATGCCCTGGTCGCAACCGACACCCGCAGCGAGCGGATCACCGAGCAGGTTCTGGTCGACGTACTGGAGATTCTCAAGGAGCAGGTCGCGACCAAGCGCTGGCAGGATAAGTACCGTTAGAATTGCCGATTAATCGCGCATTTCGAGCAGCGTATATGGCGCCTCACAGGCATGACGCTCGTCGCGCTCGTCGATCGAGCCCAGCCCCATGTGGCGGTCGTTGTCGTAGGCGACGAACAGTCGCGTCTCGTCGATGACCGCCAGGCCCTCGGCCTTGTGCTCGAACACCAGCGGCTGGCCCCGCTCGTCATCGACCAGCCGCGGCGCGCGACCAGCGGCGAAATCCTCCAGCGAGATCGCCCACAGATAACCACCGATGCCGTCGTCCTCGCTCTCGAAACTGGTCAGCAGGTAAAGGCGCTCGTTGTAACGATCGTACTCCAGGCTCGACAGTCCGCAGACATGCTTCACGCCGTCATACCGGCTAGGATCGAACGCATAAAGATCGCGCAGTTCGTCGATGAACTCCAGGTTACCGGCCTGATTGACCTGGTAATGGGCACCGACCACGCGGCAGGCGTAATCGAAATCGGCGAAGTCATTGCCCTGTTCGCGCACGCCGAACAGCAGCAGGCCGTCGCCACGCTCGCCGGGAATCGCCGCCAGCCCCTCGATCTTGTAGTAGGGCATGCCGATGGCGTTACCCAGTTTGGCGCGCAATTCGAGCGAGCCCATGACCCCATCGCGCGGATCGGGATCGACCACCTGAGCCGCATCGGGGTCGTGCAGCGGCCAGATCAGCAGATGGTTATAGGCATTTAGGTCGTGGCTGCCGTCGTCGATGCGATCGAAGCCGGTGGTCGCCAGCACATGACGGCCATCGGCGGTCAGGGCGAAATCCTCATATTTGGTAGCGCCCTTGATGGTCGCGGCGGTGAAGTACTCGAGTTGCGAATCATCGAGGGCCGTTCCATCCATCGCCACCGAGAATACCGCCGAACGCTCAGGACCGGGAATCGGCTTGTCACTGGCCAGAATCATCCGTTTGCCATTGTAGAGCGCCGCCGATACCTCGACATTGATCAATTCGCCACGCTCGTCGCGCAGTCCAGCGGGAAAGCAGCGTAGCGTGCCGTGAGAGAGCATTCGGGCCTGAGTCATGTCGATTTCCTTGCATGCGGGTTCATGAGTAGAACTGAGGGCCGCAGGCGCACAATGCAAGTCGCTCGCTACAGCGTTCGCCAGGGCATGACCGGCTCGCCTTCCAGGGCCAGGGCAATCACTTCCAATGCGCGCGATAGCGCCGCGCGGCTGGGCGCCGCACTGATACACAGGCGGATCGCCTGTGGTGCGGGCTCGCTACCCACGCAGAAGGGCTCGGCACTGGTCACTCGAACCCGCTGACGCTCGAGCTGTTCGAGCAGCGCCGCCGCGCGCCAGCCTGGGGGCAGTTCCAGCCACAGGTGAAAACCATGCGGTCGCCCGCGCGGCGCGAAGGCCACCAGCCGATCGCGAGCCATGCGCTGGCGCGCGGCAATCTCTTCGAGTTGCCAGGCCAGTAGCTTCTCCGCGGCACCGCCGGCGATCCAGCGACACACTGCCTCGGCCATCAGCGGCGGCACCATCCAGCTCTGCGCGCGCTGCAGGGCCGCCAGGCGTTCGCCGATTGCCGGCGGCGCTCGCAACGTGCCGATACGCAGCCCACCGGCGATCACCTTCGAGGTGCTGAACAGATGCAGCGTACGCTCGGGCGCCAGTCGGTAGAGCGGCGTACCGCGCTCCTCGGCCGGCAAGTACTGCACGCCATCCTCGACGATCCAGAAATCGAACTCGCGAGCCAATTCGACCAGCCGTTCGCGACGCGCTTCGGGCAGGCAGGCGCCGGTGGGATTGTTCTGATCGGGCGTGATGTAGACCAGCCTGGGCGGCTGCTGAGCGCAGAGTCGGGCCAGCGCTTCGACATCCATGCCCTGCTCGTCGAGCGGCACACGCAGCATTTTCAGATGCAGCTGCTGAGCGGCGCTGATCAGCCCCGGGTAGGTCAGCGCGCTGACGGCAATGCGCTCGCCGGGCTGGGCCAGCGCCTGGAGCGCCAGGAAGATCCCATGCTGCCCGCCCTGGGTTATCGCCAGTTCATCGGCATCGACGGGCATGCCCAACTGCGTCATCCAGTTCGCCAATGCCTCGCGATGCCGGGGCATGCCCCGTTCGGATTGATAACTCACCGCCTGGGTCAGCGCTTGGGGATCGCGTGCGATGGCGCTCAATGCCTCGCCCAGTGCGCGTGGGCGATCGGGATGCGGCGGCGGCAGGCTCAAACCGAGATCGATGACATCATCGGCGCTGGCGGCGAGATGGCGGAAGGCGCCGATTGGCGGTTCGCTGCCACGTACGTAGGTACCGCTACCGACCCGCGCTTCGACCAGCCCACGCCGTTCGGCCTCGCCATAGGCGCGGGTCACCGTACCCACGGTGACACCAAGGGCATCGGCCAGCCGCCGCTGCGGCGGCAGCCGTGCCCCCTCGACCAACGCGCCGCCGGCAATGGCTTCGGCGATGGCGTCCGCCAGTAGTCGATAACGCGTGCCGGACAATGGTAGTTCGGGAACCCATATTGTCATGGTGACAATAAACTCGTTGACGGCTTATATAGGGTCATTATGCTGCAATGAGTGCGGCATTCCAGTCTTTGCGATAAATATTGTATGGGTACAAAAATGGAAGGATTGGCTTTTCTGGGGCCGGCGGCGCTATACATGATCTCGATGACCATCACGCCGGGGCCCAATAATCTGATGCTGACCGCCTCCGGCGCCAACTACGGCTACTGGCGCACGCTGCCGCATATCCTCGGCATCCTGTTCGGCTGTTTGGTGCTGTTCTTGGCCATAGCTCTGGGCCTGGGCCTGCTGTTCGAACGCTATCCGTTATTTCAGACGCTGCTCAAGATCGTCGGCAGCGCCTATCTGCTCTACCTGGCCTGGAAGATCGCCAGTGCGCCGCCGCCGGATTTGAGCGTGCGCGGCAGCGGGCGACCGCTGACCTTCTGGCAGGCCGTCGCCTTTCAGTTCGCCAACCCGAAAGCCTGGGTGATGGGCCTGGCCTTGATGGCGGGATTTCTTCCCGCCGAGGGCAACGCCTGGTGGAATGCCCTGCTACTGGCCGGTTTCGCCGAACTGATCGCACTGCCCTGCATCTCGCTATGGGCCGGTTTCGGCATGGCGATCGCGCGTTACATCCGCAGCCCGCGAAGCTGGCGGATCTTCAATGTCAGCATGGGCGCAATGACCGCCGCCTGCGTAGTGTTCATCCTCGGCTAGCCTGCGCTGATATCAGCCGCAACTCAGCTCGCTGATTCGCCCGTCCGCATCGACATGGACGTTCAGGCGATCGGCGCGATAATCCATGGTGTAGGCCTGGCCCGGGCGAATCACCCGCACGCGCCCGGCATCGCTTTGCGTGGCGATCGTCCGCTCGAGCGTCGCGCTAAAGGATTCTCCGGTGTGTGCCTGCACTCGCGTTGCGCCACATTCATCGCCATCGGTTTGGGTCATCGGCGGCGGTCGCGGTGCATCGTCTGGCGTTGGCGCCGTCGAACAGGCGCCAAGCAGGCCAGCCGTCAATAAGCCCAGTGCGCATTTCACGGTCATATTCCTTCCCCGGTGTTTGTGTAGCGTTATCTCAGGTTGTGGACGCGGCCTTTGCCGATCCTCTAAGGTGCCCAAACATGGAGATTCACTTTCGCAGTGTCTAGTCTCAATAAACGATGGAATTGACCATCGACGACGCCGCGTTCTTTCGTTTCATCGCATGACACAGAGGATGAAAGCTTATGGTCAGGTTTGGCAAGACATTCGGCGTCATGATCGGCGCGGCATTGACGATGAGTCACGTGGTGGCGGCCGAGTCCAGTGCAGCCGAGCCGAGCCCGGACGAGCCTAGCCCGGCCGGACCCATCAGCGTAGCGTCGAAGATCGATACCGAAGGCGCGCTGCTCGGCAACATGATCGTCGAGGTACTCGAACACGCGGGTTACGAGATCGAGAACAAGCTGCAACTGGGGCCGACCAACATCGTGCGTACCGCGCTGCTGGCGGGCGAGATCGATATCTATCCCGAATATACGGGCAATGGGGCCTTTTTCTCCAACACCGCCGACGACCCGGCCTGGAAGAATCCCCAGGAGGGCTATGAGAAAATCCGCCAGTGGGATCTCGAGCGCAACGACCTGGTATGGCTGACCCCGGCGCCTGCCAATAACACCTGGGCGATTGCCGTGCGTGAGGAGCTCGCCAAGGAGCACGATCTGCAGACCATGGCCGATTTCGGCGAGTGGGTCAGCGATGGTGGTGAGGTCAAGCTCGCCGGCTCGGCCGAGTTCGTCGAGAGCCCGGCTGCGCTGCCGAGCTTCCAGGAGGCCTACGACTTCACGCTCAGCCAGGATCAACTGCTGGTGCTCTCGGGCGGCAATACCGCCGCCACCATTCGTGCCGCCGCCGAGGGTACCAGCGGCACCAACGCGGCAATGGTGTATGCCACCGATGGCGCCATCCAGCCCGCCGGGCTGAAAGTGTTGGACGATACCAAGAACGTCCAGATGGTTTATGAACCGGCGGCGGTGATTCGCAAGCCGGTACTCGAGGCCAATCCCGAGATCGCCGAATTGCTCGAGCCGGTCTTCGAATCGCTCGATCGCGAGACGCTGCAGAAGCTCAACAGCCGCATCCAGGTCGCAGGGTTTCCCGCCGGCAAGGTCGCGCGAACCTATTTGGAGGAACAGGGTTTCCTGGATTGACGGTCGGCTAGTCGGTGGCTTCTTCCCGTTCGCTCGGCAACCGGGCTGATGCCGGTCAGGGTGCCGAGCGCATCGTAGCCAACCGGGTACTGATGACCCTGTTGGTAGCGGCGCTGCTCGGCGTCGCTGCCTTGCCGTTCGCCGCCATGGCGCCCAATCGGCTGGTTTCCGGCCAGGCGGTGGGAACGCTCGGCGCACTACTGCCCTGGCAATGGATCGGGCTGGGTGGCTTGGCACTCGCACTGGCGTTATGCACCCTGCGTCGGCCACTGCCGCCCCGCCACGCTTGCCGACTGGTACTGGCGTTGGCCCCGTTGTGGCTACTGCTGGTCGCCTATGGTCTTGGCGATTACGCCCACCGCGTGCTGGAAGATGCCGCGCCCGCGGCTCGCGTATCCCAGAGCGCGGCCTTTTGGGTGCTGGTGTGTTGCCCGGCACTGATGATCGTCGATGCCCTCCAGCGCTTGCGCACCGGACTTATGCTGCGCGGCGTCTATGCCTTGGCGGTGATCGCCGCGCTGGCGGCACTATTCGCCAGTGGCGCATTCGATGCGCTATCGATCATGCGCGAATACGCCAACAATCGCGATACCTTCGCCGCCGAGTTCGCCATGCATCTGATTCTGGTGGGCTCGGCATTGGGGCCGGCCTTGCTGATCGGTCTGCCGCTCGGTTTACTGGCCTACCGGCGCCCCGCTGTGCGCGGCTCGCTGTTCGGCATTCTCAATTTCTTCCAGACCATCCCCTCCATCGCCCTGTTTGCGCTGCTGGTCGCGCCGCTCTCGGCGCTCAGCGACGCCTTCCCGGTGCTGCGCGCGCTGGGGGTGAGCGGGATCGGCGCCACCCCGGCGATCATCGCCTTGATCATGTATTCGCTGCTGCCGATCGTGCGCAATACCTATGCCGGTTTCGCCGGGGTCGCCCCGGCCACCATCGAGGCCGCGCGCGGCATGGGCATGACGCCGCGCCAACTGCTCTGGCGGGTCGAGTTGCCGCTGGCGCTACCGGTGATCCTGTCGGGGCTGCGCATCGTCACCGTGCAGGCCATTGGCTTGACCGTGGTCGCGGCATTGATCGGCGCCGGCGGGCTCGGCGCCTTCATCTTTCAGGGCCTCGGCCAGTACGCCATCGATCTGGTACTGCTCGGTGCGGTACCGACCATTGCCCTGGCGGTGGTGGCCGATTTCGTCCTGCAGATTCTCGTCGCCCTGAGCAGACCGGCCGGGGCTCGCTGATGAAATGCAGACTCATTCCTGACGCCGCGTGGACGAGCGCAGGCACACTTATCGGGCGAAGCTTATGATTGAATTGCGGGGCCTGACCAAGACCTACGCCGGCAAGGATGTCGTTCAGGATGTCTCGCTGCGGGTGGATAGCGGCGAGTTCGGCGTGCTGATCGGCCCTTCGGGCTGTGGCAAGTCGACCACGCTGCGGATGATCAACCGGCTGATTCCGCTGACCCATGGGCGAATCCTGCTCGGCGACGAGGATGTAACCCAACTGCCGCCCGAGCAGTTGCGGCGACGCATCGGTTACGCCATTCAGTCGATCGGGCTGTTTCCCCATTGGACGGTGGCCGAAAACATCGCGGTAGTGCCTGGGCTGCTCAAGTGGAAGAAATCGCGCAGCGATGCGCGGGTCGATGAGTTGTTGAATCTCTTTCATCTCGATGCCGGCGAGTTTCGCGACAAGTACCCACACCAACTCTCCGGCGGTCAGGCGCAGCGCGTCGGGGTGGCACGCGCACTGGCGGCGGACCCGGAAGTGCTGTTGATGGACGAACCGTTCGGCGCCGTGGATCCGATCACCCGCGAGGTGCTGCAAAACGAGATGCTGCGCGTCCATGCGCAGACCCGCAAGACCATCGTATTCGTCACCCATGACATGGACGAAGCGCTGAAGCTGGCCTCGCGGATCGCCATCCTCAATGCCGGCAAGCTGGTCCAGTACGATCGCCCCATCGAGCTGCTGACCCAGCCCGCCGATGACTTCGTCAGCGACTTCATCGGCAAGGCGGATCTCGGCCTCAAGCTGCTTTCGCGTCGCTGGGTACATCAGTACCAGCAGCAGGCGACGATACTGAGCGATGGCGCTGCGCCCGCCAGCGGCGAGCACGGCTGGGAGGTGGACGCCCAGCGTCGTCCAATCTGCCTGCATGGCGGGCGACTGGATGGCAATGACACGCCTCAGCGCACCGCCGTCAACGCCGAGTGGGTCGCCACCGCCGAGATGCCCATGAAAGAGGCACTGTCACGCATGGTGTGGTTTCGCGTCATGGCGCTGCCGATCATCGATGCCGAGGGCGCGCTGATCGGCGAAGTGACCATGCATGGCGTGATGGGGCGTCAGCCATGAAGGCGCTGGCCTTGCGCGCCCCGGTGCAGCGCCGCACCTGGCTACTGGTATCGCTCGGCGCGCTGCTGGTGGCGCTGACGCTCTTCATGCAGGAACTCGAGCCGCTCTTTCGCGCCGCCTTTCCCCAACTCGACAACCCGATCTATACACGCGAGAGCTTCCTGCAACTGACGCTCGATCACGTGGCGCTGGTGCTGGTGTCGTCACTGATCTCGATCAGTGTCGGGGTGAGCGCCGGGCTGTTCGTCACCCGGCGTAGCGGGCGTGAATTCGAGCCGATGGTGTCGTCGTTGACCGCTATCGGCCAGACATTCCCACCGGCTGCCGTACTGGCCATCGTCGTGCCATTGGCCGGCTTCGGCTTCACACCGACGATCGTCGCGCTGACGCTCTACGGCCTGCTGCCGGTGGTGCAGAACACCATCGCCGGGCTGGGCACCGTTCCGCCCAACACACTGGAAGCCGCGCGAGGCACCGGCATGGGCAGCATGCAGATATTGCTACGTGTCGAACTGCCGCTGGCGATGCGCGTGATCATCGCCGGCGTGCGGGTCTCGGTGATCATCAATATCGGCACCGCGACGATTGGCTCGACGGTAGGCGCGCAAAGCCTGGGCACGCCGATCATCGCCGGCCTGGTGGGCAGCAATGTCGCTTACGTGATTCAGGGGGCGGCACTGGTGGGATTGCTGGCGATCGTCACCGATCTATTGTTCGAGCGTCTCGAGCGACGCTTCACCTTCGGCGGTTGAGGGGCCATGAGCGCAGATTCGCCGCGCGGGTTACGGGTTCGCGATCGGTTGGGGGCTTCTTCAGAGCCTGGCGGATGTCTAGACTACCGGGGCGATTCACCTCCCCAGTTGAGAGCCGCCACCTGCTAATTGTTATATTGGATTTTTGGCACTTATTAAGACCTGCCGTCAGGCGCTCAATTTCTGCTTGATCCAAACATTCGAAGACCTCCTGCAAGCCACTTAAAGTCTTGATTATGAAGTAAGCGAAGCCGTGAAGTCTCTGCGGTATGTCACCCTCTGATGGACCATCCCTTGCCGAAAGCACAATACCCGAGGCGTCTTCTTCAGAGTAACCAACCAAAGCTCTCGGCGATGTATGTACTGCGGAACTGAGGAGGCGATACATACTGTCGTATATACCTTCGCAGCCGATTTTTGCTGCGTAGTTATGACTATTGAAAGTTTGGATTTTTTCGCCTTCCACTCGATCTTTCAGATTTGAGCGGTGCTCTTCGGATATCCCCTCGTTTGCTGGTTTGAACAGTTCGCTGGAATGCTTCTTTGCCGCATTAATGAGCTTTAGACGATTCGCCTCATCTGAGTTGAAATACTCGGCGACAAACTCCTCGCTGGAGCAGATATTTCCGAACACAAAATAGGCGTCCAGAAAGACCCTAAAGAGGCTATTTGCTTCCGTGCTCATCCCATGCAGCATGACCAGGTAGGCCGCTTCCGAAATTTCTAGGAGCCTAGCCGCCAAAATTAGCGCAATGACCCTTTGCTTCTCAGCATCAGATTCTTGGCGGGCTACTTCACGAGTTGCTGCGAATGAACGAAACTGCTCTATTGATCGTAACAGTGCATCGAATCCAGCTTGATTGTCACCAACAACCTTTTGAGCCAAGGCTCGACCATCCGCAGATAGGTAGCCGTTACCTAATATCTTCAAAACGTGCTCCGTGAAACATAGCGTCAACCATAGGCCGAAAAAGCCGCCAAGTTTTTGAGGACCGGTCGCCCGCTATGCGAGCGGCGATGCTTGATGGCATTGACATGCATGAGCAAGTAGCTGGCTTAAAGCTTGCAGACTGCCGTGCCGCTATCCCTCGCGCAATAAATTCTTTCTGCATACTCCGGCATTCAATCTGCTCCCGCAAAGATTCTTCGACGAATGCACTCAGAGACTCCTCTCCCCGTAATATGCATTCCGTGTCATGACGAAACTCGGGCATGACTCGAAGCGAGGGAATAGTCGCAGTTTTCATAGCATCGCCGGAATGCGCTGCATATGTGATTTCAGTTACGCTTGCCCATATGAGCCGCGACGAAATTGTTAGTTTCGCGATTATTCAATGTGGCTCGATAACCTTCAAATTAGTGGTCGAAGCGCTTCATCCTATCAAATACATGCCAGGCAGAGTCCATCGGGTTCCGAAAGGTCTTGGGTTATGTTCTCTGCTTCCATCGTCGCGGGCTACGGCTGCCATGCATCACGGCAACAACAACGATGATCTCTTCTTGCACACGATAGTACACGCCAAACGGGAAACGGAGGGTCAACGCACGGCGCGTGTTGCGGTGCAAAAGTGGGTACAAAGCAGGCTGCTCAGAAATCTTGCCGAAAGTCCGCAGAACCTCATCAAGGAACTCATTGCCCAAGCCTGGCCTTTGCTCCTCGTACCAACTTGCCGCTTCTTCAAGGTCCTGCTCTGCTTCGGGACGAACTCGAAGTCGTAGCATTATAGACGTTTGCGGATATCTGCCAGCACTATCTCAGCAGGACGCCCTGGGTTGCCATCCAGCTCGTAGGCATCCAAACGCCGGTTAAGCTCCTTCCGCTGTTCGCCCGTAAGAGGCAATACCTCTTGGTCAGAAGCAATGCTGTCCCAGAGCTCTTCTACTAGATGGAGCCGCTGCTCGACGGGTAGGTCACGTAAGTTTGAGATGTTCATCACTATCTCCTATCAACGAGGAGTCTACCTGCCGCGCCAAACCCTGTGAACATAACGCCGCAATAGAGCTGCGCCGCTTCGGCGGTTGACTGTAAAAGGCTAATCAAAGAAAAACGATAGCGCCGCCCGGCTGGGAACCGGGCGGCAAGACATCAAGAGGCCTCTTCTTCTATTTCCTCGCCAGCATTCTCGACATCCTGGCCAAACCCTTCCATGGTGTTGCAGCCGGTCAGCAGACCGCCTCCCAGCAGCAGAATAAAGGTCAGCGCAATGATCTTCTTCATGGATGTTCTCCCTAACATGAGTGATCCGTTTCAATAGGCAAGTGGCCTCGGCCACCTCATTGCAGCCTAACAGGCGATCGCTTATCTTGCATAATCGATCGCCGGGTTTCTTGCCTAGCTCGCGGCCTCCTCTATTTCCGAGCCGACCTTCTCGACATCCTCGCCAAACCCTTCCATGGTATTGCAGCCCGCCAGCGACACCAGCAATGCCAGAGCTGCCAGCAATAGTGTGGTTCTCATGTTGTTCTCCTCATTCATTCAAATGCCACTACGGCGATAGAGCATTTATCACCGATTCGTGGCGCTTCGGCAACCTCGACGTTGGTCAGCCAACGCGCTCATTGTTACCGTCATTCGAATAGCAGCCGTAACACGATCGCGGCGATCATCACCAATGTCAGTGTCTTGATCCATTGGGCACCGCGCGCGCCCATGTTGATCTTTACCGCCAGCCAGGCACCGACCATGCTGCCCAGCCCCAGCAACAGGCCGTAACCCCAGCGTACCTGATCGTTGAGCAGGAACAACGCCAGTGCCGGCAGCGTGTAGATCAGAATGATGAAGACCTTGAAGACGTTGACCTGCGCCAGGTCGATTTTCAGCATCCGGTAAAGCACCGCGATGAACAGCACACCCACGCCGACTTGAATGAAACCGCCGTACATGCCGATGACGAACATCGCCAGGTAGACGGGTAACGTCAATCGATCGACGGTCAGCGTGCGTGTATCGAGCCTGGGCTGAGGAAGCAGCATCATTACCGACGAGACGATCATCACCACGATCAGTACCGCCTCGAACAGCGCATCGGGAACCCGCAGCGCCAACCAGGCGCCGAGTAGCGAGCCAAGCACCGCCGGCACCGATAGGCGCAGACTGATACCGATCTCACGAGCCCCGGCACGCAAAAAGCCACCCACCGCCGAGATACTCTGCAACACGATGCCGACGCGGTTGGTGCCATTGGCGACCTGAGGCGACAGTCCCAGAAATATCAGCAGCGGCAACGTCAGCATCGAGCCACCCGCCGAGAGCACGTTGATGAAACCGGCGACGGCGCCGATACCCACCAATGCCGCACCTTCCAACAGGGTCATGCTCGCTGCCTCATCTCGGTCCTCGTCAGCCGGTCGCTTCGATGCACCCAGTGACGCATCGAGAAAATATATTGATAACAGTACATTGAACGCGCCAATAATATCGGAAGCACGCCACGATTGACGCGATTTGATCGTTCCAATCACACTGATTGGCAAGCCATTGCCGACCACGCAACGCCGGGAGACTCATGATGAACGCTTTTCGCCTGCATTCACGCCTGGAAGGCGACACTCATCCGGTAGCCGATCTGGCGCTTTGTCAGGTGCTGTTGATGGATGATGCGCGCTTTCCCTGGCTGATCCTGGTACCTCGCCGTGCCAATGTTCGCGAGATCTTCGAGCTCTCGACCGGCGATCAGGCACAGCTATGGCACGAAGCCACCTGGCTGGGACGTGAACTCAAGCAGGCCATGAATGGCGACAAACTGAACGTGGCCACCCTTGGCAATCAGGTACCGCAGTTGCATCTGCACGTCATCGTGCGCAGCGAACGCGACGCCGCCTGGCCGGCCCCGGTATGGGGCTTCGGTGATTCCGAGCCCTATGACAGCCAGCGTTTGGCAAGCGTTCTGGAGCGCGTGCGGCAGCTTATCGAGCGGTTGCCCGAGCAGGCCATGGATGATCGTAACGCCTGAGGGCGAGCGCGAGTGACCGCGACTCGTTAGTAACGGTATAAAATCATGGCCTCCCCTGTATGCGAGCGGCGATTTCCGCCAGCAGCGTATCGAAGCGCACCGGATCGATGGAGCGCCCGCCACGCCGCCCCGATAGCGCCAGACGCGTGCCGGATTCAGCCCCGGCGGCTTTCACATCGCTGACTTCGAGCCGTACCAGATAGCCGGGGCGTGCCGCCCGCACGGCGTCCACACGACCCAACTCGGCGTCGGCGAGGCGGATCACGAAGCCGCGCTCGATGAGTACCTCGATGCCGGTTTCCAGTACCTCATCGACAGGACCGGCGACGACCATCGCACGCTCGGGCAGTGGCTGCGACGTTGTCGCACAACCCGCCAGCAACAGTAGCGCCGTCAACCAGGATGCAACGATTGCGCGGCTCATGGGCTGCCCTCCTCCACCACGCCCACGCCAGCTCGCAGATACCCGGCAATGGAGTCGTTGAGCTCGTTGCAGAATTCGGCATGGTTATCGGCCCGTGCGTCGATCACGTAGCCACCGGGGTCGACCACGCTGGAATCCCGCGTGACACGCACCGTCGCATCGCTACTCACTACCGACAGGCGTTCGATGCTCACCGGATCGCCGCCGAAGCGTGTCCCGTAGCCCACCCCGATGCCCGAACTATTGCCGAAGCTGCCCCACAGCGAGGAAAAGCCGAACCAGGGCCGGTCCACCGCGCCGAGCCCGGGTAACCGCGTGGTACGTTCGGCACTCACCACCCCCAGCTCGAGCTCGGTATTGCGAATCGTGAAGCCACGTGCCTCCAGCGCGGCGATGGTGGCGCGCAGCCAGTTTTCACGCGAAACGCTCGTGTCGCGCGGCCACTCGCAGGCCACGGGTAGAGGCTCGGGCATCCGACCCAGCGGATCCTGGCTCGCCAGCCCCTGGCAGCCGGCCAAAAGTGTCATGGCAAGAAAAACGGAGAATCGCTGCATGGTCGGCATGGTCGGCATGGTGTGATTTCCTCGCTGGTCTCTGACTGCATTGTCCGGCCGTGTGGGTCCGGCTTGCTTTCATCTTAGCGCTACCGCAGGCGCCAGTGTCATGAAGTCTCTCATGACAGGTACGGACCGCACGGCATGCGCCGCGACACCGTCGATGGATGAGACGTTCCACTAATTACTTTAGGATGGCGCATGAACCAAGGGCACAAGGATTTCGCTAATGACAAATACCGATAAGCCATCGGTGGCGGGCATCAATCCGCCGGTATTCTTCGGCTCGGCGATCGTGATCCTGGGCTTCGTCGTCTTCACGGTGATCAGCCCCGAGACCGCCGGCAATCTGTTTAGCCATGTTCAGACATGGATCATCGATACCCTGGGCTGGTTCTATCTGCTAGCCATGGGTGTGTATCTGCTGTTTTCGCTGTACCTGGCCTTTTCGCGCTACGGCCAGATCAAACTCGGCCCCGATCATTCAGAACCCGAGTTCAGTTATAAATCTTGGTTCGCCATGCTGTTTTCCGCCGGCATGGGGATCGGCCTGATGTTCTACGGCGTCGCCGAGCCAGTGTTCCACTTCACCTCGCCGCCGGTGGGTGAGGCAGGCACCAGCGAGGCCGCCCGTGAAGCCATGAAGCTGACCTTCTTCCATTGGGGCATGCATGCCTGGGGTGTATATGCGGTCGTTGCCCTGGCATTGGCCTATTTCAGCTTTCGTCACGGCCTGCCGCTACGCATCAGCTCGGCGCTGCATCCCTTGATCGGTAAGCGCATTCATGGGCCGATCGGCCATGCGGTGGATATCTTCGCCGTGTTCGGCACCATGTTCGGCGTAGCCACTTCGCTGGGGCTGGGCGTGCTGCAGGTCAACTCAGGGCTCAACTACCTGTTCGACATACCGCAGAACCTCACGACTCAGATCATTCTGATCGCGATCATCACCGCATTTGCCACCACCTCGGTGGTATTGGGCCTGGATGGCGGCATTCGCCGGATATCCGAGATCAACCTGGGGCTTGCAGTACTGTTGCTGGTGTTCGTATTGGCGGTGGGGCCAACGGTATTCCTGCTACAGAGCTTCATCCAGAACACCGGCGCTTACCTATCCGATGTCGTCGATCGCACCTTCAACATGTATGCCTATAACTTGAGCGATGGACCGTCCAGTTGGCTGGGAGGCTGGACGCTGTTCTATTGGGGATGGTGGATCGCCTGGTCGCCGTTCGTCGGCATGTTCATTGCCCGCGTCTCGCGCGGCCGCACTATTCGTGAGTTCGTGGTCGGCGTATTGGTCGTACCGGTCGGCTTCACCTTCCTGTGGCTGACGGTGTTCGGCGATACCGCGCTGCATCTGCTATTGATGGACAACGTTCGATCGCTGGCCGAGGCGGTCAATGCCGATGCCTCGGTGGCGCTGTTCCAGTTCCTCGAAAACTTCCCGCTGAGCCAGGTCTCCTCACTACTCGCGACGGTTCTGGTGGTGACCTTCTTCGTCACCTCATCGGATTCCGGCTCGCTGGTCATCGATATGCTGACCTCCAAGGACGGCGACGAATCGCCGGTCTGGCAGCGCATTTTCTGGGCCGTCTCCGAGGGCTTCGTCGCCATGGCGCTGCTACTGGCCGGTGGGCTCGCCGCGTTGCAGACCGCCTCGATCGCCTCGGCGCTGCCGTTTTCGATCATCCTGATGTTCGTCGCCTATGGCATGCTCAAGGCGTTGCGCATCGAAGGCGTCAAGATGAACAGCCTGCGCAGCACGGTGAACACGGCACCGACGCTCTCCGGCGCTCCCAACGCCTGGCAACGCCGCGTCGAGACGCTGGTCAGCGTACCCAGGAAACAGCAGGTCGAAAGCTTCCTCGAAAATACCGTGACGCCCGCCATGCATTCGGTGGCCGACGAGCTCAAGAACCAGGGCCTCGACGTACGCACCCGTGAGGAAGAGGATCGTAGCTATCTAGAGGTCAGCCATGGCGAGGAGATCGACTTCGTCTACGGGGTTCGCATGCGCGCCTACGCTGCGCCGTCATTCGCGCTAGGCGGTATCCAGCGCAACACCACCACCGACAAGCGCAAGCAGTTCCATGCCGAGGTATTTCTGCGCGAGGGCGGCCAGGGTTACGACCTGATGGGCTATACCAAGGAGCAAGTGATTGGCGACGTGCTCGATCAGTACGAGAAACACATGTACTTCCTGCATCAGGTGCGCTGAGCCGCCCTCACCTCGGTGAACATCGCCCGCTCCCGAGCGGGCGATGTTCCGTCTTCCGTTATCACTCTGGTCACTACTACCGGCTCCGGGCTTGAAAGTGCCCGTTGCCGGCCTCAGTTCATAAGCTTAGTCTATAGAGCATGGCTATCCAGGCGATGCGCCGAATTGGCTGTCACCGCTTGGGTCGATGATCTAGCATCGACATCACTTTCATCACTCATGGAGGAAGATCATGACCGACACCAACGCTATCGGCCTGCACGAAAGCAGCGCCAGCCAATTGGCCGAAAAACTCAATGCGCTGCTGGCCAACTATCAGATCTTCTACATGAACGTGCGCGGCTATCACTGGAACGTGAAGGGCCAGCAGTTCTTCGAGTTGCATACCAAGTTCGAGGAGTTCTACACCGATCTGCTGACCAAGGTCGACGAGGTCGCCGAGCGCATCCTGACACTCGGTCATCAGCCCCTGCACGCCTACAGCAACTATGTCGAGATCGCCTCGATCCACGAGGACAAGAATGTCCATGATGGCCAGGCGTGCGTGCATGGTATCGTCAAAGGCTACCAGGCGCTGATCGAGTTGCAGCGCGAGATTCTCAGCTTGGCCTCGGATGCCGATGATGAGGGCACCGCATCACAGGTCAGCGACTATATCCGCGAGCAGGAAAAGACCATCTGGATGCTCAACGCCTACCTGGGTTGAACCGCGACATTACTCGCAAGATCGTCACCGATGCCGCCCAGTGGGCGGCGTCGTCGTTTCGTGCCGTAAAGACTCACTCTCGCGCTTCTCGTTCGTCGAACGCTACCTGCCCTTGGCCAGGTTCGTCGGCCCGGACATCGCCGGGTTCGGCGGCCTGGTCGTCGAGTTCGGCGTCGCGGCGCGTCTGATCGGATAGCGATTTCTTCATGCGCACCCCCAGGCGCTCCAATTCGACGGCCTGGCCGACCAGGTTGCCCTGCCCGGTTTTCAACCGATTCATCGCCTGGCGATAGCTGCCTTGCGCCCGGTCTAGCTGCCGGCCGATATCCTCCAGGCTATCGACGAAACCGCTGAACTTGTCGAGCAGTCGCCCGGCACGCTCGGCGATCAGCCGGGCATTCTCGTTCTGGCGCTCCAGGCTCCACAGGCTGGCCACGGTGCGCAGGCTGGCCAGCAGGGTGGTCGGCGTCACCACGATGACATGCCGGGCAAAGGCGTCCTGAAACAGCGTGTCGTCGTGCTCGAAGGCGAGGGCGAAAGCCGGCTCGACCGGCATGAACAGGAATACGAAATCGGGCGAATTGAGCCCCGGCAAGCTAGCGTATTCGCGCTGCGTAAGCGTATCGATATGGCTGCGCACCGCCTGGATATGCGTCTTGAGCGCCACCGCCCTGGCCGTCTCCTCCTCGGCGTTGACATACGCCACGTAGGCGTTGAGCGAAACCTTGGCATCGATGATCAAATGCTTGTCGTCGGGCAGATAAACCACCGCATCGGGGCGCTGGCGGCCGCTCTCGCCCTGGATCGATACCTCGCGCCGGTATTCGATATCGCGCCGCAACCCCGAGCGCTCCAGTACCGTTTCGAGCACCATCTCGCCCCAGTTGCCCTGCATCTTCTTGTCGCCCTTGAGCGCCTTGGCCAGATTGGCGGCCTCTTCGCTCATCTGGCGGTTGAGGCCGGCCAACTGATCGATCTGCGTCTTGAGCGTGGTGCGTTCGCGACTATCCTGGCCATGCAACTCCTCGACCCGGCGCTGGAAGGTGCCGACCTGTTCGCGAAATGGCTTGAGCAGCGCTTCGAGACTCTCGCGACTCTGGCTTGCGAACGTCTGCTGGCGCTGCTCGAAAATGCGCCCGGCGAGCGCTTCGAAATCCTGTTTCAAGCGTTCGCGAGCCTCCTCGAGCAGGGCCAGCTTCTCGGCATGATGAACGCTCTGCTGGTCGCGTTCGACCTCGAGCCGCGCGCTACGCTCACGTAGCGCGGCCAGCCGTTCGTTGAGGCTCGCTAGTTGCGCCTCGCGCTCGGTGAGCTGCTCGCGTACGCCGTCGAGCTGAGCATCGCTATGAATGAGTTCCTGTTCCTGCCGGCGGCACTGCGCCTCGGCCGTATCGAGTCGCTGGCGCAACGCCGCGAGCCGCTGGGCCTGTCGCCGAGCCTGCACGAGCCATACGCCAGCCACCATGGCCGCACCGACCAGCACGCCGACAAGTACGCTCAATAGTGCGGGGGTCTGCATCGTCAATGGCATATCACAGGGTTCCGAAAACGTTGTCGAGCGCTCACCATCCTCTATCCTTTGAGGTGTTGTCGAGGCGAACATGAGGGTACTCATTGAAACATGTCACGCCCTTGTGATCGCCCTCGACCATCCCAAGGTCAGGTAATGCAGCGCGATAACGCATTGCGCCATTCGTGCAAGGAAATCGTGAAAAGAGGCGCTGACGGAAGGCCGCTTTTCATCGTCGCAAGGAGGTAGTCATGAGCCAGCAACTCAACGGCAAGCAAGTCGCCATTCTCGCCACCAACGGCTTCGAGGAATCGGAGCTATCCGGGCCCAAGGCCGCGCTGGAACGCGCCGGCGCCACGGTGCATGTGGTGGCTCCCGACAAGGGCAGCATTCGCGCTTGGGCGGAAAAGGACTGGGGCGATGATTACGATGTCGATCGCAGCCTCGACGAGGCCAACGCCAACGACTATCACGCCCTGGTGCTGCCGGGCGGGCTATTCAACCCCGATACGCTGCGCCAGGATGACAAGGCGCTGCGTTTTACCAAGCAATTCTTCGATGCCGGCAAGCCGGTCGGTGCAATCTGCCATGGACCTTGGGTCATGATCAACGCCGGCGTCGTGAAGGGGCGCCGCATGACCTCGTATCCCTCGGTGTCTCAGGATCTCAAGAATGCCGGTGCCGACTGGGTCGATCAGGAAGTCGTGGTCGATAGCGGCCTGGTCACCAGCCGCTCGCCGAAGGATCTCGAGGCCTTCTGCGGCAAGTTGGTCGAGGAGATTGGCGAAGGGCGTCATTCCGAGCAGCACGCCTGATACCGAACGATGCCGGACTTGTTCGCCCGCCTCGCTTCGAGGCGGGCGTTTTGCGTGCCCGGCCCGCTAATCGCGCCCGCTCTTCCACCTGCCTGACATAACGGTTCGGAGAATTCTCCATGTCGCGACGCGTTCCCCGCCCCATCAGCAAGGTCGCCAGAAAGCTGTTGCATCTCGCCGCCCGGCCGATGAAATCGGACCGCGGACGCGGTGGCGTGGTCGTGCATGCCTACCGAGGTTATGGCTCGCAGCGTGAGGTTTTCGTCACCGGGCGGGTATTCCGCCAGCCGAGCCTGGGGCTGCCCGCGCCCGAAGGCACCTTGCTCCGGGATCTGGTGGATGTGCTCAGGCGCGGCCTGCGCTGGGGCGTCAAGCATGTCGAGGTCACCCTGACCCTGGAAGGCAACCGCAAGGCAGTGACCACCGATCGCGACGGCTATTTCGATATTCACATGGCGATCGACAAACCTCTGCCCGCCGAAAAGAGCTGGCATAACGGAGCTCTCGATATCGTCATGCGCGATGAGGATACCGTCAGCGACGAGGTGGAAATCTACATACCGCCGGCGGCGGTGGATCTGGTGGTGATCAGCGATATCGACGACACCGTGATGTATACCGGCGTCGCCAACAAGCTGAAGATGATGTATCGGCTGTTTTTCAGAAAGGCTCACCAGCGCACGGCGTTTCCCGGTGTCGCGGCGTTCTACCGGGCGCTGTTCGCCGGTGCCGATGGCCAGCGCCGACGCCCCATGCTGTATGTGTCGCGCGGCCCATGGAGCATCTACGAGATGCTCGAGGAGTTCTTCCAAAGCAATGACATCCCGGTGGGACCGATCCTGTTTCTTCGCGAATGGGGCTTGACCTTGCAGCGCCCGTTGCCACGCAAGGCCGAGGATCACAAGGCCCGGCTGATCGAGCAGATGCTCTCGCTCTACGATGACCTGCCCTTCGTGCTGATCGGCGACAGCGGCCAGCGCGATCCCGAGGTCTACTCGCAGATCGTGCGTGAATACCCTGGCCGCATCCGCGCGATCTACATCCGTAACGTCGGTCACGATGCCACGCGCGACGCCGCCATCGCCGAGCTTGCGGGCAGCGTCGAGGACGACGGCTGCCAACTGGTACTGGCCTCGGATAGCGCGGCCATGGCCGAGCATGCCTACGCGCATGGCCTGATTTCCGCCGTCGGCCTCGACGCCGTGAGGGAAGACAGCCGGCGCGACGACCAGGACTGAACCTACCTTAGAAGCCGATTGCGTGCCGCGATACGGCCGATTCAGCATGCCTTTCACTTTTTTCTGTCTTGCGCGGATTAGCGAGATATGCTTTATTGAAAATGTGCGCAAAATTGCGTGCAATAATATCCGCAAACTTTTGCGCCATGATCCGCTGCCAATCGCCGCATGGAGAATCGCAATGCATGAGTCCCGTGACCTCGTGGGATACGCAGGCCATCCACCCGCAGGTCGATGGCTGAATGGCGCTCGTCTCGCCATCAATGTCGTGGTGAACTACGAGGAGGGCTCGGAGCGATCCTTTGCGATGGGCGATCCCGATCAAGAATCCATGACCGAATGGGGCAATTATGTCGTCGCCTCGAATATTCGTAACTTGGCCATGGAATCCATGTACGAATACGGCTCTCGAGTTGGCATCTGGCGAATACTCGACATATTGAAAGAAGCCAATGTTCCCTCGACTTTCTTTGCCTGCGCTATCGCACTGGAGCAGAATCCAGCCGTCGCTCGGCGCGCGGTCGCCGATGGCCATGAAATATGCAGTCACGGCTATCGTTGGGAAGAAGTCTTCAAACTATCCGAAGAGCAGGAGCGTGAACATATCCGGCTGGCTCTCGAATCCTTCGAAAAAACCTGCGGTAAGCGTCCGGTAGGCTGGTACTGCCGTTACGGACCGAGCGTTCGCACTCGCCGGCTGCTAATCGAGGAAGGCGGATTTCTCTACGACTCCGATGCCTATAACGATGACGTGCCTTATTTCGTCGAGATCGAAGCGCATCGCCATCTGGTTGTACCCTACACCTCCGACACCAACGATTTTCGGTTCTGGATCACACCCGGCTTATCGACCGGGAAGGAATTTCTGGATTATCTGATTGAAAGTTTTGACGTCTTATACGAGGAAGCCGCGCACGGCCCACGCATGATGTCGATCGGTTTACATCCGCGCATGATTGGGCGCCCAGGGCGAATACGCTCACTCCAACGGTTCATTGAGTATGCGCAGGGTTTTTCCGATATCTGGTTCACGACCAGGGAGCAGATCGCTCGCGAATGGATCAAGCGATAAGCAATTTGGAGGCTAGGTGATCTTTCGGTACCAGGATCACTGACTGCAACCAAAGACAATCTCTTAGGGATTGTCAATAAAACAATCAGCCAACAAGGAAAACAAAATGAAAAATCTAATCACTATTCTCGGAGCTACTATCGCCTTCTCCCTATCTGCGACGGCTAGCGCAAAGACGTTGGAGGTAGGAGCTAATATCGGCAACCTGCCATGGGAATTTCAAAACGAACAAGGCGAATATGTCGGATTTGAAATCGATCTCGCCAAGGAAGTGGCCGAGCGCCTCGGCTACGACGAGGTAAATATTAGCAACATCCCATTCAACGGTTTATTTTCGGCCGTACAATCGGGCCGCATCGATGTAGCCGTTTCATCGATCACCATAACCGATGAACGGCTTAAATCGGTATCGTTCGCCCAACCTTATTATGACAGCGATCAGTCCTTGTCTACTACCAAAGACTCAGGCATAGAAGGCCTGGATGATCTTGAAGGCAAGATCGTGGGAGTCGATACCGGCTCCACGGGTGATATTTGGGCAACTGGGCATCAGTCCGAGTATGGCATCAGTCAGATTCGCCGCTACGAGGGTCTACAACCGGCGATGCTGGACCTGACCACCAGCCGCCTGGATGCCTACATCTCCGACATACCCGCAGTGCAATACTATATAAAGGACAAGCCCGCCCTGGCGGTGGTTGACCGCATTCCCACTGGCGAGCAGTACTCCATGATGTTCGCCAAAAACTCCAAGCTAACCTCCCAATTCAATGATGTCCTTACCGAGCTAAAAAATGAGGGCTATATCGCCAACCTTCACGAAAAATGGTTCGGAGTATTGCCTGACGAGGGCACCAGCACCGTTGAGGTTTATGACCTTCCTAAAACAAAATAACTCGTACCAAACTGGCGGTGAAGGAGCACCGCCATCGATTGGTAAAACCCAGCACGTCAAAGGGATGATTCATGGACATTGTCCAAACCTTCTTTAACTGGTCTGTGCTTGAGCAATATTTTCCCATGTTGCTTATGGGCTTAGGCCGCACATTGATGCTCGGCTTTCTGAGTATTATATTTGGCCTTATCGGCGGCCTCGTATTAGCAATGCTTCGCCTTTACTCACCGGCACCGATTCGTATCATTACCATTGCATATATAGATGTTTTCCGAGCTCTCCCTGTGCTGGTCTGGCTAGTAATCGTCTATTATGCATTGCCTTTCGTTGGCCTTACCTTATCGCCCTTCGCTGCCGCCTGTACCGCGCTGACCATGATTTCCAGCGCCTATGCCGCGGAAATCTATCGCGCCGGTATCGAGGCGGTACCCAAGGGTCAATTCGAAGCCGCTCAATCCATGGGGCTTAGCCAATATCATGTGATGCGTGATGTCGTTCTACCGCAAGCTTTTCGCATCATTATACCTCCGCTGACAAGCAATTGTATCAATGTCATAAAAGACACAGCTCTTGCATCGGTGGTGGCCTTGCCAGATCTTCTCAAGCAGGCGACCCAAGCTCAAGCGCTTGCAGCCAACCCCACACCATTAATCGGCGCAGCTTTGCTTTATTTGTTGATACTGCTGCCACTCGTGCGCTTGGTCGCTCTGCTGGAGCGCCGATTTTCAGCAGGGAGAAGCTAATGACTAGTCAGCCAATTATCCAAATTCGAGATGTGGGAAAGCACTTTGGTAATTTTCAGGCTCTAAAGGGCATTAATCTCAATGTCGACGAGGGCGAGGTTATCGCAGTTATCGGCCCTTCCGGGTCAGGGAAGTCCACACTGATTCGATGCATTAACCTTTTGGAAGCTTATGACCAAGGTGAAATTACCGTCGATGGAATTCGCGTGGAACGTGGCCGCAATCTCGTGGAAGTGCGTAAAGACGTCGGCATGGTATTCCAAGGGTTCAACCTGTTTCCGAATATGACTGTATTGCAAAACGTCGCATTAGGGCCAAAGCGCGTGCGTGGCTTATCCGGGGCCCAGGCAGAGGCCCGCGGAATGGAGTTGCTCGAACGCGTTGGTATTGCCCAGCAGGCACATAAATATCCATCTCAGTTATCCGGGGGTCAACAACAGCGTGTAGGCATCGCACGGGCTCTAGCCAACGAGCCGCGCGTATTGCTGTTTGATGAGCCAACCTCGGCGCTGGACCCGGAGATGGTCGGCGAAGTATTGGAAGTCATCAAGAAACTGACTTTATCCGGAGTCACCATGATATTGGTCACCCACGAGATGGGCTTCGCAAGACATGTCGCCAATCGCGTGGTCTTCATGGAGGCTGGAAGAATCGTGGAAATAGACGATCCGGAGAGCTTATTCGCCTCACCGCGCGAAGGGCGTACACGCGCCTTTCTTAATGCCGTACTCCATCACTGACATGAAAAAAGGAGAACAATGATGCGTCTGGATATCGACTATGCAAGAGATCAGTTCCCCGCGCTGCATGGCGATTGGGCTTACCTGGACAATGCCGGCGGCTCTCAAGTCCCCAAAATGGTAACCGATCGAATTAGTGACTATTTACTCTCCACTAATGTCCAACTCGGCGCCAGTTATGCACCGAGTCAATTAGCGGCAGAAAGAGTCGCTAATGGACGCGCTGGAGTAGCGCAACTAGTCAACGCTCAGCATGTGGAAGAAATGGTATTCGGTCCGAGTACTACCGTTCTTCTTCGCTTCTTGGCCGACGCCATGGCGAGCCAGTTCAATCCGGGTGACGAGATCATCGTTACCAATACCGACCACGAGAGCAACATTGGACCTTGGCTGCGTCTTCGCGAGCGTGGCGTCAACATTCGCTTCTGGAATTGCAATTCCGAGACTCTGGAGCTGGAGCTGGAAACACTCGGCGAACTCATGAACGAACGCACTCGCCTGGTTTGCGTCACCCATGTTTCCAACCTGCTCGGCACGATCAATCCGGTAAAGCGTATTGCGCATTTCGTTCATGAACGTGGCGCCAAGCTATGCGTGGACGGGGTAGCCTACGCACCGCATCGGGCCATCGATGTCACCGATTGGGACGTCGATTTCTACTGTTTCAGTCTTTATAAGGTTTACGGCCCTCATCTGGCGGCACTTTTCGTCAAGCGAGATATTTTGCTGGATTTGGATAACATCTATCACCATTTCTTCGATAAGCAACATATCCCCAACAAGCTGGAGCCCGGCAATCTCAACTATGAATTGACTTATGCCTGCGGCGCCATTGTCGAATACCTGGAGGGCCTGGTGCAACGTCAGGAGGCATCGGTGTCCGGCCGCGAGGCGATCGAGCAGGCTTTCGCGGCCATTGCCGAGCACGAGGCGCGTATCGGCGAGATACTGCTAGCCTTTCTGCGTCAGCGGGATAACGTGCGCATTATCGGACGGCCGGAGTCCGATGCCGATCGTCGAGTCCCTACCATCAGTTTCGTGGTGGACGGAATGACATCGGACGACATCGTGCATCGCGTGGACGAAGCCCACATGGGGATACGCTTCGGCGACTTTTATGCTCGCAGGTTAGTGGAAGACCTGGGCCTTTCGAAAGTCAATGGGGTCGTCAGGGTGTCCATGGTTCATTACAACACCGAGGATGAAATTCATCGTCTGGTGAAAACCCTGGACGATATTATCTAGGATTGGTCCTTCAGTGGCTCGGCGAAGCCGGCTTCATAAATGTCGGCTTCGCTACGCCGCTTGCTCGAGAGATCCAGGCTGTGAAAAATATGCCGGCAGTGTTCCATGGCGGCCTCGGCGGCGGCTTCCGCGCGCCTGGCCTCGATCAGGTCCACGATCTCGCGGTGCTCTTCCACCAGGCATAGCACGCCCGATCTGCGCTCATAAAGAGATTGAATGATGCAGAAGCGGCGCACGAGAGGCTTGATGATATCCGTCAGTACGATGTTGCCGGCAACCTCTGCAAGCAGAACGTGGAAATCGCCCGAGATGCGATTGACGCCGGCACTGTTACCGGCAAACGCCACGTGCTCGGTATCGAGATGCTCACGCAACCGCCGAATGCCGCTCGCATCCACTCGCTCGCAGGCCACCCGGGCAACGGCCCCTTCGACGTGTAGCCTGGCTTCGAAGATATCATATGCCTCCTCGACCGACGGCAGCGATACGAAAGCTCCTCGATGCATCTCGAAGCAGATCAGGCGCTCGGCAGTCAAACGAGTCAGCGCTCGCCTCACTCGGCTGCGCGGCATCCGGTAAGCGGCGGCCAATTTGGCCTCGTTGAGTCGCTCACCCGGACGCAAGCGTTTATCGATGAGGGCATCGACGATTCGCTCGTAGATGATGTCTTCGGCTTGGGTCGAGTCGCTACTCGGCGTTCCGGATGCCTTCTTTTCCCTATTCATGGGTCAGTAGCCATGCTTCCCTAATAGTTGCGCACAATCGTGCACGCAAAATAACAGTCAATAATGTATTGCCATTGTACTATGACGCTGCGCGAAAGCACCACACGACCCAGCTCTAGTGGCTGTACCCGATCCTCATGAGTCGACTGGAAATCGTCGTTAGACAGCCGCCCCCGTTACGCCGCACCCTCCTCTTGCTCTCGCTCATGGCGGATTAGTCGCGCCACGTGGTCGGGCGACTGGCTATTGCGGGCCAGTAGCGCATAAGCCGCCGGTACGATGAACAGCGTCAGAAACGTCGCGAAGAGAACCCCGAAAAACACCACCACACCCACGGCGCGCCGGGCCTCCGCCCCGGGCCCCGTCGCTAGCAGCAGTGGCACCGCACCGGCCGCGGCCGACAGCGAGGTCATCAATACCGGGCGCAGGCGAATGCCGGCGGCATCGACGATGGCGTCGTGGAACGAGTGGCCCCTATCGCGCAATTGATTGATGAATTCAACGATCAGCACGCCATTCTTGGCCGCAAGACCCACCAGTAGGATGGCGCCGATCTGGGAGAAGATATTGATCGTAATGCCGGTAAGCCACAGACCGATGAGCCCACCGGTCAACGCGAGCGGCACCGTGGTCATGATCACCAATGGCTGCCGAAAGCTCTCGAAATTCGCCGCCAGAACCAGATAGACGATCACCAGCGCGAGCCCCAGCGTGATGTAGAGCGAGGCACCCGCTTCCAGAAAATCGGCGGCCGCGCCGTCGTAGTTGAGCTGAATGGTCGGCGGAAGCTGCTGCGCGTATTGATCGACGATATCGATCGCCCGACCGAGCGGAAAGCCGGGTACCAGACCGGCGGAGACCTCGACGGCGCGTAGCTGGTTGTAATGACTTAGCGTATCGGCCCCCGCCGTCTCTTCGAGTTCGACGACGCTCGCCAGCGGCACCAGCTCGCCAGATGTGTCGGAGCGCACATACAGATTGCGCAGATCGGTGGGCGTGCGCCGATCGGCCTCGCGACCCTGGACAATGACGTCGTACTCCTCCCCACCACGCGAGAAGGTGGTGACGCTCTGCCCGCCCATCATCGTCTGCAACGTACGGCCCACCGAGGCAACCGATACGCCCAGATCGGCGGCACGATCGCGGTCGATGGCGATGCGAACCTGCGGCTTGCGCTCGTTATATTCGGTTTCGACATCGACGAAAGCCGGCTGAGATTCCAGATACGCCATCAAGCCTTCGGCCTCGCGTGCCAGGTTCTGGTAATCCTGGCCGCCGAGGATCATCTCCATCGCCGCATCGCCGCCACCACTGCTCAGCCCGCTTCGGGCATAGGCCGACACCTCGACGCCGGCCAGCGTCTCCAGGCGCTCGCGAAGGTCGGCGGCGATGGTTGCGGCGTCGCGCTCGCGCTCGTCCCAGGGCACCAGAGTAATTGTCAGACGGGCCGTGTTCACGGCGTTGCCATCGTAGGAGCCGGGAATGCGACTCAGGTAATGATCGACCACGCCATCGGCACGATACTCGGCCAATACCGCTTCGACCTGATCGAGATAACGCCGGGTGTATTCGAGTGTGGCGCCCTGCGGGCCAACCACATAGGCGCGAATCACGCCGCGATCCTGGGGCGGCGTATAGGCGCTGGGCAACACCCGGAACAGCGCGCCGGCGGCCAACAACACGAGCAATGCAACCGTCAGCATGCGCCAGGGATGCGCTACAACCTGGCGGAGCATTGCCTCGTAGCGCTGGGCAATGCGGCGAAAGCGCGAGTCTACCCAATGTGCGAACCCGCTGCGCTTGGCGCGGCCCTTGAACAGCCGCGAAGTCATCATCGGCGTCAACGTGAGTGCCACCAGCGCCGAGAAGGCGACGGCGGCGGCCACGGTGAGACCGAATTCCGCGAACAGACGACCGACCTCGCCGCCCATGTAGGAGATCGGTACGAACGCCGCCACCAGCACCAGAGTGGTGGCAATCACCGCAAAGGCGATTTCGCGCGAGCCGTCCAGTGCCGCGAGCAAGGGCGATTGCCCCTCTTCGATACGCCGATAGATGTTTTCCAGCACCACGATCGCATCGTCCACGACCAGGCCAATGGCGAGCACCAGCGCCAGCAGCGTGAGCACGTTGAGCGAGTAGTTCAGCGCCGCCATCGCGATCGTCGCCGCCAGCAATGAGATCGGCACCACCACCGCCGGAATCAGCGTGGCGCGCAGGGTGCCGAGAAAGCCGTAAATGGTCAGCAATACCATCGCCAGCGAGACGCCGAGCGCGATATAGACCTCGTGAATCGACGCTTTGATGAAGTCGGCGCTGTCGAACGTCACGGCGAGTTGCATGCCTTCGGGCAGGGTCGAGCGGATGGATCCCAGGCGTTCTCGCACTTCGGTCGATACCGCGACCGGATTGGCCTGCGCCTGTGGGGTGATATCCATACTTACCGCCACTTGGCCGTTGGAGCGCGCGAGGCTGCGCTGGTCTTCCGCGCCCAGCTCCACCCGGGCCACTTCGCCAAGTCGAACCAGGTTACCTTCGGGTCCATAGCCAATCACCAGTTCGCGAAAGTCCTGCGCCTGGGTGAATCCCGATAGGGTGCGCAACGTAAATTCGCGCGCCTCGGACTCCAGACGGCCCGCCGGCAGTTCCACGTTCTGCGTATTCAGCGCTTGCGCCACGTCCTCCACGGTGAGCTCGCGGGCCGCCAGCGCCTCCCGGTCGAGCCACAGGCGCATGGCGTAGCGGCGTTCGCCGGAGAGCTGAACCTGCGAGACGCCATCGACCGTGCTCAGTCGGTTGACCACGTAGCGCTCGACATAGTCGGTGATCTCAAGCGGACTCAGACGATCGCTGGTGAGCGTCAGCGACATCACCTCCTCGGCACTGGAGTCCGCGGTGCGAATCGACGGCGCGTCGGCATCATCCGGCAGATCGTCGCGAATACGACCCAGCCGGGTGCGCACGTCGTTCGCCGCCTCGGCGACATCCGTATCCAGGCTGAACTCCATGTTGATCTCGGCCTGCTCGTCGACGCTCGTGGAGGTCATCTCCTCGAGCCCGGGTATGCCGGCGAGCTGCTCCTCGAGCACATCGGTGATCTGGGTCTCGACGACCCGGGCCGACGCCCCCTGGTAAACCACATCGACCGATACGAACGCTCGGCTGATATCCGGATATTCGCGCAACGGCAGAAGGCGCAACGCCATGAGCCCCACGACCAACAGCAGCAGGCTGATGACCGCGGCGAATACCGGACGGCGAACCGAAACATCCGATAGCATCATGGAGCGTTCCCCACCGGCTCCAGCGCACCGCCTTGAGGCCCATCGACCCGCATTACGGGCGTGCCGTCACGCACTTTCAGGGTTCCCTCCACGATGATCGATTCGCCCGGGTTCAGCCCATCGGTAATCTCGACCAGGCCAGGTCGGCGTGCGCCGGTTTGTACCATGCGTTGTTTGGCCACGCCGTTCTCGATCACGAACACGAACTGCCGCTCATTTTCCGGCACCACGGCCTGCTCGGGGATCAGTAACGCTGTCTTGGTATCGCGAGTGAGGCGTACGGTCAGCAGCATGCCGGGCTTGATCAGCCGCTGCGGGTTCGGCAGCACGGCGCGCACCCGTACCGAGCGGGTCACCGGATCGACGCGCGTCGCCACGGTCCGTACGGTTCCGGTGAACTCGGCATCCGGATAGGCCGCCGAGCGGGCGGTGATGCTCTGCCCCGGCTCCAGCGTGCCCACGAATAGGCCCGGCACGGTGAATTCGAGTTCGATGGGCGTGAGATCGTCTAGCGTAGTAATCACCGTGCCGGGCTGCACCAGACTACCAACGCTCACCTCGCGCAGCCCGAGGCGGCCCTCGAATGGCGCACGAATGACATGATCGGCCAGCGCTGCCTCGGCCACGGCGACGTTGGCGCGATCGGTGCGCAGTTGGGTCTCGGATAACTGAAGCTGCGATTCCGACACCAGATTGGAACCAAACAGTTCACGCTGCCGTTCATAGGCGCTCAGGCTTTGCGCGGCACTCGCCTGCGTGGCCTCGAGATTGGCCTTTACGTCAGCGGCTTCCAGTGTCGCCAGCACTTCGCCGACCTGAACCGTTGCGCCCGGTTTGAAGGGCAGCGTATCGATGATGCCGGGAACTTCGGGCGTAATCTCGATCGCCTGACTTGCGCTGGCGGATCCCAAAGCCTGGATGCGATCCGCCAGCGGCTGCGTGCGCGTGCGCTGCGCTATCACCGTTACCGGTTCGCTGACAGACGCCTCGACATTCGATTCGGCTCGCTCGCCGAAATACAACCACGCCACCCCGGCCATGGCGATTGACACCACGATGAATAGTAGGCCATTGATCGTGCGAGAACTGTTCAAGATAAGACCTCTTTCCTGAATTACGCACACCTTGAAACGGCAATCGAACTATTTCCATTCGGATCTGGGCTCGGGCAATGACACCATGGCGCCTCGATCGATAGCCTCTCCGCTTCAATCGGATATGTTGTTATTTAGAGACATAGGCAGGACGGTTGTGTTCAGTATTACAGCGACAGGCGCAAAAGCTTTCGACCGGACGAGTAGCGTTCGCAACGCGGAATTATTCGATAAACTGACTACAGTGATTGCTATAGGGATAGCAATTTCAGCAGGAGCACGCCATGCACCGCACGCTCGTTACCCATTTGTCGATGACGCTGGACGGCACCTTCGCGGCCCTGGCCGACCGCGATCAGGATCGCGATCACCGCTGGCAGGACCGCGATCACTATCATGATGGACGCCATGATCATCGCAATCATGGCCGTCATCACAAGCACAAGCAGCGTGGGTAGGCCATACGCATCGGCTGAGCAGCCGGCGAGACCAGTGACCAAGAACTAGGCCGCACGCCCTTCGGCGAGTTCCTCGATCAGCGCCCTCAGCAGTTGCCAGAACTCATCGACCGAGTCGATTTCAACGCGCTCGTTGGGCGAATGCGCGCCGCGAATCTGCGGGCCGAACGAGATCATCGCAAGCTCGGGGTATTTGCCGCCGAGAATGCCGCACTCGAGACCGGCGTGAATCACCTTGACCTCGGGGTCGTTGCCCAATTGGCGTTGATGCAATTGGCGAAAGCGCGCCAGCAGCGGGCTTTCGGGATCCGGCGTCCAGCCCGGATAGGCATTCTCGACGCGCGTCTGCGCGCCGATCAGCGCAAACAGCGCACGAAAGCGATCGGCAATGTCCTGGGTTGCCGTGTCGCGCAGCGAACGCACCAGGGCGCAGAGCTCGAAGCGTCCGGCCTCGAGCGTCACCACACCCAGATTGTTGGAGGTTTCCACCACGCCGGGCACCTCGACGCTCATCCGCTCCACCCCATAGGGGGCGACATGTAGCGCGGCGATCAGCATATGGCTGGCGGTACTGGTCAGTGCCTCATTGCCAGGGGCCGATTCTATTTCCTCCAATACCAGCGTGAGTCCTTCATCGACACCGGCCAGTTCGGCGATCAGTTCGGCCTGTAATTCGCCCAACCGCGCCAAGGCCGCTTCGCCTTCGTCGTCGGCCAGCGCCAGCGTGGCAAAGGCTTCGCGCGGCAGCGCATTGCGCAGCGTGCCGCCGTGGTAATCGATCAATCGCGCGCCGTAGGGTTCGAGCGCACGCAGCACACGCACCAGCAAGCGGTTGGCGTTACCCCGCCCCTTGTTGATATCGATGCCCGAATGGCCGCCAACCAGCCCGGTTAGCGACAACCGCCAGGGCCGTTCATTAGCATGCAACGCGCTGGTCGGCAGGTTGGCGGTGACCAGTACGTCGGCACCGCCGGCACAGCCGATATACACCTGGCCGCGATCCTCGGAGTCGAGATTGAGCAGAATGTCGCCTGTGAGCCAGTGCTCGGCGAGTTCGAGCGCACCGCCCATCGACGACTCCTCCTCGACGGTGAACAGCGCCTCGAGCGGGCCATGCCGCAGAGAGTCGTCCTCGAGCACCGCCAGCGCCGCCGCCACGCCCATGCCGTTGTCGGCGCCCAGGGTGGTGTTCGTGGCATGCAGCCAGCCATCGGCGATATAGGTCTCGATGGGATCTCTGGTGAAGTCGTGCGGATGATCGGCATTGGCCTGGGCGACCATGTCCAGATGGCCCTGCAGGACAATCCCCGGTGCTTGCTCACAACCCGGCGTAGCCGGCTTGCGAATCAGCAGATTGCCGGCGCTGTCGCGCTCGTGCGTCAGGCCACGCGCCTCGGCCCAACGCTCGATCAGCGCCCTCAGCTCGGCTTCGTGGCCGGAGGGACGCGGGGTATTGCACAACGTGCGAAAGTGACGCCAGACGATGGCCGGCGTCAATGAATCAAGATGTTCGTTCATGTCGGATTCCTACGTGAGACCCTGACACCTTACGCCGTGACGCGGGGGACGCAAGCCTTCCCTCGCCCATTCCCTGCCTCACGACGCGCGAATGTCGATTGGGCAAAGACCTGCCCCTAGAAGATCGCCATCGAGCCGAGCAGGCGCTGTCCGAGAACGGAGCCGGGCGAGCCTGGAACGTCGATGTGGTATCAGTCGTCGCGCACGCGGCGATCCTCGATCACACGCCGGTCGCGCAGGCAGTCTCGCTCATGGGGTTCGTCGATCCAGGGCTCTGCGATGCCCTGCTCGATCCAACTGGCGACCGCCGGATGGGCCAGCAGGCGCTGAGCGTAATCCATCGCCGGTGCGTCAAGCTCGATCCCGTAGCCGTGCACGCGAACCGCTACCGGGGCGAAAAAGGCATCCACCGCGCTGAATGCCGTGCCCGCCAGCCAAGGGCCACCGAAGCGCTCAAGCCCCTCCCTCCACAAAGCGTTCAGGCGCGCGATGTCGCGCGTTAGCGAGGCGCTCGGGGTGCCGAGCTCGATACGTAGCGCACAGTTCATCGAGCATTCGTCACGCAGCGCGGGATATCCGGCATGCATTTCGGCGCAGGCCGAGCGCGCCCAGGCTCGCTGATCCCGTTCGGCGGGCCACACGCCTGGCGTTTGCTCGGCCAGGTATTCGACGATGGCCAGCGATTCCCAAACCACCCCATCGTCGTGATGCAGGCAGGGCACCTTGGCGGTGGGGGAAAAGTTCTCGAAGGCGCGCTGCCTGCCATCGCCTTCGAACGGTATAAGCATCTCTTCGAAGGGGAGATCGAGCGCATGCATCAGCACCCAGGGGCGCATCGACCAGGACGAATAGTTCTTGTTGGCAATGAATAGTCGATAAGCCATCGAATGGCCCTCCGGCGTTGATGAAGGTGACCGCCAGCCTACACTCCCGGCATCGTCTGGATAAGATGGAGCCCATCAACGGCGTTCGAGGAAGGCCAGCTTATAACCTTGGGAAGACACTGCAAGATGCCGGTCATAGGTGCTACGTGCCCAACACGTTGAACCATGATCCGCGATTGACGAATGTCCGGCGCGTCTGCCCGCTATGTACGTCGGTAAAGCGAGAGAATTCACCTGATTTCTGTCAGACGATCTCGTAAGAAAGAGGTAGAACACTATGAAAGCTAAGGACTTCGATACAAAATTTGACGACGGCCAAAAAGATATCGTTGATGATCTCGATCTTTCGACGGCGCGCCGTCTCAACCAAGAACAAAGGCGTATCAATGTCGACTTCCCGTCTTGGGTCGTCGAGTCTCTGGATCGTGAAGCCGCTCGTATCGGTGTTACACGGCAGTCAATCATTAAAGTGTGGTTGGTTGAACGCCTCAAGGCTGAAGCCGCCAACAAACCGCTCAATGGTGACGCCATAGGCGGCGCACATTAGCGGGCCCTTAGGCGGCACATCCGGTTTTTGACATTAGTTGGCAAGATAGCGATGTAACCGCCCCGCCAGCTCTCGCCAGCGCGCCAGCCGGGCCTTGCGCCCTGCCCCATCGCTAATCGCTCCATCACCCTGAAACAGCGGCGCGACCAGCGCTACCAAGTCATCGTCGCGCAAAGTTGGCGCCGCACCACGCCACCAGGCTAGCCAAGCCTCGGCGAGCCAGGGGCGCACGAGCGCCAGTTCGCCACCGCCCAACGCAAACCACTCGATGCGCTCCAGCGTCTGCATGCAAAGTTTCGGCGCTTCGCCCTCCTGCAGTAGCGCCGCCGCCAGTTCCGGCTCGAAGCGAGTGAGTTCATGGGCCAGCAGGCTGGGCAGCAGGCGCTGAAAATCCGCCGCCAACCGCCGGATTTTAGCCTCGGCCGATGGGTTCAGCGCACGCCCCATCATCAGCGCGTGTTCGCCGCTGGCCGCCTCGCGCGATAATCCCAACCGCAGCGATACGAAGCCTTGAGCGCGCCAGAAATCGACCAGCTCGGTCTCGGCGCCGAAACTGACCCCCAATCGCTCGATGCCATCGTCGGCGACCTTGTCGCCGAGCGCGGCAATCAATGCACTGCCCAGCCCTCGCCGGCGCGCTGCCGGGTGCACGGCAATTCGCGTGATTCGACACCAGCGCGCCTCGGCGGCCCATCGATGGCCGCCGTGCGTCGCCAGCGACTGCGCCAGCAAGTGCCCGCGCGGGCGGCGTTCGCCACGCCAAATCGCCGCCGCCAAATCAGCCGCAAAGCCGCCTTCGTGCTGAGCCAGACACACGCCCGCGCAATGCCCATCGACATACGCCGCCAGCAGGCGCACATCGGGACCATCGAGCAGTTGGCGCAGATCGCTCGGCGTGGTGCGGTAATGCGCCTGGACCAGCAGGCCGAACAGCTCGCTCAGCGCGAGTTCATCCTCGGCCAATGTCGCGCGGTCGAGTTCGATCAGGCGAGGTTGGTGTTCGTCCAATGCGTGGGCGAGAGTCGCGTCGGCGGTTGGCTCGGCATCGAGCAGCAGCAGTTGGCGAGTCAGCGCTTCGAGCGGATCGCCATCCGCCCAGCGCACCGGCTGACTCAAGCGACATTCGCGCCAATCGGGCGTGTCGCGATCGAGGCGCGCGCGAAAGCGCACCGCGAAGCCACGCCCGGTGCCTTCGTAGCCATGCACGGTGGTGGCGAAAGCGATACGTGGGAAGGCTTGCAGCCAGCGCGCCAGCAGCGGCGCGGGAATCGCCGCCGCCTCGTCGACAAATAAGGTAGGCGGTGGTTCTCTGGATGGAGAGCGCGGATCGATGCCACCGCCATCCAAGGCATCGAGCATGGCATCGAGGGCGATAAAGCACACCTCGGCCCGCTCGTCATCGATCTCGACGTAAAAGCCGTTACCCTCGCGCCAGCCCTGCGGCAATAGCGCCGCCAGGCGTTCGAACAGTGGCTCGACTGCCGCCGGGCGCGGCGCGGTAATCCACAACCGGCGTTCGCCACCAAGCAGGCGCCATGCCGCGCCGATGCCTAGCGCAGCGCTCTTGCCCCGGCCCCGATCGGCGCTGATGACCAGCGGGCGGCGCCGACGCAGGCGGGTCAGCCGCGACACCGCCACGGCCTGATCGGTCGTCAGGCAGGCGCTGTCATCGGGTGTCGAGGGGGGTTCGATCATTATCGGCGGCAGCGCTAGTGCCGGCATGGCCTGCTCAGCCGGCCAATGCAGCGCCAGCGGCGATGTGCGAAGCAGGCGTGCCAGTCTCGCAAGATAGCGCGCGCTCAGATCGCAGGCGTCATGCGGCCAGGCGGCGAGTCGCGCGTAATCGGCATCCACGACGGGCGTGCCCACATGCCAGGCTTCGGAGGTCAACAATACCAGCAGCCCACCGGCGCGCAGCGTACCCGACACCGCACCGAAGGCATCCGGGTCGAAACCGGCGTTCACTGATGCGGCATCGACGATCACCAGATCGTGTTCGCCACCCAGCCGCGTACGCGCCTTGGCGGCAGGCAGCGGTGTGATACCGTACGCATCAATTTCTCGTTCCAGCTCTGGCCCCAACCACAGCGGCGAGTGCCAGTGGCGGGCTTGCCACAGCACCAGCGCGCGCGAAATGGCATCATCAGCGTCGCCACTGATCCACAGCAAAACTCGCTGGCGACGCGCAGCGAGATCGGCCATCAGGATGTCGAGCGAAATAAGATCGTCGTCGGTCATGGCGCATAGGATGCGTCATCGACCGCTCCGACACCAGACACCCACCGCCGCCCGACGCTATTCGAGCATCAACTTGTCGATGGTGATCGGCAGGTCGCGAATGCGCTTGCCGGTGGCATGATGGACGGCGTTGGCGATCGCCGCGGCGATCCCGGTCAGGCCGATTTCACCGATCCCACGCGCGCCGAACTCGTTGAAGGCGTAGTCGGGATTGTCGAGCAATTCGACGTCGATCTCCGGCATGTCGGCATGGCAGGTGACGATGTAATCGGAGTAGTTGTTGTTGATCAGGCGCGCGTCGCGCGGGTCATACTCGAGCTTCTCGAGCAGCCCCATGCCGATGCCCATGACGATGCTGCCTTCGACCTGATTGCGCGCCGTGACGGGATTGACGGCCCGCCCCACATCGAAGCTGCTGACCACGCGTGAAACGCGAAGGCGCGTGATGCCCGGGTCCCAGCGCACCTCGACGAAATGCGCGCCGAACGAGCGAAAGCTGTATTGCTTTTGCTCATCGCCGGGTGCGGCGTCGCCATCGCCATTGACGCTACCCAGCTTGTGGCCGATGAGAATCTCGGTGAAGGCGGCGCGCTTGCCCTGCTCGTCGATTAATGCGCCATTCTCGACCGTGAGCGTCTCGGGATCGGCGCCAGCGAAAGGCCCGCTATCGCCGGTGGCGACTTCCTTCAATTCGTCGATCGCCGCACGCACCGCCTTGGCTACCGCCGGCAGGGTCGTTGCGGTGGCCATCGAGCCACCGGATAGCGGCCCGGCGGGCAGGCTGGATTCGCCCAGGCGCACGTCGATATGTTCGAGCGCCACGCCGGTCAGTTCGGCGACGGTCTGGGCGATCACGGTATAGGTACCGGTGCCGATATCCTGGGTGCCGCAGGCGGCCATGATGCGCCCATCGGCGCGCAACTCGACCCGCGCCGCACAGGGCTGGCGTCCGGCGAACCAGGAACTGCTCGCCATGCCCCAGCCGAGGATCTCATCGCCCGCCGTCATTGAGCCGATAGCCGGGTTGCGGCGTTCCCAGCCGAAGCGACGCGCCGCACTGTCGTAGCAGGCATCGAGATGCTTGCTCGACCACGGCAGGTCTTTGGCGGGATCGCTGTGGCTGTAATTGCACCGGCGCAATTCCAATGGGTCCATGTCGAGCGCAATGGCCAGCTCATCCATCGCGCTTTCCAGCGCGTAAATACCCGATACCTCGCCGGGGCCGCGCATCGGGCAGGGCGTACCGTGATTGACCGCGAGCAGATGTTGGCTGACCGCCACGTTATCGCAGGCATACAGGCTCGGCGTCGCCGAGCCGACCGAGTCGATGAAGGTGTGCACCAGGGAGGTTTCGGTGGTGCTGTCATGGCGTATCGAGAGCAGCTTGCCGCGTTCGTCGGCGGCCAGGCGCAGGCGTTGGCGCGAGGCCGGGCGATTGCCGCCGCAGGTCATGTCCTGCTGGCGCGGCAGCACGGTCTTCACCGGGCGCCCCAACTCGCGCGCCGCTGCCGCGGTGGCCACGGCGTGCGGCCACATGAACAGCTTGTTGCCGAACCCTGAGCCGATGTAGTGCGAGATGACCTCGACGTCCTCCTCGGCGAGGTCGAAGATGCGCGCCATGGCCTTGTGCTGGTAGATCACGCCCTGAGTCGATTCGTGGACGATCAGCCGCCCATCGCGCCACTCGGCCAGGGTGGCATGCATCTCCATTTGCATGTGGCTTTCGGCGTTGATGCTGTAGGTCCGGTCGATCTTGACCGGGGCACGCTCGAAGGCGCCATCGGGGTCGCCGCGCGACTGGCTCTTCGATTCGAGCGGCCGGCCCTCGGCCTCGCTGGCCAGCAGGCTACTGATCGCTTCGCTGTCCTGACGACTGCCTTGATCGTAGTCGGCCTGGACCCGGTGGGCGGCGGCGCGCGCCTGCTCGAAGCTCTCGGCGACCACCAGCGCGATATATTGACCGTCGTAATAAATGCGCGAATCCTCGAAGGGCAGGCGTACCTCGCTGACCTGATCCTGATGCGGCTGGCTGTTGGGCGAGCGGTAAAGCGACGGGAAATTGCCTTCATGAAAAATATCCACCACGCCGGGCATGGCCAGCGCCTCATCGAGATGCAGTTCCTTGATGCTGCCGTGAGCGTTGCTCGCCGGCACCGGATAACCATACAGCATCGCCTTGGCCCGCCAGTCGGCGGTGTAATCGGCCTTGCCGGTCAGCTTGTACTCGCCATCCACCCGTGGGGTGCGATGGCCGATGACTCGAGTATCCATCCTTGGTCTCCTAGTGGGCCTTCCCTGAGGCGCTCGCCTTGCTCAAGGCGCGCACGATGGCCTGGCGCGCCAACGGAATCTTGAAGGCGTTGTGCTCGCGCGGCTCGGCATCCTGCATCGCCGCCTCGGCGGCTCGCTCGAAGGTGGCCACGCTCGCCGCCTGACCATGCAGCGCCTGTTCGGCCTCGACCGACCGCCAAGGCTTGGTCGCCACGCCGCCGAGCGCCAGGCGGGCTTCATCGATCACGCCATCACGCACGCGCACCAGCGCACCGGCCGAGGCCAGCGCGAACTCATAAGAGGCGCGCTCGCGCAGTTTGAGGTAATACGAGCCGGCGCCGTCGATCGGCGTATCGAGGGTCACGTGGGTAATCAGTTCGCCAGCCTCGAGTTCGTGCTCGAGATCCGGGCGCTCGCCAGGCAACCGGTGGAAGTCGTTGAAGGCCATCTCGCGCACGCCCCGCGGCCCTTCGAGGGTCAGCGTCGCACCCAGCGCTGCCATCGCCACGCACATGTCCGAGGGGTGCGTGGCGATGCAGTGCTCGCTGACACCCAGCACCGCGTGCATGCGATTGATGCCATGCAGGGCGTCGCAGCCACTGCCGGGCTCGCGCTTGTTGCAGATCGCCGAGGCGTCACGAAAATAGGGGCAACGGGTGCGCTGCATGACGTTGCCGGCGGTGGTCGCCATGTTGCGCAGTTGAGTGGACGCCCCCGACAGTAACGCCTGGGACAACAGCGGGTAGTGCTCGACGACCAACGGATGGTGGGCCAGATCGGTATTGGTGACCATGGCGCCGATGCGCAGCCGACCGTCGTCGAGACGCTCAACCTCGCCGAGCGGCAAGCGGCTGACATCGACCATCCGTTCCGGGCGCATCACATCGAGCTTGACCAGATCGATCAGCGTAGTGCCGCCGGCTACGTAGGATGTGCTCGCATCGCCGCCATGGACCTGCACGGCCTGATCGATTCGTTCGCTGGGCTGAAAGGCGAATTCCCTCATGACGTCTCGCCCTCCGCGCGCTGCCGAGATACATGCTGACGGGCATCCTGGATCGCTTCGAGAATGTTCTTGTAAGCGCCGCAGCGGCAGATATTGCCGCTCATCGCCTCGCGCACCGCGCCGTCATCGTCGGCGATTCGCGAATCCTCGAGCAGCGCCGCCGCCGACATCATCTGCCCCGGCGTACAGAAACCGCATTGATAGGCATCGCGTTCGAGAAAGGCCTGCTGGATCGGATGCAGGCGGGCGTCGCTCGCCAGCCCTTCGACCGTGGTGATATCGCGACCTTGGCACATTACCGCCAGGCGCAGGCAGGAATTCACCGCCTGGCCATCGATCTGCACCGTGCAAGCGCCACACTGGCCGTGATCGCAGCCCTTCTTGGTGCCGGTCAGGCCCAGCCGGTCGCGCAACGCATCGAGCAATACCACATTGGGCGGCACCGATAACTGGCAGGGTTCGCCGTTGACGGTAAGACTTACCGTCATCTCGCCGGGTCCAGGCGAGCGCGCTTCGGAATGTTCCATATGCCGATTCTCCTCGTCGATGGCCCACCGTTGGCGAGGGGCCGTCAGGCAGGCTGTCTTCACAAGCTAGGAGAGTATCGGCGACACGACAAACCGCAAACGATTCAGGCGTCGATTCGCCGTAATAGCAGCACTAGCGGCACGCAGGCCAGATAGATCAGCCCCAACCACAGGAAAATATCGTTGTAGGCCAGCACCTCGGCCTGCTGAGTGACCCGCTGCGCCAGCATGCCGATGGCAGCCTGATAAGGCTCGGCGACATGACCAGCGAATAGCGCCTGGTACTCGGCGATTTGCGCCACGACCACCTCGCGCCCGCGATCGATGGCGACGATCAACTGGTTCCAATGGAAGTCCTCGCGAATCTCGAGCACGGTATCGAGCAGCGCCAAACCCACCGCGCCACCCAGGTTACGCATCACGTTGTACAAGCCGCTGGCATTGGCCACTTCAGCGGCGGGCAGCGTACCTAGCGCAATGCGCGACGCGGGAATCAGGCACATGATCAGCCCCAGTCCACGCACGATCTGTGGCCAGAAGAACTGCCAGAAGCCGGACTCGACGGTAAGATTGGCGTTCATCGCCGAGCCGGTACCGACCAGCAACAGGCCGAAGAACAGCAGCACGCGCAGGTCGAGCCGGTTGGACAACCGGCCGACCATCGGCGCCGCGCAGAACATCGCCACCCCGGTCACCGACATGACTTCACCGATCTGCAGGCTCGAGTAGCCGCGCACCTGGCCCAGAAACAGCGGCATGAGATAGACCAGCCCATACAGCGCGATGCCGATCACGAAGCCGAGCCCGGCACCGAGCGCGAAATTGCGGTTGGCGAAGGCATGCAGGTCGACGATGGGATTGGCGCTCGTCAGCGTGCGACGAAAAAACCATACCCCCGCAGCCATGCAGAGCAGCGTCAGGCCGAGAATCGTACGGCTGGCGAACCAGTCATCGCCGGGCCCCTCCTCGAGCACGAACTCCAGCGTGCCGAGAAACACCGCCATCAGCACCAGGCCAATGACATCCAGCCGCCTCGCCGCCGCCAAATCGCCCCTGTCGATATCGAGGAACTTCCAGGCCGCCCATGTCACCCCGATGCCAGGGATCACATTGGCCAGGAACAGCCAGTGCCAACTGGCGAGCTCGGTGATGTAACCGCCCACCGTGGGGCCGATCGAGGGCGCCATGGTCACGACCATGCCGATCACCGCCTGTACGCTACCCATCGCGCGGCGCGGAAAGATCGAAAAACTCACCGCGAAGGTGATCGGAATCATCGCCCCACCCATGAAGCCCTGGATGGCGCGCAGCACGATCAGTTGCTCGATCGAGGTGGCCAGCGCGCAGCCCAGGCTGGCCAGCGTGAAGCCGGCGCTGGAGATCACGAACGCGACCCGCGTCGAGAGAATGCGGCAGAGCATCCCCGATAACGGAATCATCACGATCTCGGCGATCAGGTAGGAGGTCTGAACCCAGGAGATTTCATCGCTGCTGGCCGAAACGCCGGCCTGGATCTCGAGCAGCGAGCTGGCGACGATCTGAATGTCGAGGATCGCCATGAACATGCCGAACACGGCGGCGATGAACCCCAACCGCTGCGGCCAGGGCGGCATGTCGCTGGCGCCATGTATTGAAGAAGGCGCAGTGGCCTCGCTCACGAGGCCGGTTCCTCGTCGCGACGCTCACTGGTCACGCGATGATAGGTCGCCTCGGCATCGATATCGCGGGTATCGATCTCGGGTACCACCGACAGCCCCGCGCGCAGGCGATCGAGCGCCTTGTCGGGACCGGTGACACGAATCTTCACCGGCACGCGCTGAACGATCTTGTTAAAGTTGCCGGTGGCGTTGTCGCGCGGCAACAGGCTGAACTGAGTGCCGGTGGCCGGCGCCAGGCTATCGACCACACCCTCGAAGGCGATATCCGGGTAGGCGTCGACATGCAGCGTGACCGGCTGGCCGACGCGCATGCGTGCGGTCTGGGTCTCCTTGTAATTGGCGACCACGTAGGCCGAATCCACCGGCACCAATTGCATCAGCGTGAGCGAGGGCTGCGCCAGATCGCCGGCCTCCACGGTGATGTTACCGACCACGCCGTCGCGCGGCGCTAGCAGGCGCGTCTTGTCGAGTTGATGGCGCGCATACGCCAGGTCGGCGGCGGCGGCTTCCAGATTGGCCTGGGCACTCTCGACACCGGCTTCGCTGACCGCCAGCCGCCGCTTGGCGGAGGTTACGGCGGCGCGGCGCGCGGCCAGCGTCGACTCGGCGATCGCGAGTGCCGCTTGGTCATCCTCACGCTGCTGGCGTGAAGCGAATTGGCGCGATGCCAGCGACTGCGAGCGCGCCAGATGCTGACGCGCGCGTTCGACATCGGCCTGCGACGCCACCACCTGCGCCTCGGCCTCGTCGATCGCGGCATCGTCCAAGGCCAGCTGGCGACGTGCACGAACCAGTTCCGCCGAGGCCACCGCCTGCTGCGCCTCGGCCTGGGCGACGCGATCGCGATAATCGCCGGCATCCAGGCGTACCAACAACTGGCCGCGGTCGACCGGCTGATTGTCATCCACCGCGACCTCGACCACCCGCGCCGAAACCTGGGCACGCAGCGCCACACTGTCGGCATGCACATAGGCGTTATCGGTCTCCTCGATGAAGCGCCCGACATGCCACCAGCCGATGCCCCACCAGATGAGCGCCGCCAGTGCTGCCACAACGATCAGCGCCACGGCCACCTTGCCGCCTGTTTTCATGTTCGCTCCTTTCCCGTAATGACGGCTCCACGGCAACGCCGCCGATGGCCGGGCACGACTCAACGCTTAATGTAATGAATGCTACACTACACATCTCATCATGTCCGCTTCCGGGAGCCATGGATGCCAACATCGAATGATGCCTGTCCAGGCACGCCAGCACTGACGCCACGCGGCGAAGCGCGCCGCGAGCGCCTGCTCGATGCCGCTCGGGATATCTTCCTGGAACAGGGTTACGCCAGTGCCAGCGTCAACGAGATCGTCGCTCGTGCGGGTGGCTCGCTGGCGACGCTCTACAAGCAGTTCGGCAACAAGGAAGGGCTGTTCATGGCGGCCATGGAGCGCCACGTAGCGACCGCCTGGGCGGTGATCGAAGAGGGCAAGCGCAGCCAGCAAGCCCCCGAACGAGTGCTGTTCGAGCTGGCGCGCCGCATGCTGGAACTGATTTTTCAACCGGCGGTGATTCGGCTGGTTCGTGGCCTCGCCTTCGAGGCGGAACGAGCGCCGGCGCTGGGAGAGCTATTTCTGACGCGCGGCCCGGATCGCACGCGCCGCGAACTCGCCGACTACCTTCGCGGCCAGGTCGCCTGCGGACGGCTGGCCATCGATGACCCCCGCGAGGCCGCCGGGATGTTCGTCGGCATGCTGGTCGGCGAATGGCATATCGATGCCCTGCTCGGTCGCGACACCGCCTTGCAACCGGCGCAGCGCGACGTTCGCGCCCGCCACTGCGTGGATATGTTCCTGCATGGCACCGAAGTGCACCGCTGACCGCACCAGGCCAAGCGCCGCCCGCTCACGACGAAAACGTCAGCGTCAGCACCTGGCCATTCAGCGCCCGCCCCGCTCCACCGGCGAGAAAACGCGCGCAATCGGCGATCGAGGCGCTAGAGGCGCCCTGCGGGCACAGCAGATTGACGCGTATTCCCGGTCCACCGCTATCGGCCAGCCGCCGCACCAGAGCGGCCAGCGCCTCGCGCACCATGCTCGCCGCGTGGCTATCGCCATCGGGCGCCACCGCCACCAGCCGCCCACCGCCACGGCTGTGCATCCACGCGCGGGCGACCTGCAACAGGCTCGATGGATCGGCGACCTGCTCCACCAGGCGTGTCTCGAGCGCGACGCTACGCGGCAGTGCCTGCGGCGCGCAGACCAGCACGTCGAGCCGCCCCAGCCGGCTCAGCAAGGCATCCAGCGCACCATCGCCGGCAACACTGCCGAAGCGGTCGTCGCGCTCGCCGCCCAGCCCATCGAGCACATGTTCGAGGCTGGCGGCGTCCGGCGTCAGCAACGCCACGCTGGCACCCTCTTCGAGAAAGGCCCGTGACAGCGCCTCGAGCAACTCGCCGCCACCGGCGATCAGCACGCGTTTACGCATTTCAAATCAATCCGGGTAGCCACAGCACCAGCGACGGAAAGGCAATGCACAGGATCAGTCCCGTCAGTTGCAGCAGCACGAAGGGAATGATCGAGCGGTAGATGGTGCCGATACCGATCTCGCCTTGGGTAATGCCCTTGAGATAGAACAGCGCATAGCCGAACGGTGGCGTGAGGAAACTGGTCTGCAGATTGATCGCCACCAGGATCGCGAACCAGATCATCACCCCCTGGCCCGACATGTCGTAACCGAAATCGAGCAGTTCGACCACCGGAGCCAGTAATGGCAACACCACGAAGCTGATCTCGATCCACTCGAGGAAGAAGCCCAGCACGAAGATGATGCCCATAACCAGCAATAGCAGCCCATAGGGGCCGAGGCCGGTTCCGGTGATCAACTCCTCGATCATGGTGTCGCCACCCAGGCGCTTGAACACGACCGAGAAACAGGTCGCGCCGATCACCACGAACAGGATCATCGCCGAGGTGCGCGAGGTGTCACGCACGGCATCGCGCAGCGTCGCGAAATCGAGGCTACGCATCAGCGCGGCCAGCGCCAGGCTACCCAGTGCGCCGATCGCCGAAGCCTCGGTCGGCGTGGCGATGCCCGCCATGATCGAGCCCAGCACAGCGACGATCAGTACCACCGGACCGAGCAGGTCGCGCGCGAGCGCCAGTGGCAGCGGTGTATTGTCGGCATCGATGGCATCGGGATCGGCCAGTGGCGCCCAATCAGGCTTGAGCCGTGCGGTGATCAACAAGTAGGCGATGTACAACCCGCCCAGCAATAGCCCTGGAAACAGCGCGGCCTTGAACAGATCGCCTACCGAAACCTGCAGGATCGAACCCATCAACACCAGCATGATCGATGGCGGTATGAGAATGCCCAGGGTGCCCGAGGCAGCGATGACACCGCAGGCCATTTCCGGGTGGTAGCCCTGCTTGAGCATCACCGGTAGCGCCAGCAGGCCTAGCATGACCACCGAGGCACCGATGATCCCGGTACTCGCCGCCATGATCACACCGAGCACGGCCACCGATACCGCGAGCCCGCCATGGGTGCGTCCGAACAGGCGCTGCAGGGTCAATAGCAAGCGCCGGGCGATGCCGGAGCGTTCGAGCATCAAGCCCATGAACACGAACAGCGGAATCGCGATCATCAGCCAGTTCTCGATCACCCCGCCGAAGATGCGCGAACCGACCGTACCCAGAAACGGGATCGGGATGCCACCGATGAAGGCGAAGGCGATACCCAGTCCGCCGAGCAGAAAGGCCACCGGATAGCCGGTAAAGATGCCAATCAGCAGGCTGACGATCATCAACAGGGCCAACGCATATTCAGCCACGAATTCAGCCATGCATCGGCTCCTCATCGGTATGTGAAGGCGGCAGCCGAGCCGGGTCGAAGAGCCCCGAGAGCTTCTCGAAGACCTGCCCGAACGCGCCCAGCGCCAGGAAGACCAGACCGAGGGGCAGCATCGCCTTGATCAGATAGCGATCGATCAGACCGCCGTAATTGGAGCGCTCGCCGGAAATGTACGACATCGATACGAAGTGCCGGGACAGCCAGGCGATCAGCAGACAGAACGGAATCAGCATCAGCAGGTGACCGAGAATATCGACGATCGCCCGGCCGCGCGGGGTCAGTTTCTGGTAGACCAGATCGACCCGCACATGGCTGTCGTGATGCAACGCGTAGGTGCCACCGAACAGCGTCAGGATGCCGAACAGGTGCCACTGCAGTTCGGTCACGCTATTGATGGTCAGGCCATCGCCGAACAGCATCACCTCGCCTTCCCAGCGCACGATGGTGTTGATGCCGAGGATATTGAGCATGACGGTGGTGAGTACGGCCAGCATCACCAGCAGCACCAGCCAACTGGTCAGACGACCGACGACCAGCCCCAGCCCGACCAAAGGTCGGGCCAGGCCGGCACACACCGCCGCGCCACGCTCACGCCAGGGCGCAAGAGGGGCGTGTGGCATCAGCTCTCTCCTTCAGCCGCGTCGACCGGCATCGGAGCGGGCAGTTCCTGCAGCTCGTACCACGCCTCGATCAGGCCGACATGCTCCATCAGCGACTCGTAGGCTTCCTTGAAGGCCGGGTTGTTGGCCATCTCTTCCTTGCGCACCTCGACCCAGGCATTTTGCAGCGCCTCGATCACCGGATCCGGGAAGCGCTTGACCGTGACGCCGCTCTCCTCGATCTCGCGAATGGTGCGTACCTGCTGCGGCGGCGCGGCGGCCATCGACCACTGCAGGGTCGCCCGGCAGGCGGTTTCGAACTGCGCCTTGCGCTCGTCGCTGTACTCGTCCCAGACGTCTTGATTGACGATCAGCGAGAACCAGCTCGCGCTCTGATGCCAGCCGGGGAAATAGTAGTACTTGGCGATCTCGTCGAAGCCCATCGCCGCATCGACCTGCGGAATCGAGAACTCGGTGGCGTCGATTCGCCCACGCTCGAGCGACAGGTAGATCTCGCCGCCGGGGATCAGCTGGGTGGAGGCGCCCAATTTGTTGAGCACGCGCGCGCCGAGGCCGGAGATGCGCATCGACAGGCCTTCGAAGTCCTCGGGGGTATTGATCTCCTTGTTGTACCAGCCGCCGGTCTCCTGCGGCGAGATGAAACACGGCAGTACCTTCACGCCGTAGGGATCGTAGGCTTTCTGCAGCAGTTCGGTGCCCTCGCCGGCCCACATCCACGACATGAAAGCCTCGGGCGATGGGCCGAACGGCAGCGCGCCATACAGGTTGGTGATCGGTACCGTGCCGGCCCAATAGCCGATCCAGTCCCAGCCGGCCTGGATCGCCCCCGAGGAGACCGAATTGAACACCTCGAACGGCGGCACCAGGTCGCCGGGTTCGTGGACTTCGAGCGACACGGCGCCACCGGTGGCCTTCTGCAACTCCTCGGAGAGCCTCACGGCACCGGCGCCGAGAAAGTTCTGGGTCGAGAAGACGCTGGCGGTATTGAGTTTCGCGGGCCCTTCGGCCAGCGCCGGCGTGGTCAACGCGACGGTCGCGACCGCGCCGATGGCGACGGCGATCAGGGAACGAGCGAAAACGGGGCTTGGCATGACTGACTCCTTGCAATTGTTGTTGTACGCCCGAGAAGGGCTGCCAACCCCTTAACGCAAGGAGACTGCCAGTTAGAATAATTGCCTTGATAAGCAAATGGTTACATTGCAACCAACGACCTTGCGGCTACGCTTCGCGGGTTATCGGTGAGGTTTCGGAGCGCAGACGCCGGATTTCGTCCGAATAATCGGACGACAATGGCGTTGACGCGGCCACCGCGCGAGCTCGCAACCGTCCGGTCTTTCGGTCGCCGTCCATAAATCCGGACGCACTCAGTCGACGGCATCGACGCCATGGCGTGCCAGCTTCTCGTAGAACGAGGACTTGGCGATACCCAACCGCTTGGCCGCACGCGTGCGATTGCCACCACTTTCGGCCAGGGCACTCTGCAAGGCCTCGCACTCGGCGCGTGCCAGCGTCGCCTTGAGGGAAGCCCCCAGCGCTGGGACCGAGGCATGCCGCTGGCGTAGCGCTTCGGGCAAATCGTCGGCCTCGAGACGTGTGCCACCAAGATAGAAGGCGGCCTCGAGCACGTTCTCCAGCTCGCGTACGTTGCCCGGCCAACCATGCCGGCACAGGCAAGCCAGCGCGTCGTCGCTGAGTGCCGGGCAGCGCCGCCCGCGGCGCTCGGCGAGCCGTGCCAACAGATGCCGCGCCAGCACCGGGATATCCTCGCGTCGCTCGCGCAGCGGCACGATCGTCAAAGGCACGACATTGATCCGATAGAACAGATCCTCACGAAATTCACCGCGCTCGACCAGGCTCTCGAGCGGCCGGTGGGTGGCGGCGAGCACCCGCACATCCACCGGCAGCAACCGCGTGGCGCCCACCGCCTCGACTTCGCGGTCCTGCAAAACGCGCAGCAGCTTGACCTGCATCGCCAGCGGCATATCGCCGATCTCGTCGAGAAACAGCGTGCCGCCGTGGGCAAGCTGGAACTTGCCCGGCTTGCCGCCCTTGCGCGCTCCGGTGAAGGCGCCCTCCTCGTAACCGAACAGTTCGGCTTCGAGCAACTGTTCGGGAATCGCCGCGCAGTTGAGCTTGATGAAGGGCCCCTTGGCGCGCTCCGACAAGCGATGCAGCGCATGCGCATACAACTCCTTGCCGGTACCCGATTCGCCGCGAATCAGTACCGAGGCATCGCCCGGCGCGATCTTGCGGACCTTGGCATTCAGCGAACGGATCGCCTCGCTCTCACCGATCACATCGGTCAGTTGCCAGCGCGCACCGGCGCGGGAGTCGAGCGCCTGACGGTAGTAATCGACTTCCGCCTCCAGCGCCTGAACCTGGGCGTTCATCTGCCGCCACTCCCAGGTATCGTGATAGATCACCGTGCCGATCGCGCCGATCACCCGACCCTCGGCACGAATCGGGTAGCGATGGGCGATCATGTGGTGCCCGCGCACCATTTGCAGTTGCGCCAGTTCGGCCTTGCCCGACTTGACGACCTCGGGCATACGCGTATTCTCGATCACCTCGCTTACCGGGCGGCCGATCGCCGCCAGCGGATCGACCCCGAGGAAGTCGGCATAGGGCGCATTGATATAGGCGATCCGCCCCTTCGCATCGACCACCACCAGCCACTCGGCCATGGCATCCAGCCCACACAGCAGCAACGGCGCTCCGAGTTGCTCCGCCGCCGCGTCGAGAAGAGTGTCGCTGTCCATGGCCAAATCCGTGTGGTGATCGTCGCCACCAGCATTGCAGAGTTGGCGCGCGCGACAAGGCGACCTTGGGTGTATTAGGGTGCTCTGATGACGTGTTGATAATCAGCACAAGTATAGGATTCCACAGCGCACCCATGACACTGAAGCCTTCAAGAGCGCACAGCCGCTTATGAACGATATCGCCGTTTTTATCATCATTGCCGCCGCCACCGGTATCGCCGCCTTCGTTCAGGGTGCGATAGGCATCGGCTTCGCGCTGATTCTCGCGCCGGTGATAGGCTTCTTGCGCCCCGACCTGCTGCCGATCGCGCTTCTGATCCTGATGCTGCCGCTCAACTTTTACGTTGGCCTGCGCGAACGCGACGCTATCGACTGGAAGGGCGTGGGCTGGATCAGCGCGGGGCGCTTGCCCGGCACCTTCGTGGGGCTGTGGATTCTGGTCATCATGACCGCCGAGAGCCTGAACCAGTTGATCGGCGCATCGATCGTCATTGCCGTGCTCGCCGCCCTGTTCGCCCCGGTGTTTCAGCCACGGGTGGGCTCATGCATGGCGGTCGGTGCGATCACCGGCATCACCGAGACAGCGACCGGCATCGGCGGCCCGCCGCTGGCGCTACTCTATCAGCACCGGCCCGGCCCGATACTGCGTTCGACCATCGCCTGCTGCTTTTTGATCGGCGAGATCATCTCGCTGATCATTCTCGCCGCGGCGGGCCAGGTGCATCTCGATCAACTGCTATGGGCGCTCTACCTGCTGCCGCCCCTGCTCGTCGGTAGTGCCGCCAGCCGCATCGTGCACCATCGGATCGATGCCAAGCGGCTGCGCCAGGGCGTGCTGCTGTTCGCGCTGGTATCGGGGATCATCCTGCTGATTCCTCAATAGTTCTGTGCCGCTTATCCGCCCAGAAAAGACGATGTCGCCTGATCGGCCAATAGCCCACAGACCTTTTCCCCGGCCCGATCCTTCAAGCGGCCCAGGTCGAAGGATTGGCCATCTCCGCCCTGCAGGATGCCCTTCGCTCCCTGCAGGAAGCCGCTGTCTTCGCTGGATTCGTCTTGCATGCCCAGCTTGTCCATCAGCTGGTTCCTGGCGATATCGCCGGCGCTGCCCAGATAGCCGTTTTCCTGGCAGTAACTCAGCACGCCGGCTGCATTCTTCATGCTGCCGAAATCGAAAGAACCACTCGACAGCGAACTCAACAGCGACGCGCCCTGGCCACCTGCGCCATTCGAGATCATGCCGCCGGCCTTCTCCTTCAAACCGTCGATACTAATGGCGTGCGCCTGCCCCAGCGTTGCCAGACCAATGACGATAGCCACGAGGGCCGTACGGATGTTGCGCAATTCCATGTGATCGATCTCCTTACCACGAGTACGCCGGAACAGAGATGGGCACCGCCTCATGCGGGTCATCAGATCAAAGGCTGACATAGAATCGCGCGTGCTGCGAATCGTTATCTTGTGGGTTCGTTGTTATCGCCGCCAAGCGTACGGTCCATGCCTGAGCACAGCGTCGATGAAGTAGATAACATTGACCAATCGGTAGATGCGTTTACTCTCGGGCAGGACAAGACAACCCAAGGAACCCGCACAATGACAAGAACGCTCATCGTATTGGCAACGCTGACGCTATCCGCCACCAGCGTGGCGCAGGCACAAGAACCGACCGACTCGCATCTGGATCGAATTCTCGAACAGGGCCATGTGCGCATCTGTACCACTGGCGATTACAAGCCGTTTACCTACCTCGACCCACAGACCGGTACGTTCGAGGGCATCGATGTCGATATGGGAAAAGACCTGGCCGAGGCGCTCGGCGTCGAGGCACGCTTCGTACAAACCTCGTGGCCCACGCTGATGCAGGATTTCACCGCCGGTAAATGTGACATCGCCATGGGCGGGATTTCAGTCAATCTCGACCGACAACAGAAAGCGTATTTCAGCATTCCCTATTTCAAGGGCGGCAAGACGCCGATCACCCGCTGCGAGAACGTGGATAAGTTTCAGACGCTGGAGCAGATCGACCAGCCCGGCGTAACCGCGATCGTCAATCCCGGTGGCACCAACGAGCGCTTCGCCCGTGCCAACCTCGACGAGGCGGAGATCGTCATGTATGACGACAACGTCACGATCTTCAAGCAGATCGTCGCCGGCGAGGCCGATTTGATGATGACGGATGCCATCGAGACCGTGCTTCAAGCCAACCTCAACCCGGAGCTCTGCGCCGTGCATCCGCAGAACCCCTTCACCTACTCTGAAAAAAGCTACCTGCTGCCGCGTGGCGACGAGGTCTGGAAAGCCTGGGTGGATCAGTGGTTGCACTTGAGCAAGGCGACCGGCGAGTTCGATGCCATCAAGGGAAAATGGCTCGAGTGAAGTAGGCGCTTACCGCCCGCGCCGGGTGCTTTCGATGATACCCGGCGTGGTGGTTTTGTAGTCGGTGACCGCATCTGACCAGAACGGAACCCACCATCAGTTAATATCAGCCCGGCCTTCACCGGACTGACTCTCTCCCCTCAGTGCGCTTCGTCCCAGTTATCTCCCACCTCGGCCTCAACGATCAGCGGTACCTTGAGTTCGGCGGCGCTCTGCATGCGCTGCTTGACCGCGCCGATGAAGTCGCCGACCTGGCTCTCCTTGACCTCGAAGACCAGTTCGTCGTGGACCTGCATGACCATCATGGCGTCGAATTCACTCTGCTCTTCTAGCGGCGCGAGCCAGGCGTCGACGTCGATCATCGCGCGCTTGATGATGTCGGCGGCGGTGCCTTGCATGGGGGCGTTGATCGCGGTGCGCTCGGCGGCCTGGCGGCGGGCGTGTTGGCGCGAGTTGATCTCGGGCAGGTAGAGGCGCCGCCCGGATACCGTCTCGACGAAGCCATCCTCGGCGGCCTGGGAGCGGATGGCGTTCATGAAGCGCGCGACGCCAGGGTAGCGGTCGAAATAGCGATCGATGTAGGTCTGCGCCTGGCTGCGATCGACGCGTAGCTGCTTGCCCAGCCCCCAGGCGCTCATGCCGTAGATCAACCCGAAATTGATCGCCTTGGCGCTGCGCCGTTGATCGGGCAGCACGTTTTCCAGCGCCACGCCGAAGACCTCGGCGGCGGTGGCGGTGTGAATGTCGCGCTCTTCGGCGAAGGCGTCGAGCAGGCCCTTGTCCTCCGACAGATGTGCCATGATGCGCAGTTCGATCTGCGAGTAGTCGGCGGCGACGATGCGATAGCCGGGCCGGGCGATGAACGCCTGGCGAATCTTGCGGCCCTCTTCGGTGCGAATCGGGATGTTCTGCAGGTTGGGATCGGATGACGACAGCCGCCCGGTGGCGGTCACCGCCTGATGGTAGCTGGTGTGGATGCGCCCGGTGGTCTTGTCGACCAGCAGCGGCAGCTTGTCGGTGTAGGTCGATTTGAGCTTGGTCAGGCCGCGATGGGCCATGATCACCTTGGGCAGCGGGTAGTCCAGCGCCAGTTCTTCGAGCACTGCCTCGGCGGTCGAGGGCGCGCCCTTGGGGGTCTTCTTGAGCACCGGAATCTTCTGCTCGTCGAACAGGATCTCGCAGAGCTGCTTGGGCGAGCCCAGATTGAACTCGCGCCCGGCGATCTCGAAGGCGTCCTTTTCGAGCTCGTGAATACGCTCCGCCAGCTCCTGGCTCTGTTTGTGCAGGCGCGCCACATCGAGCGCCACACCGCCACGCTCCATGCGCGAGAGCACCGGAATCAGCGGGCGCTCCAGGGTGTCGAGCACCTCGCCCAGGCGGCCTTCGGCCTCGACGCGGGGCCTGAGCTCGCGATGCAGGCGCAGGGTCACGTCGGCATCCTCGCAGGCATAGGGCACCGCCTGCTCCAGCGCGATCTGGTTAAAGGTGAGCTGCTTGGCGCCCTTGCCGGCGATCTCCGTGAAGCTGATGGTCTTCTCGCCGAGGTATTTGAGCGCCAGCGAATCCATGTCGTGGCGGGTGGCGGTGGAGTTGAGCACGTAGGATTCGAGCATGGTGTCGGTCAGCGGCCCGACCACGCGGATGTCGTAGCGCGCCAGCACCGAAATATCGTATTTCAGATTCTGGCCGATCTTGCCCTGATTGGGGTCTTCCCACAGCGGCTTGAGCGCGGCGAGCACGGCGTCGCGGTCGAGTTGCTCGGGGGCGTCGAGATAGTCGTGAGCGAGCGGAATGTAGGCCGCTTCACCCGGCTCCAGCGCCAGGCCGACACCGACGATCTCGGCCTCCATATAATTGAGGCTGGTGGTTTCTAGATCGAAGCAGAACACCTCGGCGCTTTTCAGCCGGGTAAGCCAGGCATCGAAATCGGCCTGCGTCAGCAGGGTATGATCGCTCCGATCGCTGGTGGCCAGGGCCGTGCCGTCATCGCCACCGCTAACGGTTCTGGACGAGGGAGCGCCGCCTGACACGTCATCGACGCCCTTGTCGTTACCGGCGAGCAACTCGGAGAGCCAGGCGTTGAATTCCAGCTCGCGGTAAAGCTCGAGCAGCGCCTCACGATCGGGATGAGCGATATCCAGGTCGTCGAGCCCCACCGGCAGTTCGCAATCGGTCTTGATGGTCGCCAGCTTGTAGGACAAGAACGCCTGTTCGCGATTTTCCTCAAGCTTCTTGGGCAACGATTTGGCACCGCGTACGGCCAGCGTGGCGACCTTGTCGAGATCGGCATAGAGCGCATCCAACCCGCCCACGCCCTGCAGCAGCCCCAGCGCGGTCTTGGCGCCGACACCGGGCACGCCGGGAATGTTGTCGACCTTGTCTCCCATCAGTGCGAGATAGTCGATGATCAACTCCGGCGGCAGGCCGAACTTGGCGTTGACGCCGGCAACGTCGAGCGTCTCGTTCTTCATGGTGTTGACCAGCGTGATGTGGCCATTGACCAGCTGCGCCATGTCCTTGTCGCCGGTGGAGATCACCGCGTCGCGGCCGGCCTCGGTGGCATGGCGCGCCAGCGTGCCGATCACGTCGTCGGCCTCGACGCCTTCGACGCACAGCAGCGGCAGGCCCAGCGCCTTCACGCAGGCGTGCAGCGGTTCGACCTGTTCGCGCAGATCGTCGGGCATCGGTGGGCGGTGGGCCTTGTACTGCTCGAACAGCTCGTCGCGAAAGGTCTTGCCCTTGGCATCGAAGATTACCGCCATGGGGCTGTTGGGGTACTGCTTGATCAGGCTCTTGAGCATGTTGAGCACGCCCTTGACCGCACCGGTGGGCTTGCCCTGCGAGGTGGTCAGCGGTGGCAGCGCATGAAAGGCCCGGTACAGGTAGGAGGAACCGTCGACGAGAACGATGGGCGTGTCGGCCATGGAGAAGGTTTCCCTGATGAGGCGAATGACGCATGGGTATCTGTCCCATGATACGCAAGCTGGCACGAGCCGTCAGCGCCGCATGCAAGATGCAAAGCAACCGATTTTACGCATACACTGAGGGTACTGCGTCGGTCTTCGATGACGCCATGGAGGTAGTTATGACTGCGATTCGTTTCGCCCCAACCGCACTTTTCAGCGCTCTCGCCGTGACCGTTGTTGTCGCGGGCCTGTCATTCACGGCACCACCGGCCGCCGCGCAGGAAGAGTCGATGGCGCCGGATATCACCGTGCGCGAGGAGGAGGACCGCACCGTTCGCGAGTACCGCGTCAACGGCCAGCTCTACGCCATCGAGATCCAGCCGGCGGTTGGCCCATCGTATTACCTGGTCGACGAGAATGGCGACGGCGACTTTCGGCGCAGCGAGAACGCGAACATCGCCATACCCAGTTGGGTACTGATTACCTGGTAGTCCTGCCCGCCATTGCATTGCCACGTTCAGGCCCGGTATCCGCCGGGCCATTCAATGTCGCTTTCCCCCTGCAATCGCCCAGCACTTGCCGCTACAATGGCGCGTTTGGAATTGCTGAATAAATCGCCGAACGGAATGAAGCGGGCGTCGCTACGTCGCAAGGAGCCCGGAGCACAGAAAAATTGACATAACATGTAGTTAGGCAATTTTTCGACCGGGCTGGCGCACCAGCACCGCGTGATCTGCGATTCGTCGGGGACGCCGAGTCCGTGCAGGCAATTATGCAGTGATTCCTTTGGCATTGAGTGCGAGAACAACATGGCTGTATTCACCCCGCTCAACGACGCTCAAGTCGCGGGCTTTCTCGAGCGCTTCGACGTGGGCCGGCTGGTCTCGTTCGAAGGCGTGACCAGCGGCACCGAGAACTCCACCTTTTTCGTGATCACCGAGCGCGAATCGCTGGTGCTGACCCTGTTCGAACAGGGCGAGCACGACGAACTGCCGTTCTTCGTCGATCTGCTCGATTACCTGGCCGACCACCGCCTGCCGGTTCCCGGGCCGGTGCACGATCGTCACGGTGTCGCCCTGCAGACGCTCGCCGACAAGCCGGCGCTGCTGTTTCCCCGGCTGCCCGGCAAGCACCCCAAGGCGCCCAATCTGGCGCAGTGCCGGGCGCTCGGCGATGCGCTCGGCCGCCTGCATTTCGTCTCGCAGCGCTTCGAAGGTCACCGCCCCAATCCGCGCGATCTGCACTGGCTGCTGGCCAGCCATCATCAGGTGCTGGCCTATCTGACGCCCGGCGACCAAGCCCTGATGATGGATGAAATCGATACCTATCAAGGCGTGTTCGGCGATGCCGGCGCCCTGCCCCAGGGTGCCATCCATGGCGATCTGTTCCGCGACAACACCCTGTTCGATGGCGATACGCTAGGCGGCATCATCGATTTCTATAATGGCTGCACCGGCGATCTGCTGTTCGATCTGGCCATCGTCGTCAACGACTGGGCCAGCGACGCCGACGGGCGCTTGAATCGCCAGCGCCACGATGCGCTGATCGAGTCCTACCAGGCACGCCGCCCCTTGACCGACGCCGAGCGCGAACGCTGGCCGACCATGCTGCGCATGACCGCGCTGCGTTATTGGCTGTCGCGCCTGCTGGTGGTCTATGTCGACCCGCCGGCACACGAACTGACGCCTCACGACCCCGAGCGGTTTCGCACCATTCTCGAGGCGCGTATCGCCCACGGAGCCCTGCCCCTGCCCTAACGTGTGACTTGAAACTGGCCGCTGCGACTACCTCGCTAATATCGCTTGGGATGAGTCAAGCCCCCCGGCGTCTTGACCATCTGGCCGGGCAAGGGTCGCTGGATTCGCATATGCTGATTGTGCGGCAGGTTACACCACTGCCCGCATAACAATTACAAGGGAGGAGAACGTCATGGTTTCTTTCCATCGCAGCATAGCCAGTCCTCGCCGTGGAGTACCCAGAATCGCTACGCTGGCAGGCAGTATCGCCATCGCCGGTTCGACGATATCTTCCGCGCTGGCCCAGGAGGCACCGCCAACCTTCACACTAGGCCAGATCGCCCCGTTCACCGGCTCGGCGGCGGAGTTCGGCGCCTTCTACGAAGATGCCGTGGCTCTCGCCGTGGAACAGCTCAACACCGCCGCCGAGGAAGTGTTCGGCGGTCCGATCATTACCGAACACATTACCGAGGATACCAACACGCTTCCCGCGCCGGGCATCGAGGCGGCACGCAAGCTGGTCGAGGTCGATAACGTGGCGGCGATCGTCGGAGGCTGGTCGAGCGGCGTGACCACCGCCATCGCCGAGTCGGTCAGTATTCCATCCGGCGTGTTGCAGGTAGCCAATGGTGCGACGTCGCCGCTCATCTCGGTACTGCCATCCGATGAGCAGGCGGATCTCATTTTCCGCACCACCTCGCCGGATACCTTGCAGGGCATCGTCGCCGCGCAGTTGGTCAACGGTGAAATTATCGATGACTATCAATTCAAGACCGCCGCTACGATTTATATCAACAACCCCTACGGGCAGGGCCTGTCCAACTCCTTCACCGAATCCTTCGAATCGCGCGGCGGCGAAGTGCTGGCGCAGATTCCTCATCCCGAAGAGGTGCAGCCGACCTACCGCTCCCAGTTGGCGACCGCGCTGGAGCAGAACCCCGAGTTGTTGATGGTGGTCAGCTATCCCGGCCACACCGCGGTCATCCTCCAGGAAGCCCGCGACTTCTTCGATATGGATAACTGGCAATTCGTGGATGGCAACAAGTCCACGGCGGTACTGGAAGCGGTCGGCGCCGAGACGCTCGCCGGCAAGTACGGCACGTCGCCGGGGCAGGATCCCGCGAGCGAAGGCTATGAGAGTTTCGCCAAGGCCTTCGATCAGCAGCGGATTCCGCCATTCACGGCATCGGCCTATGACGCCGCCATCGCCATTGGGCTCGCCGCCGCCGAGGCGATCGCCAGCGGTGAGAGCCAGCTTACCGGTGACGTGCTGCGCGATCACCTGCGCCCGGTTTCCAACCCTCCCGGCAAGGAGATCACCGGCGGTTCCCAAGAGGCGATCACCCAGGCCATGCAGATGATCAAGGATGGCCAGGACATCAATTACGCCGGCGCGTCCGGGGCGGTCGATTTCGACGAGCAGGGCGATGTGGTCACACCGATCGAGATTTGGAAATTCACCGCCGATGGCGAAATCGAGACGGTGGAATACCAGAGCGCCAAGGAGATCCCCGAAAAGTAGCGGCAAGGATATGACGAGATCGGCCGCCATTTTCGGCGGCCGATCTCGTTTCATGTCTTCGTTCGCGGTGTCTGTCTCGGCAGCTCTTTTGGTAAAAACTGTGAAACGGTTTTCTGCTCCTTGAGCAGCCCCTTGGGCCGATAAAGCACGATCAACTCCAGCAGTATCGCCACCAGCATCCAGCGCAGGTAGGGGCTACGCGAGGCGAAGTCTTCCGAGATTAGGCTGAGCAGCGGTGTGATCGCATCGGCGAGAAAAGCCGTGCCGCTCCACACGCCCCAGATGATGAACGCGCCGAGAATGGCGCCGCGATTGTTGCCGCTGCCGCCGAGCATCAGCATCACCCAGACCAGGAACGTCGCGAACAGCGGCCGGAAGTGGCTGTAGGAGATCGAGATGACATAGGGGCCATACAGCGCCCCGGCGATGCCCATGATCACGCCACCCACCACGAACGACTGAATACGCAGCGAGGCCACGTTCTTGCCGTTCATGGCCGCGGAGGACTCCTCCTCGCGCACGGCGCGCAGCGCCCGCCCCCAGGGCGAGCGCGAGATCCGCTCCAGCGCCACGTAGATGATCGCGACGAACAGCGCGACGATGACCAGATAAGGGAAAATATAGTCGCGCTGCGCCAACGGCGTCAGCCAGGTGGCCAGCGAGTCGGGCAGCCAGGCGCAAGTGGGATCTTCCACCAGGCAGGCCAGCGGCCTGGGAATACCGCGCAGCGGCTGTGGGCCATTGGCCAGCCAGCGCTCGTTCTGAAAGGCCAGGCGAATGACCTCGGCGATACCCAGGGTGGCGATGGCGAGATAATCCTCGCGCAGCTTGAGTACCGGAATGGCGATCAGGAAGGCGACCAGACCAGCCACGATCGCCGCCGCCAGCACGCCGACGAGAAACGGCATCTCCAGACCGAAGGCCTGCTTGGCGTAACTGGCCAGCACGCCGGTCGGCATCGACATGGTAATCAGCGCCGACGTAAAGGCGCCGATCGCGAAGAAGCCGGCGATGCCGAAATTCAGGTGCCCGGTCAGCCCCCATTGGCTGTTCAGGCCCAGGCTCAGGATGGCGTAGATGCCCGCCATGATCGAAAACGATACCAGATACGCCAGGATGCCCGTGGGCAACCAGTAAACCAGCAGCGCGCCCACGATGAAGCCGCAAACGGCGGCCGCGGGTATGCGTAGCGGCCACGGCAGGCGAATCAGGCGCAGGCCGATCAGCATGAGTGGAATGGCGACGAAGACCGCTTTTACCCACTGTTCCTGTGTCACGCGCTACCCTCCGGGCTTTCCGAACAGCCCTTGCGGGCGGAGTATCAGCATCACGATCATCAGGATGAAGGCGACCGCCGGGCCGTAGGCCGGGTTCAGGAACGCCGCCGACATCTGCGTGACGATGCCGATGATCATGGCCCCGGCCAGCGCCCCGAGCGGACTACCGATGCCGCCCATGATGGTGCCGGCGAACATCGGCAGCAGCAGCCAGAAGCCCATTTCCGGGCGTAGCTGCGAGGTCAACCCGTACATCGCGCCACCCGCGGCGGCCAGCGCGCCGCTGAGCACCCAAGTCCAGGCGATCACGCGTTCGGTATCGATGCCGCGCACCTGGGCCAGTTGCGGGTTGTCCGCCGTGGCGCGCATCGCCTTGCCCATGCGGGTTCTTGTCAGCAGCAGGTACACCAGCAGCACCAGCATCAGCGCCAGCCCGAGGATGAACAGCTGATCGGCCTGCACGCGAATATTGAAAGGCAGGCTCAGGGCCGGATTGGGCCGACCCTGATAGAAGAAGTGGAAATCCGGCCCCCAGATCATGTAAATGCCGCTACGCAGGAAAAACGCCATGCCCAGCGAGGCCATCGCGAACAGTACCAGTGCGGCGTTCTGCTTCCTGAGCCGGCGATAGATCACCCGGTCCACCGCCAGCGCCACCAGCCCGACCACCGGCATGGCGACGACCAGTGCGGCGAGAAACTCCCAACCGAAGGAGAAAGGCCCCAAGCGTGGCCCTTCGGGTAACATCGCCATGACCGCATAGGCGGTGTAGGCGCCGATGGCGACGAGCGCGCCGTGCGAGAAATTGGGAAACTTCAGTACCCCGTAAACCAGCGTCAGGCCGATACTGCCCAGCGCCAGCACCCCGCCGAGCATCACGCCCCACACCGCCAGGGTCAGCAACTGCTGGGTGGCGATCGGCTGGGCACCGCCTAATAGCCACATCGCGAAAAAGATCGCCGCCACCAGCACGATGATGCCGACCCGGCTATGCACGATAGCGGTAATGCGCTTGCCGGCACTTCGGCTTGGCGCCTCGGCCTCGGTTTCGGCTCCGGAATCGCTCATCGGCTAGCCCCCCAGGTATAGTCGGCCAACGTCGGGATCGGCGAGCAGCGACTTCGCCGCGCCCTCGAAGCGGTTTTCGCCATTGGCCAACACGTAGCCTCGGTGCGCCATGCGCAGCGATTCCTGCGCGTTCTGCTCGACCATCAGCACGGCGACCCCCGTTTCGTTGATCGTGACGATGCGCTCGAAAATCATCTCCACCAGCTTCGGCGACAACCCCGCGGAGGGCTCATCGAGCAGAATCAGCACCGGGTCGAGCATCAGCGCGCTGCCCATCGCCACCATCTGGCGCTGGCCACCGGACATCGTGCCGGCTTTCTGTCGCCGGCGCTCCTTGAGCACCGGAAACAGCTCGTAAACCCGCTCCTTGGCGACGCCGATGTCCCGTTTCCCCAGCGTATAGCCGCCCAGTTCCAGGTTCTCCTCCACCGACAGCGTGGTGAAGACATTCGCTACCTGCGGCACGTAACACATGCGCTGAGCGACGATCCGGTGCGGCGAGTACTGGGAGATGTCCTGCTCGTTGAGAGTAATGGTGCCTTTCCAGGGGTGCAGCAGCCCGAACACGGCTTTCATCAGCGTGGATTTGCCGGCGCCGTTGGGTCCGATGATCGAGACGATCTCGCCCTGATTCACCGCGATGGAGACATCGGTCAGGACCTCCATGTCGCCATAACCGGTGGTGATGCTATCGACGTTCAGCAGCGGCATACTGACCACCCAGGTAGGCTTCGAGAACACGCGGATCGCTGCGCACGGCATCGGGCGGGCCTTCCATCAGCTTGCGGCCCTCGCTCATCACGATGACCGGGTTGCACAACGACATGACCATATCCATGTCGTGTTCGATCAGCAGGAAGGTGATGCCGCGCTCGCGGCACAGGGTTTGAATATTCTCGTTGAGCCGCTTCATCAGCGTGCGATTGACCCCCGCGCCGGGCTCGTCCAGCAGCACCAGATCGGGATCGGCCATCAGCGTGCGCGCTAGCTCCAGCAGTTTCTTCTGGCCGCCCGAGAGATTGGCGGCGTACTCCTGCTCGAGGTGCGAAAGGCTGACGAATTCCAATACTTCGAGCGCCTTGTCGCGATTCTGCTTTTCCTGACGTCTGACCTGGCCGGGGCGCAGCCAGGCATTCCAGAACCGTTCGCCGATCTGACCGGGCGGCACCAGCATCAGGTTTTCCAGCACCGAGAGGCCCTTGTGCTCGCGGGGAATCTGGAAGGTTCGGCAGAGTTGCTTGCTGAATATCTCGTGTGGGCCGAGGGAGGTGATGTTTTCACCCTTGAAGACGACCTGCCCGGAGTCGGGACGATGAAACCCGGTAATGGCGCCGAACAGTGTCGTCTTGCCCGCTCCATTGGGGCCGATCAGCCCGGTGATGGTGCCTTTGCGAACATCCAGCGTGCAGCGATCGATGGCCTGCAGACCGCCGAAGCGCTTGCTCAGATTGCGTACGCTGAGCAGTGCGCCATCGCCTGGCGCCGGCTTCGATTCATCGCTGCTATGGGATTGTCGTGATGGTGTTTTTTGTCGTTGTGTCATTCATCACTCACTATCGATACGTTACCTGCTACATGAGAGCCTAGTTCAAGAACGCGACGCTCACTAGCTCGCCTGCGATTGCCAAGGCTTTCCAAGGTCTCTAGGCAACCACAAATCCCGGCGGCATAATGCCGTGCCGCGACGGTTTCCCGCCCAGGGCAATTCAACCGACGACAGCCAAGGCCACAGGACAATCAGGAGAGCGCCATGACTTCACCCGCCGCCAAGGCGCGCCGCACCTACAATATCGATCAGTGGGGCAGCGGCTACTTCGATGTCGATGACCGGGGCCATGCCGTAGTCAGGCCCTTGGGCAGCGAGATCGACGGCCCGGCGCTGCCGCTGGATGCGCTGGTCGATCGGCTGCGCGAGGCCGGCCTGCGCCTGCCGGTGCTGGTGCGTTTCACCGATATTCTGCATGACCGGGTCGAGCAGCTCTGCGCGGCCTTCGATGCCGCAATGCATGAAGAGGCCTACCGTGGCGGCTACACCGCCGTCTATCCGATCAAGGTCAATCAGCAGCGCCGCGTGGTCGAGGAGATCCTCGCTACCCAGGAGCGTGGCCATGGGCGAGTCGGCCTGGAAGCCGGTAGCAAGCCCGAACTGCTGGCGGTGCTGGCGCTATCCGGCGACGGGCCATCGCTGATCGTCTGCAATGGCTACAAGGATCGCGAATACGTGCGCCTGGCGCTGATGGGCGAAAAACTCGGCCATAAGGTTTATCTGGTAATCGAGAAGTACTCCGAACTGACGCTGATTCTGGAGGAGGCCGAAAGCCTCGGCGTGCGTCCACGCATCGGCCTGCGTGCGCGGCTGGCCTCGGTAGGCAAGGGCAAGTGGCAGGACTCCGGCGGCGAAAAATCCAAGTTCGGCCTGACCGCGACGCAAATTCTCGGCGTGGTCGAGCGCCTGCGCGAAGCCGGTGCGCTCGATAGCCTGCAACTGGTGCATTTCCACCTCGGCTCGCAGATCGCCAATATTCGCGATATCCAACGCGGCCTGCGCGAATGCGCGCGCTTCTATCAGAGCCTGCGCTCGCTCGGTGCGCCGGTGGATACCGTCGATGTCGGCGGCGGGCTGGGAATCGATTACGAGGGCACTCGCTCGCGCAGCTTCTGCTCGATCAACTACTCGATGCGCGAGTACGCCAGCAATGTGGTGTGGGCCTTCCGCCAGGCCTGCGAAGCGGAAGACGTGCCGCATCCGCATCTGATCTCCGAATCCGGGCGCGCGCTGACCGCCCATCATGCGGTGCTGATTACCAACGTGATCGGCGAGGAGCGCATCGACGAGCGACCACCGATTCGCGCCGTCGAGGGCGACCCGCAGGTCGACGAGTTGTGGAGCGTTTTCGAACGGCTGGCGACGATGACCGAGCCGCGCGGCCAGGTCGAGGCCTATCACGATCTGATCCAGGCGATCGGCGAACTGCAGGAGCGCTTCGTGATGGGGTTGGCCGCCATCGAGGCGCGCGCCGAGGGCGAAGCGGTCTATTTCGCCGCCTGCCAGCGCCTGCGCGCCAAGCTCGACAGCCGCAATCGTGCGCATCGCGAGATCGTCGATGAATTGGCCGAGAAGCTCGCCGACAAGCTGTTCGTCAACTTCTCGTTGTTCCAATCGGTCCCCGATGTGTGGGGCATCAAACAGATATTTCCGGTATTGCCATTGAGCGGGCTGGATCGCGAGCCGACCCGGCGTGGCGTCATTCAGGACATCACCTGCGATTCCGATGGGCGCATCGATAGCTACGTCGATGGCCAGGGACTGGAATCGACCCTGCCGCTACCCGAGTGGGACGACGACGGCGACAAGCTGCTGGGGATGTTCCTGGTCGGCGCCTACCAGGAGATTCTCGGCGATCTGCACAACCTGTTCGGCGATACCGACTCGGTGGACGCCGCGCTCGATAGCGACGGCGGCTGGCGGCTATCGAATGCCATTCATGGCGATAGCGTGACCGATGTGCTGCGCTACGTGAACTTCGATGCCGAGGTACTGCGCAGTCGCCTCAAGGCGCAGCTCGATGGCAGTGGCCTGGACCGTGATGAACGCGACACGTTCATGGCCGATCTGACGGCCGGCCTGGAGGGATATACCTACCTGGAGTAGACGCTAGCTTTACTCGGCGCGATCGCCGTCGTTGGCTTCGCCAGGCGCGGGGCCTTCGGTGTCGGGCGCGCCCTCGATCCGGCTGGCGAGAATTTTATCGATGCGTCGCCCATCGAGGTCGACGACCTCGAAACGCCACTCGCCCCAATCGAGCGTCTCGCCGACATCGGGGATATCGCCGCATTTCTCAAGCACGAAACCGCCCAGCGTACCGTAGTGGCGTTCGTGGGGGAAACGCAGCCCATCGACGAACTCCTCGACCCGGTCGATCGGCAGGCTGGCATCGAGCAGCCACGAGCCATCGCCGCGCTGCACCGCGTCGCTGTCGTATTCTTCGCCTTCCGGTAGTGAGCCGCCGACCGCCGTCAGGATGTCGGTGGGCGTGACGATGCCCTGGAAGGAGCCGTGCCCGTCGACCACTACCGCCATGTGCCGACCGGCCGCGCGGAAGCGCTCGAGCAGACGCAGCACCGACACCGTCTCGGCGACGATCAGCACATCCTGGACCACTTTCTCGAGATCGACCGTTCCATCGCGCCGGAACTGCTCGAGCAGATCCTTGACACGCACGAAACCCTTGATGTCATCCACGCCGATTCCGCTGACCGGAAAGCGCGAATGATCGCTGGTGTGGATGCGGTCGAGCACGGCCGCCGAGCTATCGTGAATGCCCAGCCAGACGGTGTCGGTGCGCGAGGTCATGACCGAGCGCACGTTGCGATCGGCGATCTTCAGCACGCCCTCGATCATTTCCCGCTCCTTGGGCTCGAACACGCCGGTTCGCGTGCCCTCGGCGATCATCGCTCGCACTTCGTCTTCACTGACCTCATCACCACGCTCGCTATCCACCCGCAGCAGCCGCAACAGATTCTCCGTCGAGATTCGCAGCAGCCAGACGGCGGGCGCGGCGATTCGGGAGAGCAGTTCCATGAACGGCATCACCAGTGCGGCGATGGCCTCGGGATGCGTCATGGCGATGCGCTTGGGCACCAACTCGCCCAGTATCAGCGAGAAGTAGGTGATTGCCGCCACCACGAGCACGTAGCTGAGCGTCTGCGCATAGGCGCCGACGAGCGGCAACCCGGCCAGGAGCTCTTGGACCGGTTCCGACAGGGCCGCCGCACCGAACGCGCCGGCGATGATACCGATCAGGGTGATGCCGACCTGTACCGTCGATAGAAAGCCGGTCGAGTTCTCCTTGACCTCGATGGCCCGCGCCGCGCCGCGGCTACCGGCATCCGCGCGCTGCTTCAGCCGGGTCGTACGCGCCGTTACCAACGCGATCTCCGACATGGCGAAGAAGCCGTTCAGCAGGATGAGGAAAAGTAGGATGACTAGATTGATGACCAGCATTTCACCCCTACTCCCTGTTGGGCCTGCATGTCACTCAACTGGTGGTACGGGTAGTCAACTCGAATGTCGGCTGGCCCGATAAGGTCAATACGAAATGCAGCTCGCCACTGCGCGGCAACGGGCCGACGCCGGCCGGCGTGCCGGTCAATACGACATCGCCCGGCTCCAGCGTGAAGTGCTGGCTCATCTCGGCGAGCAGCGCCGGCACCGCGAACAGCATGTCACTGCCATGGCCGGTCTGACGGCGCTCACCGTCGATGTCCAGACTGAAGGTCAGCGCGTTCCAGTCGGGCACCTCATCGATCCTGACGAAAGGCGACAGCGGACAGGCGCCATCGAAGGCCTTGGCGATCTCCCAGGGGTGGCCCTTCTCTTTCAGCCGCGCCTGCACGTCGCGCAGGGTCAGATCCAGTGCCAGACCGACACCCACCACCGCCTTTGCCGCTGCCCCCGGTGCGGCATCGCTCAGCGTCTCGCCGATCAGCAGCGCCAGCTCGGTCTCGAAGTGCACGTCGCCACGATCGAAGGGAGCGGTGACATGCGCTGCGAGGGAAACGGCACTGGTCGCGGGCTTGATGAACAGCAGCGGCGCACTGGGCACCGGGTTGTCGAGTTCCCGGGCGTGCTCCGCGTAGTTACGCCCGACGCAGACGATCTTGCCAAGCGGCTTCGAGAAGGGCTGGCCATCGCTGAAATGGGGGACGTAACGCATACGCAAGCTCTCCTCGAGCGGGCTGTCTGAACCGTGATGATAATCGGTGCCGGCGAGTGGATTCGAACCACCGACCTACGCATTACGAATGCGTTGCTCTGCCAACTGAGCTACGCCGGCATGGTCAGCGATGATAGGCAAGAATTCGCCAATCGAACAAGTACCGCATGCCAGCAATGAATCACTCGACGCTTCTCTCGCTCTCCTGACGCAGCTTGTTGGCAAGCGTACGTAAATATGTCGGCGTCACCGAAGCGATTCCCGCATCGCTCATCGCGTTTGCCAGCCGCAGGTAGGCCTCTGCATCGCTGCCGGCAAGCCGCACCTCTTCCTGTTCAAGCTCCTTCATCGCTACCTTCCATGCCTTCAATTGCGGATCACCCGCCCATGGCGCGCAGGGGACGAGTACTTAGTGTGGCAGACGATGCCACAACAATGCCTTTCGTCACACTCGGAATTTGCCCATCGCATGAAAAATCGAGATGTACGCAGAAAATAAGGCGTCTGAAGGCTGAGGGAATTTTCGATCGGCTGGGAAAGCGAGGACGGGTCGAGGAAACGAAAAAAGCCGCCTCATGGGCGACTGGTAACTTGCTGTTTTTACCCGTGGTGCCGGCACCAGGAGTCGAACCCGGGACCTACTGATTACAAGTCAGTTGCTCTACCAACTGAGCTATGCCGGCGCGGGCAACTTTCTTCAACTCTTTTCGCGAACAACCTCGCAAAAGAGGCGTTGGTGTGGCTGGGGTACCAGGATTCGAACCTGGGAATGCCGATACCAAAAACCGGTGCCTTACCACTTGGCTATACCCCAGCAGATTGGTGGCCAGAGACGGAATCGAACCGCCGACACGAGGATTTTCAATCCTCTGCTCTACCGACTGAGCTATCTGGCCGCTGCCAACGGGGACGTATTTAATCGTAAAGCCTTTGGCCGGTCAAGCTTGGTAATTCAAAAAGATGCCATTCGTAGAGCAACTGATTACAAGTCAGTTGCTCGGCGGAACGTACCCCTGCGCCTGGTCGGTTTCGCGGTTATCGAGAAAACGCTCCATCTGCCCCATCAGGTACTCGCGCGATTGCGGATCGAGCAGGTTGATGTGCTTCTCATTGATCAGCCGGGTCTGCAGCGCCTGCCATTCGTCCCAGGCCTGTTTGGAAACGGTGCGCTGGATCTCCTGGCCCTTCTCGCCGGGTAGCGGTGGAAAAGGCAGCGCTTCGAGTTCCTGCTGATACTTGCGACAGAATACGGTCTGGGTCATTTCGCATTCTCCTTGGCGTGGGTGAGTGGTTGCGCCAGCGTTTCGAGCAGCGCCCTGACCGGTGCGGCGAGGCCAATGCTGGCAGGTGAGCGTGGGTTATACCAGAGCCGGCCGGTTTCGCCGACGCCGTTGTCCTCGCGGCCCAGCATCACCGGCTGGGGAGTAATGTGCAGGCGAAAGTGACTGAAGGTATGCGTGAACGGCTGCCACGCGGGCTCCAGGCGAGCCGTGGGATCATAGGTTGCCAGCCAGTCGCGCAGCGTGGCGTCATCCTCGAACTGCGGAAAACACCATAGCCCACCCCATAGCCCACTCGGCGGGCGCTGCTCGAGCAGCACGCGTCCATCGGCGTCGCATAGCAACAGCATGCGCGTATGCCGCTCCGGCAGGGCCTTCTTGGGTTTGGCCTCGGGAAAACGCCGCTCCTCGCCGCGTGCATGCGCGATACAGACATCGGCGAATGGGCAGATCAGGCAGCTGGGCTTGCCGCGGGTGCATAGCGTAGCGCCCAGATCCATCATCGCCTGGCTGTAATCGGGCAGACGCTCGCCCGGCGTGTAACGCTCCGCCAGCTGCCACAGTTCGCGCTGCACCGCGGTTCGCCCCGGCCACCCTTCTACGCCATGCAGACGGGCAAGCACGCGCTTGACGTTACCATCGAGGATTACCGCACGCCGACCGGTGCTGATGCTGACAATAGCGCCGGCGGTGCTGCGGCCGATACCCGGCAACGCTGCCATGGCATCCAGGCTATGCACGGGAAATTCACCGGCATGTTCGGCCATGACCACCTGGGCCGCCCGATGCAGGTTGCGCGCACGAGCGTAGTAGCCAAGTCCGGTCCACAGGTGCAGCACCTCGTCCCGCTCGGCCTCGGCCAGGTGCGCGACGCTGGGAAAGCGCGCCATGAAGCGCTGGTAATAGGGGATGACGGTGGTGACCTGGGTCTGTTGCAGCATGATTTCCGACACCCACACACGGTATGGCGTCTTGTCGTGCTGCCATGGCAGCGTCTTGCGCCCATGGCGATCGAACCAATCGAGCAGGCGCGATTGAAAGGCCTCGGGGGCCAGGTCGATGGCGTGGGTTGTCGTCATGGGGTTTCTTGGCGTTGCATGGGCCGCATAAAAAAGCGCCGACTCGAAGTCGGCGCAGAGACTGGCTTGCTATGGTGCTCACTGGAATAGACCACGAAGGGCATCCTTGAGTTCCTCGGAAGTTTCTTCACTCACTCGTTCATCGAGTTCCTCGCCGATACGCTCGATCGCTTCGCTCTTGAGTTCGTCACCGGCCAACTCGGCCAGCGCCTGCTGAAAGGCTTCGCGGTCGAAACTGCACCACTGCGATGGCTCACCGGATAGCATGCCCTCGCAGTGTACCGGCAGCGGCACACGCTCGAGACGCGGATTGACGTTGCAGGCCGCATCGGCGGTGTCGACGAAGCGCGCCCGGGCATCGTAGGCGAAGCGCTGAGTGGGCAGGTTCACCTGGCCTTCGCCAGTAAGCTGGATACCCGGTACGGTAATCAGCAGATCGTCGTTGTGGGCCACGCCATCGGTCACCGTGACGCTGGCCTCGAGCCGCTCGAAGCGGGTGTCCGGGCTCCACTCGCGGCTTGTCGTTTCGCCCTCGAGCATCGCCACGGCAGTGCACAGCTCCTGCGAAACATTGACGTTGAATACCGCGCCGTCATCGACACGCAAGCTGGCCTGGCCATCGAGGTTGCGTAGCAGCGTATCCGCCGCGTTGCTTTGCGAGGTGAAGTCGCCGTCGAGCGTGAGCAGGCCGCGTAGCGGCGATGGCTCGCCACTGTAAGCTTCGGCCAGCGGCACGATCTGCACGTTCTCGAGCCGTTCCGTGAAGCGCCAGCGAATCGGCCTTTCGCGAACGTCCAGCTCGGCCGTGACGTTGAGCGTGCCATCGTAGAGCCGGGCGTCGAAACGCTCCAGCCGGTGGCGACCGTCGCTGCCGGCAATCGCCAGCGATGGACTGACCAGGGTGATGCCCTTGACCTTGAGCTCATCGAGCGCCAACTGGCCATCCAGGCTAAGCTCACGCAGCGCCTCGACCGGCACCAGCTCGGCCGCCTCGGTAGCCGCGTAGGCCGGCGCCACGCCCAGCATTTCGAGCAGCGCGGTACTATTCTCGGTGCCCTCTGCCGGCGGCTCGCCCTCTTCCACCGGCGGTGGCAAATAGGCGTCCAGATCGAGCCGGTCGCCTTGCAGGTCGAAGGCTAGCGAGCGGCCATCCAGCCCCACGCCCAGACTTCCGGCGAGCGTGGTGTCATCGATGGCCAGGGTCAGCTCGGTCAGCCTGGCTTGCTGCAGGTCTCCCTCGACCGGGCTGGATAGGGCGACACGAGTCAGCGCATCGTCATTGGCCGTATCCAGCGTAACGCCGAAGCGCTCCAGCCAGGGTCGCAACGAGAGCGGCGCCAGGCTGATATCCCCACTATAGCGAGGCGATGTCAGCAACTCGGTAAACGCTAAATTACCGGTCAGTTTCAGATCGTCATCACTAGTCAACAGAAGATCGCGAATCTGTGCGGTCTGGGCCTCGAGGTTGGCCTCGGCGGCAAGCGTCAGATCGAGAGGCAGCGGATCTTCGCCCAATGCCGGATGATTCAGACTGGCGTCGAGCTGCGCCCCTTCGAGCAGGTAATGACCGCTGTCCAGTTCGGCGACCACCCGCTCGGCCTCGAGTGAAACCGCCTGCTCGCGGTCCTCGAAGTCGGCCAGTTGAGTCTGTGTTTCCAGCGTTAGCCCTTCGAGTACGTAGCGCCCGTCATTGAGGCCGAGGCGAACCTGGCTTTGCAGGTTGACCTCGCTGGTCAGGCTGGGAGCGGCGCTGTCGATGACGAAGCTGGCTTCCAGCGGAAAGGAGTTGGCCGGATTGACGTTGGTTCCGGTGATCGAGAGATCGTCCACGGTAACGTCCAGGCCGCTGCCAAGATCGGCGTAGTGCACTTCGCTCTCGCGCACCTGCACGCTGGCGATATCCACTGCCACATTAGGCCCATCGCCTTGCATCGAGGGACCCGCCGAGGCTGGCGCCAGTGCGGCCTCGGCTTCTTTGCCCTGCTCGTTCAGGCGCTCCAGCAGCACTTCCCAATTGCCACTTCCTTGCTCGTTGCGCACGAGATCCAGACGCATGCCGGTCAATATCAGCCCGTCGATGGCGATCTCACCGGATAGTAACGGCGCGAAAGCCAGGCTGACCTCGGCCCGCTCGATCGCAGCGAAAGAGGATTCATCGTGGGGCTGATCGGGTAGCCAGGCGCGCGCATCCTCCACGCTGACGCCCAGGCGCGGATAGAACGACCAGCTCAACGGGCCTTCCAATGCCAATTCCAGGCCGCTTTGCTGCTGCACCGCTTCGACCAGGCGCGGCTTGAGGTCGTTGGGATCGAAAAAGGTCGTGACGTAGACCACGGCACCCACCACCACCAGACCCAAAACCCCGATCGCGGCCAGCAGCACTCGCATCAGCCTTTTCATTGGCACCCTCCCGATGCTAATGGATTGAGTTCGAAATAAGAGCCGTTCACCTCGAGCCGATAACCGAGACGCGTCAGCAACAATTGATCCTCCATGTGTAAATGGCTGGCCTCCACGCGCAGTGCACTGTTCCTGTCGCGCGCCGTTTCCGCGACCAGCGCCAGCAAGCGTGAACCCACGCCGCGCCGACGCGTGGTCTTGCGCACGCAAAAATGCGATAACCACCAGGCATCGGCGTCCTTGCTTACGCGCACCGCGCCAAGCAACCGGTCGTTGAATAGCGCGCAGCAGAAGGTTCCACCGCTCTCGAGATGCGTGCGCACGAAGTCGTCAATCGCCAAAGGCAGGCGATTGGAGGGTGCATCCTGGTAGATACGTGCCAGATCGGCCACCGCCTGGGCGTCCCGTGCCCAGCGTGCATGGTCGATTTCCTCTAGCGTTACCGGCATGCATCGTCTCCCTTGGCCGGAACGGCGCCATCATGGCTTCCGTCTTCGTTCCGCATTGTAGCGGATGGCCGTAACGATTCTCTATAATGTCAGATTCGGTTGGTAAAGCGCCAACACCTGGGCGACCGAGCTTCGCGGGTCGCCCCCTGGAGGGAGAAGCTGGATGGAAAGCCCGGACATGCCCGAGCGCATCGCCACGGTGTCGCGCGACACCTCGGAGACCCAGATCACGGTCAGCGTGAATCTCGATGGTCAGGGTCGCCTCAATGCCGAGACCGGCGTGCCGTTTCTCGATCACATGCTCGACCAGATCGCCCGCCACGGGCTCATCGATCTGGATGTCGTGGCCAAGGGCGATCTGCATATCGACGATCACCACACCGTCGAGGATCTGGGTATCACACTCGGCCAGGCCTTTGACAAGGCGATCGGCGACAAGCGCGGCATTCGTCGTTATGGCCACGCTTATGTGCCGCTCGATGAAGCACTTTCGCGCGTGGTGATCGATTTCTCCGGTCGTCCGGGACTGTTCATGGATGTCGAGTTCACCCGCGCCGCCATCGGTCGCCTGGATACCCAGCTGTTCTGGGAGTTCTTTCAGGGTTTCGTCAATCATGCCCGGGTGACGCTGCACATCGACAACCTCAAGGGCTTCAACGCCCATCACCAGGCCGAGACCATTTTCAAGGCCTTTGGCCGCGCGCTGCGCATGGCGGTAGAGCGTGACCCGAGAATGGCCGGGCAGATGCCCTCGACCAAGGGCAGCCTTTGATGATCAACCGCGAGGAGCGAGCATGACGATCGCCGTCATCGACTATGGCATGGGCAACCTCCACTCCGTGGCCAAGGCGTTGGAGCACGTCACCCATGAAAATGTGGTGATCACCCGCGATCCTCGCTGTATCCGTGGTGCCACGCGGCTCGTTCTACCCGGGCAAGGCGCGATTCGCGATTGCATGGGTGAGCTCGAGCGTACCGAGCTGCGCGGACTGGTCGATGAACTGCTCGCCGCGCAGAGCAAGCCGCTGCTCGGCATCTGCGTCGGCCAGCAGATGCTGATGCAATCCAGCGAAGAGAATGGCGGCATCGAATGTTTGGGGTTTCTGCCTGGCAAGGTACGTCATTACAGCCTGGACATGGTCGGTGACGACGACACGCGCCTCAAGGTGCCGCACATGGGCTGGAACCAGGTCAGCCAGCGCCATGAGCATCCGCTCTGGGAAGGCATCGACGATGGCGCGCGCTTCTACTTCGTGCATAGCTATTATGTCGACGCCGAGCGCGACGACGACGTCTTCGGCACCACCCGCTACGGCAATATCGAGGCGCATGTCGCCACCGGCCGCGAGGCGGTGTTCGCGGTGCAGTTCCACCCCGAGAAGAGCGCCGACGCCGGCCTGCGCCTGCTCGAAAATTTCGTTAATTGGGCACCCGCTGTTTAAAGGCGCCCACAACCGCGCCCGATCAATTAAGACACTCCAATGCTGGATTTCACGGTCGCATAAGCGCCGCGCTGATTAAGGACACGATATGCTGGTTATCCCCGCCATCGATCTCAAGGATGGCCAATGCGTCCGCTTGAAGCAGGGGCGCATGGACGACGCCACCACCTACGGCGACGACCCGGTGGCCATGGCCGCGCGCTGGATCGAAACCGGCGCCCGTCGCCTGCACCTGGTGGATCTCAACGGCGCTTTCGAGGGCCAGCCGGTCAATGGCGAGGCGGTGACCGCCATCGCCCGTGCCTACCCCGACCTGCCGATCCAGATCGGCGGTGGCATCCGCAGCGCGGCGACCATCGAGCACTATCTGGCCGCCGGCGTCACTCATGTGATCATCGGCACCCAGGCGGTCAAGCAGCCGGCTTTCGTGACCGAGATGTGCCGCGCCTTTCCCGGCCATGTCATCGTCGGTCTCGATGCCCGCGACGGCTTCGTCGCCACGGATGGCTGGGCCGAGGTCTCGAGCGTCAAGGCGACCGAGTTGGCCAAGCGCTTCGCCGATGACGGCGTCTCCTCGATCGTCTATACCGACATCGCCCGCGACGGCATGATGCAGGGCGTCAATATCGAGGCCACCGTCGAGCTGGCCCGCGAAGGCGGCCTACCGGTGATCGCCTCGGGCGGGGTGACCGATCTCGATGACATTCGCGGTCTTGCCCGGTTTGCCGATCAGGGCATTCTCGGTGCGATCACCGGCCGTGCGATCTACGAGGGCAGCCTCGATGTCGCCGAAGCGCAGCGGCTTTGCGACCAGCTCGCTGGCACGACCGGCGGGGGGAGATGATCATGGGACTGGCCAAACGCATCATTCCCTGTCTCGATGTCGACGCCGGCCGCGTGGTCAAGGGTGTCAATTTCGTCGGCATTCGCGATGCCGGCGATCCCGTGGAAATCGCCAAGCGCTACAATCAGCAGGGCGCCGACGAGATCACCTTTCTCGACATCACCGCCAGCCATGAGGATCGCGGTACTACCGTCGAGATGGTCAGCCAGATCGCCGGCGAGGTATTCATCCCACTGACCGTGGGCGGCGGCATCCGCACCTGCGACGATATTCGCACCATGCTCAACGCCGGTGCCGACAAGGTCTCGATCAATACCGCCGCGGTGGTCAATCCCGACTTCGTACGCGAGGCCGCCGAGCGCTTCGGCAGCCAGTGCATCGTGGTCGCCATCGATGCCAAGCGCGTCTCCGGCGAGAGCGAACCGCCGCGTTGGGAAATATTCACCCATGGCGGACGCAAGCCCACCGGGCTCGATGCCGTGGAGTGGGCACGCAAGATGGTCGACTACGGCGCCGGCGAGCTGCTGCTGACCAGCATGGATCGCGATGGCACCAAGTCGGGCTTCGATCTGGGCGTGACTCGCGCCATTTCCGATGCGGTACCGGTGCCGGTGATCGCCTCGGGCGGGGTCGGCAATCTCGATCACCTGGTGGAGGGCGTCATCAAGGGTGCCGCCGATGCGGTGCTGGCGGCCAGCATCTTTCACTTCGGCGAATACACCATTCCCGAGGCCAAACGCTACATGGCCGAACACGGCATCGAGATGCGCCTGTAGGGCGTGTCGCTCAATCCAGGCTCAACCCCAGATTGCTGATACCTTCGTTATGCCCCAGGCGGCGCAATGCCTTGAGCGCATCGCGCCCCAACTCGGCATTGGCCGCCTCGAGCGCCGTCGCCTGGAAATCGTACTCATCATCCATCAGCGGATGAGCGCGCAGGCGCGCGGCGGTTTGCTCGGCATCATCCTCGTCCCGGCCCTCGGTCATTTCGATGAATGCCCGCACGCCGTTGCGTGATACCTGGCTGACCTCCAGCGGAGCATCCGGCGCATCGCCCTGCAATGCATCGAGCAGTGCCGCCAGCGCGACCACGGTTTCCACGGCGCGACGGGCGCCGAAGCTGTCGTCGTCCTCGGGCGGCTCGAGCTCGGCCAGCTTGGCGGCCTGGAGGGCGAAATCGATGCGTGCCTCGCGCACCTGCAACACCTCCCATACCAGATCGAGAACGACCCGCAGGCGATGCATATCGCCCTGACCGGTCATCTGCGCGTACAGCGCGTAGTTGGGTATCAAGCGTTCGCACAGCGTGGCCATGAAGGCCAGTTGCTGGCGCTTTCCCAATTGGCTTAGCTGCATTCTGAAACTCGTCTGCGGCGCTTGGCTCATCGTCGCTCCTCGCTCGGTCGGCTCCCATGCGGAGCCATCATGGCCATAATAAGTCGGGATTGATGCGCCCCCGCGCATTGAACGCCACGCCTTCGCCGCGCAGCTTCTCGCGTTGGCGCACGGCACCGCCATGCTCGGTAACCTTGAGACTCGAATTGATCACGCGATGCCAGGGCAGCCCATGGCCGCTCGGCAGGTGGCGCATGGCGCTACCGACCATACGCGGCGTGGCGCCCTCGGTCATTTTCGCCACTCGGCCATAGGTCGTCACACGCCCTTCGGGAATCTGCGCGACGATCGTGTAGATCTGCTCCAGCAACTCAGGTCTCGCCATGGTCTCCTCCAGCCATATGGGGCTTGGCACTAGACGCCACCGCCGGGCTTATTCATCATGACAGCATCATGCACATCTACTTTCTTCAGCACACTGCTTACGATGGTCCCGCCCGGTTGACCGATTGGCTGACCGGCATGGGCCATAGTTATAACGTCTGCCATCTGTATGCCGATGAGGCCCCGCCGCGCCTCGAGGACTGCGATGCCCTGATCATTCTCGACGGCCCCCAGGACATTGACGATAGCGAGCGTCATCCCTGGCTCAAGCGCGAGAAGAAACTGGTCGCCCGTGCCCTGAAAAGCGGCAAGCCCGTACTCGGCATCGGACTCGGCGCCCGACTTCTGGCCAGCGGCCTCGGTGCCATCGTCTCCCCAGGCACGCATGCCGAAACCGGCTGGCATACGGTTACTCTGGCCCCCGAGAGCCCTTTCGATCTGCCTGAACGCTTCGCGGCCTTCCATTGGCATCGCGATATTTTCGGCCTGCCCGAGGACGCCCTGCCGCTGGGCGCCAGTACGGCAAGCCCGGTACAGGGGTTCGCCTGGGACGCCAGCAGGGTGATCGGCCTGCAGTGTCGGCTCGATGTCACCAGCACGAGCGCTGCCGATTTGCTGGAGCACACCCCCGAGGCGCTATCGGCACCCGGCCCTTTCGTGCAGAGTCGCGATGAGATTTTCGCCGATCCGCGGCGTTTCGATCGTCTCGCCGCGTTACTCGATCGCGTGTTGCTGCACTGGCTTTCGAGCACCGCCCAGCGCTGAGTCGGCGTGGGCTTGCCACTCACTGGCGAACGCCAGGCAGCTCTCCCAATCGCCGATATGCAGAAAGGTCTGGGAGTGTTTCTCCAGTTGATGCCGATAAAGCGGATCGTAGTATTCGGTCAACAGCGGCGCCAGCCACGCCTCGTGCGCCTGTCGATTGCCGCGCTCGTGCTCGCGAAACGCCAATTCCTGCAAGCGTGACAATCGCGCCAGCCGGGCGCTGCCCAGGCGCTTTCTGAGCCGCCCCAGCGCGCCCGAGAGCTGCTTGCGCATCAGCGCCCAGCCCAGCCACTCGCCATACTGACGCTGATAAATCGCCCATAGATCGTCGATATAATCCTTGTGGATGCGCGCCAGACGCCAATCCAACGGCATCTCGACGCGTACCCTGGGCGCCTTCTCCATGGCGCGCCACAACGTCAGCGGGATGTTCGCGATACCGATATGGCGCGATTCGTCCTCGACGACACAGGCGCTGGGCACGTCCAGCAGGCGTTGCCCGATGGCATGCTCGAAGTCGATCTGCGCCGGCGCCGGCAGCGGATGCCGCCCGAACGCCGAGCCCTTGTGCCGGGCGCAAGCTTCGAGATCCAGCCCGCCCTCCACGCGCTGAATCAGTTCGGTCTTGGCGCAGCCGGTCAGGCCGCCGACCACCAGCAGTGGGCGCTCGGCGGCATCATCGATGCGCGCGCATAGCGCCTGACGCATGGCTTTCCAGCCACCTCGAATACGCGGCCGCTCGATGCCGGCCTCGAACAGCCACTGCTGAGCGGTTTGCGAGCGAAGCCCACCGCGGAAGCAGTAAATGAGCGCATCGGGATGCGCGGCGAGCGTATCTTGCCAGGCTTTGACACGCGCCTGCCTGAGGCCTCCCGCCACCAGTTGGTTGCCCAATTCGATGGCCGCCTGCTGGCCCTGCTCCTTATAGCGAATGCCAACGAGATGGCGCTCTTCGTCGTCCATCAACGGCAAGTTGATCGCACCGGGTAGCGCCCCCTGGGCGAACTCCACCGGCGCGCGCACATCGATCAGCACACGCTGCTGGCGCAGCAACTCGAGATCCGGCTCGATTAGCGGCAGACTCACCCGCGCACCTCGATCAATGCCTCGCCATCGGCCTTGATGCACTCGCCGAAGGGCTCCAGGCGTAGATCGTAGGCACGCCCGATGCGCTCGATATCGTCGGCCCATGACGGATGCACCGCCAACAGCAGGCCGCCCGAGGTCTGCGGATCGCATAGCCATTGCCAGTGGGCATCGTCCATCGCCGGTAGCTTCGCCCCCAGTGCCTGGCGATTGCGCGCGCTGCCGCCGGGCACCGCGCCTTGGCGGCGATAGGCCTCGGCTTCGGCCAAGCGCGGCAATCGCTTGTAATCGACACGCGCCTTGACGCCGCTGGCGGCACACACTTCGGCGAGGTGTCCGGCGAGGCCGAAGCCGGTGACATCGGTCATCGCATGCACGCCGGAGACACGCGCCAGCTCGGTGCCGATGGCATTGGAGGCCAGCATGGTTTCGCGCGCCAGGCCGTGATGACCGGACTGGAGCAGGCCCTGTTTCTCGGCGGTGGTCAGCATTCCCACCCCGAGCGGTTTGGTCAGGTAAAGCAAATCGCCGGGCTGGGCGCCCTTGTTGAGTTTGAGATATTCGAGGTCGATCAAGCCGTTGACCGCTAGACCGAAGATCGGCTCGGGGGCATCGATGGAATGCCCACCGGCCAGCGCCAGGCCCAGCTCGCGGCATACGGCCTGGGCGCCGGCCAGCACGTCGCCGGCGACATCGGCACTCAGCTTATCCAGCGGCCAGCCGAGAATGCCCAGCGCCAGAACCGGCGTGCCGCCCATGGCGTAAACGTCACTGATCGCGTTGGTAGCGGCGATGCGTCCGAAATCGAATGGATCATCGACGATCGGCATGAAGAAATCGGTGGTGGCGATCATGCCTCGGCCATCGCCCAAATCGTAGACGGCAGCGTCCTCACGGCCCTGGTTGCCGACGATCAACCGCGGGCTGCCGGCGCCCCGACCAGCCTTGGCGAGAATTCCATCGAGCACATCGGGGGCGATCTTGCAGCCACAACCGGCGCCGTGGCTATATTGCGTCAGTCGAATGGCGCTCATGACACCTCCTTTCGGTGGGCGGAATAATAGTTTAACGCGGACAGGCGCTGGCGTTCACAGCGCGTCGATGGCCTCGGCGAGTTTATCGACGGCGATCACCTGCATACCGGCGGGTGAGTTTTTCGGTGCGTTGCCACGCGGCACGATGGCACGCGTGAAGCCATGCTTCGCCGCCTCGACGATACGCTCCTGGCCGCTCGGCACCGGGCGGATCTCGCCCGACAGCCCAACCTCGCCGAACACCACCAGCTCGCGCGGCAGCGAACGGTTCTGCAGGCTCGAAACCACCGCCAGCAATACCGCCAGGTCGGCACTGGTCTCGAGCACCTTGACGCCGCCGACCACGTTGAGAAAAACGTCCTGATCGCCGGTGAACAGGCCACCATGCTTGTGCAGCACCGCCAGCAGCATGGCCAGGCGATTGGGATCGAGCCCTACCGCCACGCGTCGTGGATTGCCCAGTGGCGAGTCGTCGAGCAGCGCCTGCACCTCGACGAGAATCGGTCGAGTGCCTTCCCAGACCACCATCACCAAGCTGCCCGGGGCCTGCTCTTCCGCCCGCGACAGGAAGATCGCACTGGGATTCTTCACCTCCTTCAGCCCATGCTCGAGCATCGCGAACACGCCGAGCTCATTGACGGCACCAAAGCGGTTCTTCTGCCCGCGCAGGGTCCGAAAGCGTGAATCGGCGCCGCCCTCGAGCAGTAGCGAGGCATCGATCATGTGTTCGAGCACCTTGGGGCCAGCCAGGGTACCGTCCTTGGTCACATGGCCGACCAGCAGCAGCACGGTATTGGTCTGCTTGGCAAAACGTGTCAGCGCGCTGGCGGATTCACGCACTTGGGCCACGCCGCCCGGCGCCGAGGCGATGTCCTCGAGATGCATGGTCTGGATGGAGTCGATGATCAACACCTCGGGGTGCTCACGCTCCGCCACGCCGAGAACGGTCTCGACGCTGGTCTCGGCAAGCATCTTGAGGCCTTGTGTGGGCAACTGCAGGCGGTGGGCACGCATCGCCACCTGCGACAGCGACTCCTCGCCGGTGACGTAGAGCGCGCGACGCTGCTGAGCCAGCTTACAGGCCACCTGCAACAGCAGCGTCGACTTGCCGGCGCCAGGGTTGCCACCCAGCAGCACCGCCGAGCCCGGTACCAGGCCACCGCCGAGTACCCGGTCGAACTCATCGAAGGTCGAGGAGAAACGCGGCACCTCGGTCAGGTCCACCGCGCCAAGATCGATCACCTCGCGCGAGACGATGCCCGCATATCCGCTACGGCCACTGGTCGATGACCCGCTGCCGGCACGCGCGGGAGCCAGCCGCACCTCGCTCAAGGTATTCCACTCGCGACAACTCGCGCATTGACCCTGCCATTTGGTGTATTCGGCACCGCATTCGGTGCATACGAAGGCACTCTTCGCTTTCGCCATTGCGGCTTGGTCCCCACGTCTGTTGACGACAGTTTATCAGTTGCCCATGCCTTGATAGAAACGCCAAGGGCGGCCGATTGGCCGCCCTTGGCGTTTAGCGCCGTTGCCGCTGAAGCTATTGACGCTGAAGACGCAGCATTTCACCGTTCTCGAAGCGGCGACGCTGAGGGTCGATCAGTTCGAGCGTATTGGCATCGAGCTTGAGGAAGTAATAGACCTGCCCTTCACCCTGCGGCGTCAATTCATAAACCGTCGCCGAGGGATCGGCAGCCGTCCCGCTAAGTACATCCCACTGGCCTTGATAGCGCTCGACCGGGGGATTCTGCGGGTGCTCACGGTAACTGGCTTCGAGATCGAAGGTCCGTTCGGCATCGCTCGCCTTTTCGTCGCCCTGCAGGGTGACTTCAAGATCGATACCCGCACAATTGCGACACGGTAGCGTGCCCTGATAGACAGTCGCCTGTTCTTCGGCTGCCATCGCGTCGGGCGTTTCGCCTCGCTGGGCGCCGGTGGCACAGCCAGCCAGCGTAGCGAGCATCGCACAACCGGCCAGCAACGTCCTGATCTGCATGTGAGTCCTCCTAACCAATGGGCCTAGGGCCGCTAGGCGTTGTCCGAAAACTGTCTGCGCTCGACCATACGGCGTTAAAAATCGGCTCAACGTACTCATTTACCCCAGTAAACTCCGCCGTTTCGCCGATTTTTTGCCTTGCCTGATCATCGCTCGCCGACTTTTCGGACAGTGCCCGGTGCGGCTTCCTGATCTACAGGATAGCGGCAAGCCACGCCCGAGGATAGCACCTCGGGCATTGGACTCAATCCAGCGCCGGATAATCCGTGTATCCTTCGGCGCCACCACCATAGAATGTTGCGGGGTCCGGCTCGTTGAGCGGCGCTTCGCGGCGAAAGCGCTCGATGAGATCGGGATTGGCGATATAGGGCCGGCCGAAGGCGGCAGCATCGCCCAATCCATCGCCGATCAGGCGCTCGGCGCGCTCCGCGGTATAGTGCCCGCAGTAGATCAGCGCGCCGCGGAAGCGATCGCGCAAGTCACGCCGGAAGTCATCGCTCAGCTTTGGTCCTTCGCCGGTCCAGTCGGGCTCGTTGACGTGCATGTAGGCGATGCCACGCAACGATAGCTGTTCCGCCAAGTAGCGCATCATCGCCTCGGGCTCGTCGTCGGATAGACCGAATATCTCGATGAATGGCGATAGCCGGATACCAACGCGATCGGCCCCCATCACTTCGCTGACGGCATCGACGACCTCCAGCACCAGACGAGCGCGATTGATGACGTTGCCGCCATAGCGATCGGTGCGCTGGTTCGAGCCGGTGGCCATGAACTGCTGCAGTAGATATGCGTTGGCCGCGTGAACTTCGATCATGTCGAAACCGGCACGCTTGGCGCGTTTGGCTGCCTGACGGTAATCATCGATCAATGCCGGGATTTCGTGCGCTTCGAGCGCTCGCGGCGTGCTGGTCGGGTGTTGGCCGGCGCTGCCGTCGGCGAACTCGACGAAGCACTGTGCGCCTTCGCCGCGCAATGCGCTGGGCGCCACCGGCTGGCGACCGTCGGGTTGCACCATCTCGTGCGAGACACGCCCCACATGCCAGAGTTGCAGGGCCATGCGACCTCCTGCCCGGTGCACGGCATCGACAACGTTCTTCCAACCCGCTTCCTGCGCATCGGTGTAGATACCCGGCGTATAGACATAACCGCGCGCGGTCGGCGAGATATTGGTCGCCTCGCTGATGATCAGCCCGGCATCGGCACGCTGCGCATAGTAGATTGCCTGCAACTCGCCAGGCACGCTGTCCGGCGTACGCGCCCGGGTCAGCGGCGCCATGAGGACGCGATTGGGCAACTCGACGCGACCCAGCGTCAGCGGTGAAAGTAGCTTATCGAATGGCATCCATCTCTCCCTTGCCTTGGAAACATAGGCAGAACATGGAGACCGTTAGAAGCCTAATCAAGCGCGTCGCCGATTGTTTCTATCAAACGTTACCCATAGTAAAAATAAATACCATCACTATCGGCATCACGATCAAGCTGCCCAGGTTACCGATCAGCACCAATGATGCGACTTTGTGCGGCTCCTGGCGGAACTGCTCCGCCAACAGGTAGTTGAGCACCGCTGGCGGCAACGCCGCGAACACCCATAGAGCGGCTGCCTGCAGGCCCTGCAGATCGAGCCAGGCAATCAACGGCCATGCCAGTATCAAACCGCTGGCCGGGCAAGCGATGGCGCCTAGCACGCCGGTCTTCCAATCGCTGAAATCGACCTCGAGCATGCGCACGCCCAGCGCGAACAGCATCAGCGGTATGCTCACCCCGCCCAGCATGTTCATTGCCTCGAGTAACCAGCCGGGCAGCGGCACGCCAATCAGATTGACGCCGAGCCCAGCCAGGCTGGCGAGAACGATCGGCATACGCAGCATGCGCCATAACGATGTGCGTGGATTGAGGATGTACAGTCCCACCGAGAAGTGCAGCAGCATCTCGATGATGAAAACCACTACCGCAGCCGGCAGTGCGGCCTCGCCGAATGCCAGTACCAGCAGCGGCAGCCCCATGTTGCCGGTGTTGTTGAACATCATCGGCGGCAGAAAGGTGCGCAGGTTCAGCTTCAGCAACTTGGCCAGTGGCCACAATAGCAGCCCAGAACCCAACACGATGACCGTAACCGCGAAAGCCAGGCGTGCATACTCCTGGAGCGGTGCTTGACGATCGGCGAGCACCGCGAACACCAGCATGGGAACGAACAACTCCATGCTCAGCGTATTGAGGCCGCGAATGTCCGGCGTGCGGAAACGTCCGTAGAGCGTACCGCAACCGGCAATCAGGAAAACCGGCAATAGCGTGGAAAGAATTTTCGCGAGCATGAGCGTCCGGCCAGGCAAAGCCTAGCAGCCTAACATAACGGCGCTTGCGCGGCTCGCCCGGCCACGTCACCATAACCAGAGTTCCATCCCTGCCAATGCGAGCGATCATGAGCAAGTTCTGGAGTCCCCAGGTACGTGAGCTGACGCCTTACATACCCGGCGAGCAGCCACGCGAGCGGCTGATCAAACTGAACACCAACGAAAATCCTTACCCCCCGGCACCGGGCGTGGAACAGGCGCTGCGCGACTATCCGTCGGATCATTTGCGTCTCTATCCCGATCCCGAGGCGACGGCGCTGCGCAAGGCCCTGGCTGCCGAATACGATGTCGGGATCGAGCAGGTTTTCGTCGGCAACGGTTCCGACGAGGTGTTGGCACTCGCCTTTCAGGCGTTCTTTCGCCAGGAGCGGCCGCTGCTGATGCCGGCGATCACCTACAGCTTCTACCCAGTCTACTGCCGCCTCTATGGCATCAGGCATCGCACCGTGGCGCTGGATGACCAGTGGCGGGTACCGCTTCAATCGCTGAGCGGGGAAAACGGCGGCGTGATTTTCGCCAATCCCAACGCGCCCACCGGGCATGGCCATGGCCGAGACGCCATCGCGGAGTTGCTCGAGCGGATCAGCGATAGCGTTGTGCTGATCGATGAGGCCTATGTGGATTTCGGTGGGGAAAGCGCCGTGCCGTTGATCCGCCAGTACCCCAATCTGCTGGTGACCGGCACCTTCTCCAAGTCCCGCAGCCTGGCGGGATTGCGCCTGGGCTACGCCATTGGCTCGCGCGAGCTGATCGAGGGCCTGGAGCGGGTCAAGAACTCATTCAACTCCTATCCTATCGATAGCATCGCCATCGCCGTCGGCGTCGCCGCGCTCGATGACAGGAAACACTTCGACGCTTGCCGCGAAAAGGTAATCACGACACGTGAGCGTACCCGCCAACACCTCTCAAAGCTGGGTTTCGACGTACTGCCCTCGCAGACCAACTTTCTGCTGGTTCGCCATGAAGATTACGATGCCGGTCAGCTTTTCGTGGGCCTTCGCGAGCGCGGCATTCTGGTGCGCCACTTCAACACCGAGGCCCTGCGCGATTTCATGCGGATATCCATCGGCACCGACGATGAGATGGCCAGCCTGATCGACGCGCTCGAGATGCTTTGCCGCTAATCCCCATTGGTTTGTTTCGACGTCTGAACGAAAAAAGCCCACCCTCGCATGAGGGTGGGCTTTGGAAGAGATGCCTGACGATGACCTACTCTCGCATGGGGAGGCCCCACACTACCATCGGCG
>NZ_CAMPKE010000017.1 GCF_946887195.1 uncultured Halomonas sp.
ATGGAAATCGCCTTCTACCTGAGTGGTCTGGTTGCCGTGCTGGCGACGCTCGGGGTCATCACCAACGCCAACCCGGTGCATGCGTTGCTGTATCTGATCGTTTCGCTGATTGCCGTGGCGATGGTGTTCTTTTCGCTCGGCGCGCCGTTTGCCGGAGCGCTGGAGATCATCGTCTACGCGGGCGCGATCATGGTGCTGTTCGTGTTCGTGGTGATGATGCTCAACCTCGGCGAGGAGACCGCCGCTCAGGAGCGTGCCTGGCTGCAGCCGCGTACCTGGCTGGGCCCGGCGTTGCTTGCCGCCGTGCTGCTGCTGATATTGATCGCTACGCTGTGGCTCGGCGATATCGGCCTGGTGATTCAGGGCGAGACGCTGACCGCCAAGGCGGTGGGCATCACCCTGTTCGGCCCCTGGCTGATCGTGGTCGAGTTGGCGGCCATGCTGCTGCTGGCGGCGCTGGTCACGGCATCGCACGTTGGACGCATGGCGCCGGACAAGTCGAATCGGGAAGCGAGCGCAAGGGGAGACGCATGAGCGGTGTACCGATGGAACATGGCCTGGTGTTGGCGGCCATTCTGTTTGCGCTGGGTCTGGCGGGGCTAATGTTCCGCCGCAACATGGTATTCGTGTTGATGAGTCTCGAAGTGATGCTCAACGCGGCCGGCTTGGCGTTCATCGTCGGCGGCACGGCCTGGGGGCAACCCGAGGGGCAGGCGATGTTCCTGTTGGTGATCACCCTGGCGGCGGCGGAAGCGAGTGTCGGGCTGGCGCTGCTGATTCAGCTCAGTCATCGCTTCAAGACGCTGGATATCGATGCGGCTAGTAGGATGCGTGGATAATGGGACTGCCGATGACGTTACTGCTGCCTTTGACTTTCCTGTTGCCGCTCGCCGGTACGCTGATTCTTTCGCTGACGCGTGGCACGCTGAGCGAGCGTGCCAGCGCACTGGTCGGCGTAACCAGCCTCGGCCTGTCGGCGCTGGTCACCGGCTTGATCTTTCTGCAGTTTCTTGCCGGGGATGGCACGGCGCAGACAGTCACGCTATGGACCTGGATGGCCGTGGGCGATTTCCAGCCGACCATCGGTCTGGCGCTCGATGGCTTGTCGTTGACCATGCTCGGGGTGATTACCGGCGTGGGTTTCCTGATCCATCTGTTCGCCGCCTGGTACATGCGCGGCGAAGAGGGCATCACACGCTTTTTCGCCTTCATGAATCTGTTCGTGTTCAGCATGCTGCTGCTGGTACTGGGCGACAACCTGCTGTTGCTCTACCTCGGCTGGGAAGGCGTGGGCATGTGCAGCTATCTGCTGATCGGCTACTACTACCAGCATTCGGCCAACGGCTGGGCGGCCTTCAAGGCGTTTATCGTCACGCGTGTCGGTGATGTATTCCTGGCCATCGGCATGTTCCTGATATTTCTCGAGCTGGGCACGCTGAATATCGCCGAGATCCTTCAGCGCGCGCCCGAAGTCTGGGCGCGTGGCGACATCATGGTCGAACTGGCCGCGCTGCTGGTGCTGGGCGGTGCGATGGGCAAGTCGGCCCAGTTGCCGCTGCATACCTGGCTGGCCGATGCCATGGCCGGCCCCACCCCGGTTTCGGCGTTGATTCATGCGGCGACCATGGTCACCGCCGGGGTCTATCTGATTGCGCGCCTGCATGGCATCTTCACGCTGGCCCCGGATGTGCTCTACCTGGTCGGCGTGATCGGCGCGCTGACGCTGCTGATGGCCGGCTTCGCCGCGCTGGCGCAGACCGACATCAAGCGCGTGCTGGCCTACTCGACGATGAGCCAGATCGGCTACATGTTCCTGGCGCTGGGGGTGGGCGCCTTCGACGTGGCGATCTTCCACCTGGTGATGCACGCCTTCTTCAAGGCGCTCTTGTTCCTCTCCGCCGGGGCGGTGATCGTCAGTTGCCATCACGAGCAGGACATGCGCCGCCTGGGTGGATTGTGGCGGCGTTTGCCGCTGGCCTATGCCGGGTTCGTGATCGGTGGCGCGGCCCTGGCGGCCTTGCCGCTGGTCACGGCCGGTTTCTACAGCAAGGATGAAATCCTCTGGCAGGCGTTCGCCTCGGGTAACGGTAGCCTGCTATTGGCGGGCTTGGTCGGTGCGTTTTTGACCTCGCTGTATACGCTGCGGCTGATCATCGGCACCTTCCACGGTGAGATGAAGAGCGACAACGCGCGCCACGCCGAGGCCGGGCATGGGCTGCGACACGGTTTGCCATTGATCGTGCTGGCCGTGCTATCGACGTTCATCGGCGCCTGGCTGCAACCGCCGGTGGCGGACGTGCTGCCGGCGAGCCCCGGTGAGGGCGTGCATGCCGGCCATACCCTGCTGGAGATCGTCGCCGCCGCAACCGCACTGGCCGGCATCGCACTCGGTGCCTGGCTGTTTCTACGCCGTCGCGAGTGGCTGGCACGCCTTACTGGGCAGGGCTGGGGCGCGCGTCTATGGACATTCTGGAACCACGCCTGGGGCTTCGATACCTTCTTCGACCGGCTGCTGGTCCGCCCCTACCGTGGTCTGGTGAGGCTGATGCGCAACGATGTCATCGATGCCCTGCTGGGTTTCGCCGCCCGCCTGGCATGGTTGCTCAATTCGGGGCTGACGCGAACGCAGACCGGCAAGCTGCGTAGTTATGCCACGTCGATGGTATTCGGCGCGACATTGGTGCTGCTGGTATTGGTTCTCGGGGCATGACCGCGGCATGCGGCCAGCGCCATGAATAACGCATGAACAAGGGATCCGACATGACGAGACGTCGATCGAGGCAGGCGGTGACGCCGAAAACTTCACGGGGAACGCAAGGCTTATGACGCTGGTCTGGTTGATCCTGATTCCCTTCATCGGCGGGCTATTGTGTTGGCAGGCGGAGCGCTGGGGCGAGATGGCGCCGCGCTGGATAGCGCTGGCCACCATGCTGCTCGAACTCCTGATCACCCTGGGGCTGTGGTGGAACGGCGATTATCAATTGCCGGCCAGCGCCATGGCGGGCGCGGCCGAGGGTGGTGCCTGGGCCATGGAGTGGCGGGTGCCCTGGATTCCGCGCTTCGGCATCGATGTGCACCTGGCGCTCGATGGCCTGTCGCTGGTGCTGATCGCGCTGACCGGTTTTCTCGGCATGTTGGCGGTGCTGTGTTCATGGAACGAGATCGTGCGTCGGGTCGGTTTCTTCCATCTCAACCTGCTGTGGATCCTCGGCGGGGTGGTCGGGGTATTCCTGGCCATCGATCTGTTCCTGTTCTTCTTTTTCTGGGAAATGATGCTGGTGCCGATGTACTTCCTGATCGCGCTGTGGGGACACAGTGGCTCGGAGGGCAAGACGCGCATCGGTGCGGCAACCAAGTTCTTCATCTATACCCAGGCCAGCGGCCTGCTGATGCTGGTGGCGATTCTGGGTCTGGTCTTCATCCACCACGCCAATACCGGTGAGTACTCGTTCAGCTATGGGGTGCTACGCGAGACGCCGCTTCCCGATGGTGTGGCGATGTGGTTGATGCTGGGCTTCTTCATTGCCTTCGCGGTCAAGCTGCCGGTGGTGCCGCTGCATGGTTGGCTCCCCGATGCGCATGCCCAGGCGCCTACCGCGGGTAGCGTGGATCTGGCGGGCATTCTGCTCAAGACCGCGGCCTACGGCATGCTGCGCTTCGCGATTCCACTGTTTCCCGAGGCATCGCAGGACTTCGCACCGATCGCGATGGGGCTGGGCCTGGTCGGTATCTTCTACGGCGCGTTGATGGCCTGCGGGCAGCAGGACATCAAGCGGCTGATCGCCTATACCAGCATCTCGCACATGGGCTTCGTGCTGATCGGCATCTATTCGGGGTCCGAACTCGCGCTGCAAGGCGTCGTGGTATTGATGGTCGCGCATGCGTTCTCGGCGGCCGGGCTGTTCATTCTCAGTGGCCAGATCTATGAGCGGCTGCATACACGCGACATGCGCCAGATGGGCGGCCTGTGGGGACGCATGGGCAGCCTGCCGGGCTTTTCGTTGTGTTTCGTCATGGCATCGTTGGGCATGCCGGGAACGGCGAACTTCGTCGGCGAGTTCATGGTGCTCTTCGGTACCTTCGATGGCGCGCCATGGGTGGTGGTCATCGCCAGCGTCGGGTTGGTGCTGGCGGCGATCTATTCACTGATATTGATGCAGAGAGTGCATTATGGCCCCGCTCAGGGTGAGGGACGATTTGCCGATCTCGATCGGCGCGAGTACGCCATGATGCTGGGAATACTGGCGCTGGTTCTGCTATTCGGGCTTTATCCCCAACCGTTGCTGGAAACGACCGGAGCCGCCATGAGTGAGGTACAACGCCTGTTCGGTACGCTCGACCCGGGCATGGCCACCACACTGCTGACGGGGGCTCGGTAATGCTGACCATGACGCATCTCGTTAGCCTCACGCCGCTGATTCTGGTCTGCATCACGGCCATCGTGGTGATGCTGGGCATCGCCTGGCGACGCCACCATGCCGGAACGGCGATCGCCAGTGCCGCCGGTTTGAATCTCGCGCTGTTGTCGGTGCTGGTTATCTGGCAACTGGGTCCGGTCGAAACGCCATTGCTGGTCATCGATGGCCTGGCGCTCTTCGCCGCGGTGTTGATCCTGGTATCGACCCTGGTTTGCGTCACCCTGGCGCACGCCTACCTGGAAAACTATCCCGGCCCCCGCGAGGAGTTCTATCTGCTGCTGCTATGCGCGGCGGCGGGCGGCATGGTTTTGGCGGCAAGCCGGCATCTGGCAACCCTGTTCTTCGGCCTCGAGCTGCTCTCGATGCCGCTGTACGGCATGCTCGCCTATGCGTTTCGCGAACGGCGCTCGCTGGAAGCCGGCATCAAGTATCTGGTGCTATCGGCGGCGGCCACGGCTTTTCTGCTGTTCGGCATGGCCCTGCTGTATGCCCAGACCGGGCGGCTGGACCTGGCCGGGCTGGCGGTGGCGCTTGCCGAAGATCCTAGCGCCTGGGCGCTGGCCGGTGCGGGCCTGATGATCGTGGGCCTGGGATTCAAGCTATCCATCGTGCCCTTTCACCTGTGGACGCCGGATGTCTACGAGGGCGGCCCCGGCCCCGCCGCGACCTTCCTGGCGTCGGCGAGCAAGGTCGCGGTGTTCGTCGTGCTGCTGCGCCTGGTATTCGTGGCTCCCGCCTTTCAGGGCGACTGGCTGCATGGGGTGCTTGCGGTGCTGGCGCTGGTGACCATGCTGGTCGGCAATCTGCTGGCGCTGGCCCAGTCCAACCTCAAGCGCCTGCTCGGCTACTCATCGATCGCCCACTTTGGCTACCTATTGGTGGCGCTGGTGATCAGCGATGGCTTGGCGGTGGAAACCGCGAGTGTCTATCTGGTGACGTACCTGGTGACGACGCTGGGCGCTTTCGGCGTGGTTACGCTGCTATCGACGCCCTACAGTGGCGAGGACGCAGCGGCGCTGCACCACTACCGGGGCCTGTTCTGGCGGCGGCCTTATCTCACGGCGGTGCTCACCGTGAGCATGCTGTCGCTGGCCGGGATTCCCTTCACGGCAGGCTTCATCGGCAAGTTCTATATCATCGCGCTAGGTGTCGAGGCCGAGCGCTGGTGGCTGGTCGGCGCTATCATCCTGGGCAGCGCCATCGGGCTCTTCTACTACTTGCGAGTGATGGTCACGCTGTTCCTGGTCGAACCGGGCATGCAGCGCCGCGACGCGCCCAACGATTGGGGCGTGCGTGCCGGTGGCGTGGTCGTCCTGGGTCTGGCACTGCTGGTGCTGTTGCTGGGCGTCTACCCGTCACCCATGATCGACTGGGTGACGCTGGCCGTGGCCGGCGGCTAGTTTCGCCGAGCCCCTCGCCCGGGTTGTGAAGATCGCCGCTAAAAAAACGGGCTCGCCAGTGGCGAGCCCGTTGCGTATTGCCGTGTGTTACTCCGCAGCGGCAGCATCGCCCGGTGGGTTACGCGCGTTGTAGTAGGCCTGTTCAGAAATGGCGTGATAGTTGGCCACACCGTCCTGAAAGGCACTGTAGGAGTCGTAGATCTTCTGCGCCATGGGGCTGGAGGCAGCCAGTTCCTGGGTCACATCCGCCGAGATCTCCTTGGCACGCGCCAGGACATCGTCGGGATAACGCCGAAGCTTCACACCATGCTCATTGATCAACGTCTGCAGGGCATCGTTGTTACGCGCGGTATATTCATCGAGTACATTCGCGTTGACATCGCGAGCGGCGGTCTTGACGATCGCTTGCAGGTCTTCGGGCAGCGATTCCCAAGCCTCGTCGTTGACGATCAACTCGAACATCACCGTCGGCTCATGCCAGCCGGGATAATAATAGTACTCGGCGGCCTGATGCAGGCCGAAGGCCAGATCGTTATACGGACCGATCCAGTCCGTTGCATCGATGGCGCCGGATTGCAGCGACGTGAAGATTTCGCCGCCCGGCATGTTGACGATCGCCACGCCCATGCGGCTCATGACCTCGCCACCCAGGCCCGGCATGCGCATTTTGAGGCCTTCGAGATCGGCGACCGAATTGATCTCCTTGTTATACCAGCCCCCCATCTGGACGCCGGTAGCGCCAGCGGCCATGACCTCGAGCCCGAACTGATCGTAGAGCTCGTTCCACAACTCGATGCCACCGCCATAATGCAGCCAGGCATTCATTTCCGTGGTGTTCATGCCGAACGGTACGGCGGCGAAGAACTGTGCGGCCGGCGCCTTGCCCTTCCAGTAGTAGGAAGCGGAATGGCCCATCTCGGCGGTGCCCGCGGAAACCGCACCGAAGACCTCGAAGCCCGGGACCAACTGGCCGGCGCCATAGACCTTGATGTTCAGGCGGCCATCGGACATCTTCGCGACCAGGTCGGCGAGACGTTCAGGGCCTTGGCCGACACCGGGGAAATTCTTCGGCCACGACGTGACCAGCTTCCATTCATAGGTTTCCTGGGCGTTAGCGGTGTTATCGACCACCGTGGCGAGACCAAGGCCGGTAGCGGCGGTGGTCATGGCGATGGCTGCGGCAAGAGACTTGAGTTGCATAGCGCGTTTCCCCTTGTTATGTCGTTGGGCGCTTTAGGGTACTGCCATGTGTTCAGGCGGGCTTGTGGCCCGCTCCGGGCACGTTGAGAATTACGTATATGCGAGTTACTTGAACTGCGCCGGTAGCCAGGTCGCGAGTTCGGGAAAGAAGGCCAGCGCGATCAGCATGCTGATCTGTATCGCAATGAAAGGGATCACCCCACGATAGATCGATAGGGTCGATACCGAGGGTGGAGCGACGCCGCGCAGATAGAACAGCGCGAAGCCGAATGGCGGCGTGAGGAACGACGTCTGCAGATTGATGGCGATCATGATGCCCAACCACAGCGGGTCGAGACCCATGGTCAGCAGGACGGGACCAACGATCGGTACCACCACGAAGATGATCTCGATGAAATCGAGAATGAAGCCGAGCAGGAAGATGACCAGCATGACGATGATCGTCGCGCCGACAACCCCACCGGGCATTTTTTCGAAGACGCTATTGACCAGTTCCTCGCCGCCGTAGGCACGGAACACCAACGAGAACAGCGCCGCGCCGATCAGGATCAGAAAGACCATGGTGGTGACATGCGTGGTCGAGCGCAGCGCTTCCTTGAGGGTGGCGAAATCCAGACGCCGATAGGCGAGTGCCAGAATCAGCGCGCCGAAGGCGCCCACCGCCGAGGCTTCGGTGGGCGTGGCGAAGCCACCGAGAATCGAGCCGAGCACCGCGACGATCAACACCAGCGGCGGCACCAGGCCCTTGAGTAGCAGCATGCCCAGGCTACCCTGGTGATTCATTTCGGCCATCAGCTCCTTGCGATCGGCGGCGGGAGCCGCCTCGGGTTTGAGCCAGGCGACAATGGCGACATACGTTATATATGCCAGTACCAGGAGCAACCCGGGAATCATCGCGCCGATGAACAGATCGCCCACCGAAACGGTCTTGGGACTGAAGATTCCCATCGATAGCTGCGCCTGCTGATAGGCCGAAGACAACACGTCGCCAAGCAGTACCAGGACGATCGAGGGCGGAATGATCTGCCCCAGCGTGCCGGTGGCACAGATGGTGCCGGTGGCCAGCGACGGGCTGTAACCGCGCTTGAGCATGGTGGGTAGCGACAGCAGGCCCATGGTGACCACGGTGGCACCGACGATGCCCGTCGAGGCCGCCAGCAACATGCCGACCAGGGTCACCGAGATGGCCAGCCCGCCGCGCAGCGAGCCGAACATCAACGCCATGGCATCGAGCAGTGTCTCGGCGATCTTGGACTTCTCCAGCAGCACGCCCATCAGCACGAACAGCGGCACGGCAAGCAGCGTGTTGTTGCTCATGATGCCGTAGAGACGGTTGGGTAATGCCGAGAGGAAACTGGCGTCGAAGTGCGCATTGATCCCGAGTGCTTCGAGACCCATTCCCAGGCCGGAAAATGCCAATGCGGTGCCGGCTAGCGATAGCGCTACCGGGTAACCCAACATCAAAACCAGACAAATGACCAAGAACAGTACGAGGGGCATGTACTCCAGCATCACAGGATCTCCTCGGCACGATCGCTGTCGCTGGGTGGCGTCAGACGGCCGGAGATGATCAAGGCATTACGAATGATCTCGGCGATTCCCTGCATGATCATCAAGGCGGCGAAGGCGGGGATCAGCGTTTTCAGCAGGAAGATGGCGGGAATGCCGCCGGTTTCCGGCGACCCTTCGAGGATCGACCAGGAACGCACGACGTAGCCCCAGCTAGAGAAAAGAATGAAACTCATGAACGGAATCAGCAGCAGCAGCGTGCCGAGCAGGTCGGTCCACGCCTTGCGGCGTACCGATGCGGTTCGATAGAAGATATCGACACGCACATGGCCTTCATGCTTGAGGGTATAGGAGGCGGCCAATAGAAAGACGGCCGCATGCATGTACATAATCGATTCCTGCATGGGAATGCTATTGACATTGAAGGCGTAACGCAGCACCACCACCAGGAACTGGATCAACATCATGGCCAGGACCAGCCAGGCGACTGCCTTGCCCAGCCGTTCGGTGATGCCGTCGATCCAGGCCAGGGGTGCCGGCACGGACGAAGCATGTTTCATGAATATTCTCTCTGTAAGGCGTTGTGCGCCGTTCTTTTCTAGAAGCGCGCCATCATCGCACAGCCGAAGCCAGGGGTCTTGGCGATTCGATGGCGGATATTCGCGAAGGGTCACGTAACCCTGAATGCAGTTGCCGCACCGGACAATTAGTCATTAGTCTACGGTAATTTTGCAATATTCTTACAATTCTTGTAACGCAGCTTGGCAAGCGGCGGGCAGATGCAGGTCCACCGACAGCGGCAGGTGATCGGAGAACAATCGATCGAGTACTTGCAGGTTGTCGGCTTCGAGCGAAGCGGAAAGCAGGATATGATCCAGCGCGCGGCGGGGCTGCCAGGAAGGATAACTCAACAGCGGGCGTACCGGATGCAGGGGCAGCGACGTGCAGAAACGAGAATGAGCGTGCAGCTGATCGGGCGTGCAGTTCAGATCGCCCATGACCACGACATGCCTGAGCGGAGCGATGATCTCGCTGAGATAATCGAGCTGGCGGACCCGGCCGCGATGGCTGAGTGCCAGGTGGGCGATGAACACGTGCAGGGCATCGGGCCCATTGCCATAGCGCGCATGGATGGCACCGCGTCCGGGCAGTGTGCCAGGTAGGCGGTGCTCCCGTACCCGGTTGGGTGCCATACGCGATAGCAGGCCATTGCTGTGCTGGGCCACGCGGCCCAGGTTGCGGTTGAGCTGCTGGTAATGATGCGCGAAGCCGGCGATGCGCGCCAGATACTCGACCTGGTTGACGTTCCCCGAGCGGAAGCTGCCGCCATCGACCTCCTGTAGACCGACGATATCGTATTGGCCCAGCACTTCACCGATCATATCCAGACGCCCCTGGCGCCTGGGGTGAGGCAATAGATGCTGCCAGCTACGGGTAACGTAGTGGCGGTAGGACGAGGTCTGTATGCCGACCTGCAGGTTGAAGGTCAGTAGCCGCAATGTGACGGCGCGGGCCTCGTCGTTGGCACGCGCGGTACTCATCTCACTCGCCCTGTTCGTCGCGCACCTTCTCGATCAGCGCACCGGCAATCTGCGGCATGTTGTCGAGGCTGCCGGCACTGCCGGGCGTGACCACGTAACGACCATCGACGACCAGGGCCGGAACGCCCATCAACTGATAGGCACGCATCTTGGCATGGGCCTGATTGATCTGGCTCTTGACGCCGAACGAGGTCAACGCTTCCCTGGCCTCCTCCTCACTGACGCCATAGTCGCTGAAGAAGGCGGCGATATCGTCGACATCGGTGAGTCGCTTGCCGTCCTGATGAATGGCATCGAAGAAATCGCTGTGCACGTCATCGAGAATGCCTAGCTGCTTGGCGGCAAAGAAGGCCGTGGCGTGATCGACCCAGGTTTGCCCCATGGTCGCCGGGATCCGCTGAAAGGTGACGTCCTCAGGCAACTCGGCGACCCAGGCATTGAGCGGCTCTTCCAGATTGTAACAATGCGGGCAGCCATACCAGAAGACTTCGGTGACTTCGATCTGGCCCTCGCCCACATCGGTTTCCACTGGGGTATCGAGTACGGTGTAATCCTCACCGGCGACGGGTGGGGCGGCCATGACCAATGTCGACAAGCCAAGGCCGGCGGCAACGGCAATCCATTGTTTCAGCATGCGTCAGTTCTCCTGGAAGCTCGATCGTCATGATTAACGATAACAGAAACGTCCGCCATTAGGCGGTTCCGGCGACGCGGTTTTGAGCCCGCGCGTGGCCTCGGAGTTCCCTGTTGGGTTCTTAACGATAAAAGGCGGCTTACAGCCGCCTTTTATCGTATCGGCGGGCATGGCCGCTCAGTGCAGGCCGTAAACGTAGTTCGCCACGGCTTGCATCTCCTCGTCGCTCATCTTGGCGGCGATATCGCGCATGATGGCGTTGGGGTCGTTACTGCGTTCGCCGCTGGCGAAGGCCTGTAGTGTGGAGAGCGTATACTCGGGATGCTGTCCCGACAGAGCCGGATATACCGCCGTACCGATGCCCTGGCCGGTCGGCGTATGGCAAGCCGTACAGGCGGGAATGCCCTTGGCCAGATCGCCCGCGCGGTAAAGCTTTCGGCCTTGCTCGGCAAGCTCGGGGTCGGCCTGTCCGAGATTGGGATCCTGCTCGGCGTAATAGGCGGCCAGATCGGCGAAATCCCGGTCGCTCATGTTGGCGACGATACCGGCCATTTGTGGCACGGCGCGCGCGCCGTCGCGGATATCGATGAGCTGCTTGGTCAGGTAACTGGCCTGCTGGCCCGCCAGATTGGGAAACATCGCCACCGCGCTGATGCCATTGGCACCATGACAAGCGGCGCAGACCTGCGCTTTCTCGCGGCCAGCGGCCGGGTCGCCCTGCACGTCTTGTTGTTGGGCATGAGCCACACCCACGAGGCCCATGATGATAGCCAGGCTTACCAGTAGCTTTCTCATCGCTGATCCATTGTGCCGTTTCGTTATTGTCTGGGGCGAAGCTTCCGGTGCCGGGATTGCCATCGATAGGCAGACCTGCGTCATCGATGATCCTGCCGACGATGCTCTGCCGGTTCGCTGTCGGCGAGAGCTGGGTGGTACACTAGCGTGCCCCAGGCTGAAGATAAACGCTTTTGCATTATATCGAATACCGCCAGCCGCGTGAATGTAACCAATTGCCACTCAATAAACGCGGCGTGAAAGCGTCGTTACCCGGTGCCTGCCGGCACCGCATGGCCAGACGAGATCCGCAGTGACACGCCTCAATTACCCTACCGCTCGTTTCATGATCAGTGCGCCGACGCTGGCGCTGTGCCCACCCGATAGCGGCCGGGAAGTCGCGTTTGCCGGGCGTTCGAATGCCGGCAAATCGAGCGCGATCAATGCCTTGACCCAGCAGAACGCGCTGGCGCGCACCTCCAAGACGCCCGGGCGCACCCAGTTGATCAACTTCTTCACGCTGGAAAACGACGACTCGCAGCGGCTGGTCGATCTGCCCGGTTACGGCTTCGCCAAGGTGCCCGAGAAGGTCAAGCTGCAGTGGCAGCGCCACCTTGCCGAGTACCTGCAGCATCGCGCCTCGCTGCAAGGACTGATGCTGATGATGGACGTGCGCCATCCATTGAGCGAGTTCGATGAGATGATGCTGGGCTGGGCCGATGAGCAGGACATGGCGGTGCATATCCTGCTGACCAAGGCCGACAAGCTCAAGCCCGGCGCGGCCAAGAACAGCTTGCTGGAGGTGCGTCGGCGGCTGCACGAATGGGAGGATCTGGTCAGCGTGCAGCTGTTCTCGGCACTCAAGCGTCAAGGGCTGGACGAGGCGCGCGCACGCCTGGACGGATGGCTGGCACCCGACTGAGCGCTCAGCCCAGGCGCTCGAGCAGCGCCGGTAGTTCGCGGATGTGCGCCAGCCGGTAAACGCCGGCGGGAAGTTCGGCCGGTCGCTCGGCGTGTTTGTCGATCCAGGCGACACGCATGCCCAGACGCAGCGCGGGCAATACGTCCTCCTGCCATGAATCGCCGACATGCATGGCCCGCGACGGCGTACTGCCCAGGCGTGACAGGGCGGCGAGAAAGGGGCGGGCGTCGGGCTTGGGAGCAAGCAACTCGCCGGCGGCGATCACCACCGGAAAATGACTGGCCAGTTCCAGGCGCTTGAGATCGGCATTGCCATTGGTGATGGCCGCCAATCCATAACGCGGGCGCAGCGCATCGAGCAACTCCGCGACCTCCGCGTAGGGCGTCAACTCGTGGCGCAGCGTCAGAAAGCGCTCCATGGCCGCCGCGGCCCACACGAAGGCGGCACTGCGCGGCAGGCCGAACTCCTCGAGCAGTTCGATCAGGGCCCGCTCGCGCAGCCAGGTGAAATCGCCGCGCCGCAGCGGATGGCGCTTGGCCATGATCAGACGCCGTTCGACATAATGCTCGCGCGTGAAACGCTCCCCATAACGGCCCAACTGGCGCAGCGCCTGATCGACGATGGTGTCGTCTAGCCAGACCGCCAGCGCGTCGTCGAGCCAGTCGTAGTGGCCCTGCTCGGCGCGCTCCATCACCGGCCGGTTGTCCCAAAGGGTATCGTCGAGGTCGAACGTCAGCGCATCGAGTGATCGATTCATAGGCATGATTCAAGGCATCGGGTCGTTGGCATCGCCGCGAGCACGGCGTGCACGAGGGTGGGCGGCATCGTAGGTACTGGCCAGGTGCTGCCAATCGAGACGCGTATAGACCTGCGTCGTCGATAGGTTGGCGTGGCCAAGCAACTCCTGCACCGCGCGTAGATCCTGGCTCGATTCCAGCAAGTGACTGGCGAAGGAGTGGCGCAGGCGGTGCGGGTGCAAGTGCTCGGGCAGGCCGCGAACTTTCGCGAGCTGCGCCAGGCGCTGCTGAATGGCGCGATGCCCCAGGCGCCGACCTTGGCGGCTGACGAACAGGGCGGGTTCGCGCATGGTGACCCACTGGCCGCGTACCGCCAACCAGGCGTCCAGCGCCTGGCGTGCGCGTCGGCCCACCGGAACCTGACGTGGCTTGCCGCCCTTGCCGAGCACGCGCACGCGGCGGCTATCGAGGCTATCGATATCCAGCGCGGCGAGTTCGGCCAGGCGCAGGCCGCAGGAGTAGAGCAGCTCGAGGATGGCCTGGTCGCGGCGTGCCAATGGCGAGCCGTCGTGCGGGGTATCGAGAAAGCGCGCCAGCTGGTCGATATCCACCGGCCGCGGTAAATGCTGCGGCTGGCGCGGGGTGCGCGTCAGCTTGACCGGGTTGTGGCTCAGCACACCCTGCTGAACCAACGTTTCGGCGAAACGCGACAGCGCGGCACGCCGGCGCGCCAGGCTGCGCGGCGCCAGCCCACGGCTTCGCTCGCGGCCGAGAAAACGCCGCACCAGGCCGCTATCGAGCGCTTGCCAGCCAGCCACGTCGTGTTCGCTGGCAAACGCATGGAGTGCAGCGAGATCGCGGCGGTAGGCCTCTACCGTGGCTGGGCTCGCATGGCGGGCAAGCTCATGCAGAAAGCGCATGACGCTCGCCTGCATGGCGGCGTCATTGGCGGTTGGCATGGCGAATCATCAAGCGTGCGACGATGTCGCCGAGGTATTCGGTGAACAAGGTATCGAGACTGGCGCGAAAGTGTTCGACATCGTGGCTCGCCAGAATCAGATAGCCCAATGGCTCGCCCACAGTCAGCCGCGTCAGCGCACAGGAGCCGGACTGCTTGGGCGGTTCGATATGCGGCAGCAGGCGCTGCCAGTCCTTGCGCGAGAGCCGGCGGCAGCGACTGGCGCGGCCATCGAGCAGGGCGCCGAGCCGTGCGCCGCTGGCGTCGTCGAGCACGAAGCGCGGCGCCTGAGGCGGACACGGCTCGATGTCGGTCAGGCTCGGCGCACACCATAGCGCGACCGCCGGAGTGTGAAAGCGCTCCGAGAGCTGAGTGATGAGTGCCTGGCCCAGCGCATCGCTGTCCTCGGCCTCGAGCAGCGCCAGCATCAGTTCGCGGGTGCGGCGATACTGGGATTCGTTATGCCGGGCCGAGTCGAGTAGTTGCTCCAGGCGCCATTCGGCACCCTCGGCGCGTTCGCGCAGATCGTGCACCAGGCGTTCGAGTAGCGAGATCGCACCCTTGGCTTCGGGGTGCGGTACCTTGAGCTGTTGCAGCAGACCCTCGCGACCGACGAAGAAATCGGGATGCCGGGCCAGCCAATGGGCGACCGTTTCCGGGTCGAGGGTCCGGCGCGGTTCGGGGGCGGGGGCTTGGGACATGCCGTTGTTCCTCTTGTCACGCAACGATCAATTCAATGACACGCGGCCATCGAAGACCCGCTCGGCGGGGCCGGTCATGAATAACGGGGCGTCATGGCCGGCCCACTCCAGGGTCAACCGTCCGCCGGGCAAGCGCACGGTTACCGGGCTTGCGAGCAGTCCCTGGCGAATGCCGCTGGCCACCGCCGCACAGGCGCCGGTGCCGCAAGCCAGCGTCTCACCGGCGCCGCGCTCGAATACGCGCAGGCGTATCTCATGTGCCGATACCACCTGCATGAAGCCGGCGTTGACGCGCTTCGCGAAGCGCGGGTGACTCTCGATAGCCGGTCCCAGGCGCGCCACCGGGGCGTTGTCGATATCATCGACCCGCAGCACCGCATGGGGGTTGCCCATCGATACCACGCCGATCTCGAGGCGTTGGCCATCGACATCGAGCGCATGCAGCGGCTGGTCGTGCTCGGCATCGAAGAACGACTCCTCGGGGGCGAAACGCGGCGCGCCCATGTCGACTCGTACCCGGCCGTCATCCTCGATGACCAGGTGCAGCGGGCCACCCTGGGTCTCGACGCGAATCTCGCGCTTGTGGGTCAGCCGCTGATCGAGCACGAAACGCGCGAAGCAGCGCGCACCGTTACCGCAGTTCTCCACTTCGTTGCCGTCGGCGTTATAGATGCGGTAGCGGAAATCCATTTCGGGATCGCGTGGCGGCTCGACGAGCAACAGCTGATCGAAGCCGATGCCGAACTGGCGATGGGCTAGCGCACGCACCCGGGCAGCATCGAAGCGCGCGCGCTGGGTGACCAGATCGACGACCATGAAATCGTTGCCCAGGCCATGCATCTTGGTGAAGTGCAGTAACATCAGTGACTCTCCGGGGCGTTTTCCGGTAACAACGTCTCGCCGGCCCACAACGATTCGACACTCTCACGGCGCCTTATCAGATGAACCCGGTCGCCATCGACCATCACCTCCGGTGGGCGCGGGCGGCTATTGTAGTTCGAGGCCATGACGAATCCGTAGGCACCCGCCGAGCGCACCGCCAGCAGGTCGCCTGCCGCCACGGCCAGTTCACGATCCTTGCCGAGGAAATCGCCGGTTTCGCAGACCGGGCCGACCACATCGTAGCTGGCCGATTCGCGCGGTGAACGGGTATCCACCGGCAGGATCGCTTGCCAGGCCTGATACAGCGAGGGGCGGATCAGGTCGTTCATGCCGGCATCGACGATCGCGAAATTCTTGGCCTCGCCGGGTTTGAGGTATTCGACGCGGCTCAGCAACACGCCGGCATTGGCGGCGATCGAACGACCCGGCTCGAACAGCAAGGTGAGGTTGCGCCCCTCCAGGCGTTCGAGCAATGCCCGCGCGTAGTCGAACGGCGCCGGTGGGCGCTCGCCCTGGTAGGGTACGCCCAGGCCACCGCCCAGATCGAGATGCTCGATCTGGATGCCGCGCTCCTCGAGCCGGTCGAGCAGCACCAGCAGTCGGTCCAGCGCATCGAGGAACGGCGCGAGCTCGGTGAGCTGCGAGCCGATGTGGCAGTCGATGCCCACCACGCGGACATGCGGCATTGCCGCGGCGCGCTGATAGACATCGAGCGCCTGATCGACGGCGATGCCGAACTTGTTGTCCTTGAGCCCGGTGGAAATGTAGGGGTGCGTCCCGGCATCGACATCGGGGTTGACGCGCAGCGATACCGCGGCGATTTTGCCCAGCCGACCGGCGACGCTATCGAGGCGTTCGAGCTCCGGCAGCGACTCGACATTGAAGCACTTGATGCCCACCTCCAGCGCGCGAGCCATTTCGTCGGCCTGCTTGGCGACGCCGGAAAACACCACCTTGGCGGGGTCGCCGCCGGCGGCCAGCACGCGCTCGAGTTCACCGACCGAGACGATATCGAAACCCGCGCCGAGGCGCGCCAGCAGGTTGAGCACCGCCAGGTTGGAGTTGGCCTTGACCGCATAGCAGATCAAATGTGGATGGCTGCCCAGCGCTTCGCTGTAGGCGCGATAATGGCGCGCCAGCGTGGCCTTGGAATAGACGTAGCAGGGCGTGCCGAAGCGCTCGGCGATCTGCGTCAGCGGTACCTCTTCGCCATACAGTACGCCGTCACGGTAATCGAAGTGATCCATCGTCAGTCCTCGTCGCCGGACGTCGGGGGCGCGTCGTCGCCATTGCCACCTTGGGCGTCATCACCTTCATCATTGTCTTCGTCGACGTTCTCGTCGGTATAAGCATTGCCGGGATCGTAGGTGGCGGCGGCTTCTTCGTCGCCAGGCAGATAGAGCGGGCCTTTCTGTCCGCAGCCGGCGAGCAGGGCAAGCATCAACAGGGCGAGGCCGAGACTCGATAACTGACGCATCTCAGTGGCCTCCCGCCGATACATGGTTCGTCAACGCGGTTAGCGCGTCACGGGCGCGCTGAGCGGCGGCGCGCACCTGGTTCGGCGCGGTGCCGCCGATATGGTTGCGCGCGGCGACCGAACCTTCCAGCGTCAGCACCTCGAAAACATCCTCTGTGATCGTGTCGGAGAACTGGCGCAATTCGTCGAGACTCATCTCGGAAAGGTCTTTCTTCTGCGCGATGCCGTAGGCCACCGACTGGCCGACGATCTCGTGGGCGTCGCGAAAGGCCACGCCCTTGCGCACCAGGTAATCGGCCAGATCGGTGGCGGTGGAAAAACCGCGCCGTGCGGCCTCGCGCATGTTGTCGGTCTTGGCCTCGATGGCCGGGACCATGTCGGCGAACGCCTTGAGGCAGCCCTTGACGGTATCGAGGGTGTCGAACAGCGGCTCCTTGTCCTCCTGGTTGTCCTTGTTGTAGGCCAGCGGTTGCGACTTCATCAGTGTCAGCAGACTCATCAGATGGCCGTAGACGCGTCCGGACTTGCCGCGCACCAGTTCGGGCACGTCGGGATTCTTCTTCTGCGGCATGATCGATGAGCCGGTGCAGAAACGGTCGGGCAGGTCGATGAAGTCGAACTGGGCACTGGTCCACAGCACCAGTTCCTCGCTCATGCGTGACAAGTGCATCGCAAGCAGGCTGGCGAAGCCGACGAACTCGATGGCGAAATCGCGATCGCTGACCGCGTCCAGCGAGTTCTCGGCGGGGCGCTCGAAGCCCAGCAGCTCGGCGGTGACGTGGCGATCGATGGGGTAGGTGGTGCCGGCCAGCGCAGCGGCGCCCAGCGGCATCACGTTGACTCGCTTGCGGCAATCGCGCAGGCGCTCGTGATCGCGGGCGAGCATCTCCTGCCAGGCCAGCAGGTGATGGCCGAAGGTCACCGGCTGTGCGGTCTGCAAATGCGTGAAGCCGGGCATGATGGTGTCGGCCTGGCTTGCGGCCAGCTCGATCATGCCGCTGCGCAGTCGCGCGAGCTCGGCATCGACGACGTCGATCTCGTCGCGCAGATAGAGGCGGATGTCGGTGGCCACCTGGTCGTTGCGCGAACGTCCGGTGTGCAGCTTTTTGCCGGTGATGCCGATTTTCTCGGTCAGCCGCGCCTCGATGTTCATGTGCACGTCTTCGAGCTTGACCGACCACGGGAACTGGCCGGTCTCGATCTCGCGCTCGACCTCGGCAAGGCCGCCGATGATGGCGTCGCGCTCATCGGCAGTCAGCACGCCGATGCGCTCGAGCATGGTGGCATGGGCGATCGAGCCGCGAATGTCGTGATGATAAAGGCGGCGGTCGAAATCCACCGAGGCGGTGAACTTCTCGACGAAGGCATCGGTAGGCTCGCTGAAGCGGCCTCCCCAGGACTGGTTGGTCTGCTGGCTCATCGGGCGTAAGCGTCCTGCATCGTAGCGTTTAAGGGTTGCATGGAGTGTACCAGAGTCGGCGCCGCAGGCGAGGCCGTCATGGGCCGATCGGCGTGCCACGCAGCGACGGTTTTTCCTGGCGCGGGGACTGCTTTATGATGGTATCGACCCCGCCCACTCCACTCACCCCACATACTCACACCGGGAGAACGACGTGCCCAGCATCGATACCCTGCGCATTGCCACTCGCAAGAGCCTGCTCGCCCTGTGGCAGGCCGAGCATGTGCGAGACCGATTGCTGGCGCTGCACCCCGGTCTCACGGTGGAGCTGGTGGCGATGTCCACCCGTGGCGACAGGATTCTCGATACACCGCTGGCCAAGGTCGGCGGCAAGGGCTTGTTCGTCAAGGAGCTCGAAGAGGCGATGCTCGATGGCCGCGCCGATATCGCCGTGCATTCGATGAAGGACGTGCCCATGCACTTTCCCGAAGGCCTGGGGCTATCGGTGATCCTCGAGGGTGCCGAAGCCACCGATGCCTTCGTCTCCAACGGCTATGCCAGCTTCGATGCGCTGCCCAAGGGCGCGCGGGTGGGCACATCCAGTTTGCGACGCGGCCTGCAGATCAGCGAGGCACGCCCGGATCTACAGATACTCACCCTACGCGGCAACGTGCAGACCCGCCTGGGCAAGCTCGATGCCGGCGAGTTCGAGGCGATCATTCTCGCCACTTCGGGGCTGCGCCGCCTGGGGCTGGGTGAGCGGATTACCATGGAATTGCCGCCGGAGGTCAGCCTGCCGGCCTGCGGGCAGGGTGCGCTGGGTATCGAGTGCCGCACCAACGATCCTCGCCTGCTGGCGCTGTTGGCGCCACTCGATCACGCTGAGACGGCCACTCGGGTGCGCGCCGAACGGGCCATGAATACGCGCCTGGAGGGCGGCTGCCAAGTGCCGATCGCCGGGCATGCACTGCTCGAGGACGATGGGCGCACGCTATGGCTGCGTGGCCTGGTGGGCAATCCCGATGGCTCGCAGGTGCTGCGTGCCGAAGGGCGCGGTGCGGCCAGCGAGCCCGAATCGCTTGGCATACGTGTCGCCGAGGATCTGCTCGACCAGGGTGCCGGTGAGATACTGGCGCAGGTCTACGGCGAAGCCTGATGAGCGCTCGCCCCAGGGTGCTGATCAGCCGCCCGGGCGCGCGTGCCGCGCCGCTGCGCGAAGCGCTCGAAGCGCTCGGTGCCGAGGTCGCGGCGCTCGATGTCATGCGCCTCGAGGCGCTGCCCGAGACACCGGCCATGCGCCAGGCATGGCTCGATCTCGACGGTTTCCAGCGCGTCGTGGCGGTCAGTCCTTTCGCCGCCGAATGCCTGGCCGCGGGGCTCGACGACTACTGGCCGCAATTGCCGCTGGGTCTGGATTTTTATGCCGTCGGTGCGGGTACCGCGCAAGTGTTGCACGATAGACTGGGCGTGCGAGTGCATTTCCCGGGGGCCAGCCTCGGCGACACCAGCGAGGCGTTGCTGCGGCTGGCGTCGCTGCAGCGATTGGATGGGCAGCGCGTACTGCTGGCCGCCGGCGAGGGCGGCCGAACGCTGCTCGCCGACAGCCTGCGCGAGCGTGGCGCACGACTGACGCGCCTGGCGCTGTATCGGCGTACCCTGGTAGCGCCGACAGGTATGGCGCTGGATCATTTGGCCGGTGGAAATTTTTCCGCACTGGTCATGACTAGCGGCGAACTGCTCGAACATCTGGCAGGATGGTGCACCAAGGCGGCGTTGAACCAACCGCTAATCGTTTCCAGCCAGCGTTTGGCTACACTGGCTCAGACCCTGGGCTACTCGCGCCCTCTGGTGGCGCAGGGCGCCACACCGGCTGCTCTGGCGGCAGCGGTAGCCGACGTTATATGAGCTTGATGGCGCCGATCATGACGATCTCGAAAAGGGCTAGCGACAGATGAGCAAGCAACCACACGATCAGGACGAACAGCGCGAGCCATCCGGCGCGGGCAAGGACGTCGCCCCGACCGATGCGCCGCAGGCCGATACCGCACCGGCGGACCGAGAAGCGGTCCCGCACCCCGCCGAGCGGCAAGCGAACAATAGCGACAACACCGCATCGCCTGGCGGCGCCAAGCACGAGACCAAGCGTGAGGAAAAAGCCGCCGGGCCTGCCGGGAAAAGCACTGCAAACAGCACTGAGAAAAGCGCCGGCAAATCGCCCGGCAAGGGCAAGACGGCGCCGGCCAGCGAGGCAGCGGGCGCAAGCAAGCCCACGACTCAGCCTGAAGCGCCGCGCGACGCCTCAGGCAAAGCCGATGCTCCAAGCCAAAAAGCCCAAAACGACAAGCGACAGGACAAGACGCCGCCTGCCAAGCCAGATAGTGGCAAATCAAGCAACGCCAAGCCATCAACGGGCACACCGGGTGTAGCCAGTGGCGGCGGAGCGGGTAGTGCTGGCATCAGCGCGAAGCACGGTGGCAAAGGTGGCGGCGGCAAGGCTGGCGCCATCGCCCTGGTGCTGGTCATCGTGCTGGCCCTGATCGTGCTGATTGGCGGCTGGTGGGGCTGGCAGAAGCTGGCCGACCAACGCCAGCGGCTGGCGCAGGTCGAGAGCAATGCCAGCGCCATCGCCGAGATCGAATCGCAGCTCGGCGAGCGTGACCAGCAGCGCGAGCAGGCGCTGCAAGGCATACGCGATGACTTCCAGCAGTACCGCGCAAGCGTCAATCAGACGCTCGACGACGTGCTGGCGCAACTTGCCAGTGAGCAGCAGGCCGAACCGAGCGACTGGCTCTACGCCGAAGTCGAGTACTTGCTGCGCCTGGCCAACCAGCGTCTGCAGCTCGAGCGCGACGTGAAGGGCGCCGAGGCATTGCTGCGCACCGCCGACCAACGCCTGGCCGAGGCCGACAATCCGGCACTGACGCCGGTACGCCGCGCCATTCAATCGGAACTGGCGGCGCTGGCATCGGTGCCGCAGGTGGATAGCACCGGGCTGTATCTGAGCCTGATGGCCCAACAGGAGCAACTGGCGCAATTGCCGCTCGAGCAGGATGTCGAACAGATTGCCGCCGAGGGTGGCGATACCTCTCCGGTGAGCGGCGGGTGGCGCGATCAACTGGCGCGCTTCGGCCAGGAGCTCAAGGATCTGGTGGTGGTACGCAAGCACGATCAGGCCCTGGAGGCCCTGCTGACACCGGAGCAGGAGGCGTACCTTCGTCAGAACGTGCGGCTGCAGCTCGAGCAGGCGCAACTGGCGTTGCTGCAAGCCAATCCCAAGCTTTATCGGGCCAGCCTGGAGAAGGCCACGACGCTGATCGAAGGTTATTACGATACCGACAACCAGGGCGTCGCCGAGTCGCTCGAGCGACTGAAAACCCTGGCCGACAAGACCATTCGCCCCGAATTGCCGGATATCAGCGAATCGCTGCAGGCGCTGCGTGATTTCATGGAGCGGCGGCGTGACGCCGGGAGCGCCGACGCATGAGAAAATTCATCCTCATCGTCGTTCTCGGGCTGGCGATCGGTGCGCTGTTCGGCCAACTGATGCAATCGCTGCCCGGCTACTGGCTGGTACGTGTTGGCGATACCTCGTATCAGACCTCGTTCTGGTTCGGCTTGATACTGCTGCTGGCCCTGTTCATGGTGGTGCACTTCGCGCTGCGTCTGTTGTTTCGCCTGCGACGTCCGGTCAGTCGATTGAAGGTATGGAGTAGCCGGACCCGTAATCGCAATGCCATGCGGCGCACGGTCCGCGGCCTGGTGGCACTGGCCGAGGGGCGCTGGAAGCGCGCCGAGAAAGCCCTGACCAAGGCCGCCGACGACTCCAGCACACCGCTGGTCAATTACCTTTCGGCGGCGCTGGCGGCGCACTATCAGGGCCGCTACGACCAGGCCGACACGCTACTGCGTCGCGCGCATCTCAGCACCGAAGGCTCCGATACCGCGGTGGGCATGGTGCAAGCGCAACTGATGCTCGATCGCCAGCAGTTCGAAGAGGCGCTGGCCACCCTGACGCGACTCGAAAAACAGCTGCCGGAGCATCCGCAGGTGCTCAAGCTGCTCAAGCAGGCTTATCTCAGTGTCAACGACTGGGATGGCTTGCGTCGGTTGATGCCGCGCCTGGCCAAGCAGCAACTGGTCACCGAGGAGGAGCGCCGTGAACTGGAACAGCGCGCTTATCGCGAATTGATCGTCCAGGCGGCGCGCAACCCCGATGATGTCGAGCGTGTGCGCAATCTTTGGGCGGATATGCCCGACCACTTGCGCAGCGATATCGAGCTGGTGGGTTTGTATACCGAGTCGCTGGTGCGGGGTGGCGAGGAGGGGATCGCCGAGCGCCTGCTTCGACACTCGCTCAAAGAGCATTGGGACACCCGTCTGGTGCTGCGTTATGGGCTGCTCAACGTCGATGCCGGCCGTCAGCTGGCTTATGCCGAAAAATGGCTGCAGGAGCGTCCCAACGATCCCGATCTGCTACTGACGCTGGGTCGCCTGTCGTTGCGAAACGCCTACTGGGGCAAGGCGCAGGAATACTTCGAAGCCAGCCAGCGCCAACGGCCCAGCGGTGTGGTATGCGCCGAGCTGGCGCGGCTATTCGCCAATCTCGGCGAACACAACAAGAGCCAGCTCTATTATCGCCAGAGTGTGGAACTACTCGATAGATCGTTGCCCGCCCTCCCTCAGCCCAGCGATTACAATCGCTAGTCGAACCCTTCTTTTTACTTTCCTGGGCGCCTTGATGGCGCCCTTTTTATCGACCGACAGTTCGATATCCAGTTTTTATAACTCTTGTATACATTAATGTGTCATACAGGTTGTCCAATCGGTCAGTTTTTGCTTACTCTGTGAGCTGAACACCTTCAAAGCCCGACAACAACAATGGGACAACACCATGGAACAGACTTCCACGGAGCGCTTTGCCGCGCCCAACGTTTCCGAACATCAAGAATCCTGGCTAAGCCGCTACTTCGGGGTACGGCGTCGTGGGTCGACGGTGCGCACCGAGGTGCTCGCCGGGGTGGCGACCTTTCTCGCCGGCATGTACATCATCGTGGTCAATCCCGCCATTCTGAGCGATGCCGGCATCCCTTTCTCCGCAGCGCTCTCGGCCACGGTGCTGATCAGCTTCATGAGCAGCCTGGCGATGGGGCTATATGCGCGTAACCCCATTCTCGTCGCACCGGGAATGGGCATGAATGCGCTGTTCACCTACACCCTGGTCCAGGGGGCTGGGCTGCCCTGGCAGACCGCGCTGGGCTGCGTGTTCTGGTCCGGCGTGCTGTTCGCGATACTCGCGGTACTCAACGTACGCAAGGCGATCATCGAGGCGATCCCCGATTCGCTGCGCTTCGCGATCACTTGCGGTATCGGCCTGTTCATTACCTTCATCGGCTTCAAGAATGCCGGTTTCGTGGTCGCCAGCCCGGCGACACTGGTTTCGCTGGGCACGCTCGACCCGGCGCTGATCACGTTTTTCATCGGCCTGACGGCCACGGCGGTCTTTTCCATCCTGCGCATGAAAGGGGCGCTGATCCTGGGCATCGCCCTGACCACATTGCTGGCACTGCCGATGGGACGGCTATGGGGCGATGCCGTGATCGTGCAGTGGAGCGGCCTGGCTGCCTGGCCCGATTTCAGCGCGGTCATGCAGATCGATATCTGGGGGGCGCTCAAGGTCGCTTACCTGCCGTTCATCTTCGTCATGCTGTTCACCAACTTCTTCGATTCGCTGTCATGCTTTCTCGGTCTGGCGGAAGCGGCGGATCTCAAGGACGAAGACGGCAGCCCACGAAACCTCAAACGTTCGATGACCGTGGATGCCTTCGCCTCGATGATCGCCGCACCGCTGGGAACCAGCGCCGCTCAGACCTTCATCGAGTCTGGCGCCGGGGTGGCTCAGGGCGGTCGCACGGGCCTGGTGGCGGTCGTGATCGGCTTGCTGTTCCTGCCGTTCCTGTTCCTGTCGCCGCTGCTGTCACTGGTGCCTAGCATCGCCACGGCACCGGCATTGGTACTGGTGGGGCTGTTCATGATGGCGCCGATAGGGCGCATCGACTGGGGCGATCTCGGTCAGGCATTCCCCGCCTTTCTGGCCATCATCCTGATGCCGTTGACCTACTCGATCACCTTGGGGATCGCCTTTGGTTTTCTGAGTTTCGTGCTGGTGAAGCTTTGCACCGGGCGCCTCGATGAGATCAGACCGGCGATGTGGGTGACGTCGGTGATGTGCGCGATCATGCTGGTAAGTACCCAGTAACCACGAAGCCAAACCCCTCAACGACAACGGGGCTGCCATAGGCAGCCCCGTTTGCTTTGGGTGAATGGAGAACCGGGCCCGAAGCGACCCGGCTCGACGTCAGCGTTCCTCGCCTTCGTCGTTATCGCGATCCGGCCGGGTGTGTTCGCTGGGCAATTCGTCGCGAGGGTGCTCCTCTGCCGCTGCCTGGGCATCCGCGGCTTTCGGCTGGCCCGCCGGGCTGCCGTCGATGGTGAAGTCCTGCTGCATGACGCGCAGGTTGGCGGGCGGCGCGGAACCGGTCTTGTCCTGGCCGAAGTAGAGCGTGGTATGCGGGAAGGGAATCTCGATCCCGGCGGTATCGAAATACATCTTGACCAGGCGGTTGTAGGCGCGCCCCACGCCCCACTGATCGCCCGGCGTGGTCTTGATGATCACGCGAATGTTGACCGAGTTGTCGGCGAGGGCGATGACGCCGGCCACGCTGAGCGGCTCGAGAATCTTGTGACCGTGCTCCTCACTGGCCTTGAGCTCGTCGAACGCCAGTTGCAGCTGGGCAATGGCCTCGTCGATGTTCTCGCGATAGGCGATGCCGTACTCACCGACATGGTTGCCAAAGCCGCGCATGTAGTTGGAGACGATATCCACGCTGGAAAACGGAATGATGTGGTAGGTGCCCGCCAAGTCGCGAATGCCCACCGAGCGGATGCTCAGGCGCTCCGCGGTACCGGTGATACTGCCGGCGGTGACCACGTCACCGATGTTCATGGCATTCTCGACCTGGATGAAGACCCCGGTGATGACATCCTGGACCATCTTCTGGGCACCGAAGCCGATGGCCAGGCCGAGTACCCCGGCACTGGCGATCAATGGGCCGATGTTGACGCCGATTTCGGCCAGCACGATCATCGCCGTAACGGTGGCCAAGGTGATAGCGAGTGCTTTGCGGAACAGATCGCCCAAGGTCTTGGTCCGTGCGCTGGGCTCGCCGACCCCAGGGGTCAGCCGATGCTCGATGAGACTGGCCAGCGCGATCCATAGCACGGCGGCGACGATCAGGATAAGAATGACATCGATCAGTGTACTGACCGCACTGCGGCCGGCCTCGGTGGCGTACCAGGCGACCAGGTCGAAGATGCCCCAGGCATTCAGTACCAACATGATGACGAGAACCAGAATGATCGCGCGGATCACCTTCAGGAAGGTGGGAATGTACGAATTGAGACGTGTCTCGAGCCTGGGCAGTTTGCGGCGCAACTCATCGGAGAGATGAATGCGCTTGCCGATGAGCTGGGTGAGCACGCCGGAGATCAGCAGCCCGACGCCGACGATGATCAGCGTCTGCAAGGTTGCCAGCATGACATAGGGTAGGGCCTCTTCCGGATTCGTGATGCTGAGCAACAGCACCATCAGGAAGTAGGCGATGGCCAGTATATGCCAGCATTTGCCGAGTAGTCTCAGCACCACGCGAGAAGCGCCCATGCTGGCGCCGGCCGCCTTGGCCTCCAGGGCATTACGCAGTTTCAGACGATTCCTGAGCACGAAGGTGGTGGCGTAGATGAACGCCAGCAGCATGACAATCAGGCCCGTGGCCTGGCCGAGGGCCGGCGACAGGTTGAAATTGATGATCGGTACCACGATCAGCATGCCGTAGCCGACGAAGCCTGAAAGCGTCGCGAGCCAGCGGTTCCAGTGGCTCGCCTCGTCGGCGCTGATCGGTAGTAGGCGCAACCCTTCGTAACGTGACGAGAACAGCATGCGGATCGCTGCCTTGACCAGTTCGACGATCAAGAAGGCGTTGAGGAACAGCGCTGTGTGGGTGGCCAGTTCGCCACTGCCGCCGACGGCGAACGTGGCGATCAGGTTGCCACCGATATAGGCCAGCACCACCACGGCGACATCCACCGCCGCGGCCAGCGCCACGGCGACGATGACCCGTAGCAACGCGCTACGGCTGTCGCCATGCATCGACCAATGACTGACGCGGGTGAACAGGGGGCGGGCCAGCCAGCGCAGTAGGAAAAAGGCGGCGAACGTGGCGACGATCACCAGTATCAGCTCGATAGCGGCGCTGGTGAAGGCGGCCATGTCGAACTCAGGGTCCGCCAAGGCATCGCTCTCGGCTTCGTCGGGGGCGAAAATAGCGCCGAGAGCCGTTACCAGATTGGCGAACTGGCCGCCTATATCGCCAGCAATATTACTGGTAACCGCAGCGAGGCGGCGCGCCAGCGATAACTGCTCGGCGCTCTGCTCGCTCGGCGCCTGCTCGGCGATGGCCGCGGGTGTCTCTTCGCCTGCCAGGCCAGGCTCGCCTTCCTGCGAGGCGGCCAAGGTGCGCAACTGCTCGATCAGGCGCTGACGTGCTTGGTCATTCTCCAGCAGGTCCGCTAGCGTGGAATAGGCTGGCGTCTCGGCGGCGGCAGTGTCCGGCGGGGTTTCACCTTGCTGGGCGAACACCGGTAGTGCAATCGTCATCAGTAGAACGATTGCGAGCCAATGTCCCAACCGGGCATTCAGGCGCGATATCAGCACGCTATGACCTCCCTGTAATGGCGAGCCGGTCTCGCCGTTGTCGAGTCGATTCAGGATAGCACCCGATAACCGCAGCGTGATTTGCGCCTTCAGCAGGGCCTCATCACGTTGTCATGTTTCGGGTCCATCGATACAGGCCATAGTCTGACGTTTTATGCGCAATGATGAAAGTTCGCTTGTACACGGATTGTACGCGAATGGCATTGCATGATGATTGAGGGCGCGCGTGCTACCGGGCGAATGGCACCCGGATCGCGGGTGACTATCCGTCGGCCGGGTCGGCATCCTGCTTGGGAGTTTTTTCGCTCCGGCCCGCGATATCGGAGCGGTTCATGTTTTCCACCTCGGCTTGTGCGGCTTCTCGACTATCATAAATACCCAGCGAGGTTCCCGTATCGCTATCGTAGACTTCGAATTGGGAGCGGGACGCATCCTCGGGATCGCTCACTTCTCGTAACGTAATCGTCTGCTTGAGCATGCCTGGCTCCTTTGATCGGCGTACGACTAGGCAGTGTGGCACACATCGCCAGGGTGCATGAACCACCGGGCGCGATGATGAGAACGACTTTGCTTAGCAAGCCGGATGCATGAGTCATTCTCGCGGCTGGTTTTTTTCATATGGACGATTAGGCAGAGTGAATGACAAGCTCTTGTCCGGGATGCAGCGAACACTGCTTGGAAAAGGATTTCCGTTTCAATGAGGTGGCAGGATGCTGGAGAAGAAACGAGCGCTGTATCTGTGTCGTCATTGCCAGACGATGATTTACGTCGAAGTCGCATCGATCGCCAAGCCACCTTGCCCGAGGTGCTTGCACCGGGAATACGAGAGCGTCAGCGTACCGGCCCATGCACAGGCCGCTGAAGCGACGCGCCATATGCTGAACGCTCGCTCGGGATGATCCGAAGGCGAGTCAGTTCATGCAGAAGAACGCGCCCCCATGCATCAGCGAGAAAAAGCTGACCACGCCATGCCGATCGTGCCCTCAAAAACGAAAAAAACACCCGTAGGTGCTTGATTCGTAAACTTGATTGGTGGAGGCGGGGGGAATTGAACCCCCGTCCGCCGATACTCGCTCTTCGGCTCTACATGCTTAGTTCCGTTTTTTGATTTAACGCTACTGGCTCCAACGGGCAGGATCCAGCACCGCGATTCCTCTAAGGTTTAGCGATTGACGAGAGGACACCGCCAACCGCGATCCCACTAGCTTTCGCTCATATCCCCGCAGCAATGAATGGGCACATCGCCTTGGGGCCAAGCTAACTGCTAACAGCGTTTAAGCTGCCAGAGCGCCCTGAGCGTAGTTGTCGTCGTTTGCGACTATTTAGTCGTGATGTTGGATTTACGAGATACATCACGCTCTCGGCATGCACCTAGGAGGTTGTCACCGGCGTCGAAGCCATGTCGCCCCCGTAAAACGTTCGTAGAATACCAGATAAGGCTTGCGCGACGCTAGTTCAAGCCTTGTTCTGATCGCGCATGATGCGCCCTTTCTGGCGCTCCCAGTCGCGGTTCTTCTCGGTGGCGCGCTTGTCGTGCTGCTTCTTGCCGCTGACCAGCGCCAATTCGCATTTGATCAGGTTCTTCTGCCAGTAGAGCTTGAGCGGTACGCAGGTGTGTCCCTTGTCCTGAGTGCGCGAGAAGATCTTGGCGATCTCCTTGCGATGCAATAGCAATTTGCGCGTGCGCGTAGGGTCGGCCACCACATGGGTGCTGGCGGTTTGCAGAGGAATGATATGGCTGCCCAGCAGCCACGCCTCGCCCTGCTTGATCAATATGTAGGTGTCGGTGAGCTGGGCCTTGCCGGCACGCAGGCTCTTCACTTCCCAGCCCGCGAGAGCCAGGCCGGCTTCGAAGGTTTCCTCGATATGGTACTCGAAGCGCGCCTTCTTGTTCTGGGCGATGACACCACCGCCTGCCTTGTTGGCCTTTTTCGTAGCCATGAGTCCTCGTGTCTCTAAATGCTGTGTCGCCAGCACGCCGACATGGGGTGAAGCGTGATACCATTCAAGGTCTTGGCGAATAACCTGCCATGATACGCCTTAGGCCCAGTGAAGTCAGCGGAGAGGTAAATGCCGACGGTCAATCGGTCCGCCCTGGTGCGGCATTCCAACCAGGCCATGTTCGATCTGGTCAACGATTTCGAGCGATATCCCGAATTCCTGCCGGGTTGCCGCCGGGCACGCCTGCTGGAACGCGACGAGAACCATCTGGTGGGAGAGTTGACGCTGGCCAAGGCCGGCGTCGAGCAGAGCTTTACCACCCGCAATGAGCTGTTCGCCCCGGACCGTATCGAGCTGTCGCTGGTCAGCGGCCCGTTCAAGCGTTTGCAGGGCCAGTGGTTGTTCATCCCGATGGGCGAGACGACCTGCAAGGTCAGCCTGGAGATGAACTTCGAATTCTCCAATCGGCTGCTGGGCATGGCCTTCGGCAAATTGTTCAGCCAAGTGGCGGGGCAATTGGTCGATGCCTTCGCGCGGCGCGCCGACGAGGTTTACGGGCGCTAGGATGAATCGCGACGGGCCAGCTTCTTGCGAGTTAGAAGTCGAAGTGGCCTTTGCCCTGCCCGAGCGCCAGAAGATCGTCACATTGACGGTTGCGCCGGGAACCACCGCGCGTGAGGCGGTGCGTCAGGCGCATCTTACCGAGCACTTCCCCGATCTGCCCGCCGTGACGTTCGACGAAGCCGAGCTGGGTATCTTCGGCAGGCGCCTGCCGGACCCTGATAGCCATGTCCTGCGCATGGGGGATCGAGTCGAGATCTATCGGCCGCTGCGCATCGATCCCAAGCAGGCGCGAATCGAACGCGCCGCCAGAAAAGCGCGCTGATTTTCGCAGCGCGCTTTGCTATCAGCGTGGCGTGTCGGGACCACGCCTGGGTGTGGTATCGAGCAAATTGCCGGGCAATGGCTCGACCTGCGGTGTCGGGCCGACCTCCGAGTCGGCCTCGAGCTCGACATCGGCATCGATATCGCCCCAGGTCTGGGTGTCGACCAGCCGACCATTGGCAAACGTCAGGGTCAGGCGCTTGTAGACCTCGCCGCCATAGGCCTCGTCGAGATAAAAGACGTAGTCCCACTGATTGGGATTGAAGGGTGCCTGCAGCAGCGGGCTGCCCATCACGTACTCGACCTGTTCGCGGGTCATGCCGGGCTCGAGTTGAGCGACCATCTCCGGTTTGATCAGGTTGCCTTGGGGCAGGTCGCGCTTGTAGACGCCGAAATAGCTGCAGCCACCGACCAGGGTCAGGGCGAGCGAAAAGGTGACTGTTTTGATCAGGTTTTGCATTTGGTCCCGTTCTTCACTATCGTTGCTTTGGTCGATCATAACCGACCTACCACGATACTGCGAAGAGCAACCATGGCTGATCAGAACCATGAACTACGCAGGGCGGGACTGAAAGTCACACTGCCCCGCGTCAAGATACTGCAAATCCTCGAGAGCTCCACCGGTCAGCATCACCTGAGTGCCGAGGATGTCTACAAGGCGCTGCTGGATGCCGGCGAAGACGTGGGTCTGGCGACCGTTTATCGCGTGCTGACCCAGTTCGAGTCCGCCGGGCTGGTGATTCGCCATAATTTCGATGGCGGCCATGCCGTGTTCGAGATGTCTCAGGAAGAGCATCACGACCATATGGTGTGTCTGGAGAGCGGCGAGATCACTGAGTTCTTCGACTCGATCATCGAACACCGTCAGCAGGAGATTGCCGAGGAGCACGGTTATGAACTCGTCGATCACGCATTGGTGCTCTACGTGCGCCCTAAGGGTTCCAAGGCGACCCGGCAGGAAGGCATCAAGAAGTAATCGGTCGATGACAGGATTATAGCTAGGCCGCCGGTCTATCGCTTCACGACCCCGGCCCGATCAAATCGGGCCGGGGTCGTCGTTTGGGGGTGCGAACGGCGCAGGGCTAGTGGTGTGCGCCTTGGCTGGCGCCGAGCATCTCGCGGGCATGCGCCAGGATGCGGTCCGATAGATGCACGCCGCCCAGCATGCGCGCCAGTTCGCGCACGCGCCCGGCTTCGTCGAGCAGCGCCATCTGGGTCAGCGTCGTATCCTGCTCGGCCTGCTTCTCGATATGCAGATGTTGATTGGCCTGGGCCGCCACCTGCGGCAGGTGGGTCACGGTCATTACCTGGCCGGAGCGTCCGAGGCGCTGCAACAGCTGGCCGACGATCTCGGCGGTCGCGCCTGACACACCGACATCCACCTCATCGAAGACCAGCGTGGCGATGGTGCTGTGGCTGGCGGCGACGACCTGAATCGCCAGGCTGATGCGCGATAATTCGCCGCCCGAGGCGACCTTGGTCAATGGCCGGGCCGGCTGGCCGGGATTGGCGCTGATCAGGAATCGCACCGTGTCCATGCCGTCGGCCTGTGCGGTGTCGCGTCCCGCTACCTCGACCTCGAAGCGCGCCTTGTCCATCGCCAGGAAGCTCAACTGATCCTGCACCTCCTTGCCGAACGCGCCGGCCGCCTGGCGGCGTGTCTCGCCGATTGCCCGGGCCTGGGTGCGGTAGGCATCGCGGGTCGCCTCTACCTCGGCGGTCAGCGCTTCGATATCGTTCTCATCGCCTTCCAGCGAGGCGAGTTCCGCGCGCAGCCGGGCGTAAAGGTCGAACAGCTCCTCGGGAATGATGTGATGCTTGCGCGCGATGCGATGCACTTCGCCGAGACGCGCTTCGACCTCGGCCAGTCGCTCGGGGTCGAGTTCGGTGCGTTCGGCGAAATGGTGCAATTCACGCGCCGCTTCCTCGATCTGGATCTGCGCCTCGCTCAGCATGCTGCATGCTTCGGCCAGCGGGCCGCGACTTGCGCCCGGCAGATTGCCGAGGCGTGCCAGTGCCTGATGTAACAGACTCAGTGCGCCGCCTTCATCGTTGTCGCAGCAATCGGCGGCAAACTGGGTCTCCTGCAGGGTTTCCTCGGCATGTGCCAAGGCTTCCTGCTCCTGTTCCAATGCCTGGAGCTCACCGTCGGCCAGCGCCAGTTGATCGAGTTCCTCGACCTGATAGCGCAGCAACTGGCGGCGCGCCTGGATATCGTCACCGCTGTCGGCAAGGCGTTTCAGGCGCCGACGCAGTCCCTGCCAGTGGCGAAACGTCTCGCTCAATTCGGCGACCGCTTGACTCTGACCGGCGAAATCGTCGAGCAGCCGCAGGTGGGTGTCCTCGCGCAGCAGCGCCTGATGCGCATGCTGCCCATGAATCTCGATCAGATGCTCGCCGAGTGCCTTGAGATCGCCCGCCGTACACGGCTGGCCGTTGATCCAGGCCTTGGATCGCCCGTTGCCGGCGATCACCCGGCGCAGCAGGCAGTCGTCGGCGGGCAGCTCACGAGCTACCAGCCACGCCTGCGCGGCGGGCAGCGCGGCGATATCGAAGCGTGCACTAAGATCGGCACGCTTGGCGCCATGGCGCACGCTGGCGGGGTCGGCACGCTCGCCCAGGCATAGCGCGAGTGCGCCGAGCAGGATCGACTTGCCCGCCCCGGTTTCACCGGTGATGGCGGTCATGCCGCCATGTAAGTCCAGTTCGAGACTGTCGACGATGGCGAAGTCGCGAATAGCAAGCTGTACCAGCATGACCACCTCCGAGCATGGGCCGTTAAGGCGACATTCGTGTTCTGTGTGTTTATACAGTAGTCGATGGGCACACTTCAATCACCTTCGAATGGTGTGCCGGCACATGCCTTGAGATCGCTCACGACACCCCCCATATAGGGTGCAAACCGCCAACTATCGCGGCCTGTGGGCCGTTCGACGATTCAGGAGTGCGACATGGCCAAAGAGCCGCAGACCCCACTGGATGAAGAGATGGCGCGCGCCGAGCGCGATGGCGAGCCGCAGCCCGAGCCCATCGAAGGTCAACTCGACGAAGCCGATGCGGCCGAAATAGCGGCTGCCGAGGAAGTCGAGGCGGATGCCGAGAACCTGATCGATCCCGAAGCCGAGGTGCTGGCTGCCAGGGTCGAGGAACTCGAGCAGGCCGTGGGCGAGGCCAAGGATCAGGCGCTGCGGGCCGCCGCCGAGGTGCAGAACGTGCGGCGCCGCGCCGAGCAGGACGTCGACAAGGCGCGCAAGTTCGCCCTCGAGAAGTTCGTCAAGGAGCTACTGCCGGTGGTCGACAGCCTGGAGAAGGCGTTGGATGCCATGAGCGAGGAAGCCAGCGAGGTGCACCGCGAGGGCGTGTCGATGACGCTGAAACTGCAGCTCGACACCTTGGGCAAGTTCGGCGTCGAGGTGGTGGAGCCGCAAGGCGAGCCGTTCGACCCGCAGTATCACGAGGCCATGGCGATGGTGCCCAATCCCGAGCTCGAGCCCAACACCGTCATGGACGTGATGCAAAAAGGCTATCTGCTCAATGGGCGCCTGGTGCGCCCGGCCATGGTGGTGGTCAGTCAGGCGGCAAACTGAGCCGTTCGGACGAGCGATCCGGGCACGTAGCCCTTGAAAGGCGCCATCGTGCCCCCAAATAGACGACAAAGACGCGGCGCGAGCCGCAATGTTATCGGCAAGCAACGATTCTTAGAGGTATTCACATGGGACGCATCATCGGTATCGATCTGGGGACAACCAACTCCTGTGTTGCCGTGCTCGACGGCGACAAGCCCAAAGTCATCGAGAACGCCGAAGGCGCTCGTACCACGCCGTCGATCATCGCTTACACCGATGACGGTGAAACGCTGGTCGGCCAGGCGGCCAAGCGCCAGGCGGTGACCAACCCGAACAACACGCTGTATGCGATCAAGCGCCTGATCGGTCGTCGCTTCCAGGACGATGTCGTCCAGAAGGACATCAAGATGGTGCCTTATACCATCACCGAGGCCGACAACGGCGACGCCTGGGTTCAGGTCAATGGCAAGAAGCTGGCACCGCCGCAGGTCAGCGCTGAAATTCTCAAGAAGATGAAGAAGACCGCCGAGGACTACCTGGGCGAGACCGTCACCGAGGCGGTCATCACCGTGCCGGCCTACTTCAACGATTCGCAGCGTCAGGCCACCAAGGACGCCGGTCGTATCGCCGGTCTCGAGGTCAAGCGCATCATCAACGAGCCGACCGCGGCCGCGCTGGCCTACGGCATGGACAAGTCGCGCGGCGACAAGACCATTGCCGTCTACGACCTGGGTGGCGGTACGTTCGATATTTCGATCATCGAAGTGGCCGACGTCGATGGCGAGACCCAGTTCGAAGTGTTGGCCACCAATGGCGACACCTTCCTGGGTGGCGAAGACTTCGATCTCAAGCTGATCAACTATCTCGTCGATCAGTTCAAGGCCGATAGCGGAATCAACCTCTCCGGCGACAACCTGGCCATGCAGCGTCTCAAGGAAGCCGCCGAGAAGGCCAAGATCGAGCTGTCCAGCGCCCAGCAGACCGAGGTCAATCTGCCGTATATCACGGCCGACAATACCGGTCCCAAGCACCTCAACGTCAAGATCACCCGCGCCAAGCTCGAATCGCTGGTCGAGGACCTGGTCAAGCAGTCGTTGGGTCCGTGCAAGACCGCGCTGGCCGACGCCGGGCTGTCCAACTCCGAAATCGACGATGTGATCCTGGTCGGCGGCCAGACGCGCATGCCGCTGGTGCAGTCCAAGGTCGCCGAGTTCTTCGGCAAGGACGCGCGCAAGGACGTCAACCCGGACGAGGCCGTGGCCGTGGGTGCGGCGATCCAGGGCGGCGTGTTGGGCGGTGACGTCAAGGACGTGCTGCTGCTCGACGTCACGCCGCTGACGCTGGGTATCGAAACGCTGGGTGGCGTGATGACCCCGCTGATCGAGAAGAACACCACCATCCCGACCAAGAAGACCCAGACCTTCTCGACCGCGGATGACAACCAGACCGCCGTGACCATTCACGTGCTGCAGGGCGAGCGCAAGCAGTCGGCACAGAACAAGTCGCTGGGGCGTTTCGATCTCGCCGACATCCCGCCGGCGCCGCGTGGCGTGCCGCAGGTCGAGGTCGCCTTCGATCTCGACGCCAACGGCATTCTGCACGTGTCCGCCAAGGACAAGGCCACCGGCAAGGAGCAGTCGATCGTCATCAAGGCCTCCAGCGGCCTGAGCGATGAAGAGATCGAACAGATGGTCCAGGACGCCGAGGCGCACGCCGCCGAGGACAAGAAGTTCGAAGAGATGGTGCAGCTGCGCAATCAGGCCGATGGTATGATTCACGCCGCGCGCAAGACGCTTTCCGAGGCGGGCGACAAGGCTGACGCCTCCGACAAGGAGAAGATCGAGGGCGCCATCGGTGAACTCGAAGAAGCGTTGCAGGGTGACGATCAGGAAGCCATCCAAGCCAAGCTCGATGCGCTGACCGAGGCATCCGGTGGCCTGGCGCAGAAGATGTACGCCGAGCAGGCCGACGCCAGCCAGGGCGGTGAGCAAGCCGGTAGCGATACCAAGCAGGAAGACGACGTGGTTGACGCCGAGTACGAGGAAGTCAACGACGACCAGAAGAAGCAATAACCACGACGTCTGACACGGATGACGGTGGCGCGGGGGCGTAATACGACTCCCGCGTTGCTGTATTCGTGGACTCGACACGGAGGCGGACAGATCCATGTCCAAGCGTGACTATTATGAGGTACTGGGGGTCGAGCGCGGGGCCGATCAGAAAGAGATCAAGAAGGCCTATCGCCGGCTCGCCCAGAAATACCATCCCGATCGCAATCCGGATGACGAGACCTCGGCGGAGAAATTCCGCGAGGTGTCCGAAGCCTATGAGGTGTTGACCGACGGCGAGAAGCGCGCGGCCTACGACCAGTTCGGTCATGCCGGCGTCGATGGCCAGGCCGGCGGTTTCGGTGGCGCGGGTGCCGGTGCGGGCGGTTTCAGCGACATCTTCGGCGATGTCTTCGGCGACATCTTCGGCGGTGCCGGCGGTGGTCGACGCAATCCCAACGCGCCGCAGCGCGGCGCCGATCTGCGCTACAACCTCGAGCTCGATCTCGAGGACGCCGTGGCCGGCACCTCCGTCGACATTCGCGTGCCGCGCCATGTGGAGTGTGGCCACTGCGACGGCAACGGCGCCGAGCCCGGTTCCAGCAAGGATACCTGCCCGACCTGCCATGGCATGGGCCAGGTACGCATGCAGCAGGGCTTCTTTGCCGTGCAGCAGACCTGCCCGACTTGTCATGGGCGCGGCGAAGTCATCAAGGTGCCGTGTCGCGAGTGCCATGGTGAAGGCCGTGTGCGCGAGACCCGCACGCTATCGGTGAAGATTCCCGCTGGCGTCGACACCGGCGACCGCATTCGTCTCAACAATGAGGGCGAAGCGGGCGCCAATGGCGGCCCGCCGGGTGATCTCTACGTTCAGGTCGCGATCAAGGAACACCCGATCTTCGAGCGCGACGGTCGTCACCTGCACTGCGAAGTGCCGATCAACTTCGTCGATGCCGCACTCGGTGGCGAGCTCGAAGTGCCGACGCTGGAAGGCCGGGTCAAACTCAAGATCCCACCCGAGACGCAAACCGGCAAGCTGTTCCGGTTGCGCGGCAAGGGTGTCAAGCCGGTACGCGGCGGTCCGCCTGGCGACCTGCTCTGCAAGGTGGCGCTGGAAACCCCGGTTCACCTGACCGAGCATCAGAAGGAGTTGCTACGCCAGTTCCAGGACAGCCTGGGCGACAGCAACAATCACTCGCCGAAAAAGGAACACTGGTTCAGCGGCGTGAAGAAATTCTTCGAGGACATGAAGCCGTAGTCGGCGAATCGATTCGATGCTCACAAGCCCCGGTGCCTCAAGGTATCGGGGTTTTTCGTCGATAATCCGAATCGCCGCTTTGGAACAACTTGCCAAAATCGTCTCGAGCATTTAACTTCATATAAAGATTCTTTTCATGGAGTTAAATGTGAGCCAGCGTTTTCCCGATGGCGATCACGTCGATGGCGTACTCGCGCAGTGGCGCGATGTCTACCCTGAGTGCGATGCCTCACCGATGGCCGTGTTCACGCGGCTGTATCGGCTTTCCAAGTATGTCGATCGGCGTGTGGCGGCGGTGTTTCGCCGCCACGGCCTGCACGAGGGCGAGTTCGATCTGCTTGCCACGCTGTATCGCAGTGGTCAGCCGCAGGGGCTGACACCTAACGCGCTGCGCAGTGCGGCGGTGCTCAGTTCGGGGGCGATGACCAACCGCCTCGATCGACTGGAGGGTGCTGGGCTCATTCAGCGCGTGCCCAACCCCGAGGATCGGCGCAGCGTGCTGATTCGCCTGAGCGAGGCCGGCCAGAAGCTGCTGCTGACCCTGTTGGACGATTATCTGGCGACATTGCATAGGCTCCAGGCGCCGCTCGATAACGTGCAGAAAGCCGAGCTTGCGGGTGCGCTGCGCACGCTGCTGCTGACCCTGGAGGCCGATGATCATGCCTGACACGACGCAGGGCGTGACGCGCGCTCACCTCGGCATGCTGCTGTGGGCACTGTTCGTAGGGCTTTCCTTCCCGGCGGTGGGGTTGATGAGCGAAGGCTTGCCACCGCTACTGCTGACGGCGATTCGCTTCGCCATCGCTGCGCTGGCGGTATGGCCGCTGGTGCGGCGCAAGCCGGATCGCTGGCCGAGCCTGCCGGGGCTGGCGCTTTACGCCTTCATGGGGCTGTGCCTCGCCGGCTTCTTCGGCGCCATGTTCTGGGCCGCGCATCGCGCCACGGCACTGTCGATGGCGACGCTGTATGTCAGCGTGCCATTGCTCGCCTACTGTCTGGGCCGGGGCCTCGGCGTGGAGCGCCGGGCCGGACGTTTGCTGAGTATTCTGGCCCTCGGTGCGGTCGGTGCGCTGGGCCTGGCCTGGGCCGAGACCGGCGGTCGGCTCGATGCGTTGCAGTTCGGCATTGGCGAGGCGGCGTTTTTCGTCGGCTGCCTGGCCTCGGCGCTCTATCCGGTATTGAGCAAGTGGGGGCTGAGTCGTGGCTGGCTGTCGCCGCGCTCGGCGCTGCGTACCTTCTGGAGCCTGTTGACGGGCGGCGTATTGATCGGCTTGCTGGGCTTGCTGTGGGAATCGCCTCGCGCGCTGGCCGGCATGACAATCTCCGATGCGCTGCTGCTCGCCTATCTGGGCGTGTTCTCCAGCGGCATGACCTTCTGGCTGCAACAACGCGCCACCGCCGTGCTCACCCCCGGCGCGGTGACCGCCTACAGCTATCTGGTACCGTTCGTGTCGATGCTGTTGCTGTTCGCTCAGCAGCCGCAGCGCATCGATTGGCACTGGCTGCCGGGCAGTCTGCTGGTACTGACAGCGATCGTGCTGTTGCTGCGTCGCGATGCCATCAAGCGTCACGCGGCGGCGGCAGCCTGAAGCAGCTCAGCAACGTCTGCTGCAGCAGGCTGAAGTTGTCGTCGCTGACCATCAGGTAGCGGTTGCCGCCGAGCCGTGTCAGGCCCTCGAAATTATCGAGTCGCCAACCGTCGCCGGTGGAGAGCCGGGCGAGTGTCTTTACGTCGATCTCGGCATCGTCACCCAAGCGCACCCGGCGCAGGCTGATCACCAGTGGTGCCGGTGGCGCGAAGGCGCGTTCCAGAGCCAGCAGGTCATCACCGTAGCTTTCCAGCGCGGTCAGTGCGCTACCGGCATCGTCGGCCAAGGGGTAGGTCCATTCGGCACCGGATTTCAGCGAGAACAGCCGGGTGGTACCCTTGATGGTGCCAGCCGGCGCGCTCTCCAGACCGACGATGATGCCTTCGCGGGCATGTCGGCCCAGCGCCTCGGCGCCGGCATTGTACCTGGCGCGACGCAGCCCCTTGGGGGTTAGCGGCTCATCGACCGGCAGGCCATTGGGATAAAAGCGCTGCAGGCGATGATCGCGTTCGAAGCCGATCAATAATGTGGTGTCGCCGCGTATGCCGTTGGCGGCGCGCTCGAGCAGCAGTGATTCGGCGTCGGCGGCGTCTTCGGCCAGGGCGTTGCCGTCATCGTTGCGCAGCACGTAGGTCTTGAGCGGTTCGAGGCCGCGCAGCGCGCCATCTTCGAAATCGAGTCGCACCCGGTGCAGCCAGCCGCGATCCGACACCAGGTAGAGCAGCGATTCGTCGCTGTCCCAGCCCAGCGCGGAGAGCCCACCCACCGGCGTGTCGTCCTGCCACTGGCTGGGCAGCGCGAGCGTGCCGCACCACTCGATGGCGGCTGGCGAAGTTTGGGTCGTCGATGTCATGAGCCGAGTCTGGCGGGCTTCGCGCGCGCAGCTACCCAGCAACAAGGCCAGGATAAGCAGGCACAGAATGGTTGGCGAGCGTGGCATGGCGACTCCTGAGGAAGAGGCTCTCTTCGAGCCTACGCCATCGTTATGCCGGCTGCATGACGGATATGCCTGGACGGCTGAGGTGCAATGATTTTCTGTTTGACGTATAACGCGAGGCATAATAGAATTCGACAATGATCGAGTCATTCGCCTGCAAGCACACCCGGCAACTGTTCATTGGCGCAGCCTGTCCACAGCGATTCAGAGCCATACAGCACCAGGCCGAACGCAAGCTGCAACTGATCGATTCGGCAGCGACCCTGGATTTTCTGCGATCTCCGCCGGGCAATCGCCTCGAGATATTGAAAGGTGGCAGGCAGGGTCAGTACAGCATTCGTATCAATGACCGATGGCGGATCTGCTTTCGATTCGAGAGCGGTGCGGCACTCGATGTCGAGATCGTCGACTATCATTGATTCTCGGGAGGAAACGCTATGATCAACAATGGGTTGCGGCCCATCCATCCAGGTGAAGTTCTACGCGAGGACTATCTGAAGCCGCTGGGTATGAGCGTCAATGGCTTGGCGCGTGAGTTGCGAGTTCCCACTACGCGATTGCACGAGATCGTCAAGGAGCGTCGCTCGGTCACCGCTGACACCGCTTTGCGCCTGGCGCGTTATTTTGGCGGTGATGCCCAGTCCTGGCTGAATTTGCAGTCGACGTTCGATCTGAAGGCAGTTGAGTTGGATCATGGCGGCGAAATCAAGCGCGACGTGTCACCGCGAGCCGCATAGCCGGTAACGATTGGCCGCGCTTTGATATACTCGACCTTGTTCACGTCACCTTGCAGGAGTCCGCATGACTCGTAACGCCCCTCGTATTGCCATCGTCGGCGTGGCCGGTCGCATGGGTCGCACGCTGGTCGCCGCCGTGGAGCAGGATCCACAGTCCACCCTGGCTGCCGGTATCGTCGAACCCGGCAGTTCACTGACTGGGGTCGATATCGGCGAGTTGGCCGGCCTCGGCAAGTTGAACGTGGCGACGGTCGATTCGCTGGAGGCAGTCAAGGACGAGTTCGACGTGCTGATCGACTTCACTTCGCCGCGGGTTACGCTGGCCAATCTGGCGTTCTGTGCCGAGCATGGCAAGGCGATCGTCATCGGTACCACCGGCCTCGATGACGGCGAGCTGGCGAAGCTCGATAGCTATCGTGACCGGGTGGCGATCCTCTTCGCACCGAACATGAGCGTGGGCGTCAACCTGACGCTCAAGCTGCTCGAGACCGCCGCCAAGGCGCTGGGCGACGAGGGTTACGACATCGAGATCATCGAGGCACACCATCGCCACAAGGTCGATTCGCCCTCCGGCACCGCGCTGAAAATGGGCGAAGTGGTCGCCGAGTCGCTGGGGCGCTCGCTCAGGGAGCATGGCGTATTCGCCCGCGAAGGCCAATGCGGGCCACGCCGCGATAAGGAAATCGGCTTCGCCACGGTGCGTGCCGGCGATATCGTCGGCGAGCATACGGTGATGTTCGCCACCGAGGGCGAGCGCATCGAGATCACCCATAAGGCGTCGAGTCGCATGACCTTCGCCAAGGGCGCGGTGCGCGCGGCGCGCTGGGTGAGCGAACAGGACGTAGGGCGGTATGACATGCAGGACGTTTTGGGTCTTAAAGGGTAGCCCGGTTACGCCAATTCCTGTACAATCCGACAAATTTTGCCGAGCTTCGGTAATCAGCAGGGCCATAGTGTGCCGAGTGAATGACGACAAGCGGGATGAAACCGGTATTTATCGGGTTCGTCCCGCTTTTTTACGACTTGGGGGAGGACGTTGCATTGAATAGACCCGCGATACTGGCCTTGGAAGATGGCAGCGTATTTTACGGTAGCGCCATCGGTGCCGATGGGCAGACCAGCGGCGAGGTGGTGTTCAATACCGCCATGACCGGCTATCAGGAAATTCTCACCGATCCCTCATACACCCGCCAGATCGTCACACTGACTTACCCCCACATCGGCAATACCGGCGTCAATGCCGAGGATGTCGAATCCGAGCGCATCCGCGCAGCCGGTCTGGTGATTCGCGATCTACCCCTGCTGGCCAGCAGTTTTCGCAGCGAGCAATCGCTGGACGAGTATCTGAAGAGCCAGAACGTGCTGGGCATCGCCGATATCGATACCCGCCGCCTGACGCGCATCCTACGCGACAAGGGCGCGCAGAATGGCGCGATTCTCGCCGGGTCGGATGCCGAGGGCGATGATGCCGTCGAGCGCGCACTGGCGGCGGCCAAGGCGTTTCCTGGCCTCAAGGGCATGGATCTGGCCAAGGAAGTCTCCTGCAAGAGCGCTTATGAATGGAGCGATGGCGAGTGGGCGCTGGGTGTCGGCTACGCCGACAGCGCCGCGCAGGAACGGCCCTATCATGTCGTCGCTTACGATTATGGCGTCAAGTTCAACATCCTGCGCATGCTGGCCTCGCGCGGCTGCCGGCTGACCGTGGTGCCGGCGCAGACGCCGGCCAGCGAGGTCATGGCGATGCAGCCGGATGGGATATTCCTGGCCAACGGCCCGGGCGACCCGGAGCCCTGCGACTACGCGATTGGCGCGATCCGCGAGATTCTCGAAACCGATACACCGCTGTTCGGCATCTGCCTGGGTCATCAGCTGCTGGCGCTGGCTTCCGGCGGTAAGACCGTGAAGATGAACCATGGCCATCACGGTGCCAACCATCCGGTGCAGGATCTCGACAGCGGCCAGGTGATGATCACCAGCCAGAATCACGGCTTCGCCGCCGACGAGACCAGCCTACCGGCGACCTTACGCGCCACGCACCGTTCGCTGTTCGATGGCACGCTGCAGGGTATCGAGCGCACCGATCGCCCGGCGTTCAGCTTCCAGGGGCATCCCGAGGCGAGCCCGGGGCCGCGCGACGTAGCGCCGCTGTTCGATCGCTTTGTCGCCATGATGCGCGAACGCCGCTAGGCGTCGTGCGGCGCCGATTGGCGCCGAGCCTCGTTTCTCGAATTGTCATTGGTCTTTTTTTGCGGGAGCCGTCATGCCCAAACGTAACGACATCCATAGCATCCTCATCATCGGCGCCGGCCCCATCGTCATCGGCCAGGCGTGCGAGTTCGACTACTCCGGCGCCCAGGCCTGCAAGGCACTGCGCGAGGAGGGCTACCGGGTCATTCTGGTCAACTCCAACCCGGCGACCATCATGACCGATCCGGTGATGGCCGATGCCACCTATATCGAGCCGATCACCTGGCAGACGCTGGAAAAGATCATCGACAAGGAGCGCCCCGACGCACTGCTGCCGACCATGGGCGGCCAGACCGCGCTCAACTGCGCGCTGGACCTCGACAAGCACGGTGTGCTCGAAAAATACGGCGTGGAGATGATCGGCGCCAATGCCGATGCCATCAACATGGCCGAGGACCGCGACCTCTTCGATCAGGCCATGAGGCGAATCGGCCTGGAGTGCCCCAAAGCCGAGGTGGCCCACTCCATGGACGAGGCCTGGCGCATTCAGGCGCGATTTGGCTTCCCGGTGATCATACGCCCCTCCTACACCATGGGCGGCTCCGGCGGCGGGGTGGCCTATAACAAGGAGGAGTTCGAGGAGATTTGCACCCGCGGTTTCGAGCTCTCCAACAACCATGAGCTGTTGATCGATGAGTCGCTGTTGGGCTGGAAAGAGTACGAAATGGAGGTCGTTCGCGACACCAACGACAACTGCATCATCGTTTGTGCGATCGAGAACTTCGACCCGATGGGCGTGCATACTGGCGACTCGATTACCGTGGCGCCGGCGCAGACGCTCACCGACAAGGAATACCAGATCATGCGCGACGCATCGCTGGCGGTGCTGCGCGAGATCGGCGTCGAAACCGGCGGCTCCAACGTGCAGTTCGGGGTCGATCCCGACACCGGTCGCATGGTGGTCATCGAGATGAACCCGCGCGTCAGTCGCTCGTCGGCGCTGGCTTCCAAGGCCACCGGCTTTCCGATTGCCAAGATCGCCGCCAAGCTGGCGGTGGGCTACACCCTCGACGAATTGCAGAACGATATCACCGGCGGCAAGACGCCGGCCTCCTTCGAGCCGTCGATCGATTACGTGGTCACCAAGATTCCACGTTTCACCTTCGAAAAATTCCCGCAGGCCAACGATCGCCTGACCACGCAGATGAAGTCGGTGGGCGAGGTGATGGCGATTGGCCGCACCTTCCAGGAGTCGTTGCACAAGGCGCTGCGCGGCATGGAAACCGGCAACGACGGCCTCGACCCCAAGGTCAGCGACTTCTCGGATGCCAATATGGCGCTGATCAAGGGCGAGCTGCAGGCCGCCGGTGCCGAGCGCATCTTCTTCATCGCCGACGCCATGCGCGCCGGAATGAGCGTCGATGAGATCTTCGCGCTGACCAACATCGACCGCTGGTATCTGGTGCAGATCGAGGATCTGGTGCGTACCGAGGCCGAGCTTGCCACGCGTTCGCTGGGCGAGTTGGATAGCCGCGCGCTGTTCGGCTTGAAGCGCAAGGGTTTTGGCGACGCGCGCCTGGCCAAGCTGCTGGGTGTCTCCGAGAATGAGTTTCGCAATTATCGACACAGGCACGGCATTCGCCCGGTCTACAAGCGCGTCGACACCTGCGCCGCCGAGTTCGCCTCGCATACCGCTTACATGTACTCCACTTACGAAGAGGAGTGCGAGGCCGAGCCCAGCGACCGCCAGAAGATCATGGTGCTGGGCGGCGGGCCCAACCGCATCGGCCAGGGCATCGAGTTCGACTACTGCTGCGTGCACGCGGCGCTGGCGATGCGCGAGGACGGTTACGAGACCATCATGGTCAACTGCAATCCGGAGACCGTCTCCACCGATTACGATACCTCGGATCGTCTGTATTTCGAGCCGGTGACCCTGGAGGACGTGCTGGAGATCGCCGACAAGGAGCAGCCGGTCGGCGTGATCGTGCAGTTCGGCGGTCAGACGCCGCTCAAGCTGGCGCGCGAGCTGGAAGCCGCCGGCGTGCCGATCATCGGCACCACGCCGGATGCCATCGACCGCGCCGAGGATCGTGAGCGCTTCCAGCAGATGATCGACAAGCTGGGCCTCGAGCAGCCGCCCAACGCCACCGCGCGCAGCTTCGACGAGGCCTTCGCCAAGGCCGAGACGATCGGCTATCCGCTGGTCGTGCGCCCCTCCTATGTGCTCGGTGGCCGGGCCATGGAGATCGTCTACGACGCCTCGGAGCTGGAAAATTACATGACCCATGCGGTCAAGGTGTCCAACGATTCGCCGGTGCTGCTCGATCACTTCCTCAATGCCGCCGTCGAGATCGACATCGACGCCGTCTCCGACGGACGGCAGGTGGTGATCGGCGGCATCATGCAGCACATCGAGCAGGCCGGCGTGCACTCCGGCGACTCGGCGTGCTCGCTGCCGCCCTATTCATTGCCTGCCGATGTGCAGAACGAGATGCGCGATCAGGTCAAGCGCATGGCGGTGGAGCTCAACGTGGTCGGCCTGATGAACGTGCAGTTGGCCTGGCAGGATGACGAGATCTACGTCATCGAGGTCAATCCGCGCGCCTCGCGCACCGTGCCGTTCGTTTCCAAGTGCATCGGCATTTCGCTGGCGCAGATCGCGGCGCGCTGCATGGCTGGCAAGACGCTTGCCGAGCAGGGCTTCGAGCGTGAAATCGTGCCGCATTTCTACAGCGTCAAGGAAGCGGTATTCCCGTTCAACAAGTTCCCGGGCGTCGACCCGATCCTCGCGCCGGAAATGAAATCCACCGGCGAGGTGATGGGCAGCGGTACGACCTTTGCAGAAGCCTTCTACAAGGCCCAGTTGGGCGCCGGTGAAGCGATTCCCGCGCTCGAGGGCGAGCGCACGGCGTTTCTCTCGGTGCGCGATCCTGACAAGACCGGCGTTATCGAGGTCGCTCAATCTCTGCTAGCATTGGGTTTTGAGCTGATCGCCACTCGCGGCACCGCTCAGGCGCTCGATGAAGCCGGGCTGCCGGTCAGGGCCGTCAACAAGGTCTTCGAGGGGCGCCCGCATATCGTCGATATGATCAAGAATGACGATGTGGCTTACATCGTCAATACCACCGAGGGCCGCCAGGCAATCAATGATTCCTCGGTGATCCGCCGCACCGCACTTGCCCACAAGGTGCCCTACGCCACTACGCTGGCCGGGGCGCGCGCCGTTTGCATGGCGCTGGAATATGGTGACGAAATCACCGTGCGGCGGCTTCAGGAACTGCATGCAGGAGCAAGATCATGAACAAGGTCCCGATGACCGTTTTAGGCGAGCAGCGCCTGCGCGATGAGCTCAAGCAGCTCAAGGGTGTGGAGCGTCCTCGGGTGATCAACGCCATCGCCGAAGCGCGCGAGCATGGCGATCTCAAGGAGAACGCCGAGTATCATGCGGCGCGTGAGCAGCAGGGGTTCATCGAAGGGCGCATCCAGGAGATCGAATCCAAGCTATCGGCGGCGCAGGTGATCGATGTCACCAAGATGCCGCAGACCGGCAAGGTGATCTTCGGCGTGACCGTGGGCCTGCTCAATCTCGACAGCGACGAGGAAGTGCGTTACCAGATCGTCGGCGAGGACGAGGCCGACATCAAGGTGGGCAAGATATCGGTGACCTCGCCGATCGCCCGCGCGTTGATCGGCAAGGAAGAGGGTGATGTGGTGGTGGTCAGGACACCCGGCGGCGAAGTCGAGTACGAAGTCAGCGACGTGGAGTATCTCTGAGCTAGAAGCTGTAAGCTTCCAACCGCGAAGCGGCGCTCTTCCGGCTTACGGCCCTAGTGCCGTCCGTGGTGGTTCTCGAAGCGCTTGATATTGGAGAGCTTGGGGTTGGCCTGGGGATTGTTGCGATAGAGCAGCGCCATCTTGCCGATGACCTGGACCACCTCGGCTCGCGAGCTGGTGGCCAGTTCTTCCACGGCCTGACGGCGCGTGTCGCGCTCGCCGACCGCGATCTTGACCTTGATCAGTTCATGATCGGCCAGGGCGCGCTCGAGCTCCGCCATGACGCCTTCGGAGAGGCCGTTTTCCGCGACCGTGACGACCGGGTTCAAGTGGTGGCCGATGCTACGGAATGCTTTCTTTTGTGCCTGTGACAAGCTCATGGTATCGTGGCCTTCCCCGGTTGGCATGTCTTCGTTCTGGCTGCGATGATTCGATCATTGCGGCGATTGAGCGCGCCATGGTACGGCGAAAGCCGTGCTTTGCAAAGCGTCGCTTCCCATCATTTCCAACGACCGGCGGTGAGCTGCCCTCAACGACTCAGGTGACGCCGTGGCCCGATCCTCGCCCAGCAAGAGTAGCGCCGGCTGGCTCAAGGAGCATTTCGATGATCGCTATGTAAAGCGCTCCTGGCAGGAGGGCTATCGCTCGCGTGCCAGCTACAAATTGCTCGAGATCGATGCCAAGGACCGGTTGTTCAAACCCGGCATGACGGTAATCGACTTGGGAGCCGCGCCGGGCGGCTGGAGTCAGATCGCCGCCGAGAAGGTCGGCCCCGAGGGCGTGGTGATCGCATCGGACATCCTCGAAATGGATGCGCTGGCCGGGGTCGATTTCATCCACGGCGATTTTACCGAGGACGACGTTCTGGCCGCCATCATGCAAGTGCTCGATGGGCGGCCGGTGGATTTGATCGTCTCGGACATGGCGCCCAACATGAGCGGGATGGCGGCGATCGACCAGCCCCAGGCGATGTACCTGGTCGAGCTGGCACTGGAGCTCGCGCGTGAAACCCTATCGCCCGGGGGGCGGTTCCTGGCCAAGGTATTCCAGGGCGAAGGGTTCGACGATTATCTCAAGGAGCTGCGTGGCAGCTTCGCGAAGGTGGTGACTCGCAAGCCGGAAGCCTCGCGTGCTCGCTCGCGCGAAGTCTATCTGCTGGCGGAAGGATTCAAGGGCTGAGCTTGCAACTGTGGTTGAACACCCCCATGTGATGTAGTGTCCAATCATGGGCAAGCTTGGCAGACAGATTCATGCAATGAGGGTACTCCCTTGAACGACATGGCGAAGAACCTGATTCTCTGGTTGGTCATCGCGGCGGTACTGCTGACGGTGTTCAACAACTTTAGCGTCGATAGCGCACCGCAGACGATGAACTACTCGCAGTTCGTCCAGCAGGTGCAGAACGGCGAAGTCCGTTCGGTGACCATCGATGGCTATACCATCGCCGGCGAGCGAGAAGACGGTTCGCAGTTCCAGACCATTCGGCCGGCGGCTCAAGATCCCAAGCTGATGGACGATCTGCTGGCCAACGACGTCACCGTGATCGGCAAGAAGCCCGAAGAGCAGAGTCTATGGACACGACTGCTGATCGCCAGCTTCCCGATTCTGATCATTCTCGCCATCTTCGTCTTCTTCATGCGCCAGATGCAGGGCGGTGGCGGCGGTAAGGGCGGGCCGATGAGCTTCGGCAAGTCCAAGGCCAAGCTGCTGACCCAGGATCAGATCAAGACCACCTTCACCGATGTTGCCGGTTGCGACGAGGCCAAGGAGGAAGTGGAAGAGCTCGTCGACTTCCTCAAGGACCCCAGCAAGTTCCAGCGCCTGGGCGGGCAGATTCCGCGTGGCGTGCTGATGGTGGGGCCGCCGGGTACCGGTAAGACATTGCTGGCCAAGGCCATCTCCGGTGAGGCCAAGGTGCCGTTCTTTAGCATTTCCGGCTCCGACTTCGTCGAAATGTTCGTGGGTGTCGGTGCCTCACGCGTGCGTGACATGTTCGAGCAGGCCAAGAAGCAGGCGCCGTGCATCATCTTCATCGATGAGATCGACGCGGTCGGTCGCCATCGTGGTTCCGGCATGGGCGGCGGTCACGATGAGCGCGAACAGACTCTCAACCAGTTGCTGGTCGAGATGGACGGCTTCGAGGCCAACGACGGCATCATCGTCATTGCCGCGACCAACCGTCCCGACGTACTCGACCCGGCATTGCTGCGTCCGGGCCGTTTCGATCGTCAGGTCACCGTGCCGCTGCCCGATATTCGCGGTCGCGAACATATTCTCGGCGTTCACTTGCGCAAGGTGCCGTTGGGCGAAGACGTCAAACCGAGCGTGATCGCACGCGGCACACCGGGCTTCTCCGGCGCCGATCTGGCCAATCTGGTCAACGAGGCGGCGCTGTTCGCCGCCCGGCGCAACCGTCGCCTGGTCGGCATGGAGGAGCTGGAGCTGGCCAAGGACAAGATCATGATGGGCGCCGAGCGCAAATCCATGGTCATGAGCGAGAAGGAGAAGCTCAATACCGCTTATCACGAGTCCGGTCACGCTATCATTGGCCTGCTGATGCCGGAGCACGATCCGGTCTACAAGGTCACCATCATCCCGCGTGGGCGTGCCTTGGGTGTGACCATGTTCCTGCCCGAAGAGGATCGCTATAGCCTTTCGCGGCAACAGATCATCAGCCAGATCTGCTCGCTGTTCGGCGGTCGTCTGGCCGAGGAAATGACACTGGGGCCGAATGGAGTGACCACCGGCGCCTCGAACGATATCAAGCGCGCCACGGAGCTGGCGCACAGCATGGTCGCCAAGTGGGGCCTGTCCAAGGAGATGGGACCGTTGATGTACGACGAGGACGAGTCGCATCAATTCCTCGGCGGCCCGGGTCAGGGTGGCGGCAAGCTCAAGTCCGGCGAGACGACGACGCGACTCGATAAGGAAGTGCGGCGGATTATCGATGAGTGCTATGTCCAGGCCAAGCAGCTGTTGGAAGACAATCGCGACAAGCTGGATATGATGGCCGAAGCCTTGATGCAGTACGAAACCATCGATTCGGAGCAGCTCAAGGACATCATGGCGGGGCGCCAGCCGCGTCCACCCAAGGATTGGGATGATAGCGGCGATTCCGGCAAGGGCTCGCGGGTTACCGATGGTCCCGATACCAGAAAGCTGGCGGGTGGCGACAACCCGGAGGCGGACGAAGATGAGGACGATGCACCCTCGCGTCGGCCTTCCGATCCGCTAGGTGGTCCGGCCGGTCATTGATTCGAACAATGCATGCCGCCAGGCGTCCCATGGGACGCCTGGCGTGTTATGGAGCGCACGTGGGCGTGGCTCCTTGCCAGACGGGTTAACGTAATGAAAGCACCCTTGTCGGGCACTGTGTTGCAGTGCGGGCGGCATCGCCTCGATCTCACCTATCCTCGTGTCATGGGGATTCTCAACGTCACTCCCGATTCCTTCTCCGATGGCGGTCAGCATGCGCTCATCGACGATGCGGTGCGCCATGCCGAGGCCATGCTGGCCGAGGGTGCCGCGATTATCGATATCGGCGGCGAATCGACCCGGCCGGGCGCCGCGCCGGTACCGGTACAGCAGGAGCTGGATCGTGTCGTGCCGGTGGTGGAGCGATTGGTTCGCGAGCTCGATGCCCTGGTGTCGGTGGATACCAGTTCGCCGGACGTGATCCGAGAAGCCGCCGCCCAGGGCGCGGGGCTGATCAACGACGTGCGCTCCTTGCGCCTCCCCGGTGCGCTGGAAGCGGCGGCTAGCAGCGGCTTGCCAATCTGCCTCATGCATATGCTCGGCGAGCCGGCCGACATGCAGCGCGCGCCCCACTATGATGAGCCGGTGGAGCGGGCGGTGGCGGCTTTTCTCGAAGAGTGTATCGCTACCTGCGAAGCCGCCGGTATCCGTCGTGAACGGCTGATTCTCGATCCTGGCTTCGGCTTCGCCAAAACGGTCGAACATAATCTACGCTTGCTCAATCGCATGGATGAACTGGCGGCTCTTGGCCTGCCGTTATTAGCCGGCATGTCGCGCAAGAGCATGATCGGCAAGGTGCTCGAGCGGCCGGTGGAGGAGCGTCTGCCGGGCGGCCTAGCCTTAGCGACGTTGGCTGTCGAGCGTGGCGCTCGTCTGCTACGCGTTCACGATGTAGGCCCTTGCGTGGACGCGGTAAACATGACCTGGGCCGTGCTACAGGAAGGCACTGACACATGACTCGACGCTACTTTGGTACCGACGGAATTCGCGGCACCGTCGGCGAATACCCCATTACCGCCGATTTCATGCTCAAGCTGGGCTGGGCAATGGGCCGCGTACTCGATAAACAGCGTGGCCGCGCCAAGGTGTTGATTGGCAAGGACACGCGCATTTCCGGCTATATGTTCGAGTCGGCGTTGGAGGCGGGTCTGTCGGCTGCAGGAGTGGACGTTTCCTTGCTCGGGCCAATGCCGACGCCGGGTATCGCCTACCTGACCCGCACGTTCCGCGCCGATGCCGGCATCGTCATCTCCGCCTCGCACAATCCATTTCAGGACAACGGCATCAAGTTCTTCTCGGCGGAGGGCACCAAGCTGCCCGATGCGCTCGAGGCGCGTATCGAAGAGGAGCTCGAGAAGCCGCTGGAGACGGTGGCTGCCGATCGCCTGGGCAAGGCGGTGCGCATCAGCGACGCCGCCGGCCGTTATATCGAATTCTGCAAGTCGACGGTGCCGCACCGCCTGACCCTGCATGGGCTGAAAATCGTGCTCGATTGCGCGCATGGCGCTACCTACCATATTGCCCCCAGCGTATTTCGCGAGCTAGGCGCCCAGGTCAGCCTGGTAGGGGTCGATCCCGACGGCATGAATATCAATCAGCAGGTGGGCTCCACGTACCCGGCCTCGCTGCGTGCGGCGGTGATCGAGCGTGGTGCCGATCTGGGCGTGGCCTTCGACGGTGACGGCGACCGAGTGGTATTGGTCGACGCCGATGGCCGCGAGATCGACGGTGACGACATTCTCTACCTAATCGCGCGCGATCGTCACGAGCGCGGCGAGCTCGGTGGCGGCGTGGTCGGTACGCTGATGAGCAATTTCGGCCTGGCCGCCGCTCTGGAGGCGCTCGATGTACCCTTCGAGCGCGCCAAGGTGGGCGATCGTTACGTGATGGAACGCTTGGCAGCCAACGGCTGGCAGCTAGGCGGTGAATCCTCGGGGCATATCGTCTGCGGTCATGTGCAGACGACCGGTGACGGTATCGTCTCGGCATTGCAGGTATTGGCGATCATGGCCAGCCGCAACCAACCGATTGCCGCATTGCTCGATGGCTTCGAGAAAGCGCCTCAGGCGCTGGTCAACGTGCGGCTGACGCCGGGCACCGACAAGCAGGCGCTGCTTGAAAGCGAGGTGCTGCGCCAGTCGGTGGCCTCGGTCGAGGCCGAGCTTGGCGACGAAGGTCGCGTGCTGCTGCGACCGTCGGGCACCGAGCCGCTGATTCGGGTAATGGTCGAGGGTCGGCCACGCTTCGATGTCGCCGCCTTGGCGCGACGGATCGCCGCCGACGTCGAGACGTTGATGGACTAAGCGAATCGATAGCCGATTTCGAACGAGTTTCCTTGCCACGACCGATCGAGCCGTCTATTCCTTGCGTCTCACGGTGGGATCTCGGTTGTCTTGATCGCGTGGCTCCTATACCATTTTGCACCACTTCGAGAAAGGGGAGTGTTCATGCGCATGCCGCTGATCGCCGGTAATTGGAAGATGAACGGGACGCTGGCACTGGTCGAGCGTTTCGGTCGGGCCTTCGCCGACGCGAAATTGGCGCCATCGGTGGAAGTGGCGTTGATTCCCCCGGTGCCTTATCTGGCCGCTGCCCAGGATGCCTTGGGTACGACACCGGTAGCGCTGGGGGCGCAGACGCTCAACCCTGAGCCTGCGGGAGCCTACACCGGTGAAGTGAGCGGTGCGATGCTGGCCGAGCTCGGCGTGCGCTATGTGCTGGTCGGGCATAGCGAACGGCGTTCGCTGTATCATGAGGACGATGCGGGTGCACTGGCTCGCGTGCGTGCGGCGCTAGGCGCCGGGCTGACACCGATCCTGTGTGTCGGTGAGACGCTTGATGAGCATGAGGCCGGTCATAGTGAGGCCGTCGTGCTGCGTCAGGTCGAGGCCGTATTCGATAGTCTGGAAAGCGATGCCTTTCGACGTATCGTGATTGCTTATGAACCGGTCTGGGCAATTGGTACCGGTCGCACGGCCACGCCGGCGCAGGCTCAGGCGGTGCATGCGGTGATTCGCGCCCGGCTTGCCGATTACGATGCCGATTCGGCCGCCACGCTGCGCTTGCTTTATGGCGGTAGCATGAAGGCCGATAATGCCGCCGAATTGCTTGCCCAGCCGGATATCGACGGCGGCCTGGTGGGCGGTGCTTCGCTCAAGGTCGACGATTTTTTAGCCATTTGCCAGTCAGCAGGTTGATACCATGCAAGTTGCCATTCTCATGATCCACGTGGCGATCGCCATCGCCCTGGTGGTTCTCGTTCTGTTGCAGCAAGGTAAAGGCGCCGAGGCCGGCGCGGCTTTCGGCGGAGGATCTTCGCAGACCGTATTCGGTTCGCGGGGAAGCGGCGGCTTTCTGGCCAAGCTGACGGGCGCCCTGGCGGCGGCTTTCTTCGCCACCTCGTTGGCGCTCGCCTATTTCGCCACCCAGGCCGGTGAGATACCGGATGCTGGCATTCCCGATGCACGGGTGATCGAGCAGCAGCAATCGGTGCCGACGCTTGACGAAGGTGCGGGTAACATGGATAATACTGCGCCAGTGCTAGAGGATAGCGGAGAGTGATCTCCACCCTTTTGCGGTAGTGCGAATATCCAGTAGCAAGCCGGGCAAGCTCAAGTTGCTGGTCCGGTCACGGGCAGAACAGACAGTACCAAACGACTGGCTGGCATGCTCGCCCCCTGATGCCGAAGTGGTGGAATTGGTAGACACGCTATCTTGAGGGGGTAGTGGCCTTATGGTCGTGGGGGTTCAAGTCCCCCCTTCGGCACCATCTGAATAAATGCCCGCGGGTAGATATTCAGCAGCAGTCTGCCAGGAACGGGCTTGCTGAGCAGTAATGGCGATACGGCCTTTCCCTGAGCGAGGGAAGCGCATTTCACGTATCGCGACCCATGATGCGGGGTGGAGCAGTCTGGTAGCTCGTCGGGCTCATAACCCGAAGGTCGTCGGTTCAAATCCGGCCCCCGCTACCAAGTTTCTTTGAAAGGCCCCTTCCATCGAAGGGGCTTTTTGTTAGCGGCCCGATGTCGGCAACCCGCGCCTTGATGCAAATATTGTTGACACTAACGCCAATCAGCCACCTAGCTTTCCTCTTTTCTCCCGGTCAGGTGCCTGATGCAACTGCTGTAGGAGCCTTCGTCTGTGGCAACCAAGGACGCTGTGCTGAACGCGCTTATCGAGCCGGTGGTAACGGCCATGGGTTTCGAACTCTGGGGCATCGAACGGATCGCCCAGGGCAAACACTCCCGAGTGGTGGTGTATATCGATAGCGCCGATGGCATTACGGTCGATCATTGTGCTGATGTCAGCCGACAGATCAGCGGAGTTCTCGATGTCGAGGATCCGATTCCCGGTCAGTACCAGCTCGAGGTTTCCTCTCCTGGCATGGACCGGCCACTATTCACCCTCGATCAGTTCGAGCGCTATCAGGGCAACATCGTGGCGCTGCGCCTGAACGTGCCTTTTAACGGCCGCCGCAAGTTCAAGGGCTTGCTGGCTGGCATCGAGAACGATGACGTATTGCTGCATCTCGATGGCGAGGAATATTGCTTTCCTATCGATGGTATCGATCAGGCGCGGGTAGTTCCGCAGTTCGATGCATAAGAACTGGTTTTTTGGCGAGGCTAAGGCATGAGCAAAGAGATTCTGCTGGTCGTTGATGCGATCTCGAACGAGAAGGGTGTACCCCGTGATGTGATTTTCGGCGCGGTCGAGGCGGCACTGGCCAGCGCATCGCGCAAGCGCTTCGAGGGTCGCGAAGCGAGTGTGCAGGTCAAGATCGACCGTGCCACTGGCGACTACGAGACGTTTCGCCGCTGGGTGGTCGTCGAAGACGATGAGTTCGAGAACCCCGACGCCGAGATCAAGCAGACGTTCGCCGAGCAGCGCGACCCGCCGCTGACGCTGGGCGATGTGGTCGAGGAGCGCATCGAGAATGCTGCCTTCGGACGTATCGCGGCGCAGACCGCCAAACAGGTCATCGTGCAGAAGGTGCGCGAGGCCGAACGTGCCGAGATCGTTCGTCAGTATGCCGAGCGTGAGGGTGAACTGGTCGCCGGTATCGTCAAGAAAACGACGCGCGACGGCCTGATCATCGATCTTGGTGACAATGCCGAAGGTTTCCTGCCTCGCAGCGATATGATTCCTGGCGAGCGCTACCGCATGAACGAGCGCGTGCGTGCCCTGCTATGGAAGGTCGACCCGGAAGCGCGCGGCTCGCAACTGATACTGACGCGGACGCGGCCCGAGCTGATCACCGAGCTGTTCAAGATCGAAGTGCCGGAGATCGCCGAGCAACTCATCGAGATCAAGGGCGCGGCGCGAGATCCGGGCTCGCGCGCCAAGATCGCGGTCAAGACCAACGACAAGCGCATCGACCCGGTCGGTGCTTGCGTCGGCATGCGCGGGTCGCGCGTGCAAGCGGTGTCCAACGAGCTGGGAAACGAGCGCGTTGACATCATTTTGTGGGATGACAACCCCGCGCAATTGGTTATCAATGCCATGGCGCCGGCCGATGTCGCTTCCATACTCGTCGACGAAGATGCCCACTCCATGGATGTCGCCGTTGCCGAGGATAATCTCGCTCAGGCCATTGGGCGCAGCGGCCAGAACGTGCGTCTCGCCAGCGAGCTGACCGGCTGGTCGCTGAACGTGATGACCGAGGACGAAGCCGAGGGTAAGCGCGACCAGGAGATCGACAGCCTGGTCGAGCATTTCATCAATCACCTCGATATCGACGAGGACGTGGCCAGGATACTGGTCGATGAGGGCTTCACCTCACTCGAGGAGTTGGCTTACGTACCGCTCGAGGAGATGCTGGAAATCGAAGAATTCGATGAAGACCTGGTAGAAGAACTGCGCGCGCGCGCCAAGGACGAGCTGCTGAATCTGGCAATCGCCTCCGAGGAGGCGTTGGATGGAGCTCAGCCCGCCGACGACCTGCTCGAGATGGACGGCATGGACCGCCACCTGGCCTTTATTCTGGCCAGCCGTGGCATCGTCACCATGGAGGATCTTGCCGAGCAGGCCATCGATGATCTCAAGGATATCGATGGCATGGACGAAGAGCGCGCTGCGGCACTGATCATGACCGCCCGTGCGCCCTGGTTCGCGAGCGAAGAGTAACTAGGTCACGGGCTCAGGAGGGTCATAATGTCAGAAATGACGGTTAAAGATTTCGCAGTCAAGGTGGGCCGTGACACGTCTCGCCTGCTCGAACAGATGAAAGATGCGGGGCTTCCGCACAAGGCCGAAGGCGATGCGGTTTCCGAGGAGGACAAACAGCGCCTGCTCGATCACCTCACCAAGAGTCACGGTGGTGGGCTCGGTTCCAGAAACCGCGTCACCTTGACGCGCCAGACCAAGAGCCGGATTCGCTCCGGCGACGGTCGCGGCAAGACCATCGAGGTCTCGGTGCGCAAGAAGCGCACCTACGTCAAGCGTGCCGAGGACGAAGCGCCCGAGGAGCAGCCGGAAGTGGCCGATCAGGGGCCGCGCCAACTGGTTGGCGACATGGCCAATGCCACCCAGGCTCGCGCCCAGGCCGAGAGCGATACCAAGGCGGCGGAGGCCGAAGCGACTGCTAAAGAGGAAGCCGCCAAGGCGGACGCCGCCGAGTCGGCGCCAGTCGTGGCCGAGCAGCCCCAGCCGGCGGCCGAGGTTCCGACCGAGCCGCAGGTGGCCAGCGACGATACCCCGGCCGAGCCCGAAGTGAACGCACCGCCCAAGGAGCCGCGCAGCGATAGCCGTCGCGCGCCCAAGAAGGCGGCGGCCAAGAAGGGTCGCCACGAGCCGAGCCGCAATGAAGATCGCGAGGAGCGCAGCGAGCGCCGTCGTGGCGGCAAGAAGGTCAAGCGCGCCGAGCGTCGTGGCATCCGCCGAGGCGGCCGCGAGAGCGGCGGTCAGCACGCCTTCCAGAAGCCGACCCAACCGATCGTGCGCGAAGTGGCGATCCCCGAGTCGATCAGCATCGCCGATCTGGCCGACAAGATGGCGATCAAGGCCAATGAAGTCATCAAGGCCATGTTCACCATGGGCGCGGCGGTGACCATCAACCAGACCATCGACCAGGACACCGCGGCGATCGTCGTCGAGGAGATGGGCCACACGCCCAAACTGGTCAAGGACGATGCGCTGGAAACGGCCGTGCTCGAGGGCATTTCGTACGAAGGCGAGGAGATCACCCGTTCGCCGGTCGTTACGGTGATGGGGCACGTTGATCACGGCAAGACCTCGTTGCTCGACTTCATTCGGCGTACCAAGGTGGCGACCGGCGAAGCCGGCGGCATCACCCAGCACATCGGCGCCTATCACGTCGAGGACGAGCACGGTGGCGTGACGTTCCTCGATACGCCGGGCCATGCGGCGTTCACCGCCATGCGTGCACGTGGCGCCCAGGCTACCGACGTGGTCATTCTGGTGGTCGCGGCCGACGATGGCGTCATGCCGCAGACCGTCGAAGCCGTTGAGCACGCCAAGGCCGCCGAGGTGCCACTGGTGGTCGCGGTCAACAAGATCGACAAGCAGGGTGCCGACCCCGATCGGGTCAAGAACGAGCTCTCCCAGCACGGCGTGATCTCCGAGGAGTGGGGTGGTGATACTCAGTTCGTGCACGTCTCGGCCAAGACCGGCGAAGGCATCGATGCATTGCTTGAAGCGGTGCTGCTGGTGTCCGAAGTGCTCGAGCTCAAGGCCGTACCGGATGCCCCGGGCAAGGGCGTGGTAGTCGAGTCGCGTCTCGATAAGGGACGTGGTCCGGTGGCTACCGTGCTGGTTCAGAACGGCACGCTGCGGCGTGGCGATATCGTTCTCGCCGGCCTGCATTATGGGCGCGTGCGGGCGCTGACCAACGAACTCGGCCAGCAGGTCGAAGCGGTCGGTCCGTCGATGCCGGTGGAAATTCAGGGGCTCGATGGCACGCCCGAGGCCGGCGAGGACTTCATGGTCCTGGCCGACGAGAAGAAGGCTCGCGAGATCGCCAACTTCCGCCAGGGCAAGTATCGCGAGGTGCGCCTGGCGCGTCAGCAGAAAGCCAAGCTCGAGAACATGTTCAGCCAGATGGGCAAGGACGAGGTGGCCAAGGTCAATATCGTCCTCAAGGCCGACGTGCAAGGCTCGCTGGAAGCCATCCGTGGCGCGCTCGAAGAGCTCTCCACCGATGAAGTCGAAGTTGCCGTGGTCTCTTCCGGCGTCGGTGGCATCACCGGTACCGATGCCAATCTGGCGCTGGCGTCCGATGCCATCGTGGTCGGTTTCAACGTGCGTGCCGATGCGGCCGCCCGCGAGATCATCGAACGCGAAGGTCTGGATCTGCGCTACTACAGCGTCATCTACCAGCTGATCGACGAGGTCAAGCAGGCGATGAGCGGTATGCTGGCACCGGAATGGAAGGAAGAGATCGTCGGTGTCGCCGAGGTGCGCGATGTCTTCAAGGCGCCCAAGATCGGCGCGGTGGCCGGCTGTATGGTCATCGAAGGCAATGTGCATCGCAACAAGCGGATCCGTGTGCTGCGCGACAACGTGGTCATCTACGAGGGCGAGCTAGAATCGCTGCGTCGTTTCAAGGATGACGTCAACGAAGTGCGCAACGGCATGGAGTGCGGTATCGGCGTCAAGAACTACAACGACGTCCAGGTCGGCGACAAGATCGAGGTTTTCGACCAGATCAAGGTCGAGCGCAGCCTGTAAGGCGTCGAAGGAGAGTCACGGATGCGCGAATTCAAGCGTACCGATCGGGTTGCCGACCAGCTCCAGCAGGAGTTGGCGGTGCTCATCCAGCGCGAGGTGAAGGATCCGCGCCTGGGCATGGTCACTGTCAGTGGCGTGAGCGTCAGCCGCGACCTGGGCTATGCCGATGTCTACATTACCCTGCTGGGTGACGACGACCCGGCGCGCATCAAGGAGAACCTGGCGGTGCTCAAGCACGCCGCCGGTTTTCTGCGCAGTCAGATTGCCCGCCGGATCAAGCTGCGCCACGTGCCGGAACTGCGTTTTCATTACGATGAGAGCGTATCGCGTGGGCACAAGCTGTCGTCGCTGATCGATCGGGCCGTCGAGGCCGATCGCGAGCGCAGCGAAGGCGATGCAGAGCCTTCGTCCGGAGACGAGCGCTGATGGCGCGACGCCGTCGCGGTCTGCCGGTCGATGGGGTGCTTCTGCTCGACAAGCCGCGAGGCATGTCGAGCAATCATGCCCTGCAGCGAGCGAGGCGGTTATTGCAGGCGCAGAAGGCGGGCCATACCGGCACGCTGGATCCCATGGCCACCGGGCTCTTGCCGGTGTGCCTGGGCGAGGCGACCAAGTTTTCGTCGCACCTGCTCGAAGCCGATAAGGTCTATCGCACTCGTGTGCGCCTGGGTGAGATCACCGCGACCGGCGATGCCGAGGGCGAGGTGATCGAACGGCGTGCGGTGGCGGCCTTCGAGGATGCCGACATCGAAGGCGTGCTGGCGCGCTTTCGCGGCGAGATCGAACAAGTGCCGCCGATGTACTCGGCCTTGAAGCATCAAGGGCGACCGCTCTACGAACTGGCTCGTCAAGGCAGGACGATTGAGCGTGCGCCACGCCGCGTGACGGTTTATGATACGCGGCTTCTCGCGCGCGACGCCGAGGGTTTCGAACTCGAAGTCACCTGCAGCAAGGGGACCTACATTCGTACCCTGGCCGAGGATATCGGCCATGCGCTCGAGTGCGGTGCGCATATCACCGCATTGCGACGGCTCCGGACCGGGCCATTCGCGGACGATACCATGCTGACCCTGGAAGCGCTCGATGCCTGTGGCGATCAGGTCGCGCGCGAGGCGACGCTGCTGCCGGCGGATGTATTGGTCGCCCATCTGCCGCGTCTGGATGTCGACGACACGACTGCCGCCCGGCTCTTGCAGGGGCAGCAGGCGCTGACGGATACTGCCGGGCTGCCCTTGGACAGTCTGGCTCGGTTGTACCGGGACGAGGCTTTTCTGGGCCTGGTCACGGTCATCGCGGCTGGGGTCGTTGCCCCACGCCGCCTGATCGCCTCCACTCATTAGCGATGTGGAGCGGTTTTCGCCACTCGATGAGAGCGGCGAACGTGGAGACTGCAAATATGCGTGGTCTCCGACACTCATCATTTAGGCATATTGCTTACTGGAGACATAGATGGCACTTACCGCTGAGAAGAAGTCCGAAATCGTCACCGAGTACGGTCGTGGCGACAACGACACTGGCTCCCCCGAAGTTCAGGTGGCCCTGCTGACCGCCAACATCGACGGCCTGCAATCTCATTTCAAGACCAACAAACAGGATCACCACTCGCGTCGTGGCCTGATCCGCATGGTCAATCAGCGCCGCAAGCTGCTCGACTACCTGAAGCGCAAGGATCTGGAGCGCTATCAGTCGCTGATCCAGCGCCTGGGCCTGCGTCGCTGAGTCGCCGCCCGCGATCCGCTGAACTCGCCATGATCGCGAACAGGCGACAGAACGGCTGTCTAGCGCAAGTTTTGAGAACAAGCAACCCCTCGGGGTTGCTTGTTCTTTTATTGTCTGGCGGTACCTTTTATCATGACCGCCGAGCACAAACGAATTGCAAGCGAACCTAAATAGGCGAAGGACGTCACCGTGAATCCGGTCAAGAAAACATTTCAGTACGGTCAAAGCACCGTCACCCTAGAAACCGGGCGTATCGCCCGTCAGGCCACTGGCGCCGTGCAGGTCACCATGGACGATACCGTGGTGCTGTGTACCGTGGTCGCCAGGAAGGAACCCAAGCCGGGTCAGGACTTCTTCCCGCTGTCCGTTCACTATCAGGAAAAGACCTACGCGGTCGGCAAGATTCCCGGTGGCTTCTTCAAGCGCGAAGGGCGCCCGACCGAGAAAGAGACCCTGACCTCGCGGCTCATCGACCGACCGATCCGCCCGCTGTTTCCCAAGGGCTTCATGAACGAAGTCCAGGTCATCTGTAACGTGCTATCCGCCGATCGCAATCAGAACCCCGATATTGCCGCGATGATCGGCACCTCGGCAGCACTGGCAATCTCCGGCGTGCCGTTCAACGGTCCGATCAGTGCCGCCCGCGTGGCGTTTACCGAAGAGCGGGGCTACTTCCTCAACCCCAGCGTCGAGGAACTCATCGATTCCGAGCTCGACATGGTGGTTGCCGGCACCGAGAAAGCCGTGCTGATGGTCGAATCCGAGGCCAAGGAGCTGCTCGAAGACGAAATGCTTGGCGCGGTGCTCTACGGGCACCAGGAAATGCAGGTCGTGATCGGCGCGATCAATGAATTGGTCGCCGAGGCCGGCAAGCCCAAGTGGGATTGGCAGCCAGTGGCCGAGAACGTCGCGCTCAAGGACGCCCTGGCCAGCGGCTTCGAAGCCAAGGTCGGCGACGCCTACCGCATCACCGACAAGATGGCGCGTCAGGATGCCATCTCGGCACTCAAGGCCGAGGCCGTCGAGCAACTGGCGAGCGGCGATGATGCCCAGTTCGGTGCCGACGAGATCGGCGGTGCCTTCGCCAGCCTCGAGAAGCGCGTGGTACGCAGTCGGGTGATCGACGGCGAACCGCGCATCGATGGTCGCGACCACAAGACCGTGCGTCCGCTCGATATCGAAGTCGGCGTGTTGCCCAAGACGCATGGCTCCGCCGTGTTTACACGTGGCGAGACCCAGGCCATCGTCATCGCCACGCTGGGCACCCTGCGCGACGCTCAATTGATCGAGTCGCTCGAGGGCGAGCGCAAGGATCGCTTCCTGCTGCACTACAACTTCCCGCCCTACTGCGTCGGCGAAGCCGGCTTCATGGGTGGCCCCAAGCGCCGCGAAATCGGCCACGGTCGCCTGGCGCGGCGCGGCATTCAGGCCATGCTGCCGAGCGACGACGCGTTCCCCTATACCATCCGAGTGGTCTCCGAGATCACCGAATCCAACGGTTCGAGCTCGATGGCATCGGTATGTGGTACCTCTCTGGCGCTGATGGATGCCGGTGTGCCGCTCAAGGCGCCGGTAGCGGGCATCGCCATGGGTCTGGTCAAGAATGGCGACAGATTCGCCGTACTGACCGATATTCTCGGTGACGAGGATCACCTCGGCGATATGGATTTCAAGGTCGCCGGTAGTGCCGAAGGCGTGACCGCGCTGCAGATGGATATCAAGATCGAAGGCATCAACGAGGAGATCATGGAGACCGCGCTGCAGCAGGCCCATGAAGCTCGCCAAGGTATCCTCGCCCAGATGAACCAAGTGATCGGCCGGAGCCGCGAGGATGTCTCCGAGAACGCGCCCTCCATGGCCACCATCAAGATCGCCCCGGACAAGATCCGCGACGTGATCGGCAAGGGTGGTGCCACCATTCGCAAGATCTGCGAGGACACCGGCGCCTCCATCGATCTCGACGACGACGGCACCGTGCGAATTTACGCCGAAGACAAGGCCGCGGCCAAGCGTGCCATCGATACCGTACTCGGCATCACCGCCGAAGCGGAGATCGGCAAGCTGTATCGTGGCAAGGTGGTGCGAATCGCTGATTTCGGTGCCTTCGTCAACATCATGCCCGGCACCGATGGTCTGGTTCACATCTCGCAGATCGTCCCCGAGCGGGTCAACGACGTGCGCGATTTCCTCAATGAAGGCGATGAAGCGACGGTCAAGGTGCTCGATATCGACAACCGTAACCGCGTGAAGCTCACCATCAAGGAAATCAGCGCCGAGGAAAAGGCTGCCTTCGAAGCCGAGTTGGCCGAGTAAATCGGCCGTAAGCTAGACGCTGGAAGCAAAACCGCCCCCGCAGCCAGGCTGCGGGGGCGGTTGCTTTTAGGCGCTGTTTTCCGAGCTTCGAGCTTATCTTTCGATGGCTAAAGCGACTCCTTGGCCGCCACCGATACACAAAGTCGCCAAGCCTTTCTTGGCATCGCGCGCAATCATCTCGTGCAGCAGGCTGACCAGCACGCGGCAGCCGGAGGCACCGATCGGGTGGCCCAATGCAATGGCGCCGCCGTTGGGGTTCACCTTGGCCATATCCCAGCCCAACTCCTTGTTGACCGATAGCGCCTGTGCGGCAAATGCCTCGTTGGCTTCGACCAGGTCGAGATCGTCGAGTGTCCAGCCTGCCTTCTCCAGGCAGCGGCGGGTCGCCGGGGCCGGGCCGATGCCCATGATCGCCGGATCGACGCCGGCATTGGCATACGCCTTGATGCGTGCCAGCGGCTCCAGGCCCAATTCACGGGCCTTGGCCTCGGAGCACAGCATGGCGACTGCCGCACCGTCGTTGAGCGACGAGGCATTGCCAGCGGTGACACTGCCGTCTTTCTTGAATGCCGGCTTCATGCCGGCGAGCTTCTCGGCGGTGATACCGGCGCGCGGCCCTTCGTCGGTATCGAAGACGATGGGATCGCCCCTGCGCTGGGGAATCTCGATCGGCACGATCTGACTCTTGAAGCGGCCGGCTTCTATCGCGGCGATGGCGTTGCGTTGCGAGGCAGCGGCGAATTCATCCATCTGCTCGCGAGTGATGCCATATTTCTCGGCCAGATTCTCGGCAGTGATGCCCATATGATACTGGTTGAATGCATCCCACAAGCCATCGTGGACCATGGTATCGATGGCGTTCCAGTCGCCCATACGCTGACCGGTGCGCGAATGGGGCAGCACATGGGGTGACAGCGACATGTTTTCCTGGCCGCCGGCAAGAATCAATTCGGCGTCACCGCAACGAATCGCCTGGGTCGCCAAATGCAAGGCCTTGAGGCCGGAGCCGCAGACCTTATTGATGGTCATGGCCGGCACCGCATCGGGCAAGCCGGCGAGGATCGATGCCTGGCGCGCCGGATTCTGCCCACAGCCGGCGGTCAGTACCTGACCGAGCAGCACTTCATCGACCTGCTCCGGAGCCACCCCGGTGCCGGTGAGGATATCCTGGATGACGCGAGCTCCCAGCTCGGTGGCGGGAAGGCTGGAGAGCGAGCCGCCGAAGGTGCCGATGGCGGTGCGGCGTGCCGCGACGATGACCACATCTTGCATGCGAGGCTCCTCGAGGGGGTTGAGCGGTTTCCTACAGCATAGGAGACGGTTGTGCGCCGCGGCAATCGCTAATGCGTGGCGCTGCACCTCAACGTGACAGGGAAACCGCAAGATTGTCGATCAGGCGCGCCGGACCGAGATGCACGGCGGCGAGTAACACGGCGTCGCGGGTAGCGTCGGTGACCGGGCCCAGATCGTGCGCGCGGCGCAGCTCGAGATAATCGGGCGCCAAGCCCGCCGCGCTGAACTGGGCGAGCGTATCGCGCAGCACGGCGGGGGCGGCCTCTCCGCTCTGTAGCGCATCGCGCGCTCGGCAAAGATTGCGATAGAGCGCCGGCGCCTGGGCACGCTGGACGGCATCGAGGTAACCATTGCGCGATGACAGGGCCAGACCGTCATCGGCGCGCACGATGGGTACGCCGACGATCTCGACCGGGACATGCAGATCGGCGGTCAGCTTGCGGATCACCGCCAGCTGTTGTCGGTCCTTTTCACCGAAACAGGCCAGGTCGGGCTGAAATAGATTGAACAGCAGGGTCACCACCGTCGCCACGCCATCGAAGTGGCCTGGGCGGCTGGCCCCACATAGCCCTTCGGAGGCCACCGGCACATGCACGTTGGTCTGCGCCTCGAGTCCCTGTGGATAGAGTGTTGCGTTGGAGGGAGTGAATAGCAGGTCGCAACCGGCGGCCTCGAGCTTGGCTCGATCGTCGTTCAGGGTGCGCGGGTAGGCGTCGAGATCCTCGCCGGCAGCGAACTGCAGCGGATTGACGAAGATGCTGGCGACGACCACGTCGGCGCGTGCGCGGGCCGCCTCGACCAGCGCGATATGGCCCTGATGAAGATTGCCCATGGTCGGTACCAGGCCGATACGCTGCCCTTGCTGGCGGGCCTGTCCGAGCGTCCGGCGCAGTTCGGCGATATCGCTCAGCGTCTGCATCAGAAACTGTGCTCGGCGGTCGGAAAGCGGCGCGCCTTGACCGCGTCATGATAGGCGCGAAAGGCCGCTTCGATGGAGTCGTTCCCGGCCAGGAAATTCTTGACGAAGCGCGGGGTGCGCCCGAGGCTCACGCCCAGGATATCGTGCATGACCAGAATCTGACCGTCGACATCGGGGCCGGCGCCGATGCCGATCACCGGCACATCGAGCGCTTCGCGCATGGCACGGCCCAGGCTTGCCGGTACGCACTCGAGCAGGATTACCGATGCGCCGGCCGCGACCAGCTCACGCGCGTCGGCGATCATCTGTTCGGCCCGGGCGGTGTCGCGGCCCTGGACCTTGTAACCGCCCAACTGATATACCGTCTGTGGCGTCAAGCCCATGTGTGCACAGACCGGCACGCCGCGCCGAGTCAGTTCATGAATGCCCTCGGCCAGCCACGCCTCGCCTTCGATCTTGACCATTTCGGCACCGGCGCGCATCAGCGCGGCGGCATCCAGCAGCAGGCGCTCCTGGCTCGCGTTACTCATGAACGGCAGGTCGGCCATCAACAGGCTGGTACCCTTGGTACGTGCCACGCTGCGCGTGTGATAGCAGATGTCCTCGAGGGTCACCGGCAGGGTGCTGGCATGGCCTTGCAGCACCATTCCCAGTGAATCGCCGACCAGCAACACCTCGATACCTGCCTGATTGGCGGCATGCGCAAAGGAAGCATCGTAGGCGGTCAGACAGCTGAACGTTTCGCCGGCGCGCTTGGTGGCCTGTAGCGTGCTCAGAGTGACGGTTTTCATAGCTTACGATCTCTCTACTAGGGCGGCATAAAGGCGCCGGGTTGGCGTGGTGTTACCTTCAATTGTTACCGAGGCATGTCGGAAGTGTGAAACTGTAACAAAAAACGCGCAACCCTACCTTTAGGCGGATAAACGATGTAACCCCTCATGATCGAGCCGTGACGCCAGCCAGTCGGCGCGTTCGCCGTCGATCACCTCATGCGGCGCGATATCGGCCAAAGGCACCAGCACGAAGGCGCGCTCCCGCATGGCGGGGTGAGGCAGGCGCAGGCGCGGCAGATCGAGACATTCATCATCGAACAGCAGTACGTCCAGGTCCAGTGTGCGTGGCCCCCAGCGGCGCTCGCGCCGGCGGCGATGGGCCTGCTCCAGCGCCTGTAATTGATCGAGCAGCGCCAGCGGCGACAGCCGCGTCGCCAGCAACGCGACGGCATTGATGAAATCGGGCTGATCCTGGGGGCCGACAGGGCTACTGGCATAAAGCGGCGAATGCGCGATCGGCCGAGTCAACGGCAGGCTACCCAACGCCATCAAGGCCTGCTCGATACGCTGTCGGGGACCATCGAGGTTGCTACCCAGACCGATATAGGCGCGATGCTCGAAATCAGTCATGCGGCCCGCTATGCGAAGCGTCCTGATTCGGATTCCTGCTACGCCGCCGCTTGCGGGGACGACGCTTGCGGCCGTCAAAGGTTCCGGCCGGGTCGGCATCCACCTTGCCCAGCAAGCGACGCTGCTGATGCTCGTCGCCCTCCTGGAAGGCAGTCCACCAGTCGCCCAGTCCCGGCGGAATTTCTCCGGCCGCTTCACGCAGCAGTAAAAAGTCGTAAGCGGCGCGGAAGCGCGGATGCTCGCGGGTCAGGAAGGCACGCTTGCCGCGGCGCTTGGGCAGGCGTTGCTGCAAGTCCCAGATATCGCGCATCGGCAGGCTGAAGCGTTTAGGGATAGAAATATGCTGCAATTGCCGCGACACCACCTGCTGCGCGGCGGTCTGCTGTGCGGGAATCGGCGGCATACCGTCGGCCAACAGTTTCTGAGTGCGTAGATGAACGCCTGGCCACAGCAGCGCGGCGAACAGGAATGCCGGGGTAACCGGGCGCTCTTCGCGTATTCGCGTATCGGTGCTTGTCAGGGCCTGGAGAAAGAGCGGCTCGGCCCAGGGCAGCTCATCCATGGCTTCCTGCGCCTCGGGGAACAGCATGGCGAACAGGCCGTAGCCACATAGCCGCTGGAATGTCGCCACGCCGTCGCCGCACAGAAACAGCTTGAGCACTTCCTCGAACAGCCGCGCCGGCGGAATCTGCAATAACAGCGGCGCCAGCTCGGCAATCGGCGCTTCGCTGGCGGGGGCGATGGTGAAGTCCAGCTTGGCGGCGAAGCGTACCGCGCGCAGCATGCGCACCGGATCCTCGCGGTAGCGAGTGGCCGGGTCGCCGATCAATCGCAGGGTGCGGCTTTCGATATCGCTGACGCCATTCGCCCAGTCATGCAGCGAGAAGTCGGCAATATTGTAGTAGAGCGCGTTGACGGTGAAATCGCGGCGCAGGGCGTCCTCCTCGATATTGCCCCAGACGTTATCGCGCAGCAGCAGGCCATGCTCGGATTGCTGGGCCAGATGCTCGCCATGATCGTCGCCAGGACGGCCGCGAAAGGTGGTGACCTCGATGATGTCGCGGCCGAATCGCACATGCACGATACGAAAGCGCCGCCCGATGATGCGCGAATTGCGAAACAGATCGCGCAACTCTTCCGGCGTCGCATTCGTCGCGACGTCGAAATCCTTGGGTATCCTGCCCAATAGCGCATCGCGCAGGCAGCCGCCTACCAGGTAAGCATCGAAGCCGGCGTTGTGTAGCCGGTAGAGCACCTTCAATGCGCTGTCGCTGAATGACTTGCGCGAAATGCTGTGCTCTTCTCGGGGAATGATGCGTAGCCTGGGCAGCACGTCGCCAGAGCCTTCATTGTTGCCGAACAGGGTCTTCAAACGTTCACCGGGACGTTGGAGAAAGCGGGTAAATCCTTTGAACATGCCGCGATATCGACTCGCAGTGTGCGGGAAGCCAGTGTAGCCGAGCCCGGATGCCTTGCAAAGTACTGCCCGTACAAGGGCGAGGGCGGGTGCGAAATCATATGCCCGCCGTGCCGGAATCGGCGGCGTTTGTCGTTGAGTTCTGCTATTTGGATGCCAGACGTAGAAAGGGGAGGCCGGTCGGCCTCCCCTGAAGCAGTCGTTCAGCATCCATGCTGATGATTCTTTTTCGTGATGGCGCATCGCCTTGAATACGCACCACAGTCACCAATCGGATTCATCAGGCAAGCAGTGTTTTTATTATTGTGATCTTCCTGGTGGAGACCGTCTCGTATTCAAAACAATAATCCAACCACGACGGCAGGGGTGCTGCCTGCCTTCGGCCTGTTGTTCTTATTGCCGAAGGTGTGCCTCTGACGGGGTTTTATTGTTGTTGAACCCGTTCGCAGCGCGTCGCGTCCCGATACATTACCGGATAGCCGATCCTGTTGTGATTATTTGGTCGGCATGTCTCTCGTGACGATTGTTATTATTGGATCAAGAGAAATCGAATGTTGCCCGGAGCCTTGTTGTTATTGGTGCGCCGGTAACAGCGCCATCCGATCGCGTTCTTGTTGTTGTTCGCGCTCGACGGCATCCGGTTGTTGTTTTTCTTGCAATAGAAGCTGCATGCGCTGTGCCACTCCTGTTTTCTGGCTAAAAAATCAAAGACTTAATACCGCTTGCTAGTGATGCAGTACAAGCCTTTCAATCATGTGTTACCGCTGGCGGCGCAATGAAGGGCACTGTCTGTGTGGGATGGTAACAAACGGAGCAATTCCGCGTTATGAAACCGCCAAAAACCGCCTCGCGCCGCTTGCTTGCCTGCGTTATACCATGGTCGTGTGGACGCCGAATGCATGTCATGCAGTACGACTGCGCGGGCTTTTCTTGCGCGGAATGCCTAGCCGCTGGCGGCGCTCCCAGAGGCACTTGCGGCTGATGCCGAGCTTCTGGGCCAGCTCGGTTTCGCTCATTAGATCCTGATGCTCAAGCACGAAATGCTGGAAATAATCCTCCAGCGACAGGTCCTCCTCGGCACTCTCATCGATCTCCGCGGGCGCAGAGGGCGCGGCCAGCCTCGTCGTCGCAGGCCGCGCAGTGGTCGATGTGGCGGGCCTGAGCCCCAGGTCGTCAGGGTGGATCAGGTGGCCTTCGGCAAGAATCACTCCGCGCTCCAGGGCATTCTCCAGTTCACGGACGTTGCCCGGCCAGGGATAGTCGCGAATGTCGCGCCGCGCCGCGCGCGAGAGCTTGAGGCCATCGCGCGAATGACGCCGGCAGGCGCCGTCGAGTAGTACGTCGGCAATCTTGAGAATATCGCCTTCGCGTTCGCGTAACGGCGGTAGATCGATCTGCATGACATTGAGACGGTAGTAAAGATCGAGACGGAACTCGCCGCTTTTCGACATGCCATGCAGGTCGCGGTGAGTGGCGGCGATCAACCTGACATTCACGTGACGGGTCTCGATCGAGCCGATCTTGCGGATCTCGCCCTCTTGCAGCACACGCAACAGCCGCGCCTGGGCATCCAGCGGCAGTTCACCGATTTCATCGAGAAACAGCGTGCCGCCATCGGCCGCCTCGACCAGGCCGGTACGCGCGACGCTGGCGCCGGTGAACGCGCCTTTTTCATGACCGAACAGCTCGGATTCGATCAGCGTCTCGGGGATCGCCGCGCAGTTGACGCAGATCAATGGCGCGCGGGCGCGCTGGCTTTGGCGATGAATGGCGCGGGCCACCAACTCCTTGCCGGTGCCCGATTCGCCCTGGATGAGTACCGTGACATCCGCCGGTGCGGTCTTGCGGATGCGGCTATAGACGACCTGCATGCCCGCACAGTCGCCGATCATCTCCTGCGGGGCGCCGCTGTTGCCGTTGGACGGTAGCGCCGTGGGCGCATGTGCACTCAGCGTCTTGGTCACGGTATCGAGCAATTCGTCGTGATCGAAAGGCTTGGCGATGTAATCCACCGCGCCCTGTTTCAGGGCGTCCACCGCCGAGCGCATGCTGGCGTAGCTGGTCATGATCAGCACCGGAACCGACGCCGCGGCATCGATCAGCGTCGTGCCGGGATCTCCCGGCAGGCGCAGATCGCTGATCACCAGATCGAAGCGTTGCGGATCGAGTTCGAGTGCCTCGGCGACCGATCCCGCTTCGCTGACCTGATGGTCGTGGCGCTCCAGCAGGCGGCGTAGCGCGGTGCGAATAATGGTTTCATCTTCAACGATCAGAATCCGGCTCATCGTGATCTTCGCCGTCCTCTTGTGGTCTGGGTAGCCACATCGTAATGCGGGTGCCCTGTGATTGCCCGGGGGGCGGTGAGTCGATCCGAATCTTTCCATGATGCTCGCGGATGATGCTGTAGACCAGCGGCAATCCGAGACCGGTACCTTCACCGGGAGGCTTGGTGGTGGTGAAGGGTTCGAACAGATGATCGCGGATCGAGGCGTCGATGCCATGGCCCGTGTCGCTAACGCTCAATTGCACGCCGCCGTCGCATGGCTTGGCATCGATGACGATTTCGCCGCCGGGCGGGCTGGCATCGCGGGCATTGCCGATCAAATTGACCAACACCTGTACCAGCCGTTGGGCATCGCCCCGAGCCCGTAGGCCCACCGGGCAACGATTGATGTAACCGACATCCTGACCCGAGCGGGCCAGGCGGATCAAGTGCAGCGCCTCTTCACTGAGTTGGCGCAGTTCCACACCATCGAGTCTGATCCGCTCGATATGGCGTCCGCCATGCGCGAAACCGACCAACGAACTCACGATGCGCGACACGCGATCGGTCAATTGTTGAATCTGGTCGGCGGTTTCCAGCAACCGGGGGTCGTCGGTATCGTAGCGCAGATTCTGAGCCAGTGACGAAATGCCGGTGATCGGGTTGCCGATCTCGTGGGCGACGCCGGCCGCCAGGCGGCCGATGGAGGCCAGCCGCTCGGTGTGCATCAACTCGTCCTCGAGCCACTTCATTTCGCTATGGTCCTCGACCAGGATCACCGTACCGCCGCGCTCGCCCTCCTCGGCATCCAGCGTCGCCATGTGCAGGGTCAGGTAGCGAGTGCCGTTCTCCAGCGTCACCGCCTGCTTGTAGAGATAGCTACCGGCCTCGTCGAACATGCGTCCGAACAGCTCGGCCCAGGGCGCCGGCAGGCTGTCGCGGCGTGCGCCGATGACGCTGTCGCCCTCGATGCCCGAGAGTCGCGCCAGGGCATCGTTCCACATCAACAGCTCGCGGTCGTTGCCGAAGGCGCACAGGCCGATCGGCAACTGCGTCAGCGTGCGCCGGTGATAGCGACGCAGACCATCGAGTTCGCGGGCCAGACCGGTCAGCCGCGAGCGATAGGCCTCCAGGCGGCTTTCGACGAAATGGATGTCATCGGTCGGAGCCAGGCCGTCATATTGATAGGGCAGGAAGCGATCGACGATATCCTGAGCGACCGACGGGCCCATCAATCCCGACAGGTTGGCCTGGATGCGATCGCGCAGCCGCCGCAGCGCATAAGGCCGGCCGTCATGATGCGATAGCCCCAATGCCGCTAGCGCGCTATCGACTTCACGCTCGGCGACCTGGGGTCCCAGCGCTTCCGCCAGGTAACGCTTGAAATCCTCGCCCGTGCGCGGTGCCAACGGCAAGCGTTTGGGACGGATGACGGCATCCACCGAGCAGGCCTCGGCGGCGGCACGCTCGCCCTCCGAGGTGCGGGTGAGCAGCGATACGGCAATGAAGGTGAGGATATTGGCGGCTAGCGAGACCAGCGTGACCGCGTACCAGGCGGGCTCGCCCCGTAAGGCCTCGAGCCCCGGCGGAATCAACACCAGCGGCGGTTGGCCGGCCAACAGTGGCAGCCACAATCCGACTAGCCACACCGCACAGCCGGCGGTCAGGCCGCAGACCATGCCCTTGCGATTGGCGCCGGGCCAATAGAGCACCGCGAGTATGCCGGGCAGGCACTGCGCCATGCCGATGAACGAGACCAGCCCCAGCGTGGTGAGATCGTGCTTGATGCCGACGGTGCGGTAGAACAGCCAGCCGCCGAAGATCACCGCGACGATCAGCGTCCGACGCAGCCACAGCAGCCAGCGGTAGAGGTCTGGCTGATTGTCCGGCGGTCGGGCGACCAGCACCAGGTGATTGAGTGCCATACCGGCCAGCGACAAGGCGATGATGATCATGGTGCCACTGGCCGCGGCCAGCCCGGCGATGAATACCAGTGCGTCGATCCACCCATTGGTCGACAGGCCGAAGGCCACATAGGCCGTGCCCAGTGCCTCGGCGTCGACACCCAGGCGCTGGGTCGCCCACAGGATCAGCGGTACCGGCAGCGCCATCAGCAGCAGATACAGCGGCAGGCTCCAACTGGTCTGCTGAAGGGCACGACGCGACGGGGTCTCGGTGAAAGTCATATGGAACATGTGCGGCATCAAAAAGGCCGCGGCGAAGAACAGCAACAGCAGGGTACGCCACTGCCCCGGATCGAGGCGTAGCGTCGACGACTGCAGCGCCAGGCCAGGCCCACTGAGCCAGCCTTGCAGGTCGGCGGGGCCATCGAAGATGCCATACAGCGCAATGCCGCCGAGGGTCAGCATGATGGCCAACTTGACCAGCGACTCCAGCGCGATCACCGCCAGCAGAGTGTCGTGGCGCGCCTGCAAATGGGTATGACGCGCGCCGAAGACGATCGCCAGCAGAGCGATCAGTGCGCAGAAGCATAACGCCGGTAGCGCTGGCGAGGCGGCGCCGGTGAACAGATGCACGGCATCGCCCATGGTCTGCACCTGCAAGGCCAGCAGCGGCATGACCGATAACAGGGTGACCAGCGTGATCAGCGTGCCGACCCAGCGGCTACGAAAGCGAAAGGCGAATAGATCGGCCAGCGAGGCCAGTTGATAGGTGCGGGTCATGCGCTGGATCGGCACCAGCAGTACGGGAACCAGCAAAAAGGCGCCGGCGACACCCAGGTAATAGGCCAGATAGCCATAGCCGACCTCGGAAGCCAGCTCGACACTGCCATACACGGCCCAGGCACTCGCGTAGACGCCCAGCGCCAGCGAGTAGACCGCCGGATGGCGGACGATGCGTGTCGGCATCCAGCCGCGCTCCACCGCCTGGGCGCACAGGAACAGCAACGCCAGATAGCCGATACCCAGCGCAAAGGCGACGCCTAGGCTAGTGCTCATCGAGCTTCCTTTTTTGCTCCAGCCACACGGATAGCGCGATCAGGATGCCCCAGATGACGAAAGGCCGATACCAGGCCATGCCTGGCGTGGCCCAACCGCTCATCAGCATGGGTGAGAGCAGGTAGCCGCCGAAGACCAGAAACAGCATGATGCGATAAACGTACATAAAACGGCCTTGCGTGCGGCTCGAAGAGCCCGTGAGCGAACGAGTCTAGAGTGCGGCGTGGCAAGCCTCAACCGGATAGGCTGCGGTCATCATGAGCGCCTGCGGGTTGCGTGCGATGCGGCTGTGCTCGCAGCCGCTTTACATCCCAGCCGGCGATGGCCTCGGCCAGTTGTTCTTCGACCGGCGCCCGGGCGAGCGCGGAATCAGGCGCTTGATCCAGCGCGACCAGCGCTCGATGTAGCAGTGGACGCACCCTGTCATCGGCCACAGGCAGCGCCGGGGCCAGGTTCTGCTTGGAGAGTTTCTGGCCGTTGGCGGCAACGATCAATGGCAAATGCAGGTAGCGTGGCACGGGCAATCCCAACGCATCCTGTAACTGGCGCTGCCAGGGCGTATTGTCGAGCAGGTCGAAACCACGCACCACGTCAGTGATCGCCTGATCGGCATCGTCGATCACCACCGCCAGCTGATACGCCCACAGGCCCTCCTTGCGTTTCAGAACCACATCGCCGAGCGTGGCCGGGTCGAAGCTCTGCGTACCGAACAGGCGGTCGTGCCAGATGACTGGCCGCGTACCCAGATCGCTGCGCAGGCGCCAGGCGACGGCACGCTCGGAGTGCCGAACACCTTCACGACACCAGCCGGGATAGACGCCGTATGCGTGCCACTCCTTGCGCGAGCAACTGCACGGGTAGGCCAGGCCGAGCTCGGCGAGGCGCTCGAGTGCGGTTTGGTAGGCGATATCGCGATCGCTCTGGTAGCGCACGCTGCCGTCCCAATGCAGGCCGAAGGCTTCTAGCTGGCGCAGAATCAATGCATCCGCACCCGGCGGGCTGCGCGGCGGGTCGATATCCTCGATGCGCACCCGCCATTTCCCCTGGGCATGGCGGGCATCGAGATAGCTCGCCAATGCCGCGATCAGCGAGCCGAAGTGCAAGGGACCGGACGGTGTGGGAGCGAAGCGACCGCAATAACCGTGCATAAGCGACTTCCAGAATGGCAGAGCTACAACGCAAGCGGGCGCCCGATGGCGCCCGCTGGCTGACTCGGCAAGGGCACTCAGCCGCCGAGCTGCTTCTCCTTCAGCTCCGCCAGCGTCTTGCAGTCGACACACAAGGTGGCGGTGGGACGCGCCTCGAGACGGCGAATGCCGATCTCGACACCGCAGGCCTCGCAGAAGCCGTAATCGTCATCGTCGATATTGTCGATGGTCTCGTTGATCTTCTTGAGCAGCTTGCGCTCACGATCGCGGGTGCGCAGCTCCAGGCTGAACCCCTCCTCCTGAGTGGCGCGATCCGCGGGGTCGGCATAGTTGTTGGCCTCCTCCTGCAGATGACGCACCGTGCGATCGACCTCTTCCATGAGTTCCTGTTTCCAGCCGAGCAGGATCTGGCGGAAGTGCTCCAGCTGCTTCTCGTTCATGTACTCTTCACCCGGCGCCGGCTCATACGGGGTGAATTTCTTCGGCGCTTCCGTTTTCTTTTCCGCTACTGGCATGGGGCTGCCTCATTACTCAAGTGACTGGGGCCGATGCCCGGCCGGTCGAGTCGCGGATTAACCTATGTCAACGCGACCCGCAAGGCGGGGTTACCCGCCCGAAGCCTTGCTTATTTAGCGAAAAAGCCCGCGCTTTGCAACCACTGTGAAACGATGAGCGCTGCCGATGTCGTATTCGGTGGGCTAATATGGGCAGCTTGGATGCGCTGAGGTGCGTCGGCAACCGGTGCATACGGGATTTCGAAGGAGCAGGACATGAATTTTAGTCGGCGAATGGAGAGCGTACAGCCGTTTCGCGTGATGCGTCTGCTGGAGAAGGCTCAGGCTCGCGAAGCCGCAGGTCACGACGTGATCCACCTGGAGATCGGCGAGCCGGATTTCCCGGCCCCCGAGCCGGTGATCGCTGCCGGCCAGCAGGCTCTGGCCGCTGGCCTCACACGCTATACACCGGCGTGCGGCCTGCCGGCACTGCGCGAGGCGATCGCCGGCCATTATGCCGAACACTTCGGAGCGAGTGTCGATCCGGCGCGTATTATCGTCACACCCGGTGCCTCGGGGGCGCTATTGTTGGCCAGCCAGTTACTGGTGCAGCGTGGCGACCGCGTGCTGATGGCCGATCCGACCTACCCCTGCAACCGCCACTTCATGGCCTTGGCCGAGGCCGAGATCGACAGCGTGGCGGTAGGGCCGGAGAGTGGCTGGCAGCTCGATGCCGCGCTGATCGAGCGCCACTGGCGCGACACTACGCGCCTGGCGATGCTCGCCACGCCATCGAACCCCACCGGCCACATGCTCGATGCCGAGCGGCTCACCGCCGTGGCCGAGACAGTAGCGAAGTGCGGCGGCGAATTGCTGGTCGATGAGATCTACCAGGGGCTGACGTTCGATGTGGCGCCGGTCTCCGCCGCGGCATTGGCGCCGCAGGCCTTCGTGGTCAACAGCTTCTCGAAGTACTTCGGCATGACCGGCTGGCGGCTGGGCTGGCTGGTGGCGCCCCAGGCGGCGATCGAACCATTGACCCGGCTGGCGCAGAACGTCTTCCTTGCCGCGCCGACCCCCTCGCAACATGCCGCGCTGGCCGCATTCACGCCCGAATGCCGGGATGAACTGGAGCGCCGCCGCCGCGAGCTGCACCGTCGTCGCGACATCTTGCTGGCTGGCCTCGTGCGCCTGGGGCTGGCACCCTCGCAACCGCCGCAGGGCGCCTTCTATGTGTGGCTCGATGTATCGCGTTACACCCACGACAGCGAGGCTTTCTGCCAGCGTTTGCTGGATGAGGAAAACGTCGCCATCACCCCGGGGACCGATTTCGCCGTGCGCGATGGCGAGCGCCATGTGCGCATCGCCTTCACCAACGATTGCGCGAGACTCGAGGAGGCCGTGCTGCGCCTCGAGCGCTTCCTCGCCCGACAATAGCGCTGGATTGCCATGGATTATCCGCAACTGACGCCGGGCATTCTGCGCCGACGCTACAAGCGTTTTCTCGCCGATGTCGAACTGGCCAATGGCGAAACGGTGGTGGCGCACTGCCCCAATACCGGCTCGATGCGCGCGGTCGACGTGCCGGGTTCTCGCGTATGGCTGGCGTCGAGTACCAACCCCGCGCGCAAGCTGGCTTGGACCTGGGAGCTGATCGAACTGGAGCAGCCGGAAGGGCACCTGGCGCTGACCTCGGTGCATACGGGGCGTACCAATGCGATTGTCGAAGAGGCGCTGCGCGCCGGGCGGATCGCCGAGTTGGCCGGCTACGCCACGCTCAGGCGTGAAGTGAAGGTCGAAGGTTCCAGTCGCAACCGCGCACGGCTGGATTTTCGTCTCGACGACCCGCGCCTGGGCAGCGCTTACGTCGAGGTCAAGCAGGTCACGCTCAGGGAGCGCGATGGGCACGGTTATTTTCCCGATGCGGTCAGCGCACGCGGTGCGCGACATCTGCAGGCGCTGGCACGTCTGGCGGCCGAGGGCCAGCGCGCGGTACTGCTGTTCTGCGTGGCGCATGCCGGCATTGCCGATGTGGCGCCGGCGGCACACCTCGATCCGGTCTATGCCGCGCTGTTGAAGCGTGTCGCCGCCGAAGGGGTCGAGGTGCTGGCCTATGGCTGCGACATCGCTGTCATCGATGGAGCGCCGTGCGGTATACGGCTGACGCACCGGCTACCGGTGTCGCTGACTCGCGTTGTTCTCGAAAGCGAAGACGCAGCCATTCATGTGAACTAGAACGGCGATGGGCGCGAATGCGCTAGCTAGCGATCAGTCGATATAGAACCGCTGCATGAAGGCGACTTCAGCCGGCTCCGCATTGCGGTCGTAGCGGATATCGAGGGTGAAGCGCATGGGTTCGTCGGGCTGGATGCGAAAGCTCGCCAACTGGTAGATGGAATCGTCCTCACGGATGGTGCGAAACGCCAGTGGCTGCGATTGACCGGTGAGACTGCCGATTCGGCCATTGACCACGGCTGGTACCGCCTCGGTACTGCCGTCGGGTTGCTCCTCAAGAACGCTGACGCTAAGTAGCGCCATGACCTTGCTGCGGGGAATGTCATAGGCGGCGGCCACTTCGGGCGCCAGGAAGCGGGTATTCACGGCGCTGTAATGAATCTGATAATCGCCGATACGCTCGAACTGCTCCGCACCGGCCGGCCCGCTGACAAGCAGCCAGGCCAGGCCCAGCGCCTGCCATGCTCGTTTCATGATTCGCTTGCCTCATGACTCCGGCGATTGGCTTGATCGCCGCGGCTGACGCGAAACACCGCCGTTTCGCCGAACAGGTTCGGCCATAGCCGTGAGCTCCAATGCCCTTCGTGATCGCCGTTGCCGACCGCGCGATCGCTGATGATCAAGCCTTTGTCGCGGCACAGGCGCTCGAAGTCGTTGAACGTCGACAGGTGAATGTTGGGCGTGTCGTACCAGGCGTGCGGCAGCGACTTGGAAACCGGCATGTAGCCCTTGAAACCAAGATAGAAGCGGTGGCGCCAATAGGCGAAGTTGGGGAAAGTGATGATGCACTCGCCGGCCACCCGCAGCATTTCATCGAGCATCCGATCGGGGCGACGCAGGGCCTGCAATGCCTGGGTCATGACCACGATATCGCAGGCGTCGTCGTCGAAATTGGCCAGCCCCTGATCGAGATCCTGTTCGATGACGCTGACGCCCTTCTCGAGACAGGCGGTGATCCCGTCGGGATCGATCTCCAGGCCATAGCCGGATACACCCTTGTCGCGTGCCAGGGCATCGAGCAAGGTGCCGTCGCCACAGCCCAGGTCGAGCACGCGGGCGCCGTTGGGCACCCAGGCATAGATCAGCTCAAGATCGGCACGCATCATTTACTCTCCTGGCGCAAATCCCGCGCTACGCGATTCATGAAGCCGCCGAATACCGCCTGGTAGCGCTCATCCGGCAGCAGGAAGGCGTCGTGGCCATACAGCGAATCGATCTCGGCGTAGCTGACTGGCTTGCCGGCGCGCACCAGGGCATCGACCAGCTCGCGCGAACGCTCCGGGGCGAAGCGCCAATCGGTGGAAAAGCTCACTACCAGGAACGGGCATTGGGCGGGGGCCAGCGCGGCGGCCAGGTCGCCGCCATGGGCACCGGCCGGATCGAAGTAATCCAACGCCTTGGTCATCAATAGATAGGTATTGGCGTCGAAGGCGGTGGAGAACATATCGCCCTGGTAGCGCAGGTAGGATTCGACCTGGAATTCGACGTCGTAGCCGAAGTTGAGCTCGTCGGTGCGTAGGTCGCGGCCGAACTTGGCGCCCATCGAATGCTCGGAAAGATAGGTGATGTGTCCGACCATGCGCGCCAGCTTGAGGCCGCGCTTGGGCAACGCGCCGTGCTCGTCGTACCAGCCATCGTGGAAATCGGGGTCCGAGCGAATGGCTTGGCGGGCGACCTCGTTGAAGGCGATATTTTGCGCCGAGAGGCGCGGCGTGGCGGCGATGATCACCGCATTGGCGATGCGTTCGGGATAATCCAGCGCCCACTGCAGTACCTGCATGCCACCGAGGCTGCCGCCCACCACCGCCGCGAAACGCTCGATTCCCAGCCGGTCGGCCAGCCGCGCCTGGCTGTGCACCCAGTCGGCGACCGTGATCACCGGAAAACCCGGACCCCATTGATGGCCGGTTTCGGGATTGATGCTGCACGGGCCGGTGGTGCCGTGGCAGCCGCCGAGGTTGTTCAGCGAGACGACGAAGAAACGATTCGTGTCGATGGTCTTGCCGGGGCCGATATGCGCATCCCACCAGCCGGGTTTGCGCTCATCGTTGCTGTGATAGCCGGCGGCATGATGGTGCCCCGACAAGGCATGGCAGATCAGCACCGCATTGCTGCGCGCGGCGTTGAGCTCGCCGTAGGTTTCGTAGACCAGATCGTAGGCCGGTAGCGTCTTGCCGCAGGCCAGCGCCAGCGGGTCGCCGAAGTGCGCCTTGTGCGGCGTCACCAGGCCGACCGAATCGACGGGAAACGTTTCGGGCATTATCGTTGAGTCGTCCATATCCAGCGCGAGGCTCGAACGAGCCTCGCTTGTCCCATATCCCTACAAACCGACCAGCGCACCGGAAATGCCGGCGGCGCGGGTCAGCGAGCCGACCACGATACCATCGACCAGATTGATGGCGATGAAAACCACGATCGGCGACAGATCGATCATGCCCAGCGGTGGGATGACCTTGCGCACCGGCGCCATGATCGGCTCGACCAGTTGAAAGATCAGCAGCGCTCCAGGGTGGCTGGCCTGCGGCGCGACCCAGCTCAGGATGATCATGCCGATCAGCGCGAAGAAGTAGATCTTGAGGATTGCGTTGGCCAGCGCCGCCAGCGAGGCGATGGCGATTCCGCCGATCGGCGGCATGATGCCGATGGCGATCTGCATGATGGCGACGATGCTGATTGCCTTGATGATGAAGCCGGCGCCCAGCGTGGCCAGGTCGAAGCGCCCTATCGGACGCAGAAAGCCCTGCAGTGGCTTGACCACCGGTTGGGTGACCTTGACCACCGACTGGCTGAGCGGGTTGTAATAATCGGCACGCGATGCCTGCAGCAGAAAGCGCAGCATCAGCAGGAACAGGTAAATGTTGATCAGGGTGTTGACCAGCATCAAGCCGGCACTTCCCAGTTGGCTGCCCATGGGGCTCCTCCGTATCGAATTGACCGCTGACTAACGTTGATTGCCGAGTTCTTCGGACATCTCCCGGGCGCGCTGGGCGCAGGCCTCGGTGGCATTCTCGAACAGCTGGCGCAGGCCGCCGTCCTCGAAGCTCTGGACGGCGCGTTCCGTCGTGCCACCGGGCGACATCACGTTGCGCTTGAGCTGCGCCGGGTCGAACTCGCTCTGCTGGGCCATTCTGGCGGCGCCGAACGCGGTCTGCAGCGCCAGGCGGCGAGCGCTCCGTGCCGGCAGGCCGAGACGTTTCCCGGCATCCTCCAGCGCCTCGAAGATCAGGAAGAAGTAGGCCGGCCCGCTACCCGAGACGGCGGTTACGGCCTCCAGCAGCACTTCGTCGTCGACCCACTCCACCAGACCCACGGCTTCGAGCAGCGTCGTGGCAAGCGAGCGCTGATCATCGCTGACTCGCGCGTTGGCGTACAGCCCCGAGGCGCCGGCACCGACCAGCGCTGGCGTATTGGGCATGCAGCGAATCACCGCCAGGCCACCGCCCAGCCAGTCGTCGAGCGTCTCGGCGGTGAGTCCGGCGGCAACCGAGACGATCAGCGGCTGGCGCGCCTGAACGGCGTCACGCATGGCCGCGCAGACCTCGCGCATGAGCTGTGGCTTGACCGCCAGCACCACCACATCGGCGTCGGCGACGGCGGCATTGTTGTCGGTCGTGGTGTGAATGCCGTAACGGCTGCGCAGCGGCGCCAAGTGATTGTCGTCGGGCGACGTGGCGGTGATCGCATCGGCCGGATAGCCGGCGTCGATCATGCCGCCGAAGATGGCGCTGGCCATGTTGCCCGCACCGATGAAGGCGATCTGGCTTGTCATTGCGATGTGTCCTGTGTCGTTGGCGTAATAGGGCCGGAGCATTCCGGTTGGGATGTCGTGCGGGGCGTCTGGTCAAGCGCGCGGCGTGCGGGCGCCGAAGATCGCGCTGCCCAGGCGCACCAGGGTGGCGCCCTCCAGCACCGCCGCCTCCAGGTCGTCGCTCATGCCCATCGAGAGGGTATCCAGCGGCGCTTGCGGCAGGCGTTGGCGTAGCGCCTCCTGCAATTGGCGCAGGCGCGCCAGCGGCTGGCGCTGTGCGGCCCTATCGCTTGCCGGCGCGGGAATCGTCATCAGCCCGCGCAGGCATAGATTGGGTAGCGCAGCGACCTCGTCGGCCAGGGCATCGAGTGCCTGCGGTGCCACGCCGGATTTGCTGGCTTCACCGCTGACATTGACCTGCAGGCAGACATTCAACGGGCCCAGGGCGCTGGGGCGCTGCCGGGACAGGCGATGAGCCACCTTGGCACGGTCGAGGCTATGCACCCAATCGAAACGCTCGGCGACATCGCGTGTCTTGTTCGATTGCAATGGGCCGATAAAATGCCAGACGATGTCATCGAGGTCGGCGAGTTCGGCTTGCTTGTCGAGCGCTTCCTGAAGATAGTTCTCGCCGAATTCGCGCTGGCCGCAGGCGTAGGCCTCACGAATCAGGACGACGGGCTTGGTCTTGCTGACGGCCAGCAGGCGGGCATCGTCCGCTGGGCGATTGGCGTCTCGTAACGCCTGGGCCAAACGTTGGCGCGTGGCGTTGAGAGATTCGCTAACCTGAACGTCTGGCATCGTGGCAATAACCTTAATAAGAAAGCGCAGGGGAATCGCATGGATATTACCGAACTGCTGGCATTCTCGGCAAAGCAGAAGGCCTCGGATCTGCATCTCTCCGCCGGTTTGCCGCCGATGATTCGCGTCGATGGCGATATTCGCCGCCTTAACGTGCCGGCCATGGAGGACCGCGAGGTCCGCAAGCTGATCTACGACATCATGGGCGACCATCAGCGTCGCGACTACGAAGAATTCATGGAAACCGACTTTTCCTTCGAGGTTCCCGGCGTGGCGCGCTTCCGTGTCAACGTCTTCAACCATGGCCGTGGAGCCGGCGCGGTGTTCCGTACGATTCCCTCCGACGTGCTGACGATGGAGGATCTGGAGCTTGGCGATGTGTTTCGCAGCCTGGCCTCGTTGCCGCGCGGACTGGTGCTGGTGACGGGCCCGACCGGCTCGGGCAAGTCGACCACGCTGGCGGCGTTGATCGACTACATCAACGAGACGCGCTACGACCATATCCTGACCATCGAGGATCCGGTCGAGTTCGTCCATGTCAGCAAGCGCAGCCTGGTCAACCAGCGTGAGGTGCATCGCGACACGCAGGGGTTCGCCCAAGCGCTGCGTTCGGCGCTGCGCGAAGACCCTGACGTGATCCTGCTCGGTGAGATGCGCGACCTGGAGACCATCCGCCTGGCGCTGACGGCCGCCGAGACCGGCCACCTGGTGTTCGGCACGCTGCATACCACGTCGGCGGCGAAGACCGTGGATCGGATCGTCGATGTCTTTCCCGGGGATGAAAAAGCCATGGTGCGCTCGATGCTCTCCGAGTCGCTGCAGGGCGTGATCTCGCAGACCCTGCTCAAGCGCCAAGGCGGGGGGCGCGTGGCGGCTCACGAGATCCTGGTGGCGACCTCGGCGATACGCAACCTGATTCGCGAGGACAAGGTGGCGCAGATCTATTCGGCGATCCAGACCGGCGGCAGCCAGGGCATGCAGACCCTCGATGCCGCACTGGCCAGACTGGTCAGCGAAAACGTGGTGTCGCGTCAGGAAGCCCAGGCCAAGGCGAAAGGCACACTGCCCGAGGCGTAAAGCCATGACACATCGATCGCGCGATGCAAGGTGAACGGATCATGACTCCCGGCGAATGGTTGCAGCAGTTACTGAGCATCATGATCGAAAAGCAGGCCTCGGATCTGCTGATCTCGACCAATGCTCCCCCCAGCCTCAAGATCAGTGGCAAGCTGGTACCGTTGGGAGGCAAGACGCTGACGGTGGAACAGGTGCGCGGGCTGGTCATGGCAACGCTGCCTGGCAGCCAGCGCGGGCGCTTCGAGACCGAGCACGAGGCCAATTTCGCGTTGAGCCTGCAAGGCCAGGGGCGCTTTCGCGTCAGCGCCTTCTATCAGCGCAGCCAGATGGCGATGGTGATACGCCGTATCGCCTTCGACATTCCTCGGCTCGATGCGTTGTCCTTGCCGCCGGTGCTCGGCGAGCTGGCGTCGATCAAGCGCGGGCTGGTGTTCGTGGTCGGCGGCTCGGGAGTCGGTAAATCGACCACGCTGGCGTCGATGATCCAGCACCGCAACGAAACGCTGGGTGGGCATATCATCTGCATCGAAGACCCTATCGAGTACATCCATTCGCATCACCGCGCGATCATCAATCAGCGTGAAGTGGGTATCGATACCGAGTCGTTCGAGGTGGCGCTGAGAAATGCCCTGCGCCAATCGCCGGATGTGATCATGATCGGTGAGGTGCGCAGTCGTGAAACCATGGAGCATGCGCTGGCTTTCGCCGAGACGGGGCACCTGTGCCTGGCGACGCTGCATGCCAACAATGCCAACCAGGCGTTGGAGCGTATCATTCATTTCTTCCCCGCCGAGCGCCACGGGCAGGTCTGGTTGGACCTGTCGCTCAACCTCAAGGCTGTCGTCGCCCAGCAGTTGTTGCCGACGATCGAGGGCGAGGGGCGCTGCGTGGCGACCGAGGTACTGCTGCGCTCGCCGCTGATCAGCGATCTGATCCGCAAGGGCAACGTGGCCGAGCTCAAGGATGTCATGGCGCGCTCGCATGACAGGGGAATGCAGACCTTCGACCAGGCGCTTTATACGCTTTACTGCAATGGCAGGATCAGCGAGGACGTGGCGCTGGTGCATGCCGATTCCGCCAACGATTTGCGGGTCATGATCAAATATGGCGGAATCCGCGAGGCTGGCGCCGCCAATGCCGGCAGTCACTTGGCCCTGCGTGATGGCGACGATTTCTAGGTCACTGTTTAGCGCTGTTTTTTTTAGCGCTCCGGTGCCAGCGCCATCGATTTCAGCGCTCCGGTGCCAGCGTCAGCTTAGGCGCTATATATCCCGCCAAGTACCCGCGGCCCTGCCGCGCCGGTGACCGAGGGCAGGTTGCCGGGCAGGCGCTCGATACGCCGCCAGGCCAGCCAGGCGAAGGCGCCGGCCTCCAGCCAGTCGGGCGACCAGCCGACGCTATCGCAGCTGGCAATCGTGACGTTGGGCAGGCGTCGTGCCAGACGCTCCATCAAATCGGGATTGTGGGCTCCACCGCCGCAGGGAATCAGCGTCATATCGCCACTGGCAGAGCGCTGCCGCACGGCCTGATCGATACCCAGCGCGACGCTGGCGGCGGTCAACTCGGCGAGTGTCGCCTGGACGTCCTGGGGCGCTTCGCTGCCGCCGAGCCGAGCCTGTAACCAGTCAAGGTGGAACACTTCACGGCCGGTACTCTTGGGCGGTGGGCGCCTGAAGAAGGCATCGTCCAGCAGTCGCGCGAGCAGTGCCCGATCGACCCGCCCGCCGGCGGCCCAGGCGCCATCGGCATCGTAGCGGCCCGGATGGTGGCGGGCATACCAGGCATCCAGCAGGGCATTGGCAGGGCCGGTATCGAAGCCGATGACGGGTGCATCGAGAGAAACCGGTGGCAGCAGCGTCAGGTTGGCGAAGCCACCCAGATTCAGCACCAGTCGCCACTCGTCCGGCGCGGCGAACAGCGCGGCATGAAAAGCCGGTGCCAGCGGTGCCGCCTGGCCGCCGGCAGCCAGGTCGCGGCGGCGAAAATCAGCCACCACATCGATGCCGCACAATTCGGTGAGCAGGCTGGGGTTGTCCAATTGACAGGTATATGGCGGCTCGTTGCCGGGCGAGTAACCATACGGCGCATGCTCGATGGTCTGGCCGTGGCTGCCGATCGCCGTTATCGCGCCGGCTGGGGTGCCGCTCTTCTCCAGCAAGCATGCGATCGCTTCGGCCTGGAGTCGGCAGAACGCCGCCTCGGCGGCGGCCAGTTCGCTGAATGTCGCGCTGCGTGACTGGCACAGCGTTAATAACCGCTGGCGTAGCTCCTCGGGCATGCTCACGCCCGCGGCATCGAGCAGTTCGGGAGGGCCTTCGCCACAGCGCAACAGCGCGGCATCGATACCGTCCAGGCTGGTGCCGGACATCAGGCCGATAAACAAAGGCATCCTCGTCTCCTGCGCGATTTGGGCGCTCAACCGTCACGTCAAGACATGCTAACATCCTGCTCCATTCGTTCAGACAACCGTTTTTCATGGAGAGGGATACGATGACCGACGTCGCCGATGCGCTGGCCCTGCTCAAGCGCGGCGCTCACGAGATTCTGCTCGAGGAGGAGCTTGAGAAGAAGCTCGCCTCGGGGCGTAAGCTGCGCATCAAGGCAGGCTTCGATCCTACCGCGCCGGATTTGCACCTCGGCCACAGCGTGCTGCTGACCAAGATGCGCCAGTTTCAGGATCTCGGCCATGAGGTGATCTTCCTGATTGGCGACTTCACCGGGCGTATCGGCGACCCGACCGGCAAGAACGTCACCCGCAAGCCGCTCACCGAAGACGAAGTCAGGGCCAATGCTCAGACCTATAAGGAGCAGGTATTCAAGATCCTCGATCCCGAAAAGACCGAAGTGCGTTTCAACGCCGAGTGGTTCAGCAAGCTAGGTGCTGCCGATATGATCGAACTGGCGGCGCAGAGTACCGTGGCGCGCATGCTCGAGCGCGACGATTTCGACAAGCGCTACAAGGCCAATCAATCGATTTCCATCCATGAATTTCTGTATCCCTTGGTGCAGGGCTATGACTCCGTGGCGCTCGAAGCGGATGTCGAGTTGGGCGGCACCGATCAGAAGTTCAATCTTCTGATGGGCCGCGAGATCCAGAAGCATTTCGGCCAGGCACCGCAGGTAGTCATCACCATGCCGCTGCTCGAAGGGCTGGATGGTGTGCAGAAGATGTCCAAATCATTGGGCAACTATGTCGGACTCGACGAAGCGCCGGGTGCGATGTTCAACAAGCTGGTATCGATGCCCGACAGCCTGATATGGCGCTATTTCGAGCTGCTCTCGCTCAAATCCAACGACGAGATCGATGCGCTACGCCGTGATATGGATAGCGGTGCCAATCCACGCGATATCAAGATGGCGCTGGCACGCGAACTGATCGCGCGTTATCACGGCGAAGAGGCCGCGGCCAATGCCCATCGCTCGGCCGGCAACCAGCTTGCCGACGGTGAGCTGCCGGAAGACATGCCGGAAGTCAGTATCGACTTCGAGGGCAGCGCCCAGGCGCCGATCGCGGCGGTGCTCAATCGCGCAAACTTGGCCAATAACAGTGCCCAGGCCAAGGACATGCTCGGCAACGGTCGGGTCAAGGTCGATGGCCAGGTCGTGGCGCGCGACCATATGCTCGATACCGGCAGCAGTTACGTAATCCAGGCTGGCAAGAAGCGCTATGCACGGGTCACGCTGAGCTGATTGACACGTATGATTGCCATTTGATGACGCTGGTGAAATTTTTTCGCATCAAGGGCTTGTCAGATCGTGCCGAATCGGTAGAATACGCCTCTC
>NZ_CAMPKE010000018.1 GCF_946887195.1 uncultured Halomonas sp.
AGTGTCGATCTCATCGGCGAGCAGGATGATGTTGGATTGATTTGACGCTCTAGATTCCGTTTACCATGGCGCCAAGATTCGGCGCCATGTTTTTTTGAGTAGATCGCAGATTGGCGCGAAACAGGCAGGCGGCGGTGGAAAAGGGTGAGATGTTGCACAGATGGCCCTGCAAGGAGGGCAGGCGACCGGTGGGCATGTTGCGCCGATAGGCCCACTGCCTGACCTCCTGGCATTCTGAATGAGCTATGCCTGAACCTTGCGCGGGCGCCCGCCTTTCGCACCATTGGATCTGGCTGCATTTCGCTTGGCCTGACTACGGCTGCGACCTCCTGCGATACCAAGCTGACGAGCCATCCACTGCTTGGAGCCAAATTGGCCTTCTAGGAGGGCTGGCACGTAAAGATCAGCATCGAGCTGAGGCCAGTGCAGGCCGAGCCCAGACGGTGATATCTCGATCTCGGATAATGTTTCTGGTGTGGCATCTGCGAGACCTTCCACCAAGTGTGGTGGAATGGCGAGCTCTAGCCCAGAGTGCAGGCGAATGATCACCCGCTTGGCCCGGCGATCATATCGGGCAGTGGTGGCATGGGCATGATCACGCTCGGCAGCCATGCGTGCTTCTGCCTGCTGGATGACATTATCAGTAATAGCCATGAATTTCCCTCCACTTGGCACATAACGCCAACAACTCGGCCGAGAGAGCCGCCGCGATGTGGCTGAGTTCCGGCGGGTTAAAACGGTAGTTCTTGCGCAACTCAGGCGGTCCATTGGGGCAGTTCATGATGAACACCGCCTCACCGCCTTTGCCGCTGACATGCACATGCGCTGGTCGTTGGGGTAGATGGCGGCTCTCAGGCCATCGAAACGGAGAATGGTTGGCATGAGAGGAGTGTAGCACAAACCTAAGCGCTTAGGTTTGTGCTATCTGCATGAGGTGAGCCCATTTTCATGGGCATGCTGCTGGCTCAATCGAGCGCGCGAATACCCGGCCCCGTCACGCCATCCAGCCCCAGGTCGAAGAGCGTTTCTCGCTCTTCATCGTTCATTACGCCTTCACCGATGACTAACATGCCGATGGCATGGCTGACCGTGGCGATGCCACGCAGGAAGGGCTGTGCCTGTTCCTGGCGATCTATATCGCGCACCAGCGAGACATCGATCTTGATATAAGCCAGACCCAGATCATGCAGGTCGGTGAGCTTCACGAACTCGGGGCCGACATGTTCCAGGCCGACCTTGCATCCATACGGCCTGAGCTCGTCGCATAGCGTACGGAAGGCTTCCCGATGCCTGATGGCAGCCGATTCGGGCACTTCGATCCAGAGCTTGGTGGCTTGGGTGGGGTAGTTCTTGAGTCGCGCCCGCAGCGCGGCCATGAAGCCGGTATCGCGAATCGTGTCGCCCGATAGATTGATGCCAACGGCGACCTGTTTTTCGGCGATGTCGCGCAGGGCGATCTCGACCACGGCGAGATCGAAATCGCTACCCAGGCCGGTCCGGTTCACCCAGGGCAGGAACATGCCAGCCGTTTGCCACTCGCCTTCGAGCTTGAGGCGCGCCGGGCACTCATGATGAAGCAACTGGTTTTCGCTATTGACGACGGGATAGTAGGCCAGCGTCATGTCGTTATTCTCGAGCGCTTGCTTCAGCGCCTGGCGCCATTCGTCATGGGTTCGATAGGGCAGGCGCTTGGCATCGGTCGTGGCGATCTCGATGGCACGATCGCCACCGGTCTCCGCCTTGGCCAGGGCGCCATCGAGCGCGTTGAGCAGCGCGGCACGGCTGTCGCCTCGGGCATAGGCGATCAGCGATAGCGGCAGCTCGACATTGGCATCGAATGCCTGGGTCAGCGGATGCAGTCGCGTCTTGAGTTCTTCGATCAGGCGCTGCGTGTCGGCGCTACCGGGCAATAGCAGTGCGAAATCGCTGCCATTGAGTCGCCCGGCCTGGCCCTCGTCGAAACTGGCCGCCAGACTTTGCAGCCGGTGGGCGATATCCGCCAGTATTCGGTCGGTGGCGGCGTAACCCAGCCGGGCATTGAGCGCAGGCAGGTTGGCCAGGCGCAGCATGACCACATGGCCCGCCGCACGATGCCCATCGCTGCCGAGCAGGGCATCGAGCCGGCTGAGCAGGTACTCGCGCCTGGCCACGCCGGTAACCTCATCCTGCTGCAGCTTGCGGCGCAGCCGGTCGAGCTTGTGGGCCTCTTCGGCCAGCATGGTGCGCACGGCTTTCGACAATCGATTCATGGCGGCAACGACTTGGCGCAACTCGCGTGTGCGCGGCGCGCGGGAAGTCGTGAAGCGGCGTTGGCCGATATTCTGAGCCTGAGTGACCACGGCTCTGAGCGGCTTTCTAAGAGCGTGCACCATCCACCAGGCCAGCCCGGCGCTGATCAGCGCCGCCAGAGCGAACCAAAGCGTCAGATCGATGACGCTTTGCCATAGCGAGCGGTAGGCATAACCATAGTGGCTCTGCAGGTTGACGGTGGCGAATTGCCGCCAGCCGTCCTGCACCACGGCGGTGCCGGCGGGAACCGAAAACCCTACCAATTCGACGAACCACGGCGGCACATCCGCGATATCCACATCGCTGACACGGCGCTCGATGAGCTCGCCATCCGGTGCGATGAGTTCGATGCGCTGATAGTGGCCGGTATCGAATTGCGCGGCGACGAGCAGCTCGACGATGACCGGCTCCTTGTCGAGCTGACTCAACGACAGTGCCAGGGCATTGGCGTTGTCGGCATTCTTGATGCGCAGTTCCTGCTCGATGTACTGCTTGCCGGCGACGATGCCGATGAACAGGCTGCCGCCGAAAGCCAGCGCCAATATCAGCAGAATGGATAGCCAGAGTCGTGTGATCAGCGACATCCGCATGCGCTCCTCTCGAAAGCGTCTTGCCTGTTCGTTCTTTTCATAAGAACCCTTCCGCCGTCATGCGCAGCACGACGTTTCGCCAGCGCGACAGGCGCTGGGTGGGAACCGCCAGCGACTGGGCGGCTCCTCCGGCCCACAGGCCATCGCTATTGAAGCTGAACACCGGGCTCAGGTCGTCGCGCTCGCCAGCGGGTAAGATGGTCGGCAGCAGATTGTCGAGCACCAACGGTTCGGCGCCGGGCGTCGCGTAGTAGCCCAGCACCATATGCGCCTGGGTGATGTCGCTGCGGCCGAATCGCGCACGCACGTAGATCATGCGCAGGCGCTCGCCGGGCACGCCGAGCTTCTTGAGTGTCTGATACTTGGCAATGGAGTAGTCCTCGCAATCGCCCGCGCCGCGTCCGAGTGTCTCGAGCGGGGTGGCCCAGTAATCCTCTTCGCTCCAGATCTGGCTATCGTCGAGCCAGCGCACCCGGCGATTGAAGAAGTCATTGACTCCCTTCAATTGAACGTCAATGTCGCGGCCTTCCAGCTCGCGAATTAGCGCTAGCCAGGCGTCGAGGGATCGAGCCCCCTGGTCGCCGTAGCGCGCTGTCATCGTCGTGCGCATACGCTGCGGATCCATGGCTCCGGTCGCCAGTCCTGTCATGGCACCGGCCAGCAGCGATACCGCAACCACCGCGCCGACCAGTAGGCGACGCCGCGAAGGGTCGAAGGCATTGCCTTGATGAGGTCGGGCCATTAAGCATTCCTGGAATCTACGCGCGGTTCCGGCGCGATACGTGTTCGTCGTTATATCGTCACGTCACTACCGCGTTATATCGGCACGTCCCAGTGAAACTTAATGTAACGCAGTGTATCAGGATTTCCCCGGACCTTGCCATACACGCAGGCGGCCCAGCCAGGGCAAGGCTGAGCCGGCGTCCTTGAGCGAACGGGCGAGTCGGTTCAGGTCGGCGTCGGGCGTCTCGGCAATGTACAACGAGACATCGATACGGTTATCGAGATAGTGAAGATCGAGCGCGACCCGTTGACGCCAGCACGGCAGGTCGCCCCAGGCGCGCTCCAGCATTGCCTCAACAGCGGTGCGCAGCGGTAACGCGGGAAGTTGGGTCGGGTCGTCGAGTTCGGAGTCGTCTTGCGGATCGATATGAAAGGTCACCTCGGCGAGTTTCGGGAAGGCGCGGCACAACTCGCGGCAGACCTGATTGCCGATTTCATGGGCCTCCGACACCGTTACGCGCGGCGCCACCACCAGATGCAGATCGAGCAGCACCCGTTCCCCCACGGTGCGCGTGCGCAGCTGGTGAAGGTCGCGCACGCCGGGAACGTCCAACGCCACGCCGCGCAGGCGGCGCTGCTCGTCGTCGGGCAGGGCGGTATCGATCAACTCGCGCGTTGCCTCCCAGAGTAGTGAGCCGCCGATCTTGCCGACCAGCAGGCCAACGCCGATGGCGGCGGCCGCATCCAGCCAGCCAACGCCGAACTGAGCGCCGATCAGGCCGATCAGCACGACCACCGTGGACAGGGCATCGCTGCGCGAATGCCAGGCGTTGGCCTCGATCAGGCGCGAGCCGATCTGGCGGGCGACGCGCAGCGTATAGCGAAATATCCACTCCTTGGCGAGCAGCGACACGACCGCCAGGGCAATCGCCCAATAACCGGGCGGAGCGATGGGCACGCCTTCCACCAATCGGCTCAAGCTGGCCCAGGCGATGCCGCCGGCAACGAAGATCAGCACGCTGCCCAGAACGAGCGTGCACAGGGTTTCGATTCGGCCATGCCCGTAAGGGTGATTGCGATCCGGTGCCTGGCGGCCGTAGTGAGTGGCGATGACGACGAAGACATCGGTGACCAGGTCGGAAAAGGAGTGAATGCCATCGGCGATGAGTGCCGCCGAGCCCACGATGACGCCGGCGATCACCTTGGCCAGCCCCAGCAAGGTATCGAGCACGGCGCCAATCAGAGTGACTCGGTGCGCGGCGCGGGTATTGGCGTCATGCAGGGCTGTATGATCGAGAGCTGCGTCTTGGGAATTGCGTTGGTTCATGCTGCCACTCCGAAGAATATAAGACGCTTCTGCGCTATAGTTGCCGCCCAACCAAAAGGACGCAAGGGAAGAACAGCAATGCCATCGATTCGGCTGCCACGTGCGGAGCAGTTGGTTAGCGATTGGGCGCCGGTACTCAAGGTGCTGGCCATGCTCTGGTTGGTACTGGCGCTATTCATGGTGGTGCCCTGGTTGGTGCTGGCCGTCGAGAGCGACCCCGACAGGCGGGCTTTCGGGTTGTCGATACTGACGGTACTGGCGCTTGTCGGGCTGGTGTGGTTACTGACCCGGCGTGTGGAGATCGCTCTCAAACCGCGCCAGATGTTCGTGCTGACCACACTGAGCTGGGTGACGATCAGCGGCCTGGCCAGCCTACCGCTGGCGCTGGGGGCGCCGCAGTTGTCGTTGACCGATGCGGTATTCGAATCGGTATCGGCGATTACCACTACCGGCTCGACGGTGCTCGTCGGCATCGAACGCCTTTCGGATGGCATCAAACTGTGGCGCGGCATGATGCAATGGCTCGGCGGGATCGGCATCATCGTCATGGCGATCGCCATCCTGCCGTTTCTCAAGGTCGGCGGCATGCGTCTGTTTCACACCGAATCGTCCGACTGGTCCGAGAAAGTCATGCCGCGCACCGGTGGCATCGCCAAGGCGACCTTGCTGGTCTATGTCGGTCTCTCTGTATTGGCCATCGTGTGCTACTGGCTGGCAGGCATGCTGCCGCTGGATGCGGTGGTCCACGCCATGACCTCGCTTGCTACCGGCGGTTTCGCCAATTCCGATGCCTCGTTCGGCGCCTATGCCGAACAGCCGGCCATTCTTTGGCTGGGTTCGTTGTTCATGCTCAGCGGCACCTTGCCATTCGTGCTCTATATTCGCACCCTGCGTGGCTCGCCCAAGGCGTTATGGCGCGATCAGCAGGTGCGTGGCCTGCTATGGCTTCTAATAGCGGTAATAGTCTCGTTGAGCGCCTATCAAATCTTTCACGGCGTACCGGCCTTCGAGGCGTTGACCGCCGTGACCTTCAACGTCGTTTCGGTCGTCACCACCACCGGTTACGCCTCGGAGGATTACACGCAGTGGGGTGCGCTGGCGGTCGTCGCCTTCTTCTATTTGACCTTCGTCGGCGGTTGTAGCGGCTCGACCAGCGGTGGTCTGAAGATATTTCGCTTCCAGATCGCGGTGCTGATGCTGCTCAATCAGCTTCGCTCACTGGTACATACCAGTGGCGTCTTCTCTCAGCGTTACAATGGCAGCGTGCTGACCGACGACATCGTGCGCGGCGTCGTGGCGTTCTCGTTTTTCTACTTCATCACCATTGCCGGCCTGGCCATGGCGCTGGCGCTGATGGGGCTGGATCTGGTGACGGCATTGACCGGCGCGGCCACGGCGGTGGCCAATGTCGGCCCGGGACTGGGTGATATCATCGGTCCGGTAGGCAACTTCGCCACGCTACCCGATGCCGCCAAATGGCTGTTGTGCCTGGGGATGCTGATGGGGCGACTGGAAATCCTGACGGTGCTGGTGCTGTTCACACCGATGTTCTGGCGAAAGTAAGAGAACGGGCCGCGCTCGCCACGTTCTCTGCGCAGTTGACTCCCTGCTTAACGGCTATGCGTCACGGGGCCGCCCGGCCCGATTGAGTATCGGGTTGGCATACTGCGCCAGCCACCAGTCGCGCAGGTGAGTGGGCACCTCGTTGAGCCGGGCGGTGAAGCGCGCACGGTCGGCGTCGGTGACGTCACTGAGGTCCAGCAGTTCCGGCGCCTGCCCGCTGGCTTCCAGCGCCAATTGGTGGCTGGGGAAGGTATGATAGCCATCGAGCACCTGGCGATCGATTTCGTCGGCGACCTGATCGGGCGTTTCGAAATCGGCGTCCAGCATCTCGCCGAATGTCAGCTTGATGCGCCCCTTGGCGCCGGTAATGCCGGCGACGATTGAGCGAATGTCCTCGAACTCGACCTTCTCGTAGCGCCCCTCGCTATGCACGGCATGCAATTCGCGGGCTTTCTGTAAATCGCAAGGGTCGTACTCGTAACTGATCGATACCGGCACCATGCGCAACTCACGAATGGCATCGCCGAGGCTGGCGCTCTTGTCCTGCTGGCGATGGGCCATGGTCAGCATCTTGACGATGGCGGGATCGGCACGATCGATACCGTCCTTGGCGCGCCCCTCGCGCTGCGCCATCCATACCGAATGATTGTCCTCGACGATCGAGTGGCGAATATACCCCGATAGCGCCTGATAAGCGGCGAGCATGGCGCGCTTGCCGCGGGCCGAGCGCGGCACGATGAAGCTCTTGTTGAGGCGCATCAGATCGGTGACGTAGGGCTTCTGCAGCAAATTGTCGCCGATGGCGATGCGCACCGTGTTGCGTCCGGCCTGGTACAGTGCGTAATTGACGAAGGCCGGGTCGAGCGCGATATCGCGATGATTGCCGATGAACAGGTAGGCGCGCTCGGGATCCAGCTTATCCAGCCCGTCGACATCGAACGCATCGGTGGTGGTGGCAAGCATGCGCCGCATGTAGACGGAAATCCGCTCCTGCAGATCGCGTACGCTATTCACGCCGCGCATCTGCCGTTGCAGCGCGAAACCGGCCATGGAACGGGCAAGCCAGGGCGCGCGATTGGCCAGGCGCGGCAACCGGTAGCGGGTGATGGCGTCGAGAAACTCGCTGTCATGCGCCAGGCGGGCGAGTACCTCGGCCACTTCGTCATCGTGGTACGGGCGAATGCTTTCGAAGGCATTCGGATCGAGCGTTTTCGTCATGGTGTCGGCGCGGCGGGCGTGGCTTCGCCACCCAGCCAGTCGATGAGTCGATCGAGTGTGTTGGAGAAGACCTGAGTCATCAGCGCGAAGTCGGTTTCCAGCCGCAATATGGGGTCGTCGCCATCGTCGGTCTGGCTGGCTTCATCGAGCAGGGCATCCGCGAAACGCATCGATTTCAAGGCCATGTCGTCGTGAAGCACCAGCGTCAGGGCTTCATCGATGGTCAGGGCCAGCCGTGTGACCTGGCGGCCGGCGCCGAGCGCGGTCTGAATCTCTTCGCCATCCAGATCCACCTGGCGAGCGCGCAATACGCCATCGTCACCGTCGGACTTGAGCTCGATCTGGTCGCCCAGTTCCAGCGTGGCGGGGCGCTCGGCCGGCTCGCGCAGCCACTCGGTCATGGCGCGGGTCGGCGTGGATTTCGTCGCCAGTGGCGTGACCTTGAGACTGCCCAGGGTCTGGCGCAGCAAATCGAGTACGTCTTCGGCGCGCTTGCGGCTCGAGGCATTGACGCCGATCAGCCCACGGCGCGTATCCCACCATAAATCCAGGCGCTGCGTGCGCACGAAGGCGCGTGGCAGAAACTCCTCGTAGACTTGCTCCTTGAGGGCCTGCTTCTCGCGGCGACTCAACGGGCCGCCCTCGGCGGCGGCGCGATCGCTGGCGCGCGCCTCGACCTCCTCGCGCACGACCGACGCCGGCAACAAGCGCTCCTGGCGCAAAGCCGACAGCAGGCGATGGCCCTGGATCTCGTGCAGGCGCTGTTCACTACCGCGCCCGGCGGGGGCACTCCAGCCCATCCGCTTGGCTTCGACGCCACCCAGCGGGCGAAAGGCTTGCGCCTCCATTGCCTGGCTCAGGGTGTCACCGTCCAAGGCGGGTGTGTCATGCACGCGATACAGATGCAAGTGCTTGAACCACATGGTGTCGTTCCGTTGAAAGGGAGGCACATTATGGCCAATCGGGGGCTAGGGTGCTAGGGCATGGTGGGTGCCAAGCGGGAATCGCCGTTATCTCAGCGTTTCAAACTGACGTTTGTTGCCGGGCCAAGGTCTGGCTAGTATCTAGCCACGCCTTTACTTTTCTTAACAGGAAATAACAGCCATGGATCATCGTGTCGCCCGTTCCACCGTGCGCGTGCGCGGCTTTCATCTCGATGGCTACGCTCACGTCAACAACGCGCGCTACCTGGAGTTTCTGGAGGAGGGGCGTTGGGCCTATTTCGAGCAGCAATTCGATTTGGCGGCGTTGTTCAACGAGGGGTTGGCGGTAGTTGCCGTCAACCTCAATATCAATTACCGCCGAGCGGCGGTGATCAACGACGAATTGGAAATTTTCACCTCGCTCTCGGGGCTCAATCACCGCAGCGCGGTCATGCACCAGGCGATTCATCGCGTCATCGACGGCAAGCGTATCGCCGATGCGGACTTCACTTTCATGCTGCTCGATACGCGTAGCGGCCGGACCATGGCAATCGAGGAAAAACTGCGTGAGACGCTCGTCCCGCTAGTGCTCGCACGCAATGCCTTGCACGGTTAAACCCTCAGGATGTGCGCTGCCTTAATCCATCGCGCGATGGTATAATCCGCCGACCGCTTGCGGCCACAGGCCAGCGCTTACCAGTTGCAGTGCAAAGGATTCGACGACCCATGGGTGACATCGCCAGAGAGATTCTGCCAGTCAATATCGAGGACGAACTGAAACAGTCGTATCTCGATTACGCGATGAGTGTGATCATCGGCCGCGCGCTGCCCGACGTGCGCGATGGTCTCAAGCCGGTGCATCGGCGCGTTCTGTTCGCCATGCACGAACTCAGCAACGATTGGAACAAGCCTTACAAGAAATCCGCCCGTGTGGTTGGCGACGTCATCGGTAAATATCACCCGCATGGCGACAGTGCCGTGTACGACACCATCGTGCGCATGGCACAGCATTTTTCGATGCGCTACGTGCTGGTCGACGGTCAAGGAAACTTCGGTTCCATCGACGGCGACAGCGCCGCGGCGATGCGTTACACCGAAGTGCGTATGTCGCGGCTGGCGCACGAGTTGCTGGCCGATCTCGAGAAGGACACCGTCGATTGGGTCGACAACTACGACGGTACCGAGCGCATTCCCGACGTCATGCCGACCAAGTTGCCCAACCTGCTGATCAACGGCTCGTCGGGCATCGCCGTGGGCATGGCGACGAATATCCCGCCGCATAACATGGTCGAAGTCATCAACGGCTGCCTGGCGCTGATCGATGACTACACGCTGACCATCGACGACCTGATGGAGTACATTCCGGGGCCGGATTTTCCGACCAGCGGCATCATCAACGGCAAGGCCGGTATTCTCGATGCCTACCGCACCGGTCGCGGGCGCATCTATGTGCGTGCGCGTCACACCATCGAATACCACGAGAAATCCGGGCGCGATCATATCGTCATCTCCGAGTTGCCGTATCAGGTCAACAAGGCGCGTTTGATCGAGAAGATCGCCGAGCTGGTCAAGGACAAGCGTATCGATGGCATCGCCGAGTTGCGCGACGAGTCCGACAAGGACGGCCTGCGCGTGGTGATCGAGGTCAAGCGCGGCGAATCCGGCGAGGTCGTGGTCAACAACCTGTTCGCCCAGACCCAGTTGCAGACCGTGTTCGGCATCAACATGGTCGCGCTGGACGACGGCCAGCCCAAGACGCTGAACCTCAAGGAAGTCCTCGAAGCCTTCGTGCGCCATCGCCGCGAAGTGGTCACCCGGCGCACCCTCTATGAGTTGAGAAAGGCGCGCGAACGCGGCCATATTCTCGAAGGTCTGGCCGTGGCGATCTCCAACATCGACGAGGTGATCGAGCTGATCAAGGCCTCGCCGAGCGCCGCCGAAGCCAAGGACAAACTGCTCGAACGCGCCTGGCAGCCGGGCCAGGTCACCGGCATGCTCGAGCGCGCCGGGGCGACGTCATGTAAGCCGGAAGATCTCGACGAGGGCTTCGGGCTATCCAACGATCATCGTGAGTACCGGCTGTCGCCGGCGCAGGCCCAGGCCATTCTCGAGCTGCGCCTGCACCGCCTGACCGGGCTCGAAACCGAGAAACTGCTCAACGAATACCTGAGCATTCTCGAACGCATCGCCGAGTTGACCGAAATTCTGGCCTCCGCCGATCGCTTGCTCGAAGTGATTCGCGAAGAACTGATCGCGATTCGCGATCAATACGGCGACAAGCGCAAGACCGAGATTCAAATCAGCCATCTCGATCTGAAGATCGAAGATCTGATCAACGAAGAGGACATGGTGGTCACGATTTCGCGTAGTGGCTATGCCAAGACGCAGCCGATTACCGATTACCAGGCCCAGCATCGCGGCGGGCGTGGCAAGTCGGCGACCAGCATGAAGGACGAGGATGTCATCGAGCACCTGCTGGTGGCTTCGACTCACGACACCGTGCTGTTGTTCTCCAACAAGGGCAAGGTCTACTGGCTCAAGGTCTACGAGATACCCGCCGCCAGCCGTGGTTCGCGCGGCAAGCCGCTGGTCAACCTGCTGCCGCTGGACGACGACGAATCGATCAATACCATGTTGCCGGTGCGCGAGTACCGCGAAGATAGCTTCATCTTCTTCGCGACCGCCAATGGCACCGTCAAGCGTACCTCGCTCGAGCAGTTCTCGCGGCCGCGTAGCGTTGGCCTGATCGCCATCGATATGGTGGAAGGAGACCGTCTGGTTGGCGCGGCGATTACCTCGGGTGACGATCACGCCATGTTGCTGTCGTCCAACGGCAAGGCGATCCGCTTCGAGGAAACCAAGGTGCGCGCCATGGGGCGTACCGCACGTGGTGTGCGCGGCATGCGCCTGCAGGGCGATGCCGAGGTAATTAGCCTGATCATCCCCAAATCGACGCTGATCGATACCGAAGCCGATACGGACAGCGCTGACGACGAAAACCTGGAAAGCGTTAGCGAGCTCGATACGGGAGTGGATTGCGAAACAGCCGACACGGCGACTGGTGTCGCCAATGATGAGCAGATCTACATTCTCACGGCGTCCGAGAACGGCTACGGCAAGCGCACGCGGCTCGAGGAGTTCCCGCTGCGCGGACGCGGCGGCCAGGGCGTCATCGCCATGCAGACCAGCGCGCGCAACGGCCAGTTGGTCGCTGCCATGCAGGTGGCCACCTGTGACGAGATGATGCTGATCACCGATCGCGGCACGCTGGTGCGCACGCGGGTCGAAGAGGTCTCGACGACGTCGCGCAATACCCAGGGCGTGATGCTGATCCGCCTCGGTGAGAATGAATCGCTGGTCAAGACCGTGCGTGTAGACGATCCGTCGGGCGGCGATCCTGAAGCGAGTCCCACTGACGATTCCCAGGCCGATGCCGGCGAAGCGCCAGCGGATGATAACCCCGAAACGCCCGATCAGGATTGATGGACCGCGACCGCCGCTCAGCCGGCGGTCGCTTCGGTAATAGCCACGAGAACCACTGATGACACGTCATTATAATTTCTGTGCCGGTCCCGCCGCGTTGCCCACCAAGGTATTGGAGCGCGCCCGCGAAGAATTGCTCGATTATCGGGGGCACGGCTTGTCGGTCATGGAGATGAGCCACCGTAGCCCGGAATTCATCGCCATCGCCGAAGCCGCCGAGGCCAATCTGCGTTCGCTGTTGAACATGCCGGATAACTATCGGGTGCTGTTCATGCAGGGTGGCGCATCAATGCAATTCGCCATGCTGCCCTACAATCTGCTGGGTAACGGCGGCACACCCAACTATTTATATACCGGCATCTGGGGCAAGAAGGCCATCGCCGAGGCCAAACATCTGGGCGGCGCCCATGTGGCGGCGTCCAGCGAGGCCAATGGCCTGAGTGCCGTGCCACGCCCTGACGATATCGCGCTCTCGAGCGATGCCGCGTATCTGCATTACACCGCTAACGAGACCATCGGCGGTCTGGCGTTCGATTACATCCCCGAGGCCGACGTACCGCTCGCCTGCGATATGTCATCATCGATTCTGTCCGGCCCGCTGGATGTGTCGCGCTTTGGCGTAATCTATGCCGGCGCGCAGAAGAACATCGGCCCGGCGGGGTTGACGCTAGTCATCGTGCGCGACGATCTGCTCGACCGCGCGCGCCCCGACACACCGACCATGTTCAATTACCGGGTGATGGCCGAGAACGGTTCGATGTTCAACACACCGCCGACCTACGCCTGGTACCTGACCGGGCTGGTTTTCGAGTGGTTGCAGGACGACATCGGTGGGCTCGCGGCGATGAACGCCATCAACGAGCGCAAGGCGGCCAAGCTATATGGCGCCATCGATGCCAGCGACTTCTATAGTAACCCGATCGTACCGGCGAATCGATCGCGTACCAACGTGCCTTTCGTGCTGGCCGATGCATCGTTAAATGATGCCTTTCTCTCAGATGCCATCGATGCGGGGCTGCTCAATCTGAAAGGGCATCGCAGCGTCGGTGGCATGCGCGCCAGCCTCTACAACGCCGTGCCCGAAGCGGCGGTGGATGCGTTGGTGAATTTCATGGGCGATTTCGAGAAGCGTCGTGGCTGAGCGCAGGAGAACGTGATGAGTGACTCACCTATCAATCTCGATGCGCTGCGTGAGCGCATCGACTATATCGATGGCGAAATCCTGCGTCTGATCAGCGAGCGTGCCGATTGCGCGCAGCAGGTCGCGCGGGTCAAGAGTGCTGACGACCCGAAGGCGGTGTTCTATCGCCCCGAGCGCGAGGCGCAGGTGCTACGGCGCATCATGGCGCTGAATAGCGGCCCGCTGGATGCCGAGGAAATGGCCCGGCTGTTTCGCGAGATCATGTCCGCCTGCCTGGCGCTGGAACAGCCGGTCAAAGTCGCCTATCTGGGGCCGGAGGGTACCTTTACTCAGCAGGCGGCGCTGAAGCATTTCGGCGAGAGCGCCAGGAGCCTGCCGATGGCCGCCATTGATGAGGTGTTTCGCGAAGTCGAGGCTGGTGCGGCGAACTATGGCGTAGTGCCGGTGGAGAATTCCACCGAAGGTGTGATCAACCATACGCTGGACTCGTTCATGGATTCGTCGATGCGAATCTGTGGCGAGGTCGTACTGCGCATTCATCATCACTTGCTGGTGGCGGGCACCACGCGCAAGGACAAGATTTCGCGCATCTACTCTCATCCGCAGTCGTTCGCGCAGTGCCGCAAGTGGCTGGATTCCCATTATCCCCAGGCCGAGCGCGTGCCGGTGTCGTCCAACGCCGAGGCCGCGCGGCTGGTCAAGACCGAGTGGCACAGCGCCGCCATCGCCGGCGACATGGCGGCCAAGCTCTATGAGCTGGAGCGGGTCGCCGAGAAGATCGAGGATCGTCCCGACAATTCGACGCGCTTTCTGATCATCGGCAATCAGGACATACCGCTGTCCGGTGATGACAAGACCTCGCTAGTCGTGGCGATGCGCAACCAGCCCGGTGCATTGCACGATTTGCTGGAGCCGTTTCATCGTCATCAGGTCGATCTGACGCGCCTGGAGACGCGCCCCTCGCGCACCGGCGTATGGAATTATGTCTTCTTCATCGATTTCAAGGGCCATCGCGATCAGCCCGAGGTGGCTGCGGTAATCGAAGAAGTGCGCCTGCGCGCCGCCGAAATCAAGGTGCTTGGCTCTTATCCGCAGGGCGTGCTCTAGATATGTCGGTGGGGCTTTCGCACGATGCCAGCGGTGTCGATGAAACGCGTATCCTGATCGTCGGCCTGGGATTGATCGGCGGTTCGCTGGCCGCCGCGCTCAAGGCCGCCGGGTTCAGCGGCGAGATCGTCGCCTGCGACCCGGATGCCGACGAGATCGAACGTGGCATCGGCATGGGCGTGATCGATTTCGGCGGCACCGAGCTTACCCCGCTGGTGGCCGGTAGCTCGCTGATCGTGCTGGCTGTGCCGGTGCTGGCGATGGAATCGGTCATGGGTGAATTGGCGCCGTTGATCGGCGATCAGGTGCTGACCGATGTCGGCAGCACCAAGTTGGCGATTCGCCGCGCCGCCGAGCGCGTGTTCGGCGCGTTGCCGCAGCGCTTCGTATTGGGGCATCCGATTGCCGGTTCGGAGAAGACCGGCGTGGCGGCCGCCAATGCCGATCTGTATCGCCGTCACAAGGTGATTTTGACCCCGCAGCCCGATACCGATCGCGATGCCGTGGCTCGTGTGCGTGCATTGTGGAACGCCTGCGCCGCCGATGTGCTGGAGATGGACGTCGAGCGCCACGATCAGGTGCTGGCGCGCACCAGCCATTTGCCACATTTATTGGCTTTTTCACTGGTCGATACCCTGGCGCGCCAGGACGAACGGCTGGATATCTTTCGCTACGCCGCTGGCGGTTTTCGCGATTTCACGCGTATCGCCGGTAGCGATCCGGTGATGTGGCGCGATATTTTCGTCGCCAACCGCGACGCGGTGCTCTCGGCACTGGATGATTTCGAAGCCGGTGTCGCTCGCTTGAGAAATGCGGTAGCCGCTGGCGATGGCGACAGCCTATTGGCGACGTTCGACCGGGCCAGTCATGCCCGACACTATTTCGATACCCTTTTGAACCAGACGAGATATCAGGCGATGGAACAACGCAATGTCCGTTACCGGGTCAGCCCGGGAGGCAGCGTCGCTGGCGCTATCCGCGTACCCGGCGACAAATCGATCTCGCACCGCTCGATCATGCTCGGTGCGCTTAGCGAAGGTGTCACCCAGGTGCAGGGCTTTCTCGAGGGCGAGGATAGCCTGGCCACGTTGCAGGCTTTTCGCGAGATGGGGGTTGCCATCGAAGGCCCGCATCAGGGCCGGGTCACTATTCATGGCGTTGGATTGCATGGCCTGAAAGCGCCCGCCGGGCCGCTCTATGTCGGCAATTCCGGTACCGCCATGCGCCTGTTCACGGGGCTTCTGGCCGGGCAGGCTTTCGATACCGAACTGACCGGCGACGCCTCGCTGACCAAGCGCCCGATGGACCGGGTCGCCAAGCCGCTGCGCCAGATGGGCGCAGTGATCGAGACCGCCGAGGGTGGCCGGCCACCGCTCAAGATCAAGGGCGGCCAATCGCTCAAGGGCATCGATTACGACATGCCGATGGCCAGCGCTCAGGTCAAGTCCTGCCTGCTGCTGGCGGGCCTGTACGCCGAAGGCGAAACCCGCGTGCGCGAACCGGCGCCGACGCGCGATCATACCGAACGCATGCTCAATGGCTTCGGTTACCCGGTCAGCCGTGAAGGGGACATTGCTCGCTTGAATGGCGGAGGGCGCCTGGCCGCTGGGCCGATCGACGTGCCATCGGATATCTCCTCGGCGACGTTTTTCCTGGTCGCCGCCGCGATTACTCCGGGTTCGGATCTGGTTCTCGAGCATGTCGGCATCAACCCCACGCGCGTCGGGGTGATCAATATCCTCGAGGCGATGGGCGCGGATATCGAGCTGAGCGATGAGCGCGAAGTCGGCGGCGAGCCGGTCGCCAACCTGCGCATTCGACATGCGCCGCTCAAGGGTATCGATATTCCAACCGACCAGGTGCCGCTGGCGATCGATGAATTCCCGGCGCTGTTCGTTGCCGCCGCCAACGCCGAGGGCACCACGCGCTTGCGCGGCGCGGAGGAGCTGCGCGTCAAGGAGTCCGACCGCATCCAGGCGATGGCCGATGGGCTGAGCATACTCGGTGTCGACAATACCGTGCATGACGATGGCATCGACATCGTCGGTCGTCTTGACGGTCAGGGAGCCGGCGGTGCCAGCTATGGCGGGGGGCGCATCGATAGCCTGGGCGACCATCGTATCGCCATGGCGTTTACGGTGGCGGGCCTGCGGGCCAGCGATGAGATCGTCATCGACGATTGCGCCAACGTGGCGACGTCGTTTCCCGGCTTCGTCGAACTGGCGCGCCGCGTCGGTCTGTGCGTTGAGGAGGCGGGCGCATGACGGGGAGGGCGTATGAATAGCCAAGCGCAGGCGCCGGTATTGGCCATCGATGGCCCCGGCGGCGCCGGCAAGGGTACGGTCAGCCGATTGATCGCCGAGCGGCTGGGCTGGCACCTGCTCGATTCCGGCGCGCTTTATCGCCTGACCGCCCAGGCAGCGCTCAAGCATGGCGTGGCGCTCGATGACGAGCCGGCGCTGGCGCGGCTGGCCGCAACGCTGGATGTGGCGTTTCTTGCCGAAGATGGCGATGCAACGGTGGTTCTCGAAGGCGAGGACGTCGGTGCGGCGATTCGTACCGAGCAGGCTGGCGAGCGCGCGTCACAAGTCGCGGCCCTGCCAGCGGTGCGCAGTGCGCTACTGGCGCGCCAGCGCGGCTTCAATAAGCCGCCGGGACTGGTCGCCGATGGCCGCGATATGGGCACGGTGGTTTTCCCCGGTGCGGCGCTGAAAATCTTCCTCACCGCCTCGGCCGAGGAGCGTGCCCGGCGGCGCTTCCTTCAGTTGCGCAGGGCAGGCGTAGATGCTAGTCTACCGAGTCTTTTGAAAGAGATTCAGGCTCGAGATGCGCGCGATATGCAGCGCGCGGTGGCCCCGCTCAAACCGGCAGACGATGCCGTCGAGTTGGACACCACGGAGCTTGCGATACCGGACGTCGTGGATCGCATTCAACGACTTCTCGCCGATTCGGGCCATGCGCCCACGGCTTGATTCCTTGATGTGACAACACATCCGGAGCCCCCGGCAAGATGTCATGACGTGGCCCGGCAACCACCTGAAAGCCGGCCCAGGTCGAACCAGCGCCAACATCCCCGGGGACATGTGGATTAGGCCCGCGCTCGCTGGTGGCGCGGAGAAGGCGACAACCGCCATTTAACGTTGATCACGTAGGATGCTCATGAGCGAAAGCTTTGCTGAACTGTTTGAACAGTCTCTCCAGGACATCAATATGGAACCCGGTGCCATCGTCATGGCGACCGTGGTGGATATCGATGGCGACTGGATTACCGTCAACGCCGGTCTGAAGTCCGAAGGGCAGATTCCTTCTGCTCAGTTCAAGGACGACAACGGCCAGTTGAACATCAGTATCGGTGACGAAGTCAAGGTCGCGTTGGAAGCCGTGGAAGACGGTTTCGGCGAAACCCGTCTGTCCCGCGAGAAGGCCAAGCGCGCCGAAGCGTGGAAAGAACTGGAAGCGGCCTTCGAGAAAGACGAAATCGTCAAGGGCGTGATCAACGGTAAGGTCAAGGGCGGTTTCACCGTCGACGTAGCGACGATTCGCGCCTTCCTGCCGGGTTCCCTGGTGGATGTGCGTCCGGTGCGCGATACCGCACACCTGGAGAACAAAGAGCTCGACTTCAAGGTCATCAAGCTCGATCCCAAGCGCAACAACGTGGTCGTTTCCCGCCGCGCCGTGCTCGAAGCCGAGAACAGCGCCGAGCGTGAAGCGCTGCTGGCGACCCTGCAGGAAGGCCAGCAGATCAACGGTATCGTCAAGAACCTCACCGATTACGGTGCGTTCGTCGATCTGGGCGGCGTCGATGGCCTGCTGCACATCACCGACATGGCCTGGAAGCGTATCAAGCATCCTTCCGAAATCGTTGCCGTGGGCGACGAAATCAACGTCAAGGTGCTCAAGTTCGATCGCGAGCGCAATCGCGTATCGCTGGGCCTGAAGCAACTCGGCGAAGATCCTTGGGTCAACATCAAGGATCGTTACCCGGAAGGCATGAAGGTTCACGCCCGCGTCACCAACCTCACCGACTACGGCTGCTTCGCCGAGCTGGAAGAGGGTGTCGAGGGTCTGGTTCACGTCTCAGAAATGGACTGGACCAACAAGAACATTCACCCGTCCAAGGTGGTTCAGGTCGGTGACGATGTCGAAGTCATGGTGCTGGATATCGACGAAGAGCGTCGTCGTATCTCACTGGGTATCAAGCAGTGCGCCACCAATCCGTGGGAAGACTTCAACGCGCGCTACAACAAGGGCGATCGCGTTGCCGGCACCATCAAGTCGATCACCGATTTCGGTATCTTCATCGGGCTGGAAGGCGGCATCGACGGCCTGGTGCATCTGTCCGACATTTCCTGGACCGAGACCGGCGAAGAGGCTGTTCGCCAGTTCAAGAAGGGCGATGAAGCCGAAGCGGTCATCCTGTCGATCGATCCAGAGCGCGAGCGCATCTCTCTGGGCATCAAGCAACTCGAGACCGATCCGGTGTCCGAGTTCCTGGCGGTCAACGACAAGGGTGCCATCGTCACCGGTCGCGTGGTCGAAGTCGATGCCAAGGAAGCCCTCGTAGAACTGGCGACCGATGTCATCGCCGTGCTGAAAGCCTCCGAAATCAGCGCTGACCGTGTCGAAGACGCACGTAACGTGCTGAATGAAGGCGACAGCGTCGAAGCGCGCATCGTCGGTGTGGATCGCAAGAATCGCGCGATCAACCTGTCGATCAAGGCGAAGGATCAAGCCGAGCCGCGCCGCAGCGCCGGCAAGCCGCGCGAGCAGGAAGTCGAGAGCGGTGGCCCGACCACCATCGGCGACCTGATCAAGCAGCAGATGGGCCAGGACTGATCGGCCTTTCCAGGCACCCAGTAAAGGGTCCCTGAATCAAAAAACCGCGATCTCTATGGGGTCGCGGTTTTTTTGTGCATGATTATTGTGTGGCTACTTTTACTGTTGCCGGTCGCGATTCTCTATCGCGCTGAGTAATCCACGCAACAGCGACAACTCCTTGCGGGTCGGCTGTGCGCGGGTGAATAGCGCGCGCAGGTGATCCTCGGTGCGGGCATGCGGCTGAGTCAAAAAGCCCACGCGCTCCATGACGTTATGCAGATGCTCATGGAAATGCCCTAACTGCTCCTGGGTGGGCAGAGGCTCATGGCGAGGCGCGGCGTGTTGAAAGCCGCTATCGGGTCGCTGGCGCCAGGCCCGAAAGATCTCGTGCGACACCACCTGCACCGCCTGGGAGAGGTTGAGCACGCCATAATCGGGATTGGCGGGAATACTCACCTGATGCGTGCAGCAACGAATCTCCTCATTGGTCAATCCATAACGCTCACGACCGAACACCAGCGCGACCGGTCCTTGTTCGGCGTTCTCCAAGACCGTGCGCGCCATCGCGTCGGGCTCATCGAAATGCGGCAGCGGCAAATTACGCAAGCGCGCGCTGGCGCCGATCACCTGGACGCAATCTTCGACCGCCTCGGCCAGCGAGCCGACTACATTGGCATGCTCGATCACATCACCCGCGCCGGCGGCGAGCCGGGTCGCCTCGTCATCGGGAAAGCAGCGCGGATTGACCAGCGTGAGCCGATTCAGTCCCATGGTTTTCATGGCGCGCGCGCTCGCACCGATGTTGCCGGGATGAAATGTCTGGACGAGAACGATACGGATATTGGCAAGCATGGAGGCAGGCGGTGTCGTAGCGGTGTGGGAGGGTAGTGTACGTGAGGTTAGGGTTATTGGGCTATGGCCACAGAGCTGCGACTGGGAGTGAATAGCATACTTCGGGTGGACATGATTAGCTTGTAACCAATGCTTTAGATAACTAGACTGACTAGTCAGAATGTTAAGGCTCTTGGAGGTCAAATATGGAATGGCAACTGCAGACGGCGAAAAGCAAATTCAGCCACCTGGTCGAGACAGCCAGCAAGCAAGGACCACAAATCATCACGGTTAGAGGTAAGCGCCAAGTGGTGGTAATGTCCGTGGACGAATATGAGAGCCTGACACGTCGGCAATCCGAAGACACATTCGTGGAGTTCCTACGCAATTCACCTTTGGCGGATGTCGAACTCGACCTTGAGCGAGCGTGCGATGAGGGACGTGAGGTCATTCTTTAATGCGTTATCTTATCGATACCTGCGTCATTTCCGAGGCGGTTAAACCAGCGCCTGCCATGCATGTGATTCATTGGCTGGAGAGCATCGATGAGCACAGCCTATACCTGAGCGTGCTGACGCTGGGCGAGTTGCAAAAAGGGATATCGGCGTTGGCGCCCGGTAAGCGGCGCCAGCAACTGCAAGCGTGGCTTGACCAGAGTTTGATGCAGCGCTTTTCGAATCGAATTTTCTCAGTCGATGGCGAGACGGCGCTGGAATGGGGTGTTCTTAGCGGGCAGGCTCGGGCTAGTGGGGTCGCGGCGCCGGCGATCGATACTCTGCTGGCTGCAACCGCGCGGCAGCATAATCTGACGCTAGTCACTCGGAATATCCACGATTTCGCGCCCTTCGAGTTACATGTGTTCAATCCATGGGAGTCGACCGACTAACCCCCTGCCTCTGTGGCTTTCCGGCCTGCTTGATGCCCCGCTATTTAGTGATTGAAGGGGGATATTCAGCAGATCAGTCCTCCCGAGTCAGAGTCAGCGATAAGACAGGGAAAGATACAATTCGACTGCCTTCACGTTTTCGTACCAATGGAGAATGCCGTCATCTTTTCAAAGCGTTAGGCGCCGAAGTGGCAGAGCGGGAAGGCTCGCGTATGGCAGTAGCACTCTTAATGAGGTGCGCGTTTTCACCGGCCGCACCCATCGCCGGATACGGATAAAGACCGCCAGAGGGCAAAGTCTCAATCAGTTCGTTGCAACTGCCATCGAACATGAACTTTTCGCCTAACCCGTTTTGGCTTGTTGCCGACGCTCAACTACTCCCCGGCGGCCAACATCGTCTGGGTGTAGTGCCGCTGCTCGCTGACCGCGCGAGTATAAAGCGCATGCAGGGCGAGGTAGTCGTCGCTCATCGTCTCATCGAAGCCGGTAGCCTCGAAGCGCGTCATTAGCGCTTTGGCATCACGGATTACCGCGTCGAGCTCGGCGATGATGCGCTGATATTCACTAATTGCTAGCATCGCGGCAAGGATTTAGTAGTCGATATTCGGGCTTTCCCTATCGTTCAGGCATGAATTGCCGTCAGCGCGTCGGGATTCACTTCGATGATTTTCAGCAGGGCGCGTGCTGGGCCTGTTGGGCGAACCCGTTTCTGCTCCCAGTTTTGGAGTGTCTTCGGCTTCACGCCTATCAGATAGGCGAATCGAGTCTGTGATAAGCCGGTACGCTCACGAATGGCTTTCACATCGGGCTCCGGGAACTCTCGAACCCGAAGGCCTTGTACCGGACCACCACGCATGTGACGCCCCATATCACGAACACTATCGAGTAGTTCATCAAAATGCTGTTCATTCATCTCGCACCTCCGCTTCGATGACTGCAGCTAAACGATGTAATTGATCCCTCGTCAGGTCCGCTGCCGCATTCTTGGCATAGGCATATACGAGGTAGCATTGCTCTTTCGAAACCCAGTGATAATAAATTACCCGAGCACCACCTTGCTTGCCTCGCCCCGGTAAAGGGACACGTATTTTTCGCAATCCTTTGCCACCGGGAATCAGATCGCCTGCTGCTGGATTCTCAAGCAGGGTGATCTGGAGCTCGGCCAGATTAGCATCTGTGAACAAAGTATTCGCACAGCGAATAAAAATGGGTAGTTCGATAAAGACCATAGCCTAAGCATACGCTGCTAGCGTATAGTTGGCAATGACATCAGTAGTGATTCTGCTCACTTTATGTTATCCCTTTGTCGCACCCGTCCATAGGATGTTTTCCGGACTGAGCAGGATTAACCAGTGGAAATTCACGAATATGCAGTCGATACCGCAACCGCCAGAGAGCAAAGCCTCAATCAGTTCGTCGCAACTGCCATCGAACATGAACTTTTCGCCTAACCCGTTTTGGCTTGGTGCCGGCGCTCACTACTCCTCGGCGGCCAGCATCTCGCGAGTATAACGGCGCTGTTCTTCAATTATCCGAGTGTAAAGTTCATGCAGAGCGAGATAGTCGTCGCTCATGGCCTCGTCGAAGCCGGTGGCCTCGAAGCGTGCCATCAGCGTTTTGGTATCGCTGATTACCGCTTCGAGTTCATTGATGGTGCGTCGGTACTCGGCAATGGTCATGATATGCTCCGAGAATACGCCGTCTTGGCGCGTTCTATGCGTTGAGTATTAGGAGCAGTACCTTGAGGTCATTAACGGAAACTATTCGAATCACGCCCTGATGGAACCAGGAAAGCTTTAAAAAAGCCGACCCCGCCGTAAAGATGATATTAGGCACCACGTTTAGTGTAAAACTATGAATACCATGCTAAGGATGCGAATGTTTGCTGGAACTAATGGTTGTGGTTACTTTTGAGCAGAGACAGCTAGTAAGCACAACCATTACTTTGCGAGGAACAAGTTTGCGCTAGTCCTTGAGAGTTGCAGCAGCAGCAATAGCAATCACACCGCCGACAGCAACTGCCCCCAGTGTTAATACCGCACCTGCAATTACTTGACCATTTTCTTTAAACCACGAATCTAGAGCTTCTTGTGAGGGAGCAGGTACATCTATTTCCACATCATTCCACTTGATATGAATTTTGTTGCCTTTTTTCTCAGCTGTTAGATCTTCTTTTCTAATTAGGGCGGGGTCTATTCCTTTTTCTTTGGCGGCTTTCTTAAATTCGTTAAGAAGCAAGTCATTTATTTTTTCAGAAGCCATTACTTTTCCTTAATATCTATTTAGCATACATTTAAGCAGTGAGAATGCTTGGGTAATTTCTTGTGTTATGATTACCAGCCCTACAGCTTGAATAAGCCAATTTGTTAAATCTGATAGTGCATTCAACAGAAAGGCAGGGCTTTCGCCCTGCCTTGGTTACTACTCATACTGCTATGCTCAGAATTAACCCAGCAGTGACAGTACTGACTGCGGCAACTGGTTAGCCTGGGCGAGGATGGACGTGCCAGCCTGCTGCAGGATCTGGTTGCGGGTCATATTGGAGACTTCTGTCGCGTAGTCGGCATCCTGGATGCGCGAACGAGCGGCGGTCAGGTTGATTTCGGTAGTCGCCAGGTTGGTGATGGCGGAATCGAAACGGTTTTGCAGGGCACCCAAGTCGGAGCGCAGGCCATCAACTTGACTCAGAGCAGCGTCGAGAGCGGCCAGCGGGTTCTCGGTAGCAGTGGCATCGCTCACTGCATCGAAGGTTAGGCTACCATCTTCTTTGACGAAGACCTCGTTGGCTGCACCATCGGTGATAGTACCATTATCATTAGCGTAAACAGTTGCTTGGCTAGAATCGACGAAGGTTGAGTCATCAAAGCCCGAAATGTATTGCTGGGTAGCGCCGGTTCCGTCACTAACAACGCCAGTGGTAGCGACACTGAAGTCATCTGTGCCGTCATTTTCAGAATCAAGAGTATATGCCACGCCATCTAGATTCTGCTGAAGTTCAGCTTTGGAGATAGTATCTCCTGCTACATCATACGTATCTGCAGCTGTAGCGGTATATGTAGTATCGCCATCAGCAATTACAGCACCATTAGTTGTTGCTGCTGCAGTTGAAAAGTAGGTAGTAAGGCTATCAGCAGTAGCAGCAGTATTGCCGGCTCCATTAGTTTCGCTAAGATCACCAGTGGTTGTGTCGATATACAGTACATTTCCGCTGGCTGCATCGGTAATATTGCCATCTGAATCAATGGTAATATCTTGTGTTTCGCCGCCATTGGTATACGTGATAGTTTTAGTTTCGCCGCCAGCAGGAGTTAGCGTTGATTCGAGAGCAGCACCAGCAGTATCAGTACGCCCGGTTTCATCGAATGAGAAAGTTTCGGAGGCTGCACTGTAAGTATATGTGGTGGTTGCAGCAGTATCAGTAACGGTGCCACCATCTTCTAGGGTGCCAAATGTATCTGCAATAGTGGCATCTCTATTGAAGCCAGTAGCGCTGTCGTAGGAGCCGTCTGCCTGTTTTGTAAAGCCGGCAGCCTGGATATCGGTAACTGTTGCTGCTGCATTGTCAGCTCCAGTTCCATCTACATTGAAGCCAGTCAGACCCAGCGTCTCGGCATTGATCTCACTGAGCTTGATATCGATGGTTTCGCCATCGTTAGCGCCGACTTGGATGGAGATGGTCTGATCTGAGGCCAGTACCTTGACGCCGTTAAAGCTGGTCTCTTCGGAAACACGGCCGATTTCGTCGAGGCGCGCGGTGATTTCATCCTGGATGGAAGCCAGGTCTTCCGGGGAGTTGGTACCATTCTGAGCCTGAACGGTCAGCTCACGAATACGCTGCAGGTTGTCGTTGACCTGGTTCAGGGCGCCTTCGGTGGTCTGGGCGACAGAGATACCGTCGTTGGCGTTACGCTGCGCCTGAGACAGACCGGTGATCTGTGCGCTCATGCGGTTGGCGATGGCCTGACCGGCGGCGTCGTCGGCAGCGCTGTTGATGCGCAGGCCGGATGACAGACGCTCCATGGCGGTGGTCAAATCGCTTTTGGAGGCGTTGAGGTTCTGCTGAGCGATCAGCGAGGTGATGTTGGTATTGATCACTGACATGGTGATTTCCTTCCTTTAAATGCCTACTTGAGGTCTTGGGGGCTCCAGCGGCGGGATTGGCTATTTGTTGGTTCGCCTCTCTCTCACCACAACGGCGCCGTTGGCCGTTACCCTGTTTATCGACGCCTGCAAAGAATGCTTTAGGAAAAAATGCAAATTATTTCGAGAGGTGGGCTGGAGGACCGGCGCTGCGCGTCTTGAAGGAAACCAGACGCCAGGGGCGGCGTGCTACGGCTACTCAGATTCATGGCAGGAGACTTTTGCTGGCATTGTGTACGGCAAAGCCGTCGCACGCTACTGCGCGTTGCGGATTAGTAGTAAGAGGATGCAAGCTTCGAGTTGGAAGAGCGCTACTGCCCACCAAGATATATTGTGAGGGGAGCCGCTACGTGCTGGAAGCTGAAAGATGTGGCTTGGATTCTTCAGGCGAACGCTTCGAAACATGACGATGCAGAATACTATAGAGCCTATCGACACGGCCAAGCTTGCCTTCGCTTGCGAGATCGACCGGGTTGTCAGTTTGTTAGCGCAATAATCTGCGGGGTGCGTAAGACGGCGCACAAAGGGATAGTTCATGAGCCAGGCAGTATTGCGGATATCTGTCTCAAGGACGTGCATCAGGCTGGGCGGCAAGCATTAGCGATAGCATCGGCAGCCCATTGGTTCAAGCTCTTGCCTGACGTTTGGGCGGCAATGCTAGCGGCGGCATGAAGCTCCGGCGACACGCGTAGGAACATCTTTCCAGATGCAGGCTTCAGCGGCTCGCGTCCTGTGGCTTTGCAATCCGCCAGGTAATGTTCAATAGCCACACTAAAGGCAGTGGTCAGCTCTGCGACACTCTCTCCATGAAAGCTGATACGGTCGGCAATCCCGAGAACATGGCCTATGAATAAGGCATCTTCAGCGTCGAATTCGACGCGGGCGGTATAACCTTTGTAATTCAGTGCGTTGGTCATGGCATGATTCCTCTATCTTTCAACCAGGCGCGGACTTCTTCCACCTGATACTTCTTGGCTTCTTTGCCGGGGTGTGGGCGATGAAGGTACAGCCGGCCACCTTCGTCTAGCTCGAAGGCGATGCGGGAGCCATCACCCTCGCGTACCTTACCTCCAAAGGCAATGACCAGCGCCTCTATATCCCCAAACACAATCCCGATTGCCGTTGGCTTGCGGTATATGGCTGCTAGCGTCTTGCGATGCTTTGTTTTCATCTTAATGATGATAGCGTTTTATGCTATCACAAGCAATTTAGGATGTGAGGTTCAGACGATTACAAATTGGAAGCAGGGTCGCCGCAAACCGACGGGTGCGGCGCGAACCCTACTGCGCGTTGCGGTACGTCACCTAGAGGCGCTGCGGGATTAGCTAGCAATCAATTCGCCATTCGTTGGGTCATGGGTCGCTTTCACCGAGTAGTGCTTGTCTAGGATCGACATCGGCGCTGGGCGAGTAAGTTTTATTGGCTGGATTTGAGCTGAGCAGGGTTACGCTTCCGCCGGTGCCAATTGCAAATGAACGACCGGCAAATGACGCAGGTGATCGGCCAGCCACTGCATCAGGCGGGGCTGAAGCTGGTCACGCAGTTGGGCGAGGTTTTGCGCGTCGAGCTGGCTCAGGGTGTCGTCGAGCCAGTCGGCTAGGCTGGTTTCATCCAGCGCGGTGGAGGTGTTGTAGTCGATCAACAGGCGCCCGATGCGTAGCCAGCCGGTGGGCTGCGCGGGCACGATCGGCAGCATCAGAAAGAGCTGGCCATGGCGCTCGCGACGTTCGTTGCCGGGCGCCGCCAGGCCTTCCAGAGCTTGCACTTCATCCTGGCTGACGATGCGCGGCGTCTGCGGGTAGCGCGCTTCGCGTGTCAGCCCATCGGCATCGAAGCGAATCAGATCGCCATTCGCGGGCACCAGCGGCGCCTCGATGCCGCGAGCTTCGGCCAGTTCCCGGTGAGCGTTCTGATGGCGGTACTCACCATGTACCGGTAGCAGATAACGCGGCTTGACCCATTCGTAGAAGGTGTTGAGTTCATCCTGGGCGGGGTGGCCCGAGGCATGTAGTTCAGGATGGTGAACCTCTTCCAGAATGCTGACGCCGAGGCGTTGCAGGCCGGTATGCAGACGCTCGATCAAGCGCTCGTTACCGGGAATCGCCTTGGCCGAGAAGATCGCCGTATCGCCGGGCTGAAGCTCGAAATGCGGATGTCGACCCTGGGCGAGCCGCGACAGCGCTGCGCGCGGTTCGCCCTGGCTGCCGGTGGCGATCACCAGCACTTCATTGGCGGGTAGGTAGCCGAGATCGCGAACCGGCACCAGCGCGGGGAAATCGTCGAGATAGCCGAGCCCACGGGCCACGGCCACCATGCGTTCCATGGAGCGCCCCATCAGGCTGACCCGGCGGCCGCAGCGCGCCGCGGCACGCCCGATAGCGAGCACGCGCGCCAGGTTACTGGCGAAACACGAGACGATCACGCGCCCCTGACAATCGCTGAGTGTGCGCTCGAGCGCGCGGGCGACCTCGCCTTCGCTGCGCGAATGGCCCGGCAAGGGCGCATTGGTGGAGTCGCCGACCAGCAGATCGACCGGCGCCAGCGAGCGGTACAGCTCGTCATCCACGGGCTTGCCGATCAGGGGCTCGGGGTCGAGTTTCCAATCGCCGGTGTGCAGTACGCGATGATACGGCGTGGCCAGCAGCAGGGCGCAGCTCTCGGGAATCGAATGGGTGAGGGGTAAATAGCGCAGCGTGAAGGGGCCGCACTCCAGTGCCTCGCCGGGCTCGATGATACGAATCGCATCGGTGGCCAGGCCGCGCTCGTTGAACTTGGCACGCAGCAGGCCGGCGGCGAGTGGCGTGGCGTGAATGTCGCAGCCCCAATGCGGCCATAACCAGGCGGCGGCGCCGATATGGTCTTCATGGCCGTGAGTGATGATCAGCGCACGCGGTTTGATGCCGAGTGCGGGCAAGGCGTCGATATTGGGGACTTGCAGCGGCGCGTCGGGAAGGTCCTGACGAATCATCATGCCGCAATCGACGGCCAGCCATTGGCCATCGTAACCGTACAGATTGAGGTTCATGCCGATCTCGCCGCATCCACCCAAGGGCATAAAATGCAGCGGTGGGCGGCGGCGTGGGCGAATCTGTACGCGGGGCTGAAGCATCATCGACACGGGGTTGTGATGGGTTTTCCACTATACGTGATGGCGGTACGGCGCCACAATGCGGGTGACCGAAAGTCACTGAATTGGCTACAATAGCCGACTTCTTTCAGCTTCTTACGTTCACGCGGGTATCCCATGTCGCATTGTTATCGGCTCGTCGTTTCCTGCCCGGACCGCGTGGGTATCGTGGCTCGGGTATCGGGCTTCATTGCCAGCCACGGCGGTTCGATCACCGAGGCCAATCAGCACTCCGACCTGGCTACCGGGCGCTTTTTCATGCGCTACGAGATCCGGGCCGATTCCATCTCGCTGGATGCCGAAGGGCTGCGCCAGGCGTTCTTGCCGATCGTCAATGAGTTCGACATGGACTGGGCATTGAGCGATACCGCGCATCGCAAGCGGGTGGTGCTGATGGTATCCAAGGCGTCGCATTGCCTGGTCGATCTGCTGTATCGCTGGAGCGTCGGGGAGCTCGATTGCCATATCGTCGCTGTCATCTCCAATCACGAGGATTTGCGCGACCTGGTGGAGGGACACGACATTCCCTTTTACCCTGTGCCGGTGAACCCCGATACCAAGGCGGTGGCGTTCGCCGAAGTGGAGCGCCTGGTCGATGGCTTTGATGCCGATTGCGTGGTTCTGGCGCGCTACATGCAGATTCTACCGCCGCGCCTGTGTCAGCGTTATGCCGGCAGGGTCATCAATATCCACCATAGCTTCCTGCCTTCGTTCGCCGGCGCCAGGCCATACCATCAGGCCTACGATCGCGGCGTCAAACTGATCGGCGCGACATGCCATTACGTGACCGATGAGCTCGATGCCGGGCCGATCATCGAGCAGGACATCCACCGCGTTTCGCACTGCCACGACGCCGACGATCTGGTGCGTTTCGGGCGCGATGTCGAAAAGGCGGTGCTGGCGCGCGGTTTGCGCTGGCACTTGCAGGATCGGGTGTTGATTCATGGCAACAAAACGGTGGTCTTTGGGTAATCTCCTGATCCCATCAATTAGCCAACCAATTTGGCAGTCTCGGGCCACCCTTATTTGGCAGTCTCGGGCCACCCTTATTTGGCAGTCTCGGGCCAACCTTATATAGTAACGACCGTTTTGGGGGAGTAGTCGCTTTCCACCCGCCTGATTCGGCAGCCTCGCTGCCTCCCGGGTGTCCAGAGAAAGGCCTGTGTCAACAAGGTTGGCCGCGCTATGCGGTCATGGTGCAGGCAGCCGTGCCCTTGGGTATTCGGCCTGACGAGACTCAGAATATGGCGTGTTTCCGGGGGCCGGCGATGCGCGATGTTCTGATTCGTTGTCGCCGGCCCGTGGAGCCATGCTTTGGATGCCCTGCTGACTTCCATCCTGGCCGTGGGTTTGGCCGAGATCGGTGACAAGACCCAACTGCTGACACTGCTACTGGTCGCGCGTTATCGCCGCCCCTGGCCGATTCTGGCGGCCATTTTCGGCGCGACGTTGATCAATCATGGCGTTTCAGCCTGGCTGGGCGCCGAGTTGATCGTGCTGATCGACGAGCGGCTGATGGGGCTGATTCTGGGCGTGGCCTTCGTCGCGGTCGGCCTGTGGCTGCTCAAGCCCGATGGCGAAGAAACGCTGGAAGCCGGCCCGCCAGGGCGTGGAGTGTTCTTCACCGCTTTCGTGCTGTTCTTTCTTGCCGAAATCGGCGACAAGACGCAGATCGCCACGTTGCTGCTCGGCGCCCAGTTCGTCAATGTGCTGGCGGTGACCGTGGGCACCACCTTGGGCATGCTGGCGGCCAATGCACCAGTATTGTGGCTGGGTCAGCGCTTCTGCCAGCGCTTGCCGGTGCGCTGGATCCAGCGTTTGGCCAGCCTGATCTTCATTCTCTTGGGTATCTGGGCGCTGATATTCAAAGCGCAGGCACTGGGCGGGTGGTGATTGTGGCGCTCATGCCTCGTCGCCGAACAGCGCCAATTGCCGGCTGTTATCGGCGCCGAGCAGTCGCACGCCGACACCGAGTAGCCGGACCGGGCGGCTGCCGCGCGGCCAGGCTTCATCGAGCAGGGCATGAAAGCGATCAGGGCCGGCCTGGTGCCCGGCGCCTTCCAGCGTGGTCAGCGTGAAATCGTTGAAACGCACCTTGACGAAGGCGCCCTTGATCGGCGGATTGCCGTGGCGCTCCAGGCGCTGATTCAGGCGTTCGATCAGTGAAGGCAGTTCGGCATGGCAGGCATCTAGCCCCGGCAGATCGCGGTGGAAGGTGTTTTCGGCGCTGACCGATTTACGCTCGCGCTCGACACGCACCGGGCGCTCGTCGATACCTCGCGCCAGCTCGAAAAGCCGCCGACCGAACTTACCGAAGCGCTCGAGTAGCGCTGCCATCGGCCACTGGCGTAAATCGGCACAGCTGACGATGCCCATGGCCGCCAGCTTGCTCGCCGTGGCGGGCCCGACGCCATGCAGTTTGGCGACCGGCAGGGCGGTGATGAATGCATCGACCGTATCGGGTGTGATGACCTGTAGCCCATCGGGCTTGTCCCAGTCGCTGGCGATCTTGGCCAGGAACTTGCTCGGCGCCACCCCGACCGAAAGCGTGATGCCGGTGCGCTGGTAGGCTTGCTCCTTGAGCCAGCGGGCCATCCAGGTGGCGCTGCCCTTGCAGCGCGTCACCGCGCTGACATCGAGAAAGGCCTCGTCGAGCGAGAGCGGTTCGACCAATGGTGTCAGCTCATGAAAGATCGCCTGAATGCGCTCCGACACGGCGCGATAGCGGGGAAAATCGGCCGGTAGCAGGGTCAGCTCGGGGCACAGGCGCAAGGCGTGCGCGGTGGGCATCGCCGAATGCACGCCATAGGCGCGGGCCGGGTAGTTGCAGGTGGCGATGACGCCGCGCTGCGCGACACTGCCACCGATCGCCAGCGGAATGTCGCGCAGGCTCGGGTTGTCGCGCATCTCCACGGCGGCGTAGAAGCAGTCGCAGTCGGCGTGCAGGATCTTGCGCATCATCTATGCCGCATAGCTAGAGCGCTTTCTGAGCGCAGGCCAGACAAGGCAAAGCTCGACAAGGAGGAGCAACTCCAAGGAGAGCTTTAACGCAGTATGGACAAGCTCAGGAAGCGATTAACCCAAGGCCTGGCCGTTGCCACCGCGAATGACGCCAACCCCAATCCCCTCGATCTTCAGGTGCTCGTGACGCAGATCGATTTCAATAGGCGCGAAGTCGTCATTCTCGGGCAGTAGGCTGACCCGGTGGCCGTCACGTTTGAAACGCTTGACCGTGACGTCGTCCTCGAGGCGCGCAACGACGATCTGTCCATCGCGCACCCGCTCGGTGCGGTGCACGGCCAGCAGATCGCCTTCGAGAATGCCGATATCGCGCATCGACAGGCCGCGTACCCGCAGCAGGTAATCGGCCCGCGGCGTGAAGTAATCCGGCGGTAGCGGGCAGTGGCGGTCGATATGCGCGGCGGCGAGAATCGGGCTACCGGCGGCGACTTCGCCGATGATCGGCAGGCCGGTGGCTGCCTCGCTCGGCTCCTCTTCCTGCTCCTGCACGGGCAGGCGAATGCCTCGCGAGGTGCCGGGGATCATGCGAATCACCCCTTTTCTGTTCAGGGCGCGCAGGTGCTCCTCGGCGGCATTGGGCGAGCGAAAGCCCAGCGCGCGGGCTATTTCGGCACGAGTTGGCGGATAGCCGAACTCGCTCATGGTCTTGACGATGAAGTCGTAGACATTCTGCTGGCGCGGCGTAAGGGGTCGTGACATGCAGCCTCCGCGGTTGGCGCTCGGTCGTGGGTTTGGTTAAGTATACAGTATGGCATTGTATCCAGTAACCATGGAATCCCGTTATCGCTATCCGCAGCTTTCTAAAAGCTAGTTATGGTTAGGCGTTGCGTTTAAAACAGGCGAATTGTCCTTATGTGGCCAGCATCGTAAAATCACAAAACGTTTAAAACATCCGTTTGTAACCTAAGAGGCCGTTTCATGGCTCAGACCGATACCGTGACGCGCATTCTCGATACCGCCGAGGTGCTGTTCGCCGAGCGCGGTTTTGCCGAGACATCGCTGCGCAACATCACCAGCAAGGCCAAGGTCAACCTGGCGGCGGTGAATTATCATTTCGGCTCCAAGAAGTCGCTGATTCAGGCGGTCTTCGCCCGCTATCTGGATCCGTTCACCGAGCGCTTTCACGCCGCGCTGGACGATCTCGAGGCACACTACGGCGATCAGCCGATTCCGCTCGAAGTGCTGCTCGAGAGCATGGCGCAGACCGTGCTCGAGGTGCCTGCCGAGCGTAATAGCCTCAAGGTGTTCATGCGTCTGCTGGGATTGGCCTACACCCAGGCGCAGGGGCACCTGCGTCGCTACATTCAGGAGCATTACGGCAGCGTCTTCACGCGCTTCGTCGAGTTAGTGCGCCGCGCGACACCCGATTTACCGGATTCCGAGCGCTTCTGGCGTCTACACTTCATGTTGGGTACGGTGATCTTCACGCTCTCGGGGCTCGATGCCCTGCGTGACATCGCCGAACAGGACTACGGCGAGCATGTCTCCGTGCGCGATCTGATCCGTCGACTGCGTCCGGTCGTGGTCGCGGGCATGAGTGCACCGCTGCCAGCGGCGTTGCCAGCGCGTGCGGGATGATTCGCCCAACCCTTCGTGAGCTGGCCGCCCGCCGAGCCAGCCGGATGGTATCTTCGAAGCGCGCCGTCTGTTGTCCTTTCGTTCATTCGTCTAGAATCGGCACCCTTCTTAGCCAAGGAATCCGACCATGACCCAACCGCTCGGCCCGGCGATGCTGGATCTTGAAGGAACGGCCCTGACCAGCGCGGAGTGTAAACTGCTGGCGCGCCCCGAAGTGGGGGGCGTGATTCTGTTCGGGCGTAATATCGAGGATGCCGGCCAAGTGATCGAACTGTGCGCGGCGATTCGGCGGATTCGCCCCGACCTGCTGCTCGGTATCGACCAGGAGGGCGGGCGCGTGCAGCGTCTGCGTGAAGGCGTGACACGCTTGCCTTCCATGGCGCGCCTGGGCCGTTGCTATGGCGACGATCCCAAGGGGTGCCTGCAACTCTGCCAGGATGCGGGTTGGCTGCTGGGCATGGAGATGGCCGCCTGCGGGCTGGATCTGTCCTTCGCGCCGGTACTCGATGTCGACACCGGGCGCTCCAGCGTGATCGGCGATCGCAGTTTCTCCGCCGATCCGCAAGCCGTCACGGCCATGGCGGGTGCCTTTATCGATGGCCTGAATGAAGCCGGCATGGTGGCGGTGGGCAAGCATTTTCCCGGTCATGGCGGCGTGGCCGCCGATTCTCACCATGAGTTGCCGGTCGATGACCGGCCGCTGACGGCGCTGCGCGCGCACGATCTGGTGCCTTTCGCGGCGTTGGCTCCACGCCTTGGCGGTATCATGCCGGCGCATGTGGTCTACAGCGCTTTCGATACCCGCCCGGCGGGATTCTCGCCCAATTGGCTGGGAATGCTGCGTGAAGAATTGGGCTTCAAGGGAGCCATCTTCTCCGACGATCTATCCATGGCTGGCGCGCATGTCGCCGGTGGCCCGGCCGAGCGTGCCCAGGCGGCGCTGGATGCCGGCTGCGACATGCTCCTGATGTGCAACGACCGCGATGCCGTGCTGGCCATGCTGGATACCTGCCAGAACCGCGCCTCCAAGCGCCCGGCCAAGTTGCGTTACGGTCGCGCCCGGCCAAGCCTCGAGACGTTACCGGCGTTGAGCCGCTGGCGGCGCGTGCATGCGCGTCTCGAAGCGCTGCACGACGCCCCCCTGGATACGACCTCGAAGCGCTGACGCGCCGCTCGCCATCAGGAACACCTCGCCAATTTCGTAACGAGCAGGAAACCGATGTCTAGAATCGATACCGATCATCACGCCTCTATCGCCACCATGCGCGATCTGATGGACAATGCCGACTGCCTGATCACCCAGCAGGAGGTCGAGCGCGCCCTCGATCGCATGGCCGAGGAGATCACCGCCAGCCTGGGCGACAAGTTGCCGGTGTTTTATTGCGTAATGAACGGTGGCCTGATCACTACCGGCCATCTGCTGACCCGGCTGGGTTTCCCCCTCGAGGTCGATTATCTCCACGCGACGCGCTATCGCGGCGGCATTCGCGGTGGCGAGTTGTTCTGGCGCGTATCGCCGGAAGTGCCCATGGCCGACCGCCACGTGGTGATCGTCGATGACATACTCGATGAGGGAACGACCCTGGCGGCGATTCTCGATTACTGCCGTGAGGCCGGCGCCGCGAGCATTTCCACCGCCGTATTGGTGGACAAGCGCCACGATCGCAAGGCGATGCCCGGTCTCAAGGCCGACTATTGCAGCCTGGAGGTCGAGGATCGCTATGTGTTCGGCTTCGGCATGGATTACAAAGGCTACTGGCGCAATGCGCCGGGGATCTTCGCGCCCAAGGGGCTGTGAAAGGGGCTATGAAAAAACGCGAGCGGTGAGGTTTTCGAAGCTCACCGCTCGCGCCCGAATCCGATTCATAATCCCAATTCGTGTGTGGCTTCCTCGCGCATCTTGTACTTCTGAATCTTGCCGGTGACGGTCATCGGGAAAACCTCGACGAACTTCACGTAACGCGGCACCTTGAAATGCGCGATCTTGCCTTGGCAAAAATCGCGCAGGCCCTCCTCATCGAGCGTTTCGCCCTCGATGAGCTTGACCCACGCCATCACCGCTTCGCCATATTTCTCGTCGGGCACGCCGATCACCTGCACGTCGGAAATCGCCGGATGGGTATAGAGGAAGTCTTCGATCTCGCGCGGGTAGATGTTCTCGCCGCCGCGAATGATCATATCCTTGATGCGCCCGACGATTGCCACATAACCCTCGTCATCCATGACCGCCAGGTCGCCGGTGTGCATCCAGCCGGCATCGTCGATTGCCTTGTCGGTGGCTGTCCGATTTTCCCAGTAGCCGAGCATCACGCTGTAGCCGCGTGTGCATAGCTCGCCTTTCTCGCCGCGCGGCACCACGGCGCCGCTGCTCGGATCGATCAGCTTGACCTCGGTGTGCGGGTGGATGGTGCCCACTGTGGTCACGCGCTTGTCGAGCGGTGCATCGGTCTGGGTCTGCAGGCTCACCGGGCTGGTTTCGGTCATGCCGTAGCAGATGCTGACTTCCTTCATGTGCATCTTGTCGATGACCTGGCGCATCACCTCGATGGGGCAGATCGAGCCGGCCATGATGCCGGTGCGCAGCGAGCCGAGATCGAAATTCGCGAACTCGGGGTGTTCGAGTTCGGCGATGAACATCGTCGGCACACCATACAGCGCGGTGGCGCGCTCTTCGCTGACCGCCTGTAGCGTCGCCAGCGGGTCGAAGCCATCGCCGGGATAGATCATCGCCGCGCCGTGGGTCATGCAGCCCAGATTGCCCATCACCATGCCGAAGCAGTGATAGAGCGGCACCGGAATCACCATGCGATCTTCGCAGGTCAGGTTGATGCGCTCGGCGACGAACAGGCCATTGTTGAGAATGTTGTGATGCGACAGCGTGGCGCCCTTGGGCGCGCCGGTGGTGCCCGAGGTGTACTGAATATTGATCGGCTCGTCGAATTGCAGCGTCGCCTGCAACTCGGCGAGGCGCGCGGCATCGACCTCATCGGCGCGCGTCAGCAGCGCATCCCAACTCAGCATGCCCGGCTGGGCGCGCTCGGCATCGAGGCAGATCGCTCGTGCCAGAGTGGGCAGGCGCTGACTGGAAAAATCCTCGGGTGAGGCAGTGGCGATTTCCGGCGCCAGTTCGGTGAGCATGTCGACGTAGTTCGAGGACTTGAAGGCGCCTTGCAGCACTAGCGTCGAGGCGCCGGATTGGTTGAGGGCGTACTCGAGTTCGTGGGTGCGATAGCTCGGATTGATATTGACCAGCACGGCGCCGATCTTGGCGGTGGCGAACTGGGTAATCGCCCATTCGGCGCAATTGGGCGCCCAGATGCCGACCCGCTCGCCCTTGGTCACGCCGATGGCCAGTAGCGCGCGTGCGGCGCGATCGACCACCGCCTGCAACTCGCGCCAGGTGTAGCGCAATCCCTGATGGCGGCTGATCAGGGCGTCGCGCTGCGGATAACGGGCCACGGTGGCATCGAAGCAGTCGCCGATGGTCTGACCCATCAGCGGTATTTCGCTGACACCGCTGACATAGCTTGGAGAGGCAAAGGAGGGTGATGTCATAGTGCTTCCTGCTTGTTGTTGTGGGGTCTCGGTTGTCGCTCAGGACTGGCTGCGTTTGCGCGTCAACGCCGCGAGCGAGTCCCGGCAGCGCGCTTCGACATCGTCGAGCTCGTTCTGGAGCACGCGAATGTCTTCGAGCTGCTGCTGCATGGCGGCGCGCTTGTCGGCGAGCATATCCAGCATCAGACGCAACTGGCGTTCGTCGCCATCCGGGGCGTTGTCATAAAGCTGGATGACCTCGCGAATCTCCGCCAGCGAAAAACCCAGGCGCTTGCCGCGCAAGGTCAGTTTCAGCCGCACGCGGTCCTTCTCATGATAGATGCGGGTCTGGCCGCGGCGTTCTGGCGTGAGTAGGCCTTCCTGTTCGTAGAAGCGGATCGTGCGCGGCGTCACCTCGAAGACCTTGGCCAACTCGCCAATCGTATAGCGGCGGCGCTGCTTGGCATCATTGGGTTGGGTAGCGGGGAGGGAAGCGTCGACGGTAACGGTGGGCTGGGGCGCATCAAACATGGTGCTATCCTCAAGTCATCGGCGATGGCGTTGTTTACCGATGTCGCAGTGACGTTGCGTTCCGGCATTCAGGTATCGCCTTAGGCTAGATCAGCTTGACGTTTACGTAAAGTAGACCAAGCGATAGCTTGCGTGCACCCTAGCAAATGCTAGGTTTAGGCTTCCCGGCTTCGTCATCAACGACGATGTCATATGAAAATAACAATGGCAGATCGAGCCTGAAGGAGGGCCGTCATGGATTTCGCGCTGAGCGACGATCAACGTGCGTTACAGCAGGCCGCCGCCGATTTTTCGCGTGTCGAGCTTGCCCCCCACGCCGCGCAGTGGGATGCCAACTCGCATTTTCCAGTGGATGTCATCAAGCGCGCGGGCGACGCCGGCTTTCTGGGTATTTATGTTGATGAGGAGCGCGGGGGGCTGGGCCTGTCGCGACTCGATGCATCGATCATCTTCGAGCAACTCTCCCAGGGCTGCGTCTCGACGACCGCCTATATGACCATTCACAACATGGTCGCCTGGATGGTCGCCAGCTGGGGTAACGAGGCGCTGCGCGAAGAGTGGGTGGCGAGCCTGGTCAGCGGCGAGCGTCTGGGTTGTTACTGCCTGACCGAACCCGGCTCGGGGTCGGATGCCGCCAGCCTGCGCACCAAGGCGGTTCGCGACGGTGACGATTACCTGATTACCGGCAGCAAGATGTTCATCTCGGGTGCCGGTGCCAACGATGTGCTGGTGGTGATGGCACGCACCGGCGCGGCGGATTCCGGCGCCGGCGGTATTTCCGCGATTCTCGTGCCGGCCGATGCAAGCGGTATCGAGTACGGCAAGAACGAGGACAAGATGGGCTGGAAGAGCCAGCCGACGCGCATGATCAGCTTCGATGGCGTGCGGGTGCCGATGGGCAATCGCCTCGGCGAAGAGGGCGAGGGTTTCAAACTGGCGATGAAAGGTCTCGATGGCGGACGCTTGAATATTGCCAGTTGCTCGCTGGGCGCCGCTCAGCACGCCCTGACCCTGGCGCGGAATTACCTGGGCGAGCGCAAGCAGTTCGGCCGCGAATTGGCCGCTTTTCAGGCCTTGCAATTCAAGCTCGCCGATATGGCCACCGAATTGATCGGCGCCCGGCTGATGGTGCGCCACGCCGCCTGGCGGCTGGATCAGCGCGATCCCGAAGCGACGCTGCATTGCGCCATGGCCAAGCGCATGGCCACCGACATCGGCTTCGCGATCTGCAACGAGGCGCTGCAACTGCATGGCGGCTACGGTTATCTCAAGGAGTTTCCGCTCGAACGGCTGGTGCGCGATACCCGCGTGCATCAGATTCTCGAGGGCACCAACGAGATCATGCGGGTGATCATCGCGCGCCGGCTGTTCGCCGATGGCGTGATCGAAGCGTTGCAGCACTAGTTCCTACACGCTAAAGGATTCTCACGAAAGAGGGGCACCGATGAATCAGTACCTGAAACTCGAAAAAGACCGCCACATCGCCCGGGTGACCATCACCAACCCGCCAGCCAACACCTGGACGCGCGATTCGCTGCTGGAACTCGAAGCGCTGATCGACGATCTGGACGCGGATGCCAACATCACTGCGCTGGTGATCACCGGCGATGGCGAGAAGTTCTTCTCGGCGGGGGCCGATCTCAAGACCTTCGCCGATGGCGATAAAGCGACTGCGGCAACCATGGCGGTGCGTTTCGGTCGCGCCTTCGAGCGGCTGACGCACTTTCGCGGCGTGAGCATTGCCGCCGTCAATGGCTACGCCATGGGTGGCGGTCTGGAGTGCGCGCTGGCCTGCGATATTCGTATTGTCGAGCGTCAGGCCAAACTGGCGTTGCCCGAGGCCAAGGTCGGCCTGCTGCCCTGCGCCGGTGGCACCCAGCACCTGACCTGGTTGGTCGGCGAGGGCTGGGCCAAGCGGATCATCCTGTGCGGCGAGCAGATCGATGCCGAGACCGCTGGCCGCATCGGCCTCGCCGAGGAGGTAGTCGAGACCGGCCAGGCGCTGGAGCGCGCGCTGGCCATGGCCGAGAGCGTTGCCAACCAGAGCCCGACGGCACTCAAGCACTGCAAGACGCTGATCATGAGCGCTCGCGAGCGCGGCATCTCGGACGGTTTCCGGCTCGAGCGCGAGCTGTTCATCGAGCTGTTCGACGACCCCAACCAGCGCGAGGGGGTCAACGCCTTCCTCGAGAAGCGCAAGCCCAATTGGGTTTCTGGATCGGGAGAGTATTGAGCATGTCCGATCTGCCCGTGCTGTTCGATGAATTGGTGACCCACGATGGCGGACGAATCGGCGTCGCCACGCTCAATGCGCCGAAGTCGCTCAATGCCTTGTCGCTGGAGATGATTCGCCAGTTGAGCGCGAAGCTCGATGCCTGGGCGTCGGATCGCGCGGTGGTCGCGGTGTGGCTCGAAGGCGCGGGGGATAAAGCGCTGTGTGCCGGTGGCGATGTCGTTGCGTTGTATCGCGCGATGACCGACGAGACACACGGCCACCAGGCGAGCGATTTCGCCGAGCGCTATTTCGCCAATGAATATCGCCTCGATCACCAGATTCATACCTATCCCAAGCCGTTGATCGTTTGGGGTAACGGCATCGTCATGGGCGGTGGCCTGGGCTTGATGGCCGGTGGTGGCCAGCGTGTGGCCACCGAAACCACGCGCATCGCCATGCCCGAGATCACCATCGGCCTGTACCCGGACATCGGCGCGAGCTGGTTTCTCAATCGCATGCCGCCGGGGGTGGGTGCCTATCTGGGCCTGACCGGCGCACAACTCAATGCCCGCGATGCGCTCGATCTCGGCCTGGCCGATCGCTTGATTGCGCATGCGCAGCGTCAGGCGGTGCTCGATGCGCTGACGGATGCCGATTTCGCCTCGCCGCATGACACGGTGCGCAAGGTGTTGCATGAGTTCGAAGATCGTGGGCAGGTGCCTCAAGCACAAGTCATTCCGCGCCTCGACGTGATTCAATCGCTACTCGACGCCGCCGACGTTACCGGGGCAACGGCGCGGATACTCAACGACAAGCGCGACGACGACTGGCTGGCCGCCAACCGGGCACGCCTTGCGGCAGGTTGCCCGATGAGCGCGCACCTGGTCTGGCGCATGCTCGCGCGGCATCGCCACGCCAGCCTGGCCGATGCCTTTCGCGACGAACTCAACCTGTCGGTGCAGTGCTGCCGTCATCGCGAACTCGCCGAGGGCGTTCGCGCCCTGCTGATCGACAAGGACAAGACGCCGTGCTGGTCGCATGCCGACGTTGCCAGCGTACCGGAGCGCGATATCGAGGACTTTTTGACACCATTGTGGTCGCCTGAAGAACACCCGTTGAAGGATTTTTGAGCAGTCACTGAACAACAACAAGACACGGAGGAGCATTACATGCATATCGCGTTTATCGGCCTGGGCAACATGGGTGCGCCGATGGCCAGCAACTTGGTAAAAGCCGGTCATGATGTGGTCGTCTTCGATCTGGTCGAGGCGGCCATCCAGGGCCTGAAAGATGCTGGAGCCAGAAGTGCCGACTCCGCCGCCGAGGCGGCACGTGGCGCCGACGTGGTGATTTCGATGCTGCCCGCCGGCATTCATGTGCGCAGCCTCTATCTCGGCCAGGACGATCAGCCGGGGCTGCTCGATTCCCTCGATGGCAAGCCGCTGATCATCGACGCCTCGACCATTGCCCCGGACGATGCGCGATGGGTCGGCGAGGCGGCCCGCGAGCGCGGCCTGGATTATCTCGATGCCCCGGTCTCGGGCGGCGTGGGCGGTGCCAAGGCCGGTACGTTGACCTTTATCGTCGGTGGTTCCGGCGAGGGCTTCGCCCGGGCCAAGCCGGTACTCGAAGCCATGGGCAAGAATATCTTTCATGCCGGCGAGATCGGCGCCGGCCAGATCGCCAAGCTATGCAACAACATGCTGCTGGGCGTGTTGATGAGCGGCACCGCCGAGGCGCTGGCGCTGGGCGTCAAGAACGGGCTCGACCCGGCGGTACTGTCCGAGATCATGAAACAAAGCTCCGGCGGCAACTGGGCGCTCAATGTCTACAACCCCTGGCCCGGCGTGATGGAGAATGCCCCGGCATCCAACGACTATCAGGGTGGTTTTCTGGTCGATCTGATGGCCAAGGATCTGGGGCTGGCCTGGGAACTGGCGCTGGGTTCGAAATCCCCGGTGCCGATGGGCTCCCAGGCGCGCAACCTGTTTGCGCTGCATGCCGCCCAGGGCAACGGGCGGCTCGATTTTTCGAGCATTCAATGGCTGTATCGAGGCAACGAGGCCTGAACCGAGCCAGCACGAAGGAGGCGATATGCAACGTCTGCACAAGAGCGTGGCCGAACTGGTCGCCGAGGCCGAGGCGGAGATCGATACATTAGCGATCGACGAGGCACTGAAACTGCATGGCCAGCGCGGCGTGACGTTCGTCGATATTCGCGATGTGCGCGAACTCGAGCGGGAGGGGCGTATCCCGGGTGCGGTGCATGCGCCGCGCGGCATGCTCGAGTTCTGGATCGATCCCGAGTCGCCTTATCACCGCAAGGATTTCGCCCGTGGCGATCGCTACGTGCTGTTCTGCGCCAAGGGTCAGCGCTCAGCGCTGGCCACACAGCAGCTCCAGCGCATGGGCTTCGGCCCGGTCTGTCATATCGGCGGCGGTTTCAGTGCCTGGCGCAAGGCCGGAGGGGCAACGTCCGGCTAAGCTTGATGAGACGATAGGCTGTTTGCCAATAATCTTCATTTTGTAAAAATGTAGAAATTATTGGTTGGATAGCGCTATTCTCTCCTTTCGCCAGCGATTTGCCGTCGGAGACCTTTATGAGCCAGATTACCCCGTTGACCTGGGACGACCCGTTCCGCCTGGTCGATCAACTCGATGAAGACGAGCGCATGGTGCAGCGCACCGCGCATGATTATTGCCAGGAAAAGCTCATGCCGCGCGTGCTCGAGGCCAACCGGCACGAGCGTTTCGATCGCGAGATAATGACCGAAATGGGCGAGTTGGGCCTGCTTGGCGCAACGCTCGATGGCTATGGTGGCGCCGGGCTCAACTATGTCAGCTACGGCCTGATCGCCCGCGAGGTCGAGCGTGTCGATTCCGGCTATCGCAGCGCGATGAGCGTGCAGTCGAGTCTGGTGATGTATCCGATCCATGCGTTCGGCAGCGACGAACAGCGCGAGAAATACCTGCCGAAGCTCGCCAGTGGCGAATGGGTCGGCTGTTTCGGCCTGACCGAACCCGACCATGGCTCCGACCCCAATGGCATGAGCACGCGTGCGACGCGCGTAGCGGATGGCTGGCAGCTCAACGGCGCCAAGACCTGGATTACCAATTCGCCGATTGCCGATGTCTTCGTGGTCTGGGCCAAGGACGACGAGGGTGTGCTGCGTGGCTTCATTCTCGAAAAAGGCATGGCCGGGCTCAGCGCGCCGAAGATCGAAGGCAAGTTCAGCCTGCGCGCGTCGACCACCGGCGAGATCGTACTGGATGGCGTCATCGTCGGCGACGAGCAATGCCTGCCCAATGTCACCGGCCTCAAGGGGCCGTTCAGTTGCCTCAACCGGGCGCGCTACGGTATCGCCTGGGGCAGCATGGGTGCCGCCGAATTCTGCTGGCACGCGGCGCGCCAGTACACGCTCGATCGCAAGCAGTTCGGCCGCCCATTGGCCGCCAATCAGTTGATCCAGAAGAAGCTCGCCGATATGCAGACCGAAGTGACCCTGGGCCTGCAGGCTGCACTACGAGTAGGCCGCATGATCGACGCCGGCCAGCTGGTGCCCGAGACCATCTCGCTGATCAAGCGCAACAACGTCGGCAAGGCACTCGACATTGCCCGTCAGGCCCGTGACATGCACGGCGGCAACGGGATCTCCGATGAGTATCATGTGATTCGCCACGTGATGAACCTCGAAGCGGTCAACACCTACGAGGGCACCCACGATGTGCACGCGCTGATTCTCGGCCGGGCGCAGACGGGCATCCAGGCCTTCAGCGCCGACTGATCCACCCATGACGAGCGAGGAGTACGCCATGGCGGGTCCGCTGCACGGCGTCGTGGTGCTGGATTTGTCGCGGGTACTGGCCGGGCCCTGGTCCGCTCAGCTGCTCGCCGATCTCGGCGCCCAGGTGATCAAGATAGAAAGGCCGCAAGGCGGTGACGATACGCGCGGCTGGGGGCCGCCCTGGCTGGAGGACTCGGTCGAGCAGGGCGGTGCTCGCGAAGCGGCGTATTATCTCTGCGCCAATCGCGGCAAGGCATCGGTCACCCTCGATATCAGCCATCCCGAGGGCCAGGCATTGGTCCGCGAACTGGCGCGCCAAGCCGATATCCTGATCGAGAATTTCAAGGTCGGCGGGCTGGCCCGCTATGGGCTCGACTATGCGAGCCTGGTCGCCATCAACCCACGCCTGATCGGCTGCTCGATTACCGGTTTCGGTCAGGATGGCCCTTACGCGCATCGCGCCGGTTACGACTTCATGATCCAGGCCATGGGCGGGCTGATGAGCCTGACCGGCGAACCCGACGGCCAGCCGATGAAGACCGGCGTGGCGATCACCGACGTGATGACCGGCCTGTATGCCACGGTGGGCATTCTGGCCGCGCTGAACGAGCGTGAACGCACCGGGCACGGGCGGCAGATCGACGTCAGCCTGCTCGATGTGCAGGTCGCCACGCTGGCCAATCAGTCGCTGAATGCGCTGGTCAGTGGGGTATCGCCCAGTCGCCATGGCAATGCTCACCCCAATATCGTGCCCTACGAGGCGTTTCCCTGCGCCGATGGTTACCTGGTGCTGACGGTGGGTAACGACGCTCAGTTCGCCCGGCTCGCCAGACGCCTCGGGCAGCCCGAGTGGGCGAGCGATCCGACCTATGCCACCAACGCGGCGCGGGTCGCGCATCGCCATCAATTGGTGCCGATGATCGCCACGCTATTAAGACGCCGCAATCGCGACGAGTGGCTGGCGGATTTCGAAACCGATGGCATTCCCGCCGGGCCGATCAATACCGTCGGCGAGGTATTCGATGACCCTCAGGTGCGCCATCGCGGCCTGGCATTCGAGTTCGAGCGCGACGGCGCGCGCATCCCGCAGGTCGCCAATCCGCTGCGCTTCGATAGCCAGCCCCAGATCAGCGACCGGCCACCGCCGCGCCTGGGTGAAGACACCGCCCGAATCCTTGGCGAGCGATTGGGGTTGGATGAGGAGCAGATCGCGGCGCTGCGGGCTCAGGGTGTTATCTAACGGGGGCTGAAGCGCCGTTGCAACCCCGTCTCGGCAATCATGCGTGTCGATATCTCCTCGATCGAGAAGCGCGTAGTGTCGATGAACGGCACGTGATAACGGCGATAGAGCGCCTCGGCCTGCTGAACCTCCATCAGGCACTGGTCGATCGAACAGTAGCGGCTATTCGGGCGTCGCTCGGTGCGGATCGCCGCCAAACGGCGTGCATCGATGGTCAGCCCGAACAGCTTGTGGCGATAGGGCGCCAGCGCCTTGGGCATCTTGAGGGTGCCGTCTTCATCGAGATCGTCTTCGGTTAGCGGGTAATTGGCGGCACGAATGCCGAACTGCAGCGCCAGATACAGCGAGGTCGGTGTCTTGCCGCAACGCGAGACGCCGACCAGGATGATATCGGCCTTGTCGTACTGGTGAACGCGCGCACCGTCATCGTTATCGAGGGCGAAATGTACCGAATCGATACGGTGCATGTAGACGTCGTCACGCCCGATGGCGTGGGTGCGGCCCACGCTATAGGATGAGTGGGTCTGCAACTCCTCCTCCAGCGGGGCAAGAAAGGTGGTGAAGATATCCACCTTGAAGCCCGGTGCCTGGGTGATGATCTGGCGAATCGATTGATCGACGATGGTATCGATGATGATCGGCGCTTCACCGTCGCGGATCGCCGTGGCTTCGATGACCGAAGCCAGGTTCTGGGCTTTTTCGGGGGAGTCGATATACGGCTTGGTGACCATGTGGATGTCGACGTTGGCGAACTGGGCCAACAGGCTGCGGCCCAGGGTCTCGGCGGTGATGCCGGTGCCGTCGGAGATGAAGAACGCGGTGCGGGGCATGCCGGACTCTCGCTGTCGTGACGTTGGCGGTATGCCGCTATTGTCCCGGTTCGCCGATATCCCGGCAACCGCTGTGCTGGCGCCGGCGACTACAGGAATCGCTCGAAAAGCCCTATTGTTGTAAAAATACTCCAGTGACTTCGCTATTAGACTAATGGCGAATACGACCCCCGCTTGGTAGGGTGGCGAACATCTGCCAAGCGTGGCGCACTCGACGCCAAACGCCGCATGCGAACAAGGGGGTCTCTTGGAACACTACATCGAATGGTTCGATCGTCTCGGCATGGCTGACGTCGAGCGCGTCGGCGGCAAGAACGCATCGCTCGGCGAAATGATCTCCAACCTGGCCGATGCCGGTGTCACCGTGCCTGGCGGCTTCGCGACAACGGCCCATGCTTACCGTGAGTTCCTCGCCCATGAAGGCCTCAACGAACGCATCAATGACGCCCTGGCGCGACTCGACGTCGACGACGTCAACGAGTTGGCGCGGGTCGGTGCCGAAATCCGCCAATGGGTCATCGACACGCCGCTGCCTGCGGAGTTCGAAGTCGCACTGGGCGAGGCCTACCGTGAACTCCAGTCGCGCCATCCCAATTTGAAAGTGGCCGTGCGCTCCTCGGCGACCGCCGAGGATCTGCCCGACGCGTCTTTCGCCGGCCAGCAGGAGACGTTCCTCAATATCGAGGGCTTCGACAATATCAAGCGTGCGGTGCACGAGGTGTTCGCCTCGCTGTTCAACGACCGGGCGATCTCCTATCGCGTCCATCAAGGTTTCGATCATGCGCTGGTGGCGTTGTCCGCCGGGGTGCAGAAGATGGTCCGCTCGGAAACCGCCGCGAGTGGTGTGATGTTCACCCTCGATACCGAATCCGGCTACCGCGACGCGGTATTCGTCACCGGCTCCTGGGGCTTGGGCGAAACGGTGGTGCAGGGTGCGGTCAATCCTGACGAATTCTACGTGCACAAGCCGACCCTGGCGGCCGGCAAGCCGGCGGTTCTACGCCGTACGCTGGGTTCCAAGCTGATCAAGATGACCTACACCGACGACGCCTCGGCGGGGCGCTCGGTGCAGACCATCGACGTGCCGCTGGCCGAGCGTGCGCGTTTCTGCCTCAGCGACGACGATGTCATGGCATTGGCGCGCCAGGCGGTCATCATCGAGCGGCACTATGGTCGCCCGATGGATATCGAATGGGCTCGCGACGGCGACGATGGCAAGCTGTACATCGTTCAGGCGCGCCCCGAAACCGTGGTTTCCAACCAGCAGGGCGGCAAGCTCGAACGTTTTCAGCTGCGTGAAAAAGGCCGCCTGGTGGTATCGGGCCGGGCGATCGGCCAGCGCATCGGCAAGGGTGCGGTCAAGGTCATCGAGACCCCCGAGCAGATGGACAAGGTCGAAGCCGGCGACGTGCTGGTCACCGACATGACCGACCCCGACTGGGAGCCGGTGATGAAGCGCGCCTCGGCGATCGTCACCAACCGGGGCGGGCGCACCTGCCATGCGGCGATCATCGCGCGCGAGCTGGGTATTCCCGCCGTGGTCGGCTGCGGCGATGCCACCGATGTGCTGGAGGATGGCCAGGAGGTCACGGTCTCCTGCGCCGAAGGCGATACCGGGCATGTCTACGCGGGGCTTCTGGATTTCGACTGCAAGACATCCAGTGTCGATGCGATGCCCGAACTGCCGTTCAAGATCATGATGAACGTCGGCAATCCCGATCGCGCCTTCAGTTTTGCCGGGCTGCCCAATGCCGGTGTCGGCCTGGCGCGCCTGGAGTTCATCATCAACCGCATGATCGGCGTGCATCCCAAGGCGCTGCTCGAATACGCCACGCTACCCGCCGACCTGCAGCAGATCATCGACGTACGCACCGCCGGCTATGCCGATCCGGTGAGCTTCTACGTCGATAAGCTGGTTGAGGGCATCTCGACCCTGGCGGCGGCGTTCTATCCCAAGCGGGTCATCGTGCGCATGTCGGATTTCAAGTCCAACGAGTACGAGAACCTGATCGGCGGCAAGCTCTACGAGCCGGGCGAAGAGAACCCCATGCTCGGCTTCCGTGGCGCCTCGCGCTACGTCTCCGAGTCGTTCCGGCCCTGCTTCGAACTCGAATGCCAGGCGCTCAAGCGGGTACGTGACGAGATGGGGCTGGATAACGTCGAGATCATGATTCCCTTCGTGCGCACGCCGGACGAAGGGCGCGAGGTGGTCGAGCTGCTCGAAGCCAGCGGCCTGAAGCGCGGCGAGCGTGGCCTCAAGGTCATCATGATGTGCGAACTGCCGACCAATGCCTTGTTGGCCGATGAGTTCCTCGAACACTTCGATGGCTTCTCGATCGGCTCCAACGACTTGACCCAGCTCACCCTGGGGCTGGATCGCGATTCCGGCATCGTCGCCCACCTGTTCGACGAGCGCGACCCTGCCGTCAAGAAGCTATTGGCGATGGCCATCAAGGCCTGCAAGGCGCAGGGCAAGTACGTCGGTATTTGCGGCCAGGGTCCTTCGGATCATCCCGACCTGGCCAAATGGCTGATGGAGCAGGGGATCGATTCGGTCTCGCTGAATCCCGACGCGGTACTCGAAACCTGGTTCATGCTGGCCGGTGAAACCTTGGCCTGACACTACGTATTCTTGCAGGATGAAGAAGCCCAGCATGTTGGCATGCTGGGCTTCTTAAGTTATGAGTGTTGAAGGGAGTGTGCGAGCGAAGTCCAGACAAGGCAAAAATTGACGAAAGAGCGGAGTTTACTTTTGTAAATGAGCATCTTGATCGGACTCGCGCACGAGGAGGTTCTTAACGCCGTATGGGCAAGCGTAGCCACTTCCCTATGAATGTAGCCAGTTGCGCAGCTTCACCAGCAGCAGCTCGCCATCGCTGAGCGCGGCGCGCTCGGCCAGCACCTCGCTCAGCAGGGCGGGGCGGTCGGTGATGATGTTATCGACGCCGAGATCGATCAATCGCGACATCTGGCCCCGACTGTTCACCGTCCAGGCATGCAACTGATAACCGTAATGATGCGCTGCCTCGACCGCATCCTCGGTGACCCGGTTATGACGCAACCCCAATGCATCGATGGTGGTCAGGTTCAACCCGCCGCGTAGCACGAACTGGGCGAACAGCGTGGTGCGCATATCCGGTGCCTGGCGATTCACCTCACGGATCACCACGGGCGACAGCGAGGCCATGACCGCTTCGTCGCGGCGCGCCTCGGGCAGTTCTTCGAGTACCCTGGCGACCAGTTGCCGAGCCTCGCCCGGACCCGGCTTTAGCTCGATATACAGCCCCGCGCGATGCCGAGTGAGTTCGAGCACCTCCTCGAATGTGGGAATGCGCTGGCCGGCAAAGGCATCGTCGAACCAACTGCCCACATCGATCTGGCGAGCTTGCTTCAGGGTCATCTCGCTCAGCGATTGAGCATGCCCGGTCAGCCGGCGCAGGCTATCGTCGTGCGAGACGACGATCGCGTCGTCGGCGGTCAGGCGAACGTCGAACTCGACGTAATCGGCGCCGTCCTCGATGGCCTGCTCGATCGCGGCCAGGGTGTTTTCTGGGGCTTTCCACGAACTGCCGCGATGGGCGGTGATAATTACCCGATCGCGGATCTCGAAGCTGTTGAGAACCAGCGAGGCCTGCGTAATGGCAAAAGCCACCACCAGCAATTCGGCTCCCCAGGCCACCCAGCCGGGGTGCGCGTTGGCTGGCGGCGTGGGTAACTTGGGCAGGCGATGGGCCAGACGCAGATACAAGCAGCCACTGAGCAGGCTATTGGCGGCCACACCGATGAAGGTAATAGCCAGCGTCAGCACGCCATAAGCGGTGAGATAACCGAGCATGGCGGGAATCAGTACGGCGCTGTTTTCCGGTAGCCATTCCAATAGGGGAGTCGTCAGTAGATCGAACAGCGCGGTGGCCAATATCGGTAGGGCGATGATGATCGCCAGCGGCATGGCGATCGGCAGCATCAGGCGGCGCTTGACGCCATCCGTCAGCGCATGGCTGCGCGCCAGGGAGCGACGCGGCGACAGGTCTTCGAGAATCAGCACCGGCAACGCCAGCGACCAGCGCAGATAAAGCCTGGCCGCCAGCCATAGCCATATCAGCACCGGCAACGTTCCACTGGCGAAAAAAAACCATAATGCGGTCGGGCGCACCTGCCAGATGTAATAGCTCGGCAAGTCGCCGAGCCATAGGTCGTAGAGCCCCGTCAATGCCAGCAGCAACGGCAGCGCCAGCAGCAGGTGGGCGCCGACCTGCCATAACGACAGCAAGGCCACGCCGGGGAAACGCCTGGCGACTGTCCATAACGCCTCCAGGGCGACGCGGTAACGATGCCCACCAGGCCGTACGGCCATCAGAATCATGCCGGCCTGCTGTAGGAAAAGCAGCAGGAAGGTCAGCCCGATCGCCGCCAGCAGCCATAACAGTCCCAGCGGTGATAGCGCGACATCGAGCAGTTGGCTATTGGTGAATACCGGGCGGCCGATTCGCTTCAGAAGTGCAGCCAGAGCACTGGCCGAAGCCGGCAGGAACACCGTGGCGGCGAGCAAGGTGAAGAATAGATGATAAGCGACCAAGGGTCGCCAGTGCTCGCGCAACGAGCTGACTACGGCCGCCAGCAGGGAGTGTGGTGACAGAGACATCTCGTTAGGCATGCGTAGAGCGTCGCACTGTGATCCTCACGAGGCAATAGCGTTTCCAGCGCCGCAAGGCGGGTAGGGCAAAACGGCAACGCCGGGGCGAGCCCCGGCGCTGTACTGACTTCATGATGTTCGGCTGGCGTCAGAAGAGAAAGCCGACCGACGCGGTGAAGGTATCGATCTTGTAGTCGCTATCGAAGTCATAGCGCTCGTATTCGGCACGGACCAGAATCGGCTCGAAGTTGAACTGGGCGCCAACGCCGTAAACCGGATCGATGCCGTCGTTGTCTTCGAGATCGATGCTGGCATCGCCCAGGTTGCCGTCCACATCGGTTTCCCACTTGGCCATGCCGGCCTTGGCGAACAGTTCGAACCAATCGGCGAGCGGTAGCTTGCCGACCAGGCTGACACCGTAGGCGTTGGATTCCAGATCGGTATTGGCACCATTGTTGCCTTCCAGGCGCGTGCGGCCCAGGTCGGCGTAGAACAATTCGGTGGCGAAGTAGGGGTTGAATTCGTAGCCGACGAAGCCCTTGAAGACGTTGTCTTCATCGTCGTCGAGGTCGAAATCATCGGCACCATCGGAGATGAAATCGTCGACGTCCTCGCTATCGTTTTCCAGCGAACTGAAGCCGGTACCGATACCGATATACAGATTATCGGTATTGGGTGCGGCGAACGCGGTCGGCGCCATTGCACAGAGCGCGGTGGAGGCGAGCGATGCAGTAACCAGTGTCTTGATCTTCACGTGTGTTCTCCTTGTGACGACTTGCAAAGGGACGATCCGTCGAGATGGGTCGTCCGGGTAGTAATGTGGGCGTCCTGCCGTGGCTCACACGGTGTAACAGTCGTTTGATTGAGACGAATCAAATGTAAGCCGAACACTGTTCGACGACAAGTCGGCGTCGGTTACGATCGGTAATTTTTTGTATAAAAACGCCTTGCCGGGTGGGCAAGGCGCTTCGGTCATCGATTCTGGAGCCCTTGCGGCTCCATCAATGTTGCGAGCATCGGAATCGAGATCAGGCCTCCTGCGCGACCGGAATCACGTTGGAAGCGACTTTCTGGAACGCTTCGATTTCATGGAAGTTCAGGTAGCGGTAGATCTCGCCGGCCATGGCATTGAACTCGCCCATGTATTCTCGATACTCCTCGACGCTCGGCAGGCGACCGACGACTGCCGCCACCGCGGCCAACTCGGCGGAGGCGAGATAGACATCGGCACCATCGCCCAGGCGGTTGGGAAAGTTGCGTGTCGAGGTCGACACCACGGTGGATTTGGCCGCCACGCGGGCCTGGTTGCCCATGCACAGCGAGCAGCCGGGCATCTCCATGCGTGCACCGGCGCGACCGTAGATGCCGTAATAGCCCTCTTCGGTGAGCTGGTGCTGATCCATCTTGGTTGGCGGCGCCAGCCACAGCTTGGTCTTCAGGCTGCCGGCGGGCTGTTTCTCGAGCAGTTTACCGGCGGCGCGGAAATGGCCGATGTTGGTCATGCACGAACCGATGAAGACTTCATCGATGGTCTGGCCGGCGACATCGGAGAGCAGACGTGCATCGTCCGGGTCGTTGGGCGCGCAGAGTACCGGCTCGGTGATCTCGGAGAGGTCGATTTCGATGACCTCGGCATACTCGGCGTCGGCATCGGCGCGCATCAGGCTGGGATTGTCCAGCCACTCCTGCATGCCCTGAATACGCCGCTCGATGGTGCGCACGTCGCCGTAGCCATTGCCGATCATCCACTTGAGCAGGGTGATGTTGGATGTCAGATACTCGCTCATGCTCTCTTCGGAGAGCGTGATCGTGCAGCCCGCGGCGCTGCGCTCGGCGGAGGCGTCGGAGAGCTCGAAGGCCTGCTCGACGGTGAGGTCCTCGAGGCCTTCGATCTCCAGCACACGGCCGGAGAAGGCGTTCTTCTTGCCGGACTTCTCGACGGTGAGCAGGCCAGCCTTGATGGCGTAGAGCGGAATGGCATGGACCAGGTCGCGCAGGGTCACGCCCGGCTGGCGCTCGCCCTTGAAACGCACCAGGATCGATTCCGGCATGTCCAGCGGCATCACGCCGGTCGCGGCGGCGAAAGCCACCAGGCCGGAGCCCGCAGGGAAGGAGATGCCCATCGGGAAACGCGTGTGGGAATCGCCGCCGGTACCGACGGTGTCGGGCAGTAGCATGCGGTTCAGCCACGAGTGGATGATGCCGTCGCCGGGGCGCAGCGAGACGCCGCCGCGATTCATGATGAAATCGGGTAGGGTGTGGTGGGTCTCCACATCGACCGGTTTCGGGTAGGCGCTGGTGTGGCAGAACGACTGCATCACCAGATCGGCCTGGAAGCCCAGGCAGGCCAGATCCTTGAGCTCGTCGCGGGTCATCGGCCCGGTGGTGTCCTGGGAGCCGACGGTGGTCATCTTCGGCTCGCAGTACATGCCGGGGCGCACGCCGTCCATGCCGCAGGCCTTGCCGACCATCTTCTGCGCCAGGGTGAAGCCGCGACCGCTGTCGGCTGGCTGCTCCGGCGTCTTGAACACATCGGATGGGCCGAGTCCCAGTTCGTTGCGCGCCTTGTCGGTCAAGCCGCGGCCGACGATCAGCGGAATGCGTCCGCCGGCGCGCACCTCATCGAGAATCACCCGGGTCTTGAGTTCGAAGGTGCTCAGCACCTCGTCGCTATCGTGCTTGCAGACCTTGCCGGCATACGGATAGACGTCGATGACGTCGCCCATCGCCATCTTCGAGACGTCCATTTCGACGGGCAGGGCGCCGGCGTCTTCCATGGTGTTGAAGAAGATCGGCGCGATCTTGGCACCGAAGCAGAAGCCGCCGGCGCGCTTGTTGGGTACGAAAGGAATATCGTCGCCGAAGAACCACAGTACGGAATTGGTGGCGGACTTGCGCGATGAGCCGGTGCCGACCACGTCGCCAACATAGGCGACCGGATGGCCCTTGGCCTTGACCGCCTCGATCTGGGCCAGCGGCCCCTTGGTGCCGGGCGCCTCGGGCTCGATGCCTTCACGTGCATTCTTGAGCATGGCATTGGCGTGCAGCGGAATGTCCGGACGCGACCAGGCATCCGGGGCGGGGGAGAGATCGTCGGTGTTGGTCTCGCCGGGAACCTTGAACACCGTCAGAGTGACCTTCTCGGCCAGCGCCGGCTTGGCCAGGAACCACTCGGCATCGGCCCAGGATTGCAGGACGTCCTTGGCCACGGCATTGCCGGCCTTGGCGCGCTCGGCGACATCATGGAATGCATCGAACATCAGCAGTGTATGCTTGAGCTGTTCGCCGACATCCTTGGCTAGGGCGTCGTCATCGAGCAACTCGACCAGCGTGACGATGTTATAGCCGCCCTGCATGGTACCCAGCAGCTTGACCGCATGGACCCGATCGATCAACGGCGATGCAATCTCGCCCTTGGCGATGGCGGTGAGAAAGCCGGCCTTGACGTAAGCGGCTTCGTCGACGCCCGGTGGAACGCGGTCGGTGATCAACTCGAGCAGAAACTGCTCCTCACCCGCTGGTGGGTTCTTCAAGAGTTCGACCAGCGCGGCGGTCTGTTCCGGTGTCAGCGGCTTCGGTGGCACGCCTTCGGTTGCGCGTTCCTCGACATGTTGGCGGTAGGCTTCAAGCACGTTGGGGGATCCTCATCGAATTTTCGGAATCCATGAGCAGGTATCGGGACGGTATCGGAACCATAAAGATGCACGAACGTCGGCGAAAATTACGCATTGATTGCATCCCTCGCCCGCTTCTTGGCCGCTGCGCATTCTACGTGAAACTGTCGACAATGTTAAGCGGACCGCTTGGCGACGGCATGGGACTTTGGTCGGCAGGTCGAGCTGTCGCCGTTGGATGTCTAGCGCGTTACCATGGTGTATCAACGAAGGGGGCGTCATGACGCAACGTATCGCTTCACCCTGTGTCGGGCTGTGCTCCACGACGGTGGGCGATCGGGTCTGCCGCGGTTGTCAGCGCAGCGATATCGAGATCCGCGATTGGTTCGGTTACGACGCCACCGAGCGGCGCCGGCGCATGGATGACCTGGATGCCCTGCGTGTCGGCGTGGCGGAGCAGTTTCTTCAGGTCCGCGATGCCGCGATGCTGCAGGCCCAGCTCGAACGTCACCGCATTCGCTTTCGCCAGGAGCAGCCGCCGCTATCGCGTGCGGTTGAGCTACTGCGTGTCGGCCGTTCGCGCATTCACGATCTCGCACGCTATGGATTGCAACCTCATGGTAAAGGAATGGGGCTTTGTGCCGATGAACTCCATGAGGCGATCACACGAGCACTACTCGAGTGTGGCGAGGCAAGGCGCCTGGCCACGGACCGACCCACTCAACACGATGAACGCCATGCATGATTCCGTAGACGCACTACTATCCGCCGACCTGTTGGGCTTTCTGCCCTGCGCCACGCCCGATGAGTGGATCGGCGCGGCGCTGGAAAACCAGTCTCTGTTGTTGATCGACCATGCCCAATGCGAGAAAAAAGCGGCCTCTACCGCCATGAGTTTGATGTATCGCTATGTCGAGCATCCGTTATTGTTGACCAAGATGTCGCAACTGGCGCGCGAGGAATTGCTGCATTTCGAGCAGGTCGTCAAGTTGATGGCGTCGCGTGGCATCGATTATCGGCATATTCGAGCCTCGCGTTACGCCGAGGGGCTGCGTGGGTATGTCAGCCGTGAGGATCCACAGCGACTGGTGGATATTCTGATCGTCGGCGCCTTCATCGAGGCGCGAAGTTGCGAGCGCTTTGCCCGGTTGATCGCTCATCTCGACGACGAACTTGCCAAGTTTTATCGAACGCTGGTCAAGTCGGAAGGACGCCACTACGAGGACTACCTGATGTTGGCAAGACACTTCGCAACGCAACCCATCGAGGAGCGCATCGCTTTCTTTGCGGATCGTGAGCGCGAGTTGATCGAAGCGCCCGACCCGCTTTTTCGTTTTCACAGTGGCATGCCTGTCGCCGCATGAGTCCGAAATGGCTGACATGGCATGGCCTTGAAGCGCCGGCAGGATAACGCAGGGACTGATAACAATGATGCGGAAACCATCCGTCAATACGCAGTTAACGCTGTTCGGTCATTTCTCGCTGACACTGGGCGACGACACCCTGACCCAATTCAGTTACGACAAGGTCAAGGCGCTACTGGTCTATCTGCTGCTGCATGGCCAGTCGGTCAACCGGGCGGCACTCGCCGAACTGTTGTGGCCCGACCAGGGGCTGTCATCCGGGCGAACCAATCTGCGCCATGCCTTGCACTGCTTGCGTCAGAGCCTGGGCGACGATGCCGAGCAGGCGTTGTCGGTGTCGCGTCAGACGATCGGCTTCCAATTGCCGCCATCCTGGGCATTCGATCTGAACGATGTCGAGCGCCTGCTCGCCGAGCCAGCCAGTGTCGCCAGCCTCGAGCAGTTGCTAGCGCTTTATCGTGGCGATCTGGCCGAAGAGTTGCAACTAACGCAATGCGCCGATTATCAACGCTGGCTGGTGCGAATACGTGGCGAGTGGCGCCAACGGGTCATCGCCTATGCCGAAGAGGTGCTCGGTACGCAGGATGACGTTCCCGATAGCCTGCTACGAAACCTGGTCAGCCGTTTCTCCGGCTATGGCCCCTTCCATGAGCGCCTGGTGCGGCAACTGATCGACCACGGCCAGTCGGCGGCGGCCCACGAAGAGTACAACGCCTATCTGCAGATGCTGGCACTATCCGGCCAGCAGCCCGAGCCGAGCATTCTTCAGTTGGCGCGCTATTGGTCCGAGGTGGGTAGCGAGCCCCAGGGGGTATCGCCGCAAGGGGCCTTTTCCCGAACCCTGGCCGCCGATAGCCAGCCGCTGCGCGACGATGAGATCGAGCATCGTCAGTTGTCGGTGATGGCGATTCGCCTGCGTCTGCGTGGCGAATGGGACGAACGCGGCGAGATACGCGCTTGTCTCACGCTGCAGATCGAACTGATGCGCTGGCTCGAACAGCAGTGTCATCATCTGGGTGGGTTCTGGCTGCCCGGTGCTACCGGGGGGCTGGGCCTGGCCTGTTTCGGCACGCACGGTCCCGCGCATCAATTAGCCGAACTGGTGGCGCTCTACGAGCATTGCCGGCGTGCATTGCCCGATGAAATTGCCCGGCACTGGTCGGAACCGACGCCGATCCCAAGCTTCGAACTCGCCGCCGGGCTGGATAGCGGCTGCGTGATTTATCTGCCCGAACGTCAGTTGGTCGATCCGCTGGGGCAGGTGACCCAGCGTTCGCTGGAACTGATGAGCGCGGCCGAAGGCAGCGAACTGGTGATTTCGCAAGACGCCAGCCAGCACATGCCGCCGGCGCTGGACCTGCAGCCACGCCTATCGTCGCGGCTGGTGGCCAGCGACGGCAAGGTACGCCTGCGTGCGCTGGTTCTGGGTATCAACGAAGGCGGTCGCAATGCCTTGCCGCCCAGCCTGGTCGGTCGCGAGAGCGCGCTGCGTAAATTGCGCGACGCACTGGCACGGGCCGGTATCGGCCTGCGTCAAAGCGTGCTGGTGCAGGGCGCATCGGGCATGGGCAAATCGGCGCTGCTGGTCGGTTTCCGCTACCTGGAGCAGAGTCAGGATGCGGCACTTTGCTGGCAGCCGACCACGCGCATGTCGATGCAGGAGCCCTATGGCGTCGCGCGCATGCTGCTGCGCTGGCATTGCGGCGAGCACCTCGATGGCGAGGCGCTGCAGACATTGCTGGCCGAGCACCCCGATGCCGATATGCTGCAAGACGACGCGCGACGCCGAATGCTGCATCAGGCGCTGGGGCTCGAAGCCCCCGAAGATAACGTTCCGCTCGCTCAGAACGGCGAGGCGATCGAGCTGGTGGTCAAGGTGTTGCATCGGCTGATCGAGCGAATCACCGTCGACAAGCCCCTGGTGCTGATGGTCGATGACCTGCAATGGATCGATGAACTCTCGCTCAAGGTGCTCTCGGGGCTTCAGGCACGCTTGCCGATCAACAGCGCTTTCCTGCTGGTGGCCAGCCATCATGGGCGCGAGCCGCTGCCGGTCAAGCTGCACTGGGATCAGCAGTTGATCCTTGGCAAGCTCGATGCCATGCAGTCGTCGCGGCTGCTATCGCAATTGGCGCGCCGCTATCGGCTGCATCTCAGCCCGCGCCTACGCAGTCAATTGATCGAGCGCTGCGATGGCGTCCCTCTCTATCTGCAGGAAATCTGTCGGCGTCTGGATATGGATCGTCGCGAAGGCCGTAGCGTGCAGGTCGATGAGCTGCCGCGCGGGTTGCTGGGCCTGCTGGCCAGTCGTATCGATCAGCTCGATGGCGATCGCCGGGTTGCGCATATCGCCGCCACGCTGGGCCGCCAGTTCCGCTTCGATTTTCTCAGCGAATGCGGCGATATGGACGAGGCTCGGCTCAAGCAGGCGCTGGAGCACATGCGGCGGCTGGAAATCATCGAGACCTGCGATACCGATAGTGAATTCGAATTCCAGTTTACTCATCCGCTGCTTCAGGAGGCGGCCTACCTATCCTGTCCGCGCGATGTCAGAACGCGCATTCATCAGCAGGTCGTGGGGCTGATCGAAGAGCGTTTCCCGATGTGGATCAGCCGTCATCCCGGCGATTTCGCCACCCACCTGCGGCGCAGCGGGCATTATGCACGCGGTGCGCGCTACTTCGAACTCGCCGCGCGCGAAGCGCTCAAGGTGAGTGCCAACCGCACCGCGCTGCGCATGGCCGACTTCGGTCTGATCAGCCTGCGCCAGGTGGAGGGACAAGCCGAGCGCGAAATCAGCCTGCTCACGGTCAAGGGGCAGGCGGCGTTTGCACTGGAAGGGCATGGTTCGCCCACCGCGCATGAGAGCTTCGTGCGTGCCCGGGAATTGATCGATTGCACGGCGTGCACCGATGAAGAGACCGAGCTGGAGCAGAAATTCCTGGTCAAATGGGGGCTCTGGGTCGGTTGCAGCCAGCGCCATGCGCATGCCGATGCCTTCTCCCTGGCCTCGAGCATGGCATCGCTCGCCCAGCAACTTCCCGATCCACGCTACCGGCGCCTTGCCGAGTACGCGCGAGCCAATTGCGAATACTGGGCGGGTCGGGTGCGTCAGGCGCACGATCATCTCGAGGAGATCGATCCCCTGCATCAGCCGATGATGCTCGAGTGGCTGCCGTTCTCCGATCACCCCCAGGTCGCCGCGGCCTGCTACCAAGGCTGGGCACTGTGTCTGCGCGGCGACTATCGGCGTGCCGAGCGGCAGGTCGAAGCGGCGATTCGTCTGGCGGAGGGTTTCAATCATCCCGGTTCGCTGGCGCTGGCTCTGGTATTCGCGGCGACCATGTATCGCCAGTTGGGTCATGTGCAACTGGCCGGCGCACGCGCCGAGCGCGCCTTCGAGATGACCCGCACACCCGATCTACATTTGTGGCATATGACCGCTCAGTGCGCACTCGGCTGGCACAAGGCGCTGGCCGGCGACCGTGCCGGGCTGGCGATGATCGAGGCGGGCCTGGAGGAGTTTACCGAACTCGTCGGGCGCGATCGCTACCAGCGACCGATGCTGTGGTATATCGATGCCTGCATGGCGCTGGGTGAACTGGCCTTGGCTGAGGATTATCTGGATCAATGCCTATTGATGGCGCGCGAGCGCAGCTCGCTGTATGTACCTGAACTGTCGATTCATCTGGCTCGAGTACATCGCCGCCTGGGGCATTCTCGGGAGTCGGTGCGTGCGTTGGCCGAGCAGGCGCTGGAGAAAGCCCGCGAGCACGAGAACGTTCATCACCAGTTGCATGCGCTCGAGTTATGGCTGGAGGCGATAGATCCCGATGACATGCAGGCCCGCGAGTCGATGCGCAAGTTGCTTGGCGAGGTTGCCCAGACCGATGCACCGGTGCTGGTGCGCTGGCGTACGTTGCTCGATCAGCGGTTGCCGAGCCCGGCGGCTTTCGAATCCTAGAACGTAACGATGCTGGGAGGAAGCGAGGAGTGCTTTCGAGCACTCCTCGTCCTCGTTCATAGGCAGCGATTAATGGTTCTTATAGCGGGAAGTGCTTGAGTTGCGGGCCGCTATCGTCCTCGACGCGAATCTCCCAACCCTGATCGGGCTGCCAGTCGCCGAGCACCATGCGCTTGGCCGCCTTACCATTCACGGTTAGATCATGAACCGCCGGGCGATGGGTGTGGCCGTGTATCAGGGTGCGTACGTCATACTCGGCCATCACCGCGATGACCTCATCAGGCGTCACGTCCATGATGTCCTCGGCCTTGTTGGAGTTGGCTTCGCCGGACTGGCTACGCAGATTGCTGGCAAGCGCGATGCGCTGCTCCACGGGCAGCGCCAGAATCTGCGCCTGCCACTGCGGGTCGCGGGCCATGGCGCGAAATTTCATGTAAGCCTCGTCACGGGTGCAGAGGCTGTCGCCATGCATCAGCAGCACGCGCTTACCATTCAGCTCGACGACGCTGGGGTCGGGGAGCAGGGTGGCGCCGGTGGTCTGGGCAAAGCCCTCGCCAACCAGGAAGTCGCGATTGCCGTGCATGAAATAGAGCCGGGTGCCGCCCGCGCTCAGTTGCGCGAGCGCCTCGAGAATGCGCGTCTCGAACGCGCCCCGGTAATCGTCGCCGATCCAGGCTTCGAAGAAATCGCCGAGGATATACAGCGCCTCGGCATGGCGTGCCTCTCGCTCCAGGTAGGCGAGAAAGCCTTCGGCGATCTCGGGGGCACCGGCATGCAGATGCAGGTCTGAAATCAACAATGTGGTCATAAATAGCTGCGCCGGAGATTATTCGACGATTTCGGCGCGCTGAATGATCACATCCTCGGCGGGTACGTCGGCATGCCCACCACGGCGAGTCGTCGGTACGTCCTTGATCTTCTCGACCACATCCATGCCTTCACTGACGTTGCCGAATACGCAGTAGCCCCAGCCTTGCAGGTTCTTGCCACGATGGTCGAGGAAGTCATTATCGGCGATGTTGATGAAGAACTGCGCGGTGGCCGAGTGCGGATCCTGGGTGCGTGCCATGGCCACCGACCCTTTGCGGTTCTTCAAGCCGTTATCGGCTTCGTTTTCGATGGGCTCGCGGGTGGGCTTCTGCGCGAAATCGAGATCGAAGCCGCCACCTTGAACCATGAAGCCATCGATTACGCGGTGAAAGAGCGTGCCGTCGAAATGGCCATCGCGCACGTACTGTTCGAAATTGGCTGCGGTCTTGGGCGCGTTGTCGTAATCGAGTTCGAGATGAATCTCGCCGTAGTTGGTATGCAGAACGATCATGGAGGTTTCCCAGCTATCTGTATGGCGCGCCTTGGCGTAGCGCTTGAGCGTCACGCTATAATAGCGGTTTTGGATCGGCGCGCGAAGCTATCGCCCCGTCGTTTCGCCACTGCGTAGATAAGAGGTTCCCCGACGCCCCATGAGCACTGAAAGCACCAGCGCCCCGAACTTCATCCGCCATCAAATTCGCGAAGACGTCGATGCGGGCCGCGTCGATACGCTCGTTACCCGTTTTCCGCCGGAGCCCAACGGCTTTCTGCACATCGGTCATGCCAAGTCGATCTGTCTGAATTTCGGGCTGGCCGAGCAGTTCGGCGGGGATTGTCACCTGCGCTTCGACGACACCAATCCGGCCAAGGAGGAGCAGGGCTATATCGATGCCATCAAGGCCGATGTCGAATGGCTGGGCTTTCACTGGGCGGGCAAGGTTCGCTTCGCCTCGGACTATTTCGACCAGCTCTATGCCTGGGCGCAGCACCTGATACGCGAAGACAAGGCCTATGTCGACGATCTCGGCGCGGAGGAGATTCGCGAGTATCGCGGCACGTTGACCGAGCCGGGCCGACCCAGCCCCTACCGCGACCGCACGGCCGAGGAGAATCTCGATCTGCTCGAGCGCATGCGCAAGGGCGAATTCGCCGAAGGCGAGAAAGTGCTGCGGGCGAAGATCGACATGGCCTCGCCGAATATCAACCTGCGCGACCCGATCCTCTATCGCATTCGCCACGCCAGCCATCATCAGACCGGCGACAAGTGGAAAATCTACCCCTCCTACGATTTCACCCATGGCCAGTCGGATGCCATCGAGGGCGTGACTCACTCCATCTGCACGCTGGAGTTCGAGGATCATCGTCCGCTCTATGAATGGTTCCTGGCCAACCTGCCGGTGCCGGCGACGCCGCGCCAGATCGAATTCGCACGGCTCAATCTCAATTACACCGTGACCTCCAAGCGCAAGCTCAAACTGCTGGTCGATCAGGGTATCGTCGACGGCTGGGACGACCCGCGCATGCCGACCATCTCGGGCATGCGCCGGCGTGGTTATACGCCGGGCTCGATTCGCAAGTTCTGTGAAATGATCGGCGTGACCCGCGCCGACGGCGGCATGGTCGATATCGCCATGCTCTACCATGCCATCCGTTCCGAGCTCGAGGACAACGCCCCACGCGCGATGTGCGTGTTGAAGCCGCTCAAGGTGGTGCTGACCAACGTCGCGGAGGATAGCGACGAGGTCGTCGAGGTGCCGGGCCATCCGGCGCGCGACGACATGGGTATGCGCAAGCTGCCAGTGACCCGGGAAATCTGGATCGATGCCGATGACTTCCTGGAAGAGCCGCCGAAGAAGTTCTTCCGCCTGGCGCCGGGTCAGGAAGTGCGCCTGCGCAACGCCTACGTGATTCGCTGCGACGAGGTGGTCAAGCGCGCTGACGGCGAGATCGAGGAGCTGCGTTGTTCGGTAGATTTCAACACCCTGGGCAAGAACCCGGAAGGACGCAAGGTCAAGGGCGTGATCCACTGGGTCAGCGCCGCGCATGCGGTGCCGGTCGAGGTGCGTCTTTACGATAACCTGTTCCAGGTCGAGGCGCCGGACAAGGATCGCGATGTCGATTTCCTCGATCATCTCAGTGGCGATTCGCTGACCATCGTGCAGGGGTTCGGCGAGCCGAGTCTTGCCGAGGTCGAGCCCGAGGCGCGCTTCCAGTTCGAACGGGTGGGGTACTTCTGCGCCGACCGCCACGCCACCGCCGACGGCAAGCGGGTCTTCAACCGCACCGTCGGGCTCAAGGACACCTGGGCTAAGATCCAGAAGAAGGGGTGAGTGGAATGCAGATCTACAACACCCTGACCCGGCGCAAGGAGACGTTCGTTCCCATCGAGCCGGGCAAGATCCGCATGTACGTCTGCGGCATCACCGTCTACGACTACTGCCATATCGGCCACGCCCGGGTGATGGTGGCCTTCGACGTGATCACCCGTTACCTGCGCGAACGCGGCTTCGACGTCAATTACGTGCGCAACATCACCGACATCGACGACAAGATACTCAAGCGCGCGGATGAGAACGGCGAGACCATCGCCAGCCTGACCGAGCGCATGATCGAGGCCATGCACGAGGACGAGGACCGCCTCGGTGTGCTGCGCCCCGATCACGAACCGCGCGCGACGGCGCATATCGATGAAATCACCGCGATGATCGCGCGCCTGATCGACAAGGGCTTTGCCTACGCGGCCGACAATGGCGACGTTTACTACCGGGTGCGCAAATTCGAAGGCTACGGCAAGCTCAACAATCGAAATCTCGATGACATGCGGGCCGGCGCGCGGGTCGAGGTCGATGAGCACAAGGAAGACCCGCTGGATTTCGTGCTGTGGAAAGCCGCCAAGCCTGGCGAGGCCAGTTGGCCATCACCGTGGAGCGCGGGGCGCCCCGGTTGGCATATCGAGTGCTCGGCGATGTCGACCTGCTGCCTGGGCGACACCTTCGACATTCACGGTGGCGGGCCGGATCTGACCTTCCCGCACCATGAGAACGAGATCGCCCAGAGCGAGGCGGCGACCGGCAAGACTTACGTCAACATCTGGATGCATGCCGGCGCGGTGCGGGTCGATCAGCAGAAGATGTCCAAGTCGCTGGGCAATTTCTTCACCATCCGCGACGTGCTGGACGTGCACGATCCGGAGGTGGTGCGCTATCTGCTGCTGGCCAGTCACTACCGCAGCCCGATCAACTACGCCCCGGATGCGCTCGATGAGGCGCGCCATACGCTGTCACGCTTCTACAATGCACTGGAGGGCGTAACGCCGGCCCGGGGCGAGGTCGACGCACGCTTCAATGCGCGTTTCGTCGCGGCGATGGACGACGACTTCAATACCGCCGAGGCGTTGGCGGGGCTGTTCGAGTTGGCGCGTGAATTGAATCGCGCCAAGAAGGAATCGCCCAACGATGCTCCGGCGCTGGCCTTCGAGCTCAAGCGTTTGGGGGCGATCCTGGGTGTGTTCTCCCAGGATCCGGCGACCTTCCTCAGGTCTGGCGCGCAGGCGCTGCCGATCGGCGAGGATGATATTCAGACGCGCATCGATGCGCGTGCCGAGGCAAAGAAAGCGCGTGACTTCGCCGAAGCCGATCGCATCCGCGATGAATTGGCGGCGATGGGTATCGTGCTCAAGGATTCCCGCGAGGGTACGTCCTGGGTATTCGAAAAGTAAGACGCCGTGCTAGAACGGCAAGGGTAGTGCTATAGCAGTTGGGTAATGAGGGGGCGCCAGGGACAGGTCGAAGAGAGGGTCTTTTGCCATGGCCAGAAAAAGCTCCATGCAATTCTGGCATTCCCGCCATCCGTGGCGGTCAGATGGCAAAAGTAGCGCCCAAGGACGGGTTCACAGCGCCCTCGCGAAGACCTGCCGCTGGACAGCCCCGATGACAAGTTTTGGAAGCCATCTACGATTACCCTGACAACAAAGTCCGCGAGGCGACTCGCGGACTTTTTGTACCTGAGAATGAAGAGCGTATCAGGCCTCGGCGGTGGCCTGGCGCGGCGTGCCCAGGCGCTTGACCATCGCCTCGACCATCTCGGCGGAGTGGGTCGCCGCCTGGTCGATGAACGCCGTGAAGGAGAGATTCGACTGCTTGCCGGCGATGTCCGACAGCGCACGGATCACCACGAACGGGCAGCCGTAGAGGTGGCAGGTCTGGGCGATGGCGGCGGCTTCCATTTCGGCGGCGAGCATGGTCGGGAAACGCTCGCGGGTGCGCTCCACCGCATCCGGGCAGGCCATGAAGGCGTCGCCTGTGGCGATCAACCCCTCGAACACGCGCAAGTGACCGAGGCTCTCGATGCATTCGCGAGCGACGCGCACCAGCCGCTCGTCGGGATGGTAGGCCGCCGGCATCCTGGGTACCTGGCCATGCTCGTAGCCGAACACCACGGCATCCACATCGTGATGACGCACCTCGCTGGAGATCACCACGTCGCCGACCTCGAGTTCGCTGCCGAAGCCGCCCGCCGAGCCGGTGTTGATCACCACCTCGGGATGGTACATGTCGAGCAGCAGGGTGGTGCCCACGGCGGCGTTCACCTTGCCGATGCCGGATTGCAGAATGACCGTCTCTACGCCATGCAGCCGCCCGGTATGAAAGGTCGAGCCGACATGTTGGCGAGTCTGGCGATCTTCCAGGCGCGAGGCGAGCAGGGCGACCTCTTCGGCCATGGCGCCGATGATGCCGATTCTCTGCATCAGGCGAACACCCGGGACCATTCGTCGCGCTTGGCCAGGAAATCGCGAGCCAGCTGCTTGGCGCCCTCCAGGCTATGGCTGGCGGCCCAGCCGCACTGCATTTCGTTGCAGGCCGGCACCGCATCGGCCTCCAGCACATCCTCCAGCGTCCTGGCCAGCAGGTTCAGCACGTCATCGTAATCGTCGTGATTGATCATCGCCACGTAGAAGCCGGTCTGGCAGCCCATCGGGCTGATGTCGACGATCTTGTCGCTATGGTTGCGCGATAGCTCGGCCATCAAGTGCTCGAGGGAGTGCAGGGCGGGCATCTCCATATGCGCCTGGTTGGGCTGGCAGAAGCGCATGTCGTACTTGTGAATCGCGTCGCCGTGCTCGCCGGTCTTGATGCCGGCCAGGCGCACGTAGGGGGCCTTCACCTGGGTATGATCCAGGTTGAAGCTTTCGACATTCATCGGTTTCTGTTCGCTCATCCGGCGCTCCGCGTTTGCCAAGGGAGGGAAATTCGGAGCCGAATTATACCCGCTGACGCTCAGTCCTGCATGGCATCGTGAAGTTCGGCGGCGAAGAGCGTGTTCTCCAGCAGCGAAGCCACGGTCATCGGGCCGACGCCGCCGGGCACCGGGGTGATATGGCTGGCGCGTTCGGCGGCCGGAGCGAATTCGACATCGCCGACCAAGTGTCCATTTTCCTGGCGGTTGATGCCCACATCGATGACGATGGCACCGTCTTTCACCCATTCGCCTTTCACCAGGCCCGGCACACCCACCGCGACCACCAGCAACTCGGCGCGCCGCACATGGGCCTCGAGATCGCGAGTGAAACGGTGACAGACCGTGGTCGTGGCACCCGCCAGCATCAACTCCAGAGCCATCGGGCGGCCGACGATATTGGAAGCACCGACGATAGTGGCGTTCAGGCCACGTACCGCCAGGCCGCTCTCCTGCAGCAAGGTCATGATGCCCTTGGGCGTGCAGGGGCGCAGCACCGGCAGGCGCTGGGCGAGGCGTCCCAGGTTATAAGGATGGAAGCCGTCGATATCCTTGTTGGGGAGAATGCGCTCGAGGATCGGGCGCGCATCGAGGTGATCGGGCAGCGGCAGTTGTACCAGGATGCCATCGATTGCCGGGTTGGCATTCAAGGTATCGACCAGGGCCTCGAGATCGGCCTGGGTCGTATCGGCTGGCAGTTGGTGACGAAATGACCGGATACCGGCCTGCTCGCAGGCACGGTGCTTGTTGCGCACATAGACTTCGGATGCCGGATCTTCACCGACCAGCACCACGGCAAGGCCGGGAATGCGGGCACCGGCTTCGCGGCGGGCCGCTACCTGGCGAGCGACTTGTTGACGTACTTGCGCGGCAATCGCCTTGCCGTCGATCAATTGGGCGGTCATCGAAAGATCCTTGCGGTCATGGCGGCAAAAAAAGCGGCGGAAACGAGGCGCTGATTTTCGCATGGCGAAGGGCTCAGTCAAAGCGGCTTTCGCGGGTTGTTGCGCAGGTAAAGGCTTGACCGAAGAAGAATCTTGCGTAGAATACGCAGCGCTTGGCGAGGGCCTCGAGGGGCATTCGTCAAGGCCGTGGCAATAGGCCGCCGGGGTATAGCGCAGTCTGGTAGCGCGCCTGCTTTGGGAGCAGGATGTCGGGGGTTC
>NZ_CAMPKE010000019.1 GCF_946887195.1 uncultured Halomonas sp.
AATAAACTGGCCGCTTAGATGCGGTCATTTGGACAACTGGGTTGAAAATCGCCGCTGGTGAAGGATTCTGACTCAATGGCTGGTGCTGAGGCTGTTTCTGATGTGATGGGGCTGTTCTGTAGTGCGGGCGGGGGTCAGTCCTGCCAACGCTCCGAAGTGCGCGCTTGGCTCGCTCATCTGGCGGTCTTTCCTGATCGAATCAAAGTGGTCCTGATAAGCCAGCCAAACAGCCATGGCTCGCCGCTTGGCGGTGGCTTTGCAGGTAGTCCGAAGGCTCTTTCTGATTTCTCGCTGGGGCTTGAAACGTTCCCGTAGGTCGCTGGGGATAGCGATTCTGGCATAGAACGTTGTCTGGTGGCGACTGCGCGTTAGATATGTCCCGTAACCCATATTTCTGACCCGAAATGTCACACCGAATCGTGACACTCTGCCGGGTCTGGAAGCCGCCAACCGTGCGGGCTCAGCTACTGTAGGGGTTCCAAGTATAAGTGGTGCGGATGGGGAGACTCGAACTCCCACGCCTTGCGGCACTAGAACCTAAATCTAGCGTGTCTACCAATTCCACCACATCCGCATCGAACCGCCCGTATTGTACGGACGCGGCTTCCCAAGTCAATCACTAGGCAACTCAAGGTAGTCGGCGGCGCGCTCGGCAAGCACGCGATTGTCGTCGTCATCGCCGAGCCAGGGAATCACGCCGAGGCAGGGTGCGGTCAGGTGGGCTCTCAGCGTGGCCAGATTGGCCTCGGCCTCGGCGATGTCGGGATCGACCTGACTGGCGACCCAACCGGCGACCCTGAGCCCGTCGGCGCGGATTGCCTCCAGGCTCAGGCGTGCGTGGTTGATGCAGCCCAGCCGCAGGCCCACCACCAGAATCACCGGCAAATCGAGACGAATAGCCAGGCCGCTCAAGTCCTCCGTGTCGTTGAGCGGGACTCGCCAGCCGCCGGCACCCTCGATCAGCGTCAAATCGCGCGGTTCATGCATTGCCGCCGTTACGCGATCGTGCAGATGCATCAGATGGACCGTCCAGTTAGCGCGGGCGGCGGCGATATGCGGGGCAATGGGTGGCTCGAGTGCGATCGGGTTGACGACGGCGTAACCGACCTCTGGGTATGAGAATGTCTGCAGTGCCAGTGCGTCGGCATTGCGCAAGCCATCTCGGGTGTGTTCGCAACCGGCGGCTACCGGCTTCAGGCCGAGCGTGCTCAGGCCTTGCCGACGCGCCCTGGCGAGTAGCGCGGTGGTGACTAGCGTTTTGCCGGCGTCGGTGTCGGTGCCGGTCACGAAATAACGGCGCATGCGCCTCACTCCTCACTTGATCAATTCGAGCGTCAGACGCTGGTAGGTTACCGGTAGCCCGGCCGGTTCGCGCAAGCGCTCATAGCGCTGCGTGGCTTGGGCGATGTCATTACGGGTCAAACGCGCTCCATCGCGCGCGACCTGGGCGCCGACACCCTTGATCGATGCCATGACCGCGGCGAGATCGGGATAGTGAAAGCGCTCGGTAACGCTTTCCAGATGCACCCGAAATCCAGCCGTCTGTGCGGCGTGGCGAAGCGTGGGGGAAGCAATGAAACGCTCCACGCCGGCGGGACGACCGGGTCTTGCCCAGGCGTGGCCGATTTCCGCCAGCGTTCCCGGCCCCAGCGTATTGATCAGCGCACGGCCGCCGGGAACCATGATGCGATATAGCTCGGCGAATACGGCGGCGGGGTCCCGGCACCACTGAATGGCCAGATTGGAGAACACCAGCTCGATACGATCGCCGGCGATGGGCAGCGCGGCGGCATCGGCACACAGCCAATGCCCTCGATCGCCATGCCGATGATAGGCCTCGGTCAGCATGCCCGGTGCCAGGTCGAGACCCAGAGCGGTCACGCCAAAGCGTTGCGACAGGCGCGCGGTCCAGGCGCCGGGACCGCAACCGAGATCGAGTATCGAGGCGGCATGACCAGGCAGGCGTTGCCATAAGGTATCGCCCATCGCCTGCTGGGCGCCGGCCAGCTCGGCATAGCGCGGCGCGGCGCGGCTGAAGGCGCGTGCCACACGGCGTCGCCAGTCGTGATCGGCACGGTACAATGTGGGCTGCGAGACGACGGATTCAGCGGCCATCGCCGACCTCTCGCAGACTGTCGTCGCACCGGGTCGGATGGCGCACAAGAGCGCTTATCAGCTCGGCGAGTTCCCCCGGCGCACTGAGTTGCGGGCAATGCCCGGCATTGGCGATCACCGCGTGTTCGCCGCCGTCCGCTGGGGCAAGCAGTGGATCGTTGCAGCCGCGTATGCGTAGCATCGGACAGGCCGGGTTTGCCAATGAAGAACCGATATCCAGCGTGGCGAGCTGTTGCAGGCCGCTAGCGAGCGTCGCTCTCTCGGCCGGCAGGTCATCCGTAGCCATCAGGTATTCGAGGTGTTGACGAGCACCGCGTGGGTCGGGTTCGCCGGCCAGTTGCCAGCGCAGAAAATGGCGCCAGGTTTTCTCGGGGTCACGCTCGAAGGCGCGCCGGAACGTGGCCAGTTCGTTTGAACTGACACCGCTCGTGGCGTCAATCGCGTCATCATTCGTGGTAAAGCGCGTACCCGTGCCAAGCAGGATCAGTGCGCGTGGCGCGGAAAGATGTTCGAGCAAGCTGGCCGCCAAAAGGCCGCCGAGCGACCAGCCGACCCACACGGCGTTTTCTGGAAGATCGTGGCTCATCGCACTGGCAAGTGCAGCGAGATCATCGGGCTCGGCGAGTGGCGCGCGTCCGCCATAGCCGGGCCAATCCGGCGTGCTGATGGTAATGCCCGCCGGCCAGTGCGGCGCCAGCGGTTGCCATATTCGCGCATCGATTCCCCAGCCCGATAGCAGTACCAACTGCGTCATGGGTAGTACTCCGTGATGGCGTCGTGCGCGGCCAGTTCGCCGAGGGCGGCGAGCAGAGCGTCGATGGCCTGGCGGGCGTGTCCCGCCGATAGCGTGATGCGCAGGCGCGCCTGGCCGCGCGGCACGCTGGGCTCGCGGATGGCGCCGACCAGAAAGCCGCGCTCGTGCAAGGCTTGGCTCCAGCGCATGACGCGCTCGCTATCGCCGAGCAATAGGGGTTGGATGGGTGTCTGCGAGGGCATCAGCGGCAAGCCCAGGGCGGCTGCATGATGACGCCAGTAGGCGATACGTGCATGCAGCCGGGCGCGCCTTTCGGGCTCGCCTTCGAGAATTTCCAGCGCACGCAGGGTGGCGCAGGCAACGCCGGGCGGCTGTGCGGTGGTGTAAATATACGGGCGAGCGAACTGCATCAATGTATCGATCAGCACGTCATCGCCGGCAACGAAGGCGCCGCCACTGCCCAGCGCCTTGCCTAGCGTGCCGATCAATACCGGCACCAGGTCGCTGGAAAAGCGCCGCCCCACGCAGCCATCGCCGTGGTCGCCGAGTACGCCGAGGCCATGGGCGTCGTCGATCATCAACCAAGCGTCATGGCGTTGGCAGGTGGCGGTCAGGCCGGTGATGTCGGCGACATCGCCATCCATGCTGAACACGCCGTCACTGACGATCAGCTTGGGCGTACCATCCTGGGCGCGGGCCAGAAGGCGTTCGAGATCCGCCAGGTCGCGGTGATGGAAGCGCCGCGAGCGCGCGCCGGCGAGTTTGGCGCCGTCGAGCAGCGAGGCATGATTGAGGCGATCCTGATATATCAGCGCCCCGTCCTCGCAAAGCGCCGTGAGCGCGCCCAGGTTGGCCATGTAGCCGGTGGAAAACAGCAGCGCCCGAGGGCGCCCGGTCAGCTCCGCGAGTCGCTCTTCAAGCGTGTGATGGGCATTTAGATGGCCACTGACCAGATGTGAAGCGCCGGCGCCCGCGCCATATTTGCGGGTACCTTCGACCTGAGCCTCGGCCAGGCGCGGATCGCATGCCAGCCCCAGATAGTCGTTACCGGCGAAGTCATGCAGCCTGCGCCGGCCATCATCGACGCGATGGCCGGGCAGCGGCGAATGTGTCGTGCGATGTCGCCATAATCCGCGCCGACGCCGATCGTCGAGCCGTGCCGTTAGCGTCTCCTGCCACATGTTCAGTTGACGCTGGCCGCGCTGGCGCGAGTCGCATCGTAGGCCAGCGCACTGGCTTGCTGGCGCGCCTGATGCTCCAGCGCTTCGTCCAGTCTGGCCTGCTGGCGCTGATCGTCGTCGGCGGTCTCGATCCGCTCGGGATGCAGACCGAGGCGCGCGAATAACTCGCGGTCATGCGCCATCTGCGGATTCTCGGTGGTCAGCAGCTTGTCGCCATAGAAGATCGAATTGGCGCCGGCCAGAAAGGCCAGCGCCTGGGTCGAATCGTCCATCGCCTCGCGCCCGGCCGACAGGCGAACGTGACTCTTCGGCATCAGAATGCGCGCCACGGCGATGGCACGAATGAATTCGAAAGGGTCGAGATCGTCGACGTTCTCGAGCGGCGTGCCGGGCACCTTGACCAGCCTGTTGATCGGCACCGATTCGGGATGCGGCTCGAGGCGTACCAACTGCTGGAGCAGCGCGGCGCGATCGCGGGGCGCCTCGCCCATGCCGAGAATGCCGCCGCTGCATACCTTCATGCCGGCCTGACGCACGCTGGCCAGTGTATCCAGCCGGTCGGCATAGGTGCGTGTGGTAATGATGTCGCCATAGAATTCCGGCGAGGTGTCCAGGTTGTGGTTGTAGTAATCGAGCCCGGCATCGGCCAGCCGTGTGGCCTGCTCGTCATCGAGCATGCCGAGCGTCATGCAGGTTTCGAGCCCCAGCGCCTTGACCTGGACGACCATCTCCAGCACCACCCGCAAATCGCGCTCACGCGGGCTGCGCCAGGCGGCACCCATGCAGAAACGACTGGCGCCGGCCTGCTTGGCGGCGCGCGCCTGCTCCACGACCTTCTCGATCTCGAGCAATTTCTCCTTACCCAGCCCGGTGTTGTAGTGCCCTGACTGCGGGCAGTACTTGCAATCCTCGGGACACGCCCCGGTCTTGATCGACAGCAGCGTCGAGACCTGCACCGCATTGGCATCGAAGTGCGCCCGGTGGACCTGTTGCGCCTGGAACAGCAGGTCATTGAAAGGCAGGGCGAACAGCGCATCGATCTCATCGAGCGTCCAGTCGTGGCGAACGGTATCGGAGCTTATCGGAGGCATGGCTGGGACTCACGGTCAGTAATCGGTAAACTTAAAAACTATAAAAAGTTAACTGAATGGTAAGTAGTGGAGTTGCCATGTCAACCAAATTTCTTGGTAAAGTTGACTGCACGCTGCGTGGCACGTTGCCCGGCCCCTGCACGTTCTGTCTCGCGCAAACGCTGCCGGGCGAGCCATGGTGTGCGGCCTGTTTCGCAGCGTTGCCATGGAATCGATCCGCCTGTATGCAATGCGCCCAACCGCAACCCGAGGCGGTTCCTGGCGTATGCGGGCGTTGTCTGCGCCATTCGCCGCCTTTCGTGCGTTCGCGCGTTGGCTTGCGCTACGAGGGAGAGGTGGCAGCGCTGATGCAGCGCTTCAAGTTTCTGGCCGAGCCGCGCGCCGGCACGGTATTGGTCACACTGTTGCAGTGCTCTTTGGCGGGATTGGAGCGCGACCGGCTTCCGCAGGCCGTGCTCGCACTGCCTCGCCACGCCAGCCGCGCCCGCGAGCGCGGCTTCGATCAGGCCGAATGGCTGACGACGCGTCTGGCTCGCCAACTGGCATTGCCTTGCTTCACCGCCAGGCGCATACGCCAGACCCCGACCCAGCGCGGTCTGGATCGCCAGGCGCGTCAGCGCAACCTGCGGGGGGCTTTCGTCGTCGATACGCGGTTGCCGTCACGCGTTGCGGTGGTCGACGACATCATGACCACCGGCGCCTCGTTGGAAGCGCTTGCCAAGGCGTGTCTTGCGGCTGGTGCCGAAGAGGTCGAGGCATGGGCGGTGGCGCGTACGCCGCTGCCGTATCGCTAGCCATGGAACCACGGATATAGGTGCGATCTGCTAGCATGCAGCCATCGATCATCAAGGACGTCTCATGGCCGCCAATCGACACCCCTTCGAAAGCCTGACCCCGGCGCGTATCGTCGCTGCCGTCGAGGCGCTGGGCCTGTGGTTGCCCGGCGAACCATTCGCGCTCAATAGTTACGAGAACCGGGTATTTCTGATCAGCGACGACGATCGTCGGCGTTGGGTCGTCAAGTTCTACCGGCCGGATCGCTGGAGCGAGGCGCAGATTCGTGAGGAACATGGATTTCTCGCCGAACTGGCCGCAGCCGGCGTACCGGTATCGGCGCCCTGGTGCCTTGAAGCGGGCGAGAGCCTGCATCAGGCCTACGGCTTTCGCTTCGCGCTGTTCCCGCATGTGCCTGGCCAGGCACCGGAGCTCGAGAACCCGGCGCATCTCTTCGCGTTAGGCGAGTTGGTTGGGCGGTTGCATGCGGTTTCGCGGCGGCAGGTCTTCAGCCAGCGCCAGATCATGGAGCCGGTCCCGCTTGCCGATGCCAGCCGCGAACGCGTGCTCGCCGGAACCTGGCTCAATCGCCGCCAGCGGCAGGCCTATGAGCGGGTGAGCAATGCATTGCAAGAGCAGTTGAGCGCACATGCCTGGCCTGCCGATGCCAACATGCGCGTGCATGGCGATTGTCACCTGGGCAATATTCTGGGGCGCGATGAGCATTTCTCACTGGTCGATTTCGACGACTGCTGCATGGCGCCGGCGGTGCAGGATCTGTGGATGATGCTCACCGCGCAGGACGATCAGGAGCTACAGATGCAGCTCTCGGAATTGCTGGAAGGTTATGAGCAGTACAGCGATTTCGACCGGCGCGAGCTCGACTGGATCGAGCCACTGCGCACACTGCGCCTGATGCGCCATAGCGCCTGGCTGGTAGCGCGTTGGGAGGATCCCGCCTTCCCGCGTGCCTTCCCCTGGGTCGCCAGCGAAGACTATTGGGATCAACATATTCGCACGCTGGAGCAGCAGCGAGTGGTGCTGGATAAGATGCGCTGGCTGGCCTGAGGCTATGCCTGAAAGTGTGCGCGGGCCGAACGCTGCGTCGCGCGGTGGACTGCGCTAGAATCGGTAGCTTGCTGCCTTCAAGGACAACAGGCTGAACCGATGACCGAAGAACTCGCCAACCATTATCGTGAAATCATTGCTGGCCTGGGAGAAGACCCCGATAGAGAGGGGCTTCGCGATACCCCCAAGCGCGCCGCCAAGGCGATGCAGTTCCTGACCCGCGGTTACGCGCAGTCGCTGGAGGAATTGATCAACGGCGCGGTCTTCGCCTCCGAGACCGACGAGATGGTACTGGTCAAGGATATCGAGCTCTACTCGATGTGCGAGCATCACCTGCTGCCTTTCATCGGCAAGTGCCATATTGCGTATCTACCCAAGGGCAAGGTGCTGGGACTATCCAAGTTCGCGCGCATCGTCGATATGTATGCCCGGCGTTTGCAGATCCAGGAGAACCTCACCCGGGAGATCGCCGAGGCGGTGCAGCAGGTCACCGAGGCGAGTGGCGTGGCGGTGGTCATCGAAGCCAAGCACATGTGCATGATGATGCGCGGTGTCGAAAAGCAGAATTCCAGCATGACCAGTTCGGTGATGCTGGGCGGCTTTCGCGAGAACCAGCCGACTCGCCAGGAATTCTTGATGCTGGTCAATGGCCGATAAACCCTTTCCATGACCGGCCAGGCACCCGTGAATACCCATGGGTTGGTGACTGGCGGCAAACGTCTTAGCATGGAGAAGATCGAGAGCATGACGGAACGGGAACCGGCCGAAACGGAGCCGCCAGCGAGTTGCGACGATAGGGCGCCAGCCGATGACGCCGAACGGCCCCTACGTCGACATGCCAACTGGGCTATCGCTGCGGTGGTCATCGCAATGCTCAGCCTGTTCTTCGATAGGCTGGCGCCACTGCTGGGGCTGGTGGCAACCACCTTCGCGCTGCTCGGCTTGCGCCAGATACGCCGTAACCCCCTGCGTTATCAGGGGCGTGGGTTCTGCTGGGTGGCGATTGCCTTGGCCCTCATCGTTGCTGGGCTATCCTTGATGGTGGAACCGGCGCCCGGGCCTGAATCCGAGTCTCGAGTGTCTCAGACACATTCTAACGTCGTGCCCGGCAGCGAGAACGGCCGGGCGACATCCTGAGCGCTAGCGATCGACTAGCGCTTGCATGGAAGGAGAACGCCATGGAATCCCTGCAAGATTGTCCCCTGTTTCGCCCTTTTGCCTATATCGATGGCAGTTGGGTCGCCGCCGACAGCGGTGAGCAGATCGAGGTCGACAATCCCGCCACCGGTGAAATCATCGGCAGCATGCCGCGTCTCGGTCGTATCGAGACCGAGCGGGCGATCGCCGCGGCCGAAGCGGCCTTCCCGGCCTGGCGCGCGCTGACCGCCCAGGAGCGCGCCGATATCCTGATGAAGTGGTACGACCTGATGCTCGAGCACCAGGACGAGTTGGCCACGATCATGACCCTCGAGCAGGGCAAGCCGCTCAAGGAAGCCGCTGGCGAGATCGTCTATGCGGCAAGCTTCCTGCGCTGGTTCGCCGAGGAGGCGCGGCGCGTCTATGGCGAGACCATTCCCGCCGCGAAGGGCAGTCAGCGTATCGTGGTCACCAAGCAGCCGGTGGGTGTGGTCGGTGCCATCACGCCGTGGAACTTCCCGGCGGCGATGATCACCCGCAAGGTTGGCGCGGCACTGGCGGCGGGCTGCCCGATCGTCGTCAAGCCGGCCAGCCAGACGCCGTTCTCGGCGACCGCCATGGCGCTGCTGGCCGAGCGAGCCGGTGTACCGCGTGGCGTATTCAACGTGGTGCCGGGGCGTGCCAGCGAAATTGCCGGTGCGCTGACCGAATCGCCGGTGGTGCGCAAGATCACCTTCACCGGTTCCACCGAAGTGGGCCGTTCCCTGATGGAACAGGCAGCGCGGCACATCCAGAAGATCTCTCTGGAGCTGGGCGGCAATGCTCCGTTCCTCGTTTTCGAGGATGCCGATCTCGATGCCGCCGTCGAAGGGGCGATGGCCTCCAAATTCCGCAATGGCGGGCAGACCTGCGTCTGCGTCAATCGCTTCCTGGTGCAGTCGAGCGTAGTCAATGCCTTCTGCGAGAAGCTGGCGGCGGCGATGAACAGCGAATTGCAGGTTGGCGACGGCACCGAAGACGGCGTCAATATCGGCCCGCTGATCGACGCCAATGGAGTGGACAAGGTCTCCAAGCACATTCGCGATGCGGTGGACAAGGGCGCCGAGCTGTTGCTGGGTGGGCATCCGCACCCACTGGGCGGCAACTTCTACACGCCGACGCTGATCAGCAACGCCACCGGCGAGATGCTGGTCGCCCAGGAAGAGACCTTCGGTCCGCTGGCTGCGGTGTTCCCCTTCGAGGACGAAGAGGACGCCGTGGCGATGGCCAACGACACGCCGTTCGGGCTGGCCGCGTATTTCTATTCGCGCGATCTGGGCCGGGTGTGGCATGTCTCCGAGGCGCTGGAATACGGCATCATCGGTATCAATACCGGCTTGATCTCGAATGCCGCCGCGCCATTTGGCGGGGTCAAGGAATCCGGGCTGGGCCGCGAGGGCGGTCACCAGGGGCTGGAAGAGTTCATGGAAACCAAGTATCTGTGCATTGACTTGGGATGAGAAAACGGGCTGCGCTCGATCATACGGCGTTGAACACTGGCTCCAGAATGCTCATTTACTTCAGTAAATTCCGCTTCTTCGTCAGTGTCCGCCTTGTCTGATCGTCGCTCGCTCCGTTTCGCAATCCCGTAATAAAACGGGTCAGCCTTGGCTGCCCCGTTTGTCGTTCTGGCCAGTCTTAGTGCCTGAAATGGCGCATGCCGGTAAACACCATCGCAATTCCGACTTCGTTGGCGGCATCGATGACTTCCTGGTCGCGCATCGAGCCACCGGGCTGGATCACCGCGGTGATCCCGGCTGCAGCCGCAGCGTCGATGCCATCGCGAAACGGGAAGAAGGCGTCCGATGCCATTACCGAGCCGGGTACCGTCAGGCCCTCGTCGGCGGCCTTGATGCCGGCGATCTTGGCGGAATAGACGCGGCTCATCTGGCCGGCGCCGACGCCGATGGTCTGGCCTTGCTGGGCATAGACGATGGCGTTGGACTTGACGTACTTGGCGACCCGCCAGGCGAAGGCCAGATCGCGCAGTTCCTGCTCGGAGGGCGCGCGCTCGGTGACCACCTTCAGCTCGTCGCGGCCGACCATGCCCAGATCGCGATCCTGAACCAGTAGCCCGCCATTGACGCGCTTGAAATCATGCGCGGACTGGCGTTCGCCGGGCCAATGTTTGGCGACATCGAGCAGGCGCACATTGGGCTTCTCGGCGACGATCGCGGCGGCATCGCTCGATACGCCCGGCGCGATGATCACCTCGACGAACTGGCGGTCGATGATCGCGCGCGCAGTTGCGGCATCGAGCGGCGTATTGAAGGCGATGATACCGCCGAAGGCGCTGGTCGGGTCGGTGGCGAAGGCCTTTTCATAAGCCGCCAGCGGGGTTTCGCCGAGTGCCACGCCGCAGGGGTTGGCATGCTTGACGATCGCGCAGGCGGTATCGCTGAACGCCTTGACGCACTCGAAGGCGGCATCGGTATCGGCGACATTGTTGAACGACAGCGCCTTGCCCTGACGCTGCCAGGCAGTGGAAACGCTAGGCTCGGTGGCTTCGGCCTCGACATAGAATGCCGCCTGTTGGTGCGGGTTTTCGCCATAACGCATCGCCTGCTTCTTGCGAAACTGTACGTTATAGGTACGCGGAAAGCCCGGCTCGCCGCTTTCCACCCGCTGGCCCAGGTAATTGGCGATGGCCGCATCGTAACCAGCGGTATGCTCGAAGGCCTTGACCGCCAAGTCGAAGCGAGTGGTATCGCTCACCGCGCCATCCAGCGCGGCCAGTTCGCCGAGCACGCGGGCATAGTCGCCATTATCGACGACGATGGTGGTATGGGCGTGATTCTTGGCGCAGGCGCGCACCATGGTCGGCCCGCCGATATCGATGTTCTCGATGGCATCGTCGAGCGTGCAATCGGGCTTGGCGACGGTCTGCGCGAACGGGTAGAGATTGACCACGACCATGTCGATGGGGTCGATGGCATGCTCGTTCATTATGCCATCGTCCTGACCGCGCCGCCCGAGAATGCCGCCGTGGATCTTCGGATGCAGGGTCTTGACGCGGCCATCCATGATCTCGGGAAAACCGGTGTGCTCGGACACTTCCTTGACGTCGATACCGTTATCCTCGAGCAGGCGGTAGGTGCCGCCGGTGGATAGCAGCGCCACGCCACGCGCAGCGAGGCCGCGAGCGAAATCGACGATACCGGTCTTGTCGGAAACACTGATCAATGCACGACGTACCGGCAAGGCTGAAGGCGTTGAGGATTGTTCGGCCATGGGGCTCCACTCTTGAGAAAACGCAAAAGGGGAGCCGGCGATGGCTCCCCCCTGGAAATACGGACTAGATCAGGTCGTACTGCTTGAGCTTCTTGCGCAGCGTGCCGCGATTGAGGCCCAGTATGTCGGCGGCGCGGGTCTGGTTGCCACTGGCATGCTCCAGCACGGCACTCAGCAACGGTGCTTCCACCTCCGCCATCACCATGGCGTAAAGATCGGTCACCGTTTCGCCGTCGAGATGGGCGAAGTAGCGTTGCATGGCGTCGTCGACGGCCTCGCGCAGCGTCTGCCCACGAGGCATAGCGGCGGAAGGCGTATCGAACGGCTCCTGATCGGTTGTCATGGCTTGACTGCTGGTCATGCTGCGTTACTTCCATTCGTCGCCGGCGACTCCGCCAGGCGAAACAATTCATCGACGAAACGGCATTGCGTGCTGGAGCTCTCCAGAGCGTTGAAACTCGCTCGCAGGAGTTTGGCGTTCGCCTGGGTACTCAGGTACCAGCCGATGTGCTTGCGCGCGATACGCACGCCCATGTGCTCGCCATAAAATCCATGCAAGGCCTGAAGATGCCCACGCATGATCGCACGGCGCTCGGCATTGGACGGCTCGGGTAACGTTCTGCCGGTGCGCAGGTAATGATCGATCTGACGAAATATCCAGGGATTGCCCTGGGCGCCGCGGCCGATCATCACCGCATCCGCCCCAGTATAGACGAGGACTTCGGCGGCTTTCTCGGGCGATGTGATATCGCCGTTGGCGAATACCGGAATCCTCACCGCCGCCTTGATCGCGGCGATGGTGTCGTACTCGGCGTCGCCCGTGTAGCGTTGCTCGCGAGTGCGGCCATGCACCGCCAGGGCTTGAATGCCGGCCTCTTCGGCGAGTCGCGCCACGCGTACGCCGTTGTTGCTATTGGCGCACCAGCCGGTGCGAATCTTCAGCGTCACCGGGACATCGACCGCCGCGACGACCGAACTCAGGATATCGGCGACTAGCCGCTCGTCGCGCAACAGAGCCGAGCCGGCGGCCTTGTTGCAGACCTTCTTCGCCGGGCAGCCCATGTTGATGTCGACGATCTGCGCGCCTCGCGCGACGCTCTGACGGGCCGCCTCGGCAAGCATCTCGGGGTCGCCACCGGCGATCTGTACCGAGCGCGGACCCGGTTCGCCGCGATGATCGAGTCGCGTGCGCGACTTGCGGGTATGCCACAGGGCGGGGTCGGCGATGACCATTTCCGACACCACCAGCCCAGCGCCCAGCTTACGGCAAAGCTGGCGAAACGGGCGGTCGGTGACGCCGGCCATGGGCGCCAGTATGACCCGGTTGGATAACCGATAAGGGCCAATGGCGGGTGGCTCGACGCAGGCGTTGGCTGGCATCGTGATTCGCAGTCTCGGTACAAGGGGTTGCACATGATACCGAGCGACGCGCCCGGATTGAAGGCCGATCGAACAACGCCGCACCGACTTATCGCACTGGGCGGATGCCAGTCAGCCGAACCCAGCCATCGCGCTCGCGGGGATCGTCCATGACGAGGCCTTGGTCGCGATAGGCATCGAGCACCTCGTCGGCCTGATTGGCGAGGATGCCGGATAGCGCCAGCCGCCCGCCGGGCGCAACATGGTCGGCGATGACCGGCGCCAGCTCGACCAATGGCCCGGCGAGAATATTGGCGACGACCACCGCGAAGCGATCGGCGACGGCATCGGGCAGCGCCTCCGGCAGTACCAGCACGAAGTCGTCATCGGCGATAGCGTTGCGCTGGGCATTGTCGCGGCTGGCGATCAGCGCCTGGGGATCGATATCGGTTCCCACGGCGGATGCGGCACCGAGCTTCAGCGCGGCGATGGCGAGAATCCCCGAGCCGCAGCCGAAATCCAGCACGCCACGGCCATCGAGCGCGCCGTCCCCGGCCAGTTCATCGAGCCAATTCAGGCATAACGCGGTGGTCGGGTGAGTGCCGGTACCGAAGGCCAGGCCAGGATCGAGCAGCAGATTGACGGCATCGGGCTCGGGGGCGTCGTGCCAGCTCGGCACGATCCATAACCGGTTGCCCATCTTCAATGGCGTGAAGCCATCCATCCATTCACGCTCCCAGTCGCGGTCGGCGAGCAGTTCGAAATCGATCTCGGGGCAGGGCTCATCGGCCATCTCCACCGCCCAGGCCTGGCGTACCCGCTCGAGCATGGGTTCGATATTCTCCAGGTCGTCGTAGAGTCCGGTGAGCACGGTTTCGAACCATAGCGGCGTAGTGCCGCGGTCGGGCTCGAAGACCGGATCGTCGTGGGCATCCTGCAGCGTGATGGCTGTCGCACCCTCGGCCAGCAGCAGCTCCTCGAGGATCTCGGCCTGTTGCGGCGCGACACGCGCCTTGAGTTGCAGCCAGGGCATGGATGTGGCTCCGTGTGGTGCTCGGCAAGCGGCTGACGGGGCAGCGATCGCCGCCCCGTCGGAGGGAGGTCTCGGTGACGCTTCGCCGTCAGAGGCCGAGCTTCTTCTCCAGATAGTGGATATTGACGCCGCCCTGCTGGAAGTTGGCGTCCCGCACCAGATCCTTCTGCAGATCGATATTGGATCGGATGCCTTCCACCAGCAGTTCGTCGAGGGCATTGCGCATGCGCGTCAGTGCGGTTTCGCGGTCGACGCCCCAGGTGATCAGCTTGCCGATCAGCGAATCGTAGTGCGGCGGCACCGTGTAGCCGGTGTAAAGATGCGAATCCATGCGTACACCGAGTCCGCCCGGCGCATGATAGAGCGTCACCTTGCCCGGTGAAGGCATGAAGGTGCGTGCATCCTCGGCATTGATGCGGCATTCGAAGGCGTGTCCATCGAGCTTGACGTCCTCCTGCTGGATCGAGAGCGGCAGACCGGAGGCGATGCGTAGCTGCTCCTTGACGATATCCACGCCGGTAACCATCTCGGTGACCGGATGCTCGACCTGTACGCGGGTATTCATCTCGATGAAGAAGAACTGGCCCTTCTCGTAAAGGAACTCGAAGGTACCGGCACCGCGATAGCCGATCTTGTTGCAGGCATCGATACACGCCTTGAGCACCTCGGCGCGGGCATCGGGGTCGATATGTGGTGCCGGAGCCTCTTCGAGTACCTTCTGATGGCGGCGCTGCAGCGAGCAGTCGCGGTCATAGAGATGAATCGCATTGCCCTGACCGTCGGCCAGCACCTGGACCTCGACATGACGCGGCTGCTCGAGGAACTTCTCCATGTAGACCGTGCCGTCGCCGAAGGCGGCGCTGGCCTCGCTCTTGGTCACGCTGATCGAGGAGAGCAGATGGGCCTCGCCATGCACCACGCGCATGCCGCGCCCACCGCCGCCGGCGGCCGCCTTGATGATCACCGGGTAACCGATACGACGGGCGATGGCGAGGACAGCCTTGTCGTCGTCCGGCAGGGGGCCGTCGGAGCCCGGTACGGTGGGCACGCCGGCCTTCTTCATGGACTCGATGGCGCTGACCTTGTCGCCCATCAGGCGAATGGTCTCGGCACGCGGGCCGACGAACACGAAGCCGGAGCGCTCGACCTGTTCGGCGAAGTCGGCATTCTCGGAGAGAAAACCATAGCCGGGATGGATGGCGCTGGCGTCGGTGACCTCGGCGGCACTGATCAGCGCCGGGATATTGAGGTAGGACTGCGTCGAGGCAGCCGGACCGATGCAGACCGCTTCGTCGGCCAGGCGTACGTGCATGAGTTCGCGATCGGCCTTGGAGTGTACCGCGACGGTGCGGATACCCAACTCCTTGCAGGCGCGCAGGACACGTAGGGCGATCTCGCCACGGTTGGCGATGAGTACCTTATCCAACATGGGATTATCCACTTGTGTTTCAGAGAGTGTCTACAAATTACTGCGCTAGGCCATACTGCATTGAAATCAGTCTCAAAGTACTCATTTACAGCCTGTAAACTCCGCCTTCTCGACTGATTTCGCCTTGCCTGGCCGGCGCTCGCTACTTTTGTAAACACCCTCTTAGGAAATGATCAGCATCGGCTGGTCGAACTCGACCGGCTCGCCGTCCTCGACCAGGATGGCTTCGATCGTGCCGTCCTTGTCGGCTTCGATCTGGTTCATCATCTTCATGGCTTCGACGATGCAGATGGTTTCGCCTTTCTTGACGCTGTGGCCAATCTCGACGAACGGCTTGGCGCCGGGAGCCGGTGCGCGATAGAAGGTGCCGACCATCGGTGAGGTGACCGCATGCCCGGCCGGCAGGGCGTGTGCCTGGGATTCGGTGGGCTCGGCAGGCGCCGGCGCCTGTGTTGGCGCCTGGGCGCCCCACTGAGGCTGATAGTGCGGCTGATGCATGGCCATCGGCATCGGCTGGCTCGCCGTACCCTGCGGGTGGCGGCTGATGCGTACCGACTCCTCGCCTTCCTGGATTTCGATTTCGCTGATATCGGATTCTTCCAGCAGCTCGATCAGCTTCTTGACCTTACGGATATCCATGTCGATGTCTCTTCAGTGGGTATGAGCCTGGGCGTGATGCATCGCTGGGCTAGGCCAGGCGACGCAGGGCAGCGTCCAGCGCGAGTTGATAACTGTCGGCACCAAAACCGCAGACGACCCCCACGGCCACATCGGACAGATACGAGTGGGCGCGAAACGGCTCGCGGGCGTGAACGTTGGAGAGGTGCAACTCGATGAAGGGGATGGCCACGCCGGTCAATGCATCGCGCAGGGCGACGCTGGTATGGGTAAAGGCGGCCGGATTGATCAGGATGAAATCGGTACCGTCGCCGCGTGCGGCGTGAACGCGGGCGATCAGCTCATGCTCGGCATTGGACTGTAGCCAATCGAGCTGATGACCGGCCTCGAGAGCCCGGGTGGTCAGATCGAGGCGAATGTCTTCCAGGGTCGTGGTCCCGTATACCTCGGGTTCGCGGGTACCCAGCAAATTCAGGTTGGGGCCGTTGAGTACCAGTAATCGGGCCATGAGAAGTCCTTTGAATGACGCTGTTAACCTGTTCGAATTTCGCTCAGATCACGGCAGTTTCCCGCACGATGCCGTCTTGGGCCGCCTAATGGGCCAGTGATGGCGGAGTGTGCCGAAAATCCACAATGTTGTCCAGTTACCGGCGAACCGCGACGCGGAATGCGCGATTAAACGCCCGCCTGATGGCGTCAGGCGCTCTGCCTGCTGTCTTCGAGGCGCCGGATCAGACGTTCGAGATGCGCGGCGAAGGTGGCGGCATCGATTTCGCCTTGAATGCGTGCCTTGCGCAACTCCTCGCCATGCGCGAAGAACAGTAGGCTTGGCGGGCCGAACAGCCCGAAATGATCGAGCAGGGCGCGGCTATCGGCATTGGTGTCGGTGACATCGGCGCGAATGCGATGAAAGCCGGCAAGGCGCTGGGTAACCGCCGGGTCGGGAAACACGTCGCGCTCCATGATCTTGCACGAGATGCACCACTCGGCGGTGACATCGACGAAGGCCGGCTGGCCGCGGCTTGTCGCGCGGGCCAGTTCGGCATCGAGCTGGGCCAGCGTCGTCACGCGCGTGAATTCGAGCGCCTCGGTGGCTTCGCTGGATGCGCCGAGGCCCGCCAATGGGCGTAGCGGGTCCTCGCCGCCGCGTGCGGCACCCAGCACCAGCGCGACCCCCCAGGCCAGCAGTACGATACCTGCCGCCTGGCGAATGCGCGGCCAGCCCTGGCGCTGATTGACACTCAGCGCACCGAGTGCGAGCGCGGCGCCTACCGCGAGTGTTCCCCATAGCAGCAGGACCGCCGGCCCAGGCAGCAATCGGGCGATCAGCCAGATCGCGAGGCCCAGCAGCAACACGCCGAAGGCTATCTTGACACCGTTCATCCAGGCGCCGGAACGGGGCAGCAGCGCCGTGCCGAAGGTGCCTACCAGCAGCAGCGGTACGCCCATGCCCAATGCCAGCGCCAGTAGCGCCCAGCCGCCCATCAGCGCATTGCCGGTGGTCGAGATGAACACCAGCGCGCCGGCCAGCGGTGCCGACACGCACGGCGATACCACGACCACCGATAGCGCGCCGGCGAGTGCCAGACCGATGGGCCCGCTGTTCTGCAGTCGCGCCTGCCAGCCATCGATACGGCTGGCCAGGCGCGGCGACAGCTTCATGTCGAAGAGTCCGAACATCGCCAGCGCGAAAAGCATGAACAGTGCCGCGAAGGGAATCAGCACCCAGGGCGATTGCAGCCGTGCCTGGAGGTTGAGCCCGGCACCGAACAGCCCCATCAGCACGCCGACGAGCGCGTAGGTGATTGCCATGCCGCCGACGTAGCTGGCCGAGAGGCCCAACGCGCGCGTGCGACCGGCATGCTGGCCGACGATGATCGACGACAGAATCGGGATCATCGGCAATACGCATGGCGTGAAGGTCAATCCCAGGCCCGCCAGGAAGAACAGGCTCAATACCGTCAGCGGATGGGCATCGTCGAGCAGCGTGCGAAAGCGACCGTCCTCGCTGAGCGGCGTTACCGAGCCGTTAAAATCGGGCGACGGGACTTGTGCCTCTGTAAACGCGTTATTGGCGGCGCTATCGTCGCTGGCGTTGGCTGTGGAAAAAACAGCGGGCGGCGAGCCCGGCAGCGAGGTCAGCGTCAACCGTTCGGGCGGGTAGCACAGGCCGGCATCGGCGCAGCCCTGAAAGGTCACGGCGAAGTCGATGCCGCCATCGGGCGTGCCGGTGAAGGGTACCGCCATCACCACGCGGTCGTAGAAGACGTAGACCTCGCCGAGAAATTCGTCGGTCTTGAATTCGCCGGGAGGCAGTTGCGGCTCGCCTAGCGTAACGCCGTTCTCCAGCCCCTCGACAGCGAAGCGGTGGCGGTACAGGTAGTAATCGTCCGCATTCTCGAAACCGATATAGAGGGTGTCGTCGTCGTGCCAGGTGCTGGCCTGGAAGGCTTGGTCGACCGGCAGGAAGGCGTCGTCCCCCGCGTTATCGTCGAACCAGCCGGCCTGCGCGGTAGCGGCGAATAGCCAGAGAATCAGCAGTAACGGCAGAGTGAGCGGGCGTACCATCGACACAGCAATCCTTGAGCGGGCCTTGGAAAAGGGCGAGGCGCAGCATGCGACCCACAGCGTGCCGGCGAGTTACGCGTTGAGGGCGCGGCGCGCCGAATGCTGCATGATAGGATACCCTTCGTGTGGAACCAATTCTCAACCGTCACGCCCAAGGACGTCGTGGAAATGGCAACTCTTCGCAATCGCAGGCAGCGTCGTACCGAGGTGCTGGAGCGCCCCGAATACGGCTGGATATGGAAGCCGCTGCTGGTACTGCTGGTGCTCTACCTGGTGATCTGCATCGGGCTTGGCATCTGGTGGAGCCAACGGCCGGCCGACTTCAGCGTCGAGCGGGCGGTCGCCGTACAGCGTGGCGAGGCGGCATCGAGCCCGGCGGCACGTGGCAGCGTGACCGTTGCCGGCTTGATGACCGCGATCGAAACCCTGCTCGACAAGCCGGGCGGTTATCTGCGCAATGACGTGGCGCCGCCGGGCGTGTGGCTGGACAACATGCCGAGCTGGGAGTACGGCGTGTTGAGTCAGGCCCGCTTGATGACCCAGGCATTGCCGGCGCTGAGCGCCGAGGATAGCGAAGCGTTGCAGCAAGCCAGCGAGGCACTGGCATCCGATAGTCAGGACTGGCTCTATCCCGCCGCCGAGAAGCGCTATGCCAAGGCCGTGGACGCGCTTGGCGAATATCTGGCCAGCTTGTCGGGCCAGGGGGCGAGCGGTTTCGTGCACAACGGTAGCGGCCTGGCCGAGTGGCTGCGTGCGGTCGGCACGCGTTTTGGCGAACTGACCCAGCGTCTGTCGGCGAGCGTCGACGATCCCGATGCCCTGCGCGAACTGGGGGTCGACGAAACCGAACTGCCCGATGCCACGCCCTGGTTTCGAATCGACAATACCTTCTTCGAGGCGCGCGGCGATGCCTGGGCCTTCATGCACCTGCTCAAGGCGGTGGCACGCGATTATGCCGATGTACTGGGCAAGGCCGGCGTGGTGGGCGAGGTCGAACGGATTATCGCCGAGCTGGAACTCGCGCAGCGCCAGATATGGAGCCCGATCATTCTCAATGGCTCCGGCTTCGGTATCTTCGCCAACCACTCGTTGGTATTGGCCAATCATACCCAGGCGGTCAGTCAACTGGCCGGCTCGCTGGCCGGTAACGTCGCTGACGTAGCGGTGGAGCCGGCGGCTGCCATGCCGGTCGCGCCTACCGAGACCCGCGAAGCCAGCGGCGATACCCAGGCGCAGAAGCCGCCCAGTGAAGAACCCGCTCAAGGCCAGACGACAGAGGTGCAAGGCACACAAGCCGCTGACGGCGCTAGTGGCGGTAATGACAATCAGCGGCAAGAGACGTCGCGTGCGGCGCAGTCTTCCGAGCCTGGGCCTGAGTCCGAGCCCCCGAGTGACGAAGGCGCCTCGACCCGCGAGCCGGCGGGCGAGTCACTGTCGGCTCCGCCCAGGGTTCCGGCGACAACGCCCGGATCGCAATCCTGATGCAACTCTCTCAGGAACCTCTGAAAAACGTAGCGAGCGAAGGTCAGGCAAGGCGGAATTGAGTGAAAAAGCGCAGTTTACGTGAGGTAAATGAGCATTTTGAGTTCGATTTCAACGCAGCCTGGCCGAGCGTAGTAGTTTTTCAAAGGTTCCATACGCATCGGGCCGCCAATTGGGCGGCCCGATGCGTTGAGGCGGGGCGAAGATCACTGCTTGGTGTGGGCGGCCACGGCCTTTTCGATCGCCTGGCGCGCGGCGTCGGCGTCATCCCAGGACTCGACCTTGACCCATTTGCCTTTCTCGAGATCCTTGTAGTTCTCGAAGAAGTGGGCGATCTGCTGGCGCAGCAGTTCGGGCAGGTCGGTGACTTCCTGAACGTCGTCGTACAGCGAGGACAGCTTGGCATGCGGCACGCATACCAGCTTGGCGTCTTCGCCGGCTTCATCGGTCATGTTGAGCACGCCCACCGGTCGTGCGCGAATGACGCTGCCGGGCTGTACCGGATGCGGCGTGACGACCAGCGCATCGAGGGGATCGCCATCGTCGGCGAGCGTATTGGGGATGAAGCCGTAGTTGGCCGGGTAGAACATCGGCGTGGCCATGAAACGATCGACCACCAGCGCGTCCATGTCCTTGTCGATCTCGTACTTGATCGGGGTGTGATTGGCAGGGATCTCGATCACGACATAAACGTCGTTGGGAAGATCCTTGCCAGCGGGAATCTGGTTGAAGCTCATCGTCGAGTCCTTGCGGTTGGCATAGCGCGAATCCGGCGAATTATACGAACTGCCCCAGCCGATTACCAATCCGAACCCGTCTTCGACGCGCTGTCGTCTAATGGACGATAGGCCGGTTGCCCCATCCTGGGTGTATCATATGCGCGGCATGTCGATAGCGAGGAGAGAGGTCTTTGGCGGAGCAAACATTGTCGCTGAGTTACGGTCAGGCCTTCGTTGCCCCCGAGCGTCGGCACCACCGCAGCTCGATGTCGGTACGTATCGCCGAAGGCAATGCCTTGAGCGCCAAGGGTTGCAGTGCTTTGATCAGCGACTCGACCTGGCGCAATGCCATCGCCAAGCAGGCCGGCGATCTCAGTGTGCGCGGCTTTCTCGCCGACTACTATTCGACCCCCGACCATTGGGATGTCAAAAGCTCCGCGACGCGCGTATTGCGCGCCTTGAATAGCTGGAGCTACAGCCAGAGCGGATATATCGAAGGCGGCAGCTATGTCAGCTCGCTGTCCGCCATGGTCTATCGAGGTCGCGAGGCGCATCTCTTCCACATGGGCGACACGCTGGTGTTTCGCCTGCGCGGCGCCGAGTTCGAGCAGCTTACCCGCGATCATGTCACCGATCTGGGCGGTTATCGTTACCCGTCGCGGGCGCTCGGCCTGGATGGCAATCTCGATATCGATTACATCAGCATGCCGCTCAAGCAGGGCGATCTGTTCCTGTTCACGACCCGTGCGGTGCGCGGCACGCTGATGCCCTCCGATTACGTACAACTGATTCGTAGCGACGTCAGCGATCTGGATGCGACGTGCGAGCGGCTGGCCGAGGCGGCACAGCTGCGCGCCGGCGAGCGCGGTTACGATGCCGAGCAGTTCTGTTTTCAGTTGGTGCGCATCGACCGCCTGCCCGACGAACAGGCGGATCACCCCGGGCGGCTGTACGGCGATCTGCCGGTACCGGCCGAACTCGGAATCGGCGATCGCATCGATGGCATGGAAGTGCTGGCGGTTCTGTCGCGCACCGCGCATGCCCGGGTCTATCGCATGCGCGATCTGCGTAGCGAGCGCGAAATGGTGATGAAGGCGCCAAGTCCGGAGTTGTCGAGCCGCAACGCCTATCTCGAACATTTCCTGTTGCAGCAATGGGTCGTCGAGCGCGTCAACTCGCCATTCGTGGCCAAGGTGGTCGAACCATCGCGGCCACGGCGCTATCTCTACTATCTGATGGGCTTCATCGGCGGCGAGACGCTGACCGATTGGGCGCGACGCCATCCCCAGGCGAGTCTCGATCAACGCCTGGATATCGCCCGGCAACTGACCCAGGCGGTGCAGGCGCTGCATCGCCGCGATGTGCTGCACCAGCAGATTCACCCCGACAACGTTCTCGTCGATCCGCATGGTCAAGTGGTGCTGGCCGACTTCGGCGCATGCCACCTGCGCGAAGGCGATGGTCACAAGAAGGCCCGCGAGCTGGCCCGGCAGGTCGGTCTGAGCGAGCACAGCGCGCCGGAGTACGCATTGGATACCGATGTCGGTCGGCGCAGCGATCAGTACTCGCTGGCCTCGACGGTCTACTGGTTGATCACTGGCGCAGCCCCCTACGCCCAGGCGCCGCACCAGTTGCGCAGCCATACCGGGCTCGAACAGATGACCTATCGCAGCGCCCGCACCCGCAATCCCGAGGTCAGCGCCGAACTCGACGATGCCTTGCGCCGTGCACTCGATCCGCAACGCTCGCTGCGTTTTCGGCGTCTTTCGGAGTTCTTGCATGTCCTGCGCGATCCGCGCCAGTCGTCAAGCGGCTCGCGGGCACGACGCGAGCCGGCCAATTTCTGGCAGGGGATCGCGGGCATCCTGCTACTGCTGCTGGTGCTGTCCTGGCTGCTGAAATAGCGAGCCACGAGCGAAATCGATCCCCATAAACGAATACGCCCCGACGATAACGGGGCGGGTTTGGAATAAATCTGAGCCAGGAGAAGCACGGATAAATCGCCGAACGGAATGGAGCGGGCGTCGCTACGTCGCAAGGAACCCGGAGCACAGAAGAATTGGCATAACACGTAGTTAGACAATTCTCGACCGGGCTGGCGCACCAGCACCGTGTGACCCGCGATTCGTCGGGGACGCCGAGTCCATGCAGGCATTTATTCAGTGCTTTCTCACAGCTTGAATTCGGGCAGCTTGCGCTCGACCTTGGCGAGCTTGAGCTTGGCGACCATCGGCAGGCCATCCTCGAACGGCGGAAAGTCCTCGCCCTGGATCAGCGGCGATAGATAGCGGCGGCAAGCCGGGGTAATGCCGAAGCCATCCTCGCGAATGAAATCGCGCGGCATGAACTTTTCCTTGTTGGCCACTTCAGCCAAGGGCGCGGCCTCGATACGCCACTCGTAGGGTGTGTCGCTGACCCGCTTGATCGCCGGCATCATGGCGTTCTTGCCGTCGAGCGCCAGTTCCACGGCCTCGCGGCCCACGGCGTAAGCCTGCTCGACATCGGTCTTCGAGGCCAGGTGACGCGCGGCGCGCTGCAGGTAATCGGCGACCGCCCAGTGGTATTTGTAACCCAGGTCCTGCTTGACCATACCGGCCAGGGTCGGCGCCACGCCGCCCAACTGGCGATGGCCGAAGGCGTCGGTGTTGCCGGCATCGGCGAGAAAGGTACCATCCGGATAGCGCGCACCCTCGGAAACCACGATCACACAGTAGCCGTATTGCTTGACCGACTCCTCGACCCGCGCCATGACCGCGGCGCGGTCGAAGGGAATCTCGGGGAAGATCACCAGATGCGGCGGCTCGCCCTCGCCATTGCCGGCCAGCGCGCCCGAAGCGGCGATCCAGCCCGCGTGACGCCCCATCACTTCGAGCACGAATACCTTGGTCGAGGTGGCGCACATCGAAGCGATGTCCAGCGCCGCCTCGCGGGTCGAGGTGGCGATGTACTTGGCCACGCTACCGAAGCCCGGCGAGTTGTCGGTGATCGGTAGATCGTTGTCGACGGTCTTGGGTACATGGATGGCGGTCAACGGGTAACCGAGCTTCTCGGAGAGTTGCGAGACCTTGAGGCAGGTGTCGGCGCTATCGCCGCCGCCGTTGTAGAAGAAGTAGCGGATATCATGCGCCTGGAACACCTCGATCAGCCGCTCGTACTGCGCGCGGTGCGTCTCGATATCCTTGAGCTTGTAGCGGCAGGAGCCGAATGCGCCGCCCGGCGTATGACGCAACGCGGCGATGGCCTCGTCGGATTCCTGGGTGACGTCGATCAAGTCCTCGACCAGCGCGCCGATGATCCCGTTGTGTCCGGCATAGATCTTGCCGATCCGTTCCGAATGGCGGCGGCAGGCTTCGATGATGCCGCAGGCGCTGGCATTGATAACGGCCGTGACGCCGCCGGACTGGGCATAAAAGGCATTGTGCTGAGCCATGGGGCTTCCTTTGCTCCTGCAAGCTTCTGAATGGAATAGCGGGGAAATTGGCTGAATATCATAGCCGAAAGCGTATCCCGCTGCACGGCGGCGACAGGGCTATCGCAGTTGGTATGGAAGACCTGCCGCTGGACAAACCCTGACGGCGGCAGCCGCTCTCTGGCGGGCCATCCGGGGCCATGCTAGGCTCACGCGCTTGTGATGCAGACAGCACAACGGTGGGGAGACCTGGCATGCGCGTCCATATTCTCGGCATCTGCGGCACCTTCATGGGCAGCCTGGCACTGCTGGCCCGTGAGCTGGGCCATCAGGTCAGCGGCTCGGATGCCAACGTCTACCCGCCGATGAGCACGCAACTCGAGGAAGCGGGCATCGCGCTGTGCGACGGCTACCGGGCCGCCAACCTCGAACCGCGCCCGGATCTGGTGGTGGTCGGCAATGCCCTATCGCGGGGCAATCCGGAAGTCGAGGCGCTGCTCGATGCCAAGTTATCGTACCTCTCCGGGCCGCAGTGGCTGGCCGAGCATGTGCTGCCCGGCCGGCGCGTGCTGGCCGTCGCCGGCACGCATGGCAAGACCACTACCGCCAGCCTGCTGGCCTGGCTGCTCGAGAGCGCGGGGCTGGCGCCGGGTTTTTTGATTGGTGGCGTGCCGCGCAACTTCGGCGTGTCGGCGCGACTCGGCGACGAGGGCGCGCCCTTCGTGGTCGAAGCCGATGAGTACGACACTGCCTTCTTCGACAAGCGTTCCAAGTTCGTGCACTACCGTCCCGAGGTGGCCGTACTCAACAATCTCGAATTCGACCATGCCGATATCTTCCCGGACCTGACGGCCATCGAGCGTCAGTTTCATCATTTGGTACGTACCGTGCCCGGCAATGGCCGACTGCTGGTCGCCGATGGCGAACCGGCACTGGAGCGCGTTCTGGCGCAGGGTTGCTGGACAACCGTCGAGCGTTTCGGCAGTGCCGACGACAGCGATTGGCGATATGTGCTGGAACGCGATGACGCCAGCCGCTTTCGGGTGATTCACGCTGGCGAGGATGCCGTGGTCGACTGGAAGCTGACCGGCGAGCACAACGCGCGCAATGCGCTGGCCGCGCTGGCCGCGGCGGCGACGTGTGGCGTCGACCTGGCGCGAGGCTGCGCGGCGGTCTCACGCTTCGAGACGCCACGCCGTCGCCAGGAAGTGCGCGGTGAGATCGCCGGCATTCAAGTGATCGACGATTTCGCCCATCACCCCACGGCGATCGCCACCACACTCAAGGGCTTGCGCGCAGCCACGCCCAGGGGGCGGCTGCTGGCGGTGATCGAACCGCGCTCCAATACCATGCGCCTGGGCGCGCTCAAGGAGCGTCTGGCGATGAGCGTGAGCGATGCCGATACGGTGTGGTGGTATCAGCCGCCGGGGCTCGATTGGTCGCTCGATGAGGTCGTCGCGGCCAGCGCCGTGGTGTCTCATCAGTTCGACGACATCGACGCGCTGGTGGCGGCGCTGGTCGGCGAGGCGCGGCGTAGCGATCGCATCGTGGTAATGTCCAATGGCGCTTTCGGGGGCATTCACGCCAAGCTGCTGGCCGCGCTGGAGAAGGCTCATGGCTGAGACGAGCGCTTCTGCTTTCAGACCGCCGGTCACGGTAGCGCTGACCGGCGCCTCCGGCGCCCAGTATGGCCTGCGCCTGATCGATTGCCTGGTGGCGGCCGGGCATGAAGTCTGGGTAATGATCTCCAAGGCGGCGCAGATGGTCATCGTCACCGAGACCGACGAGCGCTTGCCGGCCCAGCCGGCGCGACTCGCCGAGGCGTTGACCGCACGCAGCGGCGCGGCACGCGGGCAGATTCGCTGCTTCGGCCGCGAAGATTGGATGGCGCCGGTCGCTTCGGGTTCCGGCGCGCCGACATCGATGGTCGTCTGCCCATGCTCCACCGGAACGCTATCGGCGATAGCGACCGGAGCCAGCAACAACCTGATCGAGCGTGCCGCCGACGTGGCCCTGAAGGAGCGCCGGCAATTGATCCTGGTACCGCGCGAGACGCCGTTCTCGGCGATTCATCTCGAACACATGCTTAGCCTGACGCGCATAGGGGCGGTGATTCTGCCGGCAGCGCCGGGCTTCTATCACCGACCGGCGAACATCGAGGCGATGGTCGATTTCATCGTCGCGCGCATTCTCAATCAGCTGGGGGTCGAGCATCAGTTGATACCACGTTGGGGAGACTCACCGGGGCAGGGGAGTGGGAAAGAGTGATCAATCTATCGCTGCTGTCGGTGTTCGTGCCGACGTTCTTCATGGTGTCGCTGACGCCGGGCATGTGCATGACGCTGTCGATGGTGCTGGGCATGACGGTGGGCGTGCGGCGGGCGCTATGGATGATGGCCGGCGAGCTGGTGGGTGTCGGCCTGGTGGCGGTGGCCGCCGGGGCCGGGGTGGCGACACTGATGCTGCGCCAGCCCGAGCTGTTCATGGCCTTCAAGTGGCTGGGTGGGGCCTACCTGGTCTATCTCGGTATCATGATGTGGCGCTCGCGCGGGCGCATGGCTATTCCGTTGGAACAACTCGAAGCACCGCCGGTATCGCGCTGGCAACTGCTGTCGCAGGGCTTCGTGACCGCGATTGCCAACCCCAAGGGCTGGGCATTCTTCATCGCGCTGTTGCCGCCTTTTCTCGATGCGTCAATGGCGCTGGCGCCACAATTGGCGGTATTGGTGGGCATGATCCTGACCATCGAATTGATCTGCCTGCTGATCTACGCCAGCGGAGGGCGTACCGCCAGCCACCTGCTGGCCAAGGGCGGCAATGTGCGACTGCTCAATCGTATCGCCGGCACGTTGATGGTCGGCGTGGGCTTCTGGCTGGCGCTGGGCTAGGAACCGCTGCATAAATGCCTGCACGGGCTCGGCGCCCCCAACGAATCACAGTGTTACGCGGTGCTGGTGCGCCAGCCCGGTCGAGACTCGTCTAACTTAATGTTATGCCTCGTCTCCTGTGCTCCGGGCGCCTAGTGATTCATTCCGTTCGACTATTTACTCAGCAATTCCTTCTAGAAGGTCCATGTTTGATCTTCAGTCAGCGCTTCTTCACGCTCTCCAGGGCAGCGGCGGCAACGATCAGCGCACCGCCGGCCAGGGTCGTGAGGCCCGGTTGCTCATCGAGGATCAGCCAGGCCAGCAGCACGCCGTACACCGGTTGCAGGCAGCTGATCAAACCCACCGAGCGGGCCTTGAGACCGCCGAGGGCGAAGGTCATCAGCGTATGTGGCGTGGCGGTGAATACCAGTGCCAGCAATAGCATCCACAGCCCCGTCGCGGGCGGTGCATCGAGCGCGGCATCGCTGATGAAAGGTAAAGTGACCGCAACCACGATCAGCGCCTGCAGCCCCATCGACAACAGCGGGTTCAAATGGCGCAGCTTGTAGCGCACCAACAGATTACGCAACGCGAACAGCAGCCCTGAGAATACGCCCCATAGCACCCCGCTCGAAGCGCTCGGCCCGCCCGGTACCAGTAGCCAGACGCCGGCCAGCACCAGCAGTGCGGCGAATAGATCGCCGAGCTGGATGCGTGTGCGTTCGAACAGCGGCTCGAGCAGCACCAGCAGCACCGGGTAGGTAAACAGGGCCAGCATGCCGGTGGCCACCGAGGAGACCTGCATGGCATGAAAATAGGTAACCCAGTGCACCGCCATCAACAGGCCCGCCACACCCAGCCATAGCCACGCCTGGCGACCGATGCCCAGCGTCACCTTCCACTTGAGGCGCGCCAGCCAGACCAACGCCAGTCCGGCGATCAGGCTGCGCCAGGTCGTCATGTCCAGTGCCGGTAGCGGCAACGCTCGTGAGAACAGCGCGGTACCGCCGAACAGCACGGTAGCCAGGTGCAGCGCCAGCAATGACTGGCGCGCGGAGGGTAACGCCATGACGACTCCTTGGTCGAAATGAGGAAGAGGAGGGTGGCTCGAATGTTCGGGTAGTTACACGGGAGGCAGCCAGGCCAGGCGCGCCATCAATAACGCCAGCGATGCCGAGCCCAGCCGAATCCAGGGAGCGCGCGCCATGGGACGCACGGCGAAGCGGTGATAGCTGATGCGCACCAATGCGCAGACGAGCAGCCCCAGCAGCGCGCCGCCAACCAGGTCGCTGAGCCAGTGAACGCCGAGCGCCAGGCGCGATAGCGCCATCGGCACGCAGATGGCGATGGCTATCCAATAGGCCAGCGCCCGGTGTCGCGACGGCAGCGACTCGGCAATGAAGGCGGCGGCCAGGCCATAGAGCACCACGGCGGTAGAGGTATGCGCGCTGGGGTAGGAGTGTGAGCCCATGAGGTAATCGGGAATGTTCGGGCGCACGCGACCGGCCAGTTGCTTGAACAGGGTATTGGCCAGGGCGATGGCGCCGAGACCCCCCAGGAAGTGCAGGGCCACGGCGAATTGGCGCCGGTACAGCAGCCATATCGCCCATGGCAGTATCAGCGCGATGACGCCCAGGGTATCGCCGGCCTTGGCCATCCATTCCGCCGCCTGCTGTACAGCGGGCAAGGCAAGCGCCGCGATCATTCCCTGCAATTGACGATCCATCGGCAATGGTCCGTCATGCTCGAGCACCCAGAGCGTCCAGCCACTCAGTGCGGTCAGACTGACGATCGACAACACCAGCGAGGCCAGCGGAAATTCGCCGCCCTGATGCGATGAACTCAATGCATCCCACAAGCGCCGCCGCCAGGGCCGGCCACGGGAGAATTCCGCCAGGTATCGATAGACCAGGCCTTCGCGAGTGAACTGGTGACGCAAGAGCGAAAAGGCCAACGCCAGGGCGACTACCGTCAGTGCGAGCACGATCAACCAGCGTTCGCTGCCGGCGGGCAGTGCCAGGAGCTGTTGCCAGGTGCGTCCGAGCAGGTAACCCGGCAACACATAGGCTGGCGCCCAAAGCAGTGCCGAACCCAGGTTGGACCATAGGAACGTCAGCGGCCGCATGTGCATCATGCCGGCAACCAAAGGCACGATCGGCCGTACCGGACCGACGAAGCGGCCGATCAGCACCGATAGCACGCCATAGCGCGCAAAGAAGCGCTCCCCGCGCTCCAGCCACTGTGGATGGCGATTGAATGGCCATAGCGAAGGGATTCGTTCGCGCTGGGTATAGCCGAGCAGGAAGCTCAGCCCATCACCGATGATGGCGCCAATGAATGCCGCTATCAGAAGAAGTCGAATCGATAGGTCGTGGTGGCCGGCCAGGGAGGCCGCCGCGGTGATCAGCACCACGCCGGGCACCGCCAGCCCGATCACCGCCAAGGACTCGATGAGTGCGATGACGGCGATGATCAAAAACAGCCAGCTGGGTTCAGGCATCAACGTCGTCAGCCAGTCATGCGCATTCAAGGAATTGGCTCCATCAGCTTCGCTCCGGCGGCCAGCAGCCGCTGTTCGAAATGCATGGCATCCTCGCCGGGATGCAGATAACAGGCACGAATACGTGCCTGAATGGCCCCGGTTTCGGCAAGCACTTCGCGCCCCAGCGCTCGCATTAGACGCTCACGCACGATCAGGGCACCCGCCTCACCGGTATCGGGCAGCAATAGCCAGAACAGGGTGGTCTGGTGACGGCCAAGCAGATCATGGTGGCGGCAACTGGCGCGCACGGTGCGGCACCATCGTTCCAGTAACGTATGCAGCAGGGTCGAGCCGAACTGTTCATCGGCCATTTCCACTTGCGGTAGATGCACGGCCAGGACCGCCAGTGGGCGTTTCAGGGTGCGTGCACGTTCGACCTCGGCTACCAGCCGCTCGCCGATCACGCGTTGCGACAGCGCATCGCACTGCGGATCGTACGGTTGCGTGGCACGCAGTAACGCCGTGCGCCGCTGCTGTATCCAGCACGGTAGCGAGGCGATGCCGACCAGCGCCAGGTAGGACAATGCGGCGTTGCCAGTCGATTCACTACCGAGCAGTGCCAGCCAGACCGGCGTCAGCGCCAGGTTGAGCAGCATCGCCGGACCCAGCGGTAGCAATAGCAAGGTCAGCACCGGCGGCAGACCCAGCCATAGAATCGGCAATTGTTGCTGGGGTAGCTCCGCGGCAATCAATAGATAGCAACTGATCAGCGCCAGGTAGGCGGAAAGGCGCCGGTAATCGCTATTGATCAGGCGTAGGAAGATCGCTCCTCCCAGCAGCAGCGATAGCAGTGCCGGCAGCAAGATCTCGTCATAATGGCCCATCAGGTAATGCCAGCTTGCATAGCCTGCCATCAGCAAGGCGCCAATGGCATAGACCGTAACGAACAGCCGCGACGGCCATGAGTTGTCGAGCGTCGTCATGAACACTCCTCGAGCGCGATTACGGCCTGCTCCTGGCGCGCCATGGCGGCTAATTGGGAAGGCAGCGACAACGCTGGCGCCAGCACGATGAAGCGTGCCTGGCGAGGCGTTGGCAGCGCTGCCAGCAACGCCTCACGGCGCTGGCGGGCTTCATCGATATCATGACTGATCAGCAATACCCCGAGCGTATATCTATCGATCCGATAGCGGTTCTCGAAACGGCGCGTGAGCGTGACCAGCGCATCGGCCAGGATCGCTTGATGGGGCGCTGGGCTACGCAGCAATAGCAATTCACCATGGCTACCCTCACGACCACAGCGAGCGATCTCGAGCGGCAAGTCGTGAGTGAGCTGCCCCATTGCCCATAGCGGCATGCCCGGAGCCGGGTAGGCGCGATTGCTCATGCCATGTCGCAAGCCATGCAGGCTGAACCCATGGGCCAGGCCGAGCAGCATCAATGCCATCAGCAGTAATCCCAGCAGCAGACCCTGCTCGGCACCGATGAAGCGTTGCACCTGCCACCAGCACAGCGCGGCCAGCATCGTATGCAGAAGCAACGGCAGCCTCCGCTGCGGCAAGGCCAGAATCGCTGCCCACCCCCATAACCACATGGCGTGTCGCTCGGGCGATAGCCACAACAGCAGAGACAGCATGACGGCAAACAGCGTCGGTACCGCGGCGCTGGGCAGCATGGCCAGCTGGCGTTGTTCCAGCGCCATGGCGGCCAGGCCGAGTGCGCAAGCCACCAGCAGGATACGTGAAATACTATCCTGTGGCGCCAATGTCAGGCTCAGTATCACCGCCGCGCTCGATAGCTGTGTCAGGCGATAAAGCCCGTCTTTGAACTTGCTCTGCATGGTACCTTAGTATGCACTCCTCCCTGAGAGCGGGCTTGTCCTGGCCGTCGCTCGTTACTTTTGTAAACACCCTCTGAATAGCGGACACTGTACGATACCCGTGCATTGCGAGGCGACTCGTATCCGCCGTTTCGGCACGACTATCGCCAATCTGCTGTCATTCGCGCACCGGCGATCATACTGGAGACTGATATCGGCATGTTACGACACGCACCGTCCACTGACATCGACGCCTACATGGCGCACCTCGGTAGCGAGGCGCGTGGCGCCAGCGCCCTCATGCGCTGCGCCGATACTGGTCGCAAGAATGCGGCTCTACGCGCCATGGCGCAACACCTCGACGCGGCGCGTGCGCAATTGATCGAAGCCAACGCCCGCGATCTCGAGCGCGGTCGCGAGGCGGGGCTGGATGCCGCGTTGCTCGATCGCCTGGCGCTCAACGAGGCGCGCTTCGATGCCATGATCGAGGGCCTGGCGCAGGTCGCCGCGCTACCCGACCCGGTCGGCGAGATCGATGGTCTGCGCGCGCGGCCAAGCGGCATCCAGGTCGGGCAGATGCGCGTGCCGCTGGGTGTGATCGGCATCATCTATGAATCGCGTCCCAACGTGACCGTGGAAGCCGCCAGCCTGTGCCTGAAAGCGGGCAATGCCTGCATCCTGCGCGGCGGCTCCGAGGCGCGCGAAAGCAACGCGGCGATTGCCGAATGCATCGCTGCCGGGCTTGCCGATGCCGGGCTGCCCGAGGCAGCGGTACAGGTCGTCGCGACCACCGATCGTGCGGCGGTGGGCAAGCTGATCGCCATGCCCGAATACGTCGACGTGATCATTCCGCGTGGCGGCAAATCGCTGATCGAGCGTATCTCGCGCGAGGCGCGCGTGCCAGTGATCAAACATCTCGACGGCGTATGCCATGTCTATATCGATGCCAGCGCCGATCCCGACAAGGCCCTGGCGATCGCTATCAATGCCAAGACGCATCGCTACGGGACCTGCAACACCATGGAGACGCTGCTGATCGATGCGCCGGTTGCCGCCGAGCTGCTGCCGCCGCTGGCAGCGGCTTACGCCGAACACGGCGTCGAGTTGCGCGGCTGCGAGCGGTGTCGCGAAGTATTGCCCGATATCGCCATGGCCAGCGAAGAGGACTGGTCCACCGAATACCTGGCGCCGGTGCTGGCGATTCGCGTGGTCGACGGCATCGATGCGGCGATGGCGCATATCGAACGCTATGGCTCGCACCACACCGATGCGATCGTCAGCGAATCCTATAGCTTGGCACGGCGCTTCATGGCCGAGGTCGATTCCAGCTCGGTGATGGTCAATGCCTCGACGCGCTTTGCCGATGGCTTCGAATACGGACTTGGCGCGGAGATCGGCATCTCCACCGATAAGCTGCACGCGCGCGGCCCGGTCGGGCTGGAAGGCTTGACGACCCGCAAATATGTGGTGCTTGGCGACGGCCATGTCCGACACTGAGTCTCGTTCGGCAAGAGTGGCGATGCTGGGTGGCACCTTCGATCCGGTCCATCTGGGTCATCTGCGCAGCGCGGTGGAACTGCGCGAGGCGCTCACTCTCGATCGCGTGCACATGATCCCGGCGCATGTACCGCCGCTGCGCGAAGCGCCGGGCGTTCGTGCCTCCGAGCGGTTGACGATGCTCGAGGCCGGTATCGGCGATACCCCGGGACTGATTGCCGATGGCAGGGAGCTCGATCGCGATGGGCCTTCCTATTCCGCCGATACCCTGTCCGCTCTGCGCCACGAATACGGCGAACAGGCGCGACTGGTGATGGCGATAGGCCATGATGCATTTCTGCGGCTGAGCCAATGGCATGCGCCCGAGCAATTGTTCGAACTTGCCCATGTGGTGGTGATCGACCGCCCGGGGCAGCATGCGCCATTGTCGGCGGCGCTCGAAGCGCTGATCGAAGGGCGTGAAGTGAAGGACGCCGACGCGCTGTTCGCGCGCCCGGCCGGCGGCGTACTGCGCCTGCGGTTGCCCAGCCGCATGGCGATTTCCGCGACCGACCTGCGTCAACGCCTGGCCGAGGGGCGCAGCATTCGTTACCTGTTGCCCGAAGCCGTGGAAGCCTATATACAATCGCGCAATCTTTACCGTTAGCCTGGCCGCACAGGGTAGAATGGCGCCCTGAGCGGACTGTCTTTTCATGAGGAGCTATGCACATCGAAGCGCTAAAAAACCTGGCGGTGAATGCCCTTGAAGAGCTCAAGGGCAAGGAGATCGCCGAACTCGACGTCTCGACGCTGACCAGCGTCACCGACGTCATGCTGGTGGCCAGTGGAACCTCGACACGCCATGTCACGGCACTGGCCAATAACGTCGTCGAAAAGGTCAAGCAGGCCGGTATCCGCCCGCTGGGTGTCGAGGGACAGGCCGGATCGGATTGGGTGTTGGTCGATCTGGGCGATGTGGTCGTGCATGTGATGCTGCCCGATACCCGCCGCCTGTATGACCTGGAGCGACTTTGGGCGGACTTGCCCGCCGACACCGAGGAGGAGGTGCGCGGGGAGCAGGCGTGAAGGTTCGCCTGTTGGCGGTTGGCAATCGGATGCCGGATTGGGTCGAACGCGGTGTCGAGGAGTATCGCAAGCGCCTGCCCCGCGACTTCGCCCTGGAGATCGTCGAGATCGCCCCCGGTGCTCGCGGCAAGAATGCCGACGTGGCGCGTGCCGTGGCGCAGGAGGGGCAGCGTATGCGCGAACGGCTGCGCCCCGGCGAACGTTTGGTGGCACTCGAGGTCCAAGGCCAGTCGTGGAGTACCGAGCGGTTGGCGCGCGAGGCCGATCAGTGGCGCCATGCCGGTGGCGACGTCGCTCTGCTGGTGGGTGGGCCGGATGGCCTCGATCCCGGTTTGTCGGCGTCTGCCCATCAGCGCTGGTCGCTGTCGCCGCTGACGCTGCCTCATCCACTGGTTCGATTGATACTCGCCGAGCAACTCTATCGCGCCTGGACGTTACTGATCGGCCACCCTTACCACCGCTGACAAGAAGCCGTTGAAGATTGCCGATGCGAATGCCTGATAATTCCGAATCGATGTGCCTGCATGCGTAAACACCGCGACACCCTGAAAAATCCGGAACAGGAAGTTCGCATCTTCCGCAATCGTTCGTTACTCGCTGCGCTGGTGGTGATTCTCATGTCGGGCGGGTTGGTCGCGCGCCTGATCTATTTGCAGGTATTTCAACACGAGGTCTACACCACGCGCTCGGAGAGCAATCGCGTGCGCGTCGAGCCACTACCGCCGACGCGCGGCCTGATTTTCGATCGCAACGGGGTATTGCTGGCCGAGAATCAGCCGACCTACAACCTGACCATCGTGCGTGAGCGCGTCGACGACCTGAAAGAGACGTTGGCGCTGCTGGTCGATATCCTCAGGCTACCCGAGGACCAGGTCGCGACATTCATGGAGCGCTCCCGCCAGCGCCAGCGCCCTTACCAGCCGGCGCTATTGATGAGCGAACTCACCGAGAAACAGATCGCACGCCTGGCGATCAATCGCTATCGGCTGCCTGGCATCGAGGTCGAAGCGCAGTTGCTACGCTATTATCCCGATGCCAAGATCATGTCCCACGTGCTGGGCTATGTCGGGCGCATCAACGCCGAAGAACTAGCGCGGCTGGATACCGGCGACTACGCCGGCACGCATTTCATCGGCAAGACCGGCATCGAGCGCGAATACGAGGAGATTTTGCATGGCGAGGTCGGCCTGCGCCGGGTCGAAACCAATGCTCGCGGGCGTGTACTGCGCGAGCTGGGGCGCACCGATCCGGTGCCGGGCAGCGATATCACCCTGACCATCGACAAGGATCTCCAGCGCCTGGGTTATGAATTGATGGATGGCCGCCGGGGTTCGATCGTCGCCATCGAGCCGAGCACCGGCGATATTCTGGCGATGGTCTCGACGCCGGGCTTCAATACCAATCCGTTCGTTACCGGCATCAGTTACGACGCCTACCAGGCACTGCGTGAGGATCCCGATCTACCGCTCTATAACCGCGCCGTGCGCGGCCAGTACCCGCCTGCCTCCACGGTCAAGCCCTACATGGCGCTGGCGGGCCTCACCAGCGGGGTAATCACGCCACAGGACAGAATCTACGATCCAGGCTATTACAAGCTGCCCGGGCATCCACGCCATTACAATAACTGGAAGCGCTGGGGGCATGGCTGGGTCGATCTGCACCGCGCGATCATGGTTTCCAACGATACGTATTTCTACGATCTCGCCCATAAGCTGGGCATCGATCGGCTGTCCGATTTCATGAAGCGATTCGGCTTCGGCATCGATACCAGCTACGACGTTTTCGGCGCTTCCGACGGGTTGATGCCGTCACGCGAATGGAAGCGAGAGCGTTACGGTCAGGTCTGGTTCCCCGGTGAGACGCTATCGATCGGAATCGGCCAGGGCTATTGGCTGGCCACGCCGTTGCAGATGGCGACCGCCATGGCGGTTCTGGCCAATCGCGGTGAGTGGGTCACGCCGCATTTGGCCAAGCGTATCGAGGGTGAACCGGTCGACCCGCCGCCAGCGCTGGAAGACATCACGCTGGAGAACGAGCAGTGGTGGGATCTGGTTCATGGCGCGCTCGAAGATGTCATGACCGGGAGCGAGGGCACCGCACGTAGCTCCGGCGAAGGGCTCGAATATCGGATGGCCGGCAAGTCGGGCACCGCACAGGTTTTCACCCTCGATAACGATCAACGCTACAACGCCGACGAGTTGGAAGAGCGGCTGCACGACCACGCGCTATTCACCGCCTTCGCGCCGATCGAAGATCCACAAATCGCCGTGGCGGTGATCGTCGAGAATGCCGGTGGCGGCAGTAGCCATGCGGCACCACTGGCGCGCCAGATGCTCGATGCCTGGCTGCTGCCGGATGAGAATGGCGTGAACGATGCACAGAACACGTCCGAGGAGCCGCAATCCCCATGAGTCCGCACGATTCGGCGGTACTGCATTACGGCCGCGGCTCGGCGATGAAGCGGCGCCGTAATCTATGGTCGCGCATTCATCTCGACCCCTGGTTGCTTGTACTGTTGCTGTTGCTGCTATCCGGCGGGCTCGTCGTCATGTACAGCGCCAGCGGCCAGCAGATGTCGGTGGTCTATTCCCAGGCCAGCCGTTTGGGCGTAGCGCTGATGGGCATGGTGATCATCGCGCAATTTCCGCCCAGTATGATGTATCGCTGGACCCCGGTGGCTTATGGCATCGGTCTTCTAATGCTGATCGCGGTGGAGATCATGGGCGATATCGGCATGGGCGCCCAGCGCTGGCTGGAAATCGGCATGCTACGTTTTCAGCCTTCGGAAATCATGAAGCTGGCACTGCCGATGATGCTGGCGACCTATCTCCATCGGCGGCCATTGCCGCCGCGACTGCGCGATATACTGGCCTGTGGTGCGCTGGTAGCGGTGCCGGTGGTATTGATCGCCAAACAGCCGGACCTGGGCACGTCGTTACTGGTCACCAGCGCTGGCCTGATCGTGCTATTGATGGCGGGGCTATCGTGGCGGCTGATCGCCTGCCTGGCCGGGTTGGCCGCGGCGGCGTTACCGCTCCTATGGTTCAACATGCACGATTATCAGCGCCAGCGCGTGCTCACTTTTCTGAATCCGGAGAGCGACCCGCTGGGGGCGGGGTGGAATATCATCCAGTCGACCACCGCCATCGGCAGTGGAGGCATCTTCGGCAAGGGCTGGACGCAAGGCACCCAATCGCAACTCGAATTTCTGCCCGAGCGCCACACCGATTTCATCGTCGCCGTGCTCGGCGAGGAGTTCGGACTGATCGGCATGCTGACGTTGCTGACCGTCTACCTGCTGATCGTCGGGCGCAGTCTGATCCTGGCCAACGGTGCCCAGGATACCTACGGGCGCCTGGTGGCGGGCAGCATTGCGCTGACCTTCTTCATCTATGTATTCGTCAATATCGGCATGGTCAGTGGGATTTTACCGATCGTTGGTGTGCCGTTACCCTTGGTCAGCTTCGGTGGCACCTCCAGCGTGACGTTGATGGCCGGTTTCGGTATTCTCATGTCGATCAATAGCCACCGTCGGCTGCTGCCGCGCTAGGTAGAACGCGGGCGCCCGCTGGCTGCAAACGTATGACCGAACGCGCAGGGCGAATCAACGTGGCCTCGGGCCATGCAACGCAGATGGGTAATTGGGGAGTCGCAAGACGATGAGAGTAGTCTTTCGTCACGGAAGAAATGCGTTGATCGCACTATTGGGTGGTGGTCTGCTGCTGACCATGCCGCTTGCCCAGGCCGCCGAGGATTTCGATCCCGCGCACAATGCCGAGACCCGCGCACTGGTCGATGAACTCGCCGCGCAGGGCATCGAGCGAGCCTGGCTGGTTTCGGCCATGCGCGGGGCCGAGTTCCAGCAGGGCGTACTCGATGCCATGTCCGGGGCCGTCGAGCGCCGCCTGCGCTGGGACGAGTACCGCGATATCTTCATTCAGCCGGGGCGCATCGAGGCGGGTGCCGAGTTCATCGACAAGCATCGCGATGCCTTCGCCCGGGCCAAGGCCGACTATGGCGTGGATCCGGCGATAATCGCCGCGATCATTGGTGTGGAGACCTACTACGGTCGCTATACCGGGGATCACCGGGTGATCGATTCGCTCGCCACGCTGGCCTTTTACCATCCCAGTCGAGGCGATTTCTTTCGCGGTGAACTGGCGGCCTTTCTCGAAATCACCCGCAAGCAGGGCGTCGATCCGCTGACACTCGAGGGCTCCTATGCTGGTGCCATGGGTTATCCTCAGTTCATTCCCACCAGCTACCGCGCCTACGCCGTCGATTTCGACGCCGACGGCATCCGCGATCTTTGGCACAACCCGGTCGATGCCATCGGTAGCGTTGGCAATTATCTCGCTCGCCATGGCTGGGTGGCCGGGGGGCGGCTCGTCACCGATGCCCGGGGACCACAAACGCCGCCCGACGATATCGATTTCAATCGCACCCAAAAGCCGTATGTCAGCGTCGCGACACTGGCCGAGAAAGGTATCGAGCCGGTGTCGGCGGGCGCGCTCGATGCCAATGCGCAAGTCGTTCCGCTGGCACTCGATGTCGGCCAGGGCGAGACGCACTACAAGCTGGGGCACGATAACTTCTATGTCATCACCCGTTATAACCACAGTCACCTCTATGCCATGGCGATAACGACCTTGGCCGAACGCATTCGCAATGCCATGGAGGACGAGGCATGACGCACCGGTGGCTGGGGGCCGTGACCGTACTGGCGCTGCTGGCGGGTTGTGCCAGCGGCGGCGGTTCCAGACCTATCGATGGCCAAGGCAGTGCCGCTGGGCAGTCGGGGGCGGGAGGCCGCTATGCCATGGAGAACGATGCCTATCCGGAGCAACCGCCGGATGTCTCGGACGTGCCCGATGCGGTGCCGCAAGTCGAGCCGCTGGCGCGTAGCGGCAATCGGCCCGTGTACGAGGTCTGGGGTCAGACCTATCACGTAATGTCCGACGCGACGGGCTACGTCGATCAGGGCAAGGCGTCCTGGTACGGCAAGAAGTTTCATGGCTACGCCACCGCCAGCGGTGAAATCTACGATATGTACGAAATGACCGCGGCGCACCGCTCGTTACCGTTGCCTACCTATGCACGGGTCACCAATCTCGATAATGGCAATACGGTGATCGTCAAGGTCAACGATCGCGGTCCCTTTCACGGCGATCGTCTGATCGATCTGTCCTATGCTGCGGCCGCGCGGCTGGACATCCTGCGCGGTGGTACTGGTCGGGTGCGTGTCGAAGCCATCGATCCGGTCGCCTGGCAGGCTCGTCATCAGGGGCAGCAGGCGACCCAGCAGACGAGGATCGCTTCCTCGGTGCCATCCGCACCGACGACCCGGCAAGCCGCCGCGGCGCCAGCGCCGACACCGCAACCGCCGGCGACCAGCCTGCCGGCAACCGGCACGTCTGCAACGGCCAACAGCGCTTCGCCATCCATCGATTCCGGCGGCGAGCGGTTCTATCTGCAGGTCGCGGCATTAGGGTCGGCCAGTAGTGCATTGGCGCTACAGGCCCGCCTGCAGAGTGAACTCGACAGCCCGGTGCGAGTCGAGAGTGGCGAGCGCCTGCATCGTGTGCAGGTGGGGCCGGTTGCCGACCGCCTTGCACTGGAAGCGCTGCGCCGGGAGCTGAGCCAGGTTGGCTACGCCGAATCCTTTGCGGTTACCGCTGCCGATTGAACCTTATTCACCGTCCATCGATACAAGCTGCGAGAAAAAACTTCATGAGATTGTCCGCTTTCCCATCGACATCCTGGCGCCTGCTGGTGGCCTTGGTCACGCTATGCGTATTGCTGATTCAACCGGCGTGGGCTCAGCAGCAGACGCTGCCTGAGACCATGATTCCGTCGCCGCCGTCGCTCGCGGCATCGTCATGGATATTGATGGATGCCAACAGTGGCGAAATACTGGTTTCTCACAATGCCGATGAGTCGCTGCCCCCGGCCAGCCTGACCAAGATGATGACCGCCTACATCGTCGAGCGCGAGATATCCCAAGGCAACATCTCGCCGGACGACATGGTTCCGATCAGCGTCAACGCCTGGCAGACCGGTGGCTCGCGGATGTTCGTCCGCGAAGGTACCGAAGTCAGCGTGCACGACCTGATCCGGGGCGTGGTCATTCAATCCGGCAACGATGCCAGCGTGGCGTTGGCGGAGTATATCGCCGGTGGAGTGGCGCCGTTCGCGGATCTGATGAATCAGCAGGCCCAGGTCATGGGCATGGACAATACGCACTTCGTCAATGCCACCGGTCTGCCCCATGAAAATCATTATTCCTCGGCCCACGACCTGGCGATACTCGCCAAGCACATCATTCAGGATTTTCCCGACCACTATCAGATCTACTCTGAAAAGTACTTTACTTACAATGACATCCGCCAGCCCAACCGCAATCGCCTGCTGTGGCGGGATCCCAGCGTCGATGGCCTGAAGACCGGGCATACCGAAGCGGCGGGCTATTGCCTGGTGGCATCGGCCAAGCAGGGCGACATGCGCCTGATCTCGGTGGTGATGGGTACCGATTCCGACGAAGCGCGCGCGCAGGAGACCCAGAAACTGCTGAGCTATGGTTTCCGCTTCTTCGAGACGTTCAAGCTCTACGAGAAGGGCGCGGTGCTCAATGAGCCGCGAATCTGGGGTGGTGCCACGGATTCGTTGCGCCTGGGCGTCGCCGAGGACATCTACCTCACCGTGCCCGAAGGGCGCCGCGATGAAATGACCGCCAAGCTCAATATTCAGGAAACCATCAAGGCGCCGGTACAGGCCGGCCAGCGTCTCGGTACCCTGGAGATCAAGCTCGGCGAAGAGGTCATCAAGGAGCAGCCGCTGATCGCTCTGGAAGCGGTCGAGCAGGGCAGTTTCTTCAAGCGTATCTGGGACACGATCCTGCTATTCGTCACGGGACTATTCGACTGACCTCGTGCCGGGATTGCCGGCCATCGACGGTCGATCGCCTGGATCGATCATCGATGGCTGCCATCCGCTTGGCGGGCTTCATGAGCGGCTACGTCCTTGGTGGAAGGGTATAACTTGAGTAGAATACTCGGAAATGACTTTCGCCGAGTGATATGTATGACCGACAAGTCCCTGCGGGATATGCGCGTCGCCGATTCATCGCCGGCGCCCGAGGCGCCGAAGATCGAGTTTCCCTGTGATTATCCGCTCAAGATCGTGGGCGATGCCGCTCCCGACTTCAAGTCAGCCATGCTCGATGTCGTCGAGTCGCATGCGCCGAATTACGATCGCGATGGCGTCAGCATCGTCGATAGCCGCAACGGTAAGTTCCAATCGGTGCGCGTGACCATCGTCGCCACCGGCGAGGACCAACTTCGCGAGCTGTTCACTGCACTCAAGGCCACCGGCCGAGTGCACATGGTGATGTAATGGCGAGCGAGGGCGGCCTGCTGCCGCCGGTCCAGTTGCATCGCCTGGGGCGTCGCCCTTATACCCCTGTCTGGCAGGCCATGCGCGAGCTTACCGATAGCCGTGACGGCCAGACGCCTGATCAGTTTTGGCTGGTGGAGCACGAGCCGGTATTCACCCAAGGCCAGGCCGGCAAGCCCGAGCACTTACTCATGCCCGGCGACATCCCGGTGGTGGCTACCGACCGTGGCGGACAGGTGACCTATCACGGGCCGGGCCAGGTGGTGCTCTACCCGCTGCTCGATGTGCGTCGGGCGCGGCTGGGTGTGCGCGATCTGGTCAGCGCCCTGGAGCAGGCGGTGATCGTCCTGCTCGCTGAGCATGGCGTGATGGCGCATGCGCGTCCCGATGCGCCGGGCGTCTACGTGGGGAAGGCCAAGATCGCTTCCCTCGGACTGCGGATTCGGCGCGGTGCCAGCTTTCATGGCGTGGCGCTCAATGTCGATGGCGACCTGTCGCCATTCCTGCGGATCAACCCCTGCGGCTATGCCGGCATGGCGATGACCCGGCTCGCCGATCTGGTCGATGGTTGCCCCGATACCGATACGGTGTCTCTGCGTCTGGCCGAGTGTCTGGCCCGGGAGTTGGGGCGGGAGCTCACGCTGACCGAGCCCGTCAGCGCGTAGCAACGCCCCCTGCGCACTCAGCCGACGTTGACGGCCGCAATGCGGTTCGAATCGGTCTCCTGTCCGGGTACCTCGGCGGGGGCGGCCAGGCCGAGGTTGTTCTTCTCGAATACCCGGTCGGCTCGGTAGCTGGAGCGAACCAGCGGGCCGGACGGCACTTCCATGAAGCCTTTTTCCAGGCCCAGCACGCGATAGTGCTCGAACTCCTCCGGGGTGACCCAGCGCTCCACCGGCAGATGGTTGCGCGTGGGTTGCAGGTATTGACCCAGCGTGACGATATCCACACCGATGGCGCGCAGATCGTCGAAAGTCGCCAGGATCTCCTCCTCGGTTTCTCCGAGCCCCAGCATCAGGCTGGTCTTGGTGATGACCTCGGGGCGGTACTGCTTGGCATGGGCCAGTACGTCGAGCGTCTTGCGATAGCCGGCGCGTGGGTCGCGCACGCGCCGGGTCAGGCGCTCCACGGTCTCGACGTTCTGGGCGAATACCTGGAGGCCGGAGTCGACGACTCGCTCGATGGCGCTGGGGGCGCCGTCGAAATCGGGTGTCAGCGCCTCTACCGCGACCTCGGGCGTGCGTGCCTTGATGGCACGGATGCAGTCGGCATAATGGCCGGCGCCGCCATCCGCGAGATCATCGCGGTCGACCGAGGTGAGCACCACGTAGCGCAGCCCCATCAACTCCACCGACTTGGCGGTGTTGGCCGGCTCATCGAGGTCGAGCCAGCCCCGCGGGTTGCCGGTATCCACGGCGCAGAAGCGGCAGGCACGCGTGCATACCGAGCCCATCAGCATGATGGTGGCGGTGCCGTTGCTCCAGCATTCGCCCATGTTCGGGCAATGCGATTCGGCACAGACGGTGCTGAGCCGGTGCTCGGCCACGTTTTTCTTCACGGCCTCGAAGCGTCCACCTTGGGGCATCTGAACGCGTAGCCACTTCGGCTTACGGTCGGTGGTGCCGCCGGCCTCGGCCTGACCGCGCACTTTCATGCCGTCCTTGATGGCGGCTATGCCTTGGTCGTTGCGGTACTTTTCGCCGCTGGAGATGCGTTTGGAGGGGGTATCGCTCATAGCTGTGAGCCTCTCTGCTCGCCGGCCGACGATGCCGAGACTGCGCTACCGCAGGGCTGCCGGGAGTGCGCCGGTCGGCGTTTTCAGGCAGCCTGGCACGTCGAATGATGCGTGAATCTCAGCGCATAAAATACCACAGAATCCGCCATTCTGGACAGTTGGCCCGTGGCTCTCGGCTTTCCTGATATCGAGGCCCGTCTGGCGGCAGGTCTACGCGAAGGCGCTGTCAACCCATCCATGGGCGCTACTTTTGCCATCCATGGCAAAAGACCTTCGCTCCAACCTGCCCCCGGCGCCCTCGCGGGGCTCAACGACGGCAGCCAGGAGACGCTGAAGCGGTGCCGCTCAGTGATCGACCATCGGCAGGCATAGGAAGCTCGGCCCCGGTGCGGGCGTCTGCGGTGCCTTGAAGTGGGCGTTGAGTTCCGGCAGCAACTCGCGCACGAAGCGCAGGAACAGTTCGGTGACCGGCGTCGGGTAGCGATCCTTGGGATGAACGGTGCACCAGGAGCGTCTGAGCGGAAAGCCCGGTAGATGTGTCGAGGCCAGCAGGCCGGAAGCCAGTTCCAGCTGCACGGCCAGGCGCGGCAGTACCGCCACGCCCAGGTGCGCCATCACGCCCTGCTTGATCGCTTCGTTGGTGCCGAGCTCGATGGTGTGCGACAGCGAGACCCGCTCGCGGGCGACGAACTCCTCGAATGCCGTGCGCGTTCCCGAGCCGGGTTCGCGCATCAGCACGTAATGGCGTGCGAAATCCTCGAGCGTCGGTGATTCGGCGGTCAGCAGGGGATGCCCGGGCCATACCACCGGGATCATCTCGTTCTCCAGAATCGGCATGAACGCGAGGCTGGCATCCTCCGGCACCATCCCCATGATCACCAGGTCGTCGCGCCGCTCGGCGAGGCGCTCCAGGGCCTGACCGCGGTTGCATACGCGCAGGCGTATCTGCACCTCGGGATAACGAGAGCGGAAACGCGCCAGAATATGCGGCACCACGTACTGAGCGGTAGAGACCGCGGCCAGGTTGAGCTCGCCGCGAATGGTTCCGGCCAACTCGGAAAGCTCCATCTGCAGGCTCGATACCTGACCGAAGATCGACTGTACCGAAGCCGCCAGCGCATCGGCGGCGGGAAGCACGTGCAGCGTCTTGCCGGCGTACTTGAACAGCGGCTGCTCGAGCGCCTGCTCCAATTGGCGTACTTGAGCGCTGACCGCCGGCTGCGTCAAGCCAAGCTGCTCCGCGGCCCGAGAATACGACTGCTGGCGATACACGGCCTGGAAGACCTGCAACTGCCGGAAGGTCAGTCGGTTGAGCAGATGGGGTCGCGACATTAGGATTTCCCGCTAGGTATAAGCCATACCTTATAGGTTGGCAAAGAAATATCAATTTTTCTATTGGCTCATCGCCGGGTAGCGTAACGGTACTACCCACGCGGTCGTGGCGATGAGGTCGATCTTCAGTTTTTCTCATGCCTACCGTGGAAGCAACCCTGGAGGGCAGCCGGTGTTCCAGAAACTGTTGATCGCCAATCGTGGCGAGATTGCCGTGCGCATCGAGCGCGCCTGCGCCGAGATGGGCATCCGCTCCGTCGCCATCTATACGGAACCGGACCGATTCGCGCTGCACGTCAAGCGTGCCGATGAGTCGCACTTCGTCGGCGACGACCCGCTGGCCGGCTATCTCGACCCGCGACGTATCGTCGATCTGGCCCGCGAAACTGGCTGCGATGCGATTCATCCCGGCTACGGTTTCCTGTCCGAAAACGCCGATTTCGCACGCATCTGCGCCGAGGCCGGTATCGCCTTCATCGGCCCCGATGCCTCGGTGATCGCCAGGATGGGCGACAAGACCGCGGCGCGCAGTGCCATGCGCGATGCCGGTGTGCCGATCACGCCTGGCTCGTCGGGTAATCTGCGCGATTGCGACGAAGCCCTATGCCTGGCGCAGAGCATTGGCTATCCGGTGATGCTTAAGGCCACCTCCGGTGGCGGCGGCCGCGGCATCCGCCGCTGCGACAATGCCGAGCAACTCACTCAGGCCTGGGGCCGGGTCATCTCCGAGGCGACCAAGGCGTTCGGCTCGGCCGACGTATTCATGGAGAAGTGCGTAGTCGACCCGCACCATATCGAGGTGCAGATTCTTGCCGACCGTCACGGTAACGTCATTCATCTGTTCGAGCGCGACTGTTCGATCCAGCGCCGCAACCAGAAGCTGATCGAGGTCGCTCCCAGCCCGCAGCTGACCCCCGAGCAGCGCGCCTATGTCGGCGAACTTGCCGTGCGTGCCGCCCAATCGGTCGGCTACGAGAACGCTGGCACCGTCGAGTTCCTGGTCAAGAACAACGAAGTCTACTTCATGGAGATGAACACTCGGGTACAGGTAGAGCATACCATCACCGAGACCATCACCGGGGTCGATATCGTTCGCGAGCAGATTCGCATTGCCGCCGGCAAGAAGTTGTCGTTTCGCCAGGAAGACATTCGCCATCACGGCTACTCGATTCAGTTTCGCATCAACGCCGAAGACCCCAAGAACGATTTTCTGCCGTCGTTCGGTCGTATCACCCGCTATTACGCACCGGGCGGGCCGGGAGTGCGCACCGACACGGCGATATACACCGGGTATAGCATACCGCCGTATTTCGACTCGATGTGCCTGAAACTGGTCGTCTGGGGGCTGACCTGGGAGGAAACCCTGGATCGCGGCATTCGCGCGCTCAACGACATGCGCCTGCAAGGCATCAAGACCACCGCGCCCTATTATCAGGAGATCCTGCGTCATCCCGATTTCCGCAGCGGCCATTTCGATACCGGTTTCGTGCCGGCCCATCCCGAGCTTCTCAACTACTCGGTGAAGCGCAACCCGGAAGAGTTGGCGTTGGCCATTGCCGCCGCCATTGCCGCCCACGCCGGACTTTAACAAGAGCCAAACAAGACGCAAGGAGACACTCATGAGCAAGGTTTCACCCTCGCGGGTCCACGTCACCGATGTCGTCCTGCGCGACGGCCACCAGTCGCTGATCGCCACGCGTCTGCGCACCGAGGACATGCTGCCGGTATGCGCCAGGCTCGATGCCATCGGTTTCCACTCGCTCGAAGTGTGGGGCGGAGCGACGTTCGATGCCTGCGTGCGCTTTCTGAAGGAGGACCCCTGGCAGCGCTTGAGATCGCTCAGGGAAGCGCTGCCCAACACGCCGTTGCAAATGCTGCTGCGCGGCCAGAACCTGCTCGGCTATCGCCACTACGCCGACGATGTGGTCGAGCGCTTCGTCGCCAAGTCCGCCGACAACGGCATCGACGTCTTCCGCGTGTTCGATGCGCTCAACGACCTGCGCAATCTGGAAACCGCGATGCGTGCGGTCAAGGCCAGCGGCAAGCACGCCCAGGGTACGCTGTGCTACACCGTCAGCCCGGTTCATACCCTGGATATCTACATCGAGCAGGCCAGGCGGCTGATCGACATGGGCGCCGATTCGATCGCCATCAAGGACATGGCCGGGCTGCTCACGCCCTATGCGACCTATGAGCTGGTTGCGGCGCTAATCGAAGCAGTGGACGTGCCCATTCATCTGCATGCGCATGCCACGTCGGGGCTGGCGCCGCTGTGTCACCTCAAGGCCGTCGAAGCGGGATGCCGGCACATCGACACCTGTAACTCGGCTTTTGCCGGCGGCACCAGTCACCCCTCCACCGAGGCGATGGTCGCGGCCTTGCAGGGATCCGATTACGACAGCGGCCTGGATCTCGAAGCGCTCAAGACGATCGGCGACGAGCTGCGTGAAGTCCGCAAGAAGTACGCCGCCTTCGAGAGCGAATTCACCCGCGAGGATGTCTCGGTGCAGATCAATCAGGTGCCGGGCGGCATGATGTCCAATCTGGCCAATCAATTGAAAGAGCAGAACGCGCTGTCGCGGATCCGCGAGGTGTTCGCCGAGATTCCCCGCGTACGCGCCGACCTGGGCTTCCCGCCGCTGGTCACGCCGACCTCGCAGATCGTCGGTACCCAGGCGGTGATGAACGTACTCACCGGCGAGCGCTACAAGACCATTACCAACGAGGTCAAGCGTTACCTGACGGGCGGCTATGGCCAGCCGCCGGCCGAGGTCGATGACGACATGCGGCGCCGCGCCATCGGTAACGAGCCGGTAGAGGAGGGGCGACCGGCGGATCGCCTGAGTCCCGAGATGCAGCGCCTCGGTGCCGAAATCGGCGCGCTCGCCGAGAGCGAGGAAGACATCCTCACCTTCGCCATGTTTCCCGATCTGGGGCGCGATTTTCTTCAGGATCGGCGTGATGGCACGCTGACGCCCGAGCCGCTGCCGGCTGCCGAGAGCTCGGGTCGCCCAGTCACCGAGGGAACGCCGACCGAGTTCGTGATCGACGTGCATGGTGAGTCCTACGAGGTGCAGATAACCGGCGTGGGCCGCAACAGCGGTGGCAAGCGTCAGGTCTACCTGACGCTCGACGGCATGCCGGAGGAGGTCGTCTTCGAGGCCAAGGACGCCTATGTCGGCGGTGCCGCCTCGGGGCGCGCCCGGGCCTCGCAGCCGGGGCATGTGACCACGTCGATGCCTGGCAATATCGTCGATGTGCTGGTTGCCGTGGGCGATCGCGTCAAGGAGGGCCAAGCGGTGCTGATCACCGAGGCGATGAAAATGGAGACCGAGGTACAGGCGCGCATTGCGGGCACGGTCAAGGCGGTGCACATCGCCAAGGGCGATCGCGTCACGCCGGGCGAGGTGCTGATCGAAATCGAATGATCCACGATTTATCGTTTATGCGATCCATCGCCTATGCTAAGCGACAGCCGCTGGATCTTTCTTGAAACGTGGCTGGGGCGAATCTACTTCTATAGGACCAATCGCCAAGGAGAGCTGGCATGCAAGACAAGAACGCGATGGATCAATTGATGGAAGCGGCACGCGAGCTCTGCTCCTCATCCAGGGAGCACGGCGTCGATACGCGTAGTGCATTGGCGGGTGGTGCCCTGGGTATTCTGCTGAGCAGCAAGCACGGTCGCGGTCTGTTCGGCAAGGTGCTCAAATACGGTGTCGTTGCCGGATTGGGCGCGTTGGCCTGGCAGGCGAGCCGCGAGCGGGAGCATGGCTCCGTCTATCGGACGCCACAGCCGTATGATTACGAGCCCAAGCCGGATACCGCTCACGACGACTCGCCACGCACCACGCCGCCACCCAGCGATTCCACGATTCCCTAGCTCGCAACGAGCTAAGGCAATGGCTCATTTAGAGCCGGCTCATCAATACCTTACCCTCACGAGTCCGGGCCTTCCCGGGCTCGTTTTCATTCCTGCCTCATTGCGCTGTCAGCTTTCGATATGAGAACTGCAATATTCTTGCGATGGCGTTATCCTGAATCGGCTATTATATTGCAATGCAGCAATCGCTTTGCAATGCCGTAATCGTCATCAATGGAGCCAAGCCATGTTCCCCGTTCAAGCCTCGTTAGCGCAATCGGCTCTTGCGTTCTGGGACCCGTTGGGACTCGGGCGCGCCGCCGTCGATTACTGGCAGGACGCCTGTGAGCGCAGCGTACTGTATCTCGATGTCATGCGTCAGCGCGGCAATCAGTATCTCGAGCACATCGAGAAGACCGCGCCCAACGTATTGGGCTTCGATTCCGAGGTGCTGCTCGATGGCCGCAGGTTGGCGCATCCGGTCAATTACGAATTGATGCGCATCATTCCGCCAGAAGGTGTCGAGATCGACGCAAGCAAGCGGCCGTTCGTCGTCGTCGATCCGCGTGCCGGCCATGGGCCGGGCATCGGCGGTTTCAAGCCCGACAGCGAGATCGGCGTGGCGCTGCGTGCCGGCCATCCCTGCTATTTCATCGGTTTCCTGCCGTATCCGGTGGCTGGGCAGTCCGTCGAAGACGTCGTCGAGGCGGAAGTCCAGTTTCTCCGGCACGTGATCGAGCTTCACCCACAGACCGCCGAGCGTCCGATGGTGGTGGGCAACTGTCAGGCCGGTTGGCAGATCATGATGGCCGCGGCCCTGGAGCCCGATTGCTTCGGTCCCATCCTGATCGCCGGTGCGCCGCTCTCCTACTGGGCCGGCGAGCGTGGCAAGGCACCCATGCGCTATACCGGCGGCATGCTCGGCGGCAGCTGGCTGACGGCGCTGATGAGCGATCTGGGCGATGGTCACTTCGATGGCGCCTGGCTGGTGCAGAACTTCGAGAAGCTCAATCCGGCCAATACGCTGTGGGGCAAGCAGTACAACCTGTATGCCAATGTCGATAGCGAGGCCAGCCGCTATCTGGATTTCGAGCGCTGGTGGGGCGGTCATGTGGTATTGAACGCCGAAGAAATCCAGTACATCGTCGATAACCTGTTCATCGGCAACCGGCTGAGCACCTCGCAACTGACCACCCGCGACGGTCGGCGTATCGATCTACGCAACGTGCGCTCGCCGATCGTGGTGTTCTGCTCCCATGGCGACGACATCACGCCACCGCCCCAGGCGCTGGGCTGGATCGGCGATCTCTACGATAGCGTCGACGACATCCAGGCTAACGAGCAGACCATCGTCTATTGCGTGCACGATACCACCGGACATCTCGGCATCTTCGTGTCGGGCAGCGTATCGCGCAAGGAGCACACCGAGTTCACGGCCAACATGGATTACATCGATATCCTGCCGCCGGGACTCTATGAAACCACGGTGACCGAGAAGACCGAGGATGACGCCAGCACCGCCCCGATCGATGGCGACTACATCCTCGAGTTCAGCCCCCGCGATCTCGATGACCTCGATGCCATCGTGCAGACGAATCCGGAGGACGAGCGCCGCTTTGCTAGCGTGGCGAGAATATCGGATATCAATCTCGGTCTGTACCAACGCTATTGGCAGCCCTGGCTCAAGGCGGTGGTGACTCCCGACGCGGCGAACCTGATGCGTCGCATGCACCCGCTGAGAATGGGCTACAAGCTACTCTCGGATCGCAACCCGGCTATGTCGCCGCTGCCGGTCATGGCCGATGCCGTCAAGGCCGATCGGCACCCCGTCGCCGATGACAATCCGTTTCGGGTCTTCGAGGGCATGCTGTCGGATCGGATCGTGGATGGGCTGAACGGCTATCGCGACATGCGCGACCAAGGCACCGAGCAGGCCTTCATGGCGATTTACGGCCAACCATGGCTGCAGATACTGACCGGTCTGGGGGCCGATGACCGGCGGCGGCACCTCCCTTGCCCCGGCGCCGAGCCGGAGCATCGGCGCTTCGTCGCGCAGCGTCAACGTGAGCTGCGTGCGCGAATCGATCACGGCAATAGCCATCATGCAGTGGTGCGCGCCCTGATTTTCGTATTGGGAGGCGCGCCTTCCACCGATGAACGCAATTTCCAGCGCCTGAAGGCGACCCGGGCCGAAGTCGAACCGAACATCGATCTGGCGAGCTTCAAGGCGCTGGTGCGCGAGCAGTTCTTCATCCTCAAGCTGGACAGTCATGCGGCATTGGACGCGCTACCGATATTGCTCGATGGAGAAAGCGCCGCAAGCATCGACGGCTACCTGACGCATATCGAGCACGTACTGGAAGCCAGTGGCCCGCTCGATGAACGCTGCGAAGCGCGCCTGGCGACGGTTCGGGAATTGTTCGAACGTGCCAAACCGCCCGAGCCGTCTCCTCGGACGGCAGCGAAGACCGAAGCGGGAACCGAAGCGAGAACCAAGCCGGATTCGACGAGCCGGAAAAAGCCAGCCGCTCGCGCCAAGCCACGCAGCAAGAAAACGCCACCTGCCGACTCATCGTCTTGATGGTAGCGATGCCGCTCAATCAGATCGCCGCCTCATGGGGCGGCGATCTCCTATCGACAGGATGTTGGATTCAAGTCCGGGTGCGACCTGCGACCCAATCGCCGGCATCGGGAATATCGACGGTGTACTCCTCGGCCAGGTAGGGCGAGCTGATCAGGAAGTCGGCACTGGCGGCGTTGCAGGCTACTGGAATGTTCCACAACGCCGCCAGGCGTAGCAGTGCCTTGACGTCGGGGTCGTGAGGCATCGGTGCGAAGGGATCCCAGAAAAAAACCAGTAGATCCAGGCGCTGTTCGGTGATGCGTGCGCCGATCTGCTGATCGCCACCGAGGGGGCCACTCATCAGCCCCTCGACACTCAGGCCTTGTTCGGCGGCGACGCGCCGGGCGGTGGTGCCGGTGCCGATCAACTCGTGGCGGGCCAGCGTGTCACGCCAACGACCGACCCACTGCAGCAGTTCATCCTTCTTGCCGTCATGGGCGATCAGTGCGATGCGCTTGCGAACGGGCAGCGTGCGCCGGCTCTGCCGGGTAGGGCGCTGTACGGTCATTGGACGTTTTCCACCTGAAGGATCTTCAGGGTATTGGTGCCGCCGTGGGCGTTCATGTGATCGCCTCTTGTGAGGATCACATCGTCGCCCGCGGCGACGATGCCCTGCTTCACGAGTAGCGCCAGCGCCTGGGCATCGAGCTCCTCGGCGGTCATCTCGCTGGTGTCGAAGGCCAGCGAGACCACGCCACGATACAGCGCCATGCGCCGCTGGGCGATCGGGTTGTGGGCCAGCCCGACGATCGGCAGTCCGGAGCGGATTCGCGAGGCGATCAGCGGCGTGTAGCCCGAGGCGGTCATGCAGGCGATCGCCGCCACGCCATCGAGGTGATTGGCGGCGTACATCGCCGATAACGCTATCGTTTCGTCGATGCGCGTGAAGTCCTCGTGGATGCGATGCCGCGACTCCTGAATGCTGCGCTCGCGCTCGGCGCCCAGGCACAGCCGGACCATGGCCTCGACGGTCTCCACCGGGTAGTCGCCGGCGGCGGTCTCGGCGGAGAGCATCACCGCGTCGGTGCCATCGAGCACCGCGTTGGCGACGTCGAACACCTCGGCGCGGGTCGGCAGCGGGGCGTGGATCATCGATTCCATCATCTGGGTGGCGGTAATCACCGCGCGGTTGAGGCTGCGCGCGCGCTGGATGATGCGCTTCTGCACGCCGATCAGCTGGGCGTCGCCGATCTCCACGCCGAGATCGCCCCGCGCCACCATCACCGCCTCGGAAGCGCGGATGATGTCATCCAGCGTCTCGGGGTCGGCGACCGCCTCGGCGCGCTCGATCTTGGCGACCAGGCCGATGTCCTTGCCGGCCTCGCCGAGCAGCTCACGCGCCAGTTGCATGTCGGCGGCCGAGCGCGGGAAGGAGATCGCCAGGTAGTCGACGCCGATGTCGATGGCGGTCTGCAGGTCTGCGCGGTCCTTGTCGGTCAGCGCGGCGGCGGAGAGCCCGCCGCCCAGCTTGTTGATGCCCTTGTTGTTGGAGAGCGTGCCGCCGACGCGCACCGTGGTGTGCACGCGGGGTGCCTCGACCCGCTCGACCACCAGTTCGAGACGACCGTCGTCGAGCAGCAGCACGTCGCCGGCGCTAACGTCCTCGGCCAGCGTCGGGTAATCGCAGCCGACCTGGTGGGCATCGCCGGCATCGCGCGCCAGCGACATGTCGAGAACGAACGGCTGGCCCTCGGCGAGGTGCACCTTGCCCTCATGAAAGCGTGCGATGCGGATCTTCGGGCCTTGTAAGTCGCCCAGCGCGGCGACGGTGCGCCCGTGGCGCTCGGCGGCCTCGCGCACCGCGACCAGGCGGCGGCGGTGATCCTCGGGCGAACCATGCGAGAAGTTCAGACGCACCACATCGACCCCGGCGGCGATCAGCTCGTCGAGCACGCCGTCACGGTCACTGGCGGGGCCCAGGGTGGCGACGATCTTGGTGCGGCGAATGGGAGTGTGTACGGGACCGTGCATGAAGTCTCCTGTTGTTTTATCGTCTGGCGGCAGTATGAGTGAATCAATGGTGGAGCGGCATGAAGCGAATATCAAAAGTAGTGTACAGGAATAATGTAGTCATTTTACTACATCGCGGTACCGCATGCCCGGACCTTTACAAGAAAGGGCCTGACTGGAAAGCGTCTTACTGAAAGCCTGGCTTGAAAGTCGATGGCACAGGAACTATCTACCCCATTGTTTACGATTTCATTGCCACACAGCGCTTGGCGAGCCGTATCGATGAGGCAGTGATGGATTGTGCTGGCTTGCATCGACGAATAAGTCGCGGCTAATGTCTGATAACCGCCATGGTGGTTTCAGAGGCCAGGGTGCCGAGCGATCACTGGCGCGAAGTCCGTCGCTGGGGTAGGGTAGGCGCATTTTTCCGGTCGGAAGCACATTCCGGCACGATGAACAAGCCGCCGATGGCATCGGGTTCTCCCGCGAATCGGCTCGAGCAAAGTGGAGCGCTATGGGCAAGTCACTGGTCATCGTCGAGTCGCCGGCCAAGGCCAAGACGATCAATAAGTACCTCGGCAACGATTTCATCGTGAAGTCGAGCGTGGGCCATATCCGCGACCTGCCGACCAGCGGCTCGGGCAAATCCGCCTCTGATCCCAAGGAGCGTGCCCGTCAGGCGGCAGCGACCCGCAAAATGTCGCCCGACGAAAAGGCTCACTATAAAAAGCACAAGGCCTGGGATCAGTTGGTCCGGCGCATGGGTATCGACCCCGGCAACGGCTGGAAGGCCAATTACGAGATCCTGCCGGGCAAGGAGAAGGTCGTCAGCGAACTGGCCAAGCTCGCCGAGAAAGCCGATGCCATCTATCTCGCGACCGACTTGGATCGCGAGGGGGAGGCGATCGCCTGGCACCTCAAGGAAACCATCGGTGGCGACGACGCGCGCTACCGGCGAGTGGTATTCAACGAGATCACCAAGAATGCCATTCAGGAGGCGTTCAAGGCACCGGGCAGCCTCAACGTGCCGCGTGTCGAGGCCCAGCAGACCCGGCGTTTTCTCGACCGGGTAGTCGGTTTCATGCTCTCGCCGCTACTCTGGAGCAAGGTTGCGCGTGGGCTATCCGCCGGGCGCGTACAGTCGGTGGCGGTGCGTTTGATCGTCGAGCGTGAACGCGAGATTCGCGCTTTTATTCCCGAAGAATTCTGGGACGTGCATGTCGACACGGTGAGTGCAGATGGTGAACCGCTGCGCTTCGAGCTGGTGCGTCAGCACGATAAGCCGTTTCGTCCCGGCTCCGAAGACGAAACGCTCGAGCGCATCGAGGCGCTGAAGAACGCCGACCTGACGATCACCGACCGCGAAGAAAAACCGACTCGCTCCAAACCCAACGCACCGTTCATCACTTCGACATTGCAGCAGGCCGCCAGCGGTCGGTTGGGTTTTTCGGTGAAGAAGACCATGACCCTGGCCCAGCGGCTTTACGAAGCTGGTTATATTACTTACATGCGTACCGACTCCACCAACCTGTCACAGGACGCGGTGGCCAATGTGCGCGAGTACATCGAGGGCCAATTCGGCAAGCGCTACCTGCCCGAATCACCCAACCGCTACTCCAGCAAGGAGGGCGCGCAGGAAGCTCACGAAGCGATCCGCCCCTCGGAAGTGACTCGTACCGCCACCGATCTGGCCGGCATGGAGCGCGACGCCGAACGACTCTACGAACTGATCTGGCGCCAGTTCGTGGCCTGCCAGATGCCTCCGGCGGAGTATCTGTCGACCACGTTGACGATCGAGGTCGACGGTTATGAGTTACGCGCCAAGGGGCGTGTGCTCAAGTTCGATGGCTACACCCGCGTAATGAAGCCGACCGGCAAGAAGGACGAGGACCAGACCCTGCCCGATCTGGCCGAAGGCACGTCGCTGACGTTGGAAAAACTCGACCCACAGCAGCACTTCACCAAGCCGTCGCCACGTTACACCGAGGCCAGCCTGGTCAAGGAGCTCGAAAAGCGCGGTATCGGCCGACCCTCGACCTACGCCTCGATCATCTCGACCATTCAGGATCGCGGTTACGTCAAGCTCGAGAGCCGGCGCTTCTATGCCGAAAAGCTCGGTGACATCGTCACCGCCCGGCTTGCCGAATCGTTCAGCGATCTGATGGATTACGGCTTCACGGCGCGCATGGAGGACAGCCTCGACGAAGTCGCCGAGGGCGAGCGCGACTGGCGTGCGCTGCTCGACGATTTCTATGCCGAGTTTCGTGGCAAGCTCGAGCATGCCGAGGGCGAGGATGGCATGCGCCCCAACCAGCCGGTGCCTACCGATATCGATTGCCCTAAATGTGGGCGCAAGATGCAGATTCGCACCGCCTCGACCGGTGTGTTTTTGGGTTGCTCCGGCTACAACCTGCCGCCCAAGGAGCGCTGCAAGACCACTATCGATCTGATCCCCGGCGACGAGGCGGTCGCCGCCGATGCCGACGACGACGCCGAAACGGATGCGCTGCGCGCCAAGCACCGTTGCCCCAAGTGCGGCACGGCGATGGACAGTTATCTGATCGACGAGACGCGCAAGCTGCATATCTGCGGCAATAGCCCGGATTGTGGTGGTTACGAGATCGAGCAGGGCCGCTTCAAGCTCAAGGGCTATGAAGGGCCGACCATCGAATGCGACAAGTGCGGCAGCGACATGCAGCTCAAGTCGGGGCGCTTCGGCAAGTACTTCGGCTGCACCAACGAGAACTGCAAGAACACCCGCAAGCTGCTGAGAAGCGGCGAGGCGGCGCCGCCCAAGATGGACCCGATCCCGATGCCGGAGTTGCCTTGCCAGAAAGTCGACGATCACTATGTGCTGCGCGATGGCGCCAGTGGTCTGTTCCTGGCCGCCAGCCAGTTTCCCAAGAATCGCGAAACGCGCGCGCCGCTGGTCGAGGAGATCGCATCGCACGCCGACGCCTTGCCCGAGAAGTACCATTTCCTGCTCAAGGCGCCCAGCAAGGATCCGGATGGTCGCCCGGCGCAGATTCGCTTCTCGCGCAAGACCAAGAGCCAGTACGTGATGACCGATGAAGACGGCAAGGCCACCGGCTGGAAGGCGACGTTCGACAATGGCAAGTGGCAGGTCGAGGACAAGCGCAAGTGACTCCGCGGGGTCGCACCAATCAGTTGATCTACCAGGCCGAGTTGCTGCTCGACGTGGCTAGCGGTGATGATGAGCATGGCACGGCACGACGCATGGCTGTTGATGAGGGCGCGCTGGCGCTGCTCGAACTGGCGCTCAACGCGGCGTTGCGTGAGTTCACCGAGCATGCCCGGCTGGCGCATCATGACTGGCGCGAGTTGCTCGACGAGCGGGGCGAGCGTATTGCCGAACTCGAGCAGTTGCGTGAACTGGCCAGCCGCCCCGAAAGCTGGCTGGCGACGCTGATGACGCGCATCGCGGCGCTGCACGGCATGGAAGGTGCCGCTCGGCGCGAAGCCAATGCATCGTTGATCGTCGCCGCGGATCGCGTAGCGCTGGCCGATGAGTTGCGCTGGTGCGTGAGTCAATTCAAACAGCAGCTCGGCGATCTGCGCGAAACCAGTGCCGAGTGGTGACCTGAAACCGCTCGAAGTGATAACCTAAGTAAAATGATATGACGACCATGGCATTCGCCTTGGTCGTTTTTTGTTGCCATGGCTGATCGATGGCTATCAATTGCTATCGATGGCTTCAAGCCAAGTTTACAGAGAACCGAGGTAAGCGTGTCCGAGACAGCCATACTGGAGATCGTCGAACTCGACGATGGCGAAATCATCCTGCGTCCCGCCGAAAGCCAAGGCGAGCCGCTACTGCGCATTCGTTTCTCCGAAGAAGCCGCTAGCCTGCTGCGTCATAGCCGCTTCGAAGTGGCGCGTGAAATGATCGATCATGCGATTACCCGTACCAAGCTTTGGGATGGCGAACACGAAGGCATGGCGGTGCCGGGCACGATGCACTGATCGCGAGAAAACTGTGGTTTGCGTAACCGTGAGGTGCGGTATCTGAGCGGATGAAGATCGGGGCCCCGAGGACCCCGACAGTTCGATGATGCTTATCAGTGGTGCAGATGCTTGGGCCGGCCCAGCATCGCCCCACCGATCGCTGCCAGAAGTCCCAGAACGAAGATGATGAAAGCCGCCCAAGCCGCAGCCGCAATGGCATCGGCAATCTGGCCTGCTAACTGTGCCGCCTGTTTCTGAATGTCGTTCAGGGTGTTTTCGACCGTCTGCGCCGCCTCATCCAGCGCCGCTTGCACCTGGTCGATGATGGCTTCGGCCTCCTCCGGCGAGATTCCCAGGCGATTCTGCATCAGTTGCACGGCTTGCTGCCGGTCCTGTTGCGAGAATAGTCCGTTCTGGCCGAATAGCTGATCGATGAGTTGCTCGATCTGCTGCTGGGCCTGCCCCGGATTGCGGATTATGCTGGCAGCCGTGTCGGTAACGGCCTGCTTGGCACGCTGCTGTTCCTGCTGGCTGATGACTTGGCGGATGATCTGTCTGCCTTCCCGCTGAATATCCTCCAGCGTTACGTTCTTCTGTTGCAGCGATTGCTGGATTTCTGGCGGCAGGGACTGCATGAAATCGTCAGGGATCAATGTCTCGAGATTCCGCAGGTCCGGCAGTTCGACATTATTCGGGACCACGGCCTGAACCGCCTTGGCAGCGCTTCCCGAAACAGTCGAAACGAGCGAAGCCGTGCCGGAAATCGCCGCACCGACGCCGTTCACCGCTGCGGCAACCGTCAGTAGCGCCGCCAGTGCCCAGACGGCCGCACCATGCAGGATAGCGGCGGATTTCCAGGCTGAGCTGGTGAGCCGGGCGGCCGCATAGCCACCGATAGCAAGGGCAATGATGTAGGCAATGGCGGTGTAGATCGCGGTGGCGATCGGAATGCCCGCCAGAGGATTCGATTCGGCCTGCGGATTCACGGTCGTAAAGCCGAGCGCGGTGCCGAGCAGCGCCAGCAGCAGCATGATGCCCAAGGCCACCACAGTCCCCAGCAGAATGCTCCCCCAGGATACCCGGCTAATGAAACCTCCTTCCTTATCAACCGTATCGTATGTCTCCGTGACTCTCGTTGGCATAACTATGTCCCTATAGTTAGTACTTGGTAGATCCTTCGCCTGTAGTGTAGTTCTCCCTTTCGATACTGCTCGAATCATTGCGTTGGCCAATGTATTCGGCGCCTCCTTTAGCGCAGCCGCTGCGATCGGCGATCGGCGGATGTACGATATTTCCTACAAAACCTGTCATCTATGGCTTACAAGCCTGG
>NZ_CAMPKE010000020.1 GCF_946887195.1 uncultured Halomonas sp.
AATAAACTGGCCGCTTAGATGCGGTCATTTGGACAACTGGGTTGAAAATCGCCGTTATTAATAGCGGCCAAAATTCGAATTCCTTTTGATTTCATCCACAATGCCAAGCTTGTAGCTTTTAATAAAGATTTCCTCGGTGGGGTATTTCATCGCCGAGTGAGCGAACAGCCAGGTCGATTGGTCGACGAAACCAAAGATATTCTTTCCTAATTTTCGGGCGAAGAAGTCTTCTTGCCTGACCTCATCAAACCCCACCAGCCCCAGCGCCGGTCGTACCCGTCGATCGCGGGGTTGCCAGTTGTCACGCTGGCCGAGCTGGCGCAGGCGCTCGGCGAAACGTGCCGCCATCAGCTCGCCGATCTTGTAGTGGTGCGAGAGCGGCTTGAGCAGGTCGTACTCCGGCAGGGGGACATCCGGGTCGAGCGGGCCGGCGGGGGTTGCTGCCGCCACGCGGCGCGCTTCGTCGAGTATCGCTTGGGTGAGGGCATCCCAGGCGCGCTCGATGCGGTATTGGATAGGGGGCTCGTCCCGGGCGCGCTGTTGCAGATGGACCAGCATCGCCGCTTCCCAGTCGCCACCCAGTGCGCGAGCACGCTCGAAGTAGTACTCACGAAAATAGCCCAGGCCACCGGCGAGCAGCGGTGGGAAGGTCCACCACTTCTTGGGGTAGGCTGGTTGCTATTCGCCCACCCATTCCTTGGTCAGCGTGCGCGCCTTGGGGTCGTAGCGATAAACCGTGATGCCACCATCGTCGCGATGCCCAGTAACTAGCACATTGGCCTGTGGCGACGTCGCGATACTCAGGCTGCGCAGATACGACGACGTCGACGGCCAGGGCTCGGTGCCGAGATCGAAGTATTTCTGCGGCCAGGGGTTGCCGGCCTCGAACAGCGCGACCCAGTGGCTATAGGTGCCGAAGCGCAGAAATTCCTTGCTGTCGTTGATAAAGGCCAGGGCGACGGTGGTGGTGGTGACCACGCTGCGATCACCCCAGCGGTCTGGCTCGTCGGCAAGGGGCACGGGGATAAGACCGCTATTATCGAATTTTCTAGGGTCATCGAGATCGTAAGGAGAGTCTTCGAGAAAAATACCGCTACCGTAACCTGACATGCGGTGACGTACTTCAGGCTGACTAGTTTCCCAAAATAACCCTATTGTACTCTCATCGCCGCTGACGACCCACTGGCCATTGGGGCTTATTACCGCGTCGACTTTCGAATTGTTGCCAGTTAATTGGGCAATAGGTTTAAGCGTATCGAGGCTCCATAAAAAGACGCCACCATAATTGCTGTATATTTGGTCTTCTACGATAAGAGGGTACTTTTTATGGTCGAATCGACTGCGGCTATCAAATCCAGCCGTTGTGAAAAGCCTCTTCTCTTCCGAGAGACTAATATGAAGTAATTTTCCTGCCCCAATGACACTAGGTACCTCACCATCACTGACGATGGTCTGCATCGCTTCACCGTGTCCATAAAAGAGATTCCATTCATCGTCCGAGGCAATGTAATGCGTTAACGAGGTATCCATCACATGCCCATAGGTCGGGAAGTGCGCGAACTGCTTGAGCACCTCGCCATCGACCGTTTGTATTCGGACAATATCGTTAAGGTCTTGCCACAGGAAGGCCTGGCGGTCGTGAATGAAATAGGCGCTGTAGATATTGGCGTTGGTTGAGAGAATATCCCGGCTATGCTGCTGCAAATCCCATAACACTAGATGCTTGGATTGATGAGTGCTGATGGCATATCGGCCATCGCTGGACACGCCGATGACCATCGCCGGACCAAGTTCACCGCCAGGCTGGGAGCTATTAGACGCGCACGCCGTCATGAGCGCGACAAGGGTCAGAACACAGAGTATTTTTAAACAGCGTTTCGATGCCATGCAGTTAGTATCGACCAAAGCGTGAATTCCTTTTCAACCGGTTCATGATGCCAATTTGGTAGCTCTTGATAAAAATTTCTTCTGTAGGGTATTTCATCGCCGAGTGGGCGAACAGCCAAGTTGACTGATCGACAGGATAGAATACTTCCGCCATCAACCGGGGTTTGAAAAATGCCTCATCTCTCAAATTGTCAAACCCCACCAGCCCCAGCGCCGGCCTTACCCGCCGATCGCGCGGCTGCCAATTATCGCGCTGGCCGAGCAACCGCAGGCGCTGGGCGAAGCGTTCCGCCATCAACTCACCAATCTTGTAATGGTGCGATAGCGGCTTGAGTAGATCATAGTCGGGCAAGGGAGCGCGGGGGTCGAGCGGGCCGACGGGGCTTGTTGCCGCCACCCGGCGCGCTTCGTCGATGATGGCGCGTTCGAGGGCGTCCCAGGCGCGCTCGATGCGGTATTGGATATGCGGCTCGTCTCGTGCGCGTTGGTGTAGATGAATCGATAGGGCATCTTCCCAGTCGCCGCCCAGCGCGCGGGCGCGCTCGAAGTAATACTCGCGGAAATAGCCCAGGCCACCGGCGAGTAGTGGCGGGAAGGTCCACCACTTCTTGGGGTAGGCGCCGCCCAGCGTTCCCAGGCGGTCGTCCTGGGTCGCGTCGACGAAGGCCGCGACGTCGTCCAGCCAATCGCTGGGGTCGAGTATCTCGGCCCATTCCTGCGCCGCGTCTTCGCCGTTGGGGCCCAGAATGCCGTCCTCGCGTGAGTGCAGCACCACGACGTTCTTTATCGAGCGATGGGCCAGCGGGAAGGTGTCCATGCCCAACGGATGCGTCTCGCGGCCCGGTGACGCCTGATCAAAGCCTTCGTCGTAGCCGCCCTTCAAGGCCGCGGCGGTAAACGGGCTGTCTGGCGACAGGGCGTTGTCGGCTACCGCCGGCTCCCACAGGAACAGGTTATCGATGCACTGACCCGAGATGCGGTCGCCGAGAATGTTCAGCGCCGTGAGCACCACCCGCGCGCCCAGCGAATGGCTGACGATATTGATCGACAGCTTGGCGTCGATCAGTTGCCCGAGCACCGTGACCAGCCGCCGACCGCTTTGCATCGCACTGAATTCGGCTTCGACGAAATCGGTCGAGCCGGTATTGCCGGGCCAGGCGATGCCCACCACCCGGCTGTAGGGGCGCCAGTCATCGTCCGTCATCCTGGCGGCGCGGTTGAGCTGATACTCCATGCTCGCTAGCCAACTGCACGCGCCGCTGCCGTTCAGGCCGCGTGTGTCGGCATCCCCCGCCTGGCTCTGGCACAGCGTGGCAATCGCCGCGTCACCACTGGGGCGCAGCAATGGCTCACCGAACAGAAACGGCCCACCGTTATCGGCGCCGTCCGCTTGCGGGCTGAAGCGTGCCCAATCGCCGCGTGCGACGTTATAGCCGTGCACGAACAGCGTGGCGCTCTGACCAGCCAGGCGTAGCTGCGCGAGTTGATCGTCACTCAAGCGATCCGCCCCGCTACCGGGTGGCGTATGCAGGTCGATCAGGATCGGTGGCGGCAAATAGGTCGCAATGACGGTCGTCTCGTGCATCACCGCCTTGGCTTCCGGCGCGCCCAGCCCCGCCGCGACGGGATGCACCGGCTGATTGTCGACGGCGACCAGATGGTGCCCCGGTGCGCCCAGTAGTTGCCAGGAAAACAGCCCGGCGATCACCCCGGGATGCTGGCTGACGCCCTCGGCATCGGTGACGCCCACGTAGCTTTTCAGGCGGCTGTCGCGCACCTCGACACGGATGCCCTCGGGCAATGGCCGGCCCAGGGTGTCCTTGTGTTCGAGAATCACCAACACTTTGGAGACGCAATCGGGCAATAGCACCGTGCCATCGTCGGACTGGCAACTGGGCAGTGGCGGCGGCAATACGTAGCTCATGGCGATTCTCCTTTCAGGTACTCGCTATCGTCGATAAGTCGTGCTTCCAGTGTGGCCATCTTGGCCTGCCAAGGGGCAGTGCCCAAGGCCTGGATAGCCGCGCAATGCGAGTCGAGGGGGTGATCGATGCTCAGCAAAGCCAGGCGCTGACAGCCCTCGAAACAGGCCTGTTCGTTGCCCAACGCCATGGAACGCAGTTGCTGGAACCAACCTAGTACCCGCTCGATAGGGATGGCGTGTTGATCCGCCAAAGGTTGCAGAAAGGCGCGTTCACGCCATGTCTGGAGGGCCTGCAAATGCGGCTGAGTCAGCCTGAAAGGCGTCGTAGCCAGCGCATAATCGTCTGCATCCAGCGGCGGTTGGTGTAGCGTCCACGACTCATTGGCGGCCATGCCTGTCATCGCCTCGCTCGGCCCTAACAAGCGGGCGCGCTCAGCATCGCCAAGCACCGATTGCAGCCCGGCATAAAGCTGCGAATCCGCGTAACGAAACAGCGCCGGTGGCGCCTGTTCGCGTTCCACCATCGTCAAGGTGCGCAGGTGCGCGGCGACGTCATCGAAGGGCCGTATACCTTGCAGCTCGACCGCCAGCCCTTGCTCGACCCATTGCCGATAAACGCTGCTGGCCTCAGCTGATGCGGGTTCGATCAGCAACGGCCCGGCATCGGCCACGCTCTTGTGCTCGGTGCGTAGATACAGCAATTCATGGCGGGCACCCGGCTCGGCTTCAAACATCTGACGCAGCCCGTCGCGATGCAGGGCCAGATCGATCAGAAAACGCGAAGTCAGGCGCCGCTGGGTTGGCACTGGCGTAGTTATCCGCATCGGCATTGCGCCCCCAGGCCGCAATTGTCAGGCCCGGAGGCTCGGGTCGTATCCTGAATTTGGCAAACCTCAAGGGTGGGCGCGCGATTTAAAGACGCAGTCAGTAACTGCTGATGGGAAACCGGCGCGATCGCTTCGTGAACCTCGGCCTGAACATGACCCGGCAGCATGGGCACTTGGGTACCCTGGCCCGTTCCCGAACCCGGACTGCCACCCGCATTCACTTTCACGCTGGGGCCGACGAGGGTGATGCCGCTGGGGTCGAGCTTGAGGAAACTACCACCGGCCTGGAGCGTGATCTCCGCTCCCGCGTCCAGTACGACATGTTGCCCCGCGCGGTAATGAATCTCGCGACCTGCTTCGACAAGCTGCGCCCGGCCGATTTTCTCATGGCGGGTTCGACCGACGATCAGGCTGTCGTCGCCGTCGATCTTCTCGCGCCGCTCGCCGTGTACGCTTAGGTGCTCGTCGCGGTCGAGTTCCGTGATGCGGTCGCGCTTGATGGCGAGGTGGCTGTCGCGACGGATTTCTTCGGTGCGGTCGTTGTGGGTGAGCAGTTCCAGATCCTTCTGGGCATGAATCCAGATCTGCTCGTGGTCGTTTTCATCCTCGAAGCGCAGTTCGTTGAAGCCTTGCCCCTGGTGGGTCTGGGTGCGAATCACCGTGCGTGTCTTGTGCTCGGGCAGCGCATAGGGCGGGGTATTCACCGCGTGATAGGTGCGCCCGGTGATCAGCGGCTGGTCGGGGTCGCCTTCGAGAAACGAGACGATGACTTCGTGGCCGATGCGCGGAATCGCCAGGCTACCGTAGCCGCCGCCCGCCCAGCCCTGCGAGACGCGCAACCAGGCACTACTAGTGTCGTCACACTTGGCATAACGATCCCACGGAAACCACACCTTGACCCGGCCATGCTCGTCGCAGTGAATCTCCTCGCCCTCGGGGCCGACCACGAAGGCGACCTGTGGGCCATCGACGCGGGGCTTTGCCTGGGGCTGGGGTCGCCAGGCGGTATCGCCGGGCACCAGTGTCAGGGTGTTGCCGTAGCGGGTCATTCCTTCGCTGCCGGCGGCATCTTCCTCCAGCGCCTGGGGCTGGCTGCCCTTATGAACGACCGTCACCATTTGCCAGTCGCGATTGAGTGCGGCGTTGTCATGCTCGGTGAGGGTGAAGATCGCGCCCGGTAGCAGCTCGGGTAGGTCGCTTTGGGCCTCGACGCTCAGGGCATCGGCGCGCAGATGCCCCAAGCGGGCCTGGGTAAACGCCTGCCCCGAGGCGTCGGCCTTGTAACGACCGGGGTGGTCGTAGTGCTCATACCGTTGTGGAGAACCGGGACGCTGGGCGTGTTCTTCCAAGCTATCGGCAGCCTGTTCGTGAAGCTGGGCCTGATGTAGCTGTGAATAGGCGGGCTGCTTGAAGGAGTAATCCTTGAGCGTCACCGAGGCGGGGCGCACCCGCGCGGTCTGGCTCAGGCGGCGAATATGCCGCAGCGGTGCACTGCCCCCGGCGCGGCTTTGGTAGGGCTTGCTGCCCAGGTGGGACAACGTCTGGGGATCGTCGGCAAATACCAGGCGATGACTGGCGCCCTGCGTTTCACCCTCTGGCGAGCCGAACTCATGAAAGTAGCACCAGCCCTCCTCGGCGGCGAGGCGCCCGATGAACGCAAGGTCCGTCTCGCGATACTGCACGCAATACTCGCGCTCGGCCGGCTCACGGGTGATCGCGAAGGCCACGTCGCTGATCCCGCGCTCGGCGAGCAGGGTATTGACGATGGTCTGCGGCGAGACACGCTGGAAGATGCGCGAGTTCTGGCGTAGCGACAAACGCCACAGCGCCGGGTGCACGACGATGGAGTAATGCGAGCGGCGGTGGCCGCGATCGCCCTGAGCGAACTCGCCGACGATGCCGTGAAAGCGGCGCAGCGCCATGCCGTCCTGCCAGATCGTCAGGCCGATTTCCCGGTCGAGCCAGTCGGCGGGCGATAGATCGTGGCAGCGGCTGGCGAAGGCTACGCGCAACGTGAACGGCGTCGACAGGGTCTCCGTGCAATCGAAGTCGATCACCGCCAGGTCGGCATCGCTGCCGTTGGCTGGGGTTAGCGTGAATTGCAGTCCGGTCGAGTTGGCCACGGCGTTTTCTCTTGATCATAAAGACAAACACACCACAACAGGCGCCAGGGCTCCTGCTGTGGTGAAAAGGGTAAAACAGCGAGCACTGGAGTAGCAGCGTCGCTAAGGCTTGGCCTTAGCTTTCGACTGGCGCGCGCCAGTCGTCGGAGCCTGAAGTACCGGCGACGGTGTGTTCCCAATCGATCTTGCGGTAGGCCAGCGAGACATCCATCAACTGCGTGAATTCAGCCTTGGCGGAATCCTGAGCGTGCGGCATGCGCAGGTTGATATCGACGATGGTGGCGTCGGTCAGCGAGGTGCTGAAGAAGTGCTCCTGCTTGCCCTCGATGGAAGTGCGATACCACTTGAGTTCGACGCTGGGCAGCATTTCGCCGGTGGCCAGAGCGTTGTACATCAGCGGTACGGCCTTGTTGAGCGCCACGGTGAAGACGAACGGCTTGTGGGCACGCTGGCCGCTGGGCTGGCCGGATTGCGGGTCGGTCGGCACGGTGACGACGTGCTTGAATTCCTGAACCAGCATCTGGTCTTCGTGACCTTCGACATAGATATTGCCCACGGAATCGGGCGTGAAGGCGCCGGCGGTGATGTTGCCCTGGGTCTGGCCTTCGATACTGATATAGCAAGGTGTTGGCATGAGCTGCTCCTGGATGAATAAAAAATGCCCTGAGTACGGATGAGGACAGATTTTATAGGGCAGGTTTTGCGCCACATGAAATTAAATCTTTAAAAAATAGTTGGTTACGTTATTCCGGCGAAAGGAGATAAATTAAATCAGGCAAGAACTTGCCTGAATCGAGCAAGTTCTTGCTCGCCCGGGCAAGAACTTGCTCGATTTATTGGCCAGGAGCCATCGTCATCCTTGCTGAACGACGGGCGCCGCCGGGAAGCGCGAACGCCGCTCGAGATCGTCGAGATCGACGTTGTTGCGCATGTACTGGGTGCTGGCATCGAACGCCGGCTGGTGGTCCCAGGGCGTTACCTTGCCCTGCTTGAGCGCGCGCGACACCAGCTTGCGGCGGCGCTGGCTGGCGATCACCTCGGCGTGCAGCTTATCGACATCCCAGCGCCGAGCGACCTCGTCGCGAAACTGCTTGCGCAAATCCTGATACGTCGGCTCTTCGGCCAGGTTGGTCAATTCCAGCGGATCGGTGCCGAGATCGAATAGCTGATCGGGGTCCGGCGCCGAGTAGACGAACTTATAGCGACCCCGGCGAATCATCAGCAGCGGCGCGATGGCGCCCTCGCCGAGGTACTCGCCGATCACCTCGTCATGCCCGCCGCGGCCATTGAGGTGCGGCAGCAGGCTGCGCCCGTCGATGGGTACGGCGTACTCCGGCGCCGCGCCGTCGTGGGCGATTTCGGCGAAGGTCGGCAGCAGATCCATGGTCGACACCGACTCGCTGACCCGCGCCGGGGCGAAGCGGCCGGGCGCGTGGACGATCATCGGCACCCGCGCCGAGTTCTCGAACCAGCTCATCTTGTACCACAGGCCACGCTCGCCGAGCATATCGCCGTGATCGCCGGAGAAGACGATGATGGTGTCCTCCTCCAGCCCGGTCTCCTTGAGCGCTTCGAGCACCGCACCGACCTGATCGTCGACATAGCTGATCGCGCCGTAGTAGGCGTGGCGCGCATTGCGGATCTGGTCATCGCTGATGGTCTCCTCGTCGAGCTGATAGACATGCCGTAGCCGCTGGGAGTGCGGATCCATCAACTCGCGCGAGTAGGGTACGCGGGGCATGTCGATGTCGTCGTGGGCGTAGCGATCCCAGTATTGCCGGGGGATGGTGTAGGGATCGTGCGGGTGAGTCATCGACACCGTCAGGCAGAATGGGCGCCGCTCGCCGTTGCGTGCGTAGTCGTAGAGGAAACGCCGGGCGCGGAAAGCGACCTCGTCGTCGAAATCGAGTTGGTTGGAGCGCACGCAGGGCCCGGCCTGGGTCACCGATGACATGTTGTGGTAGTAGCTCGGCCGCGTATCGAAGTTCTCCCAGTCGACGAACCAGCCGTAGTCGGCCGGGTAAATATCGGTGGTCAGGCGCTCCTCGAAGCCGTGCAACTGGTCGGGGCCGCAGAAGTGCATCTTGCCGGACAGCGCCGTGTAATAACCGGCATCGCGCAGGTAATGGGCGAAGGTCGGCGTATCGGCGGCGAAATCGGCGGCATTGTCATAGCCGCCGATGCGCGACGGCAACTGGCCGGCCATCAAGGCGAAGCGCGACGGCGCGCATAGCGGGCTATTGCAGTAGGCCGAGTCGAAGACCACACCCTCGGCGGCCAGTCGCGATAGATGCGGCGTCTTCACCAGTGGGTGCCCATGGAATGGCAGCGATGGCACCGCCATCTGATCGGCCATCAGAAACAGAATATTAGGTCGCTTGGCGGTCATGGGGCCTCCGGGATATGGCGTCGTGGTGAGAGCGCTGGCTTTCTGTCGTGGCAGTCTCCCTGCTAATCCCATACCCTGTAAACGCGCTAAATTTTTATGCGAGGTATTAGCTTAAATAATGTCATTGACTGGCAGGAGCATATCGCCCAACAGCTTGCGTATCTTCGAGACGGCCGCTCGGCACTTGAGCTTCACCGCCGCGGCGCGGGAGTTGCGCTCGACCCAATCGGCGGTCAGTCAGCAGATTCGTGGGCTGGAGGAACAGCTCGAACTGCGGCTGTTCGAGCGGGTCCACCGTGGCGTGAAACTGACCGAGGCGGGCCATACGCTGTTTGCCAGCGTGCAGGAGGGGTTCGCGACCATCGATCGCACGATCGATCGATTACAGCAGAAGCGCCGTCACCCAAGGGTCAACATCCTCACCGATTTCTCGTTCGCCGCTTATTGGCTGATGCCGCGGCTACCGCTGTTCCGCCAGCAGTGCCCGTATGTCGATGTGCGCATCCTGACCAATCAGGGCGTACTCGACTGGCGCGATCAGTCCGTCGATGTCGCCATCGTGTTTTGTGACGAGAAAACGCTCGGCGGTGTGCCGCGGCTTTTCCATGAGGAGGTGTTTCCGGTCTGCAGCCCCGGCTTCCTGCATCAGCATGGGCCGATCGACGATCCCGCCCGGTTGGCCGAGGTGCCGCTGCTGACGCTGACCGCCGACCAGGGTCAGAGCTGGCTGGATTGGCCGGGCTATTTTCAACGGCTCGGCGACCCCGCTGCGCCGGCATCGTCGGAGCTGACGTTCAACAACTACACCCTGCTGATCCAGGCGGCGATCGCCGGCCAAGGCATCGGCATGGGCTGGCGGGGATTGGTCGACGATCTGCTCGATAGCGGCATGCTGATCGGCTTGGATGAACTACGGCTAAGCTCGCGACGCGGCTACGGCCTGATCGATGCCCAGCCGGAAGCGACCAGCGAGGCAAAAAGAGCGCTTCAGGATTGGATTCTGGCTTGCGCATCGCCAGGGGAAGAGGCCTAACGAGAACACCCCCGCCGCTTGCACGGCAGGGGTGGGGTTAGCTCATAGCTTACGGCTTATCGCTTACCGCTTCGCCTTGTGCACCGCGCGCCAGTGATGCAGCAACGGCTCGGTATAGCCCGAGGGCTGCTCGCGGCCCTGGAAGATCAGATCCGCCGCGGCCTGGAAGGCCGTGGAGTCTTCGAGGTGCGCGGTCATCGGCACGTAGCTGGGGTCGTGTGCGTTCTGCTGATCGACCACCCCGGCCATGCGCTCGAGCGTCTCCCTGACCTGCGCTTCCGTGACGATGCCGTGGTGCAGCCAGTTGGCGATGTGCTGGCTGGAGATGCGCAGCGTGGCGCGGTCTTCCATCAGCCCGACATCATGGATGTCGGGGACCTTGGAGCAGCCCACGCCGTGCTCGACCCAGCGCACCACGTAGCCGAGGATGCCCTGGCAGTTGTTGTCGAGCTCCTGCTGGATGTCTTGTTCCGACCAGTCAGCGCGCTCGTCCACCGGCACCGTCAGCAGGTCGTCGAGCAGGTCGGCCCGGGGTTGGGTCTCCAGCTCGCGCTGCACGGCGGCGACATCGACCTGGTGATAGTGCAGCGCGTGCAGCACCGCGGCGGTGGGCGAGGGCACCCAGGCGGTGTTGGCGCCGGCCTGCGGATGGCCGATCTTCTGCTCGAGCATCGCCGCCATCCGGTCGGGCATCGCCCACATGCCCTTGCCGATCTGGGCGCGGCCGCGCAGGCCGCCGGCCAGCCCGGCCTGGACGTTGTTGCGCTCGTAGGCCTGGATCCACGCCGCTCCCTTCATGTCGCCCTTGCGCAGCATCGGTCCGGCGTTCATGGCCGTGTGCATCTCGTCGCCGGTGCGATCGAGGAAGCCGGTGTTGATGAACGCCACCCGCGAGGCGGCTGCCTGAATGCACGCCGCGAGGTTGACGGTGGTGCGCCGCTCCTCGTCCATGATGCCCATCTTGAGGGTGTCGCGGGGCAGGCCGAGCACGTCCTCGATGCGTCCGAACAGGGTATTGGCGAAGGCCACTTCCTTGGGGCCGTGCATCTTGGGCTTGACGATGTACACCGAGCCGGTACGGCTGTTGCGCAAGGCGCCGTCGTTGCCCTTCCTGAGATCGTGGATGGCCAGCAGGCTGGTGACGATGCCGTCGAGGATGCCCTCGGGGATCTCGTTGCCCTCGCCGTCGAGGATCGCCGGGGTGCTCATCAGGTGGCCGACGTTGCGCACGAACATCAGCGAGCGCCCGGGCAGGGTCAGCGTGCCGCCGTCGGGGGTGGTGTAGGTGCGATCCGGATTGAGGCGGCGCAGCAGCGTCTTGCCGTGCTTCTCCAGGCGCTCCTCGAGATCGCCTTTCATCAGCCCCAGCCAGTTGCGATAGACGCCGACCTTGTCGGCGGCATCGACCGCGGCGACCGAATCCTCGCAGTCCATGATGGTGGTCACCGCGGCTTCGAGGAGCAGGTCCTTGACGCCGGCCGGGTCGGTCTTGCCGATCGGGTGCGCGGCGTCGAACTGCAGCTCGAGGTGCAGGCCGTGGTTGACCAGCAGAATCGCCTCGGGGGTGCCGGCATCGCCGCGGTAGCCGACCAGCTGGGCGGGATCGGCCAGGCGCGTCGTCTGGCCCTGACCGTTGCCATCACCGAGGGTCACCACCAGCTGGCCGTCGTGCAGCGTGTAGTTGACCGCCTCAGAATGCGAGCCACTGGCCAGCGGCGCGGCGGTATCCAGCACGCCACGCGCGTAGGCGATGACCTTCTCGCCGCGCCGGGGGTTGTACGCGCGGCCCTTCTCGGCGCCGTCGGCTTCTGAGATCGCATCGCTGCCGTAGAGCGCGTCATACAGGCTGCCCCAGCGCGCGTTGGCGGCGTTGAGCGCGTAGCGTGCGTTGCTCACCGGCACCACCAGCTGCGGGCCGGCCTGCAGCGCGACCTCATCATCGACGTTGGCGGTGGTGGCCGCTGCGGTCGCCGGCGCCTCGGCCAGATAACCGATCTCGCCGAGGAAGGCGCGGTAGGCGGGCATGTCGGCGATCGGGCCGGGATGCGCCCGGTGCCAGGCATCGAGCTCGCCCTGCAGGCGCTCGCGTTCGGCGAGCAGTTCACGGTTGACCGGCGCCAGATCGTGGATCAGGGCATCGACGCCGGCCCAGAAGGCCTCGGCCTCGACGCCGCTGCCGGGCAGCGCCTCGTCGCTGAGGAAGCGGTCGAGTTCGGGGGCCACCTGGAGGCGGTGGCGGGTGATACGCTCGGACATGGAAAAGACCTCCTTTAGCTGGCGATGGCCTGAATGCCCGCCTTGGCGATCTGGGCATCCTGATCGGGTTTGACGCCGGAGACGCCGACACTGCCGATGACTTGACCATTGGCCTGCACCGGCACGCCGCCGGTCATCAGACCTTGCAGCACCGGCGCCGACAGGAAGGCGGTGCGGCCACCGTTGATCATTTCCTCGAAGACTTGGGTTTCCTTGCGGCCGAGTGCGGCACTGCGAGCCTTTTCGGTGGCGACATAGCTCGACATGGGCGCGGCGCCATCGAGACGACGCAGGCCAAGTAGATGACCGCCGTCATCGGCTACGGCGATGGTCACTACCCAGCCATTGGCTTCGGCCTCTTTCTGCGCATTGTCGAGAATGGCGTTGACGTCATCGAGGGTGAGTACGGGTTTGGTCTGCATTTTAGGCTATCTCCCTTTATTGAGTTTCCATTGCTATACCAACTTCGCTGAAAGCGCTGAAGAAGCGTAACTTATCCAGCGCTTTCAATGGCTTCGTCGACGATCTCGATCCAATGCCTCACGGGGGTTCTACCCGCACCGTCGAGATGCGTCTGGCAACCGATATTGGCGGTCACGATCAGTTCCGGGTTGCCGGCTTCCAGCGCGTCGAGCTTGTTGTCGCGCAGTTGTTTCGAGAGCACCGGCTGGGTCACCGAGTAGGTGCCGGCCGAGCCGCAGCACAAGTGGGCGTCACGCACCGGCGTGAGACCGAAACCGAGCCGGGTGAGTACGCCTTCCACCGCGCCGCCGAGCTTCTGCGCATGTTGCAGCGTGCAGGGACAGTGGAATGCCAGCTTGCGCGATTCATTGACGTGCAATGCAGCAAGATCCTCGTCGCGCAGGATCTCGACCAGATCCCTGGCCAGGCCGCTGATCCGCGCGGCCTTCTCAGCGTAGTCGGGATCGTCGGCGAGCATCTCGCCATACTCCTTGACGAAGGCACCGCAGCCGCTGGCGGTCTGAACGATCGCTTCCACCCCGATCTCGCCCTGTTTCTCTATAGCCGGCCACCAGGCATCGATATTGGCGCGCATGCGCGCGCGACCGGCGTCCTGCGCACCCAGGTGGAAATCGATGGCACCACAGCAGCCGGCATCGGAGGCAGCGCTCACGCCGATGCCGAGCTTGTCGAGTACGCGTGCGGTAGCGGCATTGGTATTGGGCGAGAGTCCCGGTTGCACGCAGCCTTCGAGAATCAACATTTGCCGTGCGTGGCGTTGGGTGTCGGGGCGCACGCCGGCATCCACCGGCTTGGCCGGCATCTTGTCCTTGAGCATGCCGGGCACCAGCGGGCGAAAGGTCTGGCCCAGCTTGAGCAGCGCTTCGAAGCGTTTGGGCTCGACCAGCGCCTTGCGCAGCCCAAAATGCAGTGCGCGCTCCTTGGGCGTGCGGCCGACACGGCGGTCGACCTCGGCGCGGCCGATGTCGAGCAGCTTGTGATACTCGACGCCGGACGGGCAGGTGGTCTCGCAGTTGCGGCAGGTCAGGCAGCGATCCAGGTGCAACTGGGTCTCCCTGGTGACCTGGTCGTCGTCATCGCGACTCTCCAGCAACTCCTTCATCAGGTAGATGCGCCCACGCGGGCCATCGCGCTCGTCGCCCAGCAGTTGATAGGTAGGGCAGGTGGCGTTGCAGAAGCCGCAGTGTACGCAGGTGCGCAATACGCGGTCGGCCTCGCGAATGTGCGGCTTTTGCAGGTCGGCGTCGGTAAATTGTGTCTGCATGTCAAAGGGCCTCGTAGAGCCGGCCAGGGTTGAAGATGCCGTTGGGGTCGAGCTCGGCCTTGAGCCTGCGATGGTACTTGGCGATTGCCGGCGTTAGCGGTGTGAACGGCTCGGCAGCGCCGCCCTTGCCGTGGGGTGTGTAGCAGGTGGCATGGCCGCCGGCGCGCACCGCGGTCTCGCGCAGTTTGTCGGCATCGATGTCGCTACGCAGCCAGCGCTGGGCGCCGGCCCAGTCGTAGAGCGCGTCGTTACCCATCGCCAGCGGCGGGGTATTGGTCGGCAGCGACAGGCGCCACAGCGGGCGCGGGTCGGCATCGTCGAAGAACGCCAGGCGCTGTTCGCGCAAATCCTGCCAGAAGCCGGCATCGAGCGCGTCGCCGCCGAGGCGCTCGGCGCTCGCCGCCACCGAACTCGTGCCGCCCTCCAGGCGCAGATGCAGCGCGCCGTCATGATAGGCGGCGGCGGTGATCGGCAATGGCTGGCGACCCCATTCGGCGAGCTTGTGCAGTGCGTTCTCGATTGGCATCTCAAGGCGCAGGTTGTGCATGGCGCTGGGCTTGGGCAGCACCTTGAGCGAGATTTCAGTGACCACGCCGAGGGTGCCCTGGGCGCCGACCATCAGCCTCGATAGATCGTAACCGGCGACGTTCTTCATGACTTCGCCACCGAAGCGCAGGTGCTTGCCTTCGTGGGTGATGACCCGCGAGCCGAGCACGAAATCGCGCACACTGCCGGCCCAGGGGCGGCGCGGGCCGGACAGGCCGGTGGCGATCATGCCGCCGATGGTGGCGGCGTCGCCGAAGTGCGGCGGCTCGCAGCCGAGCTGCTGGCCCTCGGCGTCGAGCGCGGCTTCGAATTCGCTCAGCGGTGTGCCGGCACGTACCGAAATCACCAGCTCCACCGGGTCGTAATGGGTAATACCGCGATGCTCGGCGAGCGATAGCGTTTGCCCTTCGACCGCACGGCCATAGAACGCCTTGGTATCGCCGCCGACGATCTTCAGCGGCGACTTGTCTGCATTGGCCTGACGCACTCGCTCGCAAAGCGCCTCGGCGATATCCTGGTCGTGGCTCGTGCCGCGCTCGGCATGCGCGGCGTATTTGTCCTGTTCGTGCTGTTCCATCATGAACCTCAAAAACGCGGCAGTTCGGGATGTGGTAGTTCGCCGTTATGCACATGCATGGCGCCGAATTCGGCACAGCGCTGCAGGGTCGGAATGTTCTTGCCCGGATTGAGCAATCGCCGCGAATCGAAGGCAGCCTTGACCGCGTGGAACGTGGTCAGCTCATCGGGCTGGAACTGCGAGCACATCTGATTGATCTTCTCGCGGCCTACGCCATGCTCACCGGTGATGCTGCCGCCGGCCTCGACGCACAGTTCGAGAATCCTGCCGCCGACGGTCTCGGCTTTCTCCAGCTCACCGGGGCGATTGGCATCGAACAGGATCAGCGGATGCATGTTGCCGTCGCCGGCGTGAAAGACGTTGGCCACGCGCAGGCCGTATTGCTCCGACAGCTCGGCGATGCCCTTGAGTACACGCGGCAGCTCGCGGCGCGGAATGGTGCCGTCCATGCAGTAATAATCGGGTGACATGCGACCCACCGCGGGAAAGGCATTCTTGCGCCCGGCCCAGAATTTGGCGCGCTCGGCGTCGTCGCGGGCCTGTTGGATATCCGTCGCGCCAGCATCTTCGAGCACGCGGCGCACGGTCGCGCAATCGTCATCGACATCGGCCTCGACGCCGTCCAGTTCGCACAGCAGGATCGCCTCGGCCTCTACCGGGTAGCCGGCCTTGACGAAGTCCTCGGCGGCCTTGATGGCCAGTTTGTCCATCATCTCGAGCCCACCGGGAATGATACCGGCGGCGATGATGTCGCCCACCGCCTTACCGGCCTTTTCGACGTCATCGAAGCTGGCCATCAGCACCTTGGCGCTCTCCGGTTTGGGCAATAGCTTGACGGTGATTTCGGTGATCACGCCGAGCATACCTTCGGAGCCGGTGAACAGGGCCAGCAGATCGAAGCCGGGCGCATCGAAGGCATCGGCGCCCAGGGTCATGCGTTCGCCCTCGATGGTGATGACATCGACCTTGAGCACGTTGTGCACGGTCAGGCCGTATTTCAGGCAATGCACGCCGCCAGCGTTCTCGGCGACGTTGCCACCGATCGAACAGGCGATTTGCGAAGACGGGTCGGGAGCGTAGTAGAGCCCATAGGGGGCGGCGGCCTCGGAAATCGCCAGGTTGCGGACGCCGGGCTGAACGCGCGCGATACGTGCGTCCGGGTCGACATCGAGAATCTTCGCGAAACGCGACATCACCAGCAGCACGCCCTGCTCGAGCGGGAGGGCGCCGCCAGACAGGCCGGTGCCGGCGCCGCGAGTCACCACCGGCACGCCCAACTCGAAGCACGAGCGCATCAGCGTCTCGATCTGCTCGAGCGTATGCGGCATGGCCACCAGCATCGGCAATACGCGATAGGCGGATAGCCCGTCGCATTCGAACGGCCGCAGGTCCTCTTCGCGATGCAGCAGGGTCATGTCGGGTAGCGCCTGCTGCAGGCGTGCGAGTACATTCGTTTTATCCACTGGCGCCAAGGCGCCATCAAGGCGCTCGTCGTAGAGGATGTTCATGGTGACTCCTCGCCATAAAAGTTGTCGGTCACGGCAATTGTCCTAATTTGAGCGTTCGAGGCGGGTCTGTCCACTATTGGTCAGCTGGTCTGACCAGTAATTGAGCCGATTTCTGAAAACTATTTCCAATTACCCTCTGAAGCCGGTAAATAGGGCAGTACAAGCCAGGCATCGATTGCCGGAAGGCTGGTCCGACCAGTCAAGGAGAGAGGATGATGGAGCCAACCGCCGAGCGGACACCATCCAGTGTCGTGCGTACGCCCGATAGCGTGGCCGCCAAGCTCGAGCAACTGGTGCTCGATGGGGTGCTCAAGCCGGGACAACTACTGCCCTCGGAGCGCCGCCTGTGCGACAAGTTGGGCGTGTCGCGAGCCTCGCTACGTGAAGGCCTACGGGTACTGCGTGGCAAGGGCATCATCGATACGCAGCAAGGGCGTGGCTCGGTAGTGGCGCGATTGCTGCCGCAGCGCGACGATAGCCCACTGATGCATCTGTTTCGCGACCATCCACGCACGCTCTACGATCTGCTCGAGGTGCGCGCACTCCTCGAAGGCGAGTCGGCGCGACTGGCCGCGCTGCGTGGCACGCCGGCCGATCGGGTGATCATTACCCGGCGCTTCGAAGAGATGACCGACTACGTGGCGAGCACCGAGGTCATCGACGTCGAGCGTCTGGCGCGCTTCGATCACGGCTTTCACCTGTCGATCTGCGAGGCTTCGCACAATCCCGTGCTGGTACACACCCTGCAAGGGCTGACCGATCTGCTGCTGAGTTCGGTTTTCGCTTCGGTCAAGAATCTCTACCATCGTCCCGAGCCTCGCGCGCAGATCAACCGTCAGCATGCCCGGCTGTATCGCGCCGTGGTGGGCCGCAAGCCGGATCAGGCACGGCGCGCGGCGCTGGAGCACCTGAAGAGCGTGGGCGAGAATCTGCGTGAGATCGAAGCCGAGGATGAACGGTTGGTAAGATCGGCGATGCGCCTCGAGGGTTGGGAGTGAGACGCAACGCATAGCCATCGACCATAGGCGCTTCATCAGACGCAAACTGCCCCGGCCGGAGCCGGGGCAGCTGTTTGACAGGGACTAAGAGACGCTAGCTTCCCATCAGATTGTCGCCGACGCCGATCCCATAGAACGCGATCATCGCGATGATACCGACGAAGATCACGTAGTACAGTGTCGGTAGGATCGTCTTGCGCAGCGTCGTGCCTTCGCGGCCCAGCAGCCCAACCGTGGCCGAGGCGGCGACCACGTTGTGAATGGCGATCATGTTGCCGGCGGCGGCGCCGACGGCCTGAACCGCAACCATCATCGCCGTGGACAGCCCCAGGGCCTGGGCAACGCTGAACTGGAAGTCGGCCAGCATCAGGTTCGAGACGGTGTTGGAACCGGCGATGAAAGCGCCCAGCGCACCGACGGCGGGGGCGAAGAATGGATAGATGCTACCCACGGTATCGGCGACGAACTGCGCCATGGCCACCGGCATGGAAACCAGGTCGGCCTGGTTGACGCCGGAGTTGATCAGAATACGCACCATCGGGATGGTGAACAGCAGTACGAAGCCGGCACCCAGCAATGTACGGGTCGATTCCGAGAATGCCGCTTTCACGTCCTGACCGCGCATGCGATGCAGTCCGATGGTGATCAGCACCACCAGAATCAGAATCCCGCCGGGTAGATAGAGCGGCTCGAGACTACCCGCGATATCGCTTTCACCGAGAATGCTGCTCCAACCGAAGCTCACCGAGAGCAGCGCTTCCTTGATCGGTGCGACGGTGCGTGAAATTACCAGCAGTACCGCCAGCAGTACGTAAGGTAGCCAGCCCATGAAGACCGAGATCGGCGTGCGCCCGGCAACCTCGTCGAGCTTGATGGAAAGGGTGCCGATCCACTCCGAAGGCCAGGAGGACGATTCCGGGAAATCCCAAGTCTTCTTGGGCAGCAGGAAACCGCGACGCGCGGCGGGGACGACGATGGCCAGGCCGACCATGGCACCGATCATCGACGGGAACTCCGGCCCGAGGAGAACCCCGGCCAGTACGTAAGGCACCACGAAGCAGACGCCCGTGAACAGCGCGAACGGAGCGATTTCCAGGCCATCGCGCCAGGATTTGTTGGCACCGAAGAAGCGGGCCATCACGCTGACCATGATCAGCGGCATGAAAACGCCGACGATGCCATGAGTGATCGCCACTTCCGAGGTGATCAGCTGAAAGTAGGCATCCCAGCTGGAGCCACTGCCAGCTAGCGTCTCGCTGATGCCGGCCTTATCGAGGCCGCCACTGACGCCGACCACGATCGGCGTACCCACGGCGCCGAACGATACCGGCGTCGATTGCACCATCATGCCCACCACCACGGCGGCCAGCGCCGGGAAGCCGAGTGCCACCATCAAGGGTGCTGCGACCGCGGCGGGTGTGCCGAAGCCCGATGCGCCCTCGATGAAGCAGCCGAATAGCCAGGCGACGATCAGCGCCTGTACCCGGCGATCCGGGCTGATTCCTGAAAAGCCATTACGGATGGCGGCGATGCCCCCCGAATGCTTCAGGGTATTGAGCAGCAAAATGGCGCCGAAGATGATCCACAGGATCGCCACGGTCAATATCAGGCCCTGGAACGTCGAGGCCAATACCCGGGTAAAGGTCATATCCCAGGCCAGCAGGCCTATCAGCGCGGTGACTACGAAAACGATAGGCATGGCGGTTCGTGCCGCTATGCGAAAACCGATCAGTAGCACCCCCGCCAGAACCAGCGGCAGGAAGGCCAATAGGGCGAGCAATGTCTGATTCATGAGGCATTATCCCCTCTTGTTGTAGTCCGGCATGGCATTTCGCACATGTGACGACGTTGACGGATTCAGCGGTATCTGCCGTATTTCGGCAAGTGTGGGCACGATAATCGCAAAATCCTGGCTTTGCCATCTTTGGAAAATTGGTCTTACCAGTTTGGCTTGAGTGGGTTGATTGCTATTAAGTAATTGAATTACATTGAATAATATAGAATTTTCTGGAGGCTTGAAGAAATGCGGAGGCGCGCCAATGGTCAAATCATTCGACTAATAGATAAGCTATGACAGATGCCGCGATGTGCAGTGTCGCCATGTTTGGTGGATGCTGGTGGGGCGAGTCGATGCGATGGCACGCCAATGTCAGCCCGTTCAACGAGGAGGAAACATGCCACGAGTTCTCTATGATCTATGCGGTATCGACGAAGCATTGCGCTTTTCGCCGTATTGCTGGCGCGTGAAGTACGCCCTGGCGCACAAAGGGCTCGAGGTGCAGACCCGACCCTGGCATTTCACCGAAAAGGAGGCAATCGCCTTTTCGGGCCAAGGCAAGGTGCCGGTGCTCGTCGATGGCGACGAAACCGTGACCGACAGTTACGAAATATTCCGTTATCTCGATCGTGCCTATCCCGACCATCGCCCAGACAAGTTGCTGCTGGGCGATGGCGAGGCTGGCGCTCGTGCGCGCTTTTTCAAGTTCTACGCCGAGCGCAGCCTGGCGCCGGGCATGATGCGCAGTATCGTCATGGATCTGCACAATGCCATTCATCCGAAGGATCGCGACTACTTTCGCGAGACCCGCGAGAAACGCTTCGGCCGTAGCCTCGAGGAATTCCACGCACCGAACAAAGGGCTAAGCATGCTCGATCAGGCTCTCGAGCCATTGAGAGGGCGTCTCGAAGAGGCCGATTTTCTCGATGGCGACGAGCCGGCCGGTGCCGACTACCTGGTGTTCGGTAATTTCATGTGGGCGCGCTGCGTGTCCTGTGCCGATCTGGTCTCCAATGCCGATCCGGTATACGCCTGGGTCGAACGCATGCTCGATCTCTACGATGGGCTGGGGCGGCATGCCACGCGCATCGTCGATATCCAGGGCGCTTATGAAAGCGAGCCCAGCGATTACCTATTTGGGAAGAAGTGATTCTCTAACCCCGTCCAAGCATCGTTACGAGAATGCCCGGCAAATGCCGGGCATTCTCGTAAATTGAATACAATATACGTTTAAAGCGTTTAAACGCCGCTAGTGACCTATCGGCGTGCGAATAGGGTTATTCTGGATAAAGTGCTGTGAATGAGGAAACGACTCAAGGAAGCGTATGAACAATCAACAGGCCCATGGCCTCAAGCGTCAGACAATGGCCAATTTGCTGGCTGGCGAACTACGCGAGCGCATTCTCAGCCATGAGTTCGAGGAGGGATGCGCACTGCGCCAGGACATGCTGGCGACGGAGTTCGGGGTGAGTCGCATACCCGTGCGCGAAGCGTTGATGCAGCTCGAAGGAGAGGGGCTGGTCATCCAGACGGCGCACAAGGGGTATGCCGTTTCATCGCTTTCCGTCGATCAGATTCGCGAGGTGTTCGACCTGCGCGCTCTGCTCGAGGTCGACCTGCTGCGTCGTGCCATTCCTCTGCTCACACCCGGGCACATCGCCGTGGCCAAGGATGTCATGTCGACTTTCGAAGACCGCCTCGCTCATCAGTCGGAAGAGGCGAATTGGGGGGCGTTCAACTGGCAATTTCACGCCGCTTTATATGCCTCGGCAGGCCGCGAACAGACCATGCGTATCCTGCAGAACCTGCATCGCAGCGCGGATCGCTACCTACGCATTCAGTTCAGAATCGTCAAGAAAAGCAACGATCACGCCCGTGAGGATCACCGCCGCCTGGTCATGCTGTGCGAGAGGCGTGATAGCGCGGAGGCCACGCGTCTACTGGGCGAGCATATCCTCCAGGCGCGTGATGAATTGCTGGATTTCATTACGACACGTCGCACGCGAGGCTGAGCATTCGCACAATGTAAAAGTGATATTAACGTTTAAAGCGCTTTTCGTTACGGGTTGATTTCCAAGTGCCCAATGAGGAAAAGTGAGTATCGGCAGCGCCGGCCACCTGATTATACCGATGGCGGAAGACTGGTGCTGATTTTGTATAAAATATACAACAATAAACCAATAAACAGGGTTCATCGGCGATTCCCGCTCTGCGCTCGTCAGCGTGGCAAGCCAGGAGAGCCAAACGCCTGGCTAGCCGCAGGCGGCTCTTGGGTTTTCGCTATCTCGATAATCAGAAGAAGAAAGGGTTTTTCAATCATGAGAAAGATGATCACCACCGTTGCCTCCGCTGTCGCCTTGAACGTTGCCCTCGGTGGCGCGGCCATGGCGCAGTCGGATACCCTCACCATTGGTGTTCAGCTACCGACTACCGGATCGGAAGCGACCTATGGCATCGACATGCTCAATGCGATGCAATTGGCGGCCGATGAAATCAACGCATCCGGTGGCGTACTGGGCAAGCAGATCGAATTGAGTCCCGCCGATGCGGCTTGCGACCCGCAGCAATCGGTCAACGCAGCCAGCATGCTGGCCTCGCAGAACGTGGTGGGCGTCGTCGGCGGCTACTGCTCGGGTGCTACCCAGCCGACGTTGAACACCTACGGCGACGCCAACATTCCCTTCGTCATCGTTGCGGCGAACTCCACCAAGCTGATTCCCGCCAACCCGGGCAATGCCTTCATGATCAACTCCACCGGCGACGATCAGGCCGAGGCGGCGGTGGATTTCTTCGAGAGCCAGGGTGTCGAGAAACTGGCCATCGTCAATCAGGGTGATGCCTACTCGCAGGATCTGGCCAACCTGACTCGCGATCAGTGGCGAGCGGCCGGCCATGAGATCGCCGCCTTCGATTATGTGAACAAGGGCGAGCAGGACTTCTCGGCGGTGGTTTCGAACATCAAGAACGCCGATGCCGATGCGGTGTTCTGGACCGCCTACTACGCCGATGGCGCTCTGCTGATTCGTCAGCTCCGCCAGCGCGGCTATCAGGGCGTGATCGCTGTGGGCGATGGTTCCACATCACCGAAGCTCTTCGAGATCGCCGGACGTGCCGCCGAAGGCGTCTTTGCCTTCTCCAATCCGACACCCGAGTTCCTGCCCGGTGCTGCGAGCTTCAGCGAACAGTACGAAAGCGAGTACGGCAATGCGCCCGGCCCTTACGCACCGCTCTCCTACGACGGCCTGCAACTGATGGCATGGGCGATCGAGCAGGCTGGCTCCACCGATTCCGACGCAATCCAGCAGGCGCTGTCTTCAGCCGACGGTGTGGAATGGCTGACCGGTCCGATCAGCTTCACCGAGGCCAATACCCTGGCACGCAGCAACTTCATCGTGCTCGAAGGCAAGGGTGGTGAGTGGACTCGGCACGAGCAGTAATGTCACGTCGGCCAGGAGCACGCTCCTGGCCGGTCTTCCTGTTCCTGTCGTCGTAGAGAATCGCACCTATGTCCTTTTTCGACTCCTTTTTCCAGCAACTCATCAATGGGCTGGTGCTGGGATCCTTTTACGCGCTGGTCGCTCTCGGATACACCATGGTGTTCGGGGTCATCAAGCTGCTCAATTTCGCCCATGGCGACTTCTACATGGCCGGCGCCTTCGCGGGTTTCGGCGCCTTGTCGCTGGTATCCGGTGCGTTGGGCGCCGGTTGGGTGGGCATCTTCGTCGCCATGCTATTGGCGATGATGGCCATCGGCTGCCTCGGGGTGGTCATCGAACGCATCGCCTACCACCCGATGCTCAATGCCCCGCGGCTATCGATCCTGATCACGGCACTGGCCGTGTCGCTGGTATTGCAAAATGCCGCGCTCGCCCTGACCGGCGGTCAGTACACTGCATTCAGCACCGACATCGGTTTCGGCGGGTTCGAGATAGGTAACCTGTTCATCTCGCACAACCAGGTAATACTGGTGGCCACCGCCGCCGTCTTGATGATCGCCCTCGAGCTTGGCGTATCGCGCACCATGTACGGGCGTGCCATGCGTGCCGTATCCATCGACAAGGACATGTGCCGGATGATGGGCATCAATGTGGCCGGCGTCATCGCGGTGACGTTCTTCATCGGCTCATCCCTGGCGGCGGCGGCGGGAACCATGGCGGGGGCCTATTACGGCAGCATCTGGTACTTCATGGGCTTTCTGATCGGCTTGAAGGCCTTCACGGCCGCGGTGATCGGCGGAATCGGCAGCATTCCCGGCGCCATGCTGGGCGGCTTGATCCTGGGGTTGCTGGAGTCGTTCGGTACGAACATTTCCTTCATCGGCTCCGAGTGGAAGGACGTTTTCACCTTCGCGATTCTGATTCTGGTGCTGGTCTTCAAACCCACGGGCCTGCTTGGCAAGTCCGAAGTGGAGAGAATGTGATATGGCTACCGATGAAGCTCGCCGTCCCACGCCTTTCGAGCGCCTGTACGCCTATTTCGACACACCGAGTCGGCGCCATGGCGTGCATGCCGTCATTATCCTGTTACTGATCCTTACGCCCCTCGTGGCCAATCAGTACACCACGGTCATTCTGACCAATGCGCTGCTGTATGTGGTGCTGTGTCTCGGGCTCAATATCGTGGTCGGCTACGCGGGCCTGCTCGACCTGGGCTACGCCGCGTTCTTCGCGGTGGGCGCCTATACGATCGGCATTCTTACCCAACAGTTCGGCGTCAACTTCTGGCTGGCTATTCCTTTTGCGATCGTCGCGGCGGCCATTGCCGGAATCGTCATCGGGGCGCCGACATTGCGTCTGCGCAGCGATTATCTGGCCATCGTCACCTTGGGTTTCGGGGAGATCGTACGCTTCACCGCACGCAACCTGGAGATCACCGGTGGTGCTAGCGGCCTGTTCGCCATTCCCGAGCCGTCGTTGTTCGGCTGGCACATCGATAGCGCCACCGATTTCTTCTATGTATTCGCGGTGCTTGCCGTGCTGGCCTATGCCGCCAGCCGCCGGCTCTATCACTCGCGGCTCGGCCGTGCCTGGCTGTATGTTCGTCACGATGAGGATGCTGCCGAGGCGATGGGCATCAATCGCGTCGCGACCAAGTTGTCGGCCTATATCATCGGCGCCATCTTCGGTGCGATAGGCGGTATCTTCTTCAGCGTCAACCTGGGCGCCATCTCGCCGGAGAGCTTCAGCTTCGAGCAATCGGTAATGATCCTGCTGGCGGTGGTGCTTGGCGGCATGGGCAAGATACCCGGTGTCATTCTCGGCGCTTTCATCATCGTGCTGGGCCCGGAACTTCTACGTGATCTCGATTCGCTGCGCTTGCTGGTTTTCGCGGTACTCCTGCTGCTGATCATGCTCTTTCGGCCAAGCGGTATCTGGCCCGACAAACGTTCCTGACGCGAGGGGATCGCCATGCTGTTACAACTAGAAAGGATCACCCTGAGCTTTGCCGGTAATACCGTACTCGACGCCGTCGATTTCGGTGTGAACGAGGGGAGCATCGCCACGCTGATCGGGCCCAACGGTGCCGGCAAGACCTCGTTGTTCAATACCATCACCGGCTTCTATCGGCCCCAGCAGGGCAGTATCCATTTCGATGGGGTGCCGATCGTCAAGCAGAAACCGCACCGTGTCACTCAGTTGGGCATCGCGCGAACGTTCCAGAACGTGCGCCTGTTTCGCGAGATGTCGGTGCTCGAAAACGTCATGGCGGGTATGCATTGTCGTACACGTTCCGGCGCCATCGGTGCGATCCTGCGCTTGCCCAGCCAGCGTGCGGAAGAGCGCGAAATTCTCGAAACCAGCGAGGAGTGCCTGCGCTTCGTCGGCATCCATGGCGAGCGTGAGCGTCTTGCCACCAACCTGGCGTATGGCCACCAGCGCCGGGTCGAAATCGCCCGTGCCCTGGCGACCCGCCCCAAGCTTTTGTTGCTGGACGAGCCGGCGGCGGGTCTCAACGCCAGCGAGAAGGAGGCATTGATCGAGCTGATTCGGCGGATTCGTGACGAACGCGGTGTCTCGGTGCTGTTGATCGAGCATGACATGAGCCTGGTGATGAAGGTCTCCGAGCGAATCAGCGTGCTCGATCACGGCAGCATGATCACCGAGGGTACCCCTCACGACATTCAAAATGACCCGCGGGTCATCGAAGCCTATCTCGGCCAGGACGATGAGGAGCTGGCACTATCATGAGCGAGACGATACTCACCGTCGATCGAGTGGCGGCTTTCTACGGTCAGATCCAGGCCCTGCGAGGCGTCAGTCTCGAGGTACGCAAGGGGCAGATCGTGACACTGCTGGGCAGCAACGGCGCCGGCAAATCCACGACATTGAAGACGATCTCGGGGCTGGTACGCGCCCAGAGCGGCGACGTTCGCCTGGAGGGCGATTCGATCAAGAGCCTAGCCGCACACGATATTGCGCGGCTAGGCGTCGTGCATGTGCCCGAGGGGCGACGCATTCTGCGCGGTCTCAGCGTCAGGGAGAATCTCGAACTCGGCGCTTTCACCGTCAAGGATGCGGTAACACGCCGGCGGCGCATCGAAGAAGTCTATGGGTTGTTCCCGATTCTCGCCGAGCGTCGTCATCAGGATGCCTCGCTGCTTTCCGGTGGGCAGCAGCAGATGCTGGCCATGGGGAGAGCACTGATGCACGGTCCACGCGTGATGCTGCTCGACGAGCCATCGATGGGGCTGGCGCCCAAGCTGGTGACCGAAATCATGCGTATCATCAAGCGCCTCAACGAAGCCGGAACCACGATTCTGCTGGTCGAGCAGAACGCACGGCTGGCCCTGCGTCTGGCGCACTACGCCTACGTGATCGAGAACGGCGAAATCCGCACCCAAGGCGAGGCCGCTACGTTACGCGAGGATGAGTCGATCGTTCAGGCCTATCTTGGCGTCGCCTGAAGCCTTGCCGAAAATCATGCCGGAAACCCTTCCGGAAACCATAGTGCCTACCCTGCCGGCTGGTCGAACTGGCAGGGTAGCGTGGGCAGGCATGAGGCGATCGGTGCGTGTGCGGACGTGCGTTGGTAGCCGAGATGGCGCCATGGGAGTATCGCGTCCGTTCGCTACGCCATGGCGAAACACGTAACAAGGCCTGTAGAAAGTCGAATAAGCGGTGCATCGCGTTTTCCTCACCGATCAATCGTAGCGGTCCATTGGCTTTGCCTGCCGGCATGCTGATTGTGCCTGCCATGCAGCAATTTCCTTTATCCCTCCCTGCCGTTCGCTCGGCTCTTGTTTTATCCAGCTTTCTATAATATAGGCAGCGATAGGGCGGACTTCAAAGCCCAGCGCGCTACGCCGCTCGATCAAGTCGCTTGGTCGGGACTCGCAGTGGCGTGCTCATCGGGCATTCGGGTCCGGGTGCTCGCCATCAGGCGTGCTTGGCGCTGCAGGGTCAGTTCGAGGCGCTCGATCAGGCCATCGAGCAGCACCCGACGCTCGGCCGATACCTCGGTGGTGCGTGCCACGGCGGCACTTAGCGCTTTGCCGGCCTCCGTTATGCCTACGGGGGCGCGCCCGCGCGCGCTATCGGCATAGCCCTGGGCCAGAGTGACCAGTATCTGCCGGTGAGCCCGCTGCACGTCGAGCGATGCGACATCGTCGAGACGTTGGCGCAAACGCAGGCAAGCGCGACCGACATCGAGACCGGTCAGGCCCAAGCTGAAGAGATGGCGCTGCTGCTCGGGCAGCATCTCGTCATGGCGTGCCAAATGAAGCAGCCGGTCGGCCATGCGCCCGCTGAACCAGATATCGGTCTCGCGTGGGGGGCGACGTGCCAATTGCCGCAGGTCATGTGTGGTGGCATCGATCAGCCGTCGGCGTAGTACGCGTGGACCGAGTTCCGGTATCAAACGGAAACCGAGAACCACCATGCTAAGGCCGATGATCACCGCCAGCGTACGATTGAGAAAACTATCGATACTGAAGCTCATGTCGTTACCGGGCATGATCAACAGGATATTGAAAATCGTGAACGCCAGGCTGTAGCCCATGGTCGCTGGATGCCCGGCACCCAGCAGCCCAAGAAACAGCGGGGTGCCGAACAGCATGGCGAGCATGACGAAGCCGCTGGCCTGGGACAGCAGCACGTGGCCGAACAGCAGCGCGCTGGGAATCGCCAGCAGCATGCCCTTGAAGAATACCACGCTGACTCTGGCCGGATTGTCGCGACTGGCAAGAAACGCCGAGAACAGCGTCGCCAGTAGCATGGCGATCAGGCCGTTGTTCCAGCCGGTGGCTAGCCAGAAAAGCGCCATGAGTACGAATATTACCCCCGCGCGTCCGGCATTGACGGCCGCCACCAGATGATCGCGATGCCAGGATAGCGATGGGCCACGCAAACGCCGCCGCCCTGGCCGGGTGATGGCTTCGCGGGCATCGAGCATGATCATGGCGTGGCCCAGCGCCTCGCGAAGTCCCAGCAATACCCGCAGCGATAGCGGCGCGAGCGTTGCGGCGTCCTGCTGGTAGGCGCCGTGACGGCATTGCTGCAAAAGCTCGCGGGCCTCGCTAATACCCTTGGCTCGTTCGGCCTGGCGAAAACCTTCGGCGGCATCGCTGGCCAGGCGCTGGACATCGTCGTCGAGGCGCTCGCGATGCTCGGACAACAACTGGCCGAGTGCGGCGACGGTGGCACACAGGCGCAGCGTGCGCCGGGTCAGCAGGTGAGTGGCGCGCACGCGCCCGGGACCCGCCGGGCCTTCGTAGCGGGCGGCCTGACTGTCCATTTCCAGCGTCATCAGCGGGCCGAGGCTGGCGGTCAGCGAGCGCTGCAGGCTATCGGCCTCTTCACTGGCTTCGAGGCGCTGGGCCGCATGGACGAAGGCATGATTGACCGCATCGTCGGCCTGATCTGCGAGATGTTGCCGGACCCGGGTCGGCCACAGCAGGGCGCTGACCAGGGTGGCGCAAATGGCGCCGAGCGCCAGTTCGGACATCCGCGCCACGGCGATATCGAATACGCCGGCTGGATTGCTGCCGGCGATCACCACGATCAGCAGCGCGGTCACCGCCGCCATGATGCAGCCGTAGGAGAGGTTGTTGCGGGTCAGCGCCGAACCATAGACGCAGAGCATCATCCACAGTGTCAGCGACACCAGTGCGGGCACGCGCGCCTGGGCGAACAGCGCCATGACCAGGATGCCGACGACGGCGCCGATCAGCGTGCCGCCAAGCTGACAGAGCCCTTTTTCGATGACCATGCCGCTCATCGGGCGGATCTGCAGGAAGGCGGCGGAAATCAGCGCCCAATAGGGGCGCTCCAGGTCCGCCCACAGCGCAATGTACAGCGCCAGGAACATCGCCAGGGTGCCCTTGATGGCGAATTTGACCGCGCTGGAGGAGGGCGTCAGGTACGCTTCGAGATAGGGCGACATGGGCGCTGCTCAGTCCTGGGTCCCGGTGTCATCGACAATCCGCACCGTGGCGCTCATGCCCGCGCTGAGCAGGGTGCCCTCGGGAATCTCGTCGAGAGCGATACGCACCGGAATGCGCTGGGCCAGGCGCACCCAACTGAAGGTTGGCTCGACCTGAGGCAGCAGTTGTTCGTTGAGCGTGGTATTGGTGTCGGCGATACCGCGCGCGATACCGACCACCTGCCCGGTGAGGCGGGTATCGCCGCTCATCAGCCAGACGATCGCGCTATCGCCGATCTGAATATGCGGCATCTTGGTCTCCTCGAAGTAGCCCGTGACATAGAACGAGCCCTCCTCGACCAGTGCCATCACGGCCTCGCCCCGGGCGACGTGATTGCCCTCGGCCAGTTGCAGATTGAGCACGAAGCCATCCGCCGGCGCCCTGACCACGCTGCGCTCGAGATCCAGTCGCGCCTGTTGCAGTTCGGCCTGGGCCTGCGCCAGATTGGCTTCGGCCACGCGGGTTTCGATGCGTGCGATTTCGCGATTCTCGCTGCTGATGGCCTGGTTGCTCAGGCGGTTTCGGCGTGCCTCCTCGTGGCGCTTGAGCTCGAGCGTGGCGAGTCGGTTGGCGACCACCGCCTCGGCTTTTGCCACGGCCGCCTTGTAGCGGGCCGCATCGAGACGAAATAGCACCTGACCCTGCTCGACATGTTCGGTATCCGCCACCGCCACGGTCTCGACCCGGCCCGTTACGTCCGGCGCGATGGTGACGATGTCGGCGCGTACCCTACCGTCGCGGGTCCAGGGCGTATAAAGGTAGTAGTGCCACAACCACACTCCCGCAGCGATGGCGATGGCGACGACCAGCAGGGTAATCAGCAGACGTAGCGATGTGCGCATACGGTGATCTCAATCGGAGAATAGAAAGGCAATGGCGGCAATGATGATGACCAGCAGCGAGACGTCGAACCAGGCCTCGAACCATAATTCGCGGTGACCGACCAAACGGTATACGAGCGTACGCAGCAGCACCGCCAGCAGCAGCCCAAGAACGGCATAGAGCAGTAGCGGGCTGAAATAAATACCGCCAAAGGCGATTTCCCTGAGTCCCATACTCTCTCCCGATCTTTGGGTGTCGCTTCGCCTGCCGGCAATGAGTGAAAACGCGAACAATATTAGCATGCTAATTTGTTTGTGCCGACTACGAGGCGCATGGCCGGAATCGGCAAGCGCCTCCCAACCCAGTCTTTATCGCCGGCGATCACCACTACGATGTCTTCTTGATCGGTAGAGGCGAGATGGCATGCTCACTATCGTGCGCTGCTAATCAGCGTAGCCAGTGGGGAGAAATCCGTTGCATGAGAAGTGCAAATCGCATGTTGCAGTGCAACAAACACTCTGCTATTGTGCATTGCAGCAAAGGCGAAATGCCTTCACCAACGCAAACGCCACGGAGGTACTCCATGCGCAACGCAAAAGTCGATCAGACCACTCAGCAGTTCGAAGCCCTGTTTTTCGGCCCGGCTCGCGCCTACGCTGCGCTGAGCGTGGACTACACCGAAAAGCTGTTCACGACCCAGTTCGAGTTTGCCAAGGCCTATGCCGACGCGGCACTGGGCCAGGCCCACGCCATGCTCGACGTAAAAGATGCCGAGAGCCTGCGCACCTACGTTGAAGACCAGCGCGATGTCGCCAAGGATCTAGGCGAGCGCTTCAAAGGCGATGCCGAGAAAGTCGTCGCGCTGAACCAGGAGTTCGCGCAGAAGAGCCAGCAACTGGTCGAAAGCAATATCAAGGAAGCGACCAGCCAGGCCAAGGCTGCCAAGTAAGACACTGCGCACCGCGCGCAATCGACGCGAGACAAACAGACCGCCGGATATCCGGCGGTCTGTTTTTTCATGGGCACTTCGGAGGACCGATTTCACCCTTTGCCAAGTCCGCTCGGGTAGCCGACAATCAGGGTTCGATGGCTTTTTGACCGATCGGTCAATTATTGGGATGTCCGGAACCTTCAGGAGGCGGCGATGTGGCGAGTGGGGTGTTGGGTTGCGATAGCGTGCCTGGTGGGTTTGCCGCTGACGGCCATGGCGCAGCCGGTGCCGACGATCGCGGTGGCATCGAGCCTGCGCTTCGTGCTCGAGCCCCTGGCCGAGCGCTTCGAGGAGCAGAGTGGCGCGAGCGTGCGGCTGTCGTTCGGCTCCTCGGGTAATTTGCGCCGTCAGATCGCTCAAGGCGCGCCCTATGAGCTGTTTCTTTCGGCTAACGAGGCATATGTCGATGCGCTCGTCGAGGCGGGCCTGACCGAGGGCGATGGTGTGCGCTATGCCCGTGGCCGGCTGGTTTGGCTGCAACCCGAAACCGCTTCCGCAGGGGAGCCGTTACCTGAAGAAGACGCGCCGCTGGCGGCGGTCACCGAGAGCGTTCGGCGGTTCACCGACACCGGCGAGCTGGCGCGGATTGCCATTGCCAACCCCGAACATGCGCCCTATGGCGTTGCGGCGCGTCAGACGCTCAAGCACGCTGGTCTATGGGAAGACGTTCAGCCACTACTGGTACGCGGCGAGAGCGTGGCCCAAGCGGCACAATTCGCCCTATCCGGCGATACACGCGGTGGGTTGGTGGCCTATTCGCTGGCGCTGGCGCCCGAGCTCGAGGAGCGTAGCGATTACGTATTGATTCCCGAAAGCTGGCATGCGCCGCTGCACCAGCGCATGGTATTACTGCCAGGGGCCAAGCAAACCGCCCATGCCTTCTATGATTTTCTGCAGAGTGAGCCGGCTCGCGTGATTCTTGCCAAATTCGGTTTCGCCGTACCCGGCGAATAAGCGCAATGGACTGGAGTGCGTTGACGCTATCGCTGCGCCTGGCGGCGATGACCTGCCTGCTACTATTGCCGATCGGTCTGTGGTTGGGGCGCTCGCTTGCCGTGGCGCAGTGGCGCGGTCGGGCACTATGCGAGGCGTTCATCGCGCTGCCCCTGGTGTTGCCGCCGACCGTGCTGGGTTTCTACCTGATGCTGTCTTTCGCCAGCGATGCGCCGCTGGGTGGACTCTGGCAGTGGCTCACCGGCAATTCGCTCAACTTCACCTTCACCGGCATTCTGCTGGCCTCGCTGGTGGTCAATCTGCCGTTCGCCGTGCAGCCGGTGCAGCGCGCCTTCGAGACGGTTCCCGCGCATCTGCGCGAAGCCGCCTGGTGCAGCGGCCTATCGCCCTGGCAGACCTTCCTGCGTATCGAGCTGCCGCTGGTATGGCCGGGCGTTGTGTCGGCGTTGGCGTTGACCTTCGCCCATACGCTGGGCGAATTCGGGGTGATCCTGATGGTCGGTGGTTCCATCGACGGTGAAACGCGCACGATGGCCATCGCCATCTACGACCGCGTGCAGGCCTTCGATGAGCACGGCGCCGGTGTCATGTCGGCACTCTTACTGGCGGTGTCTTTCGTCACCATCGGCGTGGTTTATGGCTTGGCTCGGCGGAGCAGGGGGTTGCGTGTCTAGGCCGGCCATGCAGAAGCCATCGGGTCTACGTGTCAGCCTCAAACAGGCCGGCCCGATCATGCTGGACGCCGAATTCGACTGTGCCAGGGGCGAGCTGCTGGCATTGGTCGGCCCTTCCGGGGGCGGCAAGACGACACTGCTGCGTGCGATTGCCGGGCTGTATCGTCCGGCCGAGGGGTACATCCAATGCGATGGCGAGTTGTGGTTCGACACCACGCGCTGCCGCTGTCTCAGTGTTCAACAGCGTCGCGTCGGCATGGTCTTTCAGGATTATGCGCTGTTCCCCCATCTTAGTGCCGAGCGCAACGTGACGATCGCGATGGGTCATGTTCCGCGCGATGAACGCCGCGCCAGGGCGCATGAATTGCTGGCTCGGGTACGCCTGCATGGGCTGGAGAACCGCTACCCGGCACAGCTTTCCGGCGGCCAGCGCCAGCGGGTGGCGGTAGCGCGGGCGCTGGCGCGCGAGCCACGCGTTCTGCTGCTCGATGAGCCGTTCTCGGCGGTGGACCAGGTCACCCGGCGGCGCCTGCAGCGCGAGCTGGCCCTGCTGCGCGAATCGATCGATACTCCCATGCTGCTGGTCACGCACGATCTCGATGAGGCCAACGCGCTGGCCGATCGGCTCTGTGTGCTGCACGCCGGACGCACGCTTCAGGCCGGCTCGCCGGAGTCGCTGTTTCGCCGCCCGGCCACGCCACAGGTAGCGCGGCTGCTGGACAAGCATAATGTCTTCCACGGTGAGGTCATCGATGAAAGCGGGCTACAGTGGGGGCCTTGGCGTATCGATGTGGCGGCGCGGCTCGATGGCTGGCTGCCGGGCCAGCGGATCACCTGGTACGTGCCGCCATCCGATGTGGTATTGCACCGTCGCGACAGGCCATCGCGAGGCGAGCGCGAAAACCCCGTTCACGGCCACGTGGCGGAACTGATCGTACTGGGTGGGGTAGCGCTGGTCACCCTGGCATTCACGCATACCGGCGATACGCTGCGCTTCGAGATCGCCACGCATGCCGCGCGCCGCAACGGTCTGGCGCGCGGCGAGCCGGTGACGATCAGCTTGCTGGCGCAAGGCATTCACCCCATGCGGGCGGAAGAGGGATAACACCATGCACAGTGCCAACACGCAGCGCACGAAATGGCTCGCTGGGCTCATCGGTTTCGGTTGGCTGGCGGGATCGGCCTGGGCGCTCGAGCGCACCGAAGTGGCGGTAATCGGTGACGAACGCACCCATACGCTCCAGGTCGAGATTGCCGACGACGCCGGCGAACGCGCCCATGGGCTGATGGCGCGCGATAGTCTTCCCGCCGATGCCGGCATGCTGTTCGTCTACCGGCGCGAGCAGTCGCCAAGGGCCAGCTTCTGGATGTATCGCACGCGTATTCCCCTGGATATCGCTTTTCTCGGCGCCGATGGCGAGATCCGCGCCATCGTCACGATGCCGCCCTGCACCAGCGAGCGGGCGGCCGAGTGCCCGAGCTACCCAGCCGGCGTGCCGTACCGGGTCGCGCTGGAGGTCAACGCCGGTTACTTCGATGCGCATGGTATCGGGATTGGCGATCGTATCGAGCTGCCTGACTGACACTTGGCACGGCGTTCAACGCAACGCATCGATTAGACTTTTCTTTCTGGCTCAATCTCTTTAAAACTAATGGGCCATGACGATTTGCATGGCAATACCAATAACGATACCGGGCCGGGCGCATTCGGCCGCAAGCAAGGATTCACGATCATGTCGATACGCCGCTTCACGTCGTTCTCCGCCGCCCTGGCGGGGGCTGCCCTATTGTGCACCGCGATGACCGCCCAGGCTCGCGAATACTCCGTTTCCACCGTACTCTCCGATGCCTTTCCCTGGGGTCAGGCGGCGCAGAAGTGGGCCTCTCTGGTCGAAGAGCGTTCGGATGGCCGGATTACCCTGCGCGTGTACCCCAACTCGCAACTGGTCGCCGGCGATCAGACGCGCGAATTCTCGGCGATGCGCTCGGGGCTGATCGACATGGCGCTCGGCTCGACCATCAACTGGTCGCCCCAGGTGCCGCAGCTCAATCTGTTTTCGCTGCCGTTCCTGATGCCGGATGACGCGGCGGTGGATGCGATCACCGGCGGCAAGGCCGGCGAGATGATCTTCGAGGCGATCGAGGCGCGTGGCGTGGTTCCGCTGGCCTGGGGCGAGAACGGCTTTCGCGAGCTGTCCAACTCCAAATTGCCGGTCGACTCGCCGGAAGACCTGGCCGGGCTGAAGATCCGCGTGGTCGGCTCGCCGCTGTTCAACGATACCTTCACCGCGCTCGGCGCCAACCCCACCCAGATGAGCTGGGCCGATGCCAAGCCGGCACTGACCACCGGCGCCGTCGATGGTCAGGAGAATCCGATCTCGATCTTCGACGTGGCGCGTATCGATCAGGTCGGCCAGAAATACCTGACGTTGTGGCACTACATGAACGATCCACTGATTTTCGCGGTGAATCAGCAGGTGTGGCAGACGTTTCCTGAAGAAGACCGCAAACTGCTGCGCGAAGCCGCCATCGAGGCCGGCCAGTGGGAAATCGAGATGTCCCGCTCCCAGAAAGATGAGCGACTGGCGAAGATTCGCGAACGTGGCGTCGAGGTCACCGAGTTGACCGACGAACAGCGCCAGGCCTTTGTCGATGCCACCCAGAGCGTCTATGAGACCTGGACGCCGCAGATTGGCGAAGAGCTGGTAGAAACGGCACGCACCGCCGTCGCCAATCGTTGACCGACCGGCAGCGTCAAGAGGCTTTAATGAAACCGCAACCGGATGCACGCCTCGAGCGTGCGCTGGCCACGCTGGCGCTGATCCTGGTCGCCGTGATCAGCCTGGCCAATGTCGTGGTGCGTTATGTGACCGATATCTCCTTCGCCTTCACCGAGGAGTTATCGGTCTTTCTGCTGGTCGTACTGACCTTTGCCGGCGCCGCCATGGCGCTGCGCCGCAATGGGCATATCCGCATTGGCCTGCTGGAGCGAGCATTGCCGCGCGGGCCACGGCGCGCGTTGATCCTCGTACAGAGTCTGGCCGTGGCCATCGTGCTCGGGCTGATCGTCTGGTACGGCGCCAAGCTGGCCTGGAACGAATACCACTGGCAATCGCTGTCGCCGGGGCTCGGCGTGCCGGAGTGGTGGTATCTGGTCTGGCTGCCGGTGCTTAGCGTACTGTTGCTCTGGCGGCTGATTCAGCAGACCCGCGACCGCCTGGCCGGGAGGCTCGACGATGAGTCCTGATCTATGGATGATCCTGAGCTTTCTGGCCTTGTTGGCAATCGGTGTGCCGGTGGCTTTCTCGCTGGGCCTGGCCGGTGCGGTGGGCATCCTGACCGGCCTGCCGCCGACGATGCTGGCCACATTGGGCACCAATACCTACAACAGCATCGCCAAGTATCCATTGATTGCGATTCCGCTGTTCATTCTTACCGGGCTGGTCTTCGAGCGCGCCGGTGTCGCGGCACGCCTGGTGCATTTCGCCCAGGCGCTGATCGGCCCGCGCCATGGCGGCCTGGCACTGGTCGCCGTGCTGGTCTGCATGATCATGGGTGGCATGAGCGGCTCTGGCCCGGCGGACGCCGCCGCGGTAGCGGTGGTCATGCTGCCGAGCATGACCCGTGCCGGCTATCCCAAGCCGTTTTCGGCGACGCTGATTGCCGCCTCGGCATCGACGGCGATCCTGATTCCGCCGTCGGTGGCATTGATTCTTTACTCCATCGTGGTGCCGGGCGTCGATCTGCGTGCGCTGTTCGCCGCCGGTCTGTTCCCAGGCATTCTCGCCGGGTTATCGCTGTTGCTACCGGCATTCTGGCTGGCGCGCCGCTACGGCTGGGAATCGCCCGACGCGGTCGAGCGGCCGCCGTTGGGTGAGAGCTTTCGCCAAGCACTGCCGGCGCTGTTCGCTCCGGTGATCATTCTCGGTGGACTGCGCTCGGGCCTGTTCACGCCTACTGAGGCGGCGGTGGTGGCAGTCGCCTACGGCGTGATCGTGGGGCTGTTCCTGACTCGCGAACTCAAGCTGAGCGATCTATGGCAACTCTTTGGCGAAGCGGCGGCGATTACCGGGGTGGTGATGCTGATCATCGCGCTGGCCGGGATCTTCGCTTGGTCGGGCACCATGCTCGGTACCTTCCGCCACCTTGCCGAATGGCTGATCAGCCTGTCCGACAGCGGCACGGTGATGCTACTGCTGATCATGCTCGGCGTGCTGGTGGCCGGTATGCTGCTGGATGCCATCTCCATCTACCTGATCCTGATGCCGATATTGATTCCGGTGATGCAGCACTTCGAATGGAACCCGGTGTGGTTCGGCATTCTGTTGGCGATGAATATCGCCATCGGTCAGTTCACGCCGCCCGTCGCGGTCAATTTGATGGTGACCACCGAGGTGGCGAAGATTCGCCTGGAGCAGACGGTGGGCTGGGCGCTGGTGTTCGTCGTCGCCATGGCCAGTGCGCTGACACTGGTAGCGGCATTTCCCGAGATCGCGCTGTGGCTGCCACGCGTGCTGGGCTATGCGGTGTAGCGTCGCCCGGTGTTGCCGCGCGACCGGTGGTGGCGTCATGCTGTCTTAGAGGAATATCGGGTACGTTTGTCGATCCGCTCAAGGAGGAGGGTACGCTCATGCCACAGGTCAAGTTCTACGGTTTGAAGGCGCCGCTGCGGCGTGATCGCGAGGCCTTGTCGGCCGCGGTTCAGGCGGCGCTGGTCACGGCGTTTGCGGTGTCCGAGGATAAATGCTTCCAGCGTTTCATTGGCCTCGACGCCGAGGATTTCATCTACCCGGCGGATCGCAGCGAACGCTACACGATCATCGAAATTTCCTGCTTCGAGGGTCGCTCGGCGGAGGCCAGGCGGGCGCTGATTCGGCTGGCGTACGAAGAGATCGGCCTGCGTGTCGGCATCGGCGCGCAGGATGTGGAAATCACTCTGTTCGAAACACCCAAGGCCAATTGGGGTATAGGTGGCAAGGTCGCCGATTAGCCGGCCCTGGATTAGCGCGTGGGTATCTAGCTCGTTCGGGTTTCTCAAGGAGTGCGAATGAGAGCGGATTGGAAGTGGCTGGGGCGTACCTGGCTGTTGCCGCTGATCGCCCTGGCGGTGCTGGGTTTCTCAACGGCGTGGAGCATTGCTCACTTGTCGGGGCTGAAAACGTGGCTGGCAACGCTGGATACGGTCGAGGCCGGTATTCTGGCCAGCCTGGCCGCCGGATTGTTCACGCCGGTGGGTGCCGTGCCGGTGTTGTTGCTGCGCCGAATCAGCCAGCGTGTCGAAGACTCGCTGATGGGATTTGGCGCCGGGATCATGCTGGCGGCAACTGCGTTCTCCCTGGCGCAGCCGGCCGTAGCCGAAGCCGCACGGTTGACCGGTGGCATGCTGTTGGCGATGCTGATCGTCGCCGTGGGTATCGCCATGGGCGGATTGACCGTCATGGCCATCGAGCGATGGTTGCCGCATGAGCACTTCGCACTGGGCAAGCAGAGCGGCGCCGATGCCTCGAAGCTGCGGCGTATCTGGCTATTCATCTTCGCGATTACCATTCACAACTTCCCCGAGGGCCTGGCGGTCGGCGTCGGTTATGGCAGCGGCGACATTCAGGCCGGCCTGGCGCTGACGCTGGGTATCGGTCTACAGAATCTGCCCGAAGGATTGATCGTCGCGCTGGGGTTGATCAGCGTGGGCTACGGGCGAGCGTCGGCATTCGGCCTGGCGTTTCTCAGTGGCCTGGTGGAGCCGGTCGGTGGCACGCTGGGCGCCGTTGCGGTGGCATTGGCGGAAACGCTATTGCCTTGGGGGCTGGCCTTTGCCGCCGGCGCCATGCTGTTCGTCATCAGCCACGAAATCATCCCCGAATCGCATCGCCAAGGGCATGAGCGCTACGCCACGATGGGCGTATTGGCGGGCTTCACCGTCATGCTGATGCTCGATGCGACGCTATGAACGCTGCCATGCGAATCGATGGCCAACGTGAAACGTAGCGTGAAAACCGTTGCCTGTGCACTGGCGGTGGTTCGTCTACAGTGAAATAAGGAAGGCATGATCCAGTGCCCCGGCTGAGCCTCGCTGAGTCGCCCGCGTTGACTTGTCCGGGTCATCGACAGCGGTTACGAGGTAACGCCATGAGGTCTGCAGTGGATAATAATATCAAGACTCCCTCAGCCGCCAACCGGCTCGTCATCCATCGTATCGATATCGACCGTCCCCGGGCCTGGCTAGCCGCTGGCGTCAGCGATTTTCGCGCCGCCGCGCCGGTCAGCCTGAGTTATGGATTGTTCTGGGTCGGCTTGAGCCTGGCGGTTACCGCCGGGGCCTATACGCTGGGACTGTGGCATTGGCTGCTGCCCTTGATCGCCGGCTTCATGTTCCTTGGCCCATTGGTGGCGGTCGGTTCCTACGGAATCAGCCGGCGACTCGCCGAGGGCGGCACGCCGACGCTTGGCGATGCCTTCGCGGCCTGGGCCTCGCACCCTGGCCAATTGGCGATGATGGGCGTGATGATGATGATCTTCTTCATGGCCTGGATTCGCTTCGCTCTACTGCTGTTCGCGCTGTTCTTCGGACTCCACACGCCCGATCCGGCCGCGCTGTACACGGCGCTGTTCACCACGCCCGAGGGCTTTGCCTTGCTGGCGGTGGGAAGCGCCATCGGCGCAGTGCTGGCGTTCGGCTCCTTCGCCATCAGCGTGGTGGCGATTCCCACCCTGATGGATCGCGACCTGACCTTCATGGAGGGTATCGAGGCGAGCGTCAAGAGCGTCGCGCGCAATTTTCGGCCGATGCTGCTGTGGGCCGCCATTCTGACTGGTTGCACGATCGTCGGCGTTGCCACGTTCTATATCGGCCTGGCGGTGATTCTGCCGGTACTCGGCCATGCCAGCTGGCATGCCTATAAGGATCTGGTCGGCGAAGAGAGCTCCGAGAGCGATTGTAGCGTGGCGTGACAGCGCGTGGGATAACGCTATGATGGGCGGACACTTTCACCACGCTCTGTGCGTTCCCATTGCAAGGATCAACGTCAGTCATGGCCTCCGACACCGAGACCCCGGTACTTTCGGGACTCTACCGCTACCCGATCAAGTCCACCGCCGGTCAGGCGCTGCAACGTGGCATCGTCACCGAAGAGGGTCTCGAAGGCGATCGCCGCTACATGGTGGTCAAACCGGATGGAACCTTCATTACCGCGCGCACCCATCCCCACCTGCAGCGGGTCGTTGCCCAGCCGATAAGCGCCGGGCTGGCGCTGGGACACGAGCGGCTGGGCGAGATAATCGCGGATGAAACCGACTTTGCCGGCGCGTCGTTCGCGACCGGTGTATGGGGCGATGCGTTCGAGGCCTTGACCACCACAGCGGCGCTGGATGCCTGGTTCAGCGAGGTCGTGGGCGAGCCCGCGCGGCTGCTGTGGCTGGGCCAGCGCTCGCCGCGCTACCGTGAGCGCATAGCACGCCGGGTCAGCTTCGCCGATGGCTACCCGCTGATGCTGATCTCCCAGGCCTCGCTCGACGATCTCAATACTCGCACGCCCACCCTGCAACGCATGGCCCAGTTCCGCCCCAACCTGGTGATTGCCGGCACCGCTCCCTACGCGGAAGATACCTGGAAGCGTATTCGCATCGGTGAGCTGGAGTTCAGCGTGGACGCGCCCTGTTCGCGCTGCGCGATGATTACCGTCGACCCTGCGCTGGGTACGTTCCAGGCGCGCGGCGAGCCGCTGCGCACCCTGGCCGGTTATCGCCGCGGCGAGGGTGGCAAGGTCTATTTCGGTCAGAATCTGATTGCCCACGGCGGCGGCGAGATTGAACTGGGCGCGCCACTCAGTGTGCTGGAAACGCGGGCTGAAACCCATTGAGCGCCGTTGCCGATACCGATTGCCATCAAGGAAATTAGCGTGCGTTATCCCTTGCGCCTGAAGCTCGGCGCCCTTGCCGCCGTATGCTGCTTTATCGTTGCCGTGGCGATCGTCGTGCTGCTGATCTGGGACCAAGTCGATCTGAAACGGATTGCCGGCAGCGATGCGGCCCGGAGCCCGTACTGGCCCGGTCGCGGGATGCCGCTCACGCTTTATGGACTCCTGCTGGCATCGGTTCTGGGGCTGGGCGCCGCCACGTTGGCAATCGTCGGGTTCCTGTTTCAGAGAGCCCGCGACAACGAATCCTCGCGTCTCATGCAGGAGGTGCTGAGCCGGGAACTCGAAGCCACCGCGCGGCGTGCCGAGTCGGCCAGCCACGCCAAATCGGACTTTCTGGCCACCGTCAGTCATGAGATTCGCACGCCCCTGAACGGCGTCATCGGCATGAGCGCATTGTTGGCCGAATACCAGGGCGATCCCCAGTCGCGACGCTACGCGCGCACCATTCATGAAAGCGCCGAAATCCTGCTTAGCCTGATCAACGACATCCTCGACTTCTCCAAGATCGAGGCCGGGCGGCTCGAACTCGAACGCGAGACGTTCGACCTGCGCGACAACGTCGATAGCGCGATAACGCTGTTTCTTCCGCGCCTCGAAGGTGCTGCGATCACGCTGGAACACGAGGTCGGCGCGGATCTTCCGCGGCGTCTGATCGGCGACCCTGGCCGGCTGCGCCAGGTGCTGCTCAATCTGTTGTCGAATGCGCTCAAGTTCACCACCGAGGGGCAGGTGGTGCTGCGGGTCGCCCGGGGCGAGCTGGGCCGGGTGCGCTTCGAGATCAGCGACACTGGCTGCGGCATTCCGCAATCCCAGCATGCCGGCCTGTTCGAACCCTTTCGCCAGGGCGATGCCTCGACGGCGCGCCGCTTCGGCGGCTCGGGGCTGGGGTTGGCCATCTGCAAGCGCCTGGTTACCGCGATGGGCGGTACGATCCGTTTCTACAGTCGCGAGGATGAAGGTAGCCGCTTCTGGTTCGAGCTACCGCTGGAAACCGCGCCGCCAGCCACGCAGCGGCATGCATCGCCAAGAGCGTTTGCCGACGGCGAACGCCACATTGGCGGCGAACGGTTGCTGGTCGCCGAGGACAATCACATCAACCAGCAGGTCGCCGTGGCGATGCTCGAACGCTTCGGCTATCGCGTCGATGTGGCCACCAGCGGTAACGAGGCCGTGACCATGGCCCAGGCCGTTCGCTACGGCCTGATCTTCATGGATGTACAAATGCCGGGCATGGATGGCCTCGAGGCCACACGGCGCATTCGCGCACTCGGTGGGTATCTGGCCGAGGTTCCCATCGTCGCGATGACCGCCAGCGCCTACGATGGCGCGCAGGCACGCGGTGAAGCGGCAGGCATGAACGGCTACCTGACCAAGCCGATTCTGCCCGACAGCCTGGGCGCGGCCCTGGCGAATCATCTGGCCTCGGCGTCTGCAACCGGTGCCGGCGTGGGCTCGATACGCAGTGCGCCGGCAGACGATCAGGCGCTGATCGACCGTGAACTGATGGAGGAACTCGAAAGCTCGCTGGGCCCTGCGATGCTCGGCGATCTGACGGCGCTGTACCGGCGGCAGGTGGGTGAGCGGCTGATGTGGCTGAGCACCGCCCAGCGCAATGCCGACACCGCTGAATTGGTGATCCAGGCGCATCTGCTCAAGGGCGAGTCCAGTGGCCTGGGCTTCAAGGCGGTGGCGGCCCTGGCCGATGAGCTCGAACGGCACGCGCAGCAAATGCAATCGGCAGAGCATGCGCAACTGATCAAGACACTACAACGGATGGTCGAGGATTCCCTGGCCGAGCAGGGCTAACCGATAGCCTCAGCGATCAGCGCGGATCCTGGCGATCGCGCTCGAAACGCACGCTAACGCCGGAACAGGCGAGTTGCGTCACCTCGCGGGGACGACCCTGATCGTCGAAGCGCACGTAACCGATACCGGCGCCATTGTAGACCCGCTCGCTGGCCTTGGCATGATCGGGGATGCGCGGCCGAACATGCATCTTGCGGCGCTTGGTGAACCAGTTGAGTGGCGACCAGGGCGCATAGAGCCAGCGATTGAGGCGATCGAACCAGTCGAGCAGGGTATCGGGAAACTCGTTCTTCAGTCCGCTGCTGGTGACCTGCCAGATGCTCGGGCCGCGCTCGCGACGTTGGCGAATGCTCACGTCGTAGACGAAGGAGTAGTGCACGTCGCCGGAGAGAATCACGTAATTGCGTGGCGTTCGGGTATGGCGGAAGATGTTCAGCATGACGCTGGCCGCGCCGCGATGCGCCATCCAGTTCTCGGCATCGACCAGCAGCGGTTTTCCCACCCAACTGAAGATGCGCTGTACGCTCTCGATCAGTTTGACGCCGAACATCGGCGCCGGCGAAACGATGACGATCGAGGGTTCATCCAATAAATCCTGCTGCAACTCCGACAGCGCCTCCCAATCCATCAGGCCCGAGGGAAGCTGCCGGTTGCGCCCGCTGCGCCAGCGCCGGGTACGGGTATCGAGTACCACCAGCTTGGGCGAACTGGGCAGGCAGTAGCCCCAGCCCTCGAAACGCAGCAAGTCGGTTATCAGCGCATCGTGCAGTGGCGCGGCAAGTAGCCGCTGGCCGACGTTATCCAGCAGTTCTTCGAGCATGGTCAGTGGCGTGCCGAGCCGCTCGGGTGCGTTGCCCCAGCCCTGACAGATCAAGTAAGCCATGAGTGCATTGCCGACGATGCGCCGCGAGAAAGGGTGGCCGTAAACGGTCTCTTCCCAGGCGGCGGTCAGGTTCCAATCGTCGGTGACGTCATGATCGTCGAAGATCATTAGTGTCGGCACCTGTGCCATGATCCGCGCCGCGCCGGGTAGCTCAAAGATGAAGGCATCGATGATCTCGCGCTCCTCGGCGAAGCGTTTGGCATGCTCGGCGTTAAGCGGCGGGGCGTCGCGGGCGATCAACCGCCACGGCACGGGCGACCAGACCAGCAAGTACATCGCCATCACCTCGCCGAAGGTGATCAGATGGTTCGAGGCATTGGCGGCCGTGAATATCGGCTTCTTGACGCCGCCGAAGAAGCGCTCGCGCAGCGCCTCGTTGGATTCGAACTCAGGGAGCAACTGCTCGCGACGGTAATAGGTTTCATCGGCGGCATACAGCGCATCGCTATCGTCCACCACGGCGCCTTCCAGCCATTCGCCATACAGCCCGAGGCGTTGAATCAGCTCATGAATGGCGGCCAGCATCGGCCCGGCGACATCGTCGGCATAGATCTGATCGCCGGTCATCAGCAACAGCGCCGGGCGTTCGGCTGGCCGGTCGTGGCGCTCGGCCAGCCAGGCATCGGCACGCGCCAGGCCATCGCCCGAGGGGTAATGCGGCTTGCGGCACGAACCGTGCAGTACGCCATCCAGCCGCGGCTTGATGACGAAGCTCGGGTTCGTTTCCTCGCCATACAGCAGATGCGGAGCCCACTGGGCGATGCCCGCCTCGCCCGCGTTCTGGTCGTTTTCCTGGCGAATCAACAAGTCGTAGCCGATTGCGACATCGTTGGGCAGTGGCGTCGTCAGCGCGATATCGATCAGATGGACATGCGCGTGCGCACCGACGCTCAGGCACCGGCAGGTGCTTTCATCGAGCGTGATATCGCGATGGACCTCGGTGCCGGGAAACAGGCGCAGCCGCAAGCCAAGCGGGCGCGAACCCACCAGCCACAGAACGATGCGTTGGGATTCGATACGGCGCAGCAGCGGGCCGGCCAGCACGTCGGGCAGGGCGCTGGACGTTTCATCCAGGGAGGCGGCGGGGCTGGCGTTGGCGTTTTGCATACGGTCGCCAGCATAACCCGCATCGCATGAATCTGGCCATGCCGCGCTATCTCGGAGTCATCGGTCGGCGCTGCCGGCCCGCTCGGCCAGGCAAGCCCTCACTTCGGCATCGGATGTCTGGCCGAACTCGATATACCACTGGCCCACCGCATGGAAATTCTCCGGCGTCGACGCGCAGACGACCTCGTCGACCTCGGCAGCGAGCGAATCCAGCGCCTCCGCGGGGGCGACCGGCACGGCCAGAATGCAGTAGTCGGCGCCGAGCTGGCGTACGGCGCGGATCGCCGCGCGCATGCTGGCACCCGTGGCGATACCATCGTCGACCAGAATCACCCGGCGACCGTGGAGGTCGGGATAGGCCCGCTCACCGCGATAGGCCGCCTCGCGCCGGGCGAGTTCGCGGCGCTCATTATCGATCACGGCCTGTAGGGCGTCTTCATCGAGGCGCAGCCGGCGAATCAGCGGCTCGTCCAGTACGGTGATATCGCCGCTGGCGATGGCGCCCACGGCGAACTCCTCGTGCCCCGGCATGCCCAGCTTGCGCACCACCATCACATCGAGCGGCGCCGCCAATTCCCGGGCGACCTCCGCGGCCACCGGCACGCCACCGCGTGGCAGTCCCAATACCAGGGCGTTTTTATCGAGAGACGAGCGTAGCCGCTCGGCGAGTGCCTGCCCGGCGGCGGTGCGGTTGGCGAAGGGTTGTGCCGACATAGGTTCTCCATAACCTGTGGTTCGTTCCTTCCCCTCACAGCGTGGCTAGTGATGGGCGGTTTTTCCAGCGCCCCCGCAAGCGCTCACTTACGCTGGGGCTGGCGCCGGTAGCGCAGCGAGCGCTCGACCACATCGCTACCAGGCTGGTAGATCCCTTGTGCGGCGGCGAGTGCCCGCTCGAGCGTCAACTCGGCGATGCGTGCGTGATTCTGCGGCAGCGAATTGACCGGCTGGGGCAAGAAATCGAGCAGGCGATCGTCACCGAACGTGGCCAATCGCAATTGCTCGGGTAGGCCACCGCTTTTCAACAGCACATCGAAAGCGCCATCGAGCAGTGTGTAGGAGGCGGTCACCAGCGCATCCGGCATGCCGTGTTCATCGAGTAGACGCTGCATCAGCGTTGCCCCCTCGGCGCGGTCGTAGCGCGCGGCGGTGAGCACCAGCGGCGTCGCATCGGCATCGGCCAATGCCTGGTGAAACCCCTGGCGACGCTCATGGGTGATCGTCAACTCGTCCACGGCGTCGAACCAGGCGATGCGCTTGACGCCGGGGTCCAGCACCGAGCGGGTCAGCTCCTCGGCGGCGGCAATGTTGCGGCTGAGAATGCATACGAAGCGCTTCGGATCGAGCGCACGGTCGATGGCGATGACCGGCAGTCCGCCAGCCATGAGATCGACATAAAAGGCGTCGTTCGGCGCCAGGCTACTCGCCACGATGAGCGCCTGGCAGCGCTGTGCACGTAGCGCCAGGGCCAACTCGCGCTCGCTGTCGGGCTCGTCGTCGGAGCAGACGATCAGCAGTTGGAAGCCCTGCTCGCGGGCGCCACGCTCCAGGCGCTTGGCCAAGCGCGCATAACTGGCGTTCTCCAGATCCGGCACGATCAGCCCCAGGGTACGACTCTGGCCACGACGCAGTGCGGCGGCCTGGGCATCGACCCGGTACTGGTGCCGCTCGACCACGGCCATGACTTTCGCCACCGTATCGCGACTGATGCGGTGCGCTTCGGCTTTGCCATTGATCACGTAGCTGGCGGTGGTACGCGAGACGCCAGCCAGGCGCGCGATTTCAGCAAGTGTCATGAGGGTTCCTTGTCTAACGTCGATGGTGGCCGGGCCGTTGCCATTCTACGGCAGCGATGAAACCGGGCGCCCCCTGCGAAGGTCGTAGATCGGCAGGCTTGATTAATCGGCTGGATCGTTCCAGCATTGCTTTAAACCAAGGTGACACGATTCAGCTTGCCGAGGCAAGCGAACTGCAAGCTGAAAGGAGAACTCCATGCTCACTCTGCATCAGGACGATGTTTTGCTCGATTGCCGCGCCGGGGATTGGCGCGATGCCCTGGATCAAGCCGCCGCATCACTGGCCGAGGCCGGTCGTGCCATGCCGGAATATCGCCATGGCCTGCATGCCCGCGAGGCGCAATCGTCGACCTATCTGGGCAGTGCCATCGCCATTCCCCATGGCACGCCGGAGAGCCGCGATCAGGTGCTGGCCACAGGTGTGCGGGTGTTGCAATTTCCCGAGGGCGTCGACTGGCACGATGGCAACCGCGTGCATGTGCTGGTGGCTATCGCCGCGCAGAGCGACGAGCATCTCGACATTCTGCGTGCGCTGACCCACGCCCTCGATCGCGAAGGCGTCACCGAGCAATTGGCTCAAGCAAAGAGCCGCGCCGAGATCATCGCCCAGTTGGCGAAAGCGCCGGTAGTGGCACGCGTCGACATCGATACGCTGTGTCTGGGCTTTCCGGCCAAGGATCGTTTCGAGTTGGCACTGGCCGGCGCCGCGCGGTTGCGTCAGGCCGGTTGCGTGAATGGCGATTTCGTCGCGGCGATCGTCGAGCAGGAGCCGGTGGCACTCGGCCAGGGGCTATGGCTGGCCAGCAGTTCGCGAGGCGTGGTGACGCCGGCGCTGTCGCTGGCCACGCCAGAGGCGGCGTTCAGCGGCGTCAAGGGTCCGGTGAATGGCGTGTTCTGCCTGGCCGGTCAGGGCGAAAGTCACTTGGGGTTGCTCGACCGGCTGGCGACATTGCTCGATGCCGGCGATGGCGAAGTGCTGGCCGATGCCGACGCCGCCACCGTGCTGGCGCGCCTGGCCGGTGAGAGTGCCAGCGCCGAAACCGCTCGCGCCCGGGTGCTCAATGCCCACGGCCTGCATGCGCGCCCGGCCAAGCAATTGGTGCATGTCGCACGCAGCCAAGGCCTGCCGATCAAGGTGCGCCTGCTCGAAGGCAGTGCCGAAGCGGTTTCCGCCGCCAGTCTGACCAAGGTCATCGGCCTTGGCGCGCGGCGCGGCCAGACGCTGGTGTTCTCCGCCGAAGGCGCGGGGGCCGGCGAGGCACTGCAGGCGCTCATCGATGCGGTACGTGATGGCCTCGGCGAAAAGGTCGCGGCGTTCGATGCGCAGCGCGATGAGGTTACCGTCAACGAGCGTGCGCCGACGCTCGAGCCGTTGCCCGCCGACACGGCGCACATGGCGGTTGCTGCCGCGCCGGGACTGGCGATCGCCCCGGTGTTCGTGATGCGCACGCCGCGTTTCGATTATCCGGAGCGCGCCCGCGATCTGACCGGTGAGCGTAGCGGCGATGCCAAGGCGCAACGTGCACGTCTCGATCGCGCCTTGCGCGATGCCACCGAGCAACTCGATGCGCTGATTCGCCATGCCAAGGGCGGCGAGGTCTCGCAGATTCTGTCGATACACGAGGAGATGCTCGACGACCCCGAGCTGCGCGAGGCGGCCCACGAGGGCATCGATGAAGGGTTATCCGCCGAAGCGGCCTGGTGGCGCGGCATCGATACCGCCGCACGCGCCCAGGAAATGCTCGCCGACCGGCTGCTGGCCGAGCGTGCCGCCGATCTGCGCGATGTCGGCCGGCGTGTGGTGGGGCTGCTATGCGGTATCGAGCTGCCGACGCCACCCGATGAACCCTACATTCTGGTCATGGACGACGTCGGTCCGTCCGATGTGGCGCGGCTGGACACCGCCAAGGTGCGCGGCCTGCTCACCGCACGCGGCGGGGCGACCTCGCACAGCGCGATTCTGGCCCGTGCGCTCGGCATTGCCGCCGTGGTCGGCGCCGGCGAGCGTATCATGACGCTGGAGAACGGCAGCGAGCTGATTCTCGATGGCGAGCGTGGTCGGGTGATTCCAGCGCCCTCCAAGGAGCGCCGTGAGCGTGCCGAGTTGCGCCTCAAGGAACACCAGGCGCGCATGAAGCAGGCTTATGCCGCACGCTTCGAGCCGGGCCAGACGCAAGACGGCCATCGCGTCGAGGTTGCCGCCAATCTCGGCAATACCGCACACGCTGCGGATGCTGTCGAGCAGGGCGCCGAGGGTGTTGGTTTGCTGCGTACCGAATTCGTGTTCATGGCACACGCCGAGGCGCCCGATCTCGACACGCAGATCGGCGAATACCGCGAGGCCATCGAGGCGCTGGATGGTCGCCCACTGGTCGCACGCACCCTGGACGTTGGCGGCGACAAGCCGCTGCCGTACTGGCCGTTGCCCCAGGAAGACAACCCCTTCCTCGGCCTGCGCGGCATCCGCCTGGCGCTGACGCGCCCGGAAATACTCGAAACGCAACTGCGCGCATTGTTGATCGCCGCCAGCGACAAGCCGCTGCGCATCATGCTGCCGATGGTCAAGGACATCGGCGAGTTTCGCGCCGCCAAGGCCATCGTCGAGCGCTTGCAACAGGAGATCCAGGCGCCCGATGTGCAACTCGGCGTGATGATCGAGATTCCCTCCAGCGCGCTATTGGCGCCGAGCCTGGCCGACGAGGTCGATTTCTTCTCGATTGGCACCAACGATCTGACCCAATACACCCTGGCCATCGACCGTGGCCATGCCGAGCTTTCCGCGCAATCCGACGGCCTGCACCCGGCGGTGCTGCGGCTGATCCAGATGACCGTCGAGGCCGCGCACGCCAAGGGCAAGTGGGTCGGCGTGTGCGGCGAGCTGGCATCCGATCCTCAGGCGATACCGGTGCTGGTGGGGCTGGGTGTCGACGAGCTTTCGGTATCGCTGCGTCAGGTGCCGATGGTCAAGGCGCGCCTGCGCGAGCTGACGGTGGTTGAAACGCGCCAGCACGCGCAAACGGCGCTCGCGCAAGCCACCAGCGACGCGGTGCGTGAAGCTCTGGAGGCGTTGTAATGGCCAGGGTGCTCACGCTGAGTCTCAACCCCGCGCTGGATCTGGCGATTCGCTTGCCGCACCTGGCGCTGGGCGCGGTCAATCGTACCGAGCAGACGCATCTGAATGCCGCCGGTAAGGGCGTCAATGTGGCGCGGGTTCTGGTGGCGCTGGGCCACGAGGTGACCGTATCGGGCTTTCTGGGCGCCGCCAACGATGGCCCTTTCCTGCGCGCCTTCGCCGACATGGGCGTCGAGGATGCCTTTCTGCGCGTGCCCGGCGAAACGCGCATCAATGCCAAACTCGCCGAGCACGACGGTCGTATCACCGATGTCAACGGCCCTGGCCTGGAAGTCGCAATCGAGGCCTTCAATCGCCTGGTCGATGAACTCGATGCCATGGCCAGCGATCCGGCGCGCCGCTTCGATGCGGTAGTGATCGCCGGCAGCTTGCCGCCGGGTATCTCGCCTGATGAATTGGCGGCGCTGATCTGGCGCCTGCGCGAGCACCGCTTGCCGGTGTGGGTCGATACCAGCGGTGCGGCGCTCGGTGCCGCCATTGCCGCTAAGCCCAACGCGGTCAAGCCCAACGAGCATGAACTGGCCGATTGGGCGGGCGGGTCGCTCGCCAGTGACATGGCCCGCCTGTGCGCTGCGCGGCATCTGCATGAGTCGGGCATCGATGAAGCGCTGGTTTCCGCCGGCCGCGATGGCGTGCTGTGGGTCAGCCGGCGCGGTACCTGGCTGGCCACGCCGCCGCAAGTCGACGTTGCCAGCACCGTGGGCGCCGGCGACACGCTGGTGGCGGGCATGCTGCATGGCGTGCTCAATGATCACCCCGCCGAGCGGACGCTGCGCCTGGCCACGGCGCTGGCCGCCGAGTCAGTCCGCCATATCGGCGTCGGCAATCCCCATGCCGCCGATTTCGATCAACTCCAACAACGGATCCGTGTGCGTCAGCTCGACGACACCGACACAGAGGGAGCGCTCGCATGAACGTCATCCTGATTACCGCCTGCCCGAGCGGCATGGCCACGACCTTTCTTGCCGCGCGGCGTCTCGAACAGGCCGCCAAGCGCCTTGGTTGGCAACCAACGGTGGAAATGCACGGCGAGTTGGAACCGCTCGCACCGGCAAGCGCTGATGCCATCGATGCCGCCGAATTGGTCATCGTCTCCGCCGATCACGTGCCCGATCCGCAGCGCTTTGCCGGCAAGCGGCTGTTTCAGGCATCGATTGCTCAGGCATTGCCGGACCCGGCGGGCTTTCTCGAACGCGCGAGCCGCGAAGCAGCTCTTTATAAGGCGCCCGAGGCCGCAGCTTCTATGGCGCCCGAGGCCGCGCCTGGTTCGTCTTCGTCTAAAAATATCGTTGCGGTGACGGCGTGCCCGACCGGCGTTGCGCATACCTTCATGGCCGCCGAGGCGCTGGCGGAGGCGGGCCGTGCGCTGGGTCACCATATTCGTGTCGAGACTCAGGGCTCGGTGGGCGCACAGAACGAACTCACTGACGATGATATCCGCGATGCCGACGTGGTCATCCTGGCCTGCGACATCGAGGTCGATCCGACCCGCTTCGCCGGCAAGCGTATCTGGCGTACCTCTACCGGTAACGCACTGAAGAAGTCGCGCCAGACCGTCGAGGAGGCGCTGGCCAATGCCGAGGTGGAAAGCCAGGCAGGCAGCGCTGGCGGCGAACGCAAGAAGAGCGTCAAGGAGAAGGGCGTCTACAAGCACCTGCTGACCGGCGTGTCGTTCATGCTGCCGATGGTGGTTGCCGGCGGCCTGCTGATCGCGCTGTCGTTCGTGTTCGGCATCGAGGCCTTCCAGGAGGAGGGAACGCTGGCGGCGGCGCTTATGCAGATCGGCGGTGGCACCGCCTTCGCACTGATGATTCCGATTCTTGCCGGCTACATCGCCTATTCGATTGCCGACCGCCCGGGCATCGCGCCGGGCATGATCGGCGGCATGCTGGCATCGCAGGTCGGCGCGGGTTTCATCGGCGGCATCATCGCCGGTTTCCTGGCCGGTTACGTGGCCAAGGCGGTCACCCAATACGTCAAACTGCCGGCGAGCGTCGAGTCGCTCAAGCCGATCCTGATCATCCCGCTGATCGCCAGTCTGGTCACCGGCCTGGTGATGATCTACGTCGTCGGCGAGCCGGTCGCCGCGATTCTTTCGACGCTTACCGCCTTCCTCCAGAACATGGGCTCAGCCAATGCCGTGCTGCTGGGCATTCTGCTCGGCGCGATGATGTGCTTCGACCTTGGCGGGCCGGTCAACAAGGCCGCCTACACCTTCGGCGTCGGCCTTTTGGCCTCCGAAACCTACGCGCCGATGGCCGCGATCATGGCCGCCGGCATGGTTCCGCCGCTGGGCATGGGCATCGCCAGCTTCGTCGCCCGCAACAAATTCGCCACCGCCGAACGCGAAGCCGGCAAGGCCTCGTTCGTGCTGGGCATGTGCTTCATTACCGAAGGCGCGATTCCCTTCGCCGCCAAAGACCCTCTACGCGTGATTCCCGCCTGCATGGTCGGCGGCGCGATCACCGGCGCGCTATCGATGCTATTCGGCGCCCAACTGATGGCGCCCCACGGCGGTATCTTCGTGCTGCTGATTCCCAACGCCATCACCCCGGTCTTGCTGTATCTCGCTGCCATCGTCGCTGGCGCGCTGGTCACCGGGCTGGGCTACGCGATGATCAAGCGGGGGGAGGCGCCGGTGGTGGCCGCCAACGTATGATTTTGCTCTTCGCCATACCTTATTGATGCGACTATCACACCGGCGCCTGAGGGCGCCGGTGTCGTTTGTGGGGCGTAAGTCGTAGATTGCCCTCGCTGCAGCTACACGAGCTTTCACATCTTGCGAGGTGAGTAAAAAAGGAATAATTTGTACTCATGAAGGAATTTGAATTCGACGATGGCAAAAGCAAAGCCAACCTGGATAAGCATGGTATTGATTTTGAGGCGGCTCAGGAGCTTTGGAGAGATCCGTACCTGCTCGAAATCCAAGCAAAATCCGAGGACGAAGAAAGGTTTGTGGTCATCGGTAGGATTGCTGGAAAGCACTGGTCGGCTGTCGTCACATACAGGGGAAGGCATATTCGTCTGATTTCAGTTAGGCGCTCCCGCAGGAAGGAGGTAGAGCTTTATGAAAGCTAAAGACTTCGATAAAAAATTTGAAGAAGGTCAGGAGGACATCCTCGAAGATATTGACCTTTCTACAGCCCGTCGGGTGAACCAGAACCAAAAGCGGATCAATGTGGACTTTCCAGCTTGGGTTGTGGAGTCACTAGACCGGGAAGCAGCCCGCATTGGTGTCACCCGCCAATCAATCATTAAGGTCTGGCTAGTGGAGCGCCTTCAGGCAGAAACTGCTAACAAGCCACTTAATGGTGACGCCGCAGGTGGCGGACATTAGTGGAGTTTTATATTTCATTAGGCATAGATGGACTCTGAAACTCTGGTAAAGAGAAGCTGTTATTCACCACGTTTTATTCGATGAGTTTCCAGAAAATCTAGATGTGCAGTGGTTAACAGAGTTTCGTGCGGGCCATGGCCGGCTTTCTGGCTAGGCCCGTTGTCGTGAGGACTGTGTGGCTTAGGGTTCGATGCTACGGTCCAGAAACTCCAGCATTCCCGCCGCGATTTCCTTGCCATGGGTTTCGATGGCGAAGTGGCCGGTATCGAGAAAACGCACCTCGGCTTTCGGATTGTCGCGCTTAAACGCTTCGGCGCCGGGCGGTGTGAAGAATGGATCGTTCTTGCCCCAGATCGCCAGCGTTGGGGGTTGGTAGCGGCGGAAGTATTCGTGCAACTGTGTGTACTGCTTGATGTTCTGGCCGTAATCGAGCAGCAAATCCATCTGTACCTCGACGCCAATGCGCTCGACTGCCGCGTAAGCTAGCTGGTAGGTCTCCGGCGGAATCAGCGAAGTGTCGTTGACGCCTTCGGTGTATTGCCACTTGAGCATTTCAAGCGTGTTGAACCGGCGTAGGGCCTCGCGGTTGGTGGCGGTCGGCTCGGCCCACGCCTTGCGCATGTCTGCCCAGCCTGCACTCAAACCCTCTTCGTAGGCATTGCCGTTCTGGCTCATAATCGCGGTGACTTTCCGCGGGTTTTTCACCGCGAGCCGCCAGCCGACCGGGGCACCGTAATCGAACACGTACATAGCGTAGCGATCCAGCCCCTTAGCCACGGTGAAGGCGTCAATTACCGATGCCAAGTTGTCGAAGGTGTAGTTGAATTTAACGCCAGGCATGACAGTTGTCTGCCCGAAGCCTGGCAGGTCGGGGGCGATCACATGGTATTTCCGGGCCAATTGTGGGATCAGGTCGCGGAACATGTATGACGAGGCGGCAAACCCGTGCAGCAGCAGGATGGTTGGCGCGTCCGACGATCCGGCTTCGCGATAGAAGACATTGACGCCCTGGATCTCCTCTGTCTTGTAGTGGACCTGCACAGGGCTTTCTGCAGCGTTGGTGGTGAGGGCAGCGGCTGCAAACGGCATATTTTTGGTGTTCATAATTTTCCTTGATGTTAAGGCTAGTGCGATATTCGCATAACCTCTATAATTTACCTAGATAGGTTATTTAGGGCCGAGCATAATCGGCTTATCGTAACCTGTCAAAATAATTTTTAGAGGTTACAAAAATGACGAATACAGGGACACAGCGCGACGGCAGCTCGGCCGAGGCGCCGATGTTGGGCGACCATCTCGCAATGGACTTGCTGAATACGCAGCCGCGCAACAACGGCGAGGTCATTGAATACTGGAACAGCGGTGACGATGTGCTCAAATGGCTTGAGCGGTGTGGTGCCTTTTCGGCAGTGGAGGGCGAAACGGTTGACCTGGGCGAGTTGCTGGCGAAGGGGATTGCGTTGCGGACGCTGGCGCGTCGGCTGATCGTTCAACGCAAGGAAGGTGAGATGGGTGATATCGGTGGTCTGAACGAGTATCTGCACGCCTACCTCAGCGCCCCGCATCTGGAACGCGACAGTGAAGGCAACATAGTGTTGACCCGCACCGCGCGCGGCGAGGCGAGCGCATCTTTGCTCGGACCGGTCGCCGAGGCAGTGGCGCAGTTACTGGTTGAAGGCAATTTCACCCTCGTCAAGCAGTGCGATCACCCTGACTGCATCTTATGGTTCTACGACCGCACGAAGGCGCGCAAGCGTCGCTGGTGCAGCATGGCCTTGTGCGGCAATCGCTACAAGGCGGCCCAGTTCAGGAAAAGAAGTAGCGGCGAAACGGCTTAAATCAGAATGCCAGGCAGCAACTGAAAGAGATCGAATCACTGGTCGAGGGCCATCATCATGAACGCATGCAGCGCACGCCCAATACCTTCGCCGCGCATCGTGTGATCTGGCTGGCCGGTCGCCACGGTGTGCAGCAAGCCATTGTCGAAGCTTTGTTCCGCGCCTACTTAGTCGAGGGGCGGGATATCGGCCAACCCGAAGTGCTCGCTGCGTTGGCTGGGCATGGTGGCCTTACGGGTGTGCCGGTATTAGAGTTCCTGCAAGGGGAGGAAGGGATCGACGAAGTACGTGACGAACTCGCGCAAGCTCACCGGCTCGGCGTCAGTGGAGTACCGACGTTTATCTTCGCGGGGCGGACCGCGTTATCGGGCGCCCAACCGCCGGAAGTGATTCGCGAGGCCATTGTGGACGTTGCTGGGGGTTGAGTTTGGGTGAGGGTAGTGGCTGCTTTCGACCCTTCTCGGACATTCGGACTTAGGGCGACATGAGCCCCCTTTGTCAGCCTAGTTGTCCAGTTGGCAGTTTCGCCTGAATTTAACCAAT
>NZ_CAMPKE010000021.1 GCF_946887195.1 uncultured Halomonas sp.
GAGTACCTGACTACGAATCAGGTGGTCGGAGGTTCGAATCCTCCCGGGCGCGCCAAATTGCAACCCGCTCTCCTCGAGGAGAGCGGGTTTTTGCGTTGCTCAGGTGGCTCTGCGCCGGCGATGCCCGGCGAGATGGATCAGCAGCCCGGCCACCACAGCCACGGCACCGATACCCATGTAGATGGGTTCCATCACCAGCAGCGCGATGGCGCCGACACCGAACAGGATGCGCTCGGCCCATCCCGCGGGGCCGAGCAGCCATGCCCCGGTCGCCACGGCGAGCGCGGCGACGGCGGTGAAGGAGACGACGACCGCCAGCAGCACGGTCTGCCATCCGCCCTGCAGCAATAGCCCGATACCGGGGTCGGACAACACGAAGATGAACGGCACCAGGAAGGCAGACAGCGTATAGCGCCAGGTCAGCCACATGGTCTTGACCGGCTTGCCCCCGGTGATGGCCGAGGCCGCGAACGGCGAGAGTGCGGTGGGCGGGGAGACCTCGCTGAGTACCGAATAGTAGAAGATGAACATCGCCGCCGCGTAAGCGGGCACGCCGACGTCTTGCAGTGCCGGCCCGATGATCACCCACGAAATGATGAAGCTGGCGGTGACCGGGACCGCCAGCCCGAGGAGCACCACCGACACGGCCGAGAGCAGCGCCGTGAGCATCAGGTTGCCACCGGCGAGCATGACGATGATGTTGGCCAGCTTGAGCCCGAGCCCGGTCAGCGTCATGACGCCGACGATAAGCCCGGCCGATGCCATCACCGGTATCACCGATAGCGCGCCGGTGGCGCCGGTGGCGAGCGCGTCCCAGATGCGCCGCGGCGTCATCCAGCATTCGCGATCGAGGAAGCTGAGCACGAAGGCCAGTGCGGTGGCGAACACCACGGCGCGGAACGGCGTCATGCCCAGCGCCATGAACACGACGATCGCGACCAGCGAGCTGAAGTGATAGCCGAAGCGCAGCAGGAGCTTGCCGACGGGCTTTACGTCGATGTCGACGCTATGCGTGTTGAAGCGCCGGGCGTCCATCTCGATCGCCAGGATGATGCCGAAGTAGTACAGCAGGGTCGGGATGGTCGCCCAGATCAGTACTTGCAGGTAGGAGACGCCGAGCAGCGCGGCAATGATGAAGGCGGCGGCGCCCAGCGTCGGCGGCGACATGATGGCGCCGATACCGGCAGCGGCGAGCACCGCACCGCCGTGCTCCTGCGGATAGCCGGCCCTGCGCAGCAGCGGCCATGAAATCCCGCCCAGCGTGACGGTGGTGGCGACGCCCGAGCCCGAGACGGTGCCCAGCAGAAAGCCGGCCATCGTCACGGTCCGGCCCGGCCCCGCCTGCGACTGCCCGAATGCCGAGAACGACAGGTCGATGAAAAAGCGAGTGGCGCCGGAGGCGCTGAGCACCGCACCGTAGATGGTGAACAGGATGATGTAGGTCGCCGCGACATCGGTGGGTACCCCGAACAGCCCCTGGGTGCCCATCACGTTGTGGCCGACCAACCTGGCCCAATCGTACGAGGCGGTGCCGAATGGGGCCGGGAAATAGGGGCCCCAGTGGGCATAGCCAAGGAAGAACAGCACGACCAGCGGAACCAGCAAGCCGACGGTACGCCGCGCCGTCTCGAGCGTCACCAGAATGGCGATGGTGCCCATGATCAGATCGAGCTGGGTCGGAAAGATGGCGCGGCGAAAGAAGGAATCCCAATCGGATATGATATAGGCGAAAGGGATTATCGTAATCGCGGCGAGCAGCCAATCCACGACATGCGGATTATCCGCGCGCTCGGTCTTCATCTTGTCCGATCGTCCCCAGCCTCGATAGACCAGGAAGGTCATCGATAAGCCGATCATCAGAAAGGCAGGCAGGTAAAACTGCTTGGCCATCGGGCTGAACACCCAGTAAAGGCCGAACAGCGAAAGGCCGACACCCATGGTCTTGACGATCGTGGCGGGTATCCCGCTGAGTTGGCGAGCGGGTTTCTCGCCCTCGAACTCGGCAAGCAGCGCCTCTTCATCGATGGCATCGTCATCGGCACGGGGCGCACTCGCCTTCGTGCTGTCACGGCCGTTGGGTCGTTCGGTCATGGATTCTCCTCGATGGCTAACACAACGAACGGATGGTCGTCTTCGGCCAGTTGCCACAGTGCAAGCGGCGGTTCTCCAGGAACATGCAGGGTGCGTTGCCCCAGATCGGTGGCCGCTATCGAAAGCTCTTCGAAGACGGCCGGATGCGCTGGGTCGGGAGGGACGACCCAGGTGCGACGATCGCTCGCCCCGGCGCGCGAGGGAGCCCCCGGAACGGCGTAGTACTCCTCGAGCACGGCCAGTTGGTCGGCGGCGATCTGCACCAGGCGATAACGTTCATCGGGCAGGATCACATAGCGCTCCTCCGCCAGCGTGCCATAGATCGAATTACGATAGCTGACGGCGAAGTTCTCCCCATGCAGGGGCAGGCTGGCCAACACGGTGCCAGCCTGATCGTATATCACGACCGCCCGAGAAGCCGGGGCCTCGTCCTGCCCGATGGCAGGAACGAGTGCCGCGACGGCAGAAGCGAACAGGCACCCCAGCGCAACAATGGCAATGGCTAGTCTGGACAAGGGCGGTTAGCTTCCGGCCTGATCGTAATAGGCTTGCGCGCCCGGGCAGGTATCGATGAACGGAATGTTGCCGGCCGTGGACGCATCGAGCTCCTTGGCGGCCGGATGCACCTTGATCAACTCCTGCTTGTTATCGAAGATCGCGGCGGTGATGTCCTGCTGGAGCTGTTCGTCCATGCTGGTATTCGCGACCAGGATATTGGGCGAGGCGATGACCGACACCGCTTCCGTCTGGCCCTGGTAAGTGTCCGCCGGCACGGCCTGCTCGACGTAGTATTTGCCATATTCGGAGGCGAGTTCATCGGCGTATTCGCCGATGGGGACGATAATCATCTCGCCGGTGCTGGCGAGATCGACCAGTGCGCCGGTGGGCAGACCGCCCGACCAGAAGCCGGCATCGATGGTGCCGTCGCGAAGCGCTGCCACCGTCTCGGCCGCGCCGAGCTGGCGGCGATCGATATCCGCCTCGGGGTCGATGCCGGCGGCCTCGAGAACCCGTATCGCGCCGACTTCGGTGGCCGAGCCGGGCGAGCCGACGGAGATGGTCTTGCCTTTCATGTCCGCCACGCTGGCGATCCCGGTATCTTCGGTCGTGACCGGCTGCATGAAATTGCTGTACAGCGTGCCGATTGCGCAAAGATCGAGCGGTTCCTCGAAGGAGTTGGTACCCGCGGCGGCGGCCGCGACCACATCGCCGACACCCAGCGCCAGGTCGGCCGCGCCTTTCTGAACGAGCAGCATATTGTCGACCGAGGCATTGGTCTCCTGCACGGTGGCGTCATAGCCCTCGACGTCGTTGCGGATCATCGTGGCGATACCGCCCCCAAGTGGGTAATACACGCCGCCGGTACCGCCGGTCGCGATGGACAGCGCGGTGGTGTTGCCCGCGTTATTGTCGCTGGTACTGGTATTGGCAGCTTGTTCGTTGCCGCCTTCACTCTCGTTCTCGGCATCGTCGCCGCCACCGCAGCCAGAGAGCAGCAGGGCGGGTACCGCCAACGCCGCCAGGGCAAGACGTACCTTCCGGCGTGAGTGAAATGTGCTTGAGCTGATGGTCATGGGTGTCCCCCTGGACGATTGTGGTTATTGAGTGCGTCACCGCTCGATGCGATTCGTAGAAGTCTAGCAACCGTGCACCCAATGGCGGAGCCGGTATATGCGAATCGGCACGATACGTCTGCATCGTATTCAGCTACCACTTTCGCCGCAAGACGACCAAAGCTGCATCGCAACGTGTCATTTGCCAATGGAACTCATGCGGGAATGGCGCCGAGTGATGAGGGTCTTTTTTTAGTGGGTTCTTGCGCCTCGGCGGTGAGCCCCGCGATGAACGGCTCGAGCCGCGTCTCGCGACGCAGCATGGCGAAGCGCTGGGCGGCCTGCGCGTCCCTGCCGCGCATCTGGTTGAGCCATTGCTTCAATAGCGAAACCACCACCTTCTCGGGCAGGGTGCGACGCTTGCGCTCGGCGTAAGCGGCAAGCATGGCGGCTCTGGCCGACCAGGGCGTCTCGGGCAGGCGCTCGCCGCTGCGTTGCCAATGGCGGATGCGTCGCGCCAGCCATGGGTCGGCGAGCATGCCGCGACCGAGCATGACGTCGCGGCAGCCCGACAGGCTGCGTGCCTTCCAGTAATCTTCCAGGGTCCAGATATCGCCATTGGCGATCACCGGGATCGTTAGCCGCTGGCGAATGCGCGCGATCCACTCCCAATGGGCCGGCGGGCGATAACCCTCGTCGCGGGTTCGCGCATGCATCACCAATTGCCGGGCGCCGCCGGCCTCGGCAGCCAGCGCGCAGGCCAGCGCCAGGCGCCGATCGGAAAAGCCCAGCCGCAGCTTGGCGGTGACCGGTACGAGATGGCCGACGGCCTGGGATACGGCATCGACGGCGCGATGGACCCGCGCCGGATCGCGCAACAGCGAAGCGCCACCATCATGGCGATTGACGGTCTTGGCCGGGCAGCCGAAGTTGAGATCGAGCCCGGGGGCGCCAAGCGTCACGGCCTGGCAGGCATTGACGGCCAGCGCGGCAGGATCGGAGCCGAGCAGCTGCAGGTGCACCGGCACCCCACTGGGCGTGGCGACTCCCGGTTGAAGAAGCTCGGGGCAATGCTTGTGAAACACACGCGGCGGCAGGCGTGCATCGACCACGCGCACGAATTCGGTGACGGCCCAGTCGAGGCCTTCACCGACGGTAAGCAGCTCACGGGTGACGGCATCGATCACGCCCTCCATCGGGGCAAGACCGATGCGTCCTGATTGTCGTCGTTCGATCACGCGCTCCCACCATTGCCGGCTTTGCAAATGCCTTGGGCCGCGTATTGTATCAGCCACAGGGCGAGCGCGAGGGCGACTTTGAGCTGGCCCCATAGCGTCGTGCGTGCCTACCAGGCAACGGCTGCGCCATCGGCGCGCGGCTCCGTGCCGGCCATGAATGTGCCGCTATCGGGGTCGCGCAGGATCACCTGGCCACGCCCGAAGGTGAGAGAGTCGTTGCGCTTGACGATCTTATGGCCTCGTCTTTCCAGTGCCTGCGCCAGGTGATCGGGAAAGTGCGGTTCGACTTCTATCGTACGGCCCTCGGTCCATTTCCAGCGCGGCGCATCGAGCGCCGCCTGTGGGTTCAATCGATCGTCGAGCAGGGCGCTGATGACCTGTACATGCCCTTGGGGTTGCATGAAGCCGCCCATCACGCCGAAGGGTCCGACCGCCTGGCCGTTGCGTGTGATGAAACCGGGAATGATGGTGTGATAGGTGCGCTTGCCGGGCGCCAGGCAATTGACATGCTCAGGATCCAGCGAGAACGACCAGCCGCGATTTTGCAGGCTGATCCCGGTGCCGGGTACCACCACGCCGGAGCCGAAACCTTTGAAGTTGCTCTGAATGAAGGACACCATGTTGCCGTCGCCATCCGCCGTGGCCAGGTAGACGGTGCCGCCGCGTACCGGGTCGCCAGGTTCGGGCAGCAACGCCCGATCGCCGATCTCGGCACGCCGCTGTCTCGCATAGTCGGGCGCCAGCAGCGACTCGATGCCGACATCCATGTGCTGGCTTTCGCTGATATAGCGAAAGCCATCGGCGTAGGCCAGTTTGGTGGCCTCGATCAGCCGATGGAGCTCCTCCACCGGGTCGCCGGTCCCCTCCATGCCCTCCAGGATATTCAGCGCCATCAGCGCGACCAGTCCCGAGCCGTTGGGTGGAATCTCCCAGATGTCGTGATCGCGATAGCGCACGCTGACGGGCTCGACCCATTCGGGTTGGTAGGCCGCCAGGTCGCTCTTGCGCAGGAAGCCGCCATGCTCGATCGCATGGGCTTCCATACGCTCGGCCAACTCGCCATGGTAGAAATCATGGGCCTGACTGTCGGCGATGGTGCGCAGGGTCGACGCATGATCGGGGGCGCGCCACACTTCGCCAATGTGTGGCGCACGGCCCTCGGGAGCGAAGGTGTCGAACCAGGGCGCGAACACCGCATCGTCGTAAACGCGATAGCTGGCATACGCTTCTTCCCATAGCTGCTGCACGACCGGTGAGACGCAGTAGCCTTGCTCGGCGAAATCGATGGCGGGAGCCAGCAGCTCCTTGAACGGCAGCTTGCCGAAGCGTTGCGATAGCGCTGCCCAGGCGGCCGGAGCGCCGGGCACCGTTACCGGTAACCAGCCATGCACCGGCATCCGCTCATGACCGAGGGCCTTGACCTTCTCCAGCGAAATGCCCTGCGGCGAGGGGCCGCTTGAATTGAGGCCATGCAGCTTGCCGTTCATCCACACGATGGCGAACACATCGCTGCCGATACCGTTGGAGGTCGGCTCCACCACGGTCAGGGTGGCGGCCGTAGCTATCGCGGCGTCGACGGCATTTCCGCCTTTCTTGAGGATATCCACACCGACCTGGGCAGCCAGCCCCTGTGATGTAGCGACCATTCCGCGCTTGCCGAAGGTGGCCATCCGGCGCGAAGGGAATGGATAATACAGTGCGTCATGCGTCATGAAGAGGCTCCAGTTGATAGCCGGCATCAGGCCCCGGCCTGACTTTTTTGGCGGCGGCTGATCTTGCGATGCTGCAGGATAGCGAGGACGACCGAGGCAACGGCCAGTGCGAAGAACAGCGCGGAGAGCGGACGGGTAAGAAAGGTCAGCCAGCTATTGTCGAGTTCCAGCGCGCGAAACATCTGGCTCTCGAGATTCTCGCCGAGCACCACACCGAGTATCAGTGGCGTGAGAGGTACGCCAGCCTTGAACAGCAGATAACCGAGAATACCGAAGGCGAACAGCACCCAGATATCGAATAGATTGTTATTGAGCGCATAGGCGCCAACGGCACATAGCATCAGTACGACGGGAACCAGAACCTGTTGAGGAATCAGCGAAATCTTGGCGAACCAGCGAACCAGTATCATTTGGCAGGACACCATGACGAAGGCGCCGATGAACAGGCTGGCATAGATCGAGCCCACCAGGATCGGATTCTGCTCGAACATCAAGGGACCCGGCTGAATGCCGTTGAGAATCAGCACACCCATCAGGATGGCCATGGTCAAATCGCCGGGAATCCCCAACGCCAGTGTGGGGATGAAGGCACCACCCGGCACCGCGCTATTCGAAGCCTCCGAAGCGATGATGCCATCGGGTATGCCGGTGCCGAAGCGTTCGGGATGGCGCGAGAACTTCTTGGCCTGATCGTAGCTGACGAAATTGGCAACCGTGCCACCGGTGCCTGGCAGTGCCCCAACAAGGCTACCGATAATCGAGGATCTGAATACATTGAGTTTATGCTGGGACATGTCCCGCAGAATCTGCCGATAGGGAATCGATACATTGGTATCGATGTCTTGTTTGCCGGCGCTCTGCTCGTTCTTGAGTGCTTCGATATTGCTCATCAATTGCGAAAACGCAAAGATACCGATCAGCACGGGCAGCATTTCGAATCCGGACGATAGATCCGGGATGCCGAAATCGAAGCGCAGATTGCTGTTTCGGTCAAAACCAACCGTCGTAATGAACAAGCCGATAGTCGCAGCCATCAAACCTTTCAGGAGGGCCGCGCTGGATAAGCCGGCGACCAGGGTAAGCGCAAAAACGATAAGGGCAGTGAGCTCCCAGGGCCGGAAGTTCATGCTGTATTTGGCGATTAGCGGACCGAACATTACCAGTACCGCAACGCTGATGAGCGTTCCGAAAAAGGATGCCATCGTACCGATACCGAGTGCCCTGCCTGGCTGCCCCTTCTGAGCCATCGGGTAGCCATCGTACACCGTGGTAATCGAAGAGGGCGTTCCGGGTATGCCAAGCATGACCCCTGAGATCATGCCGCCCGAATAGCCGCCAACGAAAACACCGATGATCAGCGCCAGTGAGCTGACCGGGTCCATGGTAAAGGTAAAGGGAAACACCACCAGTATGCCCATCGTTACGGTAAACCCGGGGATACAGCCGGCGATAATGCCAAACAGAACGCCGATGACGATGAGCAGCAAGGTGAAGGGGTCACTGATTGCGATCAGCGCCTGAAGAAAAGTGTCACCCATGGATTTTCTCCTTTGGGATTATGGCAGCGAGAGTCATGGCAGCCATATGTTGAGGCCGTAGCGAAAGACAACGAACACCAGCGGTACGATCGTGAATGACGTTCCCAGATTGATTAGCCACTTCCTCCTGGAATCGACGCCGAGGAGCAGCGCCTGGGTGGTTACCATGAATAACAGCGTAGAGATCAGGTAACCCAGAAAGGAAAGAGCGGCTGCATAAATCCCGAAAATCAGAAACAACAGAATGACTTTCTGTTTTTCCAACAATACGTCCTTGACGGATCGGCGTGACGAGGAGTCCTGGGATGGTTTGAAAAAGCTCTTCAGCAAAATGGCCAGTGCCAGCAGGCCCGTAACGACCAATAGTATTTGCGGGAACAAGGCAGACCCATAGGGTTGCCAACTGGTCTTTGATGCAATACCCCCCGATTCCACGAGCAGAATCGCGACCATCGCCAGTGTCACTATTGCGAGAAAGCGATCTTTGGTCATGAGTGTCATTGTCTGGATCCTTTGAAACGCGTGGCTGCCCCGCGCCCTTATGAGCATGCAGGGCAGCGCACGTAAGCGAGCTTCAGTTCTCGAAACCGACGTTTCCGGCGACGGCGCTCAACCCATCCTCATTCTTGGTGAGGAACGCTTGATACTCATCCTGCGGTAGAAAGCGCACGACCGAACCGAGCTCGGTTTCCAACCGCTTGACGAGCTCTTCGTTCTCGAGAGCCTGACGGAACGCATCTTCGAGGATCTGCAAGCGGTCCTCGGGGGTCCCCTTGGGAGCAAAAACGCCGCGACTCGTCGCATTGGTCAGCTCGATGCCTTGCTCCTGCAGCGTGGCGACATCGGGTAGGCTGCCCAATCTCTCGTCATGCGCTACGCCCAGCGGCCTGAAGGAACCGGCTTCGTAGAAGGAGCTGCCGGAAGGCATGTTGAGCATGGCAAAATCGATCTCTTCGGCAAGCAGCGCCGAGACCTCAGAGCCCGTATCGGGGTAGCCGACCAGGCGCACTTCATCCATCGAAATGCCGGTGGCCTCGAAGAACTGGGCCCAAAAGAAGTGATCCGTGGAGCTGGGAATGATACCGAAGGTCGCCTCGCCAGGATGCTCACTGACATACTCGGCGATCTCGCCGGCACTCTGCACGGGATGATCGGTATACGTGGAAGGGATGTTGATGGTCTGCGTCAACAGGGCGATGGGCTCGAAGGCATCGTAGGAATAATCGACCGTGCCACTCAAATAGGAAAGGGCGATCGTGTCGTGGCTGCCTAGAATGGTATAGCCATCGGGCTCCGCATCCTTGACGGTTCGTGAGCCTAACGTCGCGCCGGCACCCTGCATGTTGACCGGCACGATGGGCTGGCCAAGATACTGCTCGGCTTCCTTGGCGACCAGGCGAAAAATGATATCGGTTGCCCCACCGGGGCCGAAAGGAATGATCAGGCGTATCGGGCGCTCGGGATAATCGGCGGCATTCGCCGATGAAACGAGCGTTGCCTGCGAACCGTAGCCGGCCATGCCGAATACCGCGGCAGCGAGAGTCAGTTTGAGTAATGTGCGCTTCATGCTTCCACCTCTTTTGTTCTAGTCAATGGTGATGATGCGTTGTGCCTCGGCGAGGCGTTTCATGCGCTTTCAAAATGCCTACAGCATTCACTGTTCTTGTCGCTGTGTTCTGAACGTCGTCATGTACCGAGAAAGAGTCCTCCGTAAGTGAGTGAGGCCAGGATGACGAAAGCCGGATGAAGCCGAATGCGTAGCAGCAGGAAGGCCGCGACCGAGGCGATGCCGAGCGTGTGCCAGGGGCCGGCGCCATCGATGCTTTCGATGAAAAAGGTCCAGGTGAGATAGGCCATCAGCACCATGATGACCGGCCTGACCCACTGGCTCATGCTTTTGACCTTGAGTGAATCGCGATAGCGATACAGCGTCCCCATCGCAATCAGCATCAGCAGCAGCGACGGTGCGATGGTAGCGAATGAGGCGATCAGCGCGCCGGGAATACCGGCGACGTCATAGCCGATATAGCCGGCCATCTTGGTGGCAATGGGGCTTGGCAGGGTATTGCCCAGGGCCAATGTCTCGGCGAAAGCCTGCGAGCTCATCCAGCCGTAGCGACCGACCACTTCGTTCTCGATCAGCGGAATGATCGCCGGCCCACCGCCATAACCGACGATATTGGGAATGAAGAAGGCGACGAAAACCTGCCAGTAGATCATGGCGGCGACCCCTCTTCGGCGGTGCGCGCCTTGCGCCGTTCGGGTCGCAGCAGGGCAGCGATCAGAATCGCGCCGATGACGATGCCCGGATGCACATCCAGCCAATAGATCAGCCCGCCCGCGCAAGCACCGAGAAGCAACGTCGCGATCCAGCCCAGTGTGCTACGTGCCTTGCTGAAGAAATCCCAGGTCAGTTGCGCCATCATCACCATGACCACCGGTACGACGCCTTCGCTCATCCCCTGGATCCAGCGATAATCGCGATAGCGCGTGAACAGGCCGAGCAGCAATATCATCGCCAGCACGACCGGCACGACCACGGCGATGACCGCATTGAGACACCCCGCCAAGCCGCCGATGCGGTAACCGATCGTGCCTGCCATCTTGGTGGCGATGGGGCCGGGCAGGGTATTGCCGATCGCCAGTACATCGCCGAACTCCTCATCGCTCATCCAGGCGTAGCGCTTGACCACCTCCTGGTACACCAGCGGAATCATTGAGGGTCCACCACCGAACCCCAGCAAGCCGATGCGCAGAAAGGCCATGGACAGTTGCGCCTGGCGGGCAACACTCATGCCTCTCGGCCTGCCCGGCTCGAGCGGGGGCGTTGCTGGGAACGATCGGGTATGCGAGGAGAACGAAGCGTATTCACTGAATGGTTTTCCCTGATTAATCGTTTTAAAATCAAAAAATCGATTATTATTTGAAGAATATAGATTGTCTTTCGAAGATGCGTCAAGCTTGGCAGGCTGACGACATGGCGAGGCGAGGAGGGAAAATGGCTCGAGACGCGAAAGGAGAGGGAGCAACCACGGCCAGCCGGATATTCGATATCCTGCGTCATGACCTGGTGAACGGGCACTTCACGGCCGGTGAGAAACTCGGCATCAGCACCCTGCGAGACAGCTACCAGGTGGGCTTGAGCCCGCTACGCGAGGCGCTAAATCGCCTGGCGGCCTACGGCCTGCTGATTCAGGAGAATCAGCGGGGTTTTCGTGTGCCGCGCTTGGCCCGTGTCGAGTTGGATGACATCGCCGAAATGCGCCGGCAGCTCGAGGGCATGGCACTGGAACGGGCGATCCGCCACGGTGACGCGGAGTGGGAATCATTGCTGCTGGCCGCTCGTCATCGTCTCATGCGTGCCGATAGCGATCCGAGTCAGATCGAGCAGTGGGAGCAGCATCACAGCCACTTTCACCGCACATTGGTAGCACCTTGCCAGTCGGTGTGGCTGCTGCGCTTCATCGAGCAACTTCACGATCAGTTCGATCGTTACCGGCGTATGGCGCCACCGATACCCGCGGTTCGCAGCACGCTGGATGCACAGCATGGCGAACTGGTCGAACTGGCGCTGGCGCGCGATGCGGGGGGCGCCAGGGCGCTGTTGGACCGGCATATCGACCTGTCTTACGAGGTGGCGTTGGGCAGTTGCGCCGACGCCAGCGATCGCACCGGCTGAGGGCATCGATCGCCACCCCGGCGATATGAATGTCGTTGGCCTCAGGCGGCTTGAGCGGGCTGGCGCATCACCCCCATCACCAGGCCCAGCACCTGGATGTCGTCGTTCTTCAGGTAGATGGGTTGCATGTCCTGATTGGCCGGTTGCAGGCGCACGCCGGATTTCTCGATATACAGCTTCTTCAGCGTCACTTCCTGATTGTTGATCATCACCACGGCGGTTTCGCCGTTCTCGGCGCTCTCGTAACGCTCGATGATGATCACGTCGCCATCGTGAATGTTGCAGTCGATCATCGAGTCGCCGCGTACCTTCAGCGCATAGGTGTTGCGGCGCACCATGCGCGATGGAATATAGACGCTGCTCTGATCGGGACAGACCTCTATCGGCATGCCAGCGGCCACCTGGCCGAGCAGCGGCACTTCGATAAGGTCGGTCGCATCGATCTCTTCCCAGGCGCCATCGACCAGCGGCAGGTTGGGCAGGCGGTGCAGGTAGTGCATGACCCTTACTCCCATGGAGACAACATCGCGCATCATAGCAAGCGCGACGGACCCGGAAAACGTGCTACCACCAAGGTCGCATCCTGCCGGCGACCGATGTTGCCGGGGCGCAACGCGCCGGGCCCCCGCCGCTGGTCGCTCGAGCGCTTTTTGTGTACAGTCCGGGCTGATCATGAGTGGTGGGAGAGCGCCGTGACAGTGTGCCTCGAGGCGCGTGGATTGGCCTGCGAACGCGACGATCGCTGGCTGTTTAGGGGGCTCGACCTGCGTGTCGCTCCCGGCGAAGTGCTTCGTGTCGAAGGCCCTAACGGTAGCGGCAAGACCACACTGCTCAAGATTCTTTCCGGCCAGCTCAGCGATTACCACGGCGAGCTGACCTGGGACGGTCGACCGATGCGCCGGGTACGCACGGCTTTTCTTGCCAACCTGCTGTATCTGGGCCACGCGCCCGGCGTCAAGACCGCTCTCACGCCGTTGGAGAACCTGGCCTGGTATCAGGCATTGAGCGGCGAGCGCGGCAGCGACGCCGAGCGTCTGGCGGCGCTCGACGATATCGGCCTCGGTGGCTTCGAGGATATTCCGGCGGCGCAGCTATCCGCTGGCCAACAGCGGCGGGTGGCGCTGGCTCGCCTGGCGCTGATGCCGCGTCCGTTATGGATACTCGATGAGCCCTTCACGGCGATCGATCGGCAAGGTGTCAACGCGCTGGAAAAGCGGTTACAGGCACACGCGCATGCCGGTGGCAGTGTGATTCTGACCACTCATCATGAATTGCCCGCACTCGGCGAAATGCGTAGCGTGGCGCTGGGCGGCACCGTGCGAGCCGAGCCGGTGCCCGGGAGCCAGCATGCAGCGCATTGAACCGCGAGCCGCCCTGACTGTCGCATTGGCGGCAACCATCAAGCGCGATTTGACGCTATTGCTGCGGCGGCGCAGCGATGTCATCAATCCGCTGGTATTCTTCGCGCTGGTCATCACCCTGTTCCCGCTGGGTATTTCTCCCGCCCCGTCGCTATTGTCCGAAATCGCTCCGGGGCTGTTATGGGTCGCGGCGCTACTGGCCACCCAATTATCGCTGGACGCGCTGTTTCGTGGCGATCACGACGATGGCAGTCTGGAACAGCTGCTGTTGGCGCCGCAGCCGCTAGCGGCCCTGGTATTGGCCAAGGTACTGGTGCATTGGCTGCTCACCGGGCTGCCGCTGGCATTGATGGCGCCGCTGCTGGGTCTGATGCTGTCGCTGCCGAGCGGCAGTTACGGCGTACTGATGCTATCGCTGGCGCTGGGTAGCGCCAGTCTGAGCTTGATCGGCGCCATCGGCGCGGCACTGACGGTGGGATTGGCGCGTGGCGGCGTGTTGCTGTCGCTGCTGGTATTGCCACTTTATATACCGGTACTGATCTTCGGCGCGGGGGCCGTGCAGGTCATCACGCTCGGCGGCAATGCCGCGCCGCATCTGGCGATTCTCGGTGCGCTGCTGGCGGTTGCGCTGATGCTCGCACCCTGGGCGATCGCCGCGGCGTTGCGGATCAGTATCAACGGTTAGGAGCCATGAGGGATGGACGGGCATGTGGGGCTTCATTCATAAACTGGGTTCGCCCAAATGGTTTTATGCCATCAGTACGCGTTTGCAGCCCTGGTTCTGGGCTGCCGCGCTGGTGCTGCTGACCATCGGCAGCATCTGGGGCCTGGCGTTCGCGCCGCCGGACTACCAGCAGGGCAACAGCTTTCGTATCATCTATGTGCATGTGCCGGCGGCGATTCTCGCCCAGTCGTGCTTTGTCGCGCTGGCCGTGGCCGGGCTGGTGTTTCTGGTCTGGAAGATCAAGGTCGCCGACATGGCGGCGGTGGTGATCGCGCCGTTCGGCGCGTCGATGACATTCGTTGCGCTGTTTTCCGGCTCCGTGTGGGGGGTGCCGACCTGGGGGACCTGGTGGGTATGGGATGCGCGCCTGACCTCGATGCTGATCCAGTTGTTCTTGTATCTCGGCGTGATCGCCCTGCGCGGCGCCTTTCTCAGTCGCGATAGCGGCGCCCGCGCGGCATCGGTACTGGCGCTGGTCGGCGTGGTCAATATCCCGATCATCAAGTACTCGGTCGAGTGGTGGAATACGTTGCACCAACCGGCGACGTTCACCTTGACCGAGCGCCCGGCGATGCCGGCCGAGATGTGGCTACCGTTGCTGATCATGGTGCTGGGCTTCTACAGTTTCTTCATCGCCCTGACATTGATGCGTACGCGTAGCGAGATACTCAGGCGCGAATCCACCAAGCGCTGGGTTCGCGAGTTGGCCGGCGAGCTGCCGGGAGGCAAGCGCTGATGGCCTTCGATTCGCTGTCCGCGCTACTGGCCATGGGCGGCCATGCGGTCTATGTCTGGTCGGCCTGGGGCGTGACGGCGGCGCTGCTGATCGGCAGCGTGTGGCATGCGCGAATCGAGCGCCGCCAGTTGATTCGACAACTCCAGCGACGCAACCGTCGGGAGCGCGACGCCGCGAAACGCGACGCTCCCGAGGCTATTTCCGAAAGAGACGCCGATGACGCCTAAACGCAAACAGCGCCTGTGCGTGCTGCTCGGGCTGATTGCCTTGGCGGCGATTGCCGTGGGGCTGACGCTCTATGCGCTACGCAGCAATATCAATCTGTTCTTCAGCCCGGCGCAGATCGCCGCCGGCGAGGCGCCGATCGAACGCCAGATCCGTGCCGGGGGCATGGTCAAGCAGGGCAGCGTGTCGCGCGATGACGATACCCTCGACGTGACCTTCGTCGTCACCGATTATGAGGATGATCTGCGTATCACCTACAGTGGTATCCTGCCCGATCTGTTTCGCGAGGGGCAGGGTGTGGTGGTGATCGGCAAGCTGGACGGTAGCGGTACGCTGCGGGCCGAGCAAGTGCTGGCCAAGCACGATGAAAACTACATGCCGCCAGGAGTCGCCGCCGCGCTCGAGGCCTCCGGCAATGCGCCCACCGCGGCCCAGTCCGCCGGCGGAATGTTCGTCGTCGATGGCGCGAGCGCCGAGTAACCGGGAGGCAGGGAGGCATGATGTTCAGCAAGATCATTCCCGAAATCGGTCACTATGCGGTGATTCTGGCGCTGCTGATGGCACTGGTGCAGGCCACCGTGCCGCTTGCCGGCGCGGCGACCCGCCGGCCATTGTGGATGGCCTTTGCGCGACCCATGGCGGCGGGCCAGTTCCTGTTTCTGCTGGTGGCGTTCGCCTGCCTGATGGCCAGCTTCCTGCTCGATGAATTCAGCGTCGCCTACGTGGCCAACAACTCCAATTCGATGCTGCCCTGGTACTACAAGGCCAGCGCGGTATGGGGCAGCCATGAGGGCTCGGTGCTGCTGTGGAGCCTGATGCTCGGTGGCTGGGGGTTCGCCGTGAGTCTGTTCTCCAGGCGATTGCCGCGCGACATGCTGGCTCGCGTGCTGAGCGTGATGGGCATGATCTGCGTCGGTTTTCTGCTGTTCATTCTGCTCACCTCGAACCCGTTCAGCCGCTTGCTGCCCGACAGTCCGGCGGACGGTGCCGATCTCAATCCCCTGTTGCAGGATTTCGGCCTGATCATCCACCCGCCGATGCTCTACATGGGCTATGTGGGCTTCTCGGTGGTCTTCGCCTTCGCCATCGCCGCGCTGATCGGTGGTCGGCTCGATGCCGCCTGGACCCGCTGGGCGCGGCCCTGGACCAATATCGCCTGGGCCTTTCTCACCGTCGGTATCGCGCTGGGTAGCTGGTGGGCCTATTACGAGCTGGGCTGGGGCGGCTGGTGGTTCTGGGATCCGGTGGAGAACGCCTCGCTGCTGCCCTGGCTGGCCGGCACCGCGCTGATCCACTCGCTGGCGGTGACCGAAAAGCGCGGCAGCTTCAAGAGCTGGACGGTGCTGCTGGCGATCGTCACGTTCTCGCTGTCGCTGCTCGGCACTTTTCTGGTGCGTTCGGGGGTGCTGACCTCGGTGCATGCCTTCGCCAACGACCCGGCGCGCGGCACCTTCATTCTGGCGCTCTTGGGCGTCGCGGTGGGTGGCTCGCTGCTGCTGTTCGCGCTACGTGCGCCACGCGTCAGTCACACGGTCGGCTTCGGCTGGCTGTCGCGCGATGCGCTGCTGCTGATCAACAACATCATGCTGGTGATCATGACCGTCACGGTGCTGCTGGGCACCCTCTATCCGCTGATTCTCGATGCGCTGGGGCTGGGCAAGATCAGCGTCGGTCCGCCGTACTTCAATGCACTGTTCGTACCGTTGACCACACTGTTGTGCATCTTCATGGGCCTCGGCCCGTTGGCGCGCTGGAAACAGATGGCCGGGCGCGAGCTGCTTCGCCGCCTGCTGTGGGCCGGCGTGGCGTCGCTGGTTATCGCCGTGGCGGCACCGCTGCTTTACGACGGCGAGTGGAACCTGTGGGTGTCGCTGGGGCTGGCGATCGCACTGTGGGTGGTGCTGGCGCTGATTCGCGATATCGTCGACAAGCTGCGCAATGCCAGCTCGCTGGCGGCCGGCTTCAAGCGGTTGTCTCCGGCCTATTGGGGCATGCTGCTCGGGCATCTGGGGCTGGCGGTGACCATCGTCGGCGTGACGGTGGTTTCGCATTACAACGTCGAGCGCACCTTGCGCATGGGCGTAGGCGATAGCATCGAGCTCGCCGGTTACACCTTCGTCATGCGGGACTTGAGTGAACGGCGCGGCCCCAATTACATTGCCGATACCGCGACCATCGAAGTGCTGCGCGACGGCGAGCGAGTCGAGATCATGCGTCCCGAAAAGCGGCTCTATCTGGCGCGCAACATACCGATGACCGATGTCGCCCTGCGCCCGGGTCTATTCAGCGACCTTTACGTGGCCATGGGCGAGAGGCTGGAGAATGGCGACTGGGCGCTGCGCATCCAGTACAAGCCATTCGTGCGCTGGCTGTGGCTCGGTGCGTTGCTGATGGCCAGCGGCGGCATTCTCGCCGTGGCCGACCGGCGTTATCGGCGGGTCAGGCAGCGTAGTGCGCGGGGTGTTGAAGGCACATCGAGCAGCGGGCTCGACGAGGTGCGCGCATGAAGCGGCGCCTGCTATTGCTGATTCCGCTGGCGATCTTCATCCTGTTGGCGATTTTTCTTTATCAGGGGTTGGCGCTGAATCCCAGCGCGCGCGAATCGGCACTGCTGGCTCGCGAATTTCCCGAGTTCGAGCTCTCGACGCTGACCGACCCCGAGGCGCGGGTGGATGAATCGCTGCTCGAAGGCCAGGTCAGCGTGGTCAATGTTTGGGGCGAATGGTGCCCGACCTGCAAGCAGGAGATGCCGCAGTTGCTGGCGCTCGCCGATCACGGTGTGCGCTTGATCGGTGTCGATTACAAGGATACCCGCGCCAAGGCGCGTGAGTTTCTGGCCACCTACGGCAATCCTTTCGAAATCAATATCTTCGACCCCGAGGGCACGCTGGGCTTCGATCTGGGGGTTTACGGCGCGCCGGAAACCTTCATCGTCGATGCCGAAGGCGTGATTCGCTATCACCATACGGGCTATATCACACCCGAGGAGGTCGAACGCGTGATTCTGCCGGAGGTGAGAAAATGGCGCAGCGAATGAGCCGCTCGTTGTGTCTGCTGCTGGGCTTGCTGGCAGTAGTGCTGGCGGGCGCGGCGTCGGCAGCCATCGAGGTGCATCGGTTCGACAATCCGGTCACCCAGCAGCGTTACCAGGATCTGACCGACAACCTGCGCTGCCCCAAGTGTCAGAATCAATCGATCGGCGACTCCAATTCACCGATCGCCGAGGACATGCGCGAGCGAGTCGTCGCGCTGCTGAAGGACGGTCGCTCGGATCGTGAAATCCAGGATTACATGATCCGGCGTTTCGGCGATTACGTGCTCTACAATCCGCGCCTGTCGGGCCGCACCTGGCTGCTGTGGGGGCTACCCGCGGGGCTGGTGGTGCTCGGCGCGATCGTGATCGGCCTGATCGTGCGTGTGCGTCGTCGCGCCGCCGGCCAGGCACTCAGCGCGGCCGAGCGTGAACGCCTCGATGCCCTGATCAATCGCGAGAGAACCGAATGAATCTGCTCTGGTTAGCGTTGGGTCTGTTACTGCTGCCGGCGCTGTGGTTACTGATCTTGCCGCTGCGCCATGCTCGCGCCGTTCACGCTGCCCAGCACGCGTTCGAGACCGAAGGGCGCAATACCGAGCAGAACGTGGCGGTCTACCATCAGCGCCTGGCCTCGCTGCAAGCCGCGCGCGAACGTGGCGAGATCGATGGCGCACGTTTCGACGAGAGCCGCCTGGAGCTCGACCGCAGCCTGCTCGAGGACGCCGAAGGCCAGCGCCGCTCGCCGCTCAAGCCAGCGGCGTCGGGGCGTTTGCTGGTACCGCTGGTGATGGTGGCGCTCATCGTGACCAGCCTGCTCTGGTACCAGCGCGAGGGCGCGCAGGGCGATCTGGCGATCTATAACGTCTATCAGCAGGTGCGCCAATCGCCGGATGGTTCGCTCGAGATGCTGGTCGGCGGTCTCGAAAACCAAGCGGCGTTGCAACCCGATAATCCCAAGGTATGGCTGTCGCTGTTCCCGCTGTATCGCGACAGCGGCCAGTTCGACAAGGCGACCCACGCATTGCAGCGGCTGATCGATCTGCAGGGTCGCCTCCCCGGCCTGCTCGCCCAACTGGCGCAGATCGAGTTCTTCGCCGCCAATCGCACCCTGACCGACGAGGTGCAGACGCTGGTCGATGAAATCCTGGCCAAGCGGCCTCATCAGCCGACGGTGCTGGGCATGCTCGGCATCGAGGCCTTCGATCACGGTCGCTATGAAGAAGCCATCGGTTACTGGCGCGAGGCCATCGCCGGTTACGGCAAGGGTGGGTCGGCGGCGGCACTGCGTGAAGGTATCGCGGTTGCCCAGCAGCGTCTCGGTGGCGCCCCCGATGCAACCGAGCCGGCCAGCGCTGGCGGCCCGTCGCTGGCGGTCGCGGTCGAGTTGGCCGATGCGCTGCGCGAGCGGGCCGCACCCGACGATACGCTGTTCGTGATCGCGCGCGACGTGGCTGGGGAGTTGCCGCCGCTGGCCATCGAGCGTGCCACGGTCGCCGATCTGCCGCTAACGGTGACGCTGAGCGATGCCGATGCCATGGCGCCGATGGCGCGGTTGTCGCAGGTCGACGAGGTGCGCTTGACGGTGCGCGTCTCGCCCAGCGGCCAGGCGCTGCCCCAGCCCGGCGATCTCTTCGGCGAAGCCGGACCGCTGACGCTGGGCGAAAGCGATTCGCCGGTCGCGGTGACCATCGATCGCGTGGTGGACTGAACGCATGCGCCTGAAATCGATAAAGCTGGCCGGTTTCAAGTCGTTCGTCGATCCCGTCACGGTGCCGTTCGACGGCAACATGACGGCCATCGTCGGCCCCAACGGCTGCGGCAAGTCCAACGTCATCGACGCGGTGCGCTGGGTGATGGGCGAATCCTCGGCCAAGACGCTGCGCGGCGAATCGATGACCGATGTCATCTTCAATGGCGCCACCGGGCGCAAGCCGGTGGGTCAGGCTTCCATCGAGCTCTACTTCGATAACCGCGACGGCAGTATGGGCGGCGCCTATGCCCAGTACGCCGAGATCGCCGTCAAGCGCGTGGTCACGCGCGACAGCCAGTCGAGCTACTTCTTCAATGGCCAGAAATGCCGCCGTCGCGATATCGCCGATTTGTTCCTGGGCACCGGCCTGGGGCCGCGCTCCTATGCGTTGATCGGCCAGGGCATGATCTCGCGGTTGATCGAGGCGCGCCCCGAGGAACTGCGCTCGACCCTCGAGGAAGCCGCCGGTATCTCCAAGTACAAGGAGCGCCGCCGCGAGACCGAAAACCGCATGCGGCGCACCCAGGAGAACCTCGAACGTCTCGACGACATTCGCGAAGAGCTCGACAAGCAGCTCGAACGCCTGCAGCGCCAGGCCGAGGCGGCGCGCCGCTACCAGACCCTCAAACAGCAGGAGTATCGCCTCAAGGGCGAACTGGCGCTGCTGCGTGCAAGGGCGCTGCGAACGCAGCAGGGCGAGCAGGAAAGCCGCGTACGCGAGTTGGAGACTCAGGTCGAACGGGAAATTCTGGGCAGCCGGCATTGCGAAAGCCAACTGGAAAAGTCGCGCCTGGAGCACGACCGGCTCGCCGAGCAACTCGAGGCCAATCAGGCGCGCTTCTATGCCACCGGCGCCGCCATCGCGCGGCTCGAACAGCGCCTCGAGCATGCACGCAGCCAGGAGCAGCAACTGGCGCGCGATCTCGAGGCGGCGCGCCGTGAGCTGGCCGAACTCGACCGCCTCGGTGACGAGGACGACGAGCGCCTGATGCGTCTCGATGAGCGGCTGGAAACGCTGACCCCCGAACGCGAAGCGATTATTGAATCGCTGGCCGAATTCGAGGCCGTTCTCGAGGAAGCTGAACAGGCCCATGAAAGCGCCCAGAGCGATTGGGAAGCCTTCAGCGAGCAGGATCGTGAAGCCGGACGCGAAGCCGAGCGGGCCCAGGACGCCGTGCGCCAATTCGAGCGCGCCATCGAAACGTTGGCTGGCGATAGCCGGCGACGCCGCCAGCAGCGAGAAGAATTGCCCGATCGCCATGAATTGCGCGAGCGTCGCGAGGAACTCGGCGAGCGGCTGGCCGAGCTCGACCGGCAGCTCGAGGCGCTGGAATCGCGTCGCGATGCAGCGCAGACCGAGCGTGATGGGGCGCGCGAAGCGACGCGCAACGCCGAGACCGCGCGCGAAGTGGATCGTCAGCGGCGCAGCCAACTACAGGGCGAGCTGGCGTCGCTCGATGCGCTGATCAACGCCAGTCTCAACGACAATGATGAGGCGCTCGACACGCTACTGGCGAACCACGAGCTGGGTACGGCGCCACGCCTGGCCGAGCGCATGCGTGTCGCGCCCGGCTGGGAAAACGCCGTCGCCTGGGTGCTCGGTCCCTGGCTCAATGCCCGTTTGCTGCCGATGGTGGCCAGCGGTGTGCTCGGCGAAGCGCTTGCCACGGAACTGGCCAGCGCTGAATTGGCGCTGCTCGACGCCGACGAGCGCCCGGCGCCACCGGGCACGCTGGCGGCGCAGGTCGAGCATGCCGGTGCGGCGTCCGAGGTGCTGGCGAGCATTCATTGCGCCGACGATCATGCGGATGCCTGGGTGCGGCTCGCGCAGCTGGACCCGGGCGCGAGCGTATTGACCGCCGATGGCCTGTGGCTGGGGGCTGGCTGGGCGCGGCGACGTGGCGTGGGCGATAGCGCCGATAGCGTTATCGTCCAGCGGCGGCGGCGCGATGAGGTCGGCGCCGAACTGGAGACGATCGAGGCGCGCCTGGACGATCACGCGGCGCTACTGGATGCAACCCAGCAGCGTGACGTTCAGGGTGAGCAGGCGCTGGAACAGTGCCGGATCGAGGAGCGCGAGCTGAGCCAGCGCCGCCAGCAGATAGCGCTCGAGCAAGCCAATCTGACTTCGCGTCTGGAACATATCGATGACCGCGTACGCGATCTCGAGGAGGAAATCGAAACGCTCGAGGCCGGTCGTGAAGCGCGTACGCTGGAACTGGAAGAGGCCCGCGAACGCTGGCAGACGGCGATGACCACCCTCGAGGAGAGCAGCCAGCGACGTGAAGCGCTGGCCCGCGTTCGCCATGAGGCCCAGGAGACGCTGGCGGCGCAGCGCGCACGCCAGCGGCCATTGCAGGAGCGCGCCCAGCAACTGGCGCTCGAGCATCAGCGTTTGACCACCGAGCGCGCCGGTCTCGCCGAGCAGCGCTCGCGCAGCGATGAGACCCGTACCCGGCTCGAGGAAAAATGCGCCGAACTCGAGGAGAGCCGCGAGATGCTGCGCGAGCCCGAGGAGGACAGTCGCGGCGAGCTGGATGAATTGCTGCATCGGCGCGCCGAAGAGGAGCGCGCCCTGAATGCCTGCCGCGACGAGGCTCAGCAACTCACCGAGCGCTTGCGCGAAACCGAAATGGCACGCCAGCAGCACGAGCGCAACCTGGAGGGCATTCGCGTGCGCCTCGAAGAGGGTCGCATGCAGGTCCAGGCGCTCACGCTCAAGGCCGACGCCCAGGATGACGCGCTCAGCGAACTGGGCCACGAGGCGGCGACGCTAGAGGCGGGGCTCGACCCCGATGCCACCGAATCGGCCTGGCAAACGAGGCTCGAAGAGGCCGGCGACAAGGTGCGCCGCCTGGGGGCGATCAACCTGGCGGCCATCGAAGAATATGATCAGCAAGCGGAACGAAGGGACTATCTCGAGGGTCAACATACCGAACTGAGCGAAGCGCTCGAGACCTTGGACCGGGCGATTCGCAAGATCGATCAGGAAACCCGAACGCGTTTCAAGCAGACTTTCGATCAGGTCAACGAGGGTATTTCGCGTCTTTTCCCCAAGGTTTTCGGTGGCGGGACCGCGTGGCTGACGCTGACCGGCGAGGATTTGCTGGAAACCGGGGTGGCGATCATGGCACGTCCGCCGGGCAAGAAGAACAGCACCATTCATTTGCTGTCCGGAGGTGAAAAGGCATTGACGGCATTGTCGCTGGTGTTCGCCATCTTCCAGCTCAATCCGGCACCGTTCTGTATGCTCGATGAAGTCGATGCGCCACTGGATGATGCGAATGTTGGGCGTTATGCTGCGCTGGTGAAAGACATGTCGGCGACCGTGCAGTTCATTTATATCACGCATAACAAGATCGCCATGGAAGCGGCCGATCGATTAATGGGCGTGACCATGCAGGAACCCGGCGTCTCACGTTTGGTCTCGGTGGGTGTCGAACAGGCGGCGCAGCTTGCCGAGGCATAGAAGACTTGCAGGAAATGCTCAAAAGGTTTACCAACGACCTTTAGCGGCAACATCAGGGACAAAAGAAGGGCGATTGCGCTGGGCTGAGGGAAAACTTGACTTTCAAAAAAAGTAGCCCTTTTTTTGGCAATCGCGCTATGCTACTGACGATAACTTATCAGGCATGGCGCCTTAGCAAACAGGCAAGACGACCCATGGAACTAAGAGAGTGGTTGATTATTCTGGGGCTGGTCCTGGTGACTATCATCATCGTCGATGGTGTGCGTCGCCTACAGCGTCAGCGCAGAGTGCCCCGCCTTGATCAGGTGAAGGGCGAGGATGACGGCCTGGCGACCGACCCCGAGGAGGCCGCCAAGCAAGCCGAAATCAACTGGGAATTGCCTAATGGAGGGGCGCGGGTCGTCAGGCCTGCAACACGGGCAACGATCGAGCCGAAGCCCAAGTTGCAGCGTCAGGAGCATCCTGGGCCTTCCAAGGTGTTCTCGCGCATGGAGCACGCCGCATCGGCGAGCGCAGCAGATCATGCGCCTGACCGTGAGCGCGCACATGAGCAGGCCTATGAACATGAATTGACGACTGCGGATCGCCCAGCGCAGCCAGTGGCCGATGTATCTAGCCCGGCGGAGCCGGTGTCCGAGCCGCTGCGGGCCGAGCGCGAAGTGCCAGCCGCCGCACCGACGGTGCGCTCCGTCGAGGAGCCACGTGTGTCTCGGGACGATGCCCAGGCGGCACACCATGACGAAGAGGCCGAATCGGCGATCAGCCGTTTCGGTCGCGGTGGCATGGCGGCGCTGCGCTCCGGGGGGCAGCGCGTCTCGCGTTCGATGCAGCGCATGTCGTCGGCGCTTCAGCGTCGCGACGACACGGCGGAATCGCCGAGTGCGGAGCATGCGCACCACGAGCCTTCGCTGGGTCGCGCTCCCGATCTTTCCGCTGGTGCCGACGAGCGTCGCGAGGCGACCATCGCCTTCGAGCCGCCCTTCGAGCCAGTGGGTGAGGCGTTACACGATGCGTCGGACGCAGCGTATGAGGACGAGCAGCCACAGCCGGCCGCGCATGACGATGTGGCCGATTACAACGTCACGGTGCACCCGGTGGTGGAAAAGGCGCGGCGTCATCATGTCAGCGCGCAGCGCGCACGCGAAACGCTGGCGCACGCCGAGGAAGTCATCGTCATCAGCGTCATGGCGCGTAACGAAGAGGGCTTCTCCGGTCCCGATCTGCTCAATTTGATGCTCGCCTGTGGCCTGCGCTACAGCGAAATGGGCATCTTCCTGCGCTATGAAACGGAGGACGCCCACAGCGATCTGCAGTTCGCCATGGTCGATGTGGTCAAGCCCGGCACCTTCGACCTGGAAGCGATGGACGATTACGCCACGCCCGGCGTGACCTTCCTGATGCCGCTTCCCGGCGCGCAGGATTCGGCGGCGGCCTTCGAGGCGATGGTCGAAACCGCGATGGTGCTGGTGCGTAACATGGGCGGTGAGCTGAAGGACGAGAACCGCAGCGTGATGACCGCGCAGACCGTCGGCTTCGCGCGGCAGCGGGTTCAGGAGTTCGAGCGGCGCAATCGCCTGCATCGCTATCAGGCCAATTGAATCAGCTTGACGCCGAGTGCTGGAAGCTAGAAGCGAAACAACCCTGTGGGCTCACAGGGTTGTTTTGTTTGCAGGCCACGGCGAAACTTGCGGTTGCCGTAATTAGCCCCAGAGATCCACGACTGCATGAGCGAGCCCGATCCCAAGCTTATCGACGAGATGACGCGCCTGCGTACCGAACTCGACGATGCCAATTACCGTTACTACGTCCTCGACGACCCACACCTGACCGATGCCGATTACGACCGTCATCTGCGCCGCCTGCAGGAACTGGAGACGGCCTACCCCGACCTGGTGACGCCGGATTCGCCGACCATGCGTGTCGGCGCATCGCCAGCCGAGGGCTTTCCCGCCATCGAGCACGCGGTGCCGATGCTGTCGCTGGACAATGCCTTCGACGAAATCGAACTCGCCGCCTTCGCCCGGCGCGTCAACGAACGCCTGGAGCGTAGCGCCGACGATCTGGCCTTTTGCTGCGAGCCCAAGCTCGATGGCCTGGCGATATCGCTGGTCTACGAGCGGGGCCGGCTGATCAGCGGCGCAACACGCGGCGACGGTCGCACCGGCGAAGGCATCACCACCAATCTGCGCACGCTGCGCTCGATCCCTCTCAGACTGCGTGGCAGCGATATTCCCGAGCGGATCGAGGTGCGCGGCGAGGTCTACATCAGTCACTCGGGCTTCGAGGCGCTCAATCGGCGTGCTCGTGAAGAGGGCGGCAAGGTCTTCGCCAATCCGCGCAATGCCGCCGCCGGCAGCTTGCGCCAGCTCGACCCGCGCATTACCGCCACGCGGCCGCTGGAATTCTGCGCCTACCAGAGCCTTCGCGGCGACGACCCCGACGACACGCACTCGGCACAGCTAGCGCGGCTGCGCGACTATGGCTTTCGCGTCAGCCCCGAGCTGGCCGTGGTCAAGGGTAGTGAGGGGCTGCTCGATTACTGCCGTGGGCTGGGCGAGAAACGCGAGCGGCTCGATTACGATATCGATGGCGCGGTATTCAAGGTCGACGACCTGCGCTTGCAGCGCGAGCTGGGTTTCGTCGCGCGCGCACCGCGCTGGGCGATTGCCTTCAAGTTTCCCGCCCAGGAGCAGACCACGCGATTGAGCGATGTCGAGTTCCAGGTCGGACGGACCGGCACGATCACACCGGTGGCTCGCCTCGAGCCGGTCAACGTGGCCGGGGTCATGGTCGCGAACGCCACGCTGCACAATCAGGACGAAATCGCCCGGCTGGGTGTGATGATCGGCGATAGCGTGGTCATTCGCCGCGCCGGCGACGTGATTCCACAGGTGGTGCGGGTGATCGAGGAGCAGCGCCCCTTTGATGCACGCCCCATCGAATTTCCCCAATGCTGCCCGGTATGCGATTCCCTGCTCGAACGTATCGAGGGCGAGGCGGCGATTCGCTGCCCGGCGGGGCTTTTCTGCGCGGCTCAGCGCAAGGAAGCCATCAAGCACTTCGCCAGCCGTCGTGCGCTGGATATCGAGGGCCTGGGCGTCAAGCTGATCGATCAACTGGTCGAGCTGGAATGGATCAAGACACCCGCCGATCTGTTCCATCTGAAAGCCGAAGCGCTCACCACACTGCCGCGCATGGGCGAGAAATCGGCGCAGAACCTGATCGCCGCGCTGGAAAAAGCCAAGCGAACCACCCTGGCGCGCTTCATTTATGCGCTGGGTATTCGCGAAGTCGGCGAAGCGACGGCCGGCAACCTGGCGCGCCATTTCGGCACGCTGCAAGCGCTGATCGCTGCCGAGCCGGGCGATCTCGAAGCGGTAACGGATATCGGGCCGATCGTTGCCGCTCACGTGCATGCCTTCTTCGATGAGCCGCACAATCGCGAAACCGTTCAGCAACTGATCGATGCCGGACTAATCTGGGATGAGCAGGCCGTGATCGCTCGTCCGCAGCCGCTGGCCGGGCAGACCTGGGTGCTCACCGGCACGCTGGAAAGCATGACTCGCGACGCAGGCAAGGCACGCTTGCAGGCGCTCGGCGCCAAGGTCTCGGGCAGCGTCTCGAAGAAGACCGCCGGCGTGGTGGCCGGGCCGGGCGCGGGCAGCAAATTGGCCAAGGCCGAAGAGTTGGGTGTCGATGTGCTCGATGAATCGGCCTTCCTTAGCCGACTGGCCGACTGGGAAGCGCAGGAGACATCATGAGCGGACGCTTCATCGAAATTCCCTACCGCATGCTGCCGGGCGAGACCCTGGACGCGTTACTGGAAACCTTCGTCACCCGCCAGGGCTACGACACCACCGATACCAGCGGCGAGGGCATGCGCGGCTGGGTGGCGACCCTCAAGCGCCAGCTCGAACGTAGCGAATTGATCATCGCCCACGATCTGCAGACCGAGACCACCGAGGTAATGACGTTGGCGCAGTGGCGGAGCTTTGGGCGGGATCTCGCCGACGACGAGGAAGATTAGATACCTGGGGGACATGTGTTTTACTGGCGACGGATAATCTCGGCGATCAGTCGCCTGCCGGGGTGCAAGTGGTCGATCAGTTCGCGTTCCAGCGGCAGCGGTTCGTCGCAAATCCGCGAGGCGATGACTTCGGCGCACAGCGGCGCGCTGGCCAGCCCACGCGAGCCGTGCGCGGCGCTGATCCATAGCCCGGCATGATGTTGTCCCGGCGTATCGGCCTGCCACCGAGCGTTCCTGGCGAGTGGTGCGTAATCCTTCAGCCAGCGTTCGGCATCCGGCACGGGGCCGGCATAGGGCGACTTGTCGGGGCTGGCGGCACGCAGGCCGGCGCGCCCGGCCAGATGCGACGGATCAAGTCCGCATCCTGCTTCGCGAAGCGCGGCGGCGTAAGCGGGCAGCATGCTCTCGAACTCGGCCAGATTGGCGGCGTGATCGGCCCCGCGCAGCTCGATTGCGGTGTCATCCGGTGTAAAAGTGGCGCCGAAGCTCTGCATGCCATCCAGCGCCGGTGGCGCATAACCGCCAGCGCAGATCACTCGCTGGAGAGCGGGCACGCCCGGCGGCAGGCGCAACTCGCTGACCTGCCCGCGTATCGGCTTGATCGGCAGCCAGGCCAGCGGCGCGAAGCGCTTCGCCCGATGCGCGGTGGCGATGACTATCTGATCGGCGCTCAGCGCGTCGCCACTCGCCATCTCCACTCGCCAGCCATTTTCCGCCTGCGCCAGGCCGCTGACATCGGCCTGGCGAAAAACGATGCCGCGGCTTTCGGCGAGCCGCCGACATAGCGCCGCCGGACGAACCCAGCCGGCGCCGGGATAATCGAGCCCACCGTGACCCAGCGGCACACCGGCACGCTGGCTCGCGACAGCGGCGGATACGCCTTCGACCACGCTAGCGGGTAGCGCATGGTTGGCAAGGAACCTCGCCTGCCGCCGAGCCTCCCTATCGCTCATGGCCAATTGCAGTACGCCGCAGTCATCCCACAGCGTGCGCTCTGGGTCGAGGCGCGCGAGCCAGCGCCGCGTGTAGAGCAGCCCGGCGAGATAGCAGCGGCTTTGCAGGTTGGTCTCGGCGGCCAGTTTGACGTAGAGCGCCCCCTGGCGATTGCCGGATGCACCCGCGCCGGGGGCTTCACGGTCGATCAGCGTTACCGCCATGCCGCGTCGTGCCAACGCCTCGGCGGCACTGGCACCGGCAAGCCCCGCGCCAATCACCGCGATATGCCGAGCCGGGCGAGTGGGCGGCGGCACGAACCAGGGCGTAGCCTGGCGCGAAGCGTCCGCTGGCGGGGTGTCGATACGACCGCGCAGCATTTCGCGCTTGCGCCCGGTGCCAGCTACCTTTTCCCAGCTGAAGCCGGCCGCCTTGAGCCCACGCTTGACGAAACCGGCGCACGTGAAGGTGGCAAACGTTGCGCCGGGATGGCTGCGTGCCGCCATCGCCTCGAACAGCGCGGGCTGCCACATGTCGGGATTCCTGGCGGGGGCGAAGCCATCGAGAAACCAGGCGTCGACGCACCCTTCGAGCCGTGAAAGCCGCTCGGCGCTGTCGCCGTAATGCAGATCCAGCGTCACGCGCTCGCTCAACACCAGCCGGTGCACGCCAGCGACTGGCTCGGGCCACTGCGCGATCAGCGCCCTGGCACGCTCCGCCAGATCGGGCCAGGCAGCCAGCGCACGTTTCAGGTCGTCGCGGTGCAGTGGGTATTTTTCGGTGGAAACGAGATGCAGACGAGCCGAGCCTGGCGCTTGGGCATCGAAACAGGCCCAGGCGCAGAGCATGTTGAGCCCGGTGCCGAAGCCGGTTTCACCGATAACGAAGGGCCGCGTTTCCCGCCAGGCCGCGAAACGCTCGGGCAGGTGATTGTGATGAATGAAGACATGCTCGGTTTCGGCGCGGCCATCGTGGCGCGAGAAATAGACGTCCTCGAAAACCGCCGAGTGCGGCGCCTCGCCGCTGGCGTCCGCTTGCCAGTTCAGCGTGGCGTAATCGAGCGCCACCAGTGGCGGCAAGGGAAAAGGCGGCGCATAGGCAGGCAAACCGCCAATCGGTGAGCGATCCTCTAGCAAACTCAGGGAAGTACCTTCTTGAAGGGCTTGACCACGACCCTGGCGTAGACGCCGGCGGCCACGTAAGGGTCGGCATCGGCCCACGCTTGGGCGGCCTTGAGGCTTTCGAACTCGGCAACCACCAGGCTACCGCTGAAGCCGGCATCGCCGGGCGTTTCGGCATCGATGGCGGGATGAGGGCCGGCCAGCACCAGGCGTCCCTCGTCGCGCAGCGCTTCCAGCCGGGCGAGATGATCGGGACGCGCGGCCATGCGCTTTTCGAGGCTATTGCTGACATCTTCGCTAATGATGGCGTAGAGCATGGTGAGTTTTCCTCTCGGTATGTGAAATCAGCGATCCGGCTGCTGCGCGCCCATGTGCCGGCTCAGATAGACCCCCTGAGCGAGCACGAAGACCAGCGTCAGCCCGAGCATGCCGAACAGTTTGAAGTTGACCCAAGTGGCTTCGTCGAAGGTCTTGAAGACATAGACATTGAGCGCGGCCATGACGACGAAGAACACCACCCAGGCAAGATTCAGGCGTGTCCAGATCGCCGCGGGCAGAGTAACCGCCTTTTCCATCATGCGCTGCACCAGGGTCTTGCCACCGAACAGCGGCGACACCAGAAAGGCCAGGGCGAACAGCGCATTGACCACGGTCGGCTTCCATTGAATGAACGTCGGGTCCTTGAAGATCACCGTCGCGCCACCGAGCACGATCAGCAGTGCCAGGGTGACGAGGTGCATCTTCTCGACCCGACGATGACGCCACCACAGGAAGGCCACCTGGGCCAGCGTGGCGGGAATCAGCACCAGCGTGGCGAGTACGATATCGCCGCTGAAGTGGTAGACGGCGAAGAAGATCGCGATCGGCAAGAAGTCCAGCAATAGCTTCATGAGTCAGTCCTGTCGCGGTGGCATTGACCGGATGAGATCGGGCGCGCACCATAATGGGCCTATTCTGACAAAGACGCCCGACGGCGTCATGCCAATCCATGACTTCACTTCCCGACGCGCTCGATAGTGTATCCGGTCTCGATCTGCACATGCACTCCACCGCGTCGGATGGCGCGCTATCGCCCAGCGCGCTGGTGGCGCTGTGTCACGCGCGTGGCGTGACCCACATGGCGCTGACCGATCATGACACCATTGCCGGGGTGGCCGAAGCCGCCGCCGAGGCCGAGCGTCTGGACCTGCGCTTTCTGCCCGGCGCCGAGCTCTCGGCGCAGTGGCAGGGCGTGACCATTCACGTCGTGGCGCTACTGCCCGACGGCGCCCGCGGTGAGTTGATCGAGGGGCTGGCCGCGCAGGCTCGCGCACGCGTTTTGCGCGGCGAAGAGATCGCCCGGCGTCTCGAGGCGATCGGCCTCGACGATGCACTCGCCAAGGCCCGCGAGCAGGCCGGTAGTGAGCGCCCACTGGGGCGGCCCGATTTCGCCCGTGCCCTGGTCGCGGCTGGGCTGGTGCCGGACATGGCGAGCGCCTTCAAGAAGCACCTCGGCGCCGGCAAGCGTGGCGACGTCAAATCCCACTGGCCCTATCTTGGCGAGGCGATAGGCTGGATTCGCGACGCCGGCGGCATCGCCGTACTGGCGCATCCCTTGCGTTACGGACTGACCCGACGCAAGCGCGGGCTGTTGCTCGACGCCTTCGTCGCGGCCGGCGGCGAAGCGGCCGAGCTGGTCAGCGGCTTCCAGAATGCCGATGTCACCCGCGATCTGGCGCGCCAACTGCAGGAGCGCGATCTATATGGCTCGCTGGGTAGCGACTTCCACTTCCCCGGCGGGCCGCTGGCGCCGGGCAGCATGAGTCCGGCACCGCGTACCACGCTTTCGCCGGTATGGACGCACCCACGTCTGGCGGCATTCGCTAGGTTATGAGTTAGAGTTCATGGTAGGCGCTGCCTGCAATCGGACGGACCTACAAGGAGGTGCCATGACCCAGTTTTTTCAGATTCATCCCGAAAATCCCCAGAAGCGCTTGATCGATCAGGCGGTGACGCTGATTCGCAACGGCGGTGTGATCGCTTACCCGACCGACTCCGGCTATGCACTCGGCTGCCATCTGGGTGACAAGAAAGCCATCGAGAAGATCAAGTGGCTGCGTTCGCTGAACGACAAGCACAACTTCACCCTGGTGTGTTCGGATCTTTCGGAAATCGGCACCTATGCCAAGGTCGACAACGCCGTATTCCGCCTGCTCAAGACCCACACGCCCGGCGCCTATACGTTCATTCTCAACGCCACCAGCGAAGTGCCGCGTCTGCTACTGCATCCCAAGCGGCGCTCGATCGGGGTGCGCGTGCCGGATCATCGCATCACTCACGATCTGCTCGCGGCACTTGGCGAGCCGTTGATGAGCGTGACGTTGATCCCGGTCGATGAAGAACTGCCGATGACCGATGCCGAGGAGATCCGCGAGCGCTATGGTGCTCACCTGGATCTGATCATCGACGGTGGCGCCTGCCATCTGGAAGCCACCAGCGTCATCGACCTGCGTGAACTGCCGCCGGTGATCGTACGCGAAGGGCGTGGCGACATCGCACCGTTCGCGAGTTAGCGGGCCGCGACATCCGCTGGGCTGCCGGGTTTTCCGGCGATCCAGCTTTGCTTCTCATCCAATCGCTCGCTTTTTATAATTTGAACGAACAATAAAAATAAATCATGCTGACAACACAATGGCTCGGTATCGAGTCGTTACAAATCACAAGACAGGAGTCGAACGCATGATGCTCTCCAAGTCCTGGCGGATGCTCGCTGCCGGCCTGGCGGTGGGTGCCGTCCCTCTGGCGCAGGCAGAGGTCAGTGTGACGCGTGGCGCAACCACGATTCCCGATGGCGAAGCCACGGCGGCACGGGATCTGACCATTGCCAACGATCATCTGGCGTTCGCGATCGCCGTCGAATCGAGCCCGCCTTGGGGCCTGCCACGTGGCACACTGGTGGATCTGGCCGCGGTCGATAACGGCGAATTCGATCTCGATCGTGTGGCCTTCGCCGATTTCATTCCCAATAACTGGTCGGCCTGGCCGAACGACGGCAAGACCGTCGAGGTGATCGAGGATAGTCCCGAGCGCGCGGTGGTGCGTATCGCGCGTAATTTTGGCGAAGCGATGGTGACCACCACCTACACCCTGGAGGCAGGCAGCGACCAACTGCATCTGACGACGACATTCGAGAACCGTGGCGACGAGCCGCTCGAAGCGCTTCGTTCGGGTTTCACACTATGGCCGGATACCGGCTATCTATTCGGCGTGCCGGGACTGGGTGACGCCAAGGAAACGGTTGCCGACGCGGCACTCAGCGATCGTGTGGTGGGTTATAACCGCGATTGGGCGATCGCCCTGCATGCGCCGTATTTCGACCGCATCAATTACGAAGGGCGCGACATGTACCTCGAGCATTCGCTGGCACCGGGCGAGTCGCGAACCTTCGAAGGCTGGTTGCAAGTGGTGCCCGAGGGCGATCTGGCACCGATCGTGGCGGCGGAGATCGAGCGCAAGGCATTGCCCGCCGGCACACTGGAAGGGCAGCTGAGTGCGGCCGACGGCCAGGCACTGGACAGCGGCCTGGTGATGATCGAGAAGAACGGCCATCCCTACGCCTGGACATTGGCCGATGACGGCCACTTCAGCATGACGCTGCCTGCCGGCGATTATCGCGTCTATGCCACCGCCGAAGGCTATGCCAACAGTGCCGCGAGCCAGTTGACGATCGCCCCCGACACGACCCGACAGATCGATTTCACCGAACTCAAGGGGCCCGGCACGTTGACCTTGTCCGTGCGCGAGGCGGGCACCGAGATTCCGCGAGATGCGCGCCTGACCATCATCGAGGGGCAACAGCCGGTGGTGGAGTTTCTCGGCAAGCGGACCTTCTTCACCAAGCTGGATCCCGCCGGGCAGGCGGTACTATCGCTGGCGCCCGGCGACTATCGTCTGGCGGTGAATGCCGGCGCCGGTTTTACCGCCGAGACGCAGGAAATCGACGTCAGCCTGGCAACCGGGGAGCAGTTGCACAAGACGCTGGAAATTCAGCGCGAGGCCAATCCCAACGCTCGGCATTGGTACGGCGCCGACCTGCATCATCATGCCAATGTGCTCGAGGGCACCACGCCACCCGCGATGGTGGTGCGAGCTCAACTGGCGACCGACCTCGATCTGACCTTCATCAGCGACCATGACTCCACCACCAATCACGACACCTTCGCCAAACTGTCGGCCAAGCGTGGCGTGCCGTTCATTCCGTCGATCGAAATGTCGGCGTCATGGGGCCACATGAACCCCTTCCCGATTACCCTGGGGGCCGAGTTGCAGATCGACCCGGGAACCGCCAGCGTTCAGGAAGTGATCGATGAGGCGCATCGTTTGAATGCCGAGGTGGTGCCGCTCAATCATCCCTTCAACGCTTATGGCTATCTGCGCAACCTGGCCGATGGCAAGGTGCCGGGCGGTTTCGATCCGCGTTTCGATCTGCTCGAACTCAATGCCGAAGTGGATAATGCCGAGACTATCGAACAGGCCCACGCGCTATGGGATGACGGGACGCGCATCTATTTCACCGCCGGCACCGATACCCACGATGCCTGGAACCAGTTGACCGGGCGCATCCGCATGATGGCACGGGTTCCCGGCGAGTTGACGCCACGTGCCTTCGCGCGGGCGATCGAGGATGGCCATGCCTACGCCACGCAAGGGCCGCTGCTGTATCCGCAAAACGCGAAATTCGGCGATACGCTGCGCCTGGTGGGTAACGCCGAAGGGCATTGGCGCATCGAGGTGGTAGCGGTCGATGGCCTGGCCGAAGCCCGCCTGATCGGCAGCGGCGGTGAAGTGCTGGAGACCCGCGAGCTTTCCGGCCAGCGCGCCGAACTCGAGTTCGTCATTCCCGCCGATAGCGAGGGCTGGGTGGCGCTTGAAGTCGAGGATGCCGATGGCGACGTGGCCTGGAGCAATCCGCTGTGGCTCGCGCGCCTGAAGCAATCGGAACTGTTGGTGAGCGACGACTAGCCGATAGCTTTTTACGCTGATCGGGAAGCCGCGCCTGCTGGTGCGGCTTCCCGTGTGATTCGACCGCTAGAGCAAATCGTAGCAATTGGCAAAACCCGCCGGACCATTGCCGTGAATCGGTCCGTTGGCTGTTCTATGCTAGGCTCCGTTATCGAAGCAGGGATAGCCAACCCATGAAGATCATCATTCTCGGGGCCGGCCATATCGGCGCGAGTCTCGCTGAGCATCTGGCTTATGAGGGAAACGATATTACGATCGTCGATATCGTTTCCTCGCAATTGCAGGACTTGAGTTCACGGTTGGATGTTCGCACCGTCGAAGGCAAAGCCTCTCATCCCAGCGTTCTGCGGCATGCCGGTGCCGAGGATGCCGATCTGCTGCTCGCGGTCACCGACTCCGATGAGATCAATATCGTCGCCTGCCAGGTGGCGCATATTCTTTTCCACACGCCAACCAAGATCGCTCGGGTACGCGATAAGGACTTCTTGTCCCGCGAAGAGTTGTTTTCCGATGATGCGCTTGCGGTCGACGTGCTGATTAGCCCCGAGCAGATCGTTACCGATCACATCTATCAGTTGTTCAAGTACCCAGGCGCACTGCAGGTACTCGATTTTGCCGGTGGGCTGGCCAAACTGGTTGCCATCAAGGCTTTCAGGAATGGCCCCTTGGTAGGTCAGAGGCTCGACTCCCTGCCTCGCCACATGCCGAACGTGGATACCAAGGTCGCGGCCATATACCGCCATGGCCAACCACTGATTCCTCAGGGAAACACGATTATCGAGAGCGATGACGAGGTTTTCTTCATCGCCGCCCAGGAGCATATCGGCGCGGTAATGGATGAGTTGAGAAAAGCGGAAGCTGGCTATCGCCGGGTCATCATCGCTGGCGGTGGGAACATCGGCGAGTGTCTCGCCGCGCAGCTCGAGCAGAATTACCAGGTCAAGCTCATCGAAGTCGATCTGAATCGCTGCAACGAGCTGACGGAGCGTCTTGACGACACCGTCGTACTGCATGGCAGCGCAACCAACAAGCGTCTTTTGAAAGAGGAGAAAATCGAAGATTGCGACGTCTTCTGCGCGCTTACCAACGATGACGAAGACAATATCATGGCGTCGCTGCTGGCCAAGCGACTGGGTGCCAGAAAAGTGCTGACCTTGATCAACGACCCCGCCTATGTCGATCTCATTCATGGCGGCGACATCGATATCGCCCTGTCGCCGCAGCAGGCCACCATCGGCACGCTGCTCACGCATGTACGCCAAGGTGACATCAATAACGTCTATTCATTGCGGCGCGGTGCGGCTGAAGCCATGGAGGCCATCGTGCATGGCAATTCACGCTCCTCCAAGCTGGTTGGGCGAGCCATCTCCGAAATCAATCTGCCCAGCGGCAGCACTATCGGGGCCATCATACGAGAAGAAGAGGTTCTGATCGCTCATGATGAATTGGTGGTCGAAGATGGGGACCACGTGATTCTTTTCATGGTGAATAAGCGGTGCGTGCGCGACATCGAGCGCTTGTTTCAGGTTCAGCCAACGTTCTTCTAGCCTGGCATTCCGACGATGTCAGGTGTCGTCGAGCTCGAGAAAGAGACTGAAAGAGGAGGGTAGGGATGGCAAGCCTGGTGCGCGGCTTCGCGATGGACCTGGCCGAGAATGCCGGCCCGGTGATAAAGATATTGGCGCTGTTGTTGCTGGTGCTTGCGGCTTTCATGGTCGTGCCATGGTTAGTGCTGTTGGTGGAGTCGGACCCCGATAGGTTGGCATTCACGCTGTCGTTGGGAATCGTGCTTGCCGTATCGCTTACCTTGCTGGCGTTGACGCGGCACATCGTCGTTGAATTGCATCCACGGCAAATGTTCGTTCTCACCACCCTGAGTTGGGTGGTGATCTGTGCTTTCGCCAGTCTTCCGCTGATTCTGGGTGCGCCTTATCTTTCGGTTACCAATGCCGTTTTCGAATCGGTGTCGGCGATTACCACGACCGGGTCGACCATCATTGTCGGCATCGAGGGCCTCTCGGATGGGCTAAAATTGTGGCGGGGCATGATGCAATGGCTGGGTGGGGTCGGAATCATCGTCATGGCTATCGCTATTCTGCCCTTCCTGCAAGTGGGTGGGATGCGTCTTTTTCATACCGAGTCCTCCGACTGGTCCGAAAAAGTCCTTCCACGTGCAAGCGGTATCGCCAAGGCTACCCTGGTCATTTATCTCGGTCTTTCGGCGATCGTCGTGGTGACCTACTGGCTGGCTGGCATGTCGCCACTGGATGCGGTAGTGCATGCAATGACCACGATCTCTACGGCGGGATTCACTAACTACGACGCTTCCTTTGGTGTCTATGCTGACCAGCCTTTGATTCTTTGGCTGGCCTCACTCTTTATGCTTTGCGGTGCCTTACCATTCGTGCTCTTCATTCGAGCGCTACGCGATACACCTAGCGCATTATGGCGTGACCAGCAGGTACGCGGCCTGCTCAATCTGCTCCTGACGGTAATCGTAACCTTGACGCTGTTTCGCATCTTCCAGGGAGAGGTGCCGCTCGAAGCGCTGACCCAAACGACGTTCAATGTCATCTCCGTCGTGACGACGACAGGCTACGCTGCCGATGACTACACGACCTGGGGAACGCTGGCGATAGCCGTATTCTTTTATTTGACGTTCCTTGGCGGCTGTAGCGGCTCGACCAGCGGTGGGATGAAGATGTTCCGCTTTCAGGTCGGTCTGATCATGCTCGTCAATCAATTGCGCTTTCTGGTGCATTCCAACGGCATATTTCCTCAGCGTTACAATGAACGAAGGTTGCCCGATCAAGTGGTGAGAGGGGTGATCGCCTTCTCGTTCTTCTATTTTCTGACTATCGCAGGCATTGCGCTTGGCTTGGCGGCAATGGGGCTCGATCTGGTGACGGCGCTATCCGGAGCGGCCACGGCGGTGGCCAACGTGGGCCCGGGACTTGGCGACATCATCGGACCCGCGGGTAATTTCTCTTCGCTGTCCGATGCCGCCAAGTGGCTGCTATGCCTGGGCATGCTGATGGGACGTCTGGAAATCCTTACCGTGCTGGTGCTGTTCACGCCCGCGTTCTGGAGGGCATGAGCCTTCGAGCTGCGCAAAGGCTTTTTATGGTTGGCTCAGGTGCGCTGCAATACTTGCTGCAACGCCAGACTGTGCCGGCCAAACGCGGTACTCAGCCAGTCCGGCATGGCAAGCGCCGCCGCAAGGGCATCGGCATGCTCACGTATTTCGCCAGATGGCGACGCATCGGCGATGGCCGCGAAGGATTCCTGGGCCAACTGGCGAAAACGCTGCTCGCCGCTATCGGCCCAGGCATCGAGTGCATCGATCGCCCAGTCGAAATGCGCCTGAAGGCTAGCGTCGCGCTTATTGCTCTCGTCGTGTGTGACGATTGGCCAGCGCTGCTTGAGCAGCGCACCGCCCCGCGCGGCCTTGCTGGCGTTGGCCAGGCGTAGCGGCACCCGTTCGGCCAGCTCGGCTGCCAGCCGCCAGAGCGCCCGGGGATCGCCGGAGCGCCGGCCGCCAGGCTTGAGTTCCAGTTCGAGCTCGTTGATGGCCACCCGGTGAGAGCCGCTTTCGATCTCGCCCCGATCGAGCGCCAGCTCGATGCGCGCATCGTCATGCTCGATGAACCAGATCCGACGCTCGAAATCGGTGCTGAAGCGGGGCTCCAGGTCATCGAGCATGGCCGGATCCAAGGCCTGCATCGGAGGCAGGCCGACCAGCCCCGCGACATCCAGTTCGCCATCGATTGGCCACTCCCATTCGCCTCGTGTCGACAGGCCGGCGCCCGTTTGTCCGGCGGTTTTTAGCGTCTGCAATATGCCGCTGGGCGTGCGCCGAATGCGCAGGGCAATGCGCGCCGCTTCCAGCGCATTGTCGGGGGTGTCGTAGTAGGTATTCGTCAATGTCGTGCAGGTGCTCGGCAGGTGCCGCAGCAAGGTGTGCTCGCATAGCAAGCGCGGGCTATCGCTACCCAGCGCCAGTTTTAATTCGACCTCCCGTGGCATAACGAAACGACCTCGATGATGATATTCGAATGAATTTTTCATGACGATGATTGGCCTAAACACTATACTGGCGCGGCCATTCCCAACACATGAATGTTCTCATGGTGACTTCCAATCCGTTTTCCGCGTTGTTCGGCCGCTCGCCCTTTCACCCCCTCCTGGCGCACATCATCAAGTCCAGCGAGTGCGCCGATCAACTCGTACCTTTCTTCGATGCCACCCTGGCGGGCGATTGGGACGAGGCCATCAAGTATCGTGGCCTCGTAACCAATCTCGAGCACGAAGCCGACGAACTCAAGACGCGACTGCGCCTCAACCTACCCAATACGATGTTCCTGCCGGTGTCGCGCTCGGATCTGCTGGAGCTGATCAGCGTGCAGGACAAGATCGCCAACAAGTCGCGCGATATCACCGGCATCATGCTTGGCCGCCGCATGCAGGTGCCATCGCCATTGGCACAGCCGATGCGCGACTACCTGCAGACCGCCGTGGCTACGGTCGCCCAAGCGCGCAAGGCACTGGAAGAGCTCGAGGATCTGGTCGAATCCGGCTTCGGTCGCAACGTATCCGACCTGATGCAGAACCTGATTCGCGAGTTGCACGAACTCGAACATCAGGCCGACGAACAGCAGATCGCCATTCGTCGCCAACTGTTCGATCTCGAAGCGCAGTTACCACCGGTGGATGTGATGTTTCTCTACAAGATCATCGATTGGATCGGTGAGCTGGCCGATCGCGCCGAACGTGTCGGCAGCCGCCTGCAAATACTGACCGCTCGCTGAGTCCAGGCATTTGCCCGGGTTCGATACAAGCCACTAAAAAAGAATACTTGCCTATGTCGATCATCGCGCAACACGGCGAGCTCTTCATTATTCTCGCCTGTGTCTTCGGTTTCTTCATGGCCTGGGGGGTTGGCGCCAACGATGTCGCCAACGCCATGGGCACCTCGGTCGGTTCCAAGGCCATCACCATCAAGCAGGCGATCATCATCGCCGTGATCTTCGAGTTTCTGGGCGCCTGGCTCGCTGGTGGCCAGGTCACCGAAACCATCCGCAAGGGCATCGTCGACCCCGAGCTGCTGGCTGACGACCCGCAATTGCTGGTTTACGGTATGCTCGCTTCGCTACTGGCCGCGGGTACGTGGCTGCTGGTCGCTTCGGCCAAGGGCTGGCCGGTTTCCACGACCCATTCCATCGTCGGTGCGATCGTCGGCTTCGCCGTTGTCGGGTTGGGCGTCGAGTCCGTGGATTGGGGCTCGGTCGGTAACATCGCCGCCAGTTGGGTGGTATCGCCGTTGCTGGCCGGCACCATCGGCTATCTGCTGTTCCGTTCGGTACAAGTGCTGATCTTCGATAGCCCCGACCCTTTCGCCGCCGCCAAGCGCTATGTGCCCGGTTATATCTTCCTGGTCGGTTTCATCATCGCCATGGTCACGCTGGTCAAAGGGCTGTCGAATCTTGGGCTCGATCTGAGCTTTGCTCAGAGCTTGCTGATCGCCATTGTCATTGGGGTGATCATCATGGTGCTGGGGATCCTGCTCGAGAACCGCGTCAACCGCGAGAAGCGCGACGGCGATAACTTCAGCTTCTCGAGCGTCGAGCGGGTCTTCGCCGTACTGATGATGTTCACCGCTTGCGCCATGGCGTTCGCGCATGGCTCCAATGACGTGGCCAATGCCGTCGGCCCGCTGGCGGCGGTGATCAGCGTGGTGCAATCCCATGGCAATGTCGGCGGAGTCGCCGTGCTGCCCTGGTGGGTGCTGGTCCTGGGTGGCGGCGGTATCGTGGTCGGCCTGGTGACCTATGGGCATCGTGTCATTGCCACCGTGGGTACCGGCATCACCGAACTGACGCCCAGCCGTGGCTTCGCCGCGACCCTGGCGGCAGCTACCACCGTGGTGCTGGCCTCGGGCACCGGCCTGCCGATCTCGACCACTCATACGCTGGTCGGTGCGGTGCTTGGCGTCGGTCTGGCACGCGGTATGGCGGCGCTCAATATGCGCGTACTGGGGACGATCGCCGCTTCCTGGCTGATCACCTTGCCGGCCGGCGCGCTGCTATCGATCCTATTCTTCTATATGTTCAAGGGCATGTTCGGTAGCGGATAGAAATCGCCCGGGACGTTCGCCAATCGAGGCGGGGCACTGGTGTCCCGCCTTTTGCTTGCCTCTGATATAGTCGACGTTCGTCGGTTATCCACCCTGCTGCCGGAGTGCAGGCATTGAACACGCGCTTTCCCTTCGTCGACTGGTTTCGCAATTCATCGCCCTATATCAACGCCCATCGCGGGCGTACCTTCGTCGTGCTGATCGAAGGCGAAGCCGTGGCCAGCGGCCATGGCGAGCAGTTGATACAGGATCTGGCGCTGCTGCATACCCTGGGCGTACGCCTGGTGGTGGTCTATGGCATCCGCCCGCAGGTCAATCAGGCGCTGGCGGCCGACGGTGTCGAGCCGCAGCGTCATGCCGGGCGCTGGGTGGCGGATCACGCCATCATGCGCTGTGTGGAGCGGGTCGCCGCCGAGCAGCGCTTGTGGCTCGAAGCGCGCCTATCGCTGGGATTGCCGAATACGCCGCTGCATGGGGTCGAGTTGACCGCGGTGTCGGGCAATCTGGTCATGGCCAAGCCGTTGGGCGTGCGCCACGGCATCGATTTCGATCACAGCGGCGAGGTGCGCCGGGTGCGCGCCAGTGCCATCGAGGGTCTGCTGGAGCGCGGCGCGCTGGTGGTATTGCCCCCGCTGGGGTTCTCCAGTACCGGCGAGGTGTTCGATCTCGATGCCGCCGAGGTGGCTCAGCATGCCGCGATCGCCCTCAAGGCCGACAAGCTGATCCTGCTCGGCGAGGCGGACGGCTTGCATGACGATAGCGGCCAGTTGCAGCGCCAATTGACACCGACCGAGGCCGAACCGTTGCGCTGTGCCTCGGCGCCCGGCAGCGAGCTGGCGCGCCATCTAGGGGCGGCCTGCGAGGCGGCACGCCACGGCGTGGGGCGCACCCATCTGTTGTCCTGGCACGATCACGACGCGCTGCTTGGCGAGCTGTTCACCCGCGATGGGGTGGGCACCATGATCACCCAGCACCGCTACGAGCAGTTGCGCCGTGCCGAGCTTGGCGATATCGCCGGCCTGCTCGAATTGCTGCAGCCCCTCGAGGAGCGCGGCATGCTGGTCGCGCGCTCGCGCGAGCGGCTCGAGCACGAGATCGACGATTATCTGGTCATCGAGCGCGACGGCATGATCATCGGCTGCGCCGCGCTGCATGTCTTCGCCGACGCACGGATGGGCGAGTTGGCCTGCGTGGCGGTGCACAGGAACTATCGCGGCGGCGCGCGTGGCGAGCTGTTGCTGGCGGAGGTGGAACGACATGCCCGGCGACAGGGCGTGGCGTCGCTGTTTGCCCTGACGACCCATACCACCCATTGGTTCTTCGAGCGTGGCTTTCGCGCATCGACGATCGATGCGCTGCCTCCCTTGCGGCGCGATGCCTACAACCATGCGCGTAAATCGAAGATTCTCATCAAGCCGCTCTCTTGAAACCATTGAGCATCGAGCCATTGAGCTGACTTGCCGCCGCCAGGGCATGGCAGGCCATCCGCACGTTTCTTGCAAATTTCGGGTGGTCTGTCTCCAAAAGTCAACTTTGTAAGTATTTGATTTTAAATAATTCTTCGCGCAGGCAGAAGTATGGCGTCTCCAACGGGAGACGTTTTTTCGTTTCCGGCGCGCTATTTCTTCCCCTTCACCGAGCCTGGCACAGAGTCTGGCCTAACGATTTTATTATAACTCATTGTATTTATTGATTTTGAACGAAAGATGGCACGCCTATCGCAATAGTTAGGGTGAGCAACGGGAAGTGATTCAAACGGCTCGATTCACTTCCTGACTGTGCGGATACAGAGCGTTCTTCACTACCCTGTGCATGAATCTCGAACCGCCGGTAGCGTGTGCTCCACGCGATGTGTGACTTAGGTTGCGATGAGACGGGTACCGCCTAACGGCACGGATAGGTACCAGAAGGGCAAGGATGCCCCGGCAAGGATGCCACTCCCCCCTCGGGGGGAAATATCGCGGTACGACGCTCTAGCGGCGGCGTGCCCAAGAACGAAACCAGGCGGTTCGCCGCCCTATGTGAAATCGCCAATCCCTGTGTAGATGCTCAAGCGATTTCACGGTTTCGGGGCTCCAAGAGCCCGATCCCCGAGCGCTCATTGACTGTCCGTCCAGGCGGATTAATTCGAGAGCTCACATGACCCTTCAGTTCCCTGCGTACCTTGGGCCGGCACTAGCCGGCCCACTTTTTTTATTAGTAGGGGTCGATCGGGTTTGGTTGCGCGCTAATCTGTTATGCTATGCGGATAAGCTATATGACACTGTCTCTCTTTCTGCATAGAACGGTTTTCATGACCTCACAGGTCTCGCGCCGCTGGCGTCCAAGGTCCCTGCTGCAACTGGTGCTACTGGCCTTTCTGGTGGTGATGCTGCCTATCGCCGTGCTGATGTTTCAGGCTGGCCAGGCTCTCTCCGAACTCTCGCATCTGGCCGATATCAGCGCGCGGCAGGCCGTCGAGCAGACGCGCCGTGCCCGAGCGCTTTCCAATCTGGCGATCGAAATGGAGCGTAGCGCGCGTCAGTTCGCGGTGATCGAACAGCCGGGGCTGATGGACATTTACGCCGACAAGGCGCAGGAGTTCGCCGAGCTGCTCGAATCGCAACAGCGTCTGCTGCCGGACAACCGCGATATCCGGGCACTGCGCGATCAGATCCAGACGCTGATCATGTTCCCGACCCTGTCGGCAGAGGCATTGCGCCTGCGGCTCGATGCCTTCACGAGTTTTTCCGAACACACCGATGCCATGCGCGAGGCGACCAGCCGCCAGATCGACAAGCGGATCGAAGCGATCAGCGTGCAGGCCGGCGAGGTGCAGCGCCGCCTGTGGCTGCAAACCGCCGCATTGGTTTCGGCTAGCCTGGCGCTGATGCTGCTGTTCACCTGGTTGATCATTCGTCCCATTCGTCAGATCGAACGGCGCATACTCAGCCTCGGCAGTGGCCGTGAGCCGGCCTCGGCCCAGCTCATCCAGGGCCCGGCGGAGTTGGTGAGCCTGGGCGAGCGGCTCGATTGGCTGTCGGCGCGCCTGGTCGAACTCGAAGCGCAGAAGCAGCAGTTCCTGCGCCACATGTCGCACGAGTTGAAAACGCCGCTGGCCAGCGTCCGCGAGGGTACCGGGCTGCTGTCGGACGACGTGGCCGGCGAGCTGACGCCGCGCCAGCGCGAAATCGTCGAGTTGATCGACGCCAGCGGCCAGGAGTTGCAACAGCTGATCGAGCAACTGCTCGACTACAATCTTCTCCAGCATGCCCAGCCCGCCTATCACGAACGCTTCGACGTCTGCGGTGTCATCAAGGAGGTGTTGTCCAAGCATCAACTGGCGCTCGACAAGAAGCAGATGCGCGTCAGCGCATCGCAGCAGGCGCTCGATTGGGTCACCGACCGGGACCGCACCGCGCGAATCCTCGACAACCTGGTTTCCAATGCCATCGCTTACGGCGAAGATGGCGGGCGTCTGGAGATTCGTGCCTACCGTCAGGCGCAGACGCTGGTACTGGAAGTCGCCAATAGCGGGGAGCCGATCGACGATAACGATCGTTCGCGGCTGTTCGAGGCGTTCTACCAGGGGCGAGCCCGCCGCAAGGGCGCGCTCAAGGGCTCGGGAATCGGCCTGTCCGTCGCCGCGGACTGCGCGCGGGTGCAGCAGGGCCATCTGGCACTGGTCGACGACGATGCCCTGGCGGTATGTTTTCGCCTGACACTGCCATGGAATGGCGATAGTGTCGTCGACAGCGACAACCGACAGTCTCACTCGGTGCCTACTCTCGGTACCGACGCAAGGAACTGAAATCAATGAAATATTCTTCACTCATCGCCAGCCTGCTGGCCGTTTCGCTATTGGCCGGCTGCCAGGCATTGTCTGGGCGCGTTGGCGATGATCAGGCCGTAGCGGCCTCCGGATGCCTGAACGAGGTGCCGAGCCTGGCCCCCAGCGAATGCCTGCTCGAATCCTGGATCGATTTCAGCCTGGCCGCTCAGCGCGGCGAGTCCGAATGGCGCGAGAACATGCTGAGCCGGCTGGAAGGCGATTCGACCAGGAAGCGCCTGGCGCGCGCGGTGGTGCTCTCCTGGTCCGACGAGAGCGAATGGGAGCAGGCATCCGATCTTTACAAGGCCGATCTCGCCTCGGCGCCGAGCAAACTGCAGCCGCTACTGCGGCAGTGGCTCAACAGTCTCGAAGCACGCCGTGAGCTGGCCGCCGAATTGGCCGACAGCGAAGCGTCGCGCGTCGCGCTGGCCAATGAGCGCAATAGCCTGGCCGAAAAGCTCGAAGCGCTGACGGCCATCGAACAGAGTATCAACTCGCGGCAGCAGGAACCCTGACATGCCGCTTGCCTTCGAGGGAGTCCAATCGTGAAACACGCCGCCCATGTTCTGCTGGTCGATGACGATGCCAGTTTGCTCAAACTGCTAGGGATGCGTCTGGAGAGCCGCGGCTACAAGGTGACTACCGCCGAAAGTGGGCGACAGGCGCTGGAGCGTCTCGAGCAGGTGCGCCCCGATCTGGTGCTGTCCGATCTGCGCATGGACGAGATGGACGGTCTGGCGCTGTTTCATCAGCTGCAGAAGCGCGCGCCGGGCTTGCCGGTGATCATCCTCACCGCGCACGGCTCGATTCCCGATGCGGTCAGCGCCACGCGCCAGGGTGTGTTCAGCTTTCTGACCAAACCGGTGGACCGCGACGAGCTGTTCAGCGCCATCGACGATGCGCTGAGCCAGACGCAAGGCGGCGGCGCCACCGATGGCGACGATGCGTGGCGTTCGGCGATCATTACCCGCAGCCCGCAGATGGAGCGCGTACTCGAGCAGGCGCGCATGGTTGCGGGCTCGGATGTCAGCGTGCTGGTCACCGGGCCCAGCGGTAGCGGCAAGGAGCTGATGGCCAACGCCATTCATAAAGCCAGCTCGCGCGCCGGCAAGCCGTTCGTTGCCATCAACTGCGGCGCGTTGCCCGAGCAGCTGCTCGAAAGCGAGCTGTTCGGGCACGCCAAGGGCGCGTTCACCGGCGCGATCAGCCAGCACGAGGGGCTGTTCCAGGCCGCCGATGGCGGTACGCTGTTTCTCGACGAAATCGGCGACATGCCGCTGCCCCTACAGGTCAAGCTGCTGCGCACGCTGCAGGATCGTCAGATCCGGCCGCTGGGCTCGACCGCCTCGATCGGTATCGATGTGCGTATCATCTCGGCGACGCACCGCGATCTCGACCGCGCGATGAGCGAGGGCGATTTCCGCGAGGATCTCTATTACCGGCTCAACGTGGTCAATCTGCGCCTGCCACCGCTCAAGGAGCGCGCCGAGGACGTGCCGCTGCTGGCCAAGTATCTGGTGACCCAGGCCGCCGAGCGCCACAAGCCGTTCGTCAAGGGCTTCTCGCCCGAGGCGCTCAACCTGCTGGCCTCGAGCGCCTGGCCGGGCAACGTGCGCCAGCTGGTCAACGTGGTCGAGCAGTGCGTGGCGCTGACCAGTTCACCGATCATCCCCGAGGCGCTGGTCTCCCAGGCGCTGGTCGCCGAAGAGAACGCGCTGCCCTCGTTCAACGACGCGCGCGCCGGCTTCGAGCGCAGCTACCTGATCAAGGTACTCAAGATCACCGAAGGCAACGTGACCCAGGCGGCACGTATCGCCGGCCGCAATCGCACCGATTTCTACAAGCTGCTGGGGCGTCACGATCTCGAGCCGGGGGGGTTCAAGCCCGGCGCCGAAGAGACGAGCTAGCGCCGATAGCGGCGTTTCACTTCGACGGCGACCCGTCCTTCTCCTAAGCGCGCGCTGAGTTTCTCGCCTGGCCGGGTGTCTTGGGCAGTTAGGCATTGCTCACGATACCAAACTAGGCCCCGAAGCTTATTCCCACTACTCAGCCCGGCTCTGGGAAGCCAGTGCTGCACGATAGGCGGTGATACCATTCATACAGGCTGGTACACCAGCATAAATGGCCATCTGGATTACGATCTCGAGCAATTCTTCCTTGCTGACTCCTACATTGAGAGCCCCGCGCATGTGGAACTCCAGTTGACCTTGTGCCGTCCCTATTGCCGTTAGAGCTGCTACCGTGAGCATTTCGCGTGTTTTGAGATCCAACCCTGGCCTGCCCACAACATCTGCGAATGCGTAATCGGTAATCAGCCGAGGTAGATCTGCATCGAGCTCGGAGAGTCGTGCCGTAACCTTTTCACCAGCTCCCGCTTCGAGCCGGTCCATGATTTCCTTACCTCTGGCCGTCTTACTGTTCATAGCTACCTCGAGTCGATCAGTGGTCATGATTTCTCCTTGTTGGCGCTCGACGTAGAGCAATAAGAATAATGCTTATCGCAGCTGCTACACCTGCAAACCCAACAACACCTGATAATCCTGCCCAGCCTAAAACCCAGGCTCCTACCATAGCGCCGGTGCCGATCGCTGCATTGAAAATCGAGACATAGATTGCTGAAGCCGGAAGGGCTGACTCACCCGCTACGCGAAGAATCCAGGACTGGAATCCGACGAATATGATCGCTATCGCGGCCCCCCAGGTGGCGATCAGTCCCAGTAAAGAAACTGCATTAAAGCTCTCGCCGAATAGCGCCAGCATGACTAGAGCGACACTCAAGGCTATCAACGACAGCGCGAGTACCGGTTTAAGATATTTATCTATGAAGACACCAGTCAGGACATTGCCGACAAGGCCTGCCACTCCAAAACTGAACAACATGACGGCGATCGTCGACCCGGGCATGGCCACCTCACTGGATAGAAATGGCTCGATGAAAGTGAATGCAGAAAAATGCGCCGTAACTGCAAATATCGTTGCGAGGTAGATTCCCCTCAGGTCTCTCCGGTGCAATACTTCCAATAGCGCTTTACGGCCAACAGGGGCCTCAGCCTTTGTAGAAGGCACCAGGATAGCCATGGCAAGTGCAGCGCCAAAACAAAGCACCGCGATGGTACCGAAGGCAACCCGCCACCCCTCAGCGTGTCCGACAAGAGTGGCCAGTGGCACGCCCATAACACTAGCGGCCGACACTCCTCCGAACACTATCGATGTGGCTAAACCGACATGGCGAACTGGCGCAATTTGTGCCGCTAAGGCACCGATCATGGCCCAGAACAGCCCGTGGAAGACCGCACCTATGACTCGAGCCCCGAGAAGTGTCGGATAGTTAGTGGAGGCCATAGCCACTCCATTAGAAACGGCAAGTCCCAACATGAGAGCGATCAGCAATGGTTTGCGTGGGATATTGCCTAACCAAAGGGTAGATAAGAGGGCGCTCAATGCGCCTACCCAGGCATATACTGTCACCGTCAGGCCGATGACACTTTCTGAACGTGCTAGATCCTCTGCGATTGGCGACAAGAGACCGATTGGGGCTAACTCTGTCGTGACGATGGAGAAAGCACCAATGCCTAAAACAATAATTGCAAGCCAGATGCGAACGGGCCCAGACTCGCTATTTGCCACGCCATAGATCTGTGACATACGTTTCTCCCTGCTAAATAGATTCAAATAGCTAGCCGGCCCCAGCCTTGTCGTTGGCAGGCAACGAGGAGTTCAGGTTGGTCACCTACGGCAACTGAGTTGCCCACCGACTCCAACATGGCTATATCTGAAGGATCGTCTCCATAAGCGAAGCAATCCTCTGGTGCCGCATTACGACCGGCAAGGAAATGCTGTATGGCGACGGCTTTCCCTTCCCCTATGGTCTGAGGCGTCCCGATTTCACCAGTGAGAAGCCCTTGTTGATCCAGCGTGAGCTGAGTGCAGAGGATGTGCGTCACTTTCAAATCGCTCGCGATAGGAGAAAGCAAAGGAAGCATTGATCCTGAAACAAATACGGGCTCGACTCCGCCAATCCGGTGGGCTTCCAAGCGGCCCGTTACATGTAGGTAGTACGGGGCCGGACTGGTCTCAAACCGATCGGCAAACCATTGCATTCCTACCGCTTCAAGATCCTTCAAGGAGGCTCCCCGGTAATACTGGTAGTAGAGTCGGTTTAACTCCTCTCTGGGTGTTCCTCGGGCTCTGGCTATCGCGAATACCTCCTCGAAGCCCTTCACCTGTGAGGACTGGCCTGTCTTGGCGCACCAGAAGGGAAAGAAATCAAACATGCTTTTGATGGAAATTAATGTATCGTCCACATCGAAGAAGGCATACCGTTGCTGAAAACTCATTCCTCGCCTCCATACTCACGCCGGCGACTCTTTACTGAAAATTCAGGATCTGAGCCCAGTACGCCGGCATCCGCCCATTGCGAAGGAAGTACCTCACAAACAAAAACCGATATTTTGTCGAGGGGCGCTCCAGTGTTCTCATGTACGGCTCGAGTCACGCTCTCGACCAGAGCCTTAGTCTCTCTTTCATGTTTCGCAGGCCAAGTAGTTATCTGAACAACAGGCATAGTCGGGGGGGGGGGGGGGGGGGGGGGGGGGGGGGGGGGGGGGGGGGGGGGGGGGG
>NZ_CAMPKE010000022.1 GCF_946887195.1 uncultured Halomonas sp.
CGTTGCCGGCAGCGGATGCGTACTCTACGGCTTGGGAGCGACGCTGACAAGCCCTTTTTGCAACTAACGCGAAAAGCGTTAATGACGCACCAGTACGACCAGCTCACGCGGCCCGTGCACACCGTAGGCCAGCGTCTGCTCGATATCCGCCGTCTTGCTTGGCCCCGAGATCAGCAATGCATTGGTTGGCATACCACTAGCCCAGGCATGCCGCTCGATGACATCGAAGAAGGTATCCTCGATGGCATCGGCATCGAGCACGGCAATATGCAGTGGCGGCACCAAACTCAACCGGCGCGGCTCGTCCGGCGTCGGCCATAGCCATAAGCTGCCGGTCTCGGCGATGGCACCACGCGTCGAGGTCAGCCCTGCCTCGAGCGACTCGAACTGCTCGCGCTGCCAGGATTCGATATCGCGATCGGCATCGATCAGCTCTACCTCGCTATCCACCAACGCCGCGCGCGCCTCTTGAGCGATTAAGTGCTCGCGCCCCAACCCCAGGCGCTTGATGCGCTTATCGGTCAGCAACTTGACCAGCGCTTCGGTCCAACCGTCATGGTCGGTGTGGATGACTTCGCCGTGCACCGAGGCGATCTTGTCTTCGAAGCGCGCCAGGCGCTCCTCAGGCGACCAGCCGCGACCGGTGACCACCGCGAAGTCGGATTCAGGGGCAACGAGCGCGCCATCGGTACGCTCACGCAGGTGGCCGAGTATCTTATCGCGGGCATTCATGCTTCATCCTCCCGCGCCTTGTCCCGGTGGCGCTTGACCAAGGCATGCAGCGATGTCGATGCCGGCTTGGGCGCCGTGCGGTAGTCGGTCCACGGCCCCAGCTTCGATGGCGACAACGCACGCAGTCTGCCGGCCACGCCGGTGCTCGCTCGCCAGGCGCCGGGATGCGTGGCCAGCCATTGGAAGCCCTTCCAGGCCAGCACTTCCTTGCGTTCGCGCTTGACCCCGGCGCCTTCGACATTGCCACGCCCTTCGCCCACCGCTTCCTTGCGCAGGCGCACCAGCAGGTCGGGAATCGGAATCTTCACCGGACAAACCTCGCCACAAGCGCCACACAGGCTGGAAGCACTGGGCAGATCCTTGGTCGCCTCGAGCCCCTGAAGGTGAGGCATGAGAATGCTGCCGATGGGGCCGGGATAGGTGGTGCCGTAGGTATGACCGCCAACCCGCGTGTACACGGGGCAATGATTCATGCAGGCGCCACAGCGAATGCAGCGCAACGTGTCGAGCAGCTCGTCGTCCTGGTAGATGGCCGAGCGACCGTTGTCGACCAGTACCAGATGCACCTCCTCGGGACCGTCGTGCTCATCAAGCTTGCGTGGCCCGGAGATCATATTGAAATAGGTCGTGACGTGCTGTCCGGTGGCCGAACGGGTCAGCAGCGCATACAACGGCGCCACGTCACGCAAGTGCTCGACGACCTTCTCGATGCCGGTCACGGCGATATGCATCGGCGGCACCGTGGTGGTCATGCGCCCATTGCCTTCATTCTCGACCAGGCACAGCGTACCGGTCTCGGCGACGGCGAAATTGACCCCGGAAATGCCCACGTCGGCGGCCATGAAACGCTCGCGCAGTTGCTGGCGCGCGGCGGCGGTCAGGTAATCGACATCGCGGGTGCGCTCGGTGCCGGTCTTGGCGTGCATGAGATCGGAGATCTCATCGGTATTGAGATGAATCGCCGGCATGATGATATGCGAAGGCGTCTGTTCGTTGAGCTGCACCAGGTATTCACCGAGATCCGACTCCAGCGCCTCGATGCCCGCCGCTTCAAGTTGCGCATTGAGATGCATCTCCTCGGAGACCATCGACTTGCCCTTGATCACCCGCTTGGCGTCGCGGGCCTCGCATAGCTCGCGAATGATGCGACAGGCCGCGTCGCCATTCTCGGCCCAGTGCACACGAATACCGTTGGCTTCGCAGTTGGTTTCGAGCCGCTCGAGCAGATCCGGCAGCTTGGCCAGCGCGCGCAGACGGATGTTCGCTCCCAGCTCCCGCAGGGTTTCCACGTCCCAATCGCCGAAAGCATCGCGGCGTTTGCTCATCAGGCCATCCATCGCCTGACGGAAGTTGGCGCGAATCTGCGGATTGCCCAGCGCATCGTGAGCCTGGCGATGGAACGCCTGCGGGGTATAGGTATGAACGCTCATGACGTGCGCCTCCATAAATAGCTGGCGATATGCTCCCCGCGCAGCATCTTGCGCTGATGCTCGAAGCGCCCGCCGATATTCATCAGGCAGCCGCAGTCGGAGGTGACGAAATGCTCGGCGCCGGCCGCCTCGATAGCCAGGGTCTTGTCCTCGACCATCGCCGCCGAGACTTCGGGATGACGCACCGCGAAGGTGCCGCCGAAACCGCAGCACTCCGCAGCGCGTGGCTGTTCGACCAACGTCACCCGAGCGAGCTGGTCGAGCAGCGCCGGGCCGGTCTCGGCCAGCCCCATCTCACGGCGTGCGCTGCATGACGTATGCATCGCCACGCGCTGCGGCTCGCCCCTGTCGGCGAGTTGGATATGGCAGACATGCACCAGGAACTCGGTGAGCTCGAAGATCCGACCGGCCAGTTCGCGAGCCTGGTCCTCTCGCGCGGTGCCGGCGAACAGCTGCGGGTAATGGGTACGCATCATGCCGCCGCATGAACCCGACGGCACGATGATCGGCCACGGCTCGGGAAACAGCGCCAACTGCGCCTCGGCGATCGCACGCGCCTCGTCGTGATAGCCGGAGGTGTAGGCCGGCTGACCGCAACAGGTCTGATCGTCGGGAAAGACGACCTCGATCCCCTCGCGCTCCAGCAGGCGAATGCCATCGAGCCCCGCCTCGGGATAGAACATATCGATCAGACAGGTACCGTAAAAATAGACCTTGTCCGGCTTCGGCGGATACAGTTTGAGCGGCGTCATATCAGGCTCCTCCCCGAGCCCGCCATCAACGCGGGGCGGGCCGGCAGGCATGCAGTCGGTTGGCTTCTTGCGGTAAATTGGTTTTACCAATTTACCGACAGTATCGACGCACCTTAGGAGCAAAGCCAAGGTGTCGTCAAATGCTATCGGGCCATTTCCGCCCTCTTCACGCCTATACTTTAGTATAGGCCCGATAAAAGTACGGCAAGCTGCTGCCAACTATGGAAAAACTCGAAGGCACCGGAATTGGCAAGTCAGCCCCAAGTCGTTAATATTGGTAATACCAATTTGATATTTACGACTTTGCATTGCTTGCACCATTCGCGCCAACGGCTATCACGAGTACAGTCCATGGTTTATCAGCCGGTTAGACAGCCGCGCATCGCCGATGTCATCACCGAACGCCTCGAAGCGATGATTCTCGAAGGCAGCCTATCGCCTGGGCAGCGCCTGCCGCCCGAGCGCGAACTCTCCGAGCGCTTCGGGGTTTCACGACCCTCGCTGCGCGAGGCGATTCAGAAGCTCTCGGCGCGCGGCTTGTTGACCAGCCGTCAGGGCGGCGGCACCTTCATCAGCGATGAATTGAAGAGCGGCTACAGCGACCCGCTGCTGGAAATGCTCTCGCGCCATGGCGAGTTCAATCTCGATCTGCTGGAGTTTCGCGATGCCCTGGAGGGCATTTCCGCCTATTACGCCGCGCTTCGCTCCACCCCTGCCGACAAAGCGCTATTGATTCGCCGCTTCGAGGAGCTCGATGCCAGTTACGCCGAGCCGCGCCTGCAGAATGATCCGCATCGCGAAGCCAAGGCCGACGCCGCCTTTCACCTGGCCATCGCCGAAGCCGGCCATAACGTACTGCTATTGCATACCATCCGCGGTATCTTTCATCTGCTGGAGAAGAGCATCGTCGCCAACCTGGCGCATCTGTTCGAAAGGCCCGGCTCGCGCGCGCAACTGATGGCCCAGCATCGTGCGCTGCTCGATGCGATTCTCGAAGGGCGCGCCGAAGATGCCCGCGACCGCGCTCATGAGCATCTGGTTTACGTCGAGGAAGGTTTGCTCGAGCTCGAACGCGCCGAGACCCGTGCCCAACGCGCGCTGCGCCGCGCCCAAGCATTGCCAGAACGCCACGGCTGAACGTTGCCGATACCTGCCTCTCGAGGGTCCGTCATGCAAACTACTCGGCTGCCGCGCCCGTGGCGACACCTGTTGCTGCTGTTGATTCCACTAGGGCTGGTTGCATGCGTCTGGCAGGCGGCGCAGATCGCCCGCGAGCAGGCGCTCGAGGCACTTTATACCGAGGCGAACAATGAACTGCGCCTATCGGCCGCCGGGGTCACCGCCTATCTCTCGCGCCATGATTACCTGCCCCGGCTGCTGGCCAATCGCGAAGTCGTCAAGCGCGCCCTGGCGAATCCCAACGACCTTGCACAGCTGATGCAACTCAACCTGATGCTCGACAATTTTCGTGCCATCGCCGATGTCTCCGACATCTATCTGCTCGATCGCCACGGCACGACCCTGGCCGCCAGCAATTGGTATCTGCCGCATAGTTTCATCGGCGACAACTACAGTTTTCGGCCCTATTTCCTCGATGCCATGGCTGGGCGCATGGGCCGCTTCTACGGGTTGGGCACCCAATCGGGCGAGCGTGGCTATTATTTCTCCGCACCGGTGCAACTCGCCGATAGCGACAGGGCCATCGATGGTGTGATGGTGGTCAAGGTGCTGATCGCTCCCCTGGAAGCGGACTGGGCCAGCCAGAATGGCGAGTTGCTGATCAGCGACGATAATGGCGTAATCTTCATCGCCAGCCAGCGGCAATTGCGGCTGACGAGCCTGGCACCGCTGAGTGCGGCTACCCGAGCGAGGCTCAGCGCCACGCGACGCTACGACAGCGCAGCATTGACGACGATCCCCATGACGAGTCTCACCGCACGCGCCGATGGCTCGCATATCGTACGTTTCAGCGACGGCCCCCTGGCCGGCGAGCAGTACCTGTCGCTGGCCCGCGACCTGCCGACACTGAGCTGGCACATGCTGATACTCAAGCCGCTGGCGCCGTTGAAGAGCGCGCAGTGGCAAGCCGGCATGCTCGCCGCCGGCCTTTATGGCGTGGTCATCCTGGCGGGCGGTATCGGCTGGCAGCGCTGGCGACTACGCCGTGAGCGCGAACTGTTCGCCAAACGCGAACGCCAGGCGCTGGCCGAAGGCCAAACCCGCGTACGCGGCATCATCGACCGTACCCGGGCCGGCCTGCTGGTGCTCGATGAGCAGGGTGCGCTGACCTACATCAACCCGACCGCCCAGGCGCTATTCGGTCATACACCGGCTAGCGTCGAGGGCCGCTATCTGGCGGAGCTGCTCTCGCCCGCCGATGCAACACGCATCGCCGGCCTGCGTCACGCCCCGGCGCCCGGCCCGGTGGAAGTGCTGGCGGTACGTTCCGGCGGCGACAGTTTTCCGCTGGAACTGACGGTCAGCCCGCTGAACAGCCCCAACGGACTGCGCTGGCTGGCCACGGTCTTCGATATCAGCGAGCGCAAGGCCCAGGAACAGGCCCTGGCGCGTGCCCGCGATCAGCTCGAGCAGCGCGTCGAAGAGCGCACCCGCGACCTGCTCGACTCCAACCGTCGCCTTTCCGGCGAGATCGACGAGCGCAAGCGCGCCGAGGCCAACCTGCGCCAGACTCAGGACGAACTGATCCAGGCCGCCAAACTGGCGGTGCTCGGCCAGATGTCCGCCGGTATCAATCACGAACTCAATCAGCCGCTGGCGGCCATTCGCGCCTATGCCGAGAATGCCAGCGTCTTCATCGAGCGCGGGCGCAGCCAGGCCGCCAGCGCCAATCTGGCGCAGATCGTCGAGCTCACCGCCCGCATGGCCGAGATCAGCGCCCAATTGAAGCAATTCTCGCGCAAGAGCGGCGACAGCCTGACCCCGGTCTCGGTACAAGCCTGCTTCAATTATGCGCTGCGCCTGTACCGCGCCCGGCTCAAGTCCAGTGCGGTGGAGATCGACTATCGATGGCCGACCGGTGACGTCTGGGTACGCGCCGATCTGGTGCGTCTCGAGCAAGTGCTGGTCAATCTGATCGGCAATGCGCTGCAGGCGATGGCCGATTGCCCCGCGCCACGATTGATACTGAGTATCGAAACCGACGCCCAGGAAGTGCGCATCGGCGTACGCGATACCGGCCCCGGAATCGACGAAGCCCATCTCAACCGCGTCTTCGAACCGTTCTTCACCACCAAGACCACCGGCAAGGGGCTGGGGCTTGGCCTGTCGATCTCGGCACGCATCGTCGACGACCTTGGCGGGCGTCTCGAGGCCGTCAACGACGGCGGCGCCTTGTTCACGATCACGCTGGCGGCCTGCACCGCGCCATCGCACAGCGACGATACGTCGCCAAACGACACGACGCTCGCTCACCTGTCTTTCAAGGAGCATCCCCATGCATGACCCGGCCATGCCGCCGGTGCTGATCGTCGATGATGAAGAGCATCTGCGCATCACCGCCAGCCAGACACTGGAACTCGCCGGTTATGCGCCGCAGGCATTCGCCAGTGCCGAGGCCGCGCTCGATGCGCTGAGCGCCGATTATCCCGGCGTGCTGATCAGCGATATTCGCATGCCCGGCATGGATGGCCTGGCCCTGCTGCGCGAAGTGCGCCGCCGCGACCCCGACCTGCCGGTGATCCTGGTCACCGGTCACGGCGATATTTCGACCGCAGTGGAAGCGATGCGGGCGGGCGCTTGGGACTTTCTGGAGAAGCCATTCGCCGGCGAGCGGTTGGCGGATGTGGTGCGCCGCGCCGCTGAAAAGCGCCAGCTGAGTCTCGAGAACCGCCGACTCAAGGCCGAGCTGGATGCCCAGCGCGGCGCCCCGGGTCCGCGCATCGTCGGTCGCACCCCGGCCATGCAGCGGTTGACGGCGATGCTCCAGCGCATCAGCCAAGTGGAAGCCGACGTGCTGCTGTTCGGCGAGACCGGCGTCGGCAAGGATCTCATCGCCCGCTCACTGCACGAGCGCAGCCTGCGCGGCGGCCAGCCGTTCGTCGCCATCAACTGTGGCGCAGTGCCGGAGAGCATCATCGAGTCGGAGCTGTTCGGCCACGAAAAAGGCGCCTTCACCGGCGCGGTCGAACGGCGCATCGGCAAGTTCGAGCATGCCAATGGCGGTAGTGTGTTTCTCGATGAGATCGAATCGATGCCGCTGGCGCTACAGGTCAAGCTCCTGCGTGTGCTGCAGGAACGCAGCGTCGAGCGGCTGGGCTCCAACCAGCCGGTGGCACTCGACATTCGCGTGATCGCCGCCACCAAGACCGACCTCAGGGCGGCCGCCGAAGCCGGCGTGTTTCGCGAAGATCTCTATTACCGGCTCAATGTGGTCACACTGCCCATTCCACCGCTGCGCGAGCGTCGCGAGGACATCCCCTTGTTATTCCAACACTTCGCCGTGGTCGCCGCCAACCGCAGCGGACTCGAGGCACCGCCGCTCGATGCCACCGGCGTCTCGGTACTGATGACCCACGACTGGCCGGGCAACGTGCGCGAGCTACGCAACCTCGCCGAACGCTTCGTGCTGCTTGGCGCCGCCTACGACCATCGCCTCGACATGCTGCTCGAAGGTGCCGACCCCGGCCCCAGCGAGATGACCCTGCCGCAGCAGGTCGAACTCTTCGAGAAGAGCCTGATCAGCCAATCGCTGGCCAATCATCAGGGCCGCGTCAACGCGGTCTGCGAGCACCTCGGGCTACCCCGCAAGACGCTTTACGACAAGCTCAAGAAATATGCGCTCAAGGCGGATGACTACCGCCATAGCCGGGCACCCTGAGCCAGCAGATCGATCAGCGCCGGCCAGGGCGGTAGCCAGGGCGTCAACCCCACGGCCAGCGCCAGCAGGAGCAGCGAGTTGATCGGTTCGCGGTAAGCGAACGGTTTGAAGGCCGTACCGAAGGAGCGCTTGATCCGCGAGCCGGCCAGATCGACGCTGTATAGCTCATCGAGCAGTAGATGAATCATGCTGCCCAGCACCAGTGCCAAGCCTTGCGCCCAGGCGACCCAGGCGCTTTGCATCAAGAGTCGATAGCTGAGCGCGCTGATGGCCAGCCCGCAACAAGCCGCTGCCAGCCATGAGTGCCAGATTCCGCGATGCACCGTGAAGCGCTTGAACAGTTCGCTAAGTGCATAACGCACGCCCAGGTAGAGTCCGGCGCAGGCCACCAGCAGCGCGCCGAGCGCTACCTGCCCCTGCAGTGCCAGTACGCCAACGACCACCGCCAGCACGGCGGCCAGCGTGAAAACCAGCCGTATCGCATGCGAGTTATCGGAATCGATATCCGGCAGAATGCCACCGAAGGCGGTCAACACCACTATCGAAAGGGCCTCGGCCGGCGACCACAGTGCCGCCTGCCAGCCGCCGAGGGCCACTAGCGCGCCGCCAGTGATGGCGACACTGAGATGAGTACGAAAATCGGCCATGCGCGAAACGCCTAACTACTGGATATAAAACCAGATTATGCGCAACATGGCCTGATAAAACAATCAGTTGAAAAAATATCCTAACCGACAGAGCATGCAGCGAGCGATGATCAGACAAGGCAAAAGGTGGCGAGAAAGCGCAGTTGACTTGTGGGTCAATGAGCATTCCGAGCCACCTTTTAACGTCGTATGATCGAGCGCAGCCATGCTCAACTATCCTGGCCGTCGGCCAGATACTGATCCTTCAACCTGACATAATTGCCGGCGCTATAGGTGAAGAACGCACGCTCGCTATCTTTCAGCGCACGCAATGGCTTGGCCGGGTTGCCGGCATAGACGTAGCCGCTGTCGAGCCGCTTGCCAGGCGTCACCACCGCACCGGCGGCGATGATGATCTCGTCCTCGACCACCGCACCGTCCATGACGATCGCTCCCATGCCGACCAGCACCCGGTTACCGATGGAGCAGCCGTGCAGCAGCGCTTTATGACCAACGGTCACGTCATCGCCAATGCTCAAGGGATGGCCGCCGGGATTGAACTCGCTGGCGTGAGAGATATGCAGCACGCAACCGTCCTGCACGCTGGTGCGTGTGCCGATGCGGATGCGGTGCATGTCGCCGCGAATCACCGCCATCGGCCACACCGAGCAGTCGTCGCCCAGCACCACATCGCCCAGCACCACACTGCTCGGATCGACATAGACGCGCTCGCCGAGACGTGGCGTCAGGCCCTGAAACGGTCGTAATCGCATGCCATTTCTCCTCTCTGGAAATCGCTAGAGTAACCCCGACAGCAATACCACCACCATCAGCGGAATCGACACATAACGCACCAGCCCCTGCCACAGTCGAAACCCTCCGCGGCTCGAATCCAGGGCGCGCATCGCTATCTCGTCAGGCAGTACCCAGGCAGCGAAGGTGGCGATCATGACGCCGCCCACCGGCAGGAAGATCGACGGCGGCACGCTGGTCACCCAGGCGAAGAAGGTCATCCCGCCGAACCAGTGCACGTCCGCCATGCTCGAGAACGACAGCACCGAAAGCAGCCCCACCGCCCACACCAGGACACCCACGATCGCCGCCGCATGGCCGCGCTTGAGCCCGGCGCCATGCAGCATCGACACCATCGGTTCGGCGAGATTGATCGACGAGGTCCAGGCCGCCAGCAGCAGCAAAAGAAAGAAACCGCCCAGCCAGAACGCGCCGCCGGGCAGCTCGGAGAAGGCGATCGGCAGCGTCACGAACATCAGCCCCGGCCCCTCGGCGGGGTCCATGCCCTGGGTGAAAACCACCGAAAACACCGCGATACCCGCCAGTATCGCCACCGCCACGTTGAGAATCACGACCGACACCGTCGCCCGCGTCAGGCTCTGGTGATCCGGCATGTAGGCGCCGTAGGCCATCAGAGCGCAAGCTCCCACCGCCAGGGTAAAGAAGGCATGTCCCATCGCGCTGATCACCACGTCGACGGTGATCGCACTCGGATCGGGTGTGAACAGCCAGGCGATCGCCTGTCCGAAGCCCTCGGTCGTGGTGGCATAGACCGCCAGTATCAGCAGAATGACATACAGCAGTGGCATCAATAGATTATTGAGCTTTTCGAGCCCACCGGACACGCCGGCGGCAACCACCGACATGGTCAGCAACATGAACAGGGTGTGATTGAAGGTCATGCGCAGCGGGTCGGCGAGGAAGCTGTCGAAGCTGGCGCCGATCTCGGCGGGCGAGCGAGACGCGAAGCTGCCATTGATGGCGCTGATCAGATATTCGATCGACCACCCGGATACCACCGAATAGAACGACAGGATGAAAAACACGGTGATCGCACCGAACAGCCCCACCCAGCGCCAGTGCGGCGTGGCTCCGGCCTCGCGCGCCAAGTGGCCGAGCGCCATCATCGGGCTACGCCGCCCGGCCCGCCCGATCATGATTTCGGCCATCATCACCGGCACGCCCAGCAAGGCCACGAAGATGATGTACAACAGCAGGAACGCCGCGCCGCCGTTCTCGCCGGTAATGTAGGGAAAACGCCAGATATTACCCAGGCCCACCGCGGCACCGGTGACCGCCAGAATGAATGCACGCCGCGAACCCCAGCGCTCCACTGTCTCGCTCATCTTAGTCCTTTGCGTCATGACCCCGATCGGAAGGCGCAAGCCTAATCCACCGCGGACTACATTGAAACAAGGCGCTCATGCCCGCATCTAAATGCCAATCGCTGGTTTCACAACAGCCTGTTCCCGACAAGCACCTTCACGACAAGGATTTCGCCAATGTCCAACAATCCGCTGCTCGAGACCCATGTCTTGCCACCCTTTGGCGAGATTCAGCCCGACCATGTGGTGCCGGCGATCGAGCGAATCCTCGACGAAAACCGCGCCGCCATCGACCGCCTGGCCGAACGCGCCACGCAGCACAGCCCCACCTGGGAAAGCCTGGCCCTGCCGCTCGAGGAACTCAACGACCGATTGTCCCAGGCCTGGTCGCCGGTATCGCATCTCAACGGCACCATGAACACGCCCGCGCTGCGCGAGGTTTACCAGGCCTGTCTCGGCAAGCTCTCCGATTACGGCACCTGGCTCGGCCAGCACGAAGGGCTGTTCCGCGCCTACCAGGCGCTCAAGGACTCGCCGGCGTTTGGCGATCTCGATCATGCCCAGCGCCGCAGCGTGGACAACACCCTGCGCGATTTCCGGCTCGCCGGTGTCGATCTACCCGCCGAAGAGAAGCGCCGCTACGGCGAGATCCAGTCGCGGCTCTCGGAAATCTGCAATACCTATTCCAATCACGTGCTCGATGCGACCCAGGCCTGGCACAAGCAGATCGACGATGTGGCCGACCTCGACGGCCTGCCCGACAGCGCGCTCGATACCCTGAAGGCCAATGCCGAGGCCAAGAATGCCACCGGCTACCGCATCACCCTCGACTTCCCCAGCTTCTTCCCGGTGGTGACCTACGCGCACGATCGGGAGCTGCGCCGCGAGGTCTACATCGCGTTCGTCACCCGCGCCTCCGACCAAGGCCCTCAGGCCGGCGAATACGACAACGCGCCGATGATCGAAGAGATCCTCGCCTTGCGCCATGAGTTGGTGACACTGCTCGGCTTCGACACCTACGCCGATTTCTCACTGGCCACCAAGATGGCCGATTCGCCGCGCCAGGTTCTCGATTTTCTCGACGACCTGGCGAGTCGCGCCCACCCGCAGGCGCAGGAGGAGTTCAACGAACTCGACGCCTTCGCCAAGGAGACGCTGGGAATCGACGATCTGCAACCCTGGGATGTCGGCTACGCCAGCGAGAAGCTGCGCGAGTCGCGCTATGCGATCTCCCAGGAGCAGTTGCGTCCGTACTTCCCGGCGCCCAAGGTCATCGATGGCCTGTTCAGGGTAACCGAAACCCTGTATGGCGTTACGTTCGTCGAGGACGACAGCGCCCCGCGCTACCATCCCGATGTGCGCTATTTCGAGATTCGCGAATGCGGCGCGCCGATCGCCGGTTTCTATCTCGATCTCTACGCCCGCGAGGGCAAGCGTGGCGGCGCCTGGATGGACGAGTGCCGGGTGCGACGTCAGCGCGAAGACGGCAGCCTGCAACTGCCGGTCGCCTATCTGACCTGCAACTTCACCCGCCCGGTGGGTGGCAAGCCGGCGCTGCTGACCCACGATGAAGTGACCACGCTGTTCCACGAATTCGGCCATGGCCTGCACCATATGCTGACCCAGCAGGATGTCGCCGATGTGTCCGGTATCAATGGCGTGGCCTGGGACGCGGTGGAACTGCCCAGCCAGTTCATGGAGAACTTCTGCTGGGAGCGCGAAGGGCTCGACATGATCGCCGCGCACGTCGATACCGGCGAGCGCCTGCCCGATGAGCTGCTCGGCAAGCTGCAGGCGGCGAAGAACTTCCAGTCGGCGATGGGCATGCTGCGTCAGGTCGAATTCTCGCTGTTCGATTTCCGCCTGCATCATGAGCTCATCAAGCCGTCGGCCGGCGAGGTCCAGGCACTGCTCGATGAAATCCGCGACCGGCTCTCGGTGGTGCCCCGCTCCCCGCTGAATCGCTTCCAGAACAGCTTCGGGCATATCTTCGCCGGCGGCTACGCGGCGGGCTACTACAGCTACAAGTGGGCCGAAGTGCTCTCGGCCGACGCCTTCAGCGCCTTCGAGGAGGCCGGTGTGTTCGATGCCGATACCGGCGCGCGCTTTCGTCACGAGATTCTCGAACAGGGCGGCTCGCGCGATGCCGCCGAGCTGTTCCGCGCGTTCCGTGGCCGCGAACCCAGCGTCGAGCCACTATTGCGCCACAGCGGCATTCGCGCCGCCTGAGTGGCCTGGATAGGAGACAATATGCCGATACCCAAACGCTTTATCGCCGGTGCCATCTGCCCGCGCTGCGCAGGCATGGATAAGGTGCGCACCTGGGAGCAGAACGGCATTCGCTATCGCGATTGCGTGGCCTGCGACTTCTTCGAGCAGTTACCGATCGAGGAGCCCGGAGCCGATAGCGAACTCGAGACACGCGTCAATCGCCCCCGCGAAGAGCAGCAAAGAAACGACGTGCAGACGGTGCGGATTCTCGACCCCAAGGGCTGAAATCTGACGACCCTCCAGGACGACAAAGCCTCCCGCTGGGAGGCTTTGTCGTCTTCGCAAGATGGAACGTGCGGGACTATTGCTCGACGGTACCGCAGGCGACACGACCACCGCCGCCGCCCAGCTTGGGCTCGTCGGAGTAGGTATCGCCGCCTTCGTGAATCATCAGCGCGCGGCCTTCGAGATCCGCCACCTCCAATCGCGGCGCCAGTACCGGGGTCGTGGCGTTGCCATCCTGATCGACCATCAGCACCGGCAGATCGCCGAGATGGCCTTCGCCATAAGGCCCCTGGTGGGTCCCGGTATCTTCGGGGTCGAGGTGAGCGCCGGCAGCGCCCGCCGGCGTCATCTCGCCATTCTCCTCCTTGGGCTCGCAACTCGCGTTCTGATGAACGTGAAAGCCGTGCATTCCGGCGTTCAGGCCCGATAGATCGGGCGTCAGCAACAGGCCGTACTCGCCATCCTCGACGGTTACCGTGCCGATGCTATCGCCCACACCATCCTGGCTGACCTCGTGAATTTCGATCTGCTGGGCGGCCTGTGCGGTGCCTGCCAGTAGCAGCGAAGCGCCCAGTCCCAGCGCCAGATTGCTTATCCGTTTCATGTCTTGACTCCTATCCATGGGTTCGACGTGCAACGTGCAATCTCAGGCTAGTCAAGGCGCTCGGCTAGTGCCAAGCGGCTCTCTGGGCGTCGATCAGAGGCGCTACTTTAGATTGTCGAGGACCCTCAGCGCTGGAGTGGCCTGATTGAGCGTATAGAAATGCAGGCCCGGTGCGCCGCCATCGAGCAGGCGCTGGCAGAGATCCGACACCACCTCTTCGCCGAAGGCGGCAATGCTCTCGCTATCGTCGCCGTAGGCCTCGAGCTGTTTACGCACCCAGCGTGGAATATCGGCGCCACAGGCATCCGAGAAGCGTGCCAGCTTGGTGTAGTTGGTGATCGGCATGATACCCGGCACGATCGGCGTTTCGACGCCGAGCGCGCGGGCACGCTCGACGAAATGAAAGTAGGCTTCGGCGTTGAAGAAGTACTGGGTGATCGCCAGGTTGGCGCCGGCGCGTACCTTGCGCACGAAGTTCTGGAGATCCTTCTCGAAGCTCGGCGCCTGGGGATGAGCCTCGGGGTAGGCAGCCACGGCGATCTCGAAGTGATCACCGGTCTCGGCGCGAATGAACTCGACCAGCTCGTTGGCGTAGCGCAGCTCGCCGATGCCACCCATGCCCGAGGGCAGATCGCCGCGCAGCGCCACCAGGCTATCGATGCCGTTCTCGCGGTAACTGGTCAGGAGTTCGCGCAGCGCGCCCTTGTCGCTGCCGACGCACGATAGATGCGGTGCGGTGTTGATGCCGCATTCGCGCACGCGCTTCACCGTGGTGTAGGTGCGCTCCTGGGTCGAGCCGCCGGCACCGTAGGTCACCGAGAAGAAACGCGGCTTGCGCTCGGCCAGGGCATCGCGCGCCAGCATCAGCTTTTCCCGGCCGGCATCGGTATTCGGCGGGAAGAATTCGAAACTGATACCCAGCGGGTGCTCGTTGACGCTCATCGGCTCAACCCTCATGAATCGTATGCGTGTTTTTCGTCTTGGGGCTCGCGCGTCGCCGCGTAAGCGGCAGCGAAAACCTTGATGGATACTGGCATTGTGCCCATCAAGATTGCCTTGGACCAATGAAAGTTTCGCGCATCAGTATCAATGCCAGTCATGCTGGCGGAAGGCGTCATCGCGGCGGATACGACGCCTGCGTCGCCTGACAATCCCCGCCGGTCAGGCAGGCTTCGCCCTCGAGTTGCAGCGTGGCGTGGGTGATCCCGAAGCGCTCGCGCAGCAGCGCATAGGCTTGGCTGAGTACGCGCGCGTGATCGGCATCGTCGCGCACCACCAGGTGCAGGCTGAGTAGTGGGTCCTGCGGCGTCAGGCCCCATACGTGCAGGTCGTGCAGGCTTTCGACGCCATCCAGCGCTTCCAGCGCCTCACGAATCCGGGCGACTTCGACGCCATCCGGCGTGCCTTCGAGCAAGGTATGCGCCGAGCGCCGCACGATCTGCCAGGCGCCGCGCAGGATCAATGCCGCGGCCAGCATCGAAAGTAGCGGGTCGGCGGCGTTCCAGCCCGTGAACCAGATGATCAGCGATGCGGCGATGGCGGCAACCGAGCCGAGCAGATCGCCCATCACATGCATCGCCGCGCCGCGCAGGTTGATATTGCCCTGATCGCCCTGGTGAAGAATCGCAAAGGCGGCGATATTGACCAATAACCCGATGATCGCGATGAATAGCATCGGACCGGCGAGCACCTCGACGGGCGACACCAGGCGCTCGATGGCCGAGTAGACGATCCAGATCGCTATCGCGAACAGCGTCAGGCCATTGACGAATGCCGCCAGCACCTGGAAACGCCGATAACCGAAGGTACGCTGGCGATCCGGCGAGCGCGCGCCCAGGCGAAACGCCACCAGCGCCATGGCAAGCGAGGCGCTATCGCTGAACATGTGGCCGGCATCGGCCAGCAGCGCCAGCGAGCCCGAGACGATGCCGCCGACGATTTCGGCCAGCATGAAACCCGCCGTGAGCAGCAAGGCCCAGCGCACCCGCTTCTCGCTATCAGGGGTGACCGTCGGGGCATGATCATGATCGTGCGCATGACCGTGTGCGTGGTCACCGTGCGATGATTCATCGCGCGCCATGCCGTTCTCCTATCGATCCATCACTGCGCCATTGTCCTGCCTATAGCCACTATAGGGTCAAGCCCCCTACCTGAAGCCTAGCCGGCCACTGCCCACCAGCATACCCAGGGTAATCAGCGCGGCGGCCACCGCCAGTAGCGGGGTCGGCTCGGCATAGCCGGTCGCGATCAGCACCAGGGTCGAGAGCAGCGGCGTGAAATAGGCGAGCAGGCCGAGCAGGCGCAGATCGCCGTGCTTGACGCCGATATCCCAGGTGAAGAACGCACTGCCCACCGGCCCCAGGCCCAGGCCGATCACGCCCAGCCAGCCGATGCCCTCGGGCCATCGCGAGGGTTCGAACAGCCAGTGGCAAAGTGCCGCCAGCAGCGCGGTGACCAGACAGAAGCCGCCCACCGCCGCCGTCGGGACGCTCCGGGTCATTCTCGATAGCACGGAATACGCACTCCACACGAAAGCGCAGGCGAACGCCGCCGTATAACCCAGCGTACTGCCGCCACCGCCGACATCGCCGCCGACCAGCAGCGCCGCGCCGATGAACCCCAGCGCCCCGCCGGCGACATGAATGGCCCGGAGCCGCTCGCCGGGCAGCAGCGCGACGAGCACCACGATCAGCAGTGGCCATAGGTAGCTGATCAATCCGGCATTGGCCGGCGGTGCATTCTGCTGGGCGATGAAATAGAGCGCGTGATAGCCGAACAGGCCGCCGACACCCAGCGCCCATACCTTGAGCGGCTGCTTGAGCGGCGCGATCAAGGATTCGCCACGAATGCCCAACCACACGGCAAAGCAGGCGAAGGCGATGGCGAAGGCCAGCGCGGTGAGCAGAAACGGCGGCACCGGTCCGGCGAGTTGGGTCAGCGCCGCGAGCAGCGCCCAATTGAGTACCGTGGTGGCGCCAATGGCGGTGGCGCGATGGTTCGGCGCAGGTATCGTCATGGTGATGGCCAAGAGGGGAAAGAGAGCGAGTCTGGCGCAGGATCGTTGGCAAAACTTGTCGAATCCTGACCTGCCATTTTGCGCACATTGCGGGCATGATGACGCCTTTCCGGCCCCAACATGCGAAACCGCCGATGCTCGATGTCGATCTTTCACAACCGCTATGGATGCTGCTGGCCTTCGTCGGGCTAGGCTGGATCTGTGCGCGCCGCCTGGCGGTGGATCCGCGCCCCATCGCCACGCTGTTGATCTACATCATCGCACCGCTGACCTTCTTTCGCGGCCTGACGCTCGGCGGCCCGACCGTCGATTACCTGCTGCTGACAGCGGCGCTGTTCACGCTGTCGAGCGCGATGTGCCTGGCGGTCAGCTATGTGGCGCGGCCGTTCTTCGCCTCGCAGGAAGCGGCGCTACTGGCCTTTTCGGCAGGCACCGGCAACACCGGCTATTTCGGGCTGCCCATCGCCATGGTGCTGCTGCCGCCGGAAGGGGTGACGCAATATCTGTTCTGCCTGCTGGGCACCAACCTGTTCGAATTCACCGTCGGCTACTACATCAGCGCGCGCGGCCAGTTCTCGGTGCGCCAGAGCGTGGCCAAGATCGTGCGCCTGCCGTTGGTCTATGCGTTCGCCGCCGCACTGCTGGTCAGCGGGATCGGACTCTCATTGCCCGGCGTGGTGGTGGAAGGGCTCGACTACTTCAAGTACTGCTATACGGTACTCGGCATGATGATCATCGGCATGACGCTGGGCCGGGTGTCGATGCGCGAGGTCGATACACGCTTCATCCTGGCCTGTGTCGCGGCGCGCTACCTGCTCTGGCCATTGGTCAGCCTGCTGACGGTATTGGGGCTACAGGCGACTGTCGGGATCTCCGCGCAGCTTGCCATGGTGCTGTTGCTGCTCGGCGTGGTGCCGATGGCCGCCAATGTGGTGGTAGTCGCCATGCAACTGAACATCCGCCCCGAAAAAGGCGCCATCGCGGTGCTGCTGACCACACTGGCCGCGCCGCTGCTGATCCCCTTTTATCTGGCTGGGTTGCTGGCGTTGGCCGGCTTGCAGTGAGCGCGACGCCACTGCCGGGGAGAACAGCCGTGGTGGCCGCGAAACACACGCGAGAAGTGCGCCGCATCGCCGAATCCACACGCCAGTGCGATCTCGGTCAGCGAGGCCCTGCCATCCATCAACCGGCAGGCACGCGCCAGACGCCGCTCGACCAGCCAGGCATGCGGCGCCTGCCCGGTCAGGGCGCGAAACTGCCGCGCGAAGGACGCTTCGGCGAGATGACAGCAGGCGGCCATGTCACGAACGCGCCAAGGCTTGGCCAGATCGGCCTCGATGACCGACAGCAGCCGAATCATTTTCAGGCGCGGCGGTGCGACACGCCCGGTGTCGTTACCCAGCGCCTCGCTCAGCCATCCCGCCAGTGCAGGTGCATCGCACGCCGGCAACGCGCGGGCACGCGCCAGTAACCTCGCCGGCAAGCGCCGCGGCAGGCGAGTGATCAGCGCCTCCAGTTCCAGCGCCTCGCACCACGCCACCGGCAGATCCAGCGCCAGGCAATCGTTGTCCTGCAAGGCCAGATAATGGTGTCGATCGCCGGCCACAATCGGTGCCAATACTCCCGCTACCACGCGCACGCCATGCCCGGCCACTTCCAGTTCGACACTCCCGTCGAGCCCGAGCAGCAGTTGATGGAAATCGTGACGATCGGTGAGCACGCGATGTGGATAAGCGCGCGCTTCGACGACGGGGCTGGCGTCAGCCATCGCTACCTGCCTGAGTCATTGATGGAATCCCGCATACGATGCAGGCATACCAGTGTGCCACAGCCTGGCGCTGAATCGGCTAGGCCGGCTTGAATAACGCTTGACCTTGGGGCAGGGCATGGCTTTTAGCATCCGGGGTGGATACGCTCTTGAGAGGTAACCTGCGAGATGATGAATTGCGACATGATGGGCGGCGCCATAGCATGGCTGATGCCGCTGGCGGGCATGGCGATACTGCTGCTGATCGGGCTCGGCATCGCCGCATCGATCAAGTATCTGTTGACCAGAACCCGCTGCGGCGCCTGAAGCGGGCTGCGAATGACGCTCGACGATATCGAGGAGAGGCACATGAAGCGAAAACTGACATCGGCCCTGAGTGCTGGCTTGTTGCTGCTGAGCCTATCACCGGCCCATGCCGACACGAATGACACCGCGAAACTCTATAAGAACCCGAATTGCGTCTGCTGCGATAAGTATGCCGACTATCTCGAATCGAAGGGCATGGATATCGAGATCATCGAGAGCCCAGACCTCAACCAGGTGAAGGCGTCCGCGGATATTCCCCATGCGCTCTACGGCTGCCATACCCTGATGGTCGGCGATTACATCATCGAGGGCCATGTTCCCTTCGCCGCCGTCGATCGCCTGCTGACCGAACGGCCCGCTATCGATGGTATCGCGCTCGCCGGCATGCCGCAGGGCTCACCCGGCATGCCCGGCCCCAAGCAGGGTCCGTTCGAGGTCATGAGTTTCGACGACCAGGCCACAGCTCCGTACATGTCGATCTGATTGACCGATGGGGGAACTGACCGGCTATCTTGGCCTTTTCGTGGCGGCATTGGGTGCCGCCACGCTGCTGCCTTTTCAATCGGAAGCCGTGCTGGTCGGGCTGCTGTTCAGCGATCAGCATCTGGTCTGGGTATTGCTGCTGGTAGCGACCATTGGCAATACGCTGGGCTCGGCGATCAACTGGTTGCTGGGACTCTATTTCGAGCGCCTCCGGCACAAGCGCTGGTTCCCCGCGAGCGACGCCAAGCTCGCCAAGGCCCGGCGGGTTTATCACCGCTATGGCCGCTGGTCGCTATTGCTGAGTTGGGTGCCGTTCATCGGCGATCCGCTCACCGTGATAGCGGGAATCATGCGCGAACCGTTCTGGAGCTTCCTGCCGATCGTCGCTCTGGCCAAGGGCGCGCGGTATATCGTTATTGCCGTGCCCTTCCTGCATTGATCGATTGCGCACCGCGCCACAAGCCGCGCTCTTAGAACACGCCGGCCTCATGCATGTGCGAATAGAAAATCGACGCGCCGATGCCCAACAGCACCACGCCGCCCAGAATCTCGGCCCGGCGTCCCAATAGCGCGCCAAGCCGGGGACCGATCAGCAAGCCGGTGGTGCTGATGCAGAACGATACGACACCGACGATCGCGACGGCGGTCCAGATATGCACCGCAATGAAGGCGAAGGTCACCCCGATCGCCAATCCATCGATACTGGTACCGATGGCGGCAATCACCGTCTTCAGCCCGCCACTGTTGGTAGCGCCGGAGACTTGCGGTGCTTCGTCATCGCCGCCCACACCCTCGTAAATCATATGCCCGCCCACCGCGCCAAGCAGCAACAGGGCGATCCAGTGATCGATTCCGGTAATCAGTCCGGCGAAGCTCGAGCCCAGCAGCCAGCCTATCAGGACCATGCTGGCTTCGATGAAGCCGAACACGAAGCCCGAGCGGATCGCCATCCGAATGGTGACGGTTTGGGCGGCCGCGCCACGCGCGACGCTCACGGCGAAGGCATCGGCCGATAGGCCGAGCGCGACCAGGAAGTTCGATACAAGCGACATTCAATCTGTCCAGCCAGGGATTACAGCGCGCATCATACCTGAAAAGGCGCCAGGTCGGCTGTCAGGCCCGATGCGGCGCCCCTCGATGGCGGCGCAACTCGGCCGCCGCCTGACGGGCGATCTGTAGCGCGGCGCTCAATGCCAAGCCGGCGAAAATCGCACCCACCGCCAGGTCGGGCCAAGCGCTACCGCTGCCGAACACACCCAGCGCGGCCAGCATGACGGCGCCATTGCCGATCACGTCGTTGCGGGTACATAACCAGACGCTGCGCATGTTGCTGTCGCCGTGACGGTAGCGCATCAACAAGCCCAATACGCCGAGATTGGCCAGTGCGGCGAGCAGGCCGATGGCACCCATGGTCGGCGGATGCGGCATGCTGCCGGTGACGAGGTTGTAAAGCGTGACACCGAGTATCCACACGCCGAATGCCGCCATCGTCAGTGCCTTGATCATCGATGCCCGCGCGCGCCAGGCAAGCCCCATGCCTAGCACACCCAGGCTGATGCCGTAGTTGGCCGCATCGCCGAGAAAGTCCATCGAATCGGCGAGCAGCGAGACCGAATCGGCCTTGAGGCCGGCACCGATCTCGACCGCGAACATCACCACATTGACGGCCAGCGCGAACCACAGCGCCTTGCGATAGCCCGGCGGAATCGCCGTCCGACAATCGCTCGGTGTTTCACTCGCACAGCAGCGTGCACTCATCGTATCGACTCTCGTTGCCATAGGAACAGGACGAACGATAGAGGCTATAGCGGCTATAGGGTCAAGCCCCGTCGTCTCGGCAGGGTGAGCGTTGCCGACCTGCAATCAATGGCGTATTTCGTCGGCGCTGATGCCCGTCAGGATTCCGCAGTCGGCGGCTTCATGCACGCCATGGCAGCGCATTCGCAGGGCGACGAGCTGCTTCTCCAGGGCCTGGAGTGATTCTATCTGCGCCTGTACGTGGGATATGCGGTCATCGAGCATGCTATTGACCGCCGTACAGGGCTGGTGCGGCTCGTCCAGATAGCCTTGCAGTTCACGAATCTCCGTCAACGACAGGTTCAGAAGGCGGCAGCGGCGCACGAACGCGAGCCGCTCGCCATGCTGCTCCGTGTAGGCGCGATAGCCGTTTCCCCGGCGCTCGGGCGCCGCCAGCAAGCCTTTTCGCTCATAGAAGCGAATCGTCTGCACGCTGACACCGGTCAACTCCGCTAACTGGCCAATACGCATTTCGCCCCCTCCATTTCGATGCTTCGTTGGTGACTACGACACTACTCCGAAGCCAGAGTTTGCCGATCCACGCCAATCGACGCCCGCGCATTCCAGGTGAGGCTCGCCTCCAGCCCGCATGGCTGTCGATTTTTCAGTGTCAATCGCGCCTGCTGCCGGCTTGCCAGCTCGACGACGATGGACAGCCCCAGGCCGCTGCCGGTGGTGCGCTGATCCGCCGCCCGCCGAAAGCGCTCGGTGACCTTGCCGAGCAACTCGTCGGGAATCCCCGGGCCGGTGTCGCGAACCACCAGTTGCGGCGAGCCGCCCTGCTTGCGGAGTTCGACCTCGATACTGCCGCCCTCGGGCGTGTAGCGCAGTGCATTGTCGAGCAGGTTGCGCAATAGGATGCCCATTTCCACCGGGTCGGCGCGTACATCCAGGCGAGTCAGCCCTTTCAATACCAGATGCTGTTGGCGCGCATGGGCCAGTGGCCAGAGATCCGCCGCCAGTTCGACGACGATGGAGTAGACATTGACCGGCGCGACAGGCGCGGCGCTGGAGCGATCCAAGCGCGCCAGTACCAGCAACTGCTCGACGACACGCTGCAGCCGCTCCACCCCGATATAGGCCTTCTTCAGGGCGTGCTCCTCACCCGCCCGGGCGTTGTCCAGATGAATCCGCAGGGCGGCCAATGGCGTGCGTAACTCGTGGGCGGCATCCGCGGTGAAGCGCCGCTCGCGCTCCAGCGTCTCTTCCAGCCTGGCGATGAAATCGTTCAGCGATTGGCGCAGGCCGTCGAGCTCGCGGGGCACCCGGGTCTCGATCTGGCGCAAATCGCCGGCGTCTCGCCCCTCGACCTGGCTGGACAAGGCACCGATGGGTGCCAGCCCACGGCGAATGATACGCGCCATCAACCACAGCAACAGCGGCAGCAGAATCAACATCGGCAGCAGGTTGTTCAGTGTCACCCGCTCGACGATCTCCTCCAGGAAGGTGCGGCGCACACCCATCTGGATCCAGGTATCGCTGGCGGCATCGAACATGCTGAAGACACGCCACTGCTGATCATCGTAGCTGAGCCAGCGATAACCCTCTTCGCGCGGTGCGGGGAACGGACCTTCATCGTTCCACTGGGCGCCGAGCAGGCGTGGTGTACCGTCGGCATTCCAGAAACCGATCGTCAGCTTGCGCTCCTCTTCGTGGAAGAGCTCCCCCTGCGCTTTGCCCGGCGCCACCCAATCGGCGCCTTCATCGCTGTACAGGCGTGCGGCACTCTCGGGCTGCTGAAGACGCTCGGTAATGCGCCGATACACCTCGACAGGCGTATCCCGCGTGATCAGGCCAGCGACGATACGGCTTTGCAGGCTGAGCTGGGCATCGAGGATTTCCTCCAACTCATGGTCGGTAATCAGGTACGCGGCGGTGACCGTAAGACCCGTGGCAATCGTCAGTATCAACGCCAGGGTACGTGCCAGATAACGGCGAATGGAGGTCATGTCGCGCCGCTGTCCAACCGGTAGCCGATACCGCGCACGGTGACGATCAGCGCCCGGTCAAGCTTCTTGCGCAAGTGATGCACATGCACCTCCACCGCATTGGATTCCACCTCCTCGCCCCAGCCATAGAGCAGGCTTTCAAGGCGTGGCCGCGATAACACCTTGTCGGGATGCCCGGCCAGCTCCAGCAGCAGCGCATACTCACGTCGGCCCAGCTTGATCTCACTCCCCTGCCAGGTAACGACATGCCGGGCTTCATCGATACACAGCGCACCCAGCGTCAATAGCTGCGAGGCGCGTCCCTCGGCGCGGCGCGTCACCACACGCAGGCGTGCCACCAGTTCCTGCAGATCGAACGGCTTGAGCACGTAATCGTCGGCGCCGGCATCGAGCCCCTTTATTCGATCCGTCACCGCATCGCGAGCCGTCAGGATGATTATCGGCAGGGTCGATTCGCGTCTGACGCGACTCAGCACCTGCATGCCATCCACATCGGGCAGGCCCAGATCGAGAATCATCACCGAAAACGCTTCGCTCTCCACCGCGCCGATCGCCTCGAAGCCCTGCGTGAACCAATCGACCGTATAGCCTTCGCGCTCGAGCGCAATCTTGACGCCATCGCCCAGCAGCGGGTCATCCTCTATCAGCAGTACGCGCATGATGCCCTCTCATTGGCCTGGCCCGGCATTGTCACGCACCACGCTTAAGCTTTCCTTAAGCAACCGCGCTCGACAGCCGGCAAGGAGCGATGAAACACGACGGAGCGCGCTCGAGAGCGGCCGGGCGGAACATTCGCAACCTTAAGATTACGTTAAGTTCCCGATTTCAGACTACAGCGACCAGCCTCAACGGGCCTGGGTATACCCTTCATACCGGCCGGAGTGTCGTCATCATGTCGCTGCTAACCCGCATACGGACCAATACGGTACTCAAGAAGATTGCCCAGCGCGTCGAAAAAAAGCTCAAGCGCTGGCTGACGGCGCTGCTGTGGAAATTCCTGGATCAACCGAAACCGACCGATGCCGGTAGCCTCGACGGTATCGAAAGCATCCTTCTGATTCGGCCGAATTACCGCCTGGGCAACGCGCTGATCGGCGCGCCGGCGATCGCCGCGTTTCGCAAGCGCTTTCCATCGGCACGCATCGATTTTCTCGCCACGGACACCACCCTGGCCCTGTTCGAGAATCAGCCGGTCGATCGTTTCTTTACGCTGTCGCGAAGAGCCATTGCTCGGCCCTGGCTGTTCGTTGCCCTGCTGAAGCGCCTGCGCGGTGAAAAATACGACCTGGCGGTGCAGATCGGCTCGGGCTCGTTGACCGGTTGCCTGTTCGCCCGGCTGATCGATGCGCGCTACAGCATGGGCATGGGGCGCAATGGGCAGCGCTGGTTCGATGTCGAGGTCAGCGGCAAACACCGGCATGCCTATGACACGCCCCTCGTTCTCGCTCGCGCGCTCAATGTGCCGTGCCGCAACCGGCCATTGCTTTGCCTGACTCCCAGCGAGCGCAACAAGGCATTGGCGCTGCTTGGGCAACATTCGATAGCGACTGGTGCGAATGGCGATGCGGCGCCCTTCGTCGGCGTGTTCGTCGGCGGCCATCTGGATAAACGCTGCTCTCTGGCTTTCTGGCTGGAGGTGCTGCGCACGCTGGATTCAGCGGGAGTCCGCCACCTGGTTTTTCTCGGCCCGGAGGAAAGAAGGCTCGCGCCGGCACTGCAGGGCCAACTCGCCGCATCGAGTCATGGCGCACTGTGCCATCCCAGGCCGCTGCGCGAGTTCGCCGCCATGCTGGCGCACGCCACGCTCCTCGTGACCCCCGATTCAGGCCCCATGCACCTGGCCGCAGCCCTGGACGTGCCCGCCATCACCATCATGCAAACGAAGAAATCCGCGAAATTCGCACCCCGCGAAACTCTCGATATCACGCTCTGGAAACCCAGTGCCGAGCAAGTACTCCTCGCCATCGAGGAGACCCGGATGCGTCTCCATGAGCGCGACTTTGCGGCTCAAGCGCTGCCCAGGCTGGCCATGGGTTAGCCCGACTCCAGCGCAGCTAGCCTACCGGTCATTGCAATGCGAAACGCAGCGACGCCATCAAGCCCAGCCCCCATTCGATACCGAGGCTCGCCAGAATCAGCAACGCGACGCTCGCCAGCATCGCCAGCTTGGATACGCTTCCCAGCACGTGCACCTCGCCCGCCTGCGGCTGGAACATCGTCACCGCGATCACACGCAGGTAGTAGAACAGCGAGACCACGGTATTGATCGCGGCGACCACGGCCAACCAGCCATAGCCGGCGTCGATAGCCGCCTCGAACAGCAGGAACTTACCGAAGAAGCCGACCAGCGGCGGAATGCCCACCAGCGACAGCAGTGCCAAGATCAGTCCCGCCGTGGCGATGGGCTGCGCTCGCGCCAGGCCGCGATAGTCATCCAGCGCGGTGCGCCCGCGCAGGTGGGTGACCACGGCGAAGGCGGCCAGGTTGGCCAGCGCGTAAGCAGCGAGAAACGCCAGCAGGGCGCGCAGCGCCTGGGTATCGGTGCCGATCACCACCACTGCCATCAGCGCATAGCCCGATTGCGACACCGACGACCAGCCGAGCAGGCGGCGCAAATCGCTCTGGCGCAGCGCCGCCAGGTTGCCCAGCGTCATGGTGACGACGGAAATGAGCGCGACGATGGCCTGCCAGGCCTGATCCATCGGTAGCAGCGAGACGAAACGCGCCAGCGCCAACGCCGCGCCGATCTTGGGCGCCACGCTGAGTAACGCGGCGATCGGCATTGGTGCGCCCTGGGCGACGTCCGGCATCCAGGCGTGGGCGGGGAACGCCGCCAGCTTGAAGCTCAGGCCGAGCACGATGCAGGCGGTAGCGATACTCAGCGCCCAAGGGTCGGCGCCGGTCAACGCCTCGGCACTGCGCGTATAGTCGGTGTCGCCGACCAGGCCGAACAGCACCACCACGCCGATCACCAGCAAGGCATTGGTCAGCGCGCCGATCAGGAAGTACTTCATGCCCGCTTCCAGCGCCGGCGCCCAGGCGCGGTGATAGGCGACCAGCGGGTAGCTGGCCGTCGACGACAGTAGCACGCCAACCACCAGCTCCATGGCGTCGTTGGCCGAAGCCATCATGATCGCGCCGAGCAGCGTGAGCAGGATCAGCGCGTAGTATTCGCCATGCCGCCGGTCGCTGCGCATCCACTGCGGTGACAGCAACACGGCCACCGCGCCGCTCAGCAATATCAGCAACTTGGCCGCGATCGCCGGGCCATCCAATGCCCAGACGCCGGAAAAGCTCAGCATCGGTGCCTGGGTCCACTGCCTGGCACTGAAAACCGCCGCCAGAACCAGCGCAACCAGCGCCAGCCCGGCGGCCCAGGCCTGGCGCCGATGCGACGCAAAGGCCGCGAACAGCACGATGATCACCGCGCCGATCAGCAGGATGAGCTCGGGCAGCAGGTCACCGACCGGCATCAGCGGCCCCCTACCAGCACGGCGGCAGAGGCCTCGATGACGCCGAGCAGAAAGCGCGGGTAGACGCCGATCACGACGATGCCGAGCGACAGCACGCCGAGCACGCCCCACTCGGCCCGCTTCAAGTCGGGAAACTGAGCGAGATGGAGCGGACGGCTAGCGAAGAACAGTCGACGCAACAAGTCCAGGAACAGTGCCGCTGTGATCAAAATGCCGAGCACGCCGATTACCGCCAGCCACGGGTAGACGGCGAAGGTGCCGGCAAAGATCTGGAACTCGGCGACGAAGCCGGCCAGCCCCGGCATGCCCAGGCTGGCGAACGCCGCGAGCACGCTGAAGCCGGTCAGCAGCGGCGCCTGGCGGGCCAGGCCACCGTAACGCTCAAGTTCGTATTCGCCGGTGCGCTGCCAGAAGGAGCCGCAGATCAGAAACAGCGCGCCGGTGATCAGGCCGTGGGCGACCATCTCCACCGTCGCCCCGGTCAGCGCCAGCTGGCGGGCAGCGATATTGTCGCCCAGAGCCGCGGCGGCCACGGCGATGCCCAGCACCGTATAGCCCATGTGATTGATCGAGGTGTAGGCGATGCGCCGCTTGAGGTTGGATTGCCCGAGCGCGACCAGCGCACCGTAGAGAATCGCCACCAGCGCGACGATGGCGACCGCCAGCGCGTAGCGGGCGAAGGTTGCCTGCATCATGGCCAATGGCAGGCGAATCATGCCGTAGGTGCCCATCTTGAGCAGCACCCCGGCGAGGATCGCCGAGGCCGGCCCCGGCGCATCGACGTGCGCCTGCGGCAGCCAGGTATGCAGCGGCACCAGCGGCGTCTTGATCGCGAAACCCAGCATCAGCGCCAGGAACACCAGCCCGGCATAGAGCCCGCCAGCCAGCGGCTGCCGCTCGATCAGCACGCGCATGTCGAAGCTGTGCGGCTCGAGCGAGAGATACAGCCCGATGATCGCCAGCAACAGCAGCAGCGAGCCGGCGAAGGTGTAAAGAAAGAACTTCAGCGCCGAGACCTGCGGCTCGCCGTGCCCCCAGCGACCGATCAGAAAATACATGCCGACCAGCGTCAGATCGAAGAATACATAGAACAGCAGCAAGTCGAGTGCCAGGAATACGCCCAGCGACATCGTCTGCAAAAACAGCAGCCAGGCGTAGTACTGATGCGGCTGGCCACGGGTATCCACCGGGTAGACGATGGCGGCGACGAACAGCAGCGCGCTCATCGTCGCGATGGCGAGCGCGATGCCATCCACCCCGACCCGGTAGGCCACACCCAGCGACGGCACCCAGCGCACCTCGTCGATATGCTGGAACAGCGGCCCTCCCGGGTCGAAGCCGAACCAGGCCAGGATCAGCGCCAGCAGCGACACGCTCGCCACACCCGCCGCGAATCGACGCGCGAGTGCCGCGCTCCAGCGCGATGATGCGGCAAGCGCAAGCGCCCCCAGCAGGGGAATGGCCAGGGCGATGGTAAGAATCACAGAGCAGCTCCTATCACCAGCAGAATCAGGACGATGGCGAAGCCGGCGGCGATGCCGGTGTAGTAGTGGTGGGTCTGGCCGCTCTGGGCGCGGCGCGCCCACTGCCCACCCCAATCGATCAAGCGCGACAGCGAGCCGGGCAGGCCCTCGGCGAGCGTCTCTCCGCGCGCCGAGCCCCGCCGTGCCAGCCATGCGCCGAAGCGCGCCGTGCCGCGCAGCCCGGCATCGACGACATCGTCATCGAAGCGCGCCAATCTTGCGCTGGTGGCACTCACGCCTGTCGCAATGCCTTGCGTTAGCATCGGCAGGCCAAACCAGGCCGCCGCCGCGCCCTGCCAACGGCGTGGCACCAACCACCACTCATGGCGCGCCGTGCCAATACCCCAAACAATACCCAGCAGCACCAGCACCAGCGAGACGGCGAGCAGCCACGTATGGCTTGAGGGCCGGTCGATGTTCAGCAGCGCGGTCGCCGTTTCGTGCACCTCGGGCCACCATAGCAGCGAGAGCAGCAGGGTCGCGCCGGCCAGCGAATGCAATGCCCAGGTCGCGGGGCTCGGCGGCGCGGGAGACCCAGTACGCGGTAATCGTTCGTCACGACGCGGGCGACCATAGGCCAATAGCTGAAAGCGTGTCGCGTAGAGCGCGCTCAAGCCCCCGGCGAGCGCCACCAGCAGCGCCAGCCACGTCGCCTGATGGTTGGCCACGGCGGTGATCTGCTCCTTGCTCCAGGCCGCGCCCAGCGGGATCATTCCCGCCAGTGCCAGGCTCGATATCAGGGTGGTCGCCGCGATTCCCGGCAGGCGGCGACCCAGGCGCATGGTATCCAGTCGATAACTACCGCTCTGGCGCTCGGCCAGCCCCGCCGAGAGGAACAGCCCCGCCTTCATGCAGGCATGCGCGATGAAGTGCAAAAGCGCCACATTGGGAAAGCCCACGCCCACCGCCAGCCACATCAACCCGTACTGTGCCGAGGTCGAGGCCGCCAGCAGCTTCTTGGCGTGATTCTGGACGGCGCCGACCACGCCAGCGGCCAGCGCGGTAACAAGGCCGATGGCGATGACCACCGGCGCGAACCACGCCACCTCGGAAAGCGCCGGCTGCAGGCGGACGAGCAGATAGACGCCCGCCGCGACCATGGTCGCCGCATGCAGCAGTGCCGAGACCGGCACCGGCCCCGACATCGCCGCGAACAGCCAGGCCGAGAACGGCACCTGCGCCGACTTGGCCGCCGCCGCAAGTACGATTCCGGCCACCGCGACATGCAGGTAGCCACCATCGAGCGCCGCGAGATCCGCATAGCCGAAGCCGCCACTACCGGCGAACACCGCCGCGGCGGCGATGTATAGCCCCAGGTCGCCGAAGCGCGTGATCAGAAAGGCGCGCGCGGCATCCTTGGCAATCTCGCCCTCGCCCCAGCGCTGTGCGATCAGTGCCCAGGAACAGGCACCGACCAGTTCCCAGGCGATCAGCAGGGTCAATAGGTCGCTGGCCAGCACCAGCAACTGCATGGTGCCGACGAAGGCCACCAGCAGTGCGAGCAGGCGCGCATCGCCCGACGCCACATGCAGCCGGTCGTCTTTGAGCGCCAAGTCGTGATAGCCGGTGTAAACCACGATGGGCAGTGCGATCAGCGGCACCGCCAACACAAACACCGCGCCCGCCGTCGACAGGCCAAGGGTCAGCTCGAGCGCATCGCTCCAGCGGTAGGTAGCGAGTGGGGCACCCCACTCGCTACCTACCGCGACGCCGGCCAACACCAGGCTAGCCAGCACCGCCATCGCCGCGCACAAGGTCAGCCCGGTGCGCTGCAGCCGCGGGCCGCCGAGATAGATCAGCGGCGCCAGCAGTAGCGGCAATAGCGCGACCGACCACAGCATCAGTGTTTCAGCCCGCTCAGCGCTTCGGTCGTGTCGGCCTGCTTGCCGCGATAGACCGCCACCACCAACGCGAAGCCCATGGCCATCTCGATGGCCATCACCGCCATGACGACGATGGTCAATAGCTGGCCCTCCGGGGCGCCGTCACCGCTCAGCGCCCAGAACGCCACGGCGGCGAGCATCACGCCACCCAGCATCAGTTCGAGCCCCATCATCAGCATCACGAACGATTGCTGCGAGAGTGCGCCGTAGAGCCCAATGCCGATCAGCGCAGCCGCCAGGAGTAAAAGCGTCGTTAGTGTCATGTCAGCCTCCTTGCCTATTCGGTTACTTAGTGATGATGCCCGTGACCACCGCTCTCGCCCTCCTCCGGCGGCTGTCCCGCCGGCTCGCCCTCCGGCACCAGTCCCGGCGGCTTCGATCCCGCATCGGCGACACCGTAACGCCCGCGCTGGCTCGATAGCACCACCACGCCGATCATGCAGGTCAGCAGCACGATGCCCGCCGACTCGAAGATCAGCATCGAATCGCCGAGCAGCTCACGCCCCAGCGAGGCCACCGGCTCGAGATCGGCCGGCAGCGGGCGTTCGGGAAACTCGGCGAACAGCGCCATGGCGCCGAGCACCACGAAGCCGACCGCGCCGACGGCCATCGCGACGCGCTCCTGGTGGACCATGTTCATCGGGTTGAGCCCCGCCGGATTCATCATGAACATGACCATGAACAGCGCCATCACCATCATCTCGACGGCCATCATGAAGAACATCGCCACGCCCAGATACACCGCCGCCAGCAGCAGCATGATCGCGCCCACGGCGATGAACGAGACGAGCAGGAAAAACGACGCACGCACCATCGAGTCGGTACGGAACACCCGCCAGCCACTGTAGACGGCCAGCGCCGCCAGCAGGAAGAAGGTGATATCGACACCGACGCCGTCATTCATGGCAAGCCTCCGCTCTTCATTACAACAATTCATTACAGCAACTCATTACAACAACGCCGCTGCGCCAGCCCATATAAGATCGACGAACGACAGCGGCAATAGCACCACCCACATCAGGGTGACGCAGCGCTCCGGCGCCAGTCTCGGCAGCAGATGCCCCAGTAGCGATAGCACGGCCAGCACTGCGAGCATCTTCAGCACCAGCCACAGTGGGCCCGGCAGCCATGGCCCCAGCCAGCCGCCGAGAAAGGCGCTAGCCGCGACGCCGCTGAAAGCCACCAGCATCATTGCCCGAGCGGTCTCCCAGACCAACCGTGGTGGCCCCGATATTTCCGATGCCGTGCCGCCGGCCAGGTCGGTCGAGTCGGCCAGGTTAAGCGGCCCCCAGAAGGTAATCCCCAGCCCGACGATCAAAAACAGCGGCAGGCCCAGCGGCTGGCGAATAACGTTCCACAGCTCCGCCTGCGAGGCCACCACCTGCGAGAACTGCAGCGACTCGGCCGGCAGCGCCACGCCGATCAGTACGAACATGCTGATCAAAATGTAGGAGAGCCCCAACGCTACATAACGGTAAGCGCCGATCAGCGCGAACAGTGAATTGGCCGACCAGCCATGCAGGAAGATCACCACCGTGGCCAGCGCCTCCACGCTGCCCCATAGCACCACGCCGGTTGGCAGATCGGTGGCGATCAGCGAATCCGACCATGGCACCAGTGCCAGCCCGATCGCCGCCAGCATCAAATAGAGCGCCGGCGCCAACCGCCAGGCCTGCCAGTCCGGCGCCTCAGTGGCATTGGCCGACTGCATCAAGAGCCAGGCGCCACGCGCCAGCGGTGCCTGCCAGGCACTGCCGGTCTGCGGCATGCCGAGCGCACCGGCGATCAGGCGATCCAGCACCGCGACCGCATAGGCACCAATAGCCAGCGCGAGAAACACCGTGAGCGTTGGCAGTACGAGCTGCTCCCAGATCATGCCCGGCGCTCCTTGGGTGATGCCGCGTGAGGCTCGCTGGTCCACGCATCCAGCGGCCATTCGGAGACCGCCGCCAGTTCCAGGCTGGCGATCGCCGCCAGCGCCTCGCCCCACTCCAACCCCGGCAGCAGGCCGTCGAGCAGGTAGCTGGCATCTTCGGGGCGCTGTTCATCCCAGCGGCCGCGTGGCGTCTCGACATCAGTCGCCTGGGTGTGGATATCCTCCCGCACCGCCCGCCGGGCCAGCACCAGTGACTGATCGATCTCCGCCAATAGCTGCCACCAGCGAGCCCGGGTATCGCCCTCTCGCTGGCATACCGTCGAAAAGCCCAGGCGACGATAGTGGGCGTCCTCGCTGCGCAGGTCGTCATCGATTCCCGCAGCGCGCGCGGCAGGGCCGCCAATCCGGCGGGCCCGTTCGGCGTCGAGCGCGCCGCTGGCCGTCATCGCCAGGCCGAAGAAGCCGCAGCGCATCAGCATTCGGCGTAGCCCATCGATCCTGCTGTCCACCGTGAGCGTGTTCGCCAGGCGCAGTGCATGCAGGCCGGCGCTCTCGAGCCCGGCGAGACGTAGGCCGTGATACATATGACGAAGATGGTGGCGTGCGCGGGCCAGTTCGAGCTCGGCGATCGGCACCGGTTGCTGGCGGGCGGCGAAGAACACCGCCTCGAGCCCCAGCGGATGGGGTGCGGACTGCGTAGTCCAGGATTGGACGAGATCGCCCTGCAGGGTGACCTGGGCGCTCATGCCGGGCGGCAAAGCGGGCAGGAACGGCCCCAGCGTGAAGGTCAGCGAATCCAGCGTCAGGCCATCGCGAATATCGTCGTGCATGTTCATGGCCATGGGGCGGCCATAGGGCACGCCGCCCATCATGCCTTCGCCGCCCTGACCAAAGTCCCCGCGCCCTTCCCAGGGATTGGGCGGTTCATCCGGCAGCAGGCGGGGCGAGCTTCCCCGTCGCCCCTGCATGAGTTCGCGGTATACCGCGCATAGCGCCCCGGGTAGATCATCGAGACCGTCGACCCGAGTGGCACTGAGCAGTTCCTCGAACGGCTCGGTACGGAACCAGACGCTGGCGAAGGGGGCGGGTAACTGGTCGTGCACCCGGCGCAGCGCCTCGTGCTGATCAATCGGCACGCCACCGGCCACCAGCAGCACGCTGGCATGACGCGGCGAATCGACCCACTCGATGCCCGGTGTCAGTGCCAAGTGGCGTAGCACCGCATCACCGCTAACCCCCAATGCAGGAAAGACGGGCACCGGTGCACGTGCCGCCAAGCGCCCGAGCCAACTCACTGCCATGTGAACACTCCCTCGCGCCAGGCGTAAACGATGCCCACCGCGAGAATGGCGAGGAACATGCCCATTTCCATCATCGCCATCATGCCTTTTTCGACGAACATCACCGCCCACGGGTACATGAACATCATCTCCATCTCGAAGGCGATGAGCAGCAACGTCATGGGATAATAGCGAATGTGGTAGCGGCTCCAGGCGTGGGTATCGGGAAGCCCGCCGCCCAGAAAAGGCGCGCGCTGAGAGTAGCCAGGCAATCGCTGATGGCGCATGGGTAACCATTGCGCCAATAGCGCACCGCCCAAGCCAGTCAGCATGATAACGAGAAGGGCGGTCAGCTCCATGCGGTCCCTCGCGTCGCTGGCACGGATTAGGATGGATCAAGCCATCGCGGCACACTCTTCGGCGCAGCGGTGGCATGCCTTGGCGCACTCCTGGCAATGCTCGGCATCGTGCTTGGCGCATTCATCGCCGCAATCCCTGCATACCTGAGCACAAAGCCGACAGATATCGCGCGCATACTCACTGCCTTGGGCCATGAAGGAAGCGGCCAGACGGCAGATCTGCGCACACTGGTTATCCAGGCGGATACACTCGGCCATCATCTTGACATCGTCTTCCTTCAGGCAGGCAACGCTACAGGCATCGCAATAAGCGGCGCAGATGTTACACGTTTCAATGCAGGATCTGAATTTCTCGAATTCCATTTCGGGTCTCCTTGAGATTGCTCATTCACCTTCACAACCAAAGTTCTAGCCAGCATGGGCGCGTAGGGCAAGGAAACGATAATTTTCTTTACACTTTCCATTTAATTGGCTGATTTTATTACAAGCAGCTTTTTGAATTGCGCATAGTAAACCGATGTTTCGCATTCGATTCCGAACGCCTATTGCGTATCGCTTAACCATCCAGGAACCTGGCTATCACCTCATGAGTTGCCGAGGCCAAGAGAGGCCTCGGCGATCAGCAGATCATAATCATCATCGATATCGACAGATTCTTCCCTGCCCATGACGATGGAAAAACTGGGGCTAACCAAAAACGACTCATGACGACAAAACTCATCCGCTGAAACTAAATATATGGCACCATTCAAGCGATAGAACGTGGGAAGGTCCTGGCTTCTTCTGCCTTCCGTTCCCGGCGTAATGAAGTCATCCAGGCTGCCATTTTCGGGTATCGTATTGCACCACAACGGTGGATGTTCCACTTCACATACTGAAATGACGCTGTTCGCTCCGGTAGCGTTCATTCTTTCTACCGCCGCCCTGATGGCTCCTGCCCCCCGCAACGGGGATGTCGGCTGCAATAACATCACACGGCGCGCCGCAATACCCCGCTTGGCCAGAGTATTCAGGGCATGCAGAACCGTATCCACGGTGGTAGCCGTGTCGCTTGCGAGCCCATCGGGCCGGCGGATAGCCTCGACCTGAGCCTGATCGGCGATTTCCAGCACGGCGTCATCGTCCGTGGTCACGACGATCCTATCGATCACCTTCGATGCTTTCGCTGCATCCAGGGTCCACTGAATGAGCGGCTTGCCACCCAAGGGCAAAATGTTCTTTCTCGGCAACCGCTTACTACCACCACGCGCCGGCACGATGGCGATGATATCCAATAAGTCTTTTCGCTTAGTCATTCAATCTGGTCCAGGGGTATTGGCTCACGCAGAGCCATGGGCCATTCAATCCCCATAGGTTAGGCAGGGTTCCTGAACGCAAGCTGAATTGGCACCACCCCGCCTGAAGGCCGAGGCGGATGTATTGAGGCGAGGCAAATATTGCTTTTCCAGCGGAGCTTGCATGATGCGATTCAGTCAGCATTCAGGCCCCTGCTGTATAGATGTAGGTTCCTCCCCCTTCATTGAGATGACTCTATGCGCAACGTACTACTAACCATCACAATTGGGCTCATTTCCTCCAGCGCCTTGGCTGCCGCCGGCCATGACGATAACTCGCAGAGCGTATCGAGCACGGAGATCGATCGCACCATCGCCGTTACGACTGGCGATCTCTGGTTCAAGCCCGACGACCTTTCCATCGCGCCCGGCGAAACGGTGAAATTCGTCGTCGAGAATACCGGCAGGCTGGAGCACGAGTTCGTTATCGGCAGCGCCGACGATCAGGCGGAGCACCGCGAGATGATGCAGCAGATGGCAGCGAATGGCGGTGTCCATGATATGTCGGCTGGCCATCACAGCGGTATGCAAGCCATGCCATCGGTTACCGTTGCAGCCGGTGAAACCAAGACATTGGTATGGACTGCCCCGGAAACATTGGATGCCGCGCTTGTATATGCCTGCAATATTCCTGGGCATTTCGAAGCCGGCATGCGTGGTGAGCTATTGGTGCAACGCTAATAGAGACAATCTCTCGAGAACCCGATAAACCAGTGGCGACGGGCATCTCCGTCGCCATTTTCAAGAGGCCAATTGCTATTAGAGGATTAGAAAGGCAGTGCGATGTGTACTCGTAGCCCGCCGCTATCCGATGAGAGAAAAGCCAGGTTTCCGGCATAGTGCTCGACGAGTTGTTTCAAGATGGCCAGCCCCAATCCATGGCCGGGCATGCTTTCATCGAGCCGAATACCCCGCTGCCCGAGTTGTGATAGTTCGCAAGGGCCTACGCCGGGTCCATCGTCTCCGACTTCAATGAGCAATTTATTTTCCAAGCCTCCGTTATCCAGGCGCAGATCGCAGACGATCTGCTTGTGTGCCCATTTCCCGGCATTATCGAGTGCGATGCCCAGCATTTCGCTCAAGTCCTGGCGCTCTATCGCGATGGTATAACCGGATGGTAACGCAGATCGAAGTGTGAAGTTCTTGTCGGGATATAGCGTCTTCATCATGTCGATCAGTACGTCCGCCTCGCGCTCGACCACGGCATGCTGGCCACTGCCCGGACCGGCGAATCGCGCCCGGCGCAACTCGGATGACAGTTGCGCCTGTATTCTCTCCAGCCTTTCCAGCATTTGCTGGCGGCGATGCTCGTTGATCGGGCGGCTGCCTCTCAATACCTGAGTAATGGCAGCCAACGGCGTATGCAGCGTATGCGATAGATTGGCCACCGCTTCTCGCGAGCGATTGAGCCGGCGCTGCAATTCGTCCATGAAATGATTGAGCTGATGAAGCAAGCCATCCAGCTCGGAGGGTGCCTCGAGATCGAGGCGCTCACGTTGACCCGACTGAAACTCGGCCAGTTGATGCTGCAAGCGAGCCAGCGGGCGCAGGCTACGGTTGACCGCGACGAGGTTGAGTAAAATCAGTAGCAGCAGAAGCAGGGCCGCGATGCCGCCAACCCACCAATGCAGGCTATCGAGACCGGACTCCACGTCTTCGTAATCTTCCGCAACCAGTAGCACGCCGGGTTGACCGCGCAGCACGAAGTCTTCCCGGTAGACCAGCAGATGCCGCCCCTGCCAATGGGTATCGATGAGCGAGCTGCCGTTATGATCGAGCAGCGGCGTCAACGTCGCCAGCCAGCGTGGGTGCGACGTCGTGATCTCATCGCCCAATCGCAACAGGTAAAGATGGTGGAGAGCCTGGGAGGCCGTCGAGCCGGGCGGCAACCAGGATGAGGCGAGTGGCTGATCGTGCCGCAGCCGCTGGATGGTGTACTCGGCTTCCTTGTGCAACCGCTCACCGACAAAGTCGCGGGCCAGGTTGCCGAGCAGAAGATCGTGCAGTAGCCAGGCCACGGCCATCACGACCAATGCCACCAGGCCAAGCCGGCTGAGCAAGTGGACGCGCAGGCTTCTGCGATCAATGCGAGGGAAAGACATAACCCTGCCCACGGCGAGTCTGGATGCATGTCTTGCCCAATAACCGCCGCAAGCGGCCGATATAGACTTCGACCAGGTTAGGCGCCGCGGCATCCTGCTCCAGCGCATAGAGCTGATTCAGCAAGCGGGATTTCGAATGTACCCGATCCGGATGGCGCATCAGGTAGCGCAACAGGCAGAACTCGGTAGCCGTCAGCGGTTGCCAGGGCTCGCCATGTCGGCAAGCCTTCTGAGCCACCTCGTCGAGCAGAATGCCATTGATATCCAAGGTTGCTCCCTGCGTACCGGTACTACGGCGCAGCAGGGCATGCAGCCTGGCCAGCAACTCGGCCTCGTGATACGGCTTGGTGAGATAATCGTCCGCTCCACGGCGCAAGCCGGCCACCTTGTCCTCCCAGCTATCGCGCGCCGTCAAGGCCAGTATCGGCAATTGCCGCCCCTCCTTGCGCCAACGCTCCAGCAAATCGAGACCCGAGCCATCGGGCAAGCCCAGATCGAGAATCACCAGGCCGTAGTCTTCGCTGGCCATCAAGGCATTCGCTTCACGAACCCGCGCGGTGATATCGATACGATAGCCCTGATCCTCCAAGGCCTCCGCCAGGCTCTCGGCCAACAGATCGTCGTCCTCGACGAGTAACAGACGCATGGATTACCTCACCATAGAGAGCGATCCGGCAGCCCAGCATAGCGGCCTAGAACCACATTCTCACCCCGGCGACGACCCCGGTGCCTTCCGGCGAGTCGCCGTCGTCGCGTGTCATGTCGGCGGTATCTCCGTACTGCTTTTCCCAGTAGGCACCGACATAAGGCGCGAATTCACGGCTGATTTCGTAGCGCAAACGCAGGCCGAAGCGGGTGGAATTCAAGCCTTCGCCGACCCCGAACTCCTCGACTTCGCTCGCCGCCACCGCCACTTCCATGCGCGGCTGCAGATAGGTGCGCTGCGTCAGGCGCAGGTCGTATTCCGCCTCGAAATCCGCCGACACATCGCCTTCATCGCTGACCCTCAGCGAGGTATCCACCTCGAAACGATAGGGCGCCGTGCCCATCAGGCCCAGCACGGCGAAGGTCCGCTCGGGATGGTCGCTGGAGGCGATGCCGCCCTGATAGCCGATGCCGGCCTGGACCTCCCAGAAATCGGCGATCAAATAACTGTAGAGCAGATCGAGCGACTCGAACTCGGCGTCTTCATCGTCGCCCTGAACGTTCTCGCCCTCGCCCTTGATGTATACGCGGTGAAAATCACCGCCGTACCAACCCTGGAAATCCCATACCACGGCTTCTTCGTTCTCATCGGTCCAGGTGTATTCCAGGCGATCGAAGAGGAACGTGCCGAAATAGTGCTCCGTCATCGGCGCGCCCCAGCCTGGGGGAACGTCATAACCTTCGTCACTTTGCGCCAGCGCTTCGGAAGTCAATGCAAGAGCGCCCAGCCCCACCAGTATATGAGCAGTAAAACGCATGATCAGACCCCTTAAGCGACCTTGACGACCCGGAACATGCCGGCGTCCATGTGATAGAGCAGATGGCAATGGAACGCCCAGCTTCCCGGCGCATCGGCGCTGATCAGCGCGGAGACCCGCTCGCCGGGCTTGACGTTGAGAGTATGCTTGCGCGGTATCAATTCGTTGCCGTTCTCCAGTTCCATCCACATGCCGTGCAGATGAATGGGATGCTCCATCATGGTCGTGTTGACCAGGATCAGCCGCAGACGCTCGCCATGATTGAAAAGGATGGGGCCGTCGACTTCGACGAACTTCTTGCCATTGAACGACCACATGTAGCGCTCCATGTTGCCGGTCAGATTCAGCTCGAGTTCGCGTTCGGGTGGGCGCCGATCCGGCCAGGGGCCATAGGCCTTGAGGTCGCTGTAGACCAGTATGCGCCGCTCGGTGGTGGCGAAGCCGATGCCGGGTTCGTCATACCGAGAACCGGGTTGCGCTGCGCCTGCGGGTAGGATTGCGCCTCCAGCAGAATGATCCATTCCCTGCATATCGCTCATGCCGGAGTGATCCATCCCCTGCATCCCGCTCATCTTGGAATGATCCATCTCCTGCATGCCGCCCATACCGGAGTGATCCATGCCCTGCATATTGCCCATCTTGGAATGGTCCATGCCCTGCATTCCGCTCATGTCGGAATGGTTCATACCGGCCATATCCATACCGCCATGCGCGCCCATGGCTTCCATGCCGCGATCGGCGATCTTGCGCAGCTCGGGCACCGGGGCGACCATGCCCAGGCGCGGTGCCAGGGTGGCACGTGCATAACCGCTACGGTCCATGGCTTCGGCGAATAGCGTATAGGCCTGATCCCCCTCGGGCTCGACGAGCACGTCGTAGGTTTCGGCCACCGCGATGCGAAACTCATCGACGGGCACCGGCTGCACCGGCTGGCCATCAGCGGCGACCACGGTCATCTTCAAGCCGGGAATGCGCACATCGAAGTAGCTCATCGCCGAGCCGTTGATCACGCGCAGGCGCACCCGTTCGCCCGGCTTGAACAGTGCCGTCCAGTTGTCCGCGGGTGCATGGCCGTTCATCAGATAGGTGTAGGTGCTGCCGGTCACGTCGGCGATATCGCGCGAACTCATGCGCATCTCGGCCCACATTGCGCGCTGCGTCACAGTATCGGCGAAGCCATTCTTCGCTACATCAGCGAAGAAGTCGGCAAGCGTGCGCTGCTGGTAGTTGTAGTAGCCCTCGGCCACCTTCAGGTGGCGAAAGACCTCCATGGGGTCTTCATAGGTCCAATCGGTGAGCAGCAACACGTGCTCGCGGTCGTAGGAGAAGAATTCCGGCTCCGCCGCGTCGATGATCAGCGGGCCGGCGTGACCATCCTGCTCCTGCAGTCCCGAATGGCTGTGGTACCAATAGGTGCCATTCTGGTTGACGGGGAAACGCGCGGTGAATGTTTCGCCCGGCGCGATACCCGCGAAACTGACACCCGGCACGCCGTCCATCACCGGCGGCAGGATGATGCCGTGCCAATGCACCGATGTCTCTTCATCGAGCAGGTTGGTGACCTTGAGCACGGCATCCTGACCTTCGCGCAGACGAATCAGCGGCCCGGGGCTAGTGCCATTGAGCGTGATGGCGCTGGTACTCTTACCCGCGATCGGCAGTGATTCACGGCGCACGGCGAGTGCGATCTCGCGCCCTTGCTCCACTCCTTGAGGGTAAACGTTACCCATACCGGCAGGATTGGCCCAGGCAGGGCGCAGGCCCAGCGCGGCGGTGGACAACCCCAGCGCCGAGGCAATTTTCAATAATTGCCGCCGGGATAGGGTCGATACGGTCGGGGAAGATGCCATTGGCGCGTCGCTCCTGGAACATGTACAGGGTCGTGAACGCTCGCCAGTGTCGCGCGGCAAGCTGAAATGGAACTGAATGGGCGACGCTGCGCTTTCCGACTAATGGGAATCCTGGCTCAGGTACATTCATGCACCTCTATGGTCGTGTGAACCACGCCCGAATGCCGGGGGATCAGACTTCCATAGTAAGACGGCTCCCGCGGACAATGCGTTACCACACTCAGAGCCGCCGCATGAATGCCAGGGCCGATTTGCCAAACATGCAAGTCGGCGATTCGATCCTCGCCTCCCCCCTCGATGGCTTCGCGCACCAGTGAGCGCACCCAGGTGTCGCTGCGGCGATCGAGCAGTACACCGCTGGTATCCTTCAATAAATGCCATGCCCAGCGAACGACGAGGAATGCGCCCACTATTCCCATGGCGGGATCGAGCCAGATCGCCCCGGTGTACTTGCCGATCAGTAGCGCCACGATTGCGAGAACCGATGTCATGGCATCGACGATCACATGCAAGTAGGCCGCACGCAGATTGTGATCTGCGCCTTTGTGCGCGGCATGACCGTGGTGATGGTCATGATCGTGACCATAAGCGTGGCTGTGCTCATGACCGTGACCGTGACCGTGACCGTGACCACCCAGGATCATCGCGCATAGCACGTTGATCACCAGCCCCGCGACGGCCACCGCTATCGCCCAGTCGAACTGGATGGCGACCGGATTGACGGCCCGTTCGACGCTCTCCCAGACCATGATCACGGCGAACCCGACGAGCAGCAGCGCCCCGGTAAACCCGCCCAATGAATTGACCTTGCCCGTGCCAAAGGTGAACTCGGGATTGCGTGCATGGCGCCGCGCGTAGATATAGGCGAAGGCCGCGATACCCAGGCCCAGGGCGTGCGACCCCATATGCAGCCCATCGGCCAGCAGCGCCATGGAGCCAAAGGCCACACCGGCAATGATCTCGACACTCATGGTGACCAGAGTGATCGCCACGACCCATAGCGTCCGGCGCTCTCCGGCTTGAGGGCTATCCTGGCCGAAGGTGTGATCATGCTCCCAAAGGTGAAGGTTCGTCGTGTGCATGGTGCCTCCAGAAACTCATGTGCGTGACACTCCCATTCGGCTGATTCTAGCCATAGCGGCCAGTTGACGGCATCCGCGATCCGTTCGAGAGCATGAACGCACGAAAAACGCCGCACGAAGGCGGCGTCAAGTGCTGCATTACTGCGAATCAGTAGCGGTATTCGTCGGGCTTGAAGGGGCCATCCACCGGTACCCCGGTGTACTTGGCCTGCGCTTCGGTCAGCCGGGTGATGACCCCGCCGAAGCCCTCGACCATGTAGCGGGCGACCTCTTCGTCGAGGTGCTTGGGCAGCACGGTCAGCGTCAGGCCACTAGCCTTGTCAGCGCCGGAAAGATCGGCATAACGACGTTCGAAGAGATGGATCTGCGCCAGCACCTGATTGGCGAACGAGCCGTCCATGATCCGCGAGGGGTGGCCGGTGGCGTTGCCCAGGTTCACCAGGCGGCCTTCGGAAAGCAGAATCAAATAGTCGGTGCTTTGTGGGTCGAAGTTGCCAGGATCGCTGTCGCGGTAGATCTTGTGGACCTGCGGCTTGACCTCCTCCCAATGCCACTGGCGGCGCATGTAGGCGGTGTCGATCTCGCTGTCGAAGTGGCCGATATTGCACACTACCGCGCCTTTCTTGAGCGCTTTGAGCATCGCCGCGTCGCAGGCGTCGACGTTGCCGGTGCAGGTGACCACCAGGTCGATCTTGCCGAGCAGGTCGCGATCGATGCTGGCCACGCCCTGGTTGGAGCCATCGACGTAGGGCGAGACCAGCTCATAGCCATCCATGCACGCCTGCATGGCGCAGATCGGGTCGACCTCGCTGACCTTGACGATCATGCCCTCCTGACGCAGCGACGCCGCCGAGCCCTTGCCGACGTCGCCGTAGCCGACCACCAGCGCCTGCTTGCCGGCCATCAAGTGATCGAGACCGCGCTTGATGGCGTCGTTGAGGCTGTGGCGGCAGCCGTACTTGTTGTCGTTCTTGGACTTGGTCACCGCGTCGTTGACGTTGATCGCCGGCACCTTGAGCGTGCTGTCGCGCAGCATCTCCTGCAGACGATGCACACCGGTGGTGGTCTCCTCGGAGATGCCGTGGATGTTCTCGAGCAACTCGGGGCGCTTGTCGTGCAGCAGCGCGGTCAGGTCGCCACCGTCGTCGAGTACCATATTGGGCGTCCAGCCGTCAGGCCCCTCGACGGTCTGCTCGATACACCACCAGAACTCCTCCTCGCTCTCGCCCTTCCAGGCGAACACCGGGATGCCGGCGGCGGCGATAGCGGCAGCCGCATGGTCCTGAGTCGAGAAGATATTGCACGAGGACCAGCGCACCGAGGCGCCGAGCTCGATCAGCGTCTCGATCAATACCGCGGTCTGGATGGTCATGTGGATACAACCGGCGATACGCGCACCGGCAAGCGGCTGCTGGTCGCGATACTTGGCGCGAATCTTCATCAGCGCCGGCATTTCGGTCTCGGCGATGCGAATCTCGCGGCGGCCCCAGTCGGCGAGGGCGATATCGGCGACCTTGTAATCCTGAGCGACGGCACTAGCCATGGCAGTCATCGTGTTACTCCATTCCCGGGGAATGGGCGCCGTTGCGTTTGCACAGACCTGCCCGAGCCTCGCGCATGGCGAACCATGCGCTGCAGCGCCCCTCGGACAGCAGCAACAGGACGTGGTGGAAAACGACCACGTTGGCAGTTCACTACAACCTGCCATTTTTTTCAATCGCACGCCGTCTTGGCATTCACCTCATGATCATGACGCAAAAGAGGCGGCCTCGGCGGCCGCCTCTCGTTGCAGATATCGGAATCGACGCGGCGCGCCATCCAGTACCGGTTACTGGGTAGTTTTCTCGGCGTCGTCTTCGCCACCGTTCGGCGATTCGCTCTGGCCGCCCTGGTTCGTGGCGTCGTCTTCGGGCTGATCACTATCCATCGTCGGATCGCTGCCCATCGAGCCGCTCTGCGTTGTGCCGTCTTCCATCGCACCGCCGTCATCCATGCCAGTTTCGGTATCATCCGCTATCGCGTCATTGGTCGGCTCATCAGGCATGGGCTCTTCTGGCATGGGTTCTTCTGGCATTGCTGGCTCGGCAGCGGCAGGTGGTTCTTCGACTGGCGGCGCCTCGGCTTCGTCTTCACCGCATCCGACCAGTACGACACCCGACAGTACGAGGGCGGCGAGCAAAGAAATCTTGCGTTTGTCCATGGTCAACTTCCTCATATCCATTTGATGGCAAGCAGCAGTTGCTGCCTTGCAGCGTAGATGACTTATCGACCTTCGTATAGTCCCCGCACACCCTTGTGACCACGGAAGTCGAACAGCGTTCGCTGACTCCCTGAAACGACGAACGCCCCGCATTTTTCAATGCGAGGCGTCGTGAAAACGAGGATGCCCTGCGTCGGTTAGATACCGGCAGCCTCCCTCAGTGCAGCGGCCTTATCGGTTTTCTCCCACGGAAAGGCCGTGAAGGTTTCGGTGTGCCGCTCGCCGCTGACGTCGGTCCAGGTGTAGCTCGATTCGAACGGCTCGCGACCGAAGTGACCATAGGCGGCGGTCAGCTGATACATCGGGTGCAGCAGGTCGAGCATGCGGCTGATCGCATAGGGGCGCAGGTCGAAATGCTCGCGCACCAGTTCGATGATCTTGGCATCCCCGATCTTGCCGGTACCGAAGGTATCGATCGATACCGAGGTCGGCTCGGCGACGCCGATGGCGTAGGAGACCTGGATTTCGCACTTGTCGGCAAGCCCGGCGGCGACCAGATTCTTGGCCACGTAGCGGCCGGCATAGGCGGCGCTGCGATCGACCTTGGAGGGATCCTTGCCGGAGAACGCCCCGCCGCCATGGCGCGCCATGCCACCGTAGGTATCGACCACGATCTTGCGACCGGTCAGGCCGCAATCGCCTACCGGTCCGCCGATGACGAAGGTGCCGGTGGGGTTGATGTGATACTGCGTCGTCTCGGTCAGCCACTCGGCGGGCAGCACCTGCTCGATGATCTCGCGCCTGACCATCTTGCGCAGATCCTCCTGAGCGATCTCGGGGTCGTGCTGGGTCGATAGCACCACCGCCTCGACCGCTTGCGGCTTGCCGTCTTCGCCATAGCGGAAGGTGACCTGGCTCTTGGCGTCCGGGCGCAACCACGGCAGTAGGCCGTTCTTGCGCAATTCGGCCTGACGCTCGACCAGGCGATGCGCATAGTGAATCGGCGCCGGCATGTACGACTCGGTCTCGTTGGTCGCATAGCCGAACATCAGCCCCTGATCGCCGGCGCCCTGGTCCTCGGGCTTCGAGCGATCGACACCCTGGGCGATGTTGACGCTCTGCTTGCCGATCAGGTTGAGTACGCCGCAGGTTTCGCCATCGAAGCCGACATCGGACGAGCTGTAGCCGATACCCAGAATCACCTTGCGCACCAGCTCCTCGAGATCGACCCAGGCGCTGGTGGTGATCTCACCGGCGACGATCGCCACGCCGGTCTTGACCAGCGTTTCACAGGCCACGCGCGCCTGCTTGTCGCGCGCGATGATCGCATCGAGCACGGCGTCGGAGATCTGATCGGCGATCTTGTCCGGGTGCCCTTCGGACACGGATTCGGAGGTGAACAGGGAATATTCGCTCATGACGTCCTCGATCCTGTATATCGTGGACATGAGTTTACACGCCGCCCACGCACCTGCCTAGGCAAGCGCCCGGCTGCACGAGCAGGCCATTTGATGGAAGCCCACTTCTCGGCGACAATAAGCGCCCTGATCTCGCGCGCCGAACCCGAAGAAACACCGGTCGATCGGCGCCATCCCAGCAAACGGCCAGTCGCAGCCCGTCTCGACGGATCTGCGAGGGTCTTTGTTCATTGCCGCAGGCGAGGAGCTACACCATGCCGTCCCGTTTCGAGTTGGCGAATGCCATCCGCGCGTTGTCCATGGATGCCGTGCAGAAGGCCAAATCCGGCCACCCCGGCGCCCCCATGGGCATGGCCGATATCGCCGAAATACTGTGGAACGATTACCTCAAGCACAACCCGGCCAACCCGCACTGGGCCGACCGTGACCGCTTCGTGCTATCCAATGGCCACGGCTCGATGCTGCTCTATTCTCTGTTGCACCTCACCGGCTACGAGTTGGCGCTCGAGGACCTGCAGCAGTTTCGCCAGTTGCATTCCAAGACCCCCGGCCACCCCGAACTCGGCTACACGCCGGGTGTCGAGACCACCACCGGCCCGCTCGGCCAGGGCCTGGCCAACGCGGTGGGCATGGCGATCGCCGAGCGCACACTGGCGGCGCAGTTCAACCAGCCGGGCCACGAGATCGTCGATCACCATACCTACGTATTCCTCGGCGACGGCTGCCTGATGGAAGGCATATCGCACGAGGCCTGCTCGCTGGCCGGCACCCAGCGGCTCGGCAAGCTGATGGCCTTCTACGACTCCAACGGCATCTCCATCGACGGCGAGATCGAAGGCTGGTTCACCGACGACACCGCCAAGCGCTTCGAGGCCTACGGCTGGCACGTGGTGCCCAATGTCGACGGCCACAAGCCCGAAGAGATCAAGGCCGCCATCGAACTGGCACGTAACCACGACGACCGTCCCAGCCTGATCATCTGCAATACCATCATCGGCTTCGGCGCACCCAACAAGCAGGGCAGCGAGGAGAGCCACGGTTCGCCCCTGGGCGACGACGAAGTCGCCGCGGCGCGCGATCAACTCGGCTGGCATCACGCCCCGTTCCACATCCCCGAGGATATCTACCAGGGTTGGGATGCCACGGCGCGTGGCGTCGCCGCCGAAAACGACTGGAACGCCCGCTTCGAACGCTACCAGAACGACCACCCGCAGCTTGCCGCCGAGCTCAAGCGTCGCCTCAAGGGCGAACTGCCGGCGGAGCTGAAGGGTGAGAAGCTGATCGAGGACGCCCAGCAGAACGCCGAGAACATCGCCAGTCGCAAGGCGTCGTTGATGTGTCTGAACGAGCTCGGCCCGTCGCTGCCCGAACTGCTCGGCGGCAGTGCCGACCTGGCACCGTCCAACCTGACCTTCTGGAAAGGCGCACGCGCCATCAATCGCGATCATCATGCCGGCAACTACCTGCACTACGGCGTTCGCGAATTCGGCATGGGCGCGATCATGAACGGCATCGGCGCGCACGGCGGGTTCATTCCCTACGGCGCGACCTTCCTGACCTTCATGGAGTACATGCACAACGCCGTGCGCATGGCCGCGCTGATGAACCAGCAGGCGATCTACGTGTTCACCCACGACTCCATCGGTCTCGGCGAAGATGGCCCCACTCACCAGCCGATCGAGCAGCTGGGTGCGCTGCGCAGTACGCCGAATCTATCCACCTGGCGCCCCGCCGATGCGGTGGAAACCGCCGCCGCCTGGCACGCCGCGCTCAAGCGCCGGGGCGCGCCTAGCGCGCTGGTGCTGTCGCGCCAGAACCTGCCGCACCAGCAGCGCGACAGGCAGCAACTGGCCGCCATTCAGCGCGGCGGTTATGTGCTGAAGGACAGCGACGCACCCGCCGAGGTGATACTGATCGCCACCGGCTCCGAAGTCGGCCTGGCGATGGATGCCGCCGATGCCCTGGAAGCCAAGGGTAAGGCGGTGCGCGTGGTATCGATGCCATCCACCGATGTGTTCGATGCCCAGGATGCGGCCTACCGCGAATCGGTGCTGCCTGCGGCGATCACCCATCGCGTGGCGATCGAGGCGAGTCATTTCGCCTATTGGTACAAGTACGTCGGCCTCGATGGGCGCATCGTCGGCATGCGCGGCTTCGGCGAATCCGCGCCGGCCGGCGATCTGTTCAAGCACTTCGGCTTTACCGTCGAGAATGTCGTCGAGCAGGTCGAGCAGATGCTTCAGTCAGACTGAAAATGGCTGTGCCTTGCTGATACGGCGTTGAAAAAAGCCTTAAGGTGCTCATTTACGTTATGTAAACTCCGCCCTTTCGGCTTTTTTCGCCTTGTCTCAGCTTCGCGCGCCGATTTTCAGAACAGACTCGGCAGATTATCTCTGAGGCGCAAAAACAGCCGATTTCAGGAAAGTGTGGATTTACGTCGCGAGCGAAGAGAGGTTGGGCGCCGCCGCAGCGCAGTGACCGGAGTTGACACTTGTCAATGAGGATCACGAGCAGCGCCGGCGCCCAAGATATCTAGCGCAGCAGTAAATCCGCCTTTCCTTAGGCGACGGTGATGTCCTTGGATAGATACACATCCTGGATGGCATTGAGCAATTCGACCCCCTCCTTCATCGGCTTCTGGAACGCCTTGCGCCCCGAAATCAGCCCCATGCCGCCGGCGCGCTTGTTGATCACCGCGGTGCGCACCGCCTCGCCCAGATCGGAATGGCCCTTGGAGCCACCGCCCGAATTGATCAGCCCGGCACGACCCATGTAGCAGTTGGCGACCTGATAACGGGCCAGGTCGATGGGGTGATCCGTGGTCAGCTCGCTATAGACCTTGTCGTGGGTATGGCCGAAGCCGATCGCCTTGTAGCCGCCGTTGTTCTCGGGCAGTTTCTGCTTGACGATATCGGCCTTGATGGTCGCCGCCAGGTGGATCGCCTGGCCGGTGAGATCCGATGACACATGATAGTCCGTGCCGTCTTTCTTGAATTCGGGATTGCGCAGGTAAGACCACAGCACGGTCACCATGCCCAGCTCATGGGCACGCTCGAACGCCTCGCTGATTTCCTGAATCTGGCGCCGGCAATCCACCGAGCCGTAATAGATGGTCGCGCCGACCGCCACGCACCCCATGTCATGCGCCTGTTCGACCTGCGCGAATAGCGTCTGGTCGTAAATCGCCGGATAAGTCAGCGATTCGTTATGGTTGAGTTTGAGCATCATGGGAATTCTGTGGGCATAGCGCCGCGCCACGGATGACAGCACACCCAGTGTCGAGGCCACGCAGTTACAGCCGCCCTCGATGGCCAGCTCGACGATGTTCTTGGGATCGAAATACATCGGATTGGGTGCGAACGAGGCGCCGGCCGAGTGCTCGATGCCCTGATCCACGGGCAGTAGGCTCATATACCCGGTGCCCGCCAGCCGGCCATGATCGAACAGGGTCTGCATGTTGCGCAGTACGTGCGGGCTGCGGTCGCTTTCCACCATGACCCGATCGATGAAATCCGGTCCGGGCAGGTACAGGTCCGCTTTCTTGAAACCGGCGCAGGTATGCGTCAGCAGGCTATCGGCTTCCTCGCCCAGCAGCTTGGCGATATCGGTCATGGTCTATATTCCTCCTAGAATGAATAAAGCGTCCCGCGACTCTCGTATTGCCTGCTTGTCATCATGCAGCCAAGCCTCGCCGCTTTCTACCTTACTCCGAGCCTATAATCACCACCCAAAACAAGGAGACTCAAAGGTGATACAAGATATTAGAAGCTACAAAAAGACCCAGTAAACCTTGGCACTACTGAGGATATTGGCACTGGGCAGCCGCGAGGTGGCGCGTGGTGAAACAGTGAATGTCGAGAATGCTTTCGCGAAAATCCACCATCGAAAAAACGGTCATTGAGACGGCGGCTAATCCTCGGCCAGCGCCGGCAGCAGCGCCTTGATCTTGCGCGTCAAGGTATTGCGCC
>NZ_CAMPKE010000023.1 GCF_946887195.1 uncultured Halomonas sp.
AGCAGCTACATAGCGCCGCCACGGCGCGCAGCGGCGGCAAGTTCCAGCTTCCCACTATCTCGGAAGCCATCGCCAGAACCACGCTGGTCGCCAAGCTGACCAGTATCGGCGGTTTCGTCGGCCTGGGCCTGGATATCGCTGCCACTCAGTCGAAGATCAATCAGGCATGTAGCGATGGCCGTGAGCGAGAGTGCACGCGAGTTAAATATGTTGAGTATGGTGGGTTGGCTGGAAGAGCGGTCGTATCTGCTATAGGCGGCGGTGCCGGAGGGGGATATGGCACCAAAATTTGCCTGGCCGTATCTATCGCTCCGCAAGGGCGGATAGTGTGCGGTGTTATCGGCGCTGTTGCAGGCGCGGTGGCTGGCGAGAAGGTGGGTGACAAAGCAGGAAGAGGTTTTGGCCTTTTTATTCACGAATTTAGATACGGTAATGGAAGCGACAATGCACCTGATTGAAGTTGTATTGGGGCTCGGTGGTGCTGCTCTTGGCGCACTCTCGTTTGTCCTTCTTGGAATCGCCTGCATCGTCGCCTTGTTCAAGATCGGTGAGGCTGATCGTTACTATGGCACCGGACCCATTGGGGGAGAGCGTCTTCAGCTAACTTTCCTGCCGTGGAGTATGTGGCGGATGACCGAGTACGGCATGATCATTGTATTCGCTCATACGCGCTTCGTGCAGCGATTCTGGAGAGAGGATCTGGAGTCGATTAAGGCCAATAATCCGCCCAAGCGCTTGGAACGTCTACTGATCTGGCTCTATGCCAGTTGGTTTATAAGTGGCAGCTTGGCAACGATCGCCGGAACGGCATTATGGCTACTCTTCTAACCCGCCATTAGAGAGGCTTGGTTTATAAGTAGTCGGGGAATATACGTCAAAATTTTCTAGGAAAACTTATGCGCAAGGTTTGGCTGGCCATCGCAGTCGTAGTGGTATTAGGGGCGGGTTATCTGGGCACGCAGGCGTACTCCAGTCACGTTTTCGAGCGCGAGCTTTCGCGCACGCTCGATACACTGCGCAGCGATGGGCAGTGGCGGGTCGAGCGCGAGGCCGTCGAGCGTGGCTGGTTTCAGTCCCAGGGTCGTTTGCTGGTGGCTCCCGCTAGCGAGGCTTCCTGGCGCTTGGCGCTTCCCTATCGGGCTAGCCATGGGTTGCTGAGCACCGATGTCAGCGGTGCTTTGCAGGTTTATCTCGAGTCGCCCGGGGCGGATGAGCGGGTACTGTTCGGCGACCTGCTGGGGTCGGCCGAGCCACGCTGGACAGCGACGTTCGATACGCTCGAACGGCGCGTAGAGGGGCGTCTCGATATCGCCGCTTTCGATCTGGATCGCGATGGCAATCGACTGGATTTTGATGGTGCCTGGTTCACGCTCGAAGGGCGCGCCGGCGATATCTCGCTACGCGGGGAGATTGCGCCGACACGTTTGGCTTCCTCACGAGGCGAGATCGAGACCGGGCCGCTAACCATCGATAGCCGTTATCAGTTCAGCGGTGGCAAGCGTTTCTATCATCAGCGCAACGAGCTGATCCTCGAGCACCTGGTCTATCAGGGCGGTCAGCGCCCTCCGATAACGCTCGTCGGTCTGAAGTATCGTGACGAGACGCGCCTCGACGAGCAGTTGCGGCTTGCGGCGTCCATGTCGCTGGAAAAAGCGCTAGTCGCCGGCGAGGCGCTGCTGTCCGGCGGCTTCGATGTCAGCCTGGACCGGCTCGATGGCGACGCGGTACGCCGCGTCATCGAGGAGTTGGAAGCCGTTGGTGAAACCAGCGGTGGTGATCTGGTGTCGCTCGATGAGGCTCAGCGCCAGGCACTGATCGAGCGCCTGGAACCGACACTGCTGGCCATGCTGGGCGACTCACCGCGTCTGACGCTGGAAGGCATGACGCTGACCAGCCCGATGTTCGGCTTCGATATACGCGGGCATGGCGAGTTGATCTTCGATGGCGAGAATAGTGACGCGCTATCTATCGATGCGCTGGGTGAGCCTGTTTCTCGCCAGGCCTGGCGCCGGCGCCTCGATGGGGCATTCAGCTTCTATGGCGTGCCGCCGCTGGTGGCGATGCAACTCGGCCTGCCACTCGATACCGACACGCTGGAAATAACCATCGATGCCGGTGAGGTGAGTATCAACGGGCGCGCATTGCCACCGCTTCTCTAATGCCTGGGTATTGGCGGAGTCTGCTTTAACGTCGCTATGGCAACACAGGTAGTTTTCAGAGGTTCCCTTGGTCTTGAACTTGGCTTTGACCGCCCGCATTGCTCAGCACATATCGGGCGTTTTGGGCCCAGCCAATATCAGGTGAACGATGAGCGAACGCGACGAAGACGCACAGGATACCTTGCTGGACGATATGCGTTCGGCGGATGGCGAATCACGCAGTGAAATGAGCGACGAGCATCCGGGACGCAGCGGCGCGGTCGTGCCGACCCGCGAGTATCTGCCGGAACGGCTCTATTTGCTGCCTATCCACAACCGGCCATTCTTTCCCGCCCAGGTGCAGCCGCTGGTCATACACCGCGAGCGCTGGGAAGAGACCATGAAGCGGGTCGCCGATACGCCACACCATGCGGTCGGGGTGGCCTATGTCGGCGATATCGGCATCGATGAACTCGATTATGGGCACTTTCCGACGATAGGCACCGCGGTCAAGGTGCACAAGGCGCAGGGAGAGGATCAGCAGATCCAGTTCATCGCCCAGGGTGTGCGGCGCTTTCGTATCGTGCGCTGGCTATCGAAAAGGCCGCCTTATCTGGTCGAAGTCAGCTATCCCAAGGAGCCGATCGACGACACCGCCGACGAAGCGCGTGCCTATGCCATGGCCATGATCAATGGCATCAAGGAACTGTTGCCGATCAATCCGCTCTACGGCGAGGAGCTCAAGCATTATCTCAATCGCTTCAGTCCCCATGAACCGGGGCCATTGACCGATTTCGCGGCGGCGATCACCTCGGCCAAGGGACCGGAGCTACAGGAAATCCTCGAGACCCTGCCGGTGATGTCGCGCATGCAGAAGGTATTGCCGCTGTTGCGCAAGGAGATCGAGGTCGCGCAGTTACAGAGCGAAATCAGCGAGCAGGTCAATGCGCAGATGCAGGAGCGTCAGCGTGAGTTCTTCCTGCGCGAGCAGCTCAAGATCATTCAGCGTGAGCTGGGCATCTCCAAGGACGACCGCGAGAACGACGTCGATACCTTCCGTGCCCGGCTGGAGAATCTCAAGGTGCCCGAGCGCGTGATGGGGCGCATCGACGATGAACTCGACAAGCTCTCGGTGCTCGAGACCGGCTCGCCGGAATATGGCACCACTCGCAATTATCTGGATTGGCTGACCGCGCTGCCGTGGGGGCTGACGTCGGACGACCAGCTCGATCTCAAGCATGCGCGCAAGATTCTCGACCGCGACCACGACGGCTTGAACGAGGTCAAGGAGCGCATCATCGAGTTTCTGGCCGAGGGCACCTTCAAGGGCGACGTCGGCGGCTCGATCGTCATGCTGGTGGGCCCGCCGGGCGTCGGCAAGACCTCGGTAGGGCGCTCGATCGCCGAAGCGCTGGGGCGCAAGTTCTACCGTTTCTCGGTGGGCGGCATGCGCGACGAGGCCGAGATCAAGGGCCACCGGCGTACCTACATCGGCGCAATGCCCGGCAAGCTGGTGCAGGCCTTGAAGGAAGTCGAGGTCGAGAATCCGGTGATCATGCTCGACGAGATCGACAAGATGGGCCAGTCGTTCCAGGGCGATCCCGCCTCGGCGCTGCTCGAAGTGCTCGACCCCGAACAGAACGTCGATTTTCTCGATCACTATCTCGACGTGCGCCTGGACCTGTCCAAGGTGCTGTTCGTGTGCACCGCGAATCAGCTCGACACCATCCCGCCGGCGCTGCTCGATCGCATGGAGCAGATTCGTCTTTCCGGCTACATCGCCGAAGAGAAGCTGGCCATCGCCAAGCATCATCTATGGCCCAAGTTGCTAAAGCGCAACAAGATGCCCAGAAAGCGCATCAACCTCACCGAAGCGGCGCTGCGCCAGGTCATCGAGGGCTACGCTCGCGAGGCCGGGGTGCGTCAGTTGGAAAAGCAGCTGCATCGCATCGTGCGCAAGGCGGCGGTCAAGCTGCTCGAGAACGACCAGCAGAGCGTCAAGGTCTCGGTCAACAACCTCGAGGAGTACTTGGGCGCGCCGCTGTTCCGCAAGGAGAAGGTGCTCAAGGGCGTGGGCGTCGTTACCGGCTTGGCCTGGACCAGCATGGGTGGCACCACTTTGCCGATCGAGGCGACCAAGGTGCATGCGCTGACCCGCGGGCTGAAGCTCACCGGTAAGCTCGGCGAGGTGATGCAGGAGTCGGCCAATATCGCCTACAGCTATACGCTGGGTCATCTCGATGAATACGGTGCCGACAGCGATTTCTTCAACGAGGCGTTCATTCACCTGCATGTACCCGAGGGCGCGACACCCAAGGATGGCCCATCGGCCGGGGTGACCATGACCACCGCTCTGATGTCGTTGGCCAGGAACCAACCCATCGATCGCCCGTTGGCCATGACCGGCGAGTTGACCCTGACCGGCCAGGTGCTGCCGGTGGGCGGCATTCGCGAGAAGATCATCGCCGCACGGCGCAGCGAGATATTCGAACTGATCTTGCCCGATGCCAACCGCCGCGATTACGAAGAGTTGCCGGATTATCTCAAGGAGGGGGTCACCGTACACTTCGCGCAGCGATACAAGGACGTGGCGGAGATCGTCTTTGCCGCTTGATGGGAGGCGACTGGTCTCCGATCGGGCAATCTGACAAAATCTCGGACCTGACTGGATACACTCATCGACCATCGGTGCCTGCCGGCCCCAAGATGGCCAGTAGAATTTCGAGGATCGTCATGCCCGAATATCGCTCTCGCACCACCACTGCCGGTCGCAACATGGCCGGCGCCCGCGCCTTGTGGCGCGCCACTGGCATGAAGGACGACGACTTCCACAAGCCGATCGTCGCGGTGGCCAACTCCTTCACCCAGTTCGTACCCGGGCATGTGCATCTGAAGGACATGGGCCAACTGGTGGCGCGCGAGATCGAGAAGGCCGGCGGGGTGGCCAAGGAGTTCAATACCATCGCCGTCGACGACGGCATCGCCATGGGTCACGACGGCATGCTCTATTCGCTGCCGTCGCGCGACATCATCGCCGATAGCGTCGAATACATGTGCAATGCGCACTGCGCCGATGCGCTGGTATGCATCTCCAACTGCGACAAGATCACCCCGGGAATGCTGATGGCGGCGATGCGCCTCAACATTCCGGTGATCTTCGTTTCCGGCGGGCCGATGGAGGCGGGCAAGACTAAGCTGCTCGATCACGGCCTGGATCTGGTCGACGCCATGGTCATGGCCGCCGACGACAGCGTCGACGAGGCCACGCTCAATGAGGTCGAGCGCAGCGCCTGCCCGACCTGCGGCAGCTGTTCGGGCATGTTCACCGCCAACTCGATGAACTGCCTGACCGAGGCGCTGGGCCTGGCACTGCCGGGCAACGGTACGGTACTGGCCACGCACGCCGATCGTCGGCGGCTGTTCGAGCAGGCCGGTTCGCGCATCGTCGAACTGGCCAAACGCTACTACGAAGGCGAAGAAGCGCATCTGTTGCCGCGTGCCATCGGCTCCAAGGCGGCATTCAACAACGCCATGACCCTGGACATCGCCATGGGTGGCTCGACCAATACCATCCTGCACCTGCTGGCCGCCGCCCAGGAAGCCGAGATCGACTTCACACTGGCCGATATCGATCGCCTGTCGCGCGAGGTGCCGCAGCTGTGCAAGGTGGCGCCCAACACCCAGAAATACCATATCGAGGACGTTCACCGTGCCGGTGGCATCATGGCGATCCTCGGCGAGCTGGACCGCGCCGGGGTGCTCGATACCCGCGTGCCGACCGTGTACGGCGATAGCCTGGCCGAGGCGCTGCAGGAGTGGGACATCATGCGCAGCCCCAGCGAGGCGGTGGTCGAATTTTTTCGCGCCGGGCCGGGCGGCGTTCCTACCCAGACCGCCTTTTCGCAGAGCGCGCGCTGGCCGAGCCTGGATGGCGACCGCGCCGGCGGCTGTATCCGCGATCTCGACCATGCCTTTTCGCAGCAGGGCGGCCTGGCCGTGCTCTACGGCAACATCGCCGTGGATGGCTGCGTGGTCAAGACCGCCGGCGTCGATGAGTCGATTCTGGTCTTCGAAGGGCCGGCACACGTGGTCGAGTCCCAGGATCAGGCGGTCGAGCACATTCTTGCGGGCAAGGTGAAGGAAGGCGACGTCGTAGTGATTCGCTACGAAGGTCCCAAGGGCGGGCCGGGCATGCAGGAGATGCTCTACCCGACCAGCTATCTCAAGTCCAAAGGGCTGGGCAAGGCCTGTGCGCTGCTCACCGACGGGCGCTTTTCGGGCGGCACCTCGGGGCTGTCGATCGGTCATGTCTCGCCCGAGGCGGCCGCGGGCGGCGCTATCGGCCTGGTCGAGCAGGGCGACACGATTCGTATCGACATTCCCAACCGGCGCATCGACATGCTGCTCAGCGACGACGCGTTGGAGCAGCGTCGCGCGGTCATGGAGTCGCGTGGCAAGGCGGCCTGGAAGCCGAGTATCGATCGCCCACGCAAGGTGACTCCGGCCCTCAAGGCCTACGCTTTGCTGGCGACCTCGGCGGACAAGGGCGCGGTGCGCGATCTGTCCAAATTGGACTGATAGTCATAATGATGGGGCCGCGCCGAAGGGGAGCCGTGGGTAGCAAGGAAAAGGAGATTCCATGAAGGAAACATTCAGCGTCGGCCTGGTGGGCTATGGCTTCGCCAGCAAGACCTTTCACGCGCCGCTGATCGCGGCGACGCCGGGATTGACACTGGCCGCTGTGTCGAGCCGCGATGCCGCCAAGGTGCATGCCGATCTGCCCGATGTCGAGGTGGTCGCCACGCCGCAGGCGCTGTTCGCTCGTCGCGACATCGACCTGGTGGTCATTCCCACCCCCAACGAGACGCACTTCCCGCTGGCCAAGGCGGCGCTGACCGCCGGCAAGCACGTAGTCGTCGACAAGCCGTTCACCATCACGCTGAGCGAAGGCCGGCTGCTTCGCGGGCAGGCGCAGGAGGCCGGCAAGCTGTTGTCGGTCTTTCACAATCGACGCTGGGATAGCGACTTTCTCACCGTGCGCGAGTTACTGGCGGCGGGCACGCTGGGGCGCCTGGTGCATTTCGAATCGCATTTCGACCGTTTCCGCCCCGAGGTTCGCGATCGCTGGCGCGAGCAGCCCAAGCCGGGCGGTGGGCTCTGGTACGACCTGGGCCCACATCTGCTCGATCAGGCGCGTCTGTTGTTCGGCATGCCGCGCAGCATTCTTCTCGATCTGCATTCGCGGCGAGACGGTGCGCAGATCGACGACGACTTTCATGCGCTGCTCGAGTACGACGGCTTGCGTGTGGTGCTGCATGCTTCGGCGCTGGTTGCGGCGGAGTCGCCACGCTTCACCCTGCATGGCACCCAAGGCAGCTACGTGAAGTATGGCCTCGACCCGCAGGAGGATCGGCTCAAGGCGGGTGAGACGCCCGCACGCCCAGGGGGTGAAGAAAAGTGGGGCGAAGACGCTCGGCATGGCATGTTGACCCTGCGCGAAGACGAAGCGGAAGACGCGCCACTGATCGCCCATGAGCACGCCACCTTGCCGGGCGATTATCTGGCCTATTACGCAGGCATACGCGATGCGCTGATGGGCGATGGCAACGGCCCGGTCGCCATCGACGATGCGCTGGCGGTGATGCAACTGCTCGAGACAGGCCTGGATAGCGCGCGCCAGAGACGCTGGGTACAGCTCAAGGACGGCGCCACCGCTCGGCGCGCATTGCGCAGCTGAGCCTCACCACCAGTCGATTTTCTGACGCTGGCTGCGTAGCTTTTCGCGGGCGATGAACAGGGCTGCGATGGCGCGGCCTTCGTGGAAATCCTCGCGGGCCAACAGTGCCGGAATCTCGTCGAGCGCATGGGTCTCGACGATCAGCGGCTCCGGCTCGTCGCCGGGCAGGCGTTTCTCATAAAGATCGCTGGCCAGTAGCACATGCATGCGGTGGTTCATGTAGTTGGGGGCCAGCGACAACTCCACCAACGGCTCGATACGATTCGCGCCGACGCCACACTCCTCCATCAGTTCACGATTGGCGGCGGTGACGATGTCTTCGCCAGCGTCGACCAGTCCCTTGGGTAGCGTCAGCACATAATCGTCGAAGCCGGCGGCGTACTCGCGAATCAGCAGGACATGCTCGGGATCGGGCATGGCGACGATCATCACCGCCCCGTGGCCACCGCCCTTGAGCCGCTCGAAGGTACGCTCGGCGCCGTTGGCGAAACGCAGCTCCAGGCGCTCGATGGCGAACAGGCGGCTGCGAGCGATTTCCTGGCGGGCGAGAATGCTGGGTTTGCGGGGAAGCGTTGGCGGCATGGCGGGCGTATCCATTACAATAGTCGTCATCGTTACCCACTCTTTTACCACCGCTGTGGAGCCCTTGGCCAATGATCGACTGGCGTGCCATCGACACCGTGCTTCTCGACATGGACGGCACCCTGTTGGACCTGCATTTCGATAGCCACTTCTGGCTCGAGCACCTGCCGCGCCGCTATGGTGAATTGCATCGTCTCGACGAAGCGACTCAGGACGAACTGCGCGCGCGAATCATCCGCGAGCAGGGCTCGCTCAACTGGTACAGCCTGGCCTACTGGAGTCGTGAACTGGGGGTGGATATCGTCGCCCTGAAGCGCGAGGTGCAGCATCTGATCGGCTTGCGCGGCGATGCGCTGGATTTTCTGCAGTGGCTCAAGCGCGCTCATCCACGCGTGGTGCTGGCGACCAATGCCGACCGCGAGAGCCTGGCATTGAAGCTGCCATTGACCGGCCTCGAAGCGTATCTCGACGCGATCGTTTCGTCCGCCGATCTGGGTGTGCCGAAGGAAGCGCAGGCGTTCTGGTTCGCGCTACAGGAGATCGAGCCCTTCGACCCCGAGCGAACCCTGTTCATCGACGATAATCCGGTGGTACTGGAAAGCGCCCGCGAATATGGCATTCGCCACTTGCTGGGTATCAAGCAGCCCGACAGCACGCGTCCCGAGCGTAAGCTCGAGAAATTCGTCGCACTCGATCGCTTCGCGGCGCTGCTGCCCGCCGAGCGGCCCACGACGTGATAGCAGAGGGTTATGGATAGCGTACGCATCGATAAATGGCTATGGGCGGCGCGCTTCTTCAAGACGCGCGCCCTGGCCAAGAAAGCCATCGACGGTGGCAAGGTCGAGTACAACGGCGCGCGGGTCAAGACCAGCAGAACGGTCGAGCCAGGCGCACTCATCAAGGTGCCGCAAGGCTGGGACAACTGGGAGGTCGAGGTGCTGGCGGTCTCCGCCCAGCGCCGCGGCGCTCCCGAGGCCCGTGAGCTCTATCGCGAGACGCCGCAAAGTCAGGCGCGTCGTGAGCGCGAGGCCGAGCAACGCCGTCTGGCCAATCAGGCCATGTCCGCACCTCAGGGCCGCCCGGACAAGAAACAGCGTCGCGACATTCAGCGCTTCCAGCGTCAACGGCCCGAAGAGTAGGCAAAAGAGCCGTAGCGCCGTCCTTCAATTCTAGAAATTCGAGCAATCCCAATGTCCGACCAGATCCAGCGTTTCCTGTTCGATGACACCAACGTGCGTGGCGAGATCGTCACCCTCGAGGCCGCTTACGCCGAGGTGCTCGACAAGCAGCCCCATCCACCGGCAGTAGCGCGTCAGCTCGGCGAGCTGCTTGCCGCCGTGGCACTGCTGACCGAAACCGTCAAGCTCGATGGCACCTTGAGCATCGAAGTACGCGGGCAGGGTGCGCTTAGCCTATTGATGGCCGAATCCAATCCCGGTGGCGAACTGCGCGCCATTGCACGGCTCGATGAAGACGCCGCATTGCCCGCCATTGATGCCTCGTTCAAGGCGCTGGTCGGCGACGGCCAGATCGTGATCACCATCGATCCACGCGAAGGCAACCGTTATCAGGGCATCGTTGCGCTGGAGGGCGATACCCTCGGCGCTTGCCTGGAGGCCTATTTCGAGCGCTCGGAGCAGCTCGCCACACGCTTGTGGCTGGCCGCCGACGGGCAGCGTGCCGCCGGACTGCTGCTCCAGCAGTTGCCGGATGACGAGAGCAATCGTGATCCGGATGCCTGGGATCGCCTGGTCTCGCTGGCAAGCACGGTATCCAATCCAGAGTTATTACGGCTCGATCAGCGCGAGCTGCTCTATCGCCTTTACCATGAGGAAACTGCGCGCGTCTTCGACCCCAAGGCGCTGCGCTTTGGCTGCACCTGTTCGCGCGAACGCATCGTCAGTGCCCTGCTCGGCCTGGGCGAGGCGGAACTGCGCAGCATTCTCGAAGAGCAGCAGGCGCTGGATACCCAGTGCCAGTTCTGCCATACCCGCTACCATTTCAGCGCGGCGGATATCGAAGCGCTGATCGACTCGCCGGATGGCCCGGCACCAACCTTGCACTGAGCCATCGTATCGATCATCGATGTGAATCTTCTCATCGGCAGCGGGGGAGAAAAGGCAGCGTTTTCGCGACAGGCGCTTTTTGCCATAATGACGGCCCCGCGCGCCGGATTTCGCAAGCGTTCAAGGTCGATCATGGATGCTTGCACAATCCCAACAAGAGGCGAATACGCCCAGTCGCGGGGAGAGCGCTATATGCCTTTGGCTAACGAGAGAGAAGCGGCCCGCGGGCCCAGGAACTAAAATGACCACGAATCAAGCTGCTCCCCAGGCGGCGACAACGCGTCGCGCCGCGAAGAATCATACCAACCTATCGGCCTGCGAGTTGATCGAGCGTGCCTTGGCGCGTGGCGAAGGGCGCCTCGCCGACAATGGCGCGCTGGTGGTGAATACCGGTGAGCGCACCGGACGCTCGCCGGCGGATCGTTTCATCGTCGATGAGCCTTCCACCGCCGAGTTGATCGACTGGGGCAGTGTCAATCGACCCTTCGATGCCGAGCGTTTCGACGCCCTGTGGGAGCGTGTCGAGGACTATCTCGCCGAGAACGACAGCTTTGTCAGCGAACTGCATGTCGGCGCCGACCCCGAGCATTACCTGCCGATCCGCGTGACCACCGAGACCGCCTGGCACAACCTGTTCGGGCGGACCATGTTCGTGCGCCCGGAAAGCTTCAACCCCAAGGGCAAGAGCGAGTGGACGATCCTCAACGCGCCGCATTTCGTGTGTGACCCGCAGCGCGATGGCACCCATTCCGATGGCGTGGTGATTCTCAATTTCGCCCGCCGCCGGGTGTTGATCGCCGGGATGCGCTACGCCGGCGAGATGAAGAAGGCGATGTTTTCGGTGCAGAACTTCCTGTTGCCCGAAAAGGACGTGCTGCCGATGCATTGCAGCGCCAACGTCGGTGAAGACGGTGAGACCACGCTGTTCTTCGGCCTGTCCGGTACCGGCAAGACCACCCTCTCCGCCGATCCGTCGCGTTACCTGATCGGTGACGACGAGCACGGCTGGGGCGAGGGCACGGTATTCAACATCGAGGGCGGCTGCTACGCCAAGTGCATCGACCTCTCCGAGAAGAACGAGCCGGTGATCTGGAATGCCATTCGCTTTGGTGCCGTGCTCGAAAACGTGGTGCTCGACGACCGTCGCGGCGCGGATTACAGCGACGACAGCCTGACCCAGAATTCGCGCGCCGCCTACCCGCTCGAGCACATCGACAAGCGCGTCGATGAAAATCGTGCCGGCGAGCCCAGCGCGATCATCTTCCTGACCTGCGACATGAGCGGCGTGCTGCCGCCGGTCTCGATACTCTCGAAGGAGGCCGCGGCCTACCATTTCCTGTCGGGCTACACCGCCAAGGTCGGCTCCACCGAGATGGGTTCCTCCGCTGGGCTGGAAGCGACGTTTTCGACCTGCTTCGGTGCGCCGTTCTTCCCGCGACCGGCGCGCGAATACGCCGATCTGTTGATCAAGCGAATCGAGGGTTTCGGCTCGCGGGTCTATCTGGTCAACACCGGCTGGACCGGCGGCGCCTACGGCCACGGCGGTAGCCGTTTCAGCATTCCAACCACGCGCGGCATCATCGGCGCCATTCAGTCCGGCGCACTCAAGGACGCCGAAACACAACGCATCGATGGGCTCAATCTGGACGTGCCTTTGGCGGTGCCGGGCGTCGACTCCAGCCTGCTCAGCCCGCGCGACACCTGGGAAGACGCGACCGAGTACGATCGCCAGATGCAGGACCTGGTGGCCAAGTTCGTCGACAACTTCAAGAAGTTCGCCGGTGTCGACGAGGCGATCGTCAAGGCGGGGCCGTCGTTGAACTGATTGGCGTCAGACGCGAACGCTTTAGCACTTGAGGCGTCCAACGGGGGAGTGCCAGAGCGGCGCTCCCCCGCTTTGCGTGGAGCGCCCAGGCATCCAATGGCACTGCCGATACGTATCACCTGACGAGCTATATAAGACCACGACGCGTGTCGTGGCGATCGCTGAATACCAGGAGAACTGTATGCAACGACGTCATTTTCTGGGCCTGCTGGGCGTTGGTGGCCTGGCTGGCTTATTGCCCGGTGTCGCCGCGGCACGACCCAAGCTGGAGCTCACCGCCGCGCCGGGTATCGAGCCCTTGGAGTTGAGCGAGGAGCAATGGCGCGAGCGCCTGACGGATGAGCAGTTTCATATCTTGCGCGAAGCCGGCACCGAGCGTTCGGGCAGTAGCCCGCTGAATGCCGAAAAGCGCAAGGGCGAATACCGCTGCGCCGGCTGCGATCTGCCGCTGTTCACCAGCGAAACGAAGTACGAATCCGGCACCGGTTGGCCGAGTTTTTACGACCATATCGAAGGGCACCTGCTCACCGAGCTCGACTTCGTGCTGCTCTTTCCGCGTACCGAATACCACTGTGCGCGCTGTGGCGGGCATCAAGGGCATATCTTCGAGGATGGCCCCGAGCCTACCGGATTGCGCTGGTGCAATAACGGCCTGGCGCTGACCTTCGTACCTGCCTGAGCCATCACGCACGAAAGCCTTCGATGATATGACTGGCCAGGCAGTCGATGACTGGCGACTGCGCCTGCGGCGCACGCAGCAGCACGATCGATGAGTCGGGCAGCGGCGGGAAACCATCGGCCTCGTCGAGGACGCGCATACCCGGCACGACCAGGCTCTTCATCCAGGCTGAGACGGCGAGCCCTGCGCCGACCACGGCTTGCAGCGTCGCCAGGCTCGGGCTGCTATAGGCGACACGGTATTGCCGCCCGGCACGCGCCAGGGCATTACAGGCATGCCGGCGGCAAAAGCAGGGCTCATCGAAAAGCGCCAGCGGTATGGGGGTTTGCTGGTGCGGTGTGTGACTGTCGGCAACCACCCATACCGTGGTGTCCTGGCGCAGGATCTCGCCGATCTCGTGGCCGACCTCACGCGTCACGATACTCAGATCCAGGCTACCGTCCTGGCGCGACAGCAACTGCGCCGACGGCTCGCAGTGCACCTCCACGTCGATCAATGGCCAGGCCTGCGAGAACGATTGCATGATGCCCGGCAGGAAGCGCATCACGTAATCATCGGGTACGCCGAGCCTGACTCTTCCCACCATATCCGGCTGACGCAGCACGTTGAGCGCTTCGCCATGCAACTCGAGAATGCGCCTTGCATAGCTGAGTAGCGTATTGCCCTCACTGGTCAGGTGCATCTGGCGCCCGCTGCGTTCGAACAGCGGGCGCTGGATCACGTCCTCCTCGAGCCGCTTGATCTGCATGCTGACCGCCGATTGGGTGCGGTTGATGGCCTGCGCAGCACGCGTGAAACCGCCGTGGTCGGCGATGGCGACGAAGGTGCGTAGCAGTTCGTGATCGATAGTCTGGAACATCGCGGTTTCCATCAGGCCTGTTGATGCGAATGATCAAAAACATTCGTTGGATTGATTCTAGCTCGAAGCCGACACTTCCTCCACTGAACGTAAGTTGAACCAGCCGAGGAAGCGATCATGTCGTTATTCAATGCATCATCGAACGGTCTCTCGAAAGCCTCTCTGAATGCCTTGACGAGTGCGGGGGCGCATGACGTCGGAGCCGATACTTGCGGCGCCGATGTGCAGCGCAAGGGCAGGGTGCGGCGTGGCTGGCTGCGGTTACGGCGCTGGCTGCAGTTGCGCCATGAGCGCCGGCAGCTGTGGCGGCTCAGCGATGCGATGCTCAAGGACATCGGCCTGTCGCGTGCCGATGTCGAACGCGAAGCGAGTCGCCCATTCTGGGACGATGCCAACTGGCGTCGCTGAGTGAACCCTGCCCGCCGCTGCGCCCACGGCGGGCTTTATGATACCTTGTCGCGAACTTTTGTCGTTCGATCGCCAAGGATTCCATGAACGCACAGACTCAGATTACCCAACGCCTCGCCGAAGAACTCGCCATTCGCCCCAACCAGGTTGCAGCGGCCGTGGAACTGCTCGATGGCGGCGCCACCGTGCCCTTCATCTCGCGCTATCGCAAGGAAGCCACCGGCGGTCTCGACGATAGCCAATTGCGCACGCTGGAAGAACGGCTGCGCTATCTGCGCGAGCTGGAAGAGCGCCGCGAAGCGGTACTCGCCAGTATCGATGAGCAGGGCAAACTCAGCGACGCGCTGGCTGCGCAGATTCGCGAGGCCGATACCAAGCAGCGCCTGGAAGATCTGTATCTGCCCTACAAGAAGAAGCGGCGCACCAAGGCGCAGATCGCTCGCGAGGCCGGGCTCGAGCCGCTCGGCGATGCGCTGCTGGCCGACCCGACACTGGACCCGCAGGCCACCGCGGCCGGCTACGTCGATGCCGACAAGGGCATCGAGGATGCCAAGGCAGCACTCGATGGCGCCAAGCAGATTCTCATGGAGCGCTTCGCCGAGGATGCCGAGCTGGTTGGTCGCCTGCGCTCGCGCTTGTGGGACGAAGGGCAGCTCAGCGCGCGGGTGATCGATGGCAAGCAACAGGAGGGCGCCAAGTTCTCCGACTACTTCGAGCACGACGAGCGATTGGCCAAGGTGCCATCGCACCGGGCGCTGGCGATGTTCCGTGGCCGCAACGAGGGCGTGCTGGGGCTGGCGATCAAGCTACCTAACGAGGACGACGCGCCGGTTCATCCTGCCGAAGTCGCGATTGCCCGGCATTTTGCCATCGATCTTTCCAGCGATGGCGACAACCGCGCCGCGGATCGCTGGCTGCGCGAAGTGGTGCGCTGGACCTGGCGAGTCAAGCTATACACGCATCTCGAGACCGAACTGATGGGGCAGTTGCGCGAGCGTGCCGAGGATGAGGCCATCGGCGTGTTCGCCGCCAATCTCAACGATCTACTGCTGGCCGCGCCCGCCGGCCCCAAGGCCACGCTGGCGCTGGACCCCGGCCTGCGCACTGGCTGCAAGGTCGCGGTGGTCGACGCCACCGGGCAGTTTCTCGATCACGCCGTCATCTATCCGCACGCGCCGCAAAAACGCTGGGATGAAGCGCTGGCAACGCTGGCCCAACTGGTCGAGAAGCACGACGTAACGCTGATCGCCATCGGCAACGGCACGGCCAGCCGCGAGAGCGACAAGCTGGCCGGCGAGCTGGTCAAACGGATGGCCCCGCGCAAGCTCGCCAAGGTCATGGTCAGCGAGGCCGGTGCCTCGGTCTATTCGGCATCGGAGCTTGCCGCCAGGGAGTTCCCCGATCTCGACGTGACCATTCGCGGCGCGGTATCCATCGCCCGGCGCCTGCAGGATCCGCTGGCCGAGCTAGTCAAGATCGAGCCGAAATCGATCGGCGTCGGCCAGTACCAGCACGACGTTTCGCAATTGCAGCTCTCGCGCAGCCTGGAGGCGGTGATCGAGGATTGCGTCAACGCCGTGGGGGTGGATCTCAACATGGCATCCAGCGCACTGTTAGCGCGGGTATCGGGGCTCAACCCGGCCCTGGCCGAGAACATCGTCATGCGCCGCAACGCCGAAGGGCCATTTCGCAATCGTCGCCAGTTACTCGACGTTGCCCGGCTCGGCCCGCGCACCTTCGAGCAGTGCGCCGGCTTTCTGCGCATCATGAACGGCGACAATCCGCTGGACGGTAGCGCGGTGCATCCCGAGGCATATCCCGTGGTGGCGCGTATCGCCGAGCGGGGCGGCCGGGAGCTCGCCAGCCTGATCGGCGATGGTGCCTTCCTCAAGACCCTGAAGCCCGCCGATTATGTCGACGACACCTTCGGCGTGCCGACCGTGAGCGATATCCTCAAGGAGCTAGACAAGCCGGGACGCGACCCGCGCCCGGAGTTTCGCGCCGCCGAGTTTCGCGAGGGCGTCGAGAAGATCGGCGATCTGGAGCCCGGCATGATTCTCGAAGGCACGGTGACCAACGTCACCCACTTCGGCGCCTTCGTCGATGTCGGCGTACACCAGGACGGCCTGGTGCATATCTCGGCGCTCTCCGACAAGTTCGTCGAGGATCCGCGCCAAGTGGTCAAGGCCGGCGACATCGTCAAGGTCAAGGTCATGGAGGTCGATATTCCACGCAAGCGGATCGGCATGTCGATGCGCCTCGCCGACGAGCCCGGCGAATCGACCGCCGGCAAAGCGGGTAACGGCACCCGGCGCGATAAGCCACGGCGGCATGACGGTAGCAAGGGAGGGCGCGGCACCAACGAGCGTGGCGCGCAACCGCAAGGCGGCCAGATGGGGGCGCTGGGCGAGGCGCTATTGAAGGCTCGCAATAAAAGCTAAGGGCGGGATGCCGTTAGTCTTGAAAGGATCGTGTCTGCCACCATAATCTGATGATCAACGACCGCCGTGCCGCGCGCGGCGAACCGCCTTCACTAAGGGGTGTCCATCTTGTCCGAGCAACTTGCCAATACCATCGCGCGGCTCAAGAGCCCGGCCCGTCAGGGCTTGATGGGCCGCTTGCGTCGCGGCATCGAAAAGGAAGGTCTGCGCGTCGATGGTCAGGGCAATATCGTCCAAACGCCGCATCCGCAGGCGCTGGGCTCCAAATTGACGCACCCGCACATCACTACCGATTACTCCGAAGCGCTACTCGAATACATCACGCCGGTGTATTGTCGCCCTGAGGATGCACTGGGTTTTCTCGGCGATCTGCATCGTTTCAGCTATCGGCATCTCGCTGACGAATTCATCTGGCCGGCGAGTATGCCCAGCCGCCTGGATGGCAACGACAGCGTGCCGATCGCCGATTACGGTGGCTCGAACATCGGCACCATGAAGCACGTTTACCGCAAGGGGCTGGATGTGCGCTACGGGCGCATCATGCAGTCGATCGCGGGTATCCATTACAACGTCTCGCTGCCCGAGAATTTCTGGCCGCTACTGCATGAACTGGAGAATGGTGGCGATGGCAAGAGCCTCGATGGCTTCCGCTCGGCGCGCTATTTCGATCTGATTCGTAACTTTCGTCGCAATAGCTGGCTGCTGCTGTATCTGTTCGGGGCATCGCCGGCGCTGGATCGCAGCTTTCTCTCCGGCGCATCGCCGGGCAAGCTGCGTGCCCATGCTCGCGATACGCTGGTTTCGCCGTATGCCACCAGCCTGCGCATGTCCGACCTGGGCTATCAGAACAAGGTCCAGGCGCAACTCAAGATCTGCTTCAATTCGCTATCCAATTACGTCGGCACGCTACGCCATGCGATCAGCACGCCCTGGCCGAACTACGAGAGCCTGGGGGTCAACGTCGATGGCGATTGGCGCCAACTCAACGCCAATATCCTGCAGATCGAGAACGAGTATTACAGCGATATTCGGCCCAAGCGCGTGGCGCGCCACGACGAAACGCCGAGCCAGGCATTGGAGGCGCGCGGGGTGGAGTACATCGAGGTGCGCTGTCTCGACCTGAATCCCTTCATGGCGTTGGGCATCGACGAGACGCAGATGCGTTTTCTCGATACCTTCCTGCTGTGGTGCCTGCTCTCCGATAGCCCATGGATCCCTGATGACGAGTGCGATCGCCTCGATGACAACCGCCGCGCGGTCGTCGAGTTCGGGCGCGACCCGGCCCTTGGCCTCGCCGTGGATGGGCGTGAGCGCCGGCTCGCCGAGCGTGCGGGTGAGATCTTCGCCGAACTGCGCGAGGTCGCGGCGCTGCTCGATATCGGGGAAGGCACCGATGCACACGTCACGGCGATCGATGCGCTAGCGCCGCGCCTGGACGATTCAGGCCAGACCCCCTCAGGGCGTCTGCTGTCGGCGCTGGAAGAGAGCGGTAGCGAGTTCGTAGACTATGTAATGGAACTGGCGCGAGGCCAGGCCACGCAGTTTCGCAGCGAGCCGGTGGATCGTGCCCGCGACGCGCTGTTCAGCCAGCTCAGCGAGACCTCGCATCAGCAGCAGCGCGATATCGAAGCCGGTGACATCGACGGCTTCGGTGAATTTCTCGATGCGTATTTCGCACGAGCGCGCGAACCCAGAGCCGCGCAAGCGGTCTGATCGTTTCGATATCCAGACGGCCCACCCAGTGGGCCGTATCTTTTTTCACGGAGAAACAACCGATGTGGTCCATCCTGTCTCGGGCGAGCGTTCGCCAATGGAGTCTGGCCGGCTTGGCGTTCTGTGTCCTGATGATGGGCGTGGCATTGGCGCTGCAGTACGTTGCCGGGCTCGAACCCTGCCCGCTGTGCATCTTCCAGCGCGTGGCGGTGCTCGCCGCCGCCGCGATATTCCTGATAGCGGCGATTCACAATCCGCGCGGCCATGGGGGCGTCGCTTATGGCGTACTGGGGCTGGCCGCCGTGGGTGGCGGTATCGCCGTGGCGGGGCGGCACGTATGGCTGCAATCGCTGCCGGCGGATCAGGTGCCGAGCTGCGGCCCTGGGCTCGATTACATGATGGAAGTGCTGCCGATGTGGGATGTGTTGTCCCGCGTGCTGTCGGGCTCCGGTGAATGCGCCGAGGTCAAGGGCGCCTGGCTCGGCATCACGCTGCCGCAATGGACACTGGTCGGTTTTATCGTTCTCGCGATCGTTCCCATCCTGTTGATTCTGCGTGGCGTGCGCGGCCGTGCCCGGTATTGAAGCAATATTTTATACGCTACGGGATTGACACTCGCAGCGCTTGGAGTGACGCTGAGTGTCCGCTGGAAAAGGTGCACCAAGGGAGGCTCGCGGCCACATGCTGGAAGAGTGCAAGACTGCTCAGGAGCGCTGGGGTGGCGTTCACCGATTGATCGACCGCTGGTTCGATGAGCGTCGCGAGATGCTGGTCGCCTTCATGGAGTTGCAGGAAGCTTGCGACGCCGACCCTGAAGTCGTGACCAAGGAGCGCATCGATCGTTTCAGCGAGCTACTGATGGACTACATCAGCGCCGGCCATTTCGAGATCTACCCGCAGCTACGCGAAGAAGCCTCGGCCTTTGACGATAGCGAGGCGCTGGCCGTGGCCGATAAGCTACTCGAGCGCCTGGAAATGTCCACTCAGATGGTGCTCGATTTCGATAACGACTTCTCGACACCCACGCGCTGCCAGCATTATGTATTCCGCCTGCCGGCCTGGCTCGAGCGCCTGAGCAAGGCATTGACCGAACGCTTCGCACTCGAAGATCAGTTGATTGGTCGGCTGCACGCCGCTCACTCGCCGCCTCCCGCTGCTCAGGCCGCTCCGCATACGGCGGCGGACAGAAGTTAGGATAGAAATCTGTAGTCACTAGTTCATGCGAAGACCCCCGTGGCAATCGTCACGGGGTGTTTTGACTTGGCGCCTCACGATTCGCTTTACGCCATGGCATCCAGCGCGACAGGCGTTCGCCAAAACGTGCGCCGAGCAGTAGCATGCAGGGCGTCAGCAGTAGCGTCAGGCCGGTGGCGAAGCCCAATCCACCGGCGATGGCGCTGGAGAGCTGAGTCCACCACTGGGTCGATGGCGCGCCCCAGCCGAGACTGGGGGCGAGCAGGTCGACATTGACGCCGAGCACCATGGGAATCAACCCGAGTATGGTGGTGATCGCCGTGAGCAGCACCGGTCGCAGGCGCCGGCCACCGGCTTCGAGCGCCGCCTCGAAGGCGGCCATGCCCTCATGGCGCAACTGATTGTAGGTATCGATCAGCACGATGTTGTTGTTCACCACGATGCCGCCGAGGGCGATGATGCCCATGCCCACCATGACGATGCCGAATGGCTGATTGTTGATCAGCAAACCCAGCAGTACCCCGGCGGTGGAGAATACGATGGCCGAGAGCACCAGCGCCGTCTGGTAGAGACTATTGAATTGGGTGACCAGGATGATTGCCATCAGGAAGATCGAGACGCCGAAGGCGACCGTCAGGAATTGACTGGTTTCGGCCTGATCCTCCTGCTCGCCGGCGAAATCGACGCTGACACCTTCGGGCAATGCACCCAGCGCCTCGCTCAATGCCCTGATTCGCTCATCGACCTGATAACCCGCCGCCACATCGGCTTGCAGGGTGATGGTGCGCTGGCCATCGACCCGATGCAGCGTGCTGACCTTGGGTGCGGGTTCGAGCGTGACGAACTGACTGATCGGCACCTGGCCGCGATCGGTATGAATGGTCAACCGCTCGAGCTGGTCGAGACTACGCCAGGCGCTGGGCAGACGCACCCGAATATCGACCTCATCGTTGGCATCCTGGGGGCGATAGGTGGCGATTTGCAAACCACGGGTCACCAGTTGCACGGCGCTACCGATGGTCGCGACATCGGCGCCGAAACGTGCCGCCGCCTCGCGGTCGACCAACAGGCGCCATTCGATACCGGGCAGGCTGCGATTGTCCTCGATGGCGGTGAATCCGCCGAGCCGCTGCATGGCGCCGCGCAACGCATCGACGGCCTGGCCGATGTGCGTCGGATCGCGGGCGCTGAGTTCGAGCTGGATCGGCTTGCCGCTGGTGGGGCCCTGTTCCTGCTCGCGGAATTCCAGACGAATGCCGGGAATGTCGGCGGTGCGTTCGGCCATGTCGGCTAGAATCTCGCTGGCCGGACGACGCTCATGCCAATCGATCAGTTGGAAGGTGAGCTGGCCGATGACATCGGAGCCCATCTCCGATTGTTCGCTGGTGATCGCGAACGAGCGCGCATACAGCGCCTTGACTTCGCTCATGCCGATCAGCCGCGCTTCGACACGCTGCACGATGGCATCCTTCTCCTCGATCGATAGATCGCCGCGTGCGCGCACCAGCACCTGAGCGCTATCGGGCTCTACCGCCGGGAAGAACTCGACGCCGTGGTTGAAGCGCGCGTAACCCGCGTAAATCAGCGCCATCAATAGTAGCGCGCCGGTCAACGTGAGCATCGGATGGCGCAGTAAACGGGTCAGGGTACGTCGATAAAGGCGCCCGCCCGCGGTGGTCCCGGGATTCCCGCGCGGCTGACCGCGACTGAACAGGTTTCCCAGCGTGGGCAGGAAAATCAGCGCCATGGCCAGCGAGGCGAGCAGGCAGAGGATGACCGTGGCCGGCAGGTACTTCATGAATTCGCCGACCACGCCGGGCCAGAATAGCAGCGGGATGAAGACCACGATGGTGGTGGCGGTCGATGAGATCACCGGCCAGGCCATGCGATCGGCGGCGCCGGCCCAGGCGTCGCGGGTGGGTAGCCCATCGGCCAGGTTGCGATCGGCCTGTTCGCCGACCACGATGGCGCCATCGACCAGCATGCCGGCGACCAGAATCAGCGCGAACAGCACCACGATGTTGAGCGTATAGCCGACTGCCCAGACCAGCAGAATGCCGGTCAGAAAGGCGCCGGGGATGGTCAGGCCGATCAGCAGCGCCGAGCGCAGCCCCATGGTGGCGAGAATCACGATCAGCACCAGCACGACCGCAGCCATGACGTTGTTCAACAGCTCATCGAGCATGCCCTTGACGTCTTCCGACTGGTCCATGATGGTGCGCACGTCGAGCGCTTCGGGCAGTTGGGGCTCGGCGCTGGCCAACAGCGCTTTTACCGAATCGATGGTGGCAATGATATTGGCGCCGGCACGCTTGGAGACCTCGAGCACCAACGCCGGCTGGCCGTTGATGCGCGCATAGCCGGTGGGGTCCTTGAAGGTGCGATGAATCATCGCCACGTCGCCGAACGTGACCACGCGATCGCCATCGACCTTTACCGGCATGGCGAGCATGTCGTCGATGTCTTCGATGACGCCGGGCACCTTGATGGTCAAACGACCCGCGCCGTTATCCAGACTGCCCGCCGCGACCAGACGGTTGTTGCGCGCGACCAGATTGAGCAGCGTATCGAAATCGACGCCATAGCTGTGCAGTACCAGTGGATCGACGACGATCTCCAGCAGCGGCTCGCGCTCGCCGGCGATATCGACTTCCAAAACTTGCGGAATACCCTCGATGGCCTGTTGCAATTCGCGGGCGACACCCATCAACTGATCGATCGAGAGCGGTCCGGAAAGGCCGATCGACAGCACCGGCAGCAGCGCCACGTTGACTTCCATGACGCGCGGTTCTTCGGCCTCTTCGGGCAGCGAGGCCCGCGCGATATCGACTTTCTCACGCACATCGGCCAGGGCGCGTTGCGGGTCGAAGCCGGCATCGAATTCCAGGGTGATCGATGCGTAACCTTCACTGGCCTGGGCCGACATCTGCTCCACGCCGGGAATGCTGCGCAGCTCCTGCTCCATCGGTCGGATCAATAGCCGCTCGGCATCCTCGGGGCTCACCCCCTCGAGCACCAGCGATACGTAGATCATCGGAATGACGACGTCGGGATTGGACTCCTTGGGAATCGCCTGGTAAGCCGCGCTGCCGGCAAGCAGCAGGAAAATCAGCAGCAGCAGTGTCGTGCGGGTGCGGTCGAGCGCCGCCTCGATCAGGGTACGCATCTCAACCGGCGTCCTCGCCATCGACGTTCACCGCCGCGACCTGCTGGTCGGGCTCGACGAAACCGCCGCCCAACGTGATCAGCCGTATTCGGTCGGGCAGGCCGCCGACCCAGGCGTGGGTCGCGTCGGCGCTGAGTAGGGTGACCGGGCTGAAGCGCACACGGTTGTCGTCGTCGACATGCTTGACGCCCAATTGGCCCTGCTCGTTGAGCACCAGCCGGGCCGGTGAGAGCCGATGCGCCTGGCTTTCGGGCAGGGCGATCTCGAGTGTCGCGCTGGCCCCGGCGATACGCAGGTGCTCGGGATTGGCGACATCCACTTCGAGGGCGTAACTGCGCGTGCTGGTATTGGCGCTACTGGAGACGAAACTGACTTCGCCTTGCAGCTCGCGACCATCGAGTAGCGTCACCGTGACCGGCAGGCCCTCGCTGACCGCTGGGGCACGGCGCTGGGGCACCCAGGCGGAAGCGGTGAGCCGGTCGATCTCGACCAACTGGCCGATCTCATCGCCGACCTGCACGAATTCGCCGAGTTCGACATCGAGCTGGTCGAGCATGCCATCGAAGGGGGCCTCGAGGCGGGTATCGGCCAGCGTTTCGCGCAGGTTGGCGAGTTCGGCGCGGGTGGCGGCCAGCTCGCTTTCCAGGCGCAATATTTCGTTATCCGATACCAGATTGCGCCCGCGTAGCCGCCGGGCGCCGTCGAGCTCGGCCTGGCGCAATGCGAGTTCGGCCTCGGCACGGGCGAGTTGCGCCGGGAGATCCTCGGCGTCGATTTCGAGGAGCAGATCGCCGGCCTCGACTCGTGCGCCGAGCGGCTGCGGTAACGCGACGACACTGCCGGCATGGCGTGCGCGCAGCACGACCGAGCGACGCGGCTCCAGTTGCCCCTGAAGCACGAGATGGGGTGTATATTGCTGCGCTTCCGATAGGCGAATTTCGACACTCGGCAGCGTTTCCTCAGGGGGGGCACTAGCCTCGGGGGGCTGATCGCGAAAGCCTTGCATATCGCCGAACAGTAGCCAGATAAGCAGAGCCACGCCCAGCAGCAGAGCGAGCACGGCGGGCGACAGGGAGAGTTTCGAGCGCATCAGGACATCCCGGTTCAACGTAAGCTGATGATCGGCCAGCCGCGTGTTTCGGCCGCCTGCCTGAGCGTGTCGTCGGGGTCTACCGCGACCGGGTTGTCTACCTCTTCCAGCAATGGCAAATCGTTGAGCGAATCGCTGTAGAACCACGCCCCATCGAGGTCGAGCTGCTTTTCGGCCAGCCATTCATGCAGCCGCGCGATCTTGCCCTCGCGAAAGCTCGGCGTGCCGGTAATGCGCCCGGTATAGCGATCCTCGATCATCTCGGGGTCGACGGCGATCAACTCATCGACACCCAGGCGCGCGGCGATCGGACCGGTCACGAAGCGGTTGGTGGCGGTGATGATCAGCAGGGTATCGCCGCGCGCGCGATGCTCGGCCAGCAACGCTTCCCCTTTGGGCAAAATATGCGGCTCGATCATGCTGGCCATGAATTGGCGGTGCCAGATCGCCAATTGCTCGGCGCTGTTGGCTGCCAACGGCGCCAGCGCCAGCGCCAGATAGGCATGAATATCCAGGGTGCCGGCCTGGTAGTCCTCGAGGAATTTTTCGTTGGCCTCGTGATAGCCGACCGGATCGACCACGCCCTGTTCGACCAGAAACTGGCCCCAGGCATGGTCGCTGTCGATGGATATCAGCGTATTGTCGAGATCGAAGATGGCCAGACTCAAGACGCGTTCTCCATGTGTATAAGCAATAAGCGGCGGCGAAAAATAGGCAATTATTGCAGAGCCGCTCGCTAATGCATACACGGCTGCGGTCCAATGCATGGCACCTCGTCCTTGCCTTGTCGCAATGCCGTATTGATGCGCTTTCCGGCTTTGTGGAAGAATGGCTTTAATATTCGTTTAATTAAGGTGAAGCCCGTGATCGACGCTGACGGCTTCCGCCCCAATGTTGGCATCATCATTGCCAACCACGAGGGCCAGCTGCTGTGGGCGCGTCGGGTAGGGCAGAATGCGTGGCAATTTCCCCAGGGAGGCATCAAGTCGGACGAGACGCCGCAACAGGCACTTTATCGGGAGTTGGAGGAGGAGATCGGTTTGACTCCCGAGGATGTCGACGTGCTGGCCTGCACCCGTGGATGGCTGCGCTACCGTCTACCACGACGCATGATACGAACGCAATCGCGGCCGGTATGCATCGGCCAGAAACAGAAGTGGTTTCTACTGCGGATTCGCTGCCAGGACAGCCGGGTCTGTATGGATACCACGCCCAAGCCGGAGTTCGACGGCTGGCGCTGGGTCAGCTACTGGTACCCGCTGGGTCAGGTAGTGACCTTCAAGCGCGAGGTCTATCGACGCGCTCTGCGTGAATTGGCGCCGCGCGTGCAGCGCCTGGCTCAGGGCGACGGCTGAAGACAGCCGATTTTTACTTATTCGACTACAAGAAGAACGCCCATGCTCGATGTCCTACGTCGCATCGTCCAGGAGGTCAACAAAGCGCGCAGTCTCGACGCCGCGCTGGCCACCATGGTGCGGCGCATTCGCAAAGCGATGCACACCGATGTCTGCTCCGTCTACCTGTTCGACGCCGCCCGTGATCGGCTGGTACTGATGGACACCATCGGCCTGCACACCCAGGCCGTGGGTCATGTCACCCTGCGCCTCGGCGAAGGCCTGGTAGGCCTGGTGGGGCAGCGCGAGGAGCCGCTCAATCTCGAGGATGCGCCGGCGCACCCGCTGTTCCGCTACTTCGAGGAGACCGGTGAGGAGCGCTTTTCCAGCTTTCTCGGCGTGCCGATCATTCACCAGCGCCGTATGCTCGGCGTGCTGGTCGTCCAGCAGCAGGACAAGCGGCGTTACGACGAGGGCGATGAAGCCTTCCTGGTGACCATGGCCGCGCAACTGGCCGGCGTACTCGCGCATGCGCTCGCCACCGGTAGCGTCAATCGCCTGACTCGCGCCGACGGCAGGGCGACCTTCAGTGGCGTCGCCGCCTCGCCGGGCATGGTCATTGGCGAGGCGGTGGTGATCGCACCGTTGGCCGATCTGGATAACGTGCCGGACCTGATTCCCACCGACATGGATTACGAGGTTCGCCGGCTGAGCGAAGCCATCGACCGGGTGCGCCATGAAATTCGCAAAGCCGGTGCGCGCCTGGCCAGCCGTATCTCCAGTCAGGAACTGGCGCTGTTCGATGTTTACGAGCAGATGCTGGCCGATGCCGCGCTCGGTCAGGAGGTCGAGAAACGCATTCGCGAAGGGCAGTGGGCGCCGGGTGCGCTGGCCGACGTGGTGCGTCGCCACGTGCAGTATCTCGAACGGGTCGACGACGATTACCTGCGTGAACGGGCGGCGGACATTCGCGACCTGGGCCGGCGGGTGCTGACGCACCTGCAAGAAGAAGATCCGCGCGGCCCCGATAACTTCCCCGAGCGCTGCATTCTGGTCGGCGACGAGATCAGCGTGACCATGCTCGGTGAGGTGCCGCGTGACAGGCTGGCCGGTCTGGTGTCGATCAGCGGCTCCAGCACATCGCATGTGGCGATTCTCGCCCGGGCGATGGGCATACCCACCGTATTGGGCATGATCGATCTTCCACTGCCGCGCTTGAACGGCGCGCCGGTGATTCTCGATGGCCACCGCGGGCGGCTGTTCGTGCGCCCCGAAGACGATCTGATCGAACGCTATCGGAGCATGATCGCCGAGGAGCAGGCGCTGGCCGAGGTGCTCGAGCACGAGCAGCACCTGCCCAGCGAAACGCCGGATGGCCATGCCATGCCATTGATGGTCAACACCGGCCTGGCGGTGGATGCCGTGGCGCTTCTCAAGCCGCGCATCAGCGGCGTGGGGCTATATCGAACCGAAGTCCCGTTCATGATCGCCGAGCGCTTCCCCGGCGAGCAGGAGCAGGCGCGCCTGTATCGCGATCAACTCGAAAGCTTCGCCCCGCTACCGGTGGTCATGCGCACTCTGGATATCGGTGGCGACAAGGATCTGCCGTATTTCCCCATCCACGAGGCCAATCCGTTTCTTGGCTGGCGCGGCATTCGCGTGACGCTGGATCATCCCGAGGTGTTGATGGTGCAGTTGCGCGCCATGCTGCGTGCATCCAATGGCCTGGGCAACCTGCGCATACTGCTGCCGATGATCACCAATGTCGATGAGGTCGATGCGGCGCTGCGCCTGCTCGATCGCGCACTGGTCGAACTGGCCGAGGAGGGCATCGCGCTCGAACGCCCATTGGTTGGCGTGATGATCGAAGTGCCGGCGACGCTGTATCAGCTTGACGCTCTGGCGGCGCGGGTCGATTTCTTCTCGGTGGGTAGCAACGACCTGACCCAGTACCTGCTGGCGGTCGATCGTAACAATCCGCGCGTGGCGGATTTGTACAATGCTTGCCATCCGGCGGTACTGGCGGCGCTGGCGCGGCTGGCCGATGAAGTGGCGCGGCTCGAGATGCCGACCTCGGTGTGCGGTGAATTGGCCGGCGACCCCGGCGGGGCATTGCTGCTGATGGGAATGGGCTTCGATGCGCTGTCGATGAACGCGCCGAGCCTGCCGCGCGTACGTGCCGCGATTCGCCGCGTGCCACTGAGTGCGGCGCGCACGCTGGTCGATGATATCCTCCAGTTGCCCACGCCAGCGGCGGTTCGTGCGCATCTTGCGGCCCGTTTCGGCGAATGGCAGTTGACTCACCTGTTGCCGCCTCGGGACTGATGGCCGTGGGTGCGATTCATGGTTCCCCTTGGCGGCCTGCGGTTTCGATAATTTCAAGCCTGCATTGGGTCTCACCCAGCTTTCGCCCGCCCGGGCCGAAACGCCGCTCGCCAATGGCGATCTCGCCACTCGCGCGCCACTCTACCCAGGTGCTGGCACGGGTGCCGTAATCGTCGCCGGCGATGAACGGCGCCGAAAGAAGCCGCTCCAGCGCCAACTCCACGCCGGTATCCGGCAAGGCGGCATCGTCCGGTCGATGCTCGTCGGCGAGCAGTTCCCAGGCGGCATCGGCGAAGCTCGCTTCGGCGCCGTCGATTGCCTCGCCAAGCCGCGCACGGCTGCGTTCCAGTTTGGGCCAGGGCGTATCCAGGCTGGCGTTGGAAAGGCCATGCAATCCGGCGGCGACTTCCTGCAACCGGGTCGCATCGCGGCCATGGTGCAAATGCCAGAGCTTATGGCCATTTCCGACCAGCAGATTGAAACCGGCATACCGTTCGGCACCGCCTTCGGCCAGCGCATTCAGCCACTCCGGTAACGATTCGCAAGCCAACGCATCGCGAACCAGCGCGCCGCGGCTGGGTCCATCGACAGGTGCGGTGAATTCAGGGTCGCGCACGTTGGTCACGGCGGCCAGGCGGCCCCGCTCGTGTGCCGCCAGCCAGGTGCCACCGGCCCGCAGGTCGCGCCCGCCGACAATCCTGGGCGCATCATCCCACACGGCGAGCGCGGCGCTGGGGCGATCGTGGAACTCATCGCGATTGGCGGCGAGCCGCAGCGGTATGGCGCTGCCGGGACGCCAGTCGAAAACGATTAGGCACATGTGGATTCCCTTGACGATGATGGCTGTTCCGGCGCCGTTGCCGGCATGACAGTGCGAGGGCGGTCAGCGTAAACTCATGCCATTGTCGACGGCAGGGATCGTGATGCAAGACGCATCGGGAAAAAAGAAACGCCACGATGGCTTATGGCCCAGGCTGGTTCGCAAAACGCTATGGCCACTGCTGGTGATCGAGGGCTGCTTTGCGCTGGCCTGCCTGGTGGCGGGAGCGCTGGTCTGGTTCTGGACGATGCAGCATGCTGGCACGACCCTGACGCTGAGATGGATCGTACTGGCCTGGCTCGCGGGGAGCCTAGCCATACTCGCCATCATGCTGATGCTGCTGCGCCGACGCATGCAGCGCTGGCAGAGAAACATCGAAAAGCCGCTCGATCGCATCGGATCGCTCAACCAGCGTATCACCGAGTTGCTGCCTTGGTGGCTGAGCGACAATCCATCCATCGATGCGGGCGAGGTGGGTAGCGCCCCCCTTTTTAGCCGCCTCGATAACGAACTCGATGCGCTGGAGTCGGCATTGAGCCGGGTCGCCGTTCAGCCTCGATTGAATGCCTTGCTCGACGGGCTCGATTGCCCGGCGCTGCTTACCTACGAAGGTGGCCTGGTTGCCTCCAATGGCGCCCTGGAGCGATTGGTTGGGCGCTCGCAAGGCAAACTGCAAGGCCTGCGTCTGGATGACGTCCTGATTCATGATGAGCCCGTGGCCGACGCGTCGCTCGTGCGCGTCCGCGACAGCGAAGGCCACTGGCGGCTATTGCGCCTGGCGTGGAGTGAAGACGGTCTCGGGCATGGCTTGGCGGTACTGTTCGATGAGTCGGCAACCCAGCGGCACATTCAGCAAGTGTCGCTGGCGTGTGAGCACGCTCGCCAGGACTCGCAGCTCAAGACACGCTACCTCACTTCGTTGCGTCGCGAACTCGATGCGGTGTTGCCCGCGTTCGGCCAGTGGCTGGATGACGCTGGAGCGGCGCATGACCCGGCGCTGCGCGAGCGATTCCTGGGGCTGATGGATTTGCTCGATAGCATCAGCGACACGCGCGATGCCGGTATGCCATGCGATTCCTCTGCCGATCGCCCCGCACGGGTGCTGATCGTCGATGACGGCCCGGTGAACGCCGCGCTGGCACATAGCGTTCTGACGCGCCGGGGGCTGCAGGTGGATACCGCACGCGGCGGGGAGGAGGCGCTCGAACTGGCCGATCGCTACTTTTACGATCTGGTCTTCATGGATATCTTCATGCCGACGCCGGATGGCATCGAAACCAGCCGCCGCTGGCGCAAGCGCGAAGCATCGACGCAGCGTACCCGGCGAAGCGTTCTGATAGCATTGACCGCCAACGCCAGCGAGGCCGACCGTGAAGGCTTTTTTGCCGCCGACATGGACGATTACCTGGCCAAGCCTTATCGTCCGCAGGCACTGGTCGACATGATTCAGCGCTGGCTGCCCAAGGCTCGTATCGAATCGGCATCCTGATTCGCCGGCTATTTATCCATTCTCTCGTTAGGACACGCCATGCTCGACTACCCGCAAATCGATCCGGTGGCCATCGCACTCGGGCCATTGAAGATTCACTGGTACGGATTGATGTATATCGTCGGTTTTATCGGCGCCTGGTGGCTGGGGCGCAAGCGTGCCGATCGGGTTGGCCTGAGCCGTGAAGATATCGGCGATATGCTCTTTTATGGCGCCTTGGGCGTAGTGCTGGGTGGCCGAATCGGTTATGCGCTGTTCTATGGGCTGGATCGGCTGCTCGACAATCCGCTGTGGCTGTTCCAGATCTGGGACGGCGGCATGAGCTTCCACGGTGGGCTGATCGGGGTGCTGATCGCGGCGCTGCTGTTCGCTCGCAAGCACGGCCTGACGTTCTTCCAATTGACGGATTTCATCGCACCGCTGGTACCCATCGGTCTAGGGGCGGGGCGTATCGGCAACTTCATCAATACCGAGTTGCCAGGCCGGATTGCCGCTGTGCCCTGGGCGATGCCATTCCCCGGCATGGGGCCGGAACCACGCCACCCATCGGCGCTTTACGAGTTCGCGCTGGAGGGCGTGGTGCTGTTCACGATCCTCTGGTGGGTGTCGCGTGTGCCGCGTCGGCGCGGTATGATTTCCGGCCTGTTTCTGGTGCTCTATGGCGTGTTTCGTTTCGCGGTCGAGTTCGTGCGCCTGCCCGATCCGCAATTGGGCTTCATCGCCTTCGGCTGGTTGACCATGGGCATGCTGTTGTCGCTGCCGATGATCGTGGCCGGGCTCGTGCTGATCGCCTGGTCGCGCCGCCAGCCGGTGGATGATGCCCGCGGCACCGTAACCGCCAATGCGAGCTGAATGAAGCCAAGCCACTTTCCCGAATCTCTAGCAGGCGAGACCATGCAATCTATTGTCGAGCACGCCGCTCTCGAACAACCCTACCTGGATCTGATGCGTCAGGTGCTCGAGTCCGGCGTCGAAAAAACCGACCGCACCGGCGTGGGTACCAAAAGCATTTTCGGCCATCAGATGCGCTTCGATCTGGCGCGCGGCTTTCCGCTGGTGACCACCAAGAAACTGCACCTGCGTTCGATCATCCATGAGTTGCTGTGGTTTCTGCGTGGCGATACCAATATCGCCTACCTCAGGGAACACAACGTACGCATCTGGGACGAGTGGGCCGATGAGAATGGCGATCTGGGTCCCGTCTATGGCTACCAATGGCGAAGCTGGCCACATCCAAACGGCGGGCATGTCGATCAGATTGCCGGGGTCGTCGAGCAGATCAAGCGCAACCCGGACTCACGCCGGTTGATCGTCTCGGCGTGGAACCCGGCATTGGTCGATGAAATGGCACTGCCGCCATGCCATGCGCTATTCCAATTCTATGTCGCCGAAGGGCGGCTATCGTGCCAGCTCTATCAGCGCAGTGCCGATATCTTCCTCGGCGTACCGTTCAATATTGCCAGTTACGCACTGCTGACCCGGATGATCGCGCAGGTCTGCGATTTGGCACCTGGCGAGTTCATCCACACGCTCGGCGATGCTCACCTGTATCTCAATCATCTCGAGCAGGCAGAGTTACAATTGTCGCGTGTGCCGCGCTCTCCGCCGCGTCTGCTACTCAACCCTGACGTCAAGGATCTGTTCGCCTTCGATTTCGAGGATATCGCCATCGACGCCTATGACCCCCATCCGCACATCAAGGCCGAGGTGGCGGTATGAGTGTGAGTCCTCAGGAACGCATCGATACGCGGGTGCCGGTAGCCATGATTGCTGCGCTGTCGCGCAATCGCGTGATCGGCGTCGGCAACCAGTTGCCCTGGTACTTGCCGGAAGATTTAAAGTTCTTCAAGCGCATTACGCTGGGCAAGCCACTGGTGATGGGGCGCAAGACGTTCGAATCCATCGGCCGGCCACTGCCGGGTCGATTGAATATCGTCGTCACCCGTGACGCCTCGTTCGTGCACGATGGCGTGCGGGTCTGCCACGACTTGGCCAGCGCGCTCGAGTTGGCCGACCACCAGGCGACGATCGATGGCGCGGAAGAGATCGCCGTCATCGGTGGCGGCGAGATATTCACCCAGGCCATGCCCAGCGCCACGCGGCTGTATTTGACCGAAGTCGATGTCGATATCGATGGCGATGCGTATTTTCCCGAAATACCCGGCGGGCAGTGGCAGGAAGTGCAGCGAGTCGCCGGTGAAGAGAGTGGTGGCGAGCGACCCACCTATGCCTTCGTCGCTTATCGGCGGCGCTGATTATTGTGCTGATAGTTTGATCTTGGGTATTACAGGGTATATACCTAGTCAGTACAAGCCCGCCTGGGAGAGCAAGTATGGCCAAAGAATCCGTTTTTACAATGAAACTGGAACCTGAGCTGCGTGATGCTTTTATGGCCGAGGCGCAGGCGACCGATCGGCCAGCATCTCAGTTGGTGCGCGATTTCATGCGTGAGTTTGTTCAAAGGCAGCGCGAAGCTCGTGAATACGATGCTTGGTTTCGCAAGGAAGTCGAGCAGGGCATACGCGAGGCTGATGATCCAGCGGCAAAGCGCATTCCTCATGCAGAGGTTATGGGCAGAATGAGAGCGCGCATCGAAGCGCGGGTTGCCGAGGCATCCAAGCGTGCGGATTGAGTGGACCGAGACGGCTGAGACTGATGTTGTAGCCATAGCGGAATATATCGAGATCGATAATCCAATCGCCGCACTCACTATCTATGAAGAGATTCATCATCAAATTGCACGGCTTGGTGAATACCCACACATGGGACGAATTGGTCGGCTGGTAGGGACTCGGGAACTCATTATCAACCGTACACCCTTTATTAGCATTTACCGGGTTGAACGAGAAAGTGTCATGATTCTACGAGTGCTACATACGTCGCAGCGCTGGCCTCAAGCGCTCTGAGTAAGTCGGCGACACTGAATCTGGCTTCACCTGTCGCCGCTGGCCGACATTTATCATCTCATTAAAGCTGGCACAGACTAGCGTGATAAAACGGTGGCGAACGGCCCACTTATGCCTTCGTCGCTTACCAGCGGCGCTGAGCTTGTACCTTGCTTTGATGCAGAATTCGATGCATTATGACATCATAAGTGATGCAGGAGCTTGACCATGCGAACGACAGTCACCATTGATGATGCGCTGTACGAACAGGCGTTGGAGTTTGCCGAGCCGGGCATGGACAAACCATCGGACCTCTTCCGTGAGGCCGTGAAGACTTATGTGCGAGTGCAGGCGGCCCGTCGCCTCGCTGCCTTGGGTGGCGCCGCTCCTGAGATGCAGAATATACCGCGCCGTCGCGGGGAAACCACGGCGCAATGAGTGTGCTCATCGACACGTCGGTATGGGTGGATCATTTCAGGAACCGGAACGATGCCTTGGTCGAGTTGATCGAGGCGGACCTTGCACTGAATCATCCCATGGTTTTGGCTGAGCTGTCCTGCGGGACACCTCCCGAGCCGCGCGCTAAAACGCTCCATAGCGTTGGCCTTTTGCGATCCTGTAATCAGGCCGGCTTGCGGGAGACGACGGATTTCATTGAGCGTGAAAAGCTGTACGGTCTTGGGTGCGGCTTGGTCGACATGCTTTTGCTTGCCTCGACACTCATCACGCCCGATGCGCGGCTATGGACGCTGGACAAGCGCCTTGCGAGCATGGCGAGGCGGTTCGGGGTTGCCTATCAGGTGCCGGTGCATTGAACCCCGAGTCGCGCAACTCGGATGATCAATCTCATCGTAGTCCTCTAGCTAGGCGTCCAGGCGCTAGCGCAATCGGTCCTGTCGCCGCTGGCCGACATTTGTCATCTTCTTAAAGCTGGCACAGACTAGCGTGATAACGCGCCATTGACGTCGTGTGAAATGGAAGGCAACGCGAGCCGAGTTCATGGAGGTCGCCCTTGTTGACGCAACGCGCCGCAGCGCTTTTTGATACCCTGGAACGCAGCGCCCAGCAGGGGCTGGACGAAATCGCCAATCTACGCCAGCAGCTCGATGCATTAAAAGCTGAGAACGCTGGGCTCCGCGATGAACTTTCGCGTCATAACGCCCCATCAAACGAGCATCCCGCACCCCGCAGTGCCGCCGAACGTGGCTATCCACTACCACGAACGTTGCCGCGGCGCTTGGCGCCCGCAGTACCGGCGATCGACGCCATCACCCCTGCCGCTGCTTCTCCAGACGCCAATGACACCCGCGCCGAATCACCCCAGAGCCGCCTGGAAATCGGCGAGGCGCCATCCCCCCAGGCACTGCTCGACGAGTGGTATCGGCGTTATACCGATACCTTCTTCAAGGGCCACACCCGCCCGCTCAAGGTAGGCGTTCACGAGGATCTGGTCGCGCGCGAGCCATGGCCCGACAAGCTGGTGCGCCGTGCACTGGCCTGCTACGTGCACCTGCCACGCTATCTCAAGGCCGTGCGGGTCGGCGCCGAGCGGGTCGATCTCGATGGGCAGCCGGCGGGGTTGGTCAGCGAAGGCGAAGCGCGTCACGCCCACAAGAAGCTGGAATCGCTGCAGGCCCAGCAACAAGCGCAGGCATCCACCAAAAAATCCGAGACCAAAAAGCCCTCCGGCCTGGATCACAAACTGAGCGAACTGCTGGCCAAGCATGGGCGGCAATAGCTGACGCAAGCTAGAATACCGCCGCTCAGGAATTGCTGAGCAAATCGCCGAACGTCATGAAGAGCAAGGCGCACGGAACGCAGAAGGCGAGACATAACATGGGTTAGGCGAGCCTTTGCGTACTGCGCAACGAAGCTATTCATTCGTGCAGGCATTTGCACCGTGATTTCTCTGCGTTGGCGGGGCGTTGGCCACTGCCTCTTTTCATCAACGCGAGCGGACTTGAAACCTGCTAGTCCACTGCGCATTATGAACAGCGTTCGCGCTCTGTCATTCTTTCGTCATACGAAAGAATTAGGTTGCGAGCGTTGGCCTCATCAGCGGTAGCAACACGCAGGGGTCGCCCGTTTCGCGAGAGAAGGCATAACGTCGGGTTTTAGACTTTCGTAGCAAGATTGAAAACAGTGTTTTTTTCTTGTTGCGTTCCTGAAAAACCCGGTATATGGTTCCTCTGCGAGCATTGGATAATAACAAGGCTTCGCTATGGCTAAGCTCGAATTCAAAAGAGTGTGCCTGGCAAGCCGGTTGTATATGCAGATAACGATCGAACAGTAAGCTAACAAGGAACTATCGTGATGAAAAAGACGCTCCTAGCGACTGCTATTGCCGGTGCCCTGGGCGCCTCCTCCTTCGCTGCCCAGGCCGCGACTGTCTACAACCAGGACGGCACTCAGTTCGACATCTACGGCAACCTTCAGCTGGCCTACCGCAGCATCGAGACTGCTCAGGACGATGGCTCTGTAGATTCTGAAGATGACATCTTTGATAACGGTTCAACCATCGGTTTCGCGGGCCAGCACGAGATCAATTCTGGTCTGACTGGTTACTTCAAGTATGAACTTGAAGCCGATGCTGACGAAATCAAAGGTGAAGAAAACGACTTTACAGGTGGTGGTGGCGGTATTAATACCGGTGACCAAGCCTATTTCGGCCTCAAGGGCAACTTCGGTGACGCTCGTGTCGGTTCTTGGGATGCTTTGATTGACGACTGGGTTCAAGACCCGATCTCAAACAATGAATACTTCGATGTCACTGACTCAAACGGCCTTGCCGGCGGTGACGATGGGGTAAATACTCAAACAGGTAATGATCGCGAAGGTGACAAAATTCAGTACATGTCGCCTTCATTCGGAGGCCTACAGTTTGCTGTGGGTACTCAATACAAAGGCGAAGCTGAAGCTGAAAACGTTGATAGCTCCGGCAACGCTTCGTTCTTTGGTGGTGTCAAGTATACCGTCGGCGCCTTCTCCGTTGCAGCTGTCTACGACAACCTCGACAACTATGATGGCGAAATTACTGGCAATCAATATTACGTTGATACTAACGGTAATGGAGAGTTCGACGAGGGCACCGATACTCTGGCAGGCGAAGACTTTGAAGCTGGTGACCAGTACGGTGTGACGTTCCAGTACACTATGGAATCACTGCGCCTCGCGCTGAAGTACGAGCGTTACGAGTCAGGCAACACCGATCTTCAGTCGGATGAAAATCGTTATGCTCTCGGTGCGCGCTATGGCTACGGCATGGGTGACATCTACGCTGCTTATCAGTACGTAGATGTGGGTGGTAGTGATCTTGTCGATACTATCGGTGATGATGCTGAAATTGGCGATAATGACGATTCTCGCAACGAGATCATTCTCGGCGCTAGCTACAACATCTCTTCGGCGATGTACACCTTCGTTGAGGCAGCTTGGTACGATAACGATGAAGATGTAGGCGACGGTATCGCTGTGGGTGCTGTCTACAGCTTCTAAGTCTGTTCGATACCCAAGCACGACCCGCATGACAATGAAGCCGGCCCTTTGGGCCGGCTTTTTAGTGGGCGGGTGGAAAGCGCCCACAACTCTTTATAAGACGCCTTGCGTTATATGCTGCAGGGCGTTATATTTGGGTGTATCAGCCGACAAGCGATTTTTCGATGATCAAGAGCTTCAAGAATAGATACACCGAAACGATCGCTAGTGGCCAAGTGGCGCGCAAGCTTCCTCGAGATATGCAGCGAAATGCCTTGAAAAAATTACGCCAACTCGATGCCGCTGCGGTTATTGACGATTTACGTATCCCGCCGGGCAACCGGCTGGAGGCTTTGAAAGGGAGCCGCGCTGGCCAATACAGCATCCGAATCAACGATCAATGGCGCATCTGTTTTCGCTTTGAAGCGGGCGGTGCGTTTGATGTGGAAATCATCGACTACCATTGAGGAGGCACCATGAGCCGTCAAGCCCAAAACGCCGATTTACTACCCAATGTCCATCCCGGCGACATCCTGTTGGAAGACTTCATTGAGGCGATGGGGCTGACCAAAAACGCCCTGGCCACCGCGATTGGCGTACCAGCCACGCGCATCGGCGAGATCACTCGTGGCACCCGTGCCATTACCGCCGATACTGATTTACGCCTGTCTCGCTATTTCGGTACCAGTGAAGGTTATTGGCTCAGGCTGCAAATCGCCTACGATCTGACCGAGGCTCGACGCTCCGGGCATTACGACAATATTCGACCGCGCGCGGCGTAAATGGCGTTGCCCATGGGCCTGCTTTTACTTATGCGGCTGACTCATGAGGTCGTGCCGTCATGTCCACGCCTAGGGCGCGCATGACGGCGAGCATGGTTTTCAGGGTCGGATTGCCCTGTTCGCTGAAAGAGCGATAGAGCTGTTCACGGGATAAGCCTGTCTCGCGGGAAAGTTCGGTCATGCCCTTGGCGCGGGCAACAACGCCCATGGCTTTGCCGATATAAGCGGCATCGCCGGTCTCCAGCGCATCGGCGAGGAAAACGGCGATAGCCTCTTCGCTTTCGAGCGCGGCGGCCGGATCGTAGTCGTAAATGTGCTCACTCATAGTACCCTCCACTCGACCGCAAGGCGTTGGGCCGCCTCGATGTTTTATATCGAGCATACACTTGTTGTAGTCTATAAACTACACCCGGGCAAGCCTACTCCCACGGTGTAATTTTGTGGCTCAAGAGTCCTTGATCCTTCCTTTTATTGGGGGTGCGATAAATAGATGGCAAGGGAAGGTGCAATGCAACTCGAATACGATGCCCAAAAAGCGGCGAACACATTGAATGAACCAGGCATTGACTTCTCCCGTGCCGCCGACGTATTCGCTGGCGATACTCTTGACCGGATCGACAGTCGGCACGATTACGGCGAAGAGCGCATTATTACCGCTGGTAGGCTTGATGGACGCATCGTGCTGATCGTCTGGACTCCACGTGGTTCGGTACGTCGCATTATATCGATGAGGAAAGCCAATGAACGTGAAATCGCACGACTCGAAAAGCACTTGGGCCGATCCTGACGATGCTCCCGAGATTACCGATGAGTGGGTCAACGATGCGCACCATTATCGCAATGGTGAACTCATTCGGCGCGGTCGTGGCCGTCCGCCGCTCGAACGACCCAAGGTACCTGTCAAGGTGCGCTACGATCAGGACGTTCTCGCGGCCTTCAAGGAAAGTGGGCCCGGCTGGCAAACACGTATGAACAACGCCTTACGCCAATACCTGAAAGAGCACGATGTTCGGGAGTTGGATGAACGGCGGTAAGAGAAACCCGCCCGCGCTTATCCCGCCATTCCAGAGATAGGTAAGAGAGGGTGGGGCGCTACCTTCGCTATGCGGCTGGCTCATGAGGTCGTGCCGTCATGTCCACGCCTAGGGCGCGCATAACGGCGAGCATGGTTTTCAGGGTCGGATTGCCCTGTTCGCTGAAAGAGCGATAGAGCTGTTCACGGGATAAGCCTGTCTCGCGGGAAAGTTCGGTCATGCCCTTGGCGCGGGCAACAACGCCCATGGCTTTGCCGATATAAGCGGCATCGCCGGTCTCCAGCGCATCGGTGAGGAAAGCGGCGATAGCCTCTTCGCTTTCGAGCGCGGTGGCCGGATCGTAGTCGTAAATGTGCTCGCTCATGATACCCTCCACTCGTCTGCAAGACGCCGTGCCGTCTCAATGTCTTGCTGCTGGGTTCGCTTGTCGCCTCCACAAAGCAACAGAATCACCTCGTTGCTATGTTGCTATACGCTCGATATCCAGGACGGTGATGAATTCAGTCGCACGCGGCGTGAAGACTGTGTAGATGGGAGCGTTATGTATAGACAATGGCGTTACGGTTGCGCTAGCATCCTAAGGTATTTACCCAATAGGCGATAAATCATGAGCCACACCGAGGCGCGTGAAAAAATGATGCCTCTCAACATGCGCGTTGAGAGTAGAAAGCGCAACCTGATCGATATGGCTGTCGCTGAACTTGGCGGCGACCGAACCAGCTTCGTCATTGATGCTGCTTATCATCGGGCGGAAGAAGTATTGCTGGATAGGCGTCTGTTTATGCTCGACTCTGATTCCTTCGATGCCTTCGAGAAGGCGCTTGACACCACTGTCGAGGAGAACCCATGCCTAATGAAGCTAATGGGCAAAAAGAAGCCTTGGGAGTAAGAGCGCCGGTAGTTATCGAAGAACATCATGTAGTAAATGAATTTTCTTGCGGCAAAGAAACGCTGGATGACTTTATAAAAAACAAAGCTTTGAAGAATCGTAGGAACAAGGCATCTACAACCTACGTAATATGCAAGCACGACTCCAATGTCGTGATTGGCTATTTTGCCTTGGCATCTGGCTGCGTCGTGCGCGATGAAGCGCCCAAGAGTATGCAGCGCAATATGCCACGGGAAATACCCGCCGTGGTGCTGGGCCGGTTGGCGATAGACTGGCGACGCCAGGGGCAAGGGTTGGGCGAAGCGTTGCTGCAAGACGCCTTCGAGCGGGCGCTAGTCGCATCGAATACCATCGGAGCGGCGGTGATGCTGCTGCATGCCATCGACATCGCCGCCGCCGATTTTTACCGGAAGCACGGTTTCAAGGAGTCACCGATAAAACCGCTAACGCTTATGCACTCGCTCAAGCGCTCTCTGGGTTGAGGTGCGCATCATGGCAACATGCGCATCATTATCGCGATGGCGAGCTCATTCGTCGCGGTCGCGGTCAGTTTCTACCACGGTATCGAATGGCCTCTGGTAATGTAACACCGAGTCTTTTAGCAACTCCAGAGGGCGTGGGCGATGTGTCATGTCGCCATGTCCAGCCAACAGGCCGGTGACTGAAATATCTTCGTCTATGCGTTCCCAGTGCAGCCCATTGCCGGTATAGCCAATGCGGTAATCCTCGCGTTGTTCAGGCGTGGCGTGCAGCAATCGTGGAAACCAGGCCAACGGTACGCCAAGTGTGCGTCCGTCCGCGAGTTCTACCCACATGGTGTGCTCATTGAAAGTGAGCGTCTTGGCTGAAACGTTCATTTATGTTTCCTATCCACTTTTCTTATCCCATCATGACTGTTCTTACCCACCTCATGAATGCTGGCTAGTCTAGCGCTTATGGCGCCGCCGTTGTTATTCGCTCCGGTTAGTCTGCGTTAGTTACATCGTGGATATGCCCATGGCGCTTCGGCCCGAAGCCGGTTAGGCTAATTGAACCGTCATTCAATCGTCATCCGCGTGTCATGCCTGCGCTCCCATCATGTGGGGCCGGGTTATGTCGCATAACCACAAGAAAGAGGATGAGCTGTCATGTCGATCTCACGTCGTCGTTTCGTGCAGGGCACACTCGCTGCGGGTGCCGCCGCCAGTCTGCCCGGTTTTTACATCAACAAGGCGCTGGCGCAGGAGCAGACGCTGCGCATTTATGCCTGGGCCGGCTATTTCAGCGATGAAATGCTCGCGGACTTTCGCGAGAAGACCGGCGTCAACGCCACTTTCACGCCCTACGGCACCAACGATGAGCTGATGAACTCGCTGCGTGCCACCGATGGCAGCGGCTTCGATGTGATCATGCCGACCGTCGATCGGGTGCCGGGCTATCTCGATTACGAACTGGTCCAGCCATTGGATGTGTCGCGCATCAATTGGGATGGTTGCCTGGATAGCGCCATCGAAGGCTCCAAGGTGGGCGGTATGGTCGATGGCAAGCGCTATTTCGCGCCCAGCGATTGGGGCACCGAGGCGATTGCCTACGATCGCCGTTACGCGGCGGTCGATCCGAAAAACCTGAGCTATGGCGATTTGTGGAATCCCGATAACGGCCAGGGTGTGACCGTGCGCAGCCACTCGGCACTGGTGGGTATCGGCCTGTGGCTGGAAAGCCAGGGCAAGTTGCCGCGCCCGTTGTTGGAGTCCTACAAGACGGAAGAGGCGATGCGCGCCAACTTCGAGGTGATTCTCGAGGAGGCGGTCAAGCACAAGGGCATGATCGCCCAGTTCTGGACCACCGAGAACGAAGCCCAGGCGGCGTTTCGCACCAACGGGGCGATTATCGGCCAGACGTGGGACAGCACCGCGTTTCGCCTGCAAAGCGAAGGCATGGATATCGCCTATGCCGCCCCCAAGGAGGGTGCGATGGCGTGGATGGAAGGTTTCGTGATTCCGCGCAATGCGCAGAATGTCGATGCCGTCTACGAACTGATCAATTGGTACTACACCCCCGAAGCGGGCGCCATGTTCGTCAAGTCCACCGGCTACAACTCCACCTCGGTTGGTGCCGAGAAGCTGCTGCCCGAAGCGACTCGTCAATTCTTCGAGCAATCCTACACGAAGCAGGATCTGGCCAATCTGTGGTGGTGGCCGATTCAGGAGCCGTGGTATGTGGCGCTGCGCAATGAATACCAGGATCGGTATCTTTCTGCATAGAACCGGCTGCGCTCGCCAATACTATTGGATGTGGGAGTTAGGATGGACGGTAGCGTCACTCTGGAAAACGTGGTTATGCGGTTTGGCGATTTTACCGCCATCGAGCCGACGTCGCTGACCATCGAATCGGGCGAGTTCTTCAGCTTTTTGGGGCCGTCCGGGTGTGGAAAGACCACGCTGCTCAATATGATCAGCGGCTTTCTTTCGCCAAGCGAGGGGCAGGTGATGATCGGCGGTGAGCCGATGACCCGCGTGCCGGTCAACCATCGTCCCACGGCGATGATCTTTCAGAATCTTGCGCTGTTTCCGCTGATGAGCGTGTACCAGAACATCGAGTTCGGTATGCAAGTGCGCGGCGTGGATCGCGCTGCGCGGCGTGAAAAGGCCGATGAGTTGCTCGAACTGGTGGCGCTGGCCGGCAGCGGCGACAAGTCGATAGCGGCACTCTCGGGCGGCCAGAAACAACGTGTGGCCATTGCCCGGGCTCTGGCGGTCGAGCCGCGCGTGCTGCTGCTCGATGAGCCGCTGTCGGCGCTGGATCTCAAATTGCGCCAGCACATGCGCAACGAGCTAAAGGCGATTCAGCGCAAGACCGGGATCACGTTCATCTACATCACCCACGATCAGGGCGAGGCGCTGACCATGTCCGATCGGGTGGCGGTCATGTCGGCGGGGCGCATTCAGCAGGTTGCCGATCCCGAGACGCTGTATCGTCACCCGCAAACCGGCTTCGTCGCCGCGTTCGTCGGCGAGAACAATCGCTTGGCAGGGCGGGTGGTCGAGCGCCGGGGCGAGCTGGCGATCGTCGAGATCGATGGGCTTGGCCGGCTTGCCGGTCGGGCGGGCGGCGATTTGGCGGTGGGGCAAGCGGCGGGGCTATTCGTGCGGCCTGAACACCTCCGCATGCGATCCGAGGAGCCATCCGCGGAAACGACATTGGATGTCGAGGTAGAAACGATCGGCTTCGAAGGGGCCTGGCGCATGCTCGAGGCGCGGCTTACCGCGACTGGCGAGCGGCTGCGCATTCTGCTCGGCCAAGGCGAGGATGACGCTGCCGAATTGTTACCCGGTGAGCGGGCATGCTTCAGCTACGATCCGCTCAAGGTCACGGTATTGGCCGATGACGGTTCGCCACGTCTGGACGCCGAAACCGGCGAAGTGGTGGAAGCTCCGTCGCTCGATAGTCGACAACAATCAGAGAACCAGCATGTTCCGTCAGCTTAAGGCACGCTTCGGCGGGGCCATCGCCATGGCCATCGTCGGGGTATTGGGCGTGTGGCTGATCGCAATGGTAACGCTGCCGCAGTTGCAGATGATCGATTACTCGTTTCGGCCCAGCCTGCTGCCCGCTGAAATCGGTGGGCCGAAGGATCACTGGACGCTGGATAACTACGTCACGCTATTCAATAACGACATTCATCTGGCGATCTTCTTCAAGACGCTATGGTCCAGCGTGCTGGTGACGACATTGACCCTATGCGTGAGCTATCCCTTGGCCTACTACCTGGCCAAGATAGCCTCGCCGGGCCAGGCGGCGCTGTGCCTGTTGCTGCTGATCATTCCCTTCTGGATCAACGAGATCCTACGCACCTTTGCGTGGTTCATCCTGCTCGCATACAGCGGCCCGCTGAACGAGATATTGCTGACGCTGGGGTTGATCGAACGGCCGGTCCGCTTCATGAGCGGCGACACCGGCGTGCTGATCGGCATGGTCTACGCCTATATTCTGTTCATGGTGTTTCCGCTCTACAACGCGATCGAGAGCCTCGATGGCAATCAGATTCGCGCGGCGCGCGATCTCGGTGCCGGCAGCCTGCGCACCCATTGGCGCATCGTCATTCCGCATGCCAAGCCGGGCATCGCCACCGGTTGCATCATGACGTTCATGCTGGCGGCGGGCAGCTACGCGGTGCCGGCGCTGCTCGGCTCGCCTGGCAGTCGCTGGTTCACGCAGATCATCTATAACTGGTTCTTCGCGGGCGGGGATTGGAACCAGGGCGCGGCCTACGCCTTCATGCTGCTGGTGCTGTGCATCGGGTTCATGTCGCTGGTGATGCGTCTATTCAAGGTCGGGTTGGCCGATATCGCAAAATAAGGGTGATCATCGATGAGTGCGCAGCGGTTGCTCGATTGGGGCCTGCGGTTTTATATCGGCATTTTTTTCGTCTACTTATTCCTGCCGTTGACCATCATGGCGGCGGCCACCTTCAACGCTAGCCGTTTCCCCACCGTTACGCCGTGGACGGGCACTACGCTCCAGTGGTTCGGCGAATTATGGGCCGACGATGCCATGTGGATGGCCCTAGGCAATAGCGTCATGGTGGCAGGCGGCGTGTTGTGCATGGCGGTACCGATCGGGGTGGCCAGTGCGCTGTTTCTGACTACGGTCGAAAGCCGAGCCAAGCCGTTCGTTTATGGCTTGATTCTTTCGCCGCTGCTGACACCGGGGGTGATCATCGGCATCTCGACGCTGATCTTCTGGCGTCAATTCGATGTCAATGGTGGGATATTTCTGACCGTGTTGGGTCAGACCACGTTTATCTCGGCTTATGTCATGTTGATGGTCATGGCACGGCTACAACGCTTCGATCGCACGCTCGAGCGCGCCGCACTCGATTTGGGCGCAACCCCCTGGCAGGCGTTTCGGCGGGTGCTATTGCCATTTCTCAAGCCAGCGATTCTATCGGCGGCGGTGATCGCGTTTCTGCAATCCTTCGAGAACTACAATACCTCCTTGTTCGTGGTCGGCTACGACACCACGCTGACGGTATATATCGCATCCAAGGTGCGTACCGGGCTGACGCCGGCGGTCAATGCCCTGGGATTGTTGCTGATCCTCGTTACGGTGGTCTTGGCGATAATCTATGAAATAAAACGACGCCGAGAATCAAGAAACCTCTGAAAAACCCACGCCGTTGAGACGTGGGTCGGTGAGACTATTTCGTGATGTTTTTTTAAATATTATCTGCTCGAGCGCGATCAGCTGGTGGCCGGCTCCAACTCGAAATTACCGAGCTTGATCAAGGCGTCTCGCACACCGTTCCCATAGGCTGGATCGCATTTGCTGCAGTTATCGATATGGCGCTGTTTTATGTAGGCAGGGGCATCGCCCATCGCCCGCGCGGTGTTGTCGAATAGAACCTGCCGCTGCTCGGCGCTCATCTTGTGGAACAGGGCGCGCGGCTGAGAGAAGTAATCGTCGTCGTCCTCGCGATAATCCCAGCGGTCGGCGGGCCCATCGAGTAACAGCGGCGGTTCGCTGAAGTCGGGCTGCTCCTGCCACTGGCCTTCGCTATTGGGCTCATAAGCCAGTGTACTGCCCTGGTTGCCATCGACGCGCATGGCACCGTCGCGATGGTAGGAGTGGAACGGGCATTTCGGTGCATTGACGGGAATCTGGCTATGGTTCACGCCCAGCCGGTAGCGCTGCGCATCGCCATAGGAAAAGAGCCGGCCCTGCAGCATTCTATCCGGCGAGAAGCCGATGCCTGGTACGACATTGGTAGGCGCGAAAGCCGCCTGCTCGACATCGGCGAAGTAGTTGGCCGGGTTGCGGTTCAACTCGAACTCCCCGACGGGAATCAGCGGATAGTCGCCTTTCGGCCACACCTTGGTCAAATCGAATGGGTGATAGCTGACCTTGGCGGCATCCTGCTCTGGCATGATCTGCACGAACATCTTCCAGCGCGGAAAATCGCCGCTTTCGATCGCTTCGTACAGATCGCGCTGGGCGCTCTCACGGTCGCCGGCGACGATCGCGGCGGCCTCTTCATCGGTAAAGTTCTTGATGCCCTGTTGGGTCTTGAAATGAAACTTCACCCAGTAGCGCTCGTTGCTGGGGCTGATAAAACTGTACGTATGTGAGCCGAAGCCATGCATGTGCCGGTAGCTGGCGGGAAGGCCACGATCGCTCATGACGATGGTGACCTGGTGCAGCGCTTCGGGCAGTGAGGTCCAGAAATCCCAGTTGTTCTTGGCGCTGCGCATGTTGGTGCGTGGGTCGCGCTTGACCGCATGGTTCAGATCGGGAAATTTCAGCGGATCGCGGAAGAAGAATACCGGCGTATTGTTGCCGACCAGATCCCAGTTGCCTTGCTCGGTATAGAATTTCATCGCGAAACCGCGGATGTCACGCTCGGCGTCGGCGGCGCCACGCTCACCGGCCACCGTCGAAAAACGTACGAATAGTTCGGTCTTTTTACCGATCTCCGAAAAGATCCTGGCTTTGGTGTATTGGGTGATGTCATGGGTGACGGTGAAGGTGCCGAACGCGCCCGAGCCCTTGGCGTGCATGCGTCGCTCGGGGATGACTTCGCGATCGAAGTGAGCGAGCTTTTCGAGGAACCAGGCATCCTGCATCAGCAAGGGGCCGCGCTGGCCAGCGGTTAACGAGTTCTGGTTATTGGGTACCGGCGCACCCGCGGAGGTCGTTAGTTTTTTTGGGTCACTCATGACAATCGATTTCCCGATCAAGATATGGACGTTGTGCTTCGCACAGAGAGTAAATGTCGCACTTGCACCGGAAAAATCGCGTTTCCCTATGCGTTCGATAGCCATTGCCGCCGGTGGCCGATACGCTATGGGTAAATCTCGATCGTTGGGGTAGGTATTGATCGCGCCATTCTTCACAAGGCTCGCAGGCATTGGCCGCTTACTGACGCTGGGCATCAAATCGATGCACAAGCGTCTGTTATTGGGGCTGGCGGTTGGCTGGGTCGTGGTGGTGGCTGTGATTCTGGTATGGACCTGGCAATCGGGACAGTCACTGATACGCCAAGTCAACAACGCGCACCTGGACTACGAAGCACGAATGATCGCCGCGGATATCGAGCAGGAAGTGGCGCTTCGCATCGAGGTGCTGCAACGCCTGGCCGATACGCTAGCCCAACCTTTACCGTCTGATTCGTCGACGCTGCGTAGTGAGCTACGCCAGAACGGTGCGCTGCTCGCACTGTTCGATGGTTTGGTCGTGGTCAGCGCTAAAGGGCGCGTGCTGGCCGACTGGCCCCGGCAGGAGGGACGCCAGGGTATGGACGTTACCGACCGGACCTATTTCCAGTTTCAGCGTCAGGTGGGACGTCCTCATGTCAGTGAACCCTTCTTCGGTCGTGCCAGCGAGACGCCGCTGGTCATGATCAGTGTGCCGCTGCACCATCGCAATGGTGATTTCGCGGGCATGGTAGGTGGCGTGGTCAGCGTCTTGCACAGTAACTTTTTCAACAATCTGCGCGGTATTCGCATTGGTAGGCAAGGCTTCGCAGCGGTGATGACCGTTGCGGGGCGAGTTCTGGTACATCCCGCTCGCGATTGGCTGCTGCGCCCAGCGCCATCGGCGCGCCAGAATCCTTGGCTGGATCTGGCGCTGTCCGGCTGGGAAGGCACCGCGATAGGGCCGCTGACCAGCGGTGAAATGGCATTACAGGCCTATCAGCAGGTGTGGTCGGCGGGCTGGGTCGTGGGTATTTTCGTGCCGCTGGAGCAGGCATTCGCGCCCTTGCAGTGGTTCGTGCGCAATCTCTGGTGGGTGGGTGCGATCACCGTCGTGACGATGTTTCCGCTGCTATGGTGGTTGCTGGAGCTGGCGTTGCTGCCGCTGCACCGATTGGAGCGCCAGATCGATGCGGTGGGCGAGGGCCATCGTGAGCGGGTCGATCTCAAGACTCGCACGCTCGAACTTACCCGAGTGGCGGAAACCTTCAATCGCGTTGCGAACAGCCGCCGCGAGGCGGAGGGCCGATTGCTCGATCGGCAGGCCTTCCTGGATGCGGTGCTGGCCTCGTCGCCGGTCGGCATGTTCGTCTATGACCTGGATGGCGAAATCCGCTACATCAATCCGGCCATGAGCGGCCTGACGGGCTATACCTTGGCCCAGTACCGACAGATGGGGCGAACGGATCACATCCATCCCGAGGATCGTGACGACGTCATGAACCACTGGGCGGATTCGCTGGCCTCCGGACGCGATTTTCAGCGCCAGTATCGATACGTCACCGCGCGCGGGGAAACGATCTGGGTCGAGGCGCATGCTACCTTGGTGCGCCTGGAAAGCGGTAAGCCGCTGGGCTTCGTCGGCACCCTGAAGGACATTACCCAGCGCCGCGAAATGGAGGCACTACAGCGCTGGGAGGCCGAACACGATCCGCTGACCGGCCTACTCAACCGGCGCGGCTTCGAGCGCCGCCTGGAAGAAGCGTTGGCCGATTGGCAGAAGAGTCGCAATTGTGCGGCGCTGATCCTGTTCGATCTGGATCATTTCAAGCCCATCAACGATGAGGGCGGCCACGCGCTGGGCGATGAAATGCTCCAGCGGATCGCCACGGCGATTGGCCTCAAGGTGCGCAAGAGCGATTATCTGGCGCGCCATGGTGGCGATGAGTTCGCCGTATTGATGCCCGGTTGCGGGCTGGAACAGGCCCGCAATACCGCACAGGCGCTACGTCTGGCTGTCGGGGAGTTGAGTGTCGAACATGCCGGCAAGACCTATCGGGTGTCGCTGAGTTTGGGCGTGACGGCGCTGCGAGATAGCGACCGAACCATCGACGCACCCTTGCAGCGGGCCGATCAGGCGAGCTATCAGGCCAAGGCGCAGGGCCGCGATCG
>NZ_CAMPKE010000024.1 GCF_946887195.1 uncultured Halomonas sp.
TGACGTTGTAATCGATGACGCGTTTGACCGCGACGAGTACTTTCATGATTTCCTCGCTGGGTTATTACTCAGTTAGAACCAATAAGCATAAGTTGATGCAAGCGTTTGATAGGCAATCGAGTCTGAAAAAAATGTATAGTGCCATAGCTTCATCGACGGCCCAATAAGGCGCTTCGTCCTTATATCGTAAGCCTCATTGGCGATCGGCACTCGTTTTTGGCAACCGTTTGGCCTTTAGATCGTCGTTTCGTCGTACATCACTAGCATGGACTCGCGCTAGAAGCAAACGACCGTTTTAATTATAGTCGGCAAACGAAGCTACCGTGACTGGCTGGCTCCCAGTACGACAAGACACCGCTACACTGGCACGAAACAGGAGGAGACAAGACGTGGAACGTGAATCCATGGACTTCGACGTGGTCATCGTCGGCGCCGGACCCAGTGGCCTGGCCGCCGCCTGCCGGCTGATGCAGCAGGCAGGCGAAGCCGAACGCGAACTCAGCGTCTGCGTGGTCGAAAAAGGCTCCGAGGTCGGTGCGCATATCCTCTCCGGCGCGGTATTCGAGCCCCGCGCACTCGATGAATTGTTCCCCGATTGGGCCGAGCGCGGCGCACCGCTGACCACACCGGCGATCCGCGACGAGGTCTACCTGCTCAAGAGTGAATCGTCCGCCCAGAAGCTGCCCAATGCGCTGGTGCCCAAGACCATGCATAACGTTGGCGGCGGCGTGCAGAGTAACGGTTCCAGGAACTATGTAATCAGTGCCGGTAATCTGTGCCGCTGGCTGGGCGAGCAGGCCGAAGCCTTGGGCGTGGAGATATTCCCCGGTTTCCCCGCACAGGAAGTACTGATCGACGACGAGGGCATCGTACGCGGTATCGTCACCGGCGATATGGGCGTGGCCGCCGACGGCGGCGAAAAGAGCGGCTACATGCCGGGCATGGAGCTGCGCGCCAAGTACACCCTGTTCGCCGAAGGCTCGCGTGGGCATCTCGGCAAGCGGCTGATCGAACGCTTCGATCTGGCGGCGGGCAAGGACCCGCAGCATTATGGCATCGGTCTCAAGGAGCTGTGGGACGTGCCCGCCGACAAGCATGAGCCGGGCCTGATTCTGCATGGCTCCGGCTGGCCGCTGGAGAAGAACACTCAGGGTGGTTTCTTCCTGTATCACGCCGAAAACCAGCAAGTGGTCGTCGGATTGATCATCGATCTGGCCTACCGGAACCCCTATCTGTCGCCGTTCGATGAGTTCCAGCGCATGAAGCATCATCCGCTGCTCAGCCAATACCTCGAGGGCGGCAAGCGGGTGGCCTACGGGGCCCGGGCGATCACCAAGGGCGGGCTCAACTGCCTGCCGAAGATGACCTTTCCCGGCGGGCTGCTGATCGGCTGCGACGCCGGCACGCTCAATTTCGCCAAGATCAAGGGCCTGCACACGGCGATGAAGTCCGGCATGCTCGCCGCCGAAACGGTATTCGAGGCGATCGTCTCCGGTAATGAAGGTGACGAACTTTCGAATTTCACCGCCAAGTGGGAGCAGAGCTGGGCTTATCGTGAGCTAGCAGAAACGGCCAGCTTCGGTCCGGCGATTCATAAATATGGCACCGTATTCGGTGGAGCCTACAATTTCGCCGACCAGCTGCTTGGCGGCAAGCTGCCGGCGGTGCATGACACGACGCCGGACTATGCCCGACTCGAACTGGCCGAGCGCTGCGAGAAGATCGATTACCCACGGCCCGACGGCAAGCTCTCCTTCGACAAGCCCTCCTCGGTATTCCTGTCCAATACCAATCACGAGGAGGACCAACCCTGCCATCTACGCCTGAAGGATCCGGAGATTCCCATCCGCGACAACCTGCCCAAATATGACGAACCGGCCACCCGTTACTGCCCAGTGGGCGTCTACGAGGTTATCGAAGACGACGCGGGTCAGCCTAGATTCCAGATCAATTTCCAGAACTGCATTCATTGCAAGACATGCGATATCAAGGACCCGGCGCAGAACATCACCTGGGTGGCACCGGAAGGTGGGGGTGGACCCAACTATCCAAATATGTAATGTCGCCTCCAGTCTTGCCTGTCAAGCAAGAGGGCTATTGTAGTTGGAGCATGGATAAAGGGGGCCAGGGGCAGATCGAAACGAGGGTCTTTTGCCATGGATGGCAAAAGTAGCGCCCAAGGACGGGTTTACAGCGCCCTCGTGAAGACCTGCCGCTGAGCAAGCCCCGATAATTAGGCTGCCGGAAGTCATCTGCGATTGCTCTGCCCTGATTCCAAAATCAGGTTTTTATCCATCACTGGTGGCGATCGGCCGCCTGGGGTCACGAATCCAGTGGCTCCAGGAGCCGACATACAAGCGCGGCAGATCGCGCCCGGCGATCGCGTAAGCAAGAATATTATGGCAAGCGGTAACGCCGGAGCCGCAGTAGCTGATCAACGCGTCGTGTCTCGGCAGTTCGTCACTCAGCGCGTCGGCGGGCTTGAAGCGTCCATCGACCGTCAGATTGGCGGCGCTATGACGACACACCGCGCCGGGTATATGACCAGCGACGGCATCGATGGGCTCGACCTCGCCGCGAAAGCGCTCGGGAGCGCGTGCATCGATCTTCATGGCAGTCGATGAGATGACGCGATCGACCGTGGCCACTGCCTGCTCGTCGTAATCCGGTCGCCAGTCGCTGGGAGTAATGGGGGAAACGGCGTGGGTCATCTCGCCGTCTTCATGCAGCCATGCCGTCAAACCGCCATCGAGCACACGCACATCGGGATGTCCCGCCCAACAATGCAGCATCCACCAGGCGCGCGCGGCCGCCAGTTGGCCGCCGCGATCGTCGTAAAGCACGACCGGGATCGCCGGTGAGACCCCCAGGCGCCGTAGCGCCTTAGTAAACGTCGCCGGATCGGGCAAGGGATGACGGCCCTCCTCGCCAGGCGATGCCGATAGATCGCCATCCAGATCGATATGTCGGCTACCGGGAATATGCTCGGCTTCCCACAGACGCCGTCCGGCGCCCCGCTCCTCCAGCCGCGCGCGACAATCCAGAACGCACAAGGACTCGCCAGCCAGGAGTGCGTCGCTCAGTGTCGCGGTATCGATCAGTGGTCGGTCAGCGCTCATGTCGTCGTATCTCCTTGCAGAGCCTCCAGTGGCGCACGCCGGGCAATCAGACGCCGACGGCCGGCATGCGCGAAGCGCACCTCGATCACCGGATTGGCGGGATCGCCCTCGACGACAACAATTTCACCATCGCCGAATACATCGTGACGAACCCGCTGCCCCGGCATGTAGCCTTCGTCCTTACCATAGCTCGCCGCTGGCTCGGCTACCGGCGCAAATCGCGCTTGCTGCAACGTCAGCGTAACGCCCAGCGCCCCGAGATAGCGCTCAACGAGTGCCGGCTCTATCACGGCCAGAGCATCGTCCGCGCCATCGTGCAGGGTCTGCGCGACACGATTGCCATCCTGCCACGCGCTCTCGGCGAGAAAGCGGCTGGGCCGATGCTCACCGCCATCATGCAGCATCAGCAGGCGCTCGCGCGCCCGCGTGATCGCGACATAGAATAGCCGCCGCTCCTCTTCGAGTCGTTCGTCGTTCAGCGGGTTGTCACGGCTGTAGTAAGGGAAGTCCTCCTCATTGACTCCCCACAAGGCGACGAGTGGCCACTCTAGCCCCTTGGCGCCGTGTACCGTGGTGATCAACACGCCATCGTCACGGTTCTCCACCGGCCGATGCAGCAGGTCGATGAAATCCTGAGGCGCCTGTGCCGACTCCTCGGCCTGCTCGATCAGCACATCGAGCAAGCGCACATCCTCCTCGCCCTTCTCGCGTCGGGCGGCGGCGCGCTTGAGCACCTTCTCGGCATCCAGGCGCTCGACGATGAGTTCGAGCAGCCGCGCCGGTGGCAATCGCGCCAATCGGGGTAGTTCACAGAGCAGTGCCCAGCGTCGCTTGAGGTTGCGTCGCTGCAATGGCTTCAGGCTGGCCAGCAAAGGGTCGTGACGCTCCGGCCAAACCTGGTTTTGTGCCAATTGCGCGGCTAATGCGCCAAGCCGCTCACGGGCGACGAAAGGCGTCGGCTGCGACAGTAACAGCAGCAGGTGCGCCGGGTCGTGCAGGAGTCGCGGGTCGCGTGCCAGGCGCAGATAGCCGGCCAGCGCCTGAACCAGTGGCAAGCGAAAAACGAAGCGATCCTCACGGGCAAGACGAAACGGAATGCCGGCACGCAGCAACTGTAACTGCACCGATACCGAGAGCGCCCAGCTACGCACCAGTATGCAGGCCTGATCCAGCCCCCGCCCACCTTGCCGCCAGGCGTTCAACTCGTCGATCAATCGCCCGCCGCCCTGACCCACTTCCAGCGTGGTACGGGGATTTCCGGGGGCAGCCAGGCAGAGTTGATCGGGACGGCGGCGATTGGCGCGTATGGCATGATTGGCGGTCAGCGCCAGCGCATGGCCATGGCGAAACGTCGTCGATAGCGGGTAATCGCTGGACTCGCCGAAGGTCGCGGCGAAGCGCTCGAGCATGTAATCGGGGCGCGCACCACGCCATTCATAGATGCACTGATTGGCATCGCCAACCACCATGACCGCCGCCTGCCGTCCTGCCAGCATGGCGAGCAGGCGCTGCTGGGCCTGGTTGATATCCTGGTATTCATCGACGATGACGTGATCGAGAAACCCCTGCACGCGAGCGCGAGCCCGATCGTCGGCTTCCAGACAACGCAGCGGTCGATAAAGCAGGTCGGCATAACTCATGCGCCCGTGCTGTTCGAGCAGTTGCTCCAGCTGCTCGAAAGCATCGACGAAATGCTCGGTATCCGGACCGAAATCGAGCCGTTCGTAGAATTCGCTGGGGGCGACCATTTCGGCCTTGACCAACTCGCAGAAGCTCCCCAACGCTTCGATACGGTCGGCTTCGAGAGCAGCCTCGCGGACCGTGTCGTCCGCCTCGCCGAGAGCCAGCATCGTCGCCTGGCGCAATAACCGTTCGCGCTGCCAATCGGCGGCCAGCAGCTCACGTGGCGCCAGGCATCCCCAACGCGTCAGGCTCTGCGTCAAGCGATGGCCGATCGAGTGGAAGGTACGCACTTCGGGAAGCGCTTGACCGGGCGGTGCCAGAGCGATGAGCTTGGCGGTAAAGTCTTCGCGTGCGGCGCGGTTGAACATCAGCACCAGAATGCGCCGTGCCGGCACGCCACGGGCGAGCAGATGCAGAACCCGCGCGACCAGCGTGGTCGTCTTGCCTGCGCCGGCTACCGCCGCCACCCGTGCGTGGCCGGCACCATGGCCGATCACGGCCTGCTGTTCAGCGGTCGGCTTCACGCCAGCTCCGCGTCGATGCGCCCCAGCGGTTGCCAGACACCATCGCTGATCAGCCCGAGTTCGGTGCCCGACCGCTCTTCACGAGGCTCGGCGAGCTCGATCAAGCGGTAATAGACATTGCGATTGAGCCGCGCACCGAGACCGAAGCGCACCGTCACTTCCGGCACGGGCTCTCCCTGGGGCGTCTCACTCACTCGCAGGCGATGCGATTCACCCAAGGGCAGACGATCGCCGACATTGGTAGTCAGCCACCAGATCGCCTTGTCGCCCTCGCCTTGACATTCGGCATCGACGATCAGGAACGCTTGATCCTCGACCTGGATTCGCACTTTTTCGACCGGCGTCACCAGGCAGTAATCGCCATTGTCCTCGCGGCGCAGCACGGTGGATAACAACCGCACCAGACGTGGACGATCGATCGGCGTACCTTCATGCACCCAGCGACCATCGGCGCGAATCAGCAGATCCATCTCACCGCAATGGGCCGGATTCCAGCGATCCACCGGCGGAATCGTGCCATCGGGCTCGATCTGGGAAAGCAGCGGTTCCAGTGACATATGTCGTCCTCTCCCTGCAGTACCCACAAAAGAGTACCGATCAAATGAGATTGGCATCTGCCAGCACCTGGCGCATCTCGTCGCTGGCCTGGGGGGCCGCGGCGCTGAACAGGCGATAGAAGTTGGCGGTGGTTTGCATCGCCACCTCATCGACGCTGATGCCGCGTTCGCGGGCGATGCACTCGGCGACTTCGACCACCCATTGCGGCTCATTGGGTTTGCCCCGGTGCGGCACCGGCGCCAGGTAGGGGCTGTCAGTCTCGATCAGCAGCCGGTCCAGCGGAATCGCGCGTGCCAACTCGCGAATCGCGCTCGCATTGCGAAAGGTCACGATACCCGACAGCGAGATGAAAAAGCCGTGTCGCACGGCCTCGCGGGCCATGTCGAGATCCTCGGTGAAACAGTGCAGTACGCCACCTACCGCCGGGTCGGTATGCTCGCGAATCAGCGCGAGGGTATCTTCCCTGGCCTCGCGTGTGTGCACGATGACCGGTAGTTCGAGTTCGGTTGCGGCGATCAGATGTCGCCTGAAGCGCTCATGCTGAACGTCGCGGGCAACGCCGTCATAGTGATAATCCAGCCCGGTCTCGCCGATAGCGACGGCCCCGAAGCGCTCGGCGCTGTCCTTGATCGCCTCGACACTGGGTTCGCTATCGACAGCATGCAAGGGATGCACGCCCGCCGAAATGGCCACATCGTCATGCCCGCGAGCGATCTCGGCCAGGCCGGCGACATCTTCCAGGGTAACGGCGATAGCCAGAAACTGTCGCACACCGCGAGCGCGGGCGGCATCCAGCGCCGCGCCCAGGCTGCCATCATGAGCGGTAAGATCGAGGCGATCGAGGTGACAATGGGAATCGACGAACATAAGAATCCATTAAGACATCAGTACGACGCTGCGCGGCTAGAAGGAAGAACAGCGCCATGCGCCTGGAGAAAACCAGGAGAATAGAACCATCCGCTCTTCTTCTCTTACAGAGTATAGGTGGGCGTGCCTTTATCGAGTTGCCCTGCCAGATGGTTCTCGATGCGGGCACGTACCCCTTGGTCATCGGTACCGAAATGAACGCCGATTCCCGGCACGCGCCGGCCCGAAACGCCGGGCGGCGACACCCATACCACATGGCCAGTGACCGGAAGCCGCTCGCTCTCGTCGGGCAGTGTCAGCAGCACGAAGACTTCCTGCTCCAACGCATAGCGTTCCTGAGTCGGCACGAAGATACCGCCCCGCTCCAATGTCGGCATATAGGCCGATAACAGGGTCTGGGTATCGCGGATCGTCAGTGACAGCGCTTTTTGTCCACTCATCAACGTTGCCTCGCAGTGGAGCCCGGCTCCGCTCAGGAGCGTAACAGGGCGGACCAGCGGACCAGCCAGGCTTCGAGCACCAGCTGGGGATTGGGATTGCCTCCGGCGGCCAACAGGCGGCGCTGCTCGCGAGCATAATCGAGTAGCCGAAACCAGTCGCGCACACGGGCGTTTTTCACCGCCTGGCGATACAACGGCAGTAAATCGGGATTGCGTACCTGAGACGGTTCTCCCGACAGCCCCAGACGAATCAAGTCCTCGAGCCAGGCAATACCGTACCACAGGATACGCTCGACCGCCTGACGCTCGAGGCGCGCCGCTTCAGCCACCGGTTCGCCGCCACGCACCAGTGAATCGAACAGTTCCTGAAGCTCCTGACGCAGCACACGCGACTCGGCACCGGCCAGTTCCCGAGCCAGCAGGGGTAACCCACCGGCGACGCGCAGCCAGAACCCAGCGTCGTTGCCCTCATCCAAGACATCACGCAACCAGGGCAGGCACTCATCGGCCATCGGCACACCCAACGCCCAATGCTGGCAGCGCGAGCGAATGGTCGCCAGCATGCGTGAAGGGACATCGGCCAGCAACAGGAATAATGTGCTCTCCCCGGGCTCCTCGAGGCTCTTGAGCAACGCATTGGAAGCAGCCACGTTCATCGCTTCGGCGGGTTGCAGCATGACTACGCGATAACCGCCCTGCTGCGCGGTCTGGGCAACGAAGGCATTGACTTCGCGAATCGAGTCGATGCGAATCTGGCGGCTTTTCTCCGCCGGCGACACCCGCAGAAGATTGGGGTGATAACCGGCGGATAGCATTTGGCAGCCATGGCACACGCCGCAAGCGGTCTGCGCGGGTGCGTTGCATAGAGTGCGCGCCACCAGGGCATCGGCCAATGCCTGGGTCCCCGCGCCTTGGGCGCCGGATAGCAACAGCGCATGAGGCAGGCGCCCTTCATCCTGAAGGCGTATCAGCCGCTCCCAATGCGAGCGCTGCCAAGGCAGCGGATTCATGTCCATGCTGCCAACCTGTGCAACAGGCACTGCTCGATACTCGCGCGCACGGCATCCAGGGGGCGCGATGCATCGATGATCGCGAAGCGCTGCGGTGCGGCATCGGCCCGTTGCAGGTAACTTTCGCGCACGGCAGTAAAGAATTCACTACGCTCACGCTCGAAGCGATCGCGCGCCAGGCCTCGCGCATTCACCCGCGCCTGGGCGTCGTCGACCGGCATGTCGAGCAGCAGCGTCAAATCCGGCTGCAATCCCTGCTGGACCAGCTCCTCCAGCACGGCAATGCGCTCAGGGTCGATACCTCGCCCCCCGCCCTGATAAGCGAAGGTGGCATCGGTGAAGCGGTCGCAGACTACCCAAGCGCCACGCGCCAGTGCCGGGCGTATCTTGCTCGCCAGATGCTGGGCGCGGGCGGCAAAAACCAGCAGTAGCTCGGCGTCGTCGGCCAGCGGTTCCTCCACGGAGGGATCCAGCAGCAAGCCGCGAATGGCTTCGGCGCGTGGGGTACCGCCGGGTTCGCGGGTACTCACCACGTCGATACCGCGCGCTGCGAGGAAGCGGCATACCAGATCGAGATTCGTACTCTTGCCGACTCCTTCGCCACCCTCGAGGGTGATGAACCGCCCATGTGTGTGCATGCGTCTCCCGATCCCCGTATCGCGCCAATCGGCCATGACGATAGCCATGCTATCAGCGATTGAGGATGTAGCGTCGTACCGCTGCGTTATGTTCGCGCAGCGTATCCGAGAAGTGATGACCGCCATCGCCCGTGGCAACGAAATATAGTGCATCGCCTTCGGCCGGATGAACCGCTGCCTCGAGTGCGGCACGCCCGGGCATGGCGATCGGTGTCGGCGGCAAGCCGGCAATGACATAGGTATTGTAAGGCGTGGGGCGACGCAGATCGGCACGCGTGATATTGCCATCGTAGTCGTCACCCAGGCCATAGATGACCGTTGGGTCGGTCTGCAGCCGCATGCCGCGCTCCAGGCGGCGCTTGAACACACCGGCAATTCTGCTTCGCTCGCCGTCCATGCCGGTTTCACGTTCGATCAGCGAGGCCAGGATCAATGCCTCGTAGGCGGAATCGATGGGCAGGTCGTCATCTCGCTCGGCCCACTCGGCTGCCAGCGTCTTTTCCATGCGCCGGTAGGCCTGGCGTAGTAGCTCCAGATCGCTGACGCCCTTGTGATACTGGTAGGTATCGGGGAAAAAACGACCTTCGGGATGCTGTTCGGGGTGGCCCAGCGCCGCCATGACCTCGGCGTCGCTCATCCCGGCGGTTCGATGTTCCAGCTTGGGCGCCGCCGCCAGCAGTTCGCGCATCTGCTCGAAGGTCCAACCCTCGGGAATCGTCAGCGGATAACTGACAACCTGATCGCTGCCCAGCAAGGCAATCACTTCGCGACCGCTCATGCCCGGCTCGAGCATGAACTCACCGGCACGCAGCGCGGGCAGCTCATCGGGAAAGACACGCACCAGCAGGCGAAATGGCCATGCCTGGGCGATGATGCCTTGCGCTTCGAGATTCGCCATCACCTGGTCGAAGCTGGCTCCGCGAGGAACCTCGTAAAGTGTCGATTCTTCGATGGCGATCGGCGCCTCGAGGCGGGTCTGCCAATAGCGGAAGCCGGCGAAGGCCGATAGAGCGGCGATGATCGCTACGACCAGCAGGACTTTCACCCAACGCATAATAATCCTTAATCGATTCGCTCGGTCAGCCGTTCAGGCCTCTAGAAGAGGATAACCGAGCAGTGCTTGACCTATGTTCTGAAACGGGCGATGAGTCGTCGCAATGGGCCAGCGCGCAACAATGCGGCCATCGGCGCTTTCCAGACAAGCCACCGGCCAAATGCCCTGAACCGAGTTACCCAGCCACAAGGCATCGATCTCGTCGAGCACATCGACGCCTCGCTCCACTTCGGCTATCGGCTGCCCGGCCAGCAATGCCGCACGCAGGGTACCGGCCACGCCGCACGCGTCGAGTTTGGGCGTTTCCCAGCGCCCTGAACGCAGCCAGAAGAGATTCATGCCGGTTGCCTCCACCAGCCGTCCCTCGCCATCGCATAGCAGGCCTTCGGCAATATCGGGATCCTGCCACTCATTGCGGGCAAGCACGTTTTCCAGACGATTGAGATGTTTGAGGCCGGCAAGTTGCGGCTGAAGCGACAGGCGAAGCCGGCATAGGCGTACCCGCACGCCGCGCTGCCAGCGCTCCTCCTGCGGCACGAAAGGCATGCACTGCCAGCGCAGGCGCGGTTGCGGCATTGGCGGCGGTTGATAGCCGCGCCCGCCACTGCCACGCGTTACCACCAGCTTGAGTACATTGAGCCCGCCACCGGCCCTGGCCGGTAGAGCATCGAGCGTGGCGCGCTCTGGGCAGGCGAAACCAAGCCGCGCACACCCTCGAGCCAAGCGCTGCAAATGCGCATCCCATAATAGCGGTATGCCATCGCGCACGAGGACGGTCTCGAAAAGACCGTCCCCGTAGGCGAAACCGCGATCGTCGAAGGGAACTGCCGTATCGTGCATGCCGACTCAGACGCGACCGAAGATCAGCGATCCATTGGTACCGCCGAAACCGAAGGAGTTGGACAGCGTATAGTCGATGACCATGTCGCGGGCGGTATACGGCACATAGTCGAGAACGCAGCCCGGCTGGGGGTTGTCCAGGTTGATGGTCGGCGGGGCCACCTGGTCACGCAGCGCGAGGATGCTGAAGATCGCCTCGACGGCACCGGCGGCTCCCAGCAGGTGGCCTATCATCGACTTGGTCGAGCTCACCGCCACCTTCGGTGCCGCACTACCCATCACTCGCTCGACCGCGCGGCTTTCGGCCAGATCGCCGGTCGGCGTAGAGGTACCATGGGCATTGATGTAATCGATCTGCGACGGGTCGAGTTCGGCATCGCGGATGGCGTTACTCATGGCCATGGCCGCACCCTGGCCATCTTCCGGCGGCGCCGTCATGTGGTGGGCATCGTCGCTCATGCCGAAGCCCTTGAGTTCGGCGTAAATGGTAGCGCCGCGCTTCTTGGCATGCTCGTACTCCTCGAGCACCAGCACCCCGGCGCCATCGGAGAGCACGAAGCCGTCACGATCGCGATCCCAAGGGCGACTGGCCGCCGTGGGATCGTCGTTGCGCGTCGATAACGCACGCGCCGCGGAAAAGCCCCCCAGACCCAACGGCGTGGTCGCCATCTCGGCCCCCCCGCAGATCATCACATCCGCATCGCCGTATGCGATCGTGCGCGCACCATAGCCGATGTTATGGGTACCCGTGGTACAGGCCGTCGTAATGGCGATGTTGGGGCCGCGGAAACCATGCTGAATCGCCAAGTTCCCGGCGATCATGTTGATGATCGAGCCGGGCACGAAAAATGGCGAGATACGCCGCGCACCGCCCTTGTTCAGGGCATTGTGATTACGCTCGATCATCGGCAGGCCACCGATACCCGAGCCGATGGCCACGCCGATACGATGCGCGTTGCGCTCATCGCACTCGAGACCGGCATCGTCGATAGCCTGGCCGCCCGCGGCCATGCCGTACTGGATGAACAGATCCATCTTGCGCGCATCCTTGGGGTTCAGGTAAGAACCGATATCGAAGTCCTTTACCGAACCACCAAAGCGGGTATTGAAGCCGCTGGTGTCGAAATGCTCGATCGGGGCTATGCCGCTCTTGCCTGCCAGGATATTGGCCCAGCTCTCCTTAACGGTGTTCCCGACCGGCGTCACTAGACCCAATCCGGTCACCACGACCCTTTTACGAGGCATCAGCTCCCCTCCAGACGTCCTTAATCGGCACGCCTTTCGCTCGGCGCACCATCGCTGCGCGCATTATACCCGAAGGATACCGGCTATGGGCCAGCAGCGCACAAAAACGAAAGCCGCTCTGTCTCCAGAACGGCTTTCATGCGTGCAGGCGGTCAAAGCCGCATTACATCACTTACTGATGAGCAACGACGTAGTCGATCGCTTCCTGCACGGTAGTGATCTTCTCGGCTTCCTCGTCGGGAATTTCAGTATCGAATTCCTCTTCGAGCGCCATCACCAATTCGACGGTATCCAGGGAATCCGCGCCGAGATCTTCGGTGAAGGAAGACGAGTTCTGGATATCTTCTTCCTTGACGTTCAGGCGCTCGGCCACAACCTTCTTCACGCGCTCTTCGATGGTGCTCATTGTGTCGTTACTCCTAGTGGTACATATCCGCCAGCCAAAAACTGCCGGGTAGTTTATAGACGGCCCCAAGCCGACGCAACCAAGGCATCGGCCGCGACCTCAACGCATGTTCATACCGCCGTTGACCTGCAACGTCTCGCCGGTAACGTAACCGGCACCGTCGCTGGTCAGAAAGCCCACCGCGGCGGCGATCTCTTCGGGCCTGCCCAGGCGCGCCAACGGAATCTGCGTCAGCAGCGCATCATGCTGAGCTGCGGGCAGCGCTTCGGTCATGTCGGTGGCGATGAAACCTGGAGCCACGGCGTTAACGGTGATTCCACGCGATGCCACTTCACGCGCCAGAGCGCGAGCGAAGCCTTCCATGCCGGCCTTGGCGGCAGCATAGTTGGTTTGGCCCAGGTTGCCCATGGTCGCGACCACGGAGCTGATGCAGACGATGCGCCCGAAGCGCGCCTTGGTCATGCCTCGCACACAGGCCTTGGTGACGCGATAAACGGATTTGAGATTGGTGTCGAGTACCGCGTCCCACTCATCTTCCTTCATGCGCATCAATAAATTGTCGCGCGTGATACCGGCATTGTTGACCAGAATGGTCGGCGCGCCGAACTCATCGCCGATCGCCTTGAGCAGCGCATCGACACTGGCCTGCTGAGTGGCATCGAGCACGCGGCCCGCGCCTTCGATGCCGCTGGCCTTAAAATCGGCATCGATTCTGTCAGCGCCCTGTTCGCTGGTCGCGGTACCGATCACCAACCGGCCCTGGCGGCCCAGCTCATGGGCAATGGCGCGGCCGATACCCCGGCTTGCCCCGGTAACCAACGCAACTCTGCGTTCGCTCGTCATAATGGCTCCTGAATGCGTCATGAGTCTGACTGGCTGAGCGTCTCGCGCGCCAACTCGAGCGCGGCGGACAACGTATCGGGATCGTTGACCGCCAATCCCTTGGCACCACGGGCGATGCGCTTGTTGAGTCCGGTAAGCACCTTGCCCGGGCCGCATTCGATGAACACCCCAGCGCCCTGATCGATCATCGATTCGATGCAATCGGTCCAGCGTACCGGTTGATAAAGCTGCTCGATCAAGCGGGTTCTCAATGTTTCGATATCGCCATGCGCCTGGGCATCGACGTTCTGGATAACCGTATAACGCGGCAGCTTGATTTCGATCGAATCCATCGCCTCGGCAAGCCGCTCGGCAGCCGGCATCATCAACGCGCAGTGCGACGGCACGGACACCGGCAACGGTAACGCTCGCTTGGCGCCAGCCTCCTGGCATAGCGCGATGGCCCGATCCACAGCGGTTCTCTTACCAGCGACCACGACCTGGCCGGGCGCATTGTAGTTGACCGCCGCCACGACTTCACCTTGGGCGGCATCGCGACAGGCGGTCTCGACCGCCGTATCGTCGAGGCCCAGTACCGCAGCCATGGCACCCTCGCCGGCCGGCACGGCAGCCTGCATGGCCTCGCCGCGCAGTTTGACCAGACGCACGCCTTCGGCAAAGGTCAGCGCACCGGCACACACCATGGCGCTATATTCGCCAAGACTATGACCAGCCATAGAAATCGGTCGCGGCCCCTCGAGCTCCTGCCAGACACGCCATACGGCGACGCTCGACGTCAACAGCGCCGGCTGGGTACAGGCGGTCGCATTGAGTGTTTCTTCGGGGCCTTCCTGGACGACGTGCCAGAGATCGTAGCCCAGCGCATCGGCGGCTTCCTCGAAAGTCGTCCGTACCACACTGTAGCGTTCGGCCAGCTCCCGCAGCATGCCTAGGTGCTGGGAGCCCTGCCCCGGAAACACAAGGGCCAGGGATTGGGTCATGGCATTCACCTTTCAGGATTGAAATCTTGGGGCTTCGAACGGGTTGGAAACCCGCTATCGCGTCGACCGCACACGACTGACGAGATAACGGACTGGTGACCCAACTCACGCTCGAGATGCGCCGGCAAGTTCATACGCACCTCCTGCACCGCACGCGATACTGCACAAGCGAAGCCTTGAGCATCGGCACTTCCGTGGCTCTTGATTACGATGCCTGACAACCCCAACAGGCTGGCCCCATTGTAGCGCACCGGATCGAGCCGGCGTTTGAGCCGATGCAGCGCGGGTCGCGCCAGCAGGCTGACCAGCCGGCTGCTCCAATGCGCGTCGAATGTCGCCTGCACCCGCTCGATCAGCATCCGCGCCAAGCCTTCACTGGCCTTGAGTACGATATTGCCGACGAAGCCATCGCAGACCACGACATCGGTGCTGCCGCTGAATAGGCCATCGCCTTCGACGAAGCCGACATAATTGACCTCGTGGGTTTCCCGCAGCAAGGCATCGGCCTGGCGCACACTTGCCGTGCCCTTGGTCGCCTCGATGCCGACATTGAGTAGCGCCACGCGCGGGCGCGCCAGACCATCGACCTGCCGCGCCATGATGCTGCCCATCAGCGCGAACTCGACCAGCCGCTGTGCCGAGGCGTCGATGTTGGCGCCCATGTCCAACATGTAGCAGCGACCGCCACCCCGGGTGGGAATGGCGGTGCTGATCGCCGGGCGCGGTATGCCCGGCACCGTGCCCAATGCACGCCGGGATAGCGCCATCAATGCGCCGGTATTGCCGGCACTCACACCTGCCGATGCGCGCCCGGATGCGACATCGGCGAGCATCAGCGCCAGGCTGGAGTCACGCGATGCACGCAACGCACTGGAGGGCTTCAACCCTTGAGGGATGACCTGCGGCGCATGACTGAGAAGCAAGCGCGAACTCACATCATGCAACCGCCTGGGAAGCCGGGCCAGCTCGGCCTCCAGAATGTCGATCGGCCCGTGGAGACGCGCCTCGAGCTCGGGATGAATGAGCAGCGCCTCGGCCGCACCCCAGACAGTAGCGCGGGGACCTAAGTCCCCGCCCATCGCATCGATGGCGATCTGCATATTCAATAAGGCAGCATTGCCCAAGCATGCATCGACTTAAACGTCGACGACCTTGCGGCCGCGGTAGAAGCCATCCGGAGAGACATGGTGGCGCAGATGCGTCGTGCCGGTCTCCTTGTCCTGAGCGAGTGCCGGTGAAGACAAGGCGTCGTGGCTACGGCGCATGCCGCGCTTGGAACGGGTCTTGCGGTTCTGTTGAACTGCCATGAGATATCACTCCAGAGTGTATCGGGTTGAATCAGTGTTTATCCTTCAGCGTGCGTAGCACATCGAAGGGGTTTGCAGCCGGTTTTTCCGCGGCCTCGACATTCTCGCCACTGGTCATCTCATCCCGCGAGACGCTGCACTGCGCCTCATCGTGATAGACGTCCTGCGGCAGGCTGAGGATGAGTTCATCCTCGATCACCGGCAGCAGAGTGAGCTGTTCGTTTTCCACCAATACCGGCTCGTAAGCGCTTGGCAGTTCAGCCGCCAGTGCATCGCTTGCCACCATGCCCAGCAGGAAATGGCTTTCGAGGGCGACCGGCATCGGCTCGAGACAACGCCGGCAGGCCAGGCACACATCGGCCTCCAGCCAGCCTTCGATGAAGCGCCGCCCTTGGGCGTCGACACCGAAATCCAGACGAACCTCGACATCGCCTTGCTGCTCGCCGGCTGCTTCGGCAAAGCGCGCCATGGCCTCGAGCGATACCAGGCCCTCGAGGCGTTCGGCATTGGCGGCGAGCCGATAGGGCTCGACCCGTATGGGAAGTCTTGTGGTCGACATAGGCGCGCAATAATAGGGATTCCCCCAAAGCCTGTCAAAGCACAGCTTGCCCTAGGCTGTACAGAATGGGGCATGACGCGGCAAACTGGCCGGCAAATCGATTCATAACAAGGAGTTGCCTTGATGAATAACTATCGGCGCCTGGTCCTCGCCTCGGGCTCGCGCTGGCGTCGCCAGTTGCTCGACCGGCTGGGGATTCCCTATGCCTGGGCGAGCCCCGACATCGATGAAACGCCTCGCCCCGACGAAGCCCCCGAAGCCTTGGTGCATCGCCTGGCGCTCACCAAGGCCGAGCGTATTGCCACCGACTACTCCGATCATCTCATCATCGGCTCGGATCAGGTCGCGGTCTTCGACGGCGAGATACTCGGCAAGCCGGGTGACGCCGCCACAGCCCAAGCCAACCTGGCGCGCTTTTCCGGCCAGCGGGTGCGCTTCATCACCGGCCTGGCGGTGATCGACACCTCGCGCGCCTGGCATCGGGTCTGTCATGAGCGCTTCGATGTCGTGTTTCGCACGCTGAGCGATGCTGAAATAGAGCGCTACGTGGACCGTGAACGACCTTTCGATAGCGCCGGCAGCTTTCGCATGGAGGGGCTGGGCATCACGCTGTTCGAGCGTCTCGAAGGCGACGACCCCAATACCCTGATCGGCCTGCCGCTAATCCGCCTGTGCGCCCTGTTGCGCGAGGCCGGCCTCGACCCCTTGCTGGGGCAGACGCCGGATCAGGGCAACTGATAGCGCAGCGGTGAAGCCGTCCTTGGCATGCCCAGCCATTCGGCGGCGACCCGCCCGAACTGCCTTGAAAGACGCTCGAAAGGATCGAGCGCCGGCGTGTAATCGCGCGTACGGGGCGCGCCCAGCTGTTCGCGAGCCAACTGATCGACACTCTTCAAACCGTCGACGAGCCCCAATTCCAGCGCCTGCTCACCTGTCCAGATCAGGCCTGAAAACAGCCGTGGATCATCGACCAGTCGGTCGCCCCGGCCCGCCTTGACGTCCTCGATGAATTGCCGGTGAGTGGTTTCCAGCACCTGTTGCCAGAAGGATCGCTGATCGGGGGCGATATCGCTGAACGGGTCGAGAAAGGCCTTGTTTTCTCCCGCCGTGAAGATACGACGCTCGACACCCAGACGCTCGATGGCCTGCTCCAGACCGAAGCTCGCATAGATCACGCCGATCGAGCCCACCAGGCTTGCCGGCGCCGAATAGATGGCATCGGCACCGGCGGCAATGTAATAGGCACCGCTGGCACCGATATCCTCGATCACCGCGTAGATCGGCTTGTCGCCGATGGCGCTCAGGCGGCGCAGCTCGTCGTAGATGCGCTGCGATTGCACCGGACTGCCGCCGGGACTGTTGATATGCAGAACGACCGCCCGAGCTTCGGGATTGCTCCAGGCCCGGCGCACTCCTTCGATGACTCGCTCGGCGCTGGCCGCGGATTCGGCATCGATCACCCCTTCGACCTGGACCACGCCCAGGTGCTTACCGACAGGCAGCGGCACGCTGCTAGCCAGGAACAGGCCGTAGGCGCCGAGCGCCAGCGAGGCCAGGATCAAGGCCGCGAACAGAAAGCGAAAGAACAGCTTCCAGCGTCGCGTACGACGCTGCTCGGTGAGCACGCCGCCGATCCAGCGATCCAGCATATCGAGCTGCGCCAGACGCTGACGCTCACGCAGTGTATCGGCATCCTCGTTCGCCGGGGCTTGGCCGGCCGGTCGCGCGCCCGGCTTCTCGGGATCGAGCTGGGGGCCCTGGGTCCATTGGTCGTAGCGCTTGTCGTCGCTCATCGGCAATCTCGCTGGCGGTCGATGTAATCAGGCATGCAGCCAATCGATCAATTCGGGAAAGGTTTCAGCGGTAAAAACGGGCTCGCAAGCACGGAGCCGCTCGCGAGCATGCACGCCGTAGGTGACGGCGATACGATCCATGCCCAGTGCACGGGCCATTTCCAGATCGTACTCGGTATCGCCGATCATCAGCGCCTCGTCGACGCCGATACCGGTCTCGGCAAGCAACTCCTCGAGCATGCGCGGATGCGGCTTGGAGCGCGTTTCGTCGGCGGTGCGACTGGCATGAAACCAGGCACCGCAGCCGGTAGACTCAAACGCCCGATCGAGGCCACGCCGACTTTTTCCGGTAGCCACCGCCAGGCGTGTATGCGGATTGCCGCGCAGGCGCTGAAACCCCTTCTCGACCCCCTCGAAGAACGCCGTTGGCGCATGATCGGCGGCGACGAAGTGCTGAGAATAGCGCAATCGGAGCGCCTCGGCCCGGTCCTCGGCGATTCCCGGGCACAGCCTGGCGATCGCCTCGGGCAATCCCAACCCGATGATATCGCGCACGCACTCCCGACTCAGGTCCGGCCAGCCGATATCACGCGCCGCCGCCTGCATGCAGGCGACGATGCGCGCCTCGGAATCCATCAACGTGCCATCCCAATCGAAAATCAGCAGTCGGTAGCGCATGCATCCCCCATCGTCATTCATTGTGCGCGTGCGCGCGCCAGCACGGACTCGAGTTCGTCACCGAGGGGCGCCTTGATCCGTACCGGGCGGCCGCTGGTGGGCTCGGGAAAACTCAGCGAGGCCGCATGCAGGAACAGGCGCTCCAGCCCCAGCCGGGCCGATTGACGCTGGCTTTCGCGACCGCCGTACTTGTCATCGCCCAGCAGCACATGGCCGGCATGCGCGGCGTGCACGCGAATCTGGTGGGTACGCCCGGTCACCGGCTCGGCCTCGATCAGCGTGACATGAGGAAAGCTCTCGCGCACCGCGAAGCGCGTACGCGCGACCTTGCCATTGGCATCGACCCGCACCCGGCGCTCGCCATTGCCGGCTTCGAAGCGATCCAGGCGGGCGCTGACGAAATCGCGCCGCGCCGGCCAGCGTCCTTCCACCAACGCCAGATAGCGCTTTTCCATCTGATGCTGTTTGAGCGCCGCGTTCAGCGTAACCAGCGCCGTGCGCGACTTGGCCAGCAGCAGGCAGCCGGACGTGTCGCGGTCCAGACGGTGTACCAGCTCGAGAAAATCGAGATCCTCACGCACCTGGCGCAGCGCCTCGATCAAGCCGATCTTGACGCCGCTACCGCCATGCACCGCCAATCCCGAGGGTTTGTTGATCACCAGCCAATCCGGCCCCTCCACCAGCACACTACCGGCCAATAAATTGCGCAGGTTGTCGCTGACTTCGCGAACCGCCTCTTCGGGCGCCAGACGCAGCGGCGGAATACGCACCAGATCGCCGAGTTCGAGCCGATAATCGGGCTTGATGCGCTTCTTGTTCACACGCACTTCGCCCTTGCGCACGATGCGGTAGATCAACGCCTTGGGAGCGCCTTTCAGACGCGTGCGCAAGAAGTTATCGATGCGCTGCCCCGACTGGGCATCGGTGATTTCCACCCATTGGACGTCGCGACCTTCGGCCATGCACTCTTCCTCGAACGAACATGGGAACCTTTGAAAAATGTAGCGAGCGAAGATCAGGCTAGGCGAAGTCGTCCGAGAAGGCGGAGTTTACAGGCAGTAAATGAGCATTTTGAGGTCGACTTCAACAAAGCCTGATCGAGCACAGTAGTTTTTCAGAGATTTCCCCGGCAAAAAGCGCATTCTACCGTACTCAGCGACGACTCGCGCCAATTGCTGACGTGTTGCTTTACTGATATATTTCGAACTCGCTCCAATGGGAAGAAATGCCCGATTTTCTTGCGCCTGCATCACCTCTGCTCGACAAAAGCATGCAGGCCGGAGCGACGAATACGGCGACAAGGCTTGGGTCAGAACTCGAGCCTTGCCGCCAAAGCAGCAGAAACGACGTTACGCCACGCCCGGGCCCCAGGCCGATCCCAACCAAAGACGGACGGCCCACAGCGCCACGGGAAATATCCATACCGTGCCGGTGGCCGGCGTCGGCGAATCGAACAATGCCAGGTGTCTGGCGGTAGTCAGCAGGGCCGGATGGGAGACGAAATATCCCGCCGAAACATGTTCTGCCACCGCCGCGTACTCAACATGATCCAGCAGCGCCCGCCCCTTTGGGTCTGGCGTTGATGACGCATTCACGACATGCGCTGAGCACAGCACGAAGCACGACGCGGTTCGCCGTCGCCGACGCAATGGAGCGGCAGCCCTCCGGCGCGCCATACTCAGCGAGACACTATGAAACGAATGCTCATCAATGCGACCCAGCCCGAAGAGCTGCGCGTCGCGCTGGTCGATGGACAACGCCTTTACGACCTGGATATCGAATCCGGGGCTCGAGAACAGAAAAAAGCCAATATCTATCGCGGCAAGATCACCCGTGTCGAACCCTCTCTGGAAGCCGCCTTCGTCGATTTCGGCGCCGACCGCCACGGTTTCCTGCCGCTCAAGGAGATCTCACGCGAGTATTTTTCCAAGGAGCCCGCCGGTCGCATCAACATCAAGGAAGTGATCAAGGAGGGCCAGGAGGTCATCGTTCAGGTCGACAAGGAAGAGCGCGGCAACAAGGGCGCGGCCTTGACGACCTTCATCAGCCTGGCCGGACGCTTTCTGGTGCTGATGCCCAACAACCCGCGTGCCGGGGGCATTTCACGCCGCATCGAAGGTGAAGAGCGCGCGCAGCTCAAGGACGCAATGGGCCAGCTCACGCTGCCCGATAAAATGGGTGTCATCGTGCGCACCGCCGGCATCGGGCGCAGCGCCGAGGAACTGCAATGGGACATGGACTATCTGGTCCAGGTCTGGGAAGCGATCACCGAGGAAGCGGGCAAGCGCTCGGCGCCGTTCCTCATCTATCGCGAATCCAACGTCATCATCCGCGCGATGCGCGACTACCTGCGCCAGGACATCGGCGAAGTGCTGATCGACAATCCCGAGGTGCACCAGGAGGCGCTCGGGTTCATTCGCCAGGTCATGCCCTCCTATCAGCAGAAGATCAAGCTCTACGCTGACGACGTACCGCTGTTTTCACGCTTCCAGATCGAGAGCCAGATCGAAACCGCCTATCAGCGTGAAGTGAAGCTGCCTTCCGGCGGCGCGGTGGTCATCGATCATACCGAAGCGCTGGTCTCCATCGATATCAACTCGGCGCGCGCCACGCGCGGCAGCGATATCGAGGAAACCGCGCTGCAGACCAATCTCGAAGCCGCCGACGAGATCGCCCGGCAGCTGCGCTTGCGCGATATCGGCGGCCTGGTGGTCATCGACTTCATCGATATGTCGCCGGCGCGCAACCAGCGCGATGTCGAGAACCGCATGCGCGATGCCCTCAAGCTCGACCGTGCGCGGGTCCAGATCGGCCGCATCTCGCGTTTCGGCCTGATGGAAATGTCGCGCCAGCGTCTGCGTCCTTCGCTGGGCGAGACCAGCGGCGTGGTCTGCCCGCGCTGCGATGGTCAGGGCACCATCCGTGACGTACGCTCGCTGTCGCTCTCGGTCATGCGCTTGATCGAAGAAGAAGCGATGAAGGAGCGCAGCGCGCACATTCGCGCCATTCTGCCGGTACCGGTAGCGACGTACCTGCTCAACGAGAAGCGCGCGTCTCTCGTCGATATCGAACGCCGCCAAGGTGTCCGAGTCGTCATGCTGCCCAATCCCGAGATGGATACGCCGCATTACGACGTTCAGCGTTTGCGCGAAGACCATCTCGACGACGAAGACAGCGACAAGCCTAGCTTCGAGTTGTCCACCGACACCGAGATCGGCAAGGAGCCGGACCCGGCCTTCGCCAAGCCGGTGCAACGCGCCGAGGCGGCGGTCAAGACCGTGACGCACAGTGCGCCAGCGCCGGCATCGCTGCAGAAGCCGGTCGAAGCGTTGAAGCCTGCCCCAGCCGCGGCCTCCTCCTCGGGCGTGCTGTCACGCCTGTTCAAAGGGTTCGGCAAACTGCTGGGCGGCGACGAGCAAGCACCCGCCTCCGAGGGTTCCGCGCAGCGTGAGCGCCGCTCGGCCGGCACCGGTTCGCGTCAGGGTGCCGCGCAGCGCGACACTGCCGAATCGCGTGGCGGTCGTAGCGGTGGCAATCGTCGCCGGCGCAGCGATGGGCGCGACGAGAAGCGCGAGGAGCCGCGTGAGGATAGACGTACGCCGCGCAATACTCGCCAGGAAACCGAGAACCGCGGCACCGCCAAGGATAGCCGCCCCGCCAAGAGCGAAGGCAAACCGGCCCAGCGCGGCAGGTCACGCCAGGAAGAAACCGCGCAGAAGCCGGCGAAAGCCGAACGCAACGAGAAGGCCGACAACCGGCCGCGCCGCGATGACACCAAGGGCAGCGCCAAGCCTCAGCCCGAGGAGCAAGCCAAGAGCCCGGCCGAGAGCGACGGCAAGCCCAAGCGGACACGCAACAATCCGCGCCAGCGCAGCCGCAAGCATGCGTTGAATCCGCAGGCCATCGCCGAGCAGGAGCGCCTCCAGGCAGAGGCGAATGCCGAGCCGGCTGCTCAGGCGGCTGCTTCGCCAAGCGCTCAGGCAACTACCCAGGAAGCCAAGAGCCCGGCCGACGCCTCACAGCAACCCAAGAGTGACGCCAAGGTAGCGGAGAAAGCGCAGCGCCAGCCCGCCAAGCGACGTGATGAAACGGCGGATCGCGCGGCTTTTGCCAGGGCATCGGAAGAGCCGGTGGAGGCCGCTCCTGCCGCAACCGCACAGGAACGACCGGCCGAAGCGACCCAGCAGCCGGCCACTGCCGAGCGCGCTGAAAGCAAAGCGTCTGATATCGCCGCCAAACCCGAGAAAAAACCGGCCAGAGCGAGAAAGCGTGAAGCGGCGGTCAAGCTCGATTCGGCGACCGGCACGACTCCGGCAGCGGATCAGAGCGACAGCGTAAGCGCTCGAGATACGGCGGAGAAGATCGGCGAGGAAACGGCGGCCACTTCCGCCAAGGAAACGTCTGGCGAGCCCGCAGCGAAGACTCAGCCAGTGCAGGCCCCGCAACCGCCCAAGCTGTATGGCGGCAAGCCAAAGGCGGAAGACGCCGCGCCGATTCCCGGCTCGACACCTGCCAGCCCGCAGCCAGAGGCAGTGCGCGAAACCGGGACCGAGAGCAAAGCCAAGAGCGAGCATGAGTCCGGCGAGCCCATCCAGCCCACCGGCGAGGCCGCTCAGGCGGATACCCACGCCGAGCGCAAACCGGAAGATGAGCCCGCCGAGCCAGTTCGGACCGATGCCGGAAGCCAGGCTCGCGAAATCGAGGTATCGTCCCAGCCGGCGGAAGAGGAAGCAGCGCAGCCAACGCGCCGCCGCCGAGCTCGCCGGGCCCACAACGACCCGCGCGAAAAACGCCGGCAGGGTCAGACCGAAGACGGACACTGAGTTCTCGATCCGCGCCTTAGCAATCGCGATACGCTAAACGAAACGACGCCCGCGGCCGTAAGGCTCGCGGGCGTCGTGTTTGCTGTCCGCTATTTCAGGCCAGTTCGCGACGATTGATGAACGCCGTCAATACACGAATCAGATAATCCGGATCCTGACTGCCGGCGGTCTCGCGAATCGAGTGCATGCCCCATTGCGGTACGCCGACATCCAGCGTGGGGATGCCCAATTCGGTTGCGGTGATGGGTCCGATCGTACTGCCGCAAGCCATGTCGGCGCGTGTGACGAAGGTTTGGGACGGCACTCCCGCTTCACGACACAGATCGCGGAACAGCGCGGCGGTGGCACTAGTGGTGGCATAGCGCTGGTTGGCATTGACCTTGAGCACCGGCCCGCCGTTGATCGCCGGCCCATGGGCGGCGTCGTGTTTGTCGATGAAATTGGGATGCAGCGCATGCGCGTTGTCACAGGAGATCAGTCTCGAGGCCTGCAACAGCCGGAACCAGCCCTCGTCGCCCCCGTCCCTATTGCCTAACTGCGCATGAACCCGACGCAGCACATCCGATAAAAAAGGCCCTTGCGCACCACAGGCACTGGCACTGCCTACCTCTTCGTGATCGTTGGCTACGAGCACCGCGCCCTGGGTGCCATCGCTATCGAGCAGTGCCTCCATGCCAATGAAGCATGACAGCAGGTTATCCAGGCGTGCACTACTGATCAGTTCGCCATCGACGCCGACCCGCGCTGGCGGCTGGGTATCGTAAAGACACAGCTCGAAACCGAGAACCTCGATGTTCTGCAAACCGTGCTGTTCATATAGCCAACGCGAGAGCAACCGATCGAACTCCTTATTCTCGCTGCCTTGTAACAGCACCGGCGCCATCTGGGTCTGCGCATTGATCGCGCGACCGTTGTTGGCTTCACGGTCCAGATGGATGGCCAGGCTGGGCACGATCGCCACCGGTCGCTCGATATTGATCAACACTCCCTGCAAGTGGCCATCGGCGCGCCTGACGTGCACGCGCCCGGCAATGCCCAGATCGCGATCGAACCATGGCGCCAGCAGCGCCCCGCCATAGACTTCCACGCCGAGTTGCAGCCAGCCGCGCCCGGCAATCGCCGCATTCGGCTTGAGTCGCAGGCCGGGACTATCGGTATGCGCGCCAATCAGACGCAACGCATAGAGCTCACGCTCGGGCAGTTGCATGGCAATCAACGATGAATCGTTGCGGGTCACCACGATGCGCTCGCCAGGGCTCAGTGCCCATGGCTGCGTCTCGTCGAGGCGGCGAAAGCCCGCCTGTTCCAGGCGCCTCGCCATGTTTGCCGTGGCATGCCAGGGCGTTGGGGACGATTGCAGGAAGGCCAGTAAACGTTCCAGGGTTGAATCGTGAGGCATAATCATCCTTTCTCAAGACGCTAATCGGTTAGCCCGTTCGCCGTTACCAGAGCGGCCCGAGACGATGGGTTGCTCCGATGAAAGCAATCATTCGCCATGTAACGAAGAGGATCAGGCGCTATCTTGATTTTTCGCTCAATCGTTTAGTGTCATGTCTAACGGGCCATTGAGGTCTGTGTATGGCGACACAGGTGATACAATGCCTGACCGGCATGCACAGCTCATACCGGTCATCTAGGGAACAGAGTGTACATGAAACCGGGAGTGCTTCATTGATGAGCCTGATTGTCGCCACTCGGCGCATGGTAGCCGTTCTATTACTGCTAGCGTCGAGCGTCCCGGCATTCGCCGGGCCCAGCCCCACGGATGCCCAGCGCCAAGCCGCGGTCGATGTCGCCGAGTCGCTGCGCTATGGCCACTATTCGGATATCGATCTCGACGATGAGTGGTCCCAACGGGCTCTCGATCGCTTTCTCGATATCCTCGACTCGCAGCGCGCCTATCTTCTCCAGCGAGACATCGATGACTTCGCCGATCTCGGCACCGCTCTGGACGACGCACTGACAGAGGGCCAGCTCGAAGGGGTTTATGCCCTGTATGGTCGTTATCAGGAGCGCCTGGAGGCGCGCCTGGAGTGGCTGATAGACCAGGTCGAATCCGGCCTCGACTTCGACTACAGCGGCAATGAGCGCCTATCGCTGGAGCGCGAAGACGAGCCTTGGGCTACCAGCCCCGAAGCCTTGGACGATTTATGGACCAAGCGTCTGAAGAATGCCGCGTTGACGCTGGCGTTGAGCGACCAGAGCCCCGAAGAGGTGCGCGATACGCTGCTCGAGCGCTTCACCGGGCAGCTTTCGCGATTGCAACAGACCAATCCGGAAGACGTGCTGGATCTGTTCATGGCGGCCGTCACCGGCACCATCGATCCGCATACCGCGTACTTGTCGCCGCGCCAGAGCGAATCCTTCGACATTCAGATGCGCCTGTCGCTGGAGGGCATCGGCGCCTTGCTGCAAAGCGAAGGGGAATACGTCAAGGTCGCCAGCCTGGTTCCCGGTGGCCCCGCCGAGAAAAGCGGCGTGCTGCAACCGGCCGATCGGATCGTCGCCGTTGGCCAGGATAGCGAAGGGCCGATGACCAACGTGGTCGGCATGCGTCTCGATGACGTCGTGCAATTGATTCGTGGACCCAAAGGTTCCACCGTGCGTCTGGACATCATCCCCGCCAAGGCGGTGGACGTGACCCAAACGCATGTCGTGAAGATCGTTCGCGACACCGTGGAGCTGGAAGACCAGGCGGCCAGTAGCGAAATACTCACATTGCAGCGCGACGATGGCGAGCACCGTATCGGGGTCATCGACATTCCCACCTTCTATGTCGATTTCGATGCCTGGCAGGCTGGCGAGGAAGACTACCGCAGCACCACGCGCGACGTCGCCGAAGAGATCGTCAAGCTCAAGCAAGCCGATGTCGAAGGCATCGTTCTCGACCTGCGCAACAATGGCGGCGGCGCCCTGCAGGAGGCCAACTCGCTGATCGGCCTGTTCATCGATCGCGGCCCCACCGTGCAGGTTCGCGATGCCCGGGGTCGCATCAGTCTGTATGGCGATACCGATAGCGGCACGCTTTACGATGGCCCGCTGGCCGTACTGGTCAATCGCCTATCGGCTTCGGCCTCGGAGATTCTCGCCGGCGCCATCCAGGACTATGGGCGCGGCCTGGTCATCGGTAGCCGTACCTTCGGCAAAGGCACGGTGCAGACACTCAACGAGCTGAGCCACGGCCAGATCAAGCTCACCCGCGCCAAGTTCTATCGGATTTCCGGCGAAAGCACCCAGCATCGCGGCGTATTGCCGGATATTCTATTCCCCAGCCTGGTCGATCCCGACCTGATCGGCGAAAGCAGCCTCGACAACGCCCTGCCATGGGACACCGTGCGCGAAGTCCAGTACCGCCAGTACGGCGAGCCCAAGCGCTACCTGGAAACGCTGGAGGCACGCCATGAAGCGCGTATTGCCGAAAATCCCAACTTCGTCTATCTGGAGCGTCAGGCCGAGCTGATCGAACAGCTACGCAAGCAGCAGACCACCATCAGCCTCAATCGGGAACAGCGCAAGCGCGAAATGCAGGCCCAGGAGAGCGAGCAACTGGCATTGGAAAACCAGCGTCGACGCGCCCTTGGGCTCGATCCGCTGGAAGACTGGTCCGAGGCGCGCGAAGCGGAAAGTACCGAGAATGACGCAGAGGACGATGTCGAACCGATCGACCGCGCCCAGGTCATGGAGAGCGCCGAGATCCTGCTCGATTACGCCCGCCTGAGCGGCACCGCCTGAATCGCCGCAATCTCGCCCACAGGCCAACGAGGCCGTGGGCGTTCGGAATGTCGCGGCATGACCAGGCAGGGCTCATGCCGCGATTCCCGCTTGCAATGATCGCCCTCCTGCTCGTGGGACTGCTGCTGGCCGATATATCGACGGCCCACGCCCAGGATGTGCCCTGCCCGCAGTGGCGCGAGGCCCAAGCGCGCCACGCACTCGCCCGGCTCCAGGCACGCATCATCGAGTGGGACGATGCCTACTATCGCCATGGACGACGCCTGGTCGACGATGGCGTCTATGATGCCGCCAAACGGCGCGCGGCGCATTGGCGCACCTGCTTCGATCTCGATGCCGTATCGCCCTCGCCCACTGCCGTAACCGGCCCTGACCAAACCGTCGCTCATCCCGTGCCTCAAACCGGCCTGACCAAAGCCGATGGCCGCCAGGCCATGGCGGATTGGCTACGCCGCCACGCAGAGCATGCGCTATGGATTCAGCCCAAGGTCGATGGCGTGGCGGTCACGCTGGTTTACCGACATGGCGAACTGACGGCAGCCATCAGCCGGGGAGACGGCGTGCGTGGCCAGAACTGGCTCGCCAAGGCACGACACATCGCCGCCATTCCCCCGCGGTTGGCGCATGCACCGCCGCGTGTCGTGCTGCAGGGTGAGCTCTATTTTCGCCGCTCCGGTCATGTCCAAGCGCAGGATGGCACCGCCGGCGCCCGTGCCGCCGTGGTCGGTCTCATGGCCCGCGAAACGTTGACGAAAGACGCCGCGGATAGCATCGGCCTGTTCGTCTGGGATTGGCCCGACGGGCCAGCCACCATGCCACCCCGGCTCGAACGGTTGGCCGGTTGGGGGTTCACCGATTCGCGCGATTACACGCTGCCCACCGAGAGCCTGGCGAGCGTAACGGATCAGCGTCAGGCCTGGTATCGCAACGCCCTGCCGTTTGCCACCGATGGCGTAGTGGTGCGCCAGGGCCGGCGCCCCGCCGCGCAGACCTGGCAGGCCGAGCCGCCGGACTGGGCGATCGCCTGGAAGCATCCGGCACAGCGCAGCCTGGCGCTGGTGAATGCCGTCGAGTTCAGCATCGGCCGCACGGGGCGCATCACACCGGTCGCCCAGTTGGCGCCCATCGAGTTGAACGATCGCACGGTGAGCCGCGTCAGCTTGGGTTCGCTGGCACATTGGCGCGAGCTCGATGTACGTCCCGGCGATCAGGTGTTGATTCATCTCGCCGGCATGATCATCCCCCAGATCGATGAAGTCGTACTCGCCGCCACCCCTCGTCCCGAGCTCCATGTGCCCTCGGCGGGCGATTATCACCCGCTGAGCTGCCTGACGCTCGGCAATGGTTGCCGACAACAGTTTCTGGCCCGCCTCGCCTGGCTATCCAGCGACCAGGGGCTCGATATGCCCGGCATCGGCGAGGGTAGCTGGCGCACCCTGGTCGAGGGTGGACTGGTCGATGACCTGCTGGACTGGATGACGCTGGACGTCGCCACGCTGGAAGCGCTGCCCGGTGTCGGGCAGCGGCGCGCCCGGCAGTGGCATGCCGCCTTCCAGGCCGGCCTGCGCCAATCGCCACTCGCCTGGCTCAACGCGCTGGGATTGCCACCGGTACCATCAGCCGCACTACGCGATGCCGGCGAGCCTATCGATCTCGCTCGGTTACGCAAGCTCACGCGCCGGGATTGGCAACGGCAACCCGGCATTGGTGCAATACGAGCCGCTCAACTCGTACGATTCTTCCACCACCCATCGATGGCCGCGATACTGGATCGCCTCGCGGATGAGCGCATCCTGGCGCCATGAAAAAACGAAACTAGCCAATATCTCGCGCAGAAAATTCCATCTTTTCGCTGAAGGGGTATTCAAGCGATACGCGGCTCATCTGCTGGCGATGCTGGCTTTCGGCGTGCCCTATCTCGCGTGCAGAATAATCCGCCATCGTGAGGGTGAGCATGAAGGTCAGCCACATGGCACCGGCCAGTGCGAATACACGCAGCAGGTTGTCGGCCGAGCGTAAGCCCATGAAGAAAGCCATGATCAGTGCCGCCATGATGAACGCGCAGATCAAACTGAAAACATGCCCTACCAGGCCCGGCACCATCTTGGTGGCCGTCACGCTGGCCGCCAGGGCCAACAGGTAACCGCCCCAAGCGAGGACAGGCGCCTTGACGTCTTTCATATCGCACCTCTCTTCATGATGTCGTACGCAGTAAGTACTGGGACGTGAAAATAAATACCCACATGACATCGACAAAGGCCCAGTAGAGCCCGCTTATCTGAACCTGGCGGCCCAGTTTCGCGGGATCCCGCCAGCGTATCGTCAGTACGATCAGTGCCGTGAGCACAACCATGCCCAGGGACATATGCACGGCATGCAATCCGGTCAGCGTGTAATAGAAATTGAAGAACATCTGGGCGCGCTCGGGGTGCTGTCCCGGATAGGTGAATTCCAGCCCCAGAACCGGCATCAACCCCTCCGTGTACTCGAGATACCATTCGTAGCCCTTGATACCCAGAAACACGATGCCGATGCTTATCGTGACGAACAGGAACGTCAATGCCAGCCGCCTTTTCTCGGCATTGACGGCACGCTCGGCCAATGTCATGAACAGGCTACTGGTCACCAGAAGCGCCGTGTTGAGCGTTCCCAGCACCAGATCGAGATGGCTCGCCGCTTCGGCGAACACGTCGGGATAGGCATGACGATAGACCGCAAAGCTGGTGAATACGCCACCGAACAGCATCAACTCCGTGGCCAGGAATATCCACATGCCCATGAGATTCGCATGGCGCTGCTGCGCCAGGTCGTCGAACTGCTCGGCGGGCGTCGCCTTATTTCTGGTCGATGGTATCGTAGTCATAAGCCGGCCCCGTAACCCGCTGCGGTTCAAGGAAATTATGCTTTGGCGGTGGCGAATCCGTGCGCCATTCGAGCCCTGCGGCGCGCCATGGATTGGCTGGGGCACGCTTGCCCCAGCGCAGCGACCAGAGCAAATAGGCCAGTGGCAGCAAGTAGCCGATGGCCAGCACCCCCGCCCCCAGCGATGACATGACATGCAATATCTGGAAACCCTCGGGGTACGTCTGGTAACGCCTGGGCATACCGGCGTAGCCCATCAGATATTGCGGGAAGAATGTCAGGTTGAAGCCGATGAACAGAGCCAACGACGCCACCTTGGCCCAGGCTTCGGGGTACAGGCGTCCCGTCATCTTCGGCCACCAGAAATGCAGCCCACCGATATAGGCCGTCACCATGCCGCCGACCATGATGTAGTGAAAATGCGCGACGACGAAGTAGGTATCATGCACATGCACGTCGACCGCGAGCGTGGCGAGGAAAATCCCCGTGAACCCCCCGATGGTGAACAGGCCAACGAACGACAGGCCATAGATCATCGGCGACGAAAAGGTAAGGCGCCCCTTGTATAGGGTCGCGGTCCAGTTGAAGGTCTTGATCGCGGAGGGCAGCGCGACGAAGAAGGAGAACAGGGAGAACATCAAGCCGGCATAGAGACTTTGTCCCGAAACGAACATGTGATGTCCCCATACGAGGAAACCGAACACGGCGATCGCCATGATCGAAATGGCCATGCCGTGATAGCCGAAAACCGTCTTGCGCGAAAAGCAGGTGAGCAGTTCCGACACGACGCCCATCCCCGGCAGAATCATGATGTAGACCGCGGGATGCGAGTAGAACCAGAAAAGATGCTGATACAGGATGGGGTCTCCGCCCAGGAGCGGATCGAAAACGCCGATTCCCAGGAATCGCTCCAGCACGAGCAGCAGTAGCGTGGCGGAAAGCACCGGGGTCGCCAGCACCATCACCAGGCTCGTCGCGTAATTGGCCCAGACGAACAGGGGTAAGCGAAACCAGGTCAGCCCTGGTGCGCGCATCTTGTGGGTGGTGACGATGAAGTTGATCCCCGTCATGATCGTGGAGAAACCCACGACGAATACGCCGGATACCGCCGCGATCACGGCAGTATCGGAAAACTCCGTGGAATAGGGTGTATAGAACGTCCAGCCGGTATCCACGCCGCTGGTGATCACCGCCGCCATCGTCACTATCCCGCCGATGGTATAAACGTACCAGGAGAGCAGGTTGATCCGGGGAAAAGCCAGATCCTTGGCCCCCACCATGAGCGGCAGTAGAAAATTGCCTAACGTGTTGGGAATCGAAGGGATCAGAAAAAACCACACCATGACGATACCGTGAACGGTGAATAGCTGGTTGTAGGTATCCGCGCTAACCAAGTCGGCTTGCGGTGTCATCAACTCCAGACGAATGAGCAGTGCCGCGATCCCGCCCAGGAAGAAGAAAGCGGTGATGGAAACCGTGTATAGCCAGGCGACGCGCTTATGGTCCGTTGTCAGTAGCCAATCGCGGATGCGCCAGCCGCTGCTCAGATAACTCTCGTGCGCTTCGTTGTTAGCGGCTTCGGCATTCATGGGTTTTCTCCCTCGCTCTGCGGCACCGTTCCTTGCACCCAGTCGCCGGGCTCCAGCGATTTGATGTATGCGATAATCCGCAACAGTTCATCCTCCGTGATTTGGCCGGCAAAACTCGGCATGATCGGCGCGTATCCCGCGACGATGTGTTTTTCGGGATGCAGGATCGAATCGCGGATATAGGCTTCATCCGCCAGAATCACGCGTTCATCGCTCAGCGCCACGCTACGTCCGTAGATACCGTCGAGGCTCGGCGCCCTCACGCTCGACTTGCCCATGTGGCAGCCGCTGCAACCGTGCGCCTCGAAAAGCTCTTTACCGGCGGCGGCAAGACTTCCGTCGGTCCCCTGGCGGGTCAGCCACGCCTGGTAGGCGCCGCGCTCCATCACCACCACCTTACCGAGCATCCGCGAATGGAAACTGCCGCAGTACTCGGCACAGAAAAACCGATACTCTCCTGTCTTGGATGCCTTGAACCACGCCTTTTGCTCTTTCCCGGGCACAACGTCACGCTTGAGACGGAATGCGGGAACGAAGAAGCTGTGAATGACGTCCTGCGACGACACCTGCAGCTCGATGACTTCATCGACCGGGATATGCAGCGTATTGATTTCACGCGTGCCGTCCGGGTGCTGGACTTTCCACATCCATTGCTTGCCCACGATATCGATCGTCATGGCCGAATCGGGGCCTCGATAGGCATCGAGGTAGAGGGTCGCTCCCCATCCGAAAAACACTAAAAACGCGACCAGCATGGCACCCAGCACGGCGATTTCGACCTTGTTCTCGGTACGTGTCGACGGCAGGTTCGAGCGATCGGCCTTGTCGTTGCCGGCGCGGTAATGAAAGCCGAACGCAGCGATGAGGCCGATTACCAGCAACAGGATAACGGCGCTGGCTGCCACCAGGGCGAAATAGAGATGGTCGACCTGCCCGGCGTAGTTGGTAGCCTGCTCGGGGATCAGTTGCAGCCCCTTATCCACTTCGTGGAGATAGGGGGCGATCTTATCGCTCATTGCCCGCCTCCTGCCTATCGTCACGCTCGTCGTTCTCGCCAGGCGCAACCACCGCTTTGGCAGCGGAAACATCTACCGCCTCGGAAACGGTTGCATCGACCGCTTTATCCACGGGTGGCTCCGTCAGGCCGATGCGGTCGCTTGCCTGCTCCCCCTGCTCTGGCAGGCCACGCTCGAGCAGCAACCGCATGGCGCGATCGATCGGTAAATGCACGCGGCCAGCTTCCCGATCGACCCAGCCGACCCCTGTCAGCTGCCTGTTCATGTCTCGATTCAACTCGGCCAGATCCTTCTCGGGAGCGATCTGCAATGAAGGCGCCGAAGGCGCTTTGATGGGCTCCCCAGCGAAGGGGTTGGGCGGATCGGGTAGCTCCTCCCATACCGTGGAAATCAACCCCCACAGAATCAGCAGAATGAGCGGCACGAGCACCGCCATGAAAGCGATGAAATAAACCGGAATCCGAGCGGGTACGTCGTGCGCTTCATGCCCCGCGGTGGGATTTTTCGCCTCATCGCTCATCGTGCTTCCCCCGGTGCTGCAAGCCCCGTTCCGTCATCCAGAAAAAACCGAAGCCAACCGCTACGAGTGCGGCGGGATCGATCCAATATTGCGAGGGTCGCCACTCATCGAAGGCCGGCAGAATCATCCATTGCATGTGCAGCACATAGCCGAGCACGCAGGAGCCGGCTGCGATATGCAGCCAGACGCGACTCTGCTTGGCTGCCGTGGACAGGAGAATGACGAAAGGAATCAGCAGGAAGAGCGTGAACGCGCCTTTTCCGATCCAGTGCCAGGCGCCTTCGGCCCGATTCAGATACCAACCGACCTCGTCCGGAATATTTCCCGACCAGATGACGATCAATTGGGAGAAGCCCATGAAGGCCCAGCCCAGCAGAACGGTCAGCCAGATATTGGCGATATCCTTGCGAATCGCCGGCTGCAAGCGGGACGCCAACAGTAGAATCCCCACGGCCATGCCTGCCGCCGTCATGGCGCAGGCGCGCTCCAGCCCGAAGACATCGGAGTAGAACTTGGGCTCCAGCGACATGTACCAATCGAAGGAGAAGAACGTCAGCGCCAGTACCAACAGGATGATTCCGGGCGCTGCGATGGCTCGGTTCCGGCTCCCCTTGCGCCCCAATAGCCATGCCAGCGTCAGCCAAATGAGGAAATAAAGGACCCAACGAACGAGAAAGAAAGGCAGGTTGAGATAAAGCAGTTTATGGCGCACGACCTCGGGCAACTCGCTGACCGGACGCGTCCAGGGAAAGAGTTCATGCAATCCGAACAGCAAAGGCACCATGGCCAGCGCAAACAGCGGCATGGTACGCGTCAACGCGGACCAGACATGCCGGCTTTCGCGGCCCCAGGTTCCCCCCGTCAACGCATGGGTCATGAGTACCGCCATACCGCCCAGCGGCAGCGCTCCCCAGGTCAGCGTGGCCACCAGCCAGCTACGCAGAAAAGCCGTCCAGTCGACGATGGCACCGACGACACAGATTCCCAGGGCCACAAGGCCGATTATCGCGATTGCGGATCTCGTCATTGGGTGCCCTCCCTGGCCGATGGCTCCCGGCTCTTTGCGGCTTCGCTCTGCGAAACCGGATCGAGCCTGGCGCGCTGCTCGGGGGTCAAATCGCTGACCCGGGCGTACTGGGAGAGCTGCAACGCCTGGATGTAGGCAGCGATTGCCCAACGGTCATCCGGGGCCACCCGGTCGGCGTAGGAATACATCACCCCGTAGCCATCGCTGATGACATCATAGAAGTGGCGCAGCGGGGCCTGGCGCAACCTCTCGCTATGAAACGAGGGCGGTGAAGGAAAGCCACGCTGTACGACCATGCCATTGCCGTAGCCGGTAAGTCCGTGACACGGCGAGCAATAAATCTCGAAGCGCTCTCGCCCGCGCTCGAGCAGTTCCTGTGTCAAGGGCATCGGCATCTCCTCGGGAGCCTCGGGGTCGATGCGTTCATCGCGCGCCACGGTACCTGCCACGGGATCGCGCGCGGCCTGATCGTCGGGCCATTGCGGCGCCGCCTCGAATGTCTCGTACTTGGGCTGATTGGCCATCTGTTCCTGATCGCAGGCGGTGAGCAGGCATAGCAGTAACAACGATGACAGTCCCATGCCTGTCCGCTTCGGGCCATGGCTCATGCCGGCACCTCCAGCACATCGACCGCGCTCAATTCACGTAAGCGCTCGGTGGTCCCGTCGGTATCGAAATGGGCATCGTCGGCCGCCACGATGAGAAAGAAGGCATCGTCGGTTACGCGCGCGAATTCGGCGATGTTGAAAGCGCTGTGATAAGGATGCGGCAACCGATTGCCTACCAGCATTGCCACGACGCTCCCCAATACCGCCGACAGCAGGCCGATCACGAACGTAGGCACCAGAAAGGCCGGCCAGCTGTGCAGGGGCTTGCCGCCAACCACGAAGGGATAGCTCACCACGGCGCTGTACCACTGCATGAAGTAGACGCCCGCGGCCCCCAGGATAGCGATGACCAGGGCCACGATCGGCACCCAGCGCGGCTTGAATGCCAAGGCCTGCGACAGCCCTTCGACCGGATAGGGTGTGCAGGGCTCGAGTGCACGATAACCGGCCTTGCGCATGGCCTTGACCGCCGCCACCAATGCCTCGGCGGTCTCGAAACGCGCCAGCAGTCCGTAACGTTCAGCCATCGCCGCCTCCTTTGTTGCGCTTGGCGATCAGCCCACGCATGTCATGCAGCGAGATCAACGGCACGATGCGCACGAAAAGCAGTAGCAGGAACCCGAAGACACCCAGCGAGCCGATGAATATCGCCCAGTCCCAGGCGGTCGGCCAGATCGTGCCCCAGGCCGAGGGCATGTAGTCGGCATGGGTCGAGGTGAAGACGATCTGGAAGCGCTCGAGCCACATGCCGAGGTCGCTGGTGATCGCCAGGCACAGCATGGCTACGGGCGAGCGCCTCACACGCTTGAACCAGAGCAGTTGTACCAACACGACGTTGCAGAAGATCATGCTCCACCAGACCGGCGCATAGGGGCCGGTCCAGCGGTCGATATAGACATAACGGTAATAGTCCTCGCCGGAATACCAGGCGGTGAACATTTCCTGGGTGTAGGCGTAATCCACGACCAGGGCGAATACCAGCATCATGCGGCCGAGATAATCGAGATGCATTCGCGTGACCAGATCCTTGAGCCGAAACATGCTGCGCAGAATCACCGCCAGCAGAGCCACCGTCGCGAAGCCCGAAAACAGGGCGCCGGCGACGAAATAGGGAGGAAAGATCGTGAAGTGGTAACCCGGCACGATGGATACCGCCAGGTCCAGCGAGATGATCCCCGTCACCGCCACCACGATCGGCGCGGCCAGCGAGGAAAGGATCATGTTGGCCTTCTCGTAGCGGGCCCAATGCGTTGCCGATCCTCGCCAGCCGATGGCCAGAGAGCCATAGAAGACCTGGCCCAACCAGCTCGATGCGCGATCGCGCAGGGTCGCCAAATCCGGCAGCAGGCTTACGTACAAGAAGGTTGCCGTGTAGACCAGATACGTGAATATGGCGAAGAAATCCCAGACCAGCGGACTGCGCCACTGTGGCCACAGCTCCATGTGATTGGGGTATGGCAGCAGGTAATAGAAGAACCAGGGTCGCCCGAGGTGAATGATCGGGTACGAGCCGGCCAGTACCACGGCGAACATGGCCATGGCCTCGGCGAAGCGATTGATCGATGCCCGCCAGGGCTGCCGGGTGATCAGCAGTACGGCGGAAATCAACGTGCCGGCGTGGGCGATCCCGATCCACCAGATAGTGTTGGTGATGGGAAACCCCCAGGCTACCGGGATATTGATACCGAAAAGCCCGATCCCGACCTCGAACACGTAAAGCACGGCATATGTGAATACGACCGTAAGCAATCCGCAGACCAGCACGCCCACTCGCCATGAGCGTGGCGCCGACTGATGCAACACCAGGTCGCTGATACGCTGGGTGAGTCGGGCATGGGTCAGATCGGGAGGCAATAACGGCCGGTCGGCATGTCTGCTCATACCGCACCTCCGTTATCGTTGCCGCGACGCGCGGTCGGCTCGAATAGCCTGACGACCTGCTCCTCCTCATCCCCGGCCTGTGCCCCGGCCTTCTTGTGCGCGAGCGCCCTGTCTGTGTCCGGGTCGACGAGCGGATCGGACTGCGGTGCCTCGACCGCCTTGTTGGGATTGCCCACGCCTGCCAGGTATGAAAGGCGCGGCCGGGTATTGAGATGCTCGAGCATGCCGTAATTCAGCGGATGCTCCTTCAGCGCCTTGACATGGCTTCGCTTATCGCCGATGTCGCCGAATACGATCGCCTGGGTCGGGCAGGCCTGCTGGCAGGCCGTCTGCAGCGCACCATCCGGGATCGGTTCGTCCTCGACATCCGCCGTGATGCGGGCACGGTTGATGCGTTGCACGCAGAACGTGCATTTTTCCATGACACCGCGGGAGCGTACCGTCACCTCGGGATTGTGCACCGCATCGGGCTGGGTATACGTCGCCTGCTGCCCGGTGTAATCGAACCAGTTGAAGCGGCGCACCTTGTAGGGACAGTTCTGCGAGCAGTAGCGCGTGCCGATGCAGCGGTTGTAGATCATCTCGTTGAGGCCCGAGGCGGCGTGCTGCGTGGCCCCCACGGGACACACGTATTCGCAGGGCGCGTTTTCACAGTGCATGCACAGCACCGGCTGGAAGATCAGGTGCGGGCTCTCGGGCGGCCCCTCGAAATATCGATCGATGCGAATCCAGTGCATCTCGCGCCCGCGCGAAACCTCCTCGGGCCCCACCACGGGAATGTTGTTCTCGGCCTGGCAGGCCGTAACGCAGGCATTGCAACCGATGCAGGCGCTCAGATCGACGACCATGCCCCAGGCATATTCGGCCGTACGCTCGGCGGGCCAAGGTTCGGGGTAGAGCGATTCATGCGGCGGCGGCTTCTTGGCGAACTCCGGATTCGCCCGATACTCCTCCAGCGTCGTAGCCCGAATCAGATCACGACCCTCGATCGCGTGATGATTCTGCGTCGTGGCCAGGTTGGCGTGCCGCTCGGTCTTCTCCAGACTCACGGCGAGCGCCCACTTGCGGTCGCTGGACTGAAACGGGTAGGCATTGCTGCCCACACCATCGGCGATATGCCCAATCCCCTCGCGACCATATCCCAGTTGCAGCGTCACCGCCCGGTCCGGCATGCCCGGCAAGGGATAAACGGGCGCTTCGGCTTCGTAGCGGTCCGTGCGGATGCGGACGACATCGCCCTCCTCGAGACCGCGCTCCCGAGCCAGCACGGGGCTGATCAACAGGGCGTTGCTCCAGGTCAGTTTGGTCAGCGGGCGCGGCAATTCCTGCAACCAGCCGTTATTGGCGTAGGCGCCATCCCACACGGCCGGATCCGGTTGCAGTTGCAGTATCACGCTGCCGCTTGAGACTCCAGCCGCTTGCGAGCCCGTCGCCCCGGGGGTGGACAAGGCCTTCGTCCAATTTTCACGCGGCGTGGCACGTTCATCGGTGAAGGCGGAATCGGCTAGCATGCCGTCGTGCAGGCCGCGCCGCCAGAACATCCGGAAATCGCCGCCCGCATACTGCCGCCGCCAGTAATCGATCAATAGCTCACGTGCGTTCTGGTCGGTGCCCTGGACCAGGGCGGCCAGCATCTGCAATGCGGTCTTGCCGCCATGCAGTGGCTGGATCAACGGCTGGATGAAACTCGCCGTGCCATCGTAGGCCCGCGCATCGCCCCACGTCTCCAGCGCATGCGTGGCGGGAATATGCCAATGCGACAGGTGCCCCGTCTCGTCGTTGTACTCGCCCCAATGCACTCGCCAAGGCACCTTCCGGTAGGCTTGGGCAAACTCGAGATCGCCAGGCGCGCTGTAGACGGGGTTCGTTCCCATGACGACGAGAGCCTCGACATCGCCGTCATGCATCGCCTCGGTCAGCTCGCCCAATTCGTGCGCGGCATGGCTGGCATCGACCGGTGCGATGAACGACACCGTCTTGCCATAGGCATCGAGCCGCCGATTGATGGCCTGCGCGATGGCATGGACCTCGGCCGGCTGCTGATCGCCTGGCACCACGAGTGCATGGCCGGCATGCTCCCTGAGATCGCTCACCAGCGGCTCCAGCCAGCTTTCCGGCACCACGGGCGCCCCGGGGGGAGCGACATCGAGCCCGAACGCCGCGGCAAGCTGGCGTGTGAAATCTTCGATGCGCTGATGAGGCAGACGGTAACGATGGTCGGCGACGCTCCCGGTAACGCTGGGCGTCCCTTCGACGACATATAACCGGCTGAGAAACCCATCGTTGTCGCGCGGTCGCCGCTGTGCCACGAAATCGTGGGCGTAGCGCAGAAACCCCGGCTGCGCCTGCATGAAGTCGCTTCCCAGCGAAACCACCACCCGCGCCTGGGAGAAGTGATAGATCGGTTCCAGCGGTCTGCCGAACAGCAGCTCGCTACCCGCGTAGACCGCACGGCGATCGATAGGCTCATGCGCATGCCACTGGGCCAATGGCCAGCGCGCTAGCAAAGTCCGCAAATAGGCAATCTGACTCGGCGAGGTCAGACTGCCGGTCAGTATGCGCAGGCCGCGCCCTTGGGTGTCGTCCCAGGCACGGCGCTTCTCCGCCAACGCCATGAGAAAGCCGCCGTATCCCGCCACTTCGCCACGATTGGTAACCGCGGCGCCACGATCCGGGTCGTAAAGCGCCAGCACCGAAGCCTGGGAGAGTACATCGCAGGCGCCGAGCGTGGCCGGGTGCCGCGGATTGCCTTCCAGCTTGATCGGGCGCCCCTGATGGCTCTGCGCCAGCAGCCCTTGCGCGTAGCCGCTTATCAGGTGCGAGGTGGCGTAATAGCGCGCCTGCCCCGGTACCTGGCCCTCCGGCATGTTGACGTAGGGGACGATGTACTCTTCCGGCTGCTGGCCGCAGGCGGTAAGGCCGGCCAGCGCCATGCTGGCCGCCATCAGCTTGAGCGCGCCGCGCCGATCCATCGGCGCTTCCCACACGGCGCCCAGGCGCGGGAACTCCTGGTTCAGAAAATGACCGAATGCATCGCTTTCGGCCAACTCCTCCAGGCTCCGCCAGTATTGAGGCCCACGCGCCTGTGCCAGGCGTTCACGAATACGTTGCAGGTCGCTGGAGCTTATCGATGACATGTGACGCACTCGGTCAGGTTGTCCTTGTGGATGGAGTAGCTCTCTAACAGCTCATGGCCGGGAATGCCGTCCGCGGCGGGGTCGTATCCCATCGCCGTGATCTTGTCGGCGGGTCGCAGGTTCGGTTCGGGATTGCGATGACAGGATAGACACCACTGCATGGTCAGCGGCTTGCGCTGGGAAGTGATCGGCATCTGGTCGACACGGCCGTGGCAGGATTCGCAGCCGACCCCATTGTTGACATGGGCTCGATGGCTGAAATAAGCGAAGTCGGGCAGATCGTGAACGCGCACCCAATGCATCGGCTCATCGCGTTTGAGACTTTGGCGAATGGGCTCGAGCATTTCGGCATTCGTCCACAACTGCGAATGGCAGGTCATGCAGGTATGCGTAGGCGGTAGACCTGCGAAGTCGGATTGCTCGACGCTGGTGTGGCAATACTGACAAGCGATACCCAGCCCACCCACGTGATGCTCGTGGCTGAAGGGAACCGGCTGCTCCGGCGTGGAATTGACTCCCGTATCGTGCGCCGAGCTGCCAACGGTAATCACCACGACGGTAATGACGATCACCAACAGCGCGGCACCCCATAGCAGGGCACTGGCCAGTGAGTTCGCCCGGCGCGGGAATATCTGCGGCATTCGGTCTCTCCTTGACCTTGTTCTTATCCGACTACTTTTTATCTCCTCAGGGCAACGGCTGCCGGCCCAACAGAATTAACTATAGTAAAGGGATGCGCAGACATGCCAATGCGCAGTGACAATTCTTCAAAAGACGAAGTGCAAGTCATTGTAAATAAATAAGTTTATTGATAAATATCGGCAATGATCGCTGGCTTTCACGAAAAAGCATATCTTTCGATATTTGCTATCTTGAATCATCAATGAACGTATTTTTTCAAGGAATAAAATGTCTTTTCGCCCGGCCGAGCTGCATGGACAATACAAACAGGACGAAAAATCGCCCGACGATAGCTCGTTTTCGGCGGCATCACGGGAAGGCATGTTTGCCATACATGGCATGTGGTGCAGTAGCTGTGCGTTCGCCATCGAGCATTACCTGAAGCGTCACGCGGGCGTCGAACAGGCCAGCGTCAATTTCATATCCTCCACCGCCTTCTTGAAATGGAACCCGCGCCGGATCGATTTCGACACGTTGAGCCGACGTGTCGCCAAGCTCGGCTACGGCCTCGTCGCCTCGACCGATAGCGCGGATAACCGTGCTCGCCTCGCCACGGAAAAGCGCGCCCTCATTACGCGCCTCGTGGTCAGCGTGGCATTCGGCATGTGGACCGTCATGGCCTCGGCGCTGCTCTATTTCAATTATGGACTCGGCGCTCGCGTCGAGTGGGCGATCGCCCTGGTGGCGACCACACTCGCGCTACCGGTCGTAGTCTATGCCGGGCTTCCCTTCTATCGGGCCGCATGGCGCACGCTGCGTGCAGGGCGCCCGGGCATGGATGTGTTGGTCAGTCTCGGCGCGCTGAGTGCCATGCTGTTTTCGCTGTGGCGCTTATGGCTCGGTTCGGCCGATGTGTATGTCGATACCGCCGTCATGCTGATCACGCTGCTGCTGGTCGGCCGGCTGGTGGAGATGCACAGTCGCCAGGATGGACTCGAGGCCCTGGCATCGCTGGATCACCTGACTCCCGAGAGCGCTCGTGCATGGCGCAACGGCGAATGGACGCCGACGCCGATGGAGCGGATTCGCGCCGGCTTTCGTGTGCGGGTCGGCGAAGGCGATACGGTGCCTTTCGATGGCTGGCTCGATCGGGCGCATGCGCTGATCGACCGGGCGGTTCTCACCGGCGAGAACACACCCGTGACCCTGACCCGCGGCGACCGTCTCGAAGCGGGTTGCCGCAATGCGGGGCCGGCCTTCACGCTGGTCGTCGAAGCCACTTTGGGTAAGCGTTACATCGACACCCTGCGCTACAAGATGCTCGAACTGCATGCACGCAAGGGAGAATTCCAGAAACTATCGGATGTCTTCGCGCGCTGGCTGCCCTCGGTGGCATTGTGCCTGGCCTTGGCGACCTTCCTTCTTACCCTGGCACGCGGCGTTGGTTTCGAGCCGGCCTTTAGCTGGGCATTGTCGGTGCTGGTCGTCGCCTGCCCCTGCGCCGTAGGCCTGGCCACTCCCGTGGTGACCCAGGCAGCGAGTGCGCACGGCCTGCGCCATGGCATCGTCTTCAAGGATCTGACGGCCTTCGAGACCTTGGCCAAGGCGCGCGGTATCGCCTTCGACAAGACCGGTACGCTGACGGCCGGACGCCTGGAGATCGGAGAAATACGCACGGCGCCGGGTATCGACGCCGACGTCCTGCTACGGCTTGCCGCACAGGCCGAAAAGGGCATCATGCATCCCATCGCCCAAACGCTACGCAGCCATGCCGTTGCCCATGGGTTAGCGCTGGACGACGAAGCGCAAACGGTTTCGCGGCCCGGTTCGGGGGTCGAAATGCGCACCTCTCGGGGTGCACTCATTCGAGTCGGCTCACCGGCGTGGCTGACGGAAAACGGCGTATCCCAGCCCGAAAGCCTGGATATGCGGGGCAAGATCATCGCCGTGTCGCGGGATTCGTCCTGGCTTGGCACGCTGGCACTGAACGAAGCCTTGGTCGAAGGCACGACCGAGACGATAAACCGCTTTCGCCGGAGCGCCTTCACACTGGCACTACTCAGTGGCGATCAACGACCCAATGTCGATACCGTCGGTCGTCTGGCCGGGTTCCGGCAGAGGGAATCGTTTGCCGCCCTGACGCCCGAAGCCAAGGCGCGGATCATCGACACCCTGCCCAAGCCATCGGTGTTCATCGGCGATGGCATCAACGACACCCTGGCGCTGGCTTCCGCCACCACGAGCATCAGCGTGGCGGGCGCTACCCAGCAGGCACGCGACATCGCCGCGGTCTCACTGCTCTCGCCCGGCATCGCCCCGGCCTGGGAAGCATACAGGCTGGCTCGGCTCGCTTACCGGCTGATGCGGCAAAACCTGGGGTTTTCCATCGCCTACAACATGCTGGCTCTGGCAGTCGCGGTCTGGATGCCGATCCCGCCGGTCATCGCCGTCACCGCCATGACCATAAGCTCACTCAGCGTGCTGGCGAATGCCGCGCGTCTTTACATCGGCCATGAGGCGCCGGAATCCAAGGCAGCGATTAACGATAGGAGAGAACGAACAGAAGCAACGACATCGTGGCTCCCCGAACAGGACTCGAACCTGTGACCCAATGATTAACAGTCATTTGCTCTACCAACTGAGCTATCGGGGAATGACGAAGCGAGGTTTCGGCGGGAGGCTGGCTCCCCGAGCAGGACTCGAACCTGCGACCCAATGATTAACAGTCATTTGC
>NZ_CAMPKE010000025.1 GCF_946887195.1 uncultured Halomonas sp.
CGCCATCCCCACTCGGCGAACGCTGGCTGCAACATCGCGATCTTCAGACTATCGACACCGCCATCGAAGTACACAGCGCACTACCCGGTATGGGTGTCGAACTCTACGATATTCTTGTGCTGAACCGCGAGCGTTATCGGCGTACTTCGACGCCGGCGTATACCGGCTGGGATACCGTGTCATTGACACGCATACGCCCACTACTAACCCATGTTACACCGCATCGGCTGACCTATTTCGTGCATACGCCACGCTCGGCGGGCCGTGTGGGGCGTGCCAGGCAGGCCCTGATCACCGAGGGTTATGGCTGGCAACTTCAGTTACAATTTCGCGAAGTCACCCAACCGCCGCTGCGCAATACCCGGCGTATTTTCCCAGCACCGAAGCCTTTGGTGGCAATGCCCACTGACATGAGCGAAATCCTCAGCATCGACGAGGCCATGGATGACTACTGGATCAAGGAAACGCTGAATCGTGCCGAACGCCTCGCCACCGAACTCGTCCCGCTTGCCGAGCGCGAAAAGCAGTTGAAACGCCGCCGCAAACAGCTCGCCAAACACGATTACGATGTCGCGATTCGCGATGTCCGCCGCGCGCGTAACCTCAAGCGCCAAGCGCTGAGTAACGCACTCGACGAATTGGTGGACGCCACCTACCCGCATAACAGCGCGAACACCCACGCCGTGAGCGTCGGCGGGCTCAGCGAAGCATCTTCACGGGCGGCACTCACCGAGCGCCGCGCCTATCGCCAGTCCCTCGAGGAGGTCGGCAACTGGCAGGCCGTGATTCGCAACGAGCAGGGCAACATCGCCCCAAGCCGCGCGATCCCGGTGGGGGTAAGTGGGCTGTTGCTGTTGCTCAATGGGGTAATGCTGGGCTTTGCGATTCAGCAACTGGTGACGGCTCTGCGTACAGGCGAGCGCATCGGTGAAGAGTTTTTCAATGCCGTATCCAGTATGACCTACACCGCAGCGGCAGTGGCCAGTGTTCGGGAAATCATCCACGACACCCGCTACCGGCGCCTTTACCAGGGTCAAGCCTTTCAGGCTGCCGTGCGGCAGGCGTCCGGTAGTATTGACCATCTGGAGAGCTGGGCGCGCCTGACCAACTGGGCGATGATCGGTGTGGCGACATTTTCGGCCATTGCCGCAGGTTTTGATCTTTTCCGTCAACTTTACAAGCTTGATCGTGCCAATAGCGATGCCCAGCGGGTCGCTGCCGCCATTGCCTTGATGGGCGATGTATCGGTTATGGGTGGCACTGCCCCCATTGCCGTTAGAGGCCTGTTCGGAGTATTTCGTGGCGAAGCCGCCATCCAGTTGCGCTTGACGCTGCTGCGCTGGGCGGTGCCGCTGAACTGGTTCGTGGCGGCCGGGGTGGTGCTGGTCATCGTCGGCGAACTGCTCTACGAGTATTATTCGCTGTCGCCATTACAGCAGTGGTGCCGGCATAGCGCCTGGGGCGAGGAACCCAAAGGTTGGGATCTACCCGCGCATCACCGCCAACTGGCGGCCCTGCATGGCGACCCGGTGTTGCTGCGGCGCGTCGATCAGCCCCGCCGGCGGGTGGCGATGCCAGTCGGCCCAAGCCGGCCGGCCGTCTCGCTGCACCTGCGTTTGCACCTACCGGGCATCGCCACGCCCGCGCCGCACAACCTGGCGATCGGCCTATGGGCCATACAGACAAGTGAAAGCGACCCCAAGGTCGATCTGCTCGATGATCTCGTGACATATGGCGCCATAACTCAGGAAGGCGCCAGCAGCCGGCTGGATTACGTCCTCGACCCCGAGCGCCTGCAGCACTTCAACAGCGTATTTCTGATTGCGCGACTCACCCCGGATGGCGCCTCGACGCCCACGACCGAGGTATTCGAGGTGTTCAACCGTTACGCTACTCCGACGTTCACCACGAACTGGGCTGCCGTCGAACCCCTTGACGGGCAAAAGCGTCGCGGCTGGCGTAGCCTACCGCTTACACCCTGGCCATCGTGAAGCGCTCACCAATACAGCGCGAGCTCGTCAGCCCGCACAGGAAAACGCACACAAGGACCTTGTCATGACAGCCGACGAATCGACCGCCAACCAGCCCTTGCCGGCGCTGCGCGTCGGCGAGCACCTCACCGAGGGCGCCAACGAGCTGTACTGCCTGAGCCCGCGACCGGTGCCGCTGGATTTGCCGGACATCGCCGATGTGGCGCGGCTGGTACTGCGCAAGGGCGAGGCAACCCTCGATCTGATGCAGGGCGTGACCCGTAACGGCATGCTCGCCTGGGGGGGGGGGGTGGCGGTCTGGGTGCTGCTCTTCTTTGTTTTTCTATTCTTTTTTGCCATGGGTACTTCATTGTTATCCCGGGGAGTCTTTTCCTGGTGGGAGGCCCTTGCTAGTTGGGGGGGGGGCTTCTACTTAGCTATACTTTTTTGTGGCATGACTGGCCTAGTGTTTCCCGATGCCTTGATGACGGGCACGCCGCCGGTGCGCTTTCATCGTCAGCGCCGCGAGGTAGCCTTCGTGGTCCAGCACCCCGGGCGCCGGGTGTGGCTGCCCTCGCCGCGTCACGATCTGATGATCGGCCTGTGGTTCGCACTTTTCGCTTCAAGCGGAGGCTCTGCAATCGTCGGTATTAACATTTTCGGACCGTACTTCAGTCTGATCATGCTGGTCTGCCATGTCTTGGTTCTCCCCGGCCTATTGTTCGGCTATCGCGCCTTTTATGGCCGTTGCCGCCGGCGTGCCGGCTGGGTGCGGGAGACCGTCTTCGTGCCCTGGGAAGACGTGGTGGCCGTGGCGACACGCAACGTCAGCTTCACGCTGGGCGGGGCCACCGGGTTGGGCTGGAACCTGATCATCCTGCCGCCGGACCCCGAACGCCCCGGTTATTCGCTAGCTGGCGCGGGCATTTCGGCCAGTGTCGGCGGCTTGCCGGGGGCGATGATCCAGTGGGAGTTGATTCGCCGCTACATGGAAGAGGGCGCCGATGCTGTGCCCGAGCGTGCCGACGATTACAGCGTGGCCTGGTACAAAGGAGAGATGGCGCGGCAGAGGGAGCGCCATGCAAGCAAGGGCAAGCGCTTCTGGCGATACCGCATGGGGCGCTGGATGGAACTGGCCTGGTTCGCCAGTTGGTACACCGAGTATCGCATCGAGCATGTGCTCCCCAAGGCGGCGCCCAAGGGCTGGCTTGCCGAGTGGTCGAAGCCGCTACCCGAGAACGAGTGGGCCAGGCCGTCGCGGGAACTCACCGAGCTCAGCGCGCAGGTACGCGCCGCCTATCAACGCGGCGAAACCTTTATCGAGCTTGGCCCCATCGAGGAACGCTTCGGCAACCGGGCCGGCGACCGACCCAGGGTCGCCTATCGTAGCGTGCCTTTCGCGGCGCATCAGGGGTAGTGAAAGCGTGTCGAATCGAACGGGAAGAAAACCTATGGCGACTGCCCCTCTTCCCGCGCTGTGTGCCCGCGAGCACTACCGAAATACCACGCTGCCACTCACGTATCCGCGTTCGGAGACCTTGTCATCGAACCACGTAAAGCCGTTATTGACCCAGATCGCACCGCATCGGCTGACCTATTACTTACATACCCCGAGAGTCGCGGACCCAGTGGTTAACACCGGGTTGGCCCTGGTAACAGAAGGCTATCGCTGGCAACTTCAGTTACAATTTCGCGAAGTCACCCAGCCGCCACTGCGCACCAGCCGGCGAATTTTTCCGGCACCCAAGCCGTTGGTCGACATGCCCGATGACATGAGCGAAATCCTCAGCATCGACAACGCCATGGACGACTACTGGATCAAGGAAACGTTCTGATGTCGGCTAACGAAACCTTCGAGGCCTATTACGCCGAGACGGCTTACACGCCCGAGAAACGCCGTGAGTGGGAGGCAGAAAATCCCAAGCGGGACAAGATGTTTGGCTCGCGGCTGTCCTGGGATCGCAAGACTCAGGACACCGGTCCGGAAGAGGAGTATGACTATAGTCATATCGAGATTTCTCAGCACGAAGAGAAAAGGTGCTCGGAAAGGAATCTTGAAGATAATGATATTTATAAGGAGCTGAAGGTGCGTCACGATCATCAAGCTATTATGCCGCCTAACTACACGGCATCGGCAGTATTTTTTTTATGGCGACAGGGATAAGTAAAGGTTTTTTTATCTTTGCCTGTTCATACAATCAATAGTTATAGTAATGACTATCGGCTACATACCATTTAGTGGAGAAGGCGTTACAGATACACTATATATCATATGGGATTTTTTCATGTTCCTAGCACCCTTTATCGCAACCTTTTTATTGGTATGGAAATCAGGAGAGCTACTTAATAAAAAACGACCTGGCATCTTCATGGGAGTCAGAAAAGGCCCCATCTGGGAGGCCAACCGCCAAACCGGAATGCTTACCTTCTATAAGAAGAAACGTGCTTGGAAGCAACGGCTAAAGGCGCCATTTCACGAGTTCGATGCCTTTCTGCAAAGCTCCCCGGATAGCCAGGGCAGCTCGACCTATTCGTTGATTCTTTATCACCCCCAGCAGCGCATCAAGCAAAAACTCGACGCCTTTTTTCCGCCGACCAAGATGGACGGCGATCTGGTCGCCGCCTGGCAGTTTCTGCAGCGCTATATGGATGTCTCCCAACCATTGCCGGATGTGCCCGGATTGGAGATCCACCGCCCTAAGGACCCTACCACGGCGGCATCGGACAAGCGCAAGAAACGCAATCCGCGCTACTGGCGCGACATGAGTGAGCAAAGCGTCAAGAAGATTCAGCGCGAGAAGTATCTGAAGAATATTCGTCGTTGATCGTTCAACCAGAATCAAAAAACCCACGAGCTCATCGTGGGTTTTTCGTTCAATCTATAAGCTAGCGACGTAAGCTCACGACTCGACCTTGGGCGGCTCGACCTCGAGCTTCTGCGCGGCGATCACCGCCTGGGTACGCGAGTGCACGCCCAGCTTGCGCAAAATCGCCGTGACATGCGCCTTGATGGTGGCCTCAGAGACGGTGAGCTCGAAGGCGATCTGCTTGTTGAGCAGGCCCTCGGTCAGCATGTTGAGCACGCGAAATTGCTGTGGCGTCAGCGAGGCGATGGCTTCGGCGAAGCGTGTTTCATCTTCATCGGCCTCGCCGAGCGCTTCAGCGAGCTCCGCGGGTAGCCATACCTCACCGTCGAGTATTTCGCTGACGGCTTCGGCAATCATCGTCAGCGACGATGACTTGGGAATGAAACCGGATGCACCGTAATCGATGGCGCGACGCACCACATGGGGCTCGTCACTCCCTGAAACCACGGCCACCGGAATGTCCGGTGTCTGTCCCCGCAGCTGTATCAGCCCCGAAAAGCCATGCGCGCCGGGCATGTGCAGGTCGAGCAGGATGAGATCCGCGTCGGGGTGCCGCGTCACCATCTGGTTGGTGGCTTCCATGGTGTCGGCTTCGACGATCTCGGCTTGCGGGGCTACCTGGCGCAACGCCTGCGTCAACGCAGCGCGGAATAGCGGGTGATCATCGGCAACGATGAATTTCTGGGCAAAAGCCATTGAGTCTCCTCCGGATCCTCCTGAAGCGAGCGACCACGCCGTCTTACCCGCGGCGTTGGGCTCGTTCGCTTTTCTTACAGCATGTTACCCCATGCAATGCGGGATTCCCAAGGTTCATGCTGGCGAAGGATGGGGCCGATAACATTCGTGGAATGTCGGCCGTTGGTAGGATGCAAACAAGGGACCGAGCGCCGGATGGCAGTCGGCCCCTTGATGAAGGGTCGCATTGGATCAACGATTGGCTCGGTTCTCGATCAGATCCTCGACCACGCTGGGATCGGCCAGGGTGCTGGTATCGCCAAGCCCATCGCATTCATTGGCGGCGATCTTGCGCAGGATACGGCGCATGATCTTGCCCGAGCGCGTCTTCGGCAAACCGGGAGCCCATTGAATAATATCCGGCGAGGCGAACGGCCCGATATCCTTGCGCACGCACTGGGTGAGTTCTTTCTTGAGTGCATCGCTGGGCTCGTAATCGTCGCCCACCGTCACGTAGATATAGATACCCTGCCCTTTGACATCGTGCGGATAACCGACCACCGCTGCCTCGGCCACGGCTGCATGGGCGACCAGCGAGGATTCGATCTCGGCGGTACCCATGCGATGCCCGGAAACGTTGATCACGTCGTCGACGCGGCCGGTGATCCAGTAGTAGCCATCCTCGTCGCGGCGGCAACCGTCACCGCTGAAATACATGCCTTCGTAGGTGGAAAAGTAGGTCTGCACGAAGCGCTCGTGATTGTTCCAAATCGAGCGCGCCTGCCCCGGCCAGGAGTCGAGCATCACCAGATTGCCGTTGGTGGCCCCCTCGAGAACGTTGCCTTCGTTGTCGACCAGTGCGGGCTGAACGCCGAAGAAGGGTCGTGTGGCGGAACCCGGCTTGAGATCCATAGCACCAGGCAGCGGCGAGATCATGATGCCGCCGGTTTCGGTTTGCCACCAGGTATCGACGACGGGGCAGTTGGATTTACCGATAACGCGATAGAACCACTCCCAGGCCTCGGGATTGATCGGCTCGCCGACCGAGCCGAGCAGGCGCAGGCTATCGCGCTTGCTGGAGTCCATCACATGATCGCCGTGCGCCATCAGTGCGCGTACGGCGGTCGGCGATGTGTAGAGAATCGATACGTTATGCTTGTCGATGACTTCGCCCAGGCGGCCATGACTCGGGTAGCTCGGCACGCCTTCGAACATCAGCGTGGTCGCGCCATTGGCCAATGGCCCATAGACGATGTAGCTGTGTCCGGTCACCCAGCCGACATCGGCGCTGCACCAGTAAACCTCGCCATCCTTGTAGTCGAAGACGTACTGATGGGTCATCGCGGCGTGCAGTAGATAGCCGCCCGTGGTGTGCTTGAGCCCCTTCGGCGCACCGGTGGAACCCGAGGTATAAAGAATGAACAGCGGATCCTCGGCATTCATCGGCTCGGCGGGGCAATCGCTCGATTGCTTGTCGACCAGTTCATCGAACCAGACGTCACGGCCCTCGTGCCAGTCGATATCGCCGCCGGTGCGCTTGACGACCAGTACCTTCTCGGCCACGTCGGTGCCATCGCGGGTCAATGCCGCATCGACGTTGTCCTTGAGCGGTACCTGCTTGCCACCGCGCACCGACTCATCGGCGGTGATCACCAGCTTGGTCTGGGCATCGACGATGCGCTGCGCCAGGGCATCCGGGGAGAAGCCACCGAACACCACCGAGTGAATCGCGCCGATGCGCGCGCATGCCAGCATCGCCATGGCCGCTTCGGGAATCATCGGCATATAGAGAGTAACGGTATCGCCCTTGCCGATGCCGAGCTCCTTGAGCGCATTGGCCAGTTGGCAGGTGCGCGCATGCAACTCACGGTAGCTCAGCGTCTTGCTCTGGTTGGGGTCATCGCCCTCCCAGATGATCGCCGGCTGATCGCCCCGCGTTGCCAGATGGCGATCCAGGCAATTGACACTGACGTTGAGCTCACCATCCTCGAACCAGCGAATATCGACATTGTTCGACGCGAAAGAGGTGTTCTTGATCTCTTTCGGCGCCTTGATCCAATCCAGCCGTTTTGCCTGCTCGGCCCAGAAGGCCTCGGGGTCATCCACCGACTGTCGATACATGGACCGATACTTTTCATTATCGGCCCAGGCATTGGCGGCGATGTCCTCACGCACCGGATAAACGTTGGGTTGTTCACTCATGTCGATGCTCCCTGCACTCCGTGATGAGTACGCTGAGATAAGAGTTACCGACCATGGTGACGGTCAGTACCGAAGTATCTTCCCAGCATATACCCAGTCGGGGCCCCTTTCCCAATTAGACGTTGGTAGGAGCTATTTTTCTTTTAAATCAAAAATTTAAGGCTTTTCTACGAATTATGTCGATGTCTTATAGACCAAGGTTTGACGGCATTTTCGACAGAAATAGGGTTGCCCCGCACTGGCCAGGGCATGACGGCGGCGGCTGAAATGGTGATCGCGGCACGCGCAGCGGTAACGGTAAGGGGCCGGACTCGCCGAGCGCGTATCGAAGCGATGCGTCACACGAGGCTCGAGCCCGTAGAGATCGCGCATGACGCGGCACCACTCGCGACCATGCGGGCGAACCTTGTGACCGTCCTCGAGATGGTGGACCAGCCAATGCGCCATTTCGTGCGGCACGACATCGACGAAGTAAGCGAGCCGGTTCTCGGCCAGCAGGGTCGGATTGAAACGCAGCCCGCCGCGTCCGAAATGCGCCTGGCCCGCGCACTTGCCACGAATGTCCAACCACACCTCGGGGCGCGGTAACGCGGGATGCACCTCGCAACCCAGTTTCCAGGCTGCATCGACACGCTGATGAAGACGAGCATGCAGCGACGGCCGATCGAGCGCGGCTAATCGATCGGCATCGGGAGTGGGGAGAGTCGGGGAATTCATAGGCTGCTAGAATGCCGTTCAACACGTCGAGCGTCCAGCGCTCGCGTCACCCTTTTTCAATGGAAGCGATCATGCAAGAGATGCCGCAAACTCAGCCTCTGCTGGACGACGACGAATTGGATCGGCTCGACGATTTCCTCGACTCCGAACAGGTCGACGCCGAGGCGCTGGATCTGATCGGCGCGCATGGTTTTTTGCTAGCACTGGCGGTTGCGCCGCGCGACGTTCCGGCATCGACCTGGGTCGTCGAACTCTTTCACGGTGAGCCGGCCTTCACCGACGACGCCGAACGTAACGACATTCTCGGCCTGCTGGAGCGTCTCAAGCGCAACGCCATCGAGGCGCTGGAACACGGTCATTTGCCGGAGTTGCCGTTCGATCTCGAACTCGGCGACCTGGCGGCCGAGGAGACACCGATCGGCGACTGGTCTGCCGGCTTCATGGAGGGTGTGTTTCTCGACGAAAGCGCCTGGTTCGAAGGCGACGAAGAGGGTGCCGCCACCTTGCTGCTGCCATTCATGGCGCTGTCCGGCCTGTTCGACGACGAACCGGACATGGCCGAGCTGGCCAGCGATCCGATGCAGGCCGAACGCCTCGTACAGCAACTGCCGGAGCTGGTGCTGGATATCTACCTGCATTACCGCGTGCCGCCGGAATCGCCCAAACCCAGCCCGCGCAAGAAGCGCCCGGCCGGTCGTGGTGGCAGAAAACGCTAGGCCGTAGCCGTACTAGCGCAACCGCGTCGACCACGCATCCAGCGTGCCGTAGATCCATTCACGCAGGCGCTGCAGTCTCGGGCGATGCGCCCACTGCTCGCTGGTGATTTCACGGCTCAAGGCGAAATTGCGCTCGAACAGCGCCGCCACCTCACTGGCGAAGCGTGAATCCAGCACTTCCTGATTGGCTTCCAGGTTCCATTGCAGACTCCAGTGATCGAAATTGCAGGAGCCGACACTGGCCCAATCGTCCGCCAGCGAGAACTTGGCATGGATGAAGGCGGGCTGAAACTCGAAGATGCGTACCCCGGCGCGTAGCAATCGCCCATAAAAGCGCTGCCCAGCATAACGCACGCCAGGGTGATCGTGAGCATCGCCGGGCAGCAGCAAGCGCACGTCGATGCCGCGCCGCGCGGCCCGCGCCAGGCGACGACGCAGACCAAGCGTCGGCACGAAATAGGGCGTACAGAACCAGATTCGCCGGCGCGCCTCGGTAATCTGGCGATGCAACGAATGACGCAGTGCCTGGTAGCGATACCCCTGCCCCCACACGACGCGACCGCGCATGCCTTGGTAGGTCTCCAGTGCTGCGGGGTTCGAGGCCAGATGCCTGATCAAGCGCGGATCGCCTTCGCCACGCGTCAGCGGTGAGTCCCAAAGCCGCGAGAACAGGCGCATCCAATCGGCTACCACCGGCCCTTCGATGCGCACCGCGACATCGAACCAGCTATCGAGAAAGGCGTCTATCGCCCCGAAACCACCGGTAAACGCCACTCGACCATCGACGATCAGCAGCTTGCGATGATCGCGCGTCAGGTTCTTGCTCCAGCGCTGCCAAGCCAGGGGATTGAAGAAGCGCAGTGCCACGCCAGCGTCGCGCAAGCGCTGCCGATCATGCTCGACAAGGCCCATCGACCCATAGCCGTCGAGTAGCACCATGACCGTAATGCCACGCCGAGCGGCACTGCCGAGTGCCACAATCAGGCGATCGGCCAGGCGCCCGGTCTCCATCAGGTAGAGTTCGAGGACGATCGATGCCTGGGCCGAGTCGATGGCCGCGGCCATCGCTGGTAAAAAGCATTGGCCCTCGGGCAGTAGCGCAAAGCGATTGCCGTCTCGCCATACACCGCGCATTGCGCTTCCCGGCTGATCTATCATATTGGCTTGCCACGTTCGGTGAATTGGACAAAAAGACCGGCGTATCCCAAGTCGCTATAATGCCCCAACACTTCCTGGACTGGCATAGGCATGGCCTGGCTCACTTCACTGCTACATCCACTGCGTACCCCGGTCCAGCGTCTACTAACTGCATGGGTCGAGCTTCGTCTGGTCGAGCCCGACCCGCAAACATTGGCGCTCGACCCCGCCCACCCAACGCTCTATGTTCTGCCGCATCCGGCGCTTTCGGACAACCTGCTACTGGACGATTTCTGCCAGCGTCATGGCCTGCCTTCACCAAGCGCGCGGCTGCCATTGCGTGGCCTGGCAGTCCAGAGTTGCGTGGCATTGCCCAAACAGGGGCGCCGACTGTGGGGCCGTTTGCCGAACCGACGCGCGCCTTTCGCCACCTTGGTCGCGACACTCGAGCGGCATCCTGAGCTCGATGTGCAACTCGTGCCGGTCAGCGTGTTCTGGGGACGCGCGCCAGGCAAGACTTTCGGTTTCTGGAAACTGTTGGCCGCCGATAGCTGGCAACTCACTGGCCGCGCACGGCGGTTGCTGTCGGTGCTGGTCAATGGCCGGAACGTCGAATTGCACCTGGGCACCCCACTATCGCTGCGCGAGTTGATTGACGAACGCGGAGCCGAGCTCACCAGCCGCAAGGTGGCTCGGCTGCTGCGGGTGCACTTTCGGCGCGTGCGCACCCGGGTGCTGGGGCCGGACCTGTCGCATCGGCACACCATGATCGCGGGTGTGGTGGCCAGCCGTGAGATCCAGCGCGTGGTCGGCGAATGCGCCACCGCGCAGGGCCAATCGCGTGAGCGCACCCAGCGCCGCGCCGAGCGCTATGGCCGCGAAATCGCCTCCAACATGAGCTATCCGGTGCTGCGTTTCATGGATCAGCTCCTGCAGCGATTATGGAATCAGCTGTATGCCGGCGTGCGGGTTCAAGGGCTCGAGCGCGCCAAGGCGCTGGCCGGCGAAGCCACGCTGGTTTATGTGCCTTGCCACCGCAGCCATATCGACTACCTGCTGCTCTCTTACGTGCTGTATCGCGAAGGGCTGATGCCCCCGCACGTCGCCGCCGGTCGCAATCTCGACATGCCCATCATCGGCCCATTGCTGCGCCGTGGCGGGGCTTTCTTCATGCGCCGCAGCTTCAAGGACAATCGGCTTTACTCGGCAATGTTCAACGAGTATTTGCACCGGTTATTGTCACGCGGGCATCCCGTCGAGTACTTCATCGAAGGCGGGCGTTCGCGCAGCGGTCGCATGCTGGCGCCACGCCCCGGCATGCTGGCGATGACGCTACGCTCCTACCTGCGCGGAACGCAACGCGAGCTGGCATTCGTACCGGTATATATTGGCTACGAGAAGGTGCTGGAGAGTTCGAGCTACCTGAAGGAACTGCAGGGCGGGCGCAAGAAAAAGGAGTCGCCGCTGGATCTCTTCAAGGTGCTGAAGCGGCTGCGCCAGCCATTCGGCCAGGTGGCGGTTAATATCGGCGAGCCGCTCGAGCTGGGTGCCTTCCTCAATGAGCGGGTTACCCGGTGGCGCCACGACCATGACCAGCCCCGGCCGCCATGGCTATCGCGCGTCGTTCCGGCACTAGGGCGAGAGCTGAGCCAGCGGATCAACGACGCCGCCGCACTCAATGCGGTCAATCTGGTTGCCCTGGTACTGCTGGCCACCCCGCACCGCGCGATCGAGGCCGAACTGCTCAAGGAGCAGATGACGCTGCTGGTCGCGCTGCAACAGGAGTTGCCCGGCGGCGCGCATATCAGCCTGCCCGAGGGCGACGCCGAAGCCTGGCTCGCCGAGGCCGAGACACTCGGCTTCATCGGGCGCCGCGATCAAGCGCTGGGCGAATTGATTCTCGCCGACCAACAGCGGGCCACGCTACTGACCTGGTATCGCAATAACGTGCTGCATCTGTTCGCGATGCCGGCACTGGTCGCATTCGCCTTTCGCAATAACGCCCGTTTCGATATCGACACCCTGCATGAACTGCTGGCCCCGGCCTGGCCATTGATCGGGCGTGAGCTATTCGTCTCGTCCGTCACGGATTTTCGTGCCGCGCTGGGTGAAACGCTGGCGTGGCTCGATCACCACGGGCTGTTGCATCGCCAGGGCGAAACCTGGAGCCGGCCGCCGGGGCATGAGGCGAACAGTGAACGCCTGCAGCTGCTCGGTCGTTTGATCCAGCCATCGCTGGAGCGCGGTTATCTACTGCTGGCCGCGCTGCTGCGTTATCCCAGCGGCCGTCTCACTCGCGAGGCACTGGAGGAGCATAGCCGCCAACTCGCCGAGCGCCTGACGCTGCTTTCGGGGCTCGATGCGCCGGAGTTCTCCGACCGGCGACTGTTCAGCGGGCTGCTCGACGTGCTCGAGGATGAAGGCTGGCTGTGGCGGGAAAACGACCGGCTATGCTTCGATACTGCGCTGGGGGTCGCCCAACAGCGTGGACGCGCGCTATTCGACCCGGCACTGCGTCACCGGCTCTCGGCACTGACCCGCCACTGAACTGTTATCTCAGCGAACGATGTACGTAGAGGTCATAGCGGCTGGTTCGGGTTTCGATGACATGCGCAGGCTGGGGACCGGCGATCGGTGGCGCCTTGCGCGGGCGTTTGACCGCCACGCGATGCGTCGCGACATCCAGCGCCGCCTCGAGCAGGCGTGGTGCGTCGTCATCGTCACCGGCCAACTCGCGAAACAGGCGCATCTCCTTTTTTACCAACGCCGACTTTTCGCGATGCGGAAACATCGGGTCGAGGTGGATCACCTGCGCCTCGAAGCCGCTCGTGGCAATGGCAGTGGCCAGCTCATTGGCGGCATCGGCCCGGCGCACCTGCATGCGCATGGCGATGTCATGGATCTCGCCATTGGCGCCTTGCGCGCGCTTCAGGCCGTCTTCGAGTAGCGCGAAGATCGCCGGCGCGCGTTCGAGCATCAATATCTGGGCACCCAGCCCGGCGAGTACGAAGGCATCGCGCCCCAGCCCGGCCGTGGCGTCGATCACCTGGGGCGTAACGCCCTTGCTCAATCCGCAGGCCTTGGCGATCAACTGCCCGCGCCCACCGCCGAAGCGCCGCCGATGATCGGCCCTGCCGGTGGTGAAATCCACCGACAGCGGTTTACCGTAACGCGCGTAATCGCCGGCAATGGCAAGCCCCTGGGGCGTTTCGATCAGCGCCAGGCCGTCATCGGGTGGCGACGGCGACCAGGCCAGCCCCAGCCGCCCGGCCAGCGGGCGCAGCGGCTCGCCAACCGCCACGATAGGGCTTACCCGAGCCACAGCAGGAACAATACGACCCCGAGTACCAGGCGGTAGGCGGCGAACGGCCACATACCGATGCGATCCAGTGCGGCAAGAAATAGCTTGATGCAGATCAGCGCAGCGATAAAGGACAAGCCAACGCCCAGCAGGATGTCATTGAGCATGACGACATGGCTCGACTCGGCCAGTTCATAGCCCTTGAACACGCCGGCGGCGATAATCAGCGGAATCGACAGCAGGAAGGAAAAACGCGCCGAACTCTGACGATCGAAACCGAGAAACAGCGCGGCGGTCATCGTGATGCCCGAACGCGAGGTGCCAGGGATCAGCGCCACCGCCTGGGCGAGGCCGATGATTAGCGCCGCCTTGATCGTCATGCGCGTCAAATCCTGGGTTCGTGCACCGCTGACGTCGGCCCACCACAGAAAAATGCCGAAAACGAAGGTGGTAATGGCGATGACCAGCGACGAACGTAGCGATGTCTCGATCAGGTCGTTGAACAGGCCACCGAAGATCACGGCGGGCAGCGTGGCCAGCAATACCATCCAGCCCAGCCAGCTGGCATCGGTCTGCCGCGTGGCAAGCGAACCCGGGCCGACGAACTGGCCGAACCAGTCGTGCAGAATCTCGATCACCTCACGACGAAAAGCCAGCATCACGGCAGCCAGGGTACCGACATGCACCGCGACATCGAAGGCCAGACCCTGATCCGGCCAGCCGAGTATCTGCGAAGGTAGAATCAAATGTGCGGAAGAGGAGATCGGCAGGAATTCCGTGAAACCTTGAATCAGGGCTAGCGCGACCAGTTGCAACCAATCCATGGGTACGTTCCTGTATCAGTAGTAAAGAAGGGTAACGGGTAGAACTAGCCACGCTGCCAGGCTACGCGGTCTCGCAGATAGACCGGCACCGCCTCATGCGGCGCTCGCCCGCCACCGGCGGCGAGCGTCTCCGCCGCCAGGCGCACCATATCGGCGGCACTCGGTTGCATATCCGGCAGGCGCTGGCTCAAGGCATCCTGGATCAGCGGCGACATGGCATCCCATAGCGCCCAGCCGGAGCCGACACCGCTCCAATCGGCATCGCGACAGGCCTCGGGAAGGCGCAAGCGCTGCGGTGCCATCACCGCCTCGTCGAGCAACGGCGTAAGGCGCCCGTCGCTGCAATGGTAGGCCGCGACGTAGATCTCGTTCATGCGTGCATCCAGCGCCGGCATCACGTAGCGCAGATGATGTTGCCGATGCGCGGCGAGCGCCAGCGCCTGTAGCGTCGATACACCGATCAGCGGCACGTCGAGACCGAAGGCCAACCCTTGAGCCACGCCGGCGGCAATGCGCAAGCCGGTGAAGGAGCCCGGCCCATGGCCGTAAGCCAGTGCATCGAGATCGGCGGGAGTCAGCCCGGCCTCGGCCAGTACATCGTCGATCATCGGCATCAAACGGCGGGTATGCTCGCGAGGCGTCAGAGCATAGCGGGAGAATACCGAGCCATCTCGCCATACAGCGCAGGAGCAGGCGCTCGAAGAGGCATCCAGGGCCAGCAGCGTCGACATGGGTGCTCATGGGTCATTGAGTGAAGCGCGCATTATACGACCGCGGCCAGCCCGGCAACAGCCGTATTGGCCGATGGCCGCTCGGGGGTGTCAGCCTTCCAGTGCCTTGATGACCTGGCCGCGAATGTCGCTGACGCTGCCTACCCCCTCGATACGATGGCAGGCCGGCGCGGTTTCGGGCTCCTGCTCGGCCCACTGGCGGTAGTACTCGACCAGCGGCGCGGTCTGTTCGTGATAGACCGACAAGCGGTTGCGTACCGTCGACTCGCGATCGTCGTCGCGCTGGATCAACGCTTCGCCGGTAACGTCGTCCTTGCCATCCTGCTGGGGAGGGTTGTACTCGACATGATAGACCCGGCCCGAACCGGGATGTACGCGACGGCCCGCCAGGCGCTTGACGATCTCTTCGTCGTCGACGGCGATCTCGAGTACGTGATCGAGCTTGACGCTGGCTTCCTTCATGGCATCCGCCTGGGGAAGAGTACGCGGGAACCCATCGAACAGGAAACCGTTGGCACAGTCGCGATGGCTGATGCGCTCCTTGACCAGGGCGATGATGATGTCATCCGAGACCAACCCGCCGCTGGTCATGATCTGGTTGACCTTGAGGCCCAGTTCGCTACCCTCCTTGACAGCCGCACGCAGCATGTCGCCGGTGGAAATCTGCGGGATACCGAAACGTTCGCAGATGAACTGGGCCTGGGTGCCCTTGCCGGCACCCGGGGCGCCCAACAGAATCAAACGCATCTGTGCTGCTCCTTGAAGTTCGCGTCGTCGCTTGTTATCGAATGTTATTAATGGCAAATGGCTTGAGACGATACCTGCGGTGCTCCGACCAGACAAGCCGGTAAATCGTCGCGCGCGTCACGATGCCGCATGTTATTCACTGTAACGGTCAATGCCGGGCGTGCCATTAACCCTTGGTCTTGGCAGCAATGATGAAAAAGGCGGCCTCGCGAGGCCGCCTTGCTTGCCCTGCCCATCCGCGTAGCGCTTACATCAGCATCCGCCGGACATCGCTCAGAACCTGCGCGAGAAACGCCGTGAAGCGCGCCGCATCGGCACCGTTGACCGCGCGGTGATCGTAGGACAGACACAGCGGCATCATCAGCCGCGGCGCAAAGTCGCTACCGTTCCACACCGGCTTCATCTGCGCCTTGGAGACGCCGAGGATGGCGACCTCGGGGGCGTTGACGATCGGCGTGAAGGCGGTGCCGCCAATCGAGCCCAGGCTGGAGATGGTGAAGCAGCCGCCCTGCATCTCCTCGCGCTTGAGCTTCTTGCTCTGCGCCTTCTTGGCCAGTTCCACGGACTCCTTGGCCAACTCGATCAGCGATTTCTTGTCGGCATCGCGAATCACCGGGACCATCAGCCCATTCGGCGTATCCACGGCAACACCGATATGCACGTACTTCTTCCAGACCAGCGTTTCGCCGTCGGGATGCAGGCTGACGTTGAACTGCGGAAACTTGCGTAGCGCGAAGGCACAGGCCTTGACCAGGAACGGCAGCGGCGTGAGCTTGGCACCCTCGGCTTCGGCCTCGGCCTTCATCGACTTGCGGAACGCTTCCAGGTCGGTGATATCAGCCTCGTCGAACTGCGTGACGTGTGGCACGTTCAGCCAGCTGCGATGCAGGTTGGCCGCCCCCATCTTGAGCAAGCGGCCCATCGGCTGCTCCTCGACCTCGCCGAACTGGCTGAAGTCGACCGCCGGAATCGGCGGAATGCCAGCACCCCCGGTGGCTCCCTCAGCCGCCATTGGCGCGGCGGAACGCTGCTGCATCGCCTGCTTGACGAAGGCATGAACGTCCTCCTTGAGCACGCGATCCTTGGGGCCGCTGGGTTTGACCTGACCCAGATCGACGCCAAGCTCGCGGGCCAGCATGCGCACCGCCGGGCCGGCATGCACCAGCTTGCCGTCGCGTGGCTGGTCCGCGGCCGTCTGCGTCTCGCGGCTCGGCTTGGCCGTGGCCTCGACCTCGTCGACCTGCTCGCCTTTATCGGCGGGTTTCTTCTCGCCGCTCGGCGCCGCTTCGCGCTTCGGTGCCTCGGCCTTCTTGGGCTTGGCCTGGCCAGCCGCTTCCACATAGCCGATCAGATCGCCCTCGGAGACCGTATCGCCCTCCTTGACCGCCAATTCGACGAGCTTGCCCTTGTAGGGGCTCGGCACGTCCATGGAGGCCTTGTCGGATTCCAGCGTGATCAGCGGATCTTCTTCGTCGATCTCGTCGCCCTCGGCAACGGCGACCTCGATGATCGGTACGTTTTCGCTGCCACCGATATCGGGAACGCGGATCTCCTTGCGCTGGGATTCGCCTTCGCTCTCCTCGACCTCGTCAGCGCCAGACTCCTCCGGCTCGGCTGTCTCGGTGATCTCCTCGTCGGCAGTAGCGCTCGCTTCCGGCTCTTCGGCGCTTTCGTCGTCATCGCCGGCGATTTCCATGCTACCGATCACATCGCCTTCGGAGACGCTGTCGCCCTCCTTGACCGCCAACGACACGATCTTGCCGCTGTACGGGCTGGGCACGTCCATGGAAGCCTTGTCGGATTCCAGGGTGATCAGTGCATCCTCGGCACTGACCTCGTCGCCCTCGGCGACGGCCACCTCGATGATTTCCACATCGGTGCTGCCGCCAATATCGGGAACCTTGATCTCCACGGTGCGCTTGCCGCCGCCCGAGGAGGACTTCTTCGCCGGCTTGGCGTCGTCGCGCTTCTCCTGCTTGGCGGGTGCCTCGTCGGCCTCTGGCTTCTTGGGCTTCTCCGGCTCTTCCGACGCGTTGTCGTCCTGCTCGGCGTCATCCTCGCCGCCGCCTTCGGCTTCCAGCTCCAGGATGTCGTCGCCTTCGGAGACGGTATCCCCTTCCTTGACCAGTACCTTGATGACCTTGCCGCCCTTGGGCGCCGGTACATCCATGCTGGCCTTGTCGGATTCCAGGGTGATCATGGTGTCTTCCGGCGCGATCACGTCGCCTTCACTCACCGTGACTTCTATGATTTCGACATCGGTGCTGCCGCCGATGTCGGGGACTTTGATGATTTCGCTACTCAAGGTCGCGCTCCTTTCAAATCGTGCTTACCGCAGGCGCCAATCATGCTCGGGACGAGGCAGGCCGCTCATTCAAGCGTAGCCTGCCCTGTCGCCCAGTCAGCAGTCGGTGCCCTCAGGAGACCAATGGATTGGGCTTGTGCGGATTGATGCCATATTTCTCCATCGCATCGGCCACGACTTTATGCTCGATCTCACCACGCTCGGCCAGCGCTCTGAGCGCCGCCAACGTGACGAAATAGCGGTCGACCTCGAAGAATTGGCGCAACTTCTCGCGGGTATCGGAACGACCGAAGCCGTCGGTACCGAGCACGTGGTAATCGGCGGGCACCCAGGCGCGCACCTGATCGGCGAATAGCTTCATGTAATCGGTGGAAGCGATGACCGGCCCTTCGCGGCCTTCCAGGCACTGAGTCACGTGCGGCTTGACCAGCTTGGATTCGGGATTGAGGAAGCGCTGACGATCGTATTCGAGCGCCTCGCGACGCAGCTCATTGAAGCTGGTCACGCTCCAGATGTCGGAGCCGATGCCATAGTCTTCCTTGAGCATCACGGCGGCGGCTTCCACTTCGCGCAGGATAGTGCCCGAGCCCAGTAGCTGTACGTGGCCCTTGCCTTTCTTGCCTTTCTCCTCGCGCAGCAGATACATGCCCTTGATGACGCCTTCCTCGCAGTTCGTCGGCATTTCCGGGTGCGGGTAGTTCTCGTTCATCACTGTCAGGTAGTAGAAGCAGTTTTCCTTGTCGTGGAACATCCGCTGCAGACCATCCTGGATGATGATAGCCAGCTCATGGGCGTAGGTCGGGTCGTAGCTTCGGCAATTGGGAATGGTCGAAGCGAGGATATGGCTATGGCCATCCTGGTGCTGCAGACCTTCACCGTTGAGCGTGGTACGTCCGGCGGTGCCGCCGAACATGAAGCCGCGCGCCTGGAGATCGCCGGCCGCCCAGGCCAGGTCGCCGATGCGCTGGAAACCGAACATCGAGTAGTAGACGTAGAACGGAATCAGCGGCAGCTGATGGTTGGCGTACGAGGTCGCCGCCGCAAGCCAGGCCGACATGGCGCCCGCCTCGGTAATGCCCTCCTCGAGGATCTGCCCTTTCTTGTCCTCGCGGTAGAACATGATCTGCCCGGAGTCCATCGGCTCGTACTTCTGGCCTTCGGAGGTATAGATGCCCAGTTGGCGGAACATGCCCTCCATGCCGAAGGTACGCGCCTCGTCGGGAATGATCGGCACGATACGCTGGCCGATGCCCTTGTGCTTGGACAGGCCGTTCAGGATGCGCACGAACGACATCGTGGTCGAAACCTCGCGATCGCCCGAACCCTTGGTCTGGCTAGTGAAGGACTTGTCATCGAGCGCGGGAATCTCGAGCGCCTCGAAATCGCTCTTGCGCGCCGGCAGGTAGCCGCCCAGGGCTTCGCGACGTGCCTGCAGGTACTTGATTTCGGGGCTGTCAGGGCCCGGGTTGTAGTACGGCATGCCCTTTTCGAGCTGATCGTCGCTGACCGGAATGCCGAAGCGATCACGGAAGATCTTGATCGCGTCCGTTTCCATCGACTTGATGTTGTGCGCTTCCATGTCGGCTTCGCCGGCGCCACCACCCATGCCGTAGCCCTTGACGGTGTGCGCGAGGATCACGGTCGGACGCTCATTGGCCTTGTTGACCGCCTCGTGATAAGCCGCATAGACCTTCTGCGGATCGTGACCACCGCGATTCAGACGCCAGATGTCCTCATCGGAGAACGACTCGACCATCTTTTCGGTTTCGGGATACTTGCCGAAGAAATGCTCGCGGGTATAGGCGCCGCCCTGCGCCTTGTAGTTCTGGTATTCGCCGTCGACCGCCTCGTCCATGCGCTTTTGCATCATGCCCTTGCTGTCCTGTTCGAACAGCGGATCCCACAGGCTACCCCAGACGACCTTGATGACGTTCCAGCCCGCGCCGCGGAACACGCCTTCGAGTTCGTCGATGATGCGACCGTTGCCGCGCACCGGACCATCGAGACGCTGCAGATTGCAGTTGATGACGAAGATCAGGTTATCGAGCTTTTCACGGCTGGCCAGGTGCAGCGCGCCGAGCGATTCGGGCTCGTCGCACTCGCCGTCGCCGAGGAAGGCCCATACCTTGCGATCCTGCATGTCCTCGAGCCCACGCGAATCGAGATACTTCATCACGTGCGCCTGATAGATCGCCTGAATCGGCCCCAGCCCCATCGATACGGTCGGGAACTGCCAGTAGTCGGGCATCAGGTAGGGGTGCGGATAGGATGACAGGCCCTTGCCGTCGACTTCCTGGCGAAAGCTGTCCATCTGCTCCTCGGTCAGGCGGCCCTCGAGGAATGAGCGTGCATAGATACCCGGCGTCACATGGCCCTGGATATACAGCAGATCGCCCTTGAAATCGTCGTTGGCGCCACGGAAGAAGTGGTTGAAGCCCACCTCGTAGAGGGTCGCGCTCGACATGAAACTGGCGATGTGGCCGCCGATGCCCTTGTTGCTCTTGTTCGCACGCACGACCTGGGCCGCCATGTTCCAGCGAACCAGCGAGCGAATGCGACGCTCCATGAACATATCGCCCGGCATGCGCGCTTCGCGATGCACGGGAATGGTATTGCGGTGTGGTGTGTTGACGGAGAACGGTGGGCGCGTACCATCACGACGCAAACGATCAGCAAGACGGCTCAGTAAATACTGGGCACGCTCCTCACCCTCTCGCTCCTTGACCGACTCCAGGGAGTCCAACCATTCCAGGGTTTCGGTCGGATCGAGATCCTCTCTTGCCTCCAGACTCATAGACGTCTCTCCGAATGAAGATAGTGTGTCGTCTGTTCCTCCACATCGGGCGGAGGGACGTTTGGCGCTCTTCAGTGCGGGCGCGACCTTCTTTGGGTCGTGTCTCCGAAAATCATTGGGTAATTTCTTTACAGATACGCAGCCAGGGCGCATGAATTCAGGCCATGAAGATACCGCAAACGCCGCTCCCTGCCAATCTGGCCATAAATGAAAATTATTTCCACAAAAATTACTGCACAGCAACATGAGCGACTCGTGCGTAGTCACGCGCCACCGGTCGATCGGTTGTCGCCGTCCTATAGCCCAGTTACAGAATCATGCTGAACGATCGAGGCATTGGCGCAGATAGGCCCAGTCGAAAGCCGGCCCCGGGTCGCTCTTGCGCAGCGGTGCGATACGGGCATGACTGGTGATGCGCTCCTGGGTCAGCGCGGGATACGCCGCCATTAACGCATGAATGGCGGCAGCCAGCGTGCGATATTGACGATCCCGGTAGGGATGAATTTCATCCCCCTCCAGTTCGATGCCGATGCTGAAATCGTTGAGTCCGGTACGCTCATGTCCGCCATCGCACCAGCGCGAACGACCGGCATGCCAGGCGCGATCCTCGAAGGGCACGAACTGAACAGCCTCGCCATCGCGGCGAATCAGTAGATGCGCGCTGACCCGCAGCCCACTAAGGCTAGCAAAGTAGGGATGGGCGTTGGGGTCAAGCGTATTGGTGAATAAACGCTCGATGGCGTCACCACCGAAACGCCCCGGCGGCAGACTGATGCTGTGTAGTACCAGCGCCGATATCTCGCCGTCGGGACGGGCATTCGCATTGCTCGACGATACCCGCCTGGCGCTCTCCAACCAGCCCTCGTTCACTTGCATGCCGAAGCCTCCCTGCCGAATCGCGACGGCTTTCTCTATAATGAACGCATTGTCGCATATACCGGAGTCAGGACCGCATGCACTATTACGAAGCCCTTGCCGAAGACATTCGCACCAGCGCCGCACGCCTGCTGGCCGAGGATGTCGGCCCCGGTGACATCACCGCGCAGCTGATTCCCGAACGCCAGTGGGCCACCGCCCAGGTGATCAGCCGCGAAGACGCCGTGCTCTGCGGCGTGGCCTGGGTCGATGAGCTGTACCGCCGGCTCGATGCCCGGGTCAATCTGACCTGGCATGCGGCCGATGGCAACGCACTGACCGCCGGCAGCGTGTTCCTCGAACTCGAAGGTCCGGCACGCAGCTTGCTGACTGGCGAGCGCGCCGCGCTCAACCTGCTGCAAACGCTCTCCGGTACCGCCACGCGCGCACGCTACTATGCCGAACGGGTCGCCGACACCGGCGTGCGCCTGCTCGATACCCGCAAGACCCTGCCGGGGATGCGCCTGGCGCAGAAGTACGCGGTCACCTGCGGCGGCTGCCACAATCACCGCATCGGGTTATACGATGCCTTCCTGATCAAGGAGAACCATATCGCCGCCTGTGGTGGCATCGCGGCGGCGGTCAAGGAGGCGCGCAAGATCGCCCGCGACATCCCGGTGGAGGTGGAAGTCGAGAACCTCGACGAACTGGCCCAGGCGCTGGACGCCAAGGCCGATGTGGTGATGCTCGACAATTTCTCGCTCGAGGATCTGCGCGAAGCGGTGCGTATCAATGCCGGCCGGGCCACGCTCGAGGCCTCGGGCAACGTCAGCGAGACCACGCTCGAGACCATCGCCGCGACCGGCGTGGATTGCATTTCGATCGGCGCGCTGACCAAGGATGTGCGGGCCATCGACCTGTCGATGCGCGTGACGCAGACCGACTCGCGCTGATCAGGCGTTATCCAGACGCTTCTCCAGCCGCACGCGCGCCAGGCATTCGCCCTGGCGCTCGACCCACTCATCGCCGAGTCGCTTCCAGCCTCGGCTTTCGAGCCCCCGGGCCAGCATCAGGCTAGCCTCGATACGCAGCACATCGATGTCCTGATCGCGCATCGCCAGTTCGGCATACTCGAGCAGTTGCGAGCCGATACCGCGCCGGGCAAGCGATGGCCAGACATAGAGCGTTTCGATACGCCCGGCCTGGACGTCCCTCTCGACGAAACCCACGCAGCGCCCATCGCAAGCCGCCACCAAGGTCGGATAAAGCGTCTGGCGCACCACCCAGGCGCTGGCTTCACGGGGCAGCGCGCAGGCCCAGGCTTCGCGCTGCGCCAGGCTGTAATGACCGGCGGCGCCCTGCATTACCGCGTGATGAAACACTTCGGCCTGATCGGCGGCGTCGCCGGGCAGTGCATTGCGATAGTGGACTCTTTCAATCATGGCAAGACATCGATTCATGAAAATCAGGCTGCAGCCTACACAAACCGGCCAGGCGAAGGCCAGACCCGCTCGCTCGCGCTCGTCAGGCTCGGCATAATGCCGCCATGAGCGAACGCATACCAGCCACACCATTCGAGACCGATTTCACGCTGACCGCCGTGGGCCGCATCGTCAGCGATTATCCCGACAAGTTCGGCGTGCCTCGCCAGCCTGGACTGGCGCCGGCCGGGCGCGCGGTACTGCACATGTTGCCGCCATTCGACGATCCGCATGCCGTGCGCGGCCTCGACCAGATCAGCCACCTGTGGCTGACCTTCATCTTCCATCGTAGCCCCGAACGCTGGAGTGCGCTGGTGCGTCCGCCACGCCTGGGTGGCAACGCCAAGCTTGGCGTGTTCGCCACCCGCAGTACGCATCGCCCCAATCGCCTGGGGCTGTCGCTGGTCGAGCTGGAAAGCGTCGAAACCACCGGTGGCGTGCGCCTGTATCTGCGCGGTCACGATCTGATCGACGGCACGCCGGTGCTGGACATCAAGCCCTACCTACCCTGGGCCGAGGCACGCAGCGATGCCCGCGCCGGCTTCGCTGCCGAGGCGCCGCCGCGCCACACGGTGCGCTTCGCGCCACCTGCCGAGGCGGTGCTGACTCAACGCAGCGATGGCGATTCGCTACGCGAACTGATCGCGCAGGTCGTGACACAGGATCCGCGCCCGGCGTATCGACGCGGGGCACAGCCTCGCATTCACGGCGTTCGCCTGCGCGATGTCGATGTGCGCTTCCGCGCCTGCGAAGACGATGGAGAGGTGGTGATGGAAGTGGTGGAGATCGGTTAGCGTGGTCGCAGGACTCAAGCTGTATCAACCGGATTTCACTCAGGAAGCGAGCGTGTAGCTATCGATCACTCGCTGGTATTGACTGGGCGAAGCACCAATATGCCTGCGGAAGAAGCGCGTGAAATGCCCCTGTTCGGAGAAACCCAACGTTTCCGATAGGTTGCCCAACGTACCGGCACGATTATCCGACAGCCAGTCGAAAGCCGACTGCATCTTGCTGATATTGGCCAGCATCTGCGGTGTCATGCCGGTGTTTTTCTTGAACAGCGTGAAGAAGTGCGCCCGCGACAGACCACACTGTCTCGCAATGACCGCCAGATCCAGTTCGCCTTGGGGATGGTTCAGGATAAAATCACTGGCCTTGCGTATACGGGCATCGTAGAAGTCGCTCGCTACCCCAACTCGCAACTTGGTCAGATGACGCCATTCGGAATGTTTTTCGGTGATCCCGATCAACAGCTCGAAAAGCAACTCCTCCACCTTTTCCTGCGGCACCATGCCGAAGGTCAGCATGGCCGAGATCAGCAGGTCGGCATTGTGGCGCATCCGCGGTGTCAGTTCGATACACGGATGCGAGAAGAAGTCGGGGCGTCCACTCAGCACCAAGCTGTGCTGCAGGGCCGCAAGCCAACGCGGTTCGATATACAGCGCCAGAATCAGGGTATCGGCGGCCCCGCTCTGGTGATCGTAGAAATGCGGTTCCCACGCATTCACCAGAATCGCCGTTTTATCGGTCAGCGGCTGTTGGCGGTTGCGTACCGAGAAGAAGGTATCTTCCCCGGATACTTTAAGTAGTACATGGCACTCGGAATGCGCATGAAGCACCAGCGACTCATCCATGTCCAACAATGCAACGCGCCCGAATCCTCCATGAAAGATACGGTAGGCACTCGACATAGCGTCCTCTGTTGCTCCCCTGTGGATAAGCCATGGAATATGGTTTCATCCTAGCAGGTGCGTGCTTGGCCTCGGAGTACCTTACACTAAAGACGCAGCCTCTCATCCACCCCATTATTCAATTCTTCGCGGGGTGACGCCTATCCAGGGTGAGTCATATCGGCATATCCTCAGGGCGATCGATATCACGAAGAACGCCGCAATCCAAAGTCTCGATCTCGATACAGGCCGCCTGATGGTCATGCACTATGCTGCGTGCCCCCGTGTCGCCTTCAAGGCAGCATAAACGAGGCCAGAACTGGCGCCCAAACACCACGGGATGCCCACCCTGCCCCTGGAAGATGGGACGCACGATCAACCCCGCATGCGCCTGGGCGCACAACGCGCGAAAGGTCGCATTCTGTACCCAGGGCATGTCGCCGTGCATTATCGCGACCGCCTCGGCATGACTGTCACGACTCAAGGCACGCAGGCCGGCTGCCAGGCTAGCGCCCATGCCCTTCTCCGCGTCCCTGGTGGGGAGCGTGACGATATCCGAGGGTATCTCGAGCAATCGGCGGTCGTCGTCGTGTCTCAGCACGACTCTAATATCGGTGAAGTGAGGGCGCAGCGTTTCAAGCGTGGCCGCTAGCAGTGGCCCCCTGCCCGGCAGGCAGACACGACGCTTGTCGCTGCCGAAGCGCCGTGCCCGCCCGGCCGCCAACACCAGGGCCACGACAGACTCACAAGGCATCGCGTGAGCGCCCGTTGTGAACCCGCATGACGTCGGCGATTACCGCCAAGGCGATCTCGGCGGGGGTCTTGCTGCCCAAATCGAGGCCGATCGGCATCCTGATCCGCGCTATATCCTCGTCATCCAACCCGCCCGAGCGCTTCAGCCGCGTCGCGCGAGCATCCGAGGTTTTGCGCGAGCCCATCACGCCAATATAAAAGGCCGGCGTACGCACCGCTTCGATCATGGCCAAGTCGTCGATCCGTGGGTCGTGGGTGAGCGCCACCACCGCAGTAGCGGTGTGGCAGGCGCCGGAGGCGATGAACAGCGACGGCAACAGCGGCTGAACCTCGACACCTTCGATCGCGAAGTCCGCGCAGGCCTGCTCACGCGGGTCGCAGACGATCACCTCGTAGCCCAGTGCACGTGCGAACTCAGCGCAAGCCTCGGCTACCGGAGAGATACCCGCCAGGATCAATCGCAACACCGGGCCGATGCGAATCCACGCGACGCCGGGCGCCGTTGCGGTACGCGCCCCCTGGGAGGCCTCATCAGGCGCCAGGCTATAATGCCCGGCGTCGAGTTCGACCCGCCGAATCAGCTTTTTCTGGCCCAACAGGGCGCCATACAAGGCTTCCAAGTGATGGCGCCAAGCGTAGTCGGATTCGCGGCGCTCTATCAGTATTTCGAGCACGCCCCCACAAGGCAGCGCGAAACGCCGGCTTTCCTCGCGAGTCTCCCCATAACGCTGAATCGCCGCCGGCCGGGTAAAGGCGCCGTCGCGAAGCCGCGCAATGAAGTCTTCCTCGACGCAACCACCCGACAATGAGCCGACATACTGACCATCATCCCGCGCAACTAACAGCGAGCCCGGTGCCCGGGGTGACGATCCATAGGACGCCAGCACCGTACACAGCCAGATCGTTCGGCCTTCCCGCGCCCATTCGAGCGCCTGGGCCATGACCCGCAGATCGAGATCACGCATGACACACTACCTCTGGTCTGCCTGGAACTTCCACGCCGGAGGGAGAGCGCTGCAATTGTTTAGCCTTCCGCTTCCAGCGATTTTTCCGGCTTCGGCTGTAGGGTTTTCTCACCCAATAGCAGCGATACCACGATACCGAACACCAATGCCCAGAATGGTGAACTGATATTGAATATCGTCAGATTGCTCATCGCCACCACGAGAGCGACGAAGGCGCCGACCTGATAGCCGAGCTGCTTGGAAAACGCCTGCTGAAAGGCAGTCAGCAAAACACCGATCATCGCCAACCCCGCCACGCTGGCAATCAATGCCCCTGGCAGCGCAAGAATCAACGGCACCACGATACCGGCAAACAAGCCGAAGGTGCAGAATAGAACACCATTCACGAGTGTCGCGCCGTAGCGCTGTTGCTTGTCTTCTCCGGCTTGCTCCGATGAGCAGATGGCGGTCATCGGGCCGGCGATATTCGCATTATGACCACCCAGAAAACCCGCGACCATTCCGCCAATGCCGCTGATGATGGTCATCTTATCGACCGGTGGACGATAGCCCTCCGCCAGCAATACCCCCGTAGCCTGGGCATTTTCCGCACCGATCACCAACGCCGTCAGCGGTACGGTAATCACCAGGAAAGCATCCAGCGTAAAACTGGGCGTTGTCAGTTGGGGGACAATGAAGGCAATGTCGACCTCCGCGGGTTGAATCGCACCGATCAACAAGGCAGCCACCAAACCCGCCAGCGCGGCAGCCAGCACTGGTGGCACCGAAGCCACAAGGCGAGAAGTGAGGAAGAAGGCCACTACCGCGATGCCGGCAATCAACGGTGCCGAGCCAACCGCCTCCACCGCGCCGATACCGAAGCGAATCAGCGCTCCGGCGATCATCGCCATGACGATCGGCATTGGCAGCCAACGCATGATGCGTCCGATCAACCCGCTCACACCGAGCAGCAACACCAGTGCGCCGCTCATGATGAACGCGCCGACAGCCTCATTGAAAGGGATGGTAACCAGCGCGACACTCATGATTGCCGCACCGGGAATCGTCCAGGCTCCGGTGATCGGCTGGCGGTAGCGCAGGGCCAGAATAAGACTGATCAGGCCACCCACGAAATATACTGCGAATAGCCAGGCCGCCGTCTGGGCACCACTGAGATTGCCCGCTTCCGCCGCGCTGATAATGATCAACGCTGGTCCCGAGCAACCGAAAATGGCCGCGACCACCCCGGCGGTAACGGTTTTTGCGGTAAACGCCTGGGATAACCCGTTGAGCGAGAACCGGGACATGGGTCGATCTAGCGAGCCATTGTCTCTGTTGGTTTGCATATCGTACCTCCCAGCTTGCTATTGTTCGTTGTGATGGGAATTTTCGAATCAATTGCCGCGAAAGTCGGCCTTGCGCTTGGCGTGAAAGGCCTCGACACCCTCGCGGAAATCGTTGGAACTACGCAGACGGCTGTAACAATGCCCTTCCATCTCGATGGCCACCGACAGCGGAGCGTCTTCGTTGTCGTTGATCAACCGCTTGGCGGTACGCTGCGCAAGCGGCGAGAAGCGCCGTAATTCGTCCACCAGCGCCTGGGTGGCGCTTTCCAGTTCGTCGTCGGCGACGCATTCGGTGGCGATTCCCCAGTCAAGCGCCTGGGCACCGCTGATGCGCTTGGCACGCATCACCATGTGCTTGGTACGGGCGATACCGATGATCTTCTGCAGGCGCGCCGAGCCACCGGAACCCGGAATCTGGCCTAGGTTCTGTTCGGGCAGCGCGTATCGCGTGGTCTCGGAGGCAATGCGAAAATCGCAGGCCAGCGACAGCTCAAAGCCGACGCCGAAGGTATAGCCGCGATTGGCGGCAATCACCGGCTTGGTGCAGCGCGCCGGGGCGGCTATATTATCGGCCAGTTTCGATACATGTTCGGGCGAGGCTTCGAGAAAGCCCTTGATGTCACCACCGCTGGAGAAGTGCTCGCCCTCGGAGCGCAGTACGATCACGCGCACATCCAGATGCGCATCGAGCGCCTCGAAGACTTGCCGTAACTGGTCGCGCTGGGCCATCGAGATGACATTCAGTGGTGGGCGGTTCAAGACGATGTCGGCGCGCTCGCCGGCACTGTCGACATGCACGGCGAAGCCATCGAAATCGGACGTCAAAAAATCCTGCGCTGTGCTGCTGTTCATGACGATAGTCCTTGAGTTGGGTAAACGATCACTGCGGCTGAGTGGTTTCCTGCTGTTGCGAGCGCAAGACTCGGCGCAACACCTTACCCACCGCCGACTTGGGAATTTCATCGACGAAAACGTAACGCCGGGGGCGCTTGAAACGGGCCAATCCCGAGTCGATGCAGTGGTCATCCAGCACCTCTTCCCGCAACTCCTCGCGACACTTGATGAAAGCCGTGATCATCTCGCCCCACTGCTCGTCGGGCAGGCCGGCCACGACGACCTCTTCCACTAGCGGATGCATCGACAGCACGTTCTCGATCTCCACCGGGCTGACGTTCTCGCCGCCGGTGATGATCAGGTCGTCGACCCGGCCGGTGACGAACAGATCGCCCTCGTCATCGAAATAGCCGGTATCGCTGGTGAAGTACCAGCCCTGCTTGAGCGACTTCTTATCGGCATCGGGGCGCCGCCAGTAGCCTTGAAATGCCTCGTCGCCGGTCATGTCGGCGATGATCTCGCCCTCTTCGCCGACCGGTACGATCTGATCGGGAGAATCGGCGCCGATCTGGACCACGCGGATACGCTGATTGAGGGACGAACGCCCCGATGAACCGGGCTTGCGGCTGGCGTGCTGATCGATAGTGAAGGTGTAGATTTCCGAGCTGCCGTAATGATTGACGAACAGGCTGGGCTTGAAGGCCTCTTCCACTCGCGTCATCAGACCCGCGCTCATCGGTGCGCCGGCAAAGCCGAGCTTGTCGACGCTCTTTACGCGGCAGGGGGAAAACTCGGGATGCTCGATCAACATGTGATAAAGCGTCGGTACCAGGTAAAGGTTACTAACGCCCTCACGCTCGATGGCCTCGATGGTCGCCCTGGGGTCGAACTTGGGTATGCAGACGAAATGCCCATCGATCAGCGCCATCGACAACAACGAGCGTACGCCCATGGTGTGATACAGCGGCATGACGCCCAGCGTGCATTCATCATGGCGATATAGGTTCTGCGCCACGTGGGCCAATGCCGCGGCGCGTTCGACGCGATGCAGGCGCGGTACGCCCTTGGGCTTGCCGCTGGTTCCCGAGGTATACAGCATCAACGACACATCCTCGGCGCCGGCACGCAGAATTGTCTCGCCGGTGTCGTCGAGTAGACTATCGAAGAGGATCGCCCCGGCATCGTCGACTTCGCCCGCCACGATGCGTAACAGCGACCGGGCTTCGCGACACGCGCTCACCGCGTCGAAGGCCGAGGTATCGTAGGCGATCGCCTTGACCTCGGCATCTTCGATGCAATAACCGATATCGCTCACCGTCGATCGCCAGTTCAGTGGCGTGACGATGATGCCGGCGAACTGGCAGGCCCAGTGCAAGGTCGCCATCTGCCAGCGGTTCTGCATCACCACCAGCAACCGATCACCCTTGCCTACGCCGAGTCGCCCGAGAGCACGGGCCACACTCTGAATGTCCGCGTACCAATCGGCATAGCTCTTGTATTGATTGCCGTCGGAAATCGCCGTCGCCTGGGGACGACGTTCGACCGTAGCGAGAAAACTGCGTCCAAGATCAAACATTGTTGTTCTCCTGTTCGGTATCGCCCTCTTGGAACTGGCGACGCGTAGCGGCCACCTCGAGCACCGCGTTCACGATGCCGGTGTAACCAGTGCAGCGGCATAGATGGCCAGACAACATGTCGCGTACCTGCGTCTCGGTGGGGGCCGGTACGCGGGCCAGGAATTCACTGCACGACATCAGGATGCCCCCCGTGCAGAAACCACATTGCAGGGCATGGTGCTTATGAAAGGCCTGCTGCAGGTCGTTCAGGCCACCGTCTTCGGCCAGCGATTCGACCGTTTCCAGTCGCTTGCCGTGAGCCTGTACCGCGAGCATCAGGCAGGCGCGACTGGCACGACCGTCGACCAGCACGGTGCAGGCGCCACAAACACCGTGCTCGCAGCCAACATGGGTACCAGTGGCGCCCAACTCGTGGCGCAGAAAGTCGCTGAGCTGCATGCGCGGTTCGGCATGACCGCTGCGTTCGCGTCCGTTGAGGGTGAAAACCACCCGGGTGCGTTGGTCAGCCTTGACGTGCATTGGCGACGTCCTCCTGTGGTGTCTCGCCGTCGATCAGGCGGATGCCGAGTTCGCGTACCAGATGGCGGCGGTAGATCGCTAAGGCGTGGGCATCGTCCTGAGCGTTGAGCGACCAGGCAAACTCGTTGAGCGCATCGGCAAGCCCCTCACCGCGTGACAGCGTGCGCATGACCGGACGGTCGGCGACGCCGCCCACGCCGAGTTCCACCGCGTCGTCAGCGATGACCGCGGCCAGTGCGACAATCGCGAAATCGCCGTGGCGCATGGCGATTTCCTGAAAGCGGTAATCGCGGTCTGGACGCTTGAGGGGAAAGCGCACTTCGGTGATCAATTCATCGGGGCGTCGGGCGGTAGTGAGGACGCCCTGGAAGAATTCGCCGGCAGCGACCCGACGCGATTTTCCCTTGCGCGTCTCGAGTACTACTTCACCGCCCAGCGTCAGCAGACACAGCGGCAGCTCGGCACTCGGATCGGCATGCGCGATCGAGCCGCATACCGTGCCGCGATTGCGCGTCTGGACGTGACCGATCCACGGCATCGCTTGTGCCAGCAGCGGTACCTCGTCGGCCAGTGTCGAGTGCTCCAGCAACTCGGCCTGAGTCACCCCGGCGCCCACCGCCAGGTAGCCATCGCGGCGCTCGATCGTACGCAGATCGTCGATGGCGGAGATATCGATCAACAGACTGGGCTCGGCGAGGCGCATGTTGAGCACCGCCATCAGCGACTGACCGCCGGCGATGATGCGCGCGTCGTCACCGGCATCGAACAGCAGATCACAGGCTTCCCGACGCGTCGTCGGGCGGGCGTAATCGAAAGCGGCAGGTTTCATGACTGGCCTCCCTTGCCGGTGACCAGGCGCTTGATGCGTTGCCACAGCGAGGCTTTCGGCGCCGTGCCACCCAAGCGCTGGGACAGGCGGGTAAATATCTGCGCGATGATCATCTTCGAGGCGCTTTGCAGCATTCGACCGCCCACCGAAGCGACCTTGCCGCCCACCGACGCCTCGTAGTCGTAGTCCAGCCGCGTCTTGCCGCCCTCGATCTCGGTCAGTCGAATCTTCGCCGAGCCCTCAGCCGAACCCATCGAACTGGTGCCCGCTCCCGACAACCGCAGTGCGTGCGGCGGATCGAGATCGCGCAGCGCGACGCGCGCATCGAAGCGCGCCCGGATCATGCCCACCCCGATGGTGACGTCGGCGCGGTAGGTATTCTCGCCACTCAATTCCAGCGCGTGGCAGCCAGGAATGATGGCCGCCAGGGTGTCGGGATCGAGCAGGGTATCGAAGACCTGGCGGGGCGTTCCGGGCATCTCCACCGAATCGCTGGCGGTTAGCAACGACCCGCCCGGCGCCTGCTTGGCCGCTTCTTCGCCCACGCCTTCGGGGCGCGGCGGTTCGTCGATGCCCATCAGCGTGCGCACCTTCGAGGGTGTCAGGGGCAGCACGATATCCTTGATCCCCAGCGCATCGGCCACACCGTTGGCGACACATACCGGGGTACTCATGTTGTTGCCCTCGCCCACCCCCTTGGCACCCAGCGGGGTAAACGGCGATGGCGTTTCCATATGCAGGATCAATGGCTCCGGCACCTCGACGGCGGTGGGCACCAGGTAGTCGGCGAACGTGCCGGAGATGAAACTGCCATCGTCGCCGTAGGCGAACTCTTCCATTAGCGCCACGCCCAGACCCTGAGCGAAACCGCCACGCACCTGGCCGTCCACCAGATCGGGATTGAGCATGCGCCCGGCATCATGCAGGGTGACGTAGCGATCGATGCGCACCGCGCCGGTGATCCGGTCGATCTCGACACCGCAGTAATCGAAGATGAAGCCATAACATAGCGAGCTGTTGATCAGGTCGTTATCGTCCGGCGCGGCCAGCTCCGGCGGGGTCCAGAACGCGGTTTCACGTAGCCCGCCGGCTTCGCTTTCCGGCAAGGTTCCCGGCGACCAGTGGGTAGCGCCGGCGATGCGATGAAACGAAGCCGAGGCATCACCACCCTCGACGAACACCCGCCCTTCGGCGAAACGCACGCGCTCGGCGTCGACGCCCCACTGCTCGGCGGCGATAGCCGCCAGACGTTGCTTGATCTTGAGCGCGGCGTTGTAGACCGCGCCGGCCACCGCGCCGGAGAAGCGGCTGGAGTAGTTGCCCGAGGCGATCGACCAGGCGTCCTTGCCGGTATCCAGCTCGACATTGACGCCGATCGATTCCAGCGGCACACCCAGCACCTCGGCGATGACTTGGGCAACCACCGTGCGATGCCCTTGTCCCTGGGGCGTCGAGGAGACATGCGCGCTGATATCGCCAAGCGGCCCCACGCTGATCGTGGCCGTGCTCACCGCGCCATTTTTAGGCCCGGCCTTGCGCCGCTCCTCGGGGGTCATTGCCGTGGTGATGTAGCCCATGTTGGAAATCGACGGCTCGACCGCCACGGTATACCCGATGCCATACAGGCGCCCGGCGCGACGCGCGGTTTCGCGACGCTCGAGGAGTTCCGCCAGCCCGCCCTCTTCGATACCCAGGGCCACGGCTTTGGGATAGTCGCCCGAATCCAGCAACGCCCCGGCAGCGGCGCGGTAGGGAAAGGATCCGCTGGGAATCAGGTTGCGACGAATGACCTCGAGGGGGTCCAGGTCAAGCTCGATGGCAATGCGCTGCATCAACCGCTCAAGCGCGAAATATACCTGTGGACCACCGAAACCCCGGTTGAGTCCGGTCGGCGTCTTGTTGGTCAATACCACGCGGTTGCGTACGTCGAGATGACGAATCGCATAGGCGCCCGTCAGGTTGCCATGCATGCGATAGAAGGTGGCCGGCTCCGGTGCGCGCAGGTAGGCGCCGCAATCGTCGAGCTGATCCAGGCGCAACGCAGTGACTCGGCCATCATGCGCGACGGCGGCTTCGATCTCGGTGACCCGGTTGGTGCTCGACGACGACGCCTGCAAGTGTTCGAGACGGTCCTCGACCCACTTCACCGGTGCGCCGACCTTGCGCGCGGCCAGGCCCATCATCACCACATAGGGGAACACGCCCTGCTTGATGCCGAAGCTGCCGCCGGAGTCCGGCGGGGTGCGCAGGCGCAGCAAGTTGCCCGGTACTTTCAAGGCGCGCGTCATCACCGAGTGCAGCGCGAACGGGCCCTGGAAATTCGACGTCACATCGTAGCCACCGCTAGCGGCGTCGTACTCGGCGAGCACGAAATAGCATTCGATGGGTGTACAGGAGCTACGCGGAAACCGCACCTTGAGAGAAACGTGCCGCTCGGCGGTGTCGAAGGCCGTTTGCGGATCGCCATAGCAAAAGCGGCGATCGTTGACCACGTTGGACCCTACCGCCTCATGGAGTATTGCCGCACCGTCGACAATCGCGGCTTCGGTATCGACCGCCACCGGCAAGGGCTGGTAATCGGCGCGCACGCCTTCCAGTGCGTCCTCGGCCAGATAGCGATCTTCGGCGATCACCACGGCGACCGGCTCGCCGACATAGCGCACCTTGTCGACCGCCACGCACCAATGATCCATCGGCTGACGCACGCCGACCGGGAAGGGCTGCGCCCAGCGCTTGACATCGTCACCGGTCAACACGCCATGCACGCCGGGCATCGCCAGCGCCCGGGAAACATCCAGCGATGTCAGCCGCGCATGGGCATGCGGGGAACGCAGCACCGCCGCATGCAGCGTGCCGGGCGGTGTGGCGAGATCGTCGCCATAACGCCCCTGGCCACGCAGCAGCGCATCGTCCTCGACGCGTGCCTGGCGTTTGCCGATATGGCCACTACGCTTATCGAGTGTGGGTGACTCGAACGCGTTCATCTGCTCCTCCACGGTGGCGTTGTTGGGAAGCTAGCCACCTGGAGAGGAGTCTACGAAGGCTGCACGTACTCGGCCTTGCCCGTCGGAACGGATGCTGGCCCGTGAATCGGGGCGTTTACCCGAGAGTCTGATTTGCGACCAATGGACGAAAAACTGTCAAACATCACTCGGTCTACCACGCAGTCTCAACAAAAAGGGCGGCCCGTAGGCCGCCCCGTCATGCTATCGCTTGCGTGCAATTCAGCCGAAATCGATACCGATCCGCCGCCCGACTTCTTCGTAGGCTTCGATCACGCCGCCCAACCCTTGGCGGAAACGATCCTTATCCATTTTCTCACGGGTTTCGGCGTCCCATAAACGACAGCCATCCGGTGAAAATTCATCGCCGAGCACGATCTCACCCTTGAACACGCCGAACTCGAGCTTGTAATCGACCAGCAACATGCCGCCATCGAGAAACAGTCGTTTGAGCACGTCGTTGACCTGGAAGGTCAGCGTCTTCATGCGTGCCAGTTGCTCGGGCGTCGCCCAGCCGAAGGTCTCGGCCAGCGATTCGTTGATCATCGGGTCGTGCAGGGCATCGTTCTTGAGGAACAGCTCGAAGGTCGGCGGGTTGAGTTCGCTACCCTCTTCGATCCCCAAACGCTTGACCAGCCCGCCAGCGGCGATATTGCGCACCACGCACTCGACCGGAATCATGTCGAGCTTCTTGACCACACACTCGGTATCGGACAGCTGCGTATCGAAATGCGTGGGAATACCGGCGGCCTGCAGTTTGCCCATGATAAAGGCATTGAAGGTGTTGTTGACCATGCCCTTGCGTGCCAACGACTCCACCCGCTGACCATCGAAGGCGCTGGTATCGTCGCGAAAATGCAGGATCAGGCGGTCCGGGTCGTCGGTCCGGTAGACGGATTTGGCCTTGCCGGCATAAAGCGCTTCACGTTTTTGCATGGGAGCTCCGCAAATCTCTTCTGAGTGCCGCCACCAGCTGGTCCGCGGCATGTGTTATTCCAAGACTTCTCGTGCCGCATCGGGTGACGATCATGCCACCACCTGCCACGCGAAGCCGACATCCTGGGCGGCGATCAGCAGCCGCGTCTCGTCGCCATCGAGCAGTGGCAGCAACGACTCGCGCGCCAGTTCCGGCCGATTGTTCTGCTCCGAGAGGTGCGAGCAGACGATGCGCTGTAGCCGATCGAGCCCCATCCTGCATAGCAGTTGTCGTGCCTGGGTATTGGCCAGATGCCCCCAGTCGCCACCCACACGGCGCTTGAGGTGCGAAGGGTAAGGCCCCTCGGCGAGCATCCGCGTATCGTGATTGCATTCGAGAATCAATGCATCGCAACCGCGGAAGGCATCGATCACATGCGCACTCGGGTGGCCAAGATCGGTCAGCACGCCGAGCCTGCGATCGTGCGCACGAAAGTGGAATTGTATCGGTTCGCGGGCATCGTGCGGCACCGTCACCGGATCGATCTCCAGCCCATCGATGGCGAAACGCACCTGGGGCACGATCAGCCGGTGATCCGGCACCTCGCCGAGGCGCCCCGATAGCCAGGTGCCGGCGCTGAGATAGACCGGCAGGCCGTGACGCCGGGCGAGCGCGCCGACACCGCCAATATGATCGCCATGCTCGTGGGTCACCAGAACCGCCGCCAGTTGGCGCGGATGCAGGCCGAAACGCGCCAGGCGCCGCTCGGTTTCACGCAGGCCAAAGCCACAATCGACCAGAACGTGGGTCTCGCCGTCACTGATGAGCGTAGCATTGCCCTTGCTGCCGCTGCCCAGCGAGGCAAACCGCAGCGAGCGAGAGCCCGATGACGCCCGGCTTTCGGCAACGGGTATCGTCATCAGCGCAGCGTAGCGGCCAGCGTATCCAATAACTCGCGCGCTTCACCCTCGGCGAGCGGCGCGCCATCCACCGGAGCGACACTGACACGGGTAGCGCTTTGACCGGCATCGGCGACCAGCAATCGATATTGGCGCGGCTCGGCACCATCACCGAACCAGCCGAACAGACCGCCATCGTCATCGCCACGCGGCGTGTATTCGATCAGGAACTCACCGGTGCTGCGGTTCTGATCGAGAAGCTGCCGACCTTCAGCGTCGAAGCCGTTTTCGAGCTGATAGAGCAGTTCGGACCAGGCACGCTCGAAATCCAGTGCCAGCCACAGTTGCCATTCGCCCTGCTGGTTCTCGAGACGCACGCGATCGGTGCGTGACAGGTTCTGCGCCGCCAGCGAGACGCTGCGTTCACTCTCATCGACCGCGCTGAGATAACCCTGCAGCGCCCTCAGGCATTGCCCATTGGCGGCGGCCGGTCCTTCGCAACGCACCTCACTGGTATTGCCACGCAACCCCTGGCGCACATGCAGCACGGCCTGGACCGTTTCGATACGTCCATTGGCGGCGTCCAGCGCGGTCACATCGAGCCCGTGATCCTCGGTAAAACTTTGTAGTTGCGGCCATACGCTGGCCGGCGCGGCGCTGACCAGCAGCCAGCGATCGTCGCCCGCTTCACGCAACTCGACGAAGCGCTCATCGCCTTGCGTGGCGGCCGCCAGCGACTGCGGGCGCGGCGCCTCGAACTCGCCGCTGGCCAGGAAATCGCTATTGGCATCGGGCACCGGCATAGCGTTCTGATAGCGGCGCTCGGCGCGCGTCTCGGGCAGGTCCAGTGGCTCGGTCATTCTGGCGTCGCGGTACTCCTCGTTGCGATCGTAGTAATAACCGTCACCGCCACAGCCGCTTAGTACCAGCATCGCGGCGATGACCGGCGGCATCCATTTGAACAGGGGTCTCATGCATCTACCTTCATTTGAACGTGCGGGCCGGCTCGGCCTCAGGAACCTCAGTCTTCCAGCACACCGGCAAGCTGCAACGCTTCACCGACGGTGGAGTGGTACTTCTCCGACAGCCAGGTCAGCGGCAAGCGCAGGCCTTGCTCGGCGTAACCCATGCGATTGAGCGCCCACTTGACCGGAATCGGATTTGCCTCGACGCCCAACCCGGTATGCAGCGGCATCAGGCGCGTATTGATCTGGTGGGCCTTGTCGCTGTCACCGGCGACCGCCGCCGCGCACAGCTCGTGCATCGAACGGGGGGCGACATTGGCGGTCACCGAAATATCGCCATGGCCACCCATCAGCATGAATTCGCAGGCGGTGGCGTCGTCACCGGAATACAGCGCGAAGCCGCTGCCCTCGAGGCGGTCGACGAGCTCCTCGGCGCGCTCCAGGTTGCCGGTGGCATCCTTGAGCCCGATGATATTGTCGACTTCAGCCAGACGGAAAACGGTCTCGTTGTAGAGATCCGAGCAGGTGCGGCCCGGCACGTTGTAGAGGATCACCGGCAAATCGCCGCCCTCGGCCACCGCCTTGAAATGCTGGAACAGGCCTTCCTGGGTCGGCTTGTTGTAGTACGGGCAAACGGAAAGGCAGTAGTCGGCACCGACTTCCTTGGCATAGCGCGCCAGTTCGACGGCCTCGGAGGTGGCATTGGCACCGGTCCCGGCGATGACCGGAATGCGCCCGCGAACCTCCTCGACCACACTGCGGATGACATCGAAGTGCTCGGCGAAAGACATGGTGGTCGGCTCGCCGGTCGTGCCGGCGGCAACGATGGCATCGGTGCCGTTGTCGAGGTGAAAGTTCACCAGACGACGCAGCGCCTCCCAGTCGATTTCGCCAGTCGCTTTCATCGGGGTCGCCAGCGCGACGATGCTGCCTGTGATCATCCTCGGATGCTCTCCTGTCTAGCGGGACCCAATCGTCCCTTGGCCATCGTGATCGACACCCTGCACGGGCCCATTACGAATGGTACTCAGGCAGCGAAAGTCTGTACAGTTACCGTCCTACTCACCCTACGATAAAGGAGACCGCCATGGGCGTCAGCGTCGGACAACCGGTGGCCGATTTCACCGCCGAGGCCACCAGCGATACCACCGTTACCCTCTCGCAGCTCAAGGGCAAGCAGGTGGTGATCTATTTCTACCCCAAGGACAGCACCCCTGGCTGCACCACCGAAGGTGGTGACTTCCGCGACAACAAGGCGGCCTTCGACGATGCCGACACGCTCATCTTCGGCGTTTCCCGCGACAAGATGCGCGCGCATGAGAACTTCAAGGCCAAGCAGGCCTTCAATTTCGAATTGATCTCGGACCCCGATGAAACGTTATGCCGGCAGTTCGATGTCATCAAACTCAAGAAAATGTACGGCAAGGAGCATCTGGGCGTCGAACGCAGCACCTTCCTGATCGACAAGGACGGCAAGCTGGCCCGCGAATGGCGTGGCGTCAAGGTTCCCGGTCATGTCGAGACGGTGCTCGAGGCGGCCCGCGAACTCAACGCCTCGTCATGATGCCACCGCTCTTGCGTATCCAATAACGATACTCGTCGGCGCTCTCTTCGCGCGCGAGCAGGGCGTGGCCGCTCTGGGCGATGAACGACTCGAAATCGCCCCATGAGCCGGGATCGGTCGCCAGCACATGCAGCACCGCGCCCTCATCCAGGCGCGCCAACGCCTGCTTGGCCTTGAGCAGCGGCAACGGGCAGTGCAGGCCGCGTGCATCGAGCGTCTCATCAGGTTGCAAGGCCATGCTGTCTCCCCGGAGAATGAAATCCGCCTCGATTTAAAGGCACTTTGTTTGGCGATTCAATGTCCCACGAATCGATGCCGCATAGAAGCGGTTCCTGCTTGAGTAAGGTGGCCATGTTGCACTCGCTGAAAACGACTCTGCTGGCCGGCGCCTTGACGCTTGCCCCCCTGCCGGCCTCGGCCGAGGCCGTCTACGACTACGGCCTGCCGGAGCTCGGCAGCGGTGGCACCAGCGTTTCCGGCAGCGAGGAGTTTCGCCTGGGACGCGCCTGGCTGCGCCAGTTCCGTGCCCAGACGCAGACCTGGCACGACCCGGTCGCCCAGGCCTACGTCGAATCGCTGATCGCCCGCCTGCTGCCCTATAGCGAGATCGGCGATACCCGCTTGATCGTCACCCTGGTCGACAGCCGCCTGCTCAATGCCTTCGCCGTGCCCGGTGGCGTGGTCGGCGTCAATGCGGGGCTGTTCACCTTCGCCACGAGCCAGGATGCCTTCGCCTCGGTGCTCGCTCACGAATTGGGCCACCTGTCGCAACGCCATTACGCGCGACGCATGGAGCGTATCGAAGAGACCCAATTGCCGACCCTGGCCGCCATGCTGGCGGGCATGGTCATCGCCGCGGGCGGTGGCGGCAATGCCGGCGTGGCGGCGATGATGGGCACCCAGGCCGCATTCATACAGGATCAATTGGCCTATTCGCGGCGCTTCGAGCAGGAGGCCGATCGCGTCGGCCTCGAAGCCATGGCCTCGGCAGGCTTCGATCCGCAGGCCATGCCGGAGATGTTTCGCGCCATGCAGCAACTGACCAACCTGCAGGGCGGCAATCCACCGGAATTCCTGCTCACCCACCCGGTCACCGAATCGCGTGTCAGCGACACCCAGGCGCGCGCCGACCAACTGACGCGACGTCATCGCGATTCCAGCGATCAGGGCGAAGCCGCCTATGCCATGGTGCGTGCCCGCGCGCTGCTCGAGATCAATCGTGGCGATCCGCAGCTTGCGATGACGCAACTGCGCCAGGATCAGGCGCCTCAAGCCGCGCTGCGCTACCTTGAAGCGCTGACCGCCGCCCAGCAGGGCCGGATAGACGCCGCGCTCGAAAAACTCGATGCCCTGGCCCACCAATTGCCCAATCTGTCGATGATCCCAGCCAGCGCCGCCGAAATCGCCTTGGATGCCGGGCGCCGCGACGATGCCCTGCAACGGGCCGAGCGCATCTTGCGACTGTCGCCCGGTTATTTCCCGGCCCAGATCGTGCGTGCCGAAGTGCTACTGCAGGATGCGCCGGCGGAAGCTTTCGATGTTTTGCGCGATCTGAGCCAGAGCAAGCCCGAGAACCCGCATGTGTTCGGTCTGCTCGCCGAGGCCGCCGGACGCAGCGGCCACACCGCCTGGGGGCTTCTGGCGCGCGCCGAGCAGCTCCAGCTGACGGGCCATATCGATCATGCCATCGAACAGCTCGAGGTGGCCAAGGACGCCGCCACCGAGGCCGGCGACTTCATCATGGCCAGTCGCATTGAGGAGCGCCGCAAAGAGTACCTGGAGTATCGCGAAACACTACGCGAGTTCTGACGGAAAAGCGGCTGCGCTCGGTATAACCGTGTTAAAAATCAACTCAAGGTACTCATTTACTTTGCTCGTGGCTCAACGCTTGAACGCGAGCATGCGCTCCAGCGGCTTGAGCGCTCGCTGACGCAGGGCCTCCTCGACGAACACCTCGCCACTACCATCGCGCAGCGCGCCGGTCAGATTATCGAGGGCGTTCATCGCCATCCAGGGGCAATGGGCGCAGCTTCTGCAGGTCGCGCCGCTACCGGCGGTGGGCGCTTCGAACAGCGTCTTGTCGGGCACCGCCTGCTGCATCTTGAAGAAGATGCCACGGTCGGTGGCGACGATCAGCCTGTCGTTGGGCAGCGTTTTCGCGGCGGCGATCAATTGCGAGGTGGAACCCACCACGTCGGCAATCTCGACCACGCTGGCCGGCGATTCCGGATGCACCAGCACCGCCGCATCCGAATAGAGCGCCTTGAGGTCGTCGATGCCCTTGGCCTTGAACTCTTCGTGAACGATACAGGCGCCATCCCAGAGCAGCATGTCGGCACCGGTCTTTTGCTGGATGTAGCCACCCAGGTGCTTGTCCGGCGCCCATAGGATCTTCTCGCCGCGCGCCTGGAGATGTTCGATCACATCCACGGCGATGGACGAGGTCACCACCCAATCGGCACGCGCCTTCACCGCTGCCGAGGTATTGGCGTAGACCACCACGGTGCGCTCGGGGTGCTGATCGCAGAAGGCGCTGAACGCGTCGGCCGGGCAACCGACATCCAGCGAGCAGGTGGCTTCGAGGGTCGGCATCAGCACGCGCTTCTCGGGTGACAGGATCTTGGCGGTCTCGCCCATGAAACGCACGCCGGCGACCACCAGTGTCGAGGCGTCGTGGCGCGCGCCGAAACGTGCCATTTCCAGGGAATCCGCCACACAACCGCCGGTCTCTTCGGCGAGTTGTTGAATGGCGTCGTCGGTATAGTAGTGCGCCACCAGCACGGCATTTCGCTCGTGCAGCAGGCGCTTGATTTCATCGATGCGTGCTTCGTCCTCGGCGGGAATCCGCGTCGGGCAATACGCACGAGCCAAGTGCTCTCGCACCAGGGCGTGGGAAGTCATGGTCGTCATCGTGTCTACCACTGCGACAGGCAGGGGCTCCCCCTGCGTTTACCACAAGCGCCCGAGTTCGATCGCTTCGATCTCCGACGCACCTGGCAATAGGGTACTGCGCGGCGCGCGCGCTGCCCAGCCCTATCGCATAAAGGGCGGTAAGTCGCCCACGGCAAAACGCCCTCGCATCGAATGCGAGGGCGCTTCACGAAAAGCATGGTGGGTCGTGTAGGATTCGAACCTACGACCAATTGGTTAAAAGCCAACTGCTCTACCAACTGAGCTAACGACCCGCCGCCGAACCGTCGGATGCCTCGCAAGGAGATATGGTGGGTCGTGTAGGATTCGAACCTACGACCAATTGGTTAAAAGCCAACTGCT
>NZ_CAMPKE010000026.1 GCF_946887195.1 uncultured Halomonas sp.
ACCGCATCGGGGTGATCAACAAGGGCGAGATCATCCTGGTCGAGGAGAAGGCCGAACTGATGCACAAGCTCGGCAGAAAGCAGTTGACGCTGCATCTGCATGAGCCGCTCGCGCACATTCCCGACGCGCTCGCCGATCATGACCTGGCGCTCGCCGCGGAGGGCACCGAGTTGGTGTATACCTACGATACGCAGCAGGAGCGCACCGGTGTCACAGGGTTGCTCGGCGATCTCAATGCCGCCGGCATCCGCTTCAAGGACCTGCATACCCGGCAGAGTTCACTGGAAGAAATCTTCGTCAGCCTGGTAAGGGAGCGCCAATGAACCTTCACGCCATTCGCTCGATCTACACCTTCGAGATGGCGCGCGCACGGCGCACGCTGTTGCAGAGCGTGGTGTCGCCGGTCATCTCGACTTCGCTGTACTTCGTGGTCTTCGGCGCGGCGATCGGCTCGCGAATCACGCAGATCGAAGGTATCAGCTACGGCGCCTTCATCGTGCCGGGGCTGATCATGCTGATGCTGCTGACCCAGAGCGTCTCGAACGCCTCCTTCGCGATCTTCTTCCCGAAGTTCTCGGGCACGATCTACGAGCTGCTGTCGGCGCCGATCGCCTATTACGAGATCGTGATCGGTTATGTCGGCGCGGCCGCCACCAAGTCGATCGTGCTCGGCCTGATCATCCTGGCCACGGCGGGCCTGTTCGTGCCGCTCGAGATCGCTCATCCGCTATGGATGCTGGTGTTTCTGGTGCTTACCGCGGTGACGTTCAGCCTGCTCGGTTTCATCATCGGCATCTGGGCCGACGGTTTCGAGAAGCTGCAACTCGTTCCCTTGCTGATCATCACGCCGCTGACGTTCCTCGGCGGCAGCTTCTACTCCGTCGATATGCTGCCGCCGTTCTGGCAAACCGTGACGCTGTTCAACCCGGTGGTCTACCTGGTCAGCGGCTTTCGCTGGAGCTTCTACGGCATCAGCGATGTCAGCGTGGCGGCGAGCCTGGCGATGATCGTGGTGTTTCTGGCGCTGTGCCTGGCAATCGTGGGGTGGATATTTAGAACCGGTTATCGGATCAAGCCCTGAGGCATCACTCGCTTTTGAACAGCGTTTTGAACTGACGCGGCTGGCTGCGCAGGTACTGCTTGGGCGCCTGCACGCTGGCGCCGAGTTGCGCCGCCGCATGCCAGGGCCAGCGGGGGTCGTAAAGCATGGCGCGCGCCAGCGCGATGGCATCGGCGTCGCCGGTACCGACGATCGCCTCGGCCTGCTCCGGCTCGGTGATCAGGCCGACCGCGATGATCGGCATGTCGACCGCCGCCTTGGCGGCACGCGCGAAAGGCACCTGATAATTCGGTCCCAGGGGAACGCTCTGTTGCGGCGTCAAGCCGCCACCGGAAAGATGCAGGAAGCTGCAACCGCGTGCGTCGAGCGCCTTGGCGAGCACCAGGGTCTGTTCCAGATCCCAGCCGCCGGCTGCCCAGTCGCTGCCCGATACTCGCATGCCCACGGGCTTGTCGGCGGGAAACGCCTCGCGCACGGCCTCGAACACCTCCAACGGAAAACGCAGGCGATTCTCGAGACTGCCACCATATTCGTCGTCGCGCTGGTTGGAGAGCGGCGACAGAAACTCGTGCAGCAGGTAACCGTGCGCCCCATGCAGCTCGATCAACCCGAGCCCGAGTCGCTCGGCACGCCGGGCGGCGGCGGCGAAATCATCGCGCACCTGATCGAGCTGCTCTCGCGTCAGCGCGCTGGGCGGGCGATCGTCGTCGCCGTGGGCGATCACCGAAGGCGCCAGCGCTTGCCAGCCGCCCTCCTCGAACGGAACCTGCCCGCCGCCCTCCCAAGGGGCACGACTCGAGGCCTTGCGACCGGCATGGCCCAACTGGATACCCAGCGGCATCGACGAATAACGCCGCACTGCCGTGAGTACCCGCTTCAGCGCCTGCTCGTTGGCATCCGACCACAGGCCCAGATCTCCCGGGCTGATACGCCCTTCCGGCGATACCGCCGTCGCCTCGAGAATCAGCAGGCCCGCCCCGGAAAGGGCCAAATGGCCGAGATGAATCAGGTGCCAATCGGTCGCGCAGCCCTCTTCGGCCGAGTACTGGCACATCGGGGCAATCACGATGCGATTTTCCAACTCGAGCGAACCGAGTCGTAATGGCGTAAACAGAGTGGGTGTCGACATTGGCGCATCTCGAAACGAAGTGAGAACAAAATGTAGCAAGCTAATAATTTCTACACAATCCCAAGGCGATTCCTTCGAAGTATCGCACTTGGAAGAAGCGGTTGGGTATATTCTGGCCATTCACACCGGATGCGATGGACACCGTTATGTATTTGCCCGAGCATTTCAACGAAACGCGCCCTGCCGCGCTACATGCGCTGATCAGGCATCACCCTTTCGCCACTCTCGTCACGCTGGGCGCGGAGGGGCTCGACGCCGATCACCTGCCCTTCGTGCTGGATGCCGACGGTAGCGAACATGGCCGATTGCGCGGCCATATCGCCCGCGCCAATGCACTCTGGAAAAGCGTCGAGAACGAGGCCGATGTGCTGGCGGTGTTTCAGGGACCGCAGGCGTACATCACACCATCGTGGTATCCCGCCAAGCGCGAGCATGGCAAGGTCGTGCCGACCTGGAATTACGGCGTCGTGCATGCGCACGGTCGTATCCGTTTCATTGACGATGCCGATTGGCTGTACCGCCTGGTCAATGATCTCACCAACGCGCATGAAACCGGACGCGACACCGCTTGGCAGGTTCAGGATGCACCCGCCGAGTACATCGCCAAGATGAGCCGTGCGATCGTCGGCGTGGAGATAACCATCACGCGCCTGTTGGGCAAGTGGAAAGCGAGCCAGCACAAACCCGAAGACGAACGCCAGGGAATCGAGCGAGGCTTGCATGAGCAGAGCGGCCTTTCGCGTCGTGAAAGTAGCTATCTGGCCGGAAAAAACCCAGTAAGCTAGCGCCAACTCAACGGCCATATACAAAGAAGGGTGAGAGAACATATTCCCTCACCCTTGCAGATCTCGATAGTAACGATTTAAATCAAACGGTATAAAACGCTAACGTTGACAGACATTGGTCAATCAGGAATTACGACCACCGTCATGGCTGTGTTCGCCGCCTTTCTTGCCGGCTTCGGAGGCCTTCTGACGATCATTGGCAAAGTTGCCACCGCTGTGTTCGCCCCCTTTCTGACCGGCTTTTGACGCTCTTTCCGGGTCATTGGCGAAATTGCCACCGCTGTTTTGGCCGCCTTTCTGACCGGCTTCGGAAGCTCTCTCCGGATCGTTCTTGAAGTTGCCACCGCTTTGCTGGCCGCCTTTATGGCCGATGTCTTCGTAAAACTCCTTGCCATGAGTATCCGAAGTCGCTTCACCGCCTTTGTGGCCAATATCCTCGTAGAACTCCTTACCATGGGTGTCGGAAGTCGCTTCACCATCTTTTTGGCCGGCTTCGTTCACGCTCATGTTTTCTTTGCCAGTTTTACGATTGTCGCTCATGTGAACCTCCTGATTACATCGCTCCTTTAACCTCTTGATCGTTAGACTTTCATCTAACAATGGCAAGATAGTCATGATTCCATGAGTATGCAAAGCGCAGCCGCAGACCTGCCGCTTCGCTTGAGCCATCCCGCAAAAACGCCCGAATTTCTTATATTGGCCAAGACTGCGAAACGCCCCTGACAGAATCTAAAGATCCTTTTCCAATTCGGGAACCGCACGCTCCAGATGCAAGTACATGGGGTCGAAATCAGCGTACTCTTTCATCCTGCGCCAATTCGCGATCTTTAGCTGTTTATTAGCGAAAGTTATAAGCCTTTCCTGGCGAAGCTTTTGCATGACCCTATTGGTATGAACATAGGTGATGCCCATCGCTTCACCCAGATGAGTCTGAGTCACGGGCAATCGAAAATGGTGATCATCGGTCAGCCCGGCAGCGCGGGAACGTATGAGCAGCTCGCACAAGAGATGAGCAAGGCGCTGATCGGCCGGGCGCGATCCGAGATTGACGAGCCACTCCTGAAGAATCGATATATCGATGAGCGCCGACCAATTCAGCGAGCGGGCGAGCCCGGGGTGGTTATCGTAAATGTCATAAATCCGCTCGTGCGATAAGGAAGCGAACGTACTCGGGGCCAGCACGCCAATCGAGTAATCTATCTGGTTGGCGAGCGTGATATGAATATTGCAGAAATCGCCGGGGATGAGATAAGTCAGAACCTGAAGCTTTCCCTGAGGACTGATCTTGTATCGGCAAGCCCACCCATCCAATAATAGATAAACCTGCTCTGGTTTATCGCCCTGTTTTATAACGTCTTTCCCCTTCCCGAAGCGTCTTGGCTCGCTCAAGGCTTTTTCGAGAATATTAATCTCTTCAGGCGTATGAGATTGATAATTATCAAGTTTATGGATGAAGTGTCGCTTTAACATGATATCTGCTGCCTGATATAGCATCGTATGGAAATAAATATTAGGCTCGTTGTTTCACGAGAATGGCACAGCGATATTTTCATTGCCTATGTACCGATCGACACGACCGTTTATGTAAGGTAATGGTGGCGACTCCGTGGGCAATACGAGACCTGGCGAGGGAACCATGCGGATAGCAGCATGCCGGGCGATCGGCGTCGTTGCCTTGGCGCTGACCAGCCTGTCGGCTCTGGCCAGCCCGGCCGATCCCGTGCCTTTTCGGGCGACCTACCATCTCAGCGTCGAAGGCTGGCCGGATGCGCAAATCGACCATCGGCTTTCGCGCCATGGCGAGCTATGGCAAAGCGAGATGCAAGCCACCATTTCGATCGCCGAGGGTGAAGAGCGCAGCCGTTTCCGGGTCGACAGCAAGGGCATCGATGCGCGCGCCTATGTCAGCGGTTACAGCCTGCTCGGTTTCGGCGAGCGTTACCGGTTGACCGAAGACGACCTGGCGACGCTACCCGATCGTCAAACGGCACTATTCGCGCTTTCGCGGCGCGCCCCCGACGCGCGCTGCACGCAGACTGAAGACGAGAATGAGACCGCACCCTGCACGCTGCGATATCTTGACTACGAAGGCGAGCAAAAAACGCTGCGCTATCGGGTCGTCATGCATGGCGAGACGCGGCTGCCAATCGGCACCTTTCCCAGCGTCACGGTCGATAGCTGGGATCCCGAGAAACCCGATCGCCAACTGGTGTTCACCTTCCATCGCGATATCCCCGGCCTGCTGCTCGGCGTGGAGTATCGCCGCGACGGCGAACGCCGGAGCCGCCTGACGCTGACGCAATTGACTCTCCCCAACAAAGCGCTACCCGCGCACGCGCCCACTCATCAGCAGCCCTGATGGGCCATCAGCGAAAATCGCTGACGCAACCCACCGCCAACCGCTAGAGTAGCCGGTCGTTTCCTTGCAAGGAGCCACCATGCTCGCTGGCCTGTTGCTGATATTGCTGCCATTGATCGTGGGTTATCTGGTCCCGGTACGAAATCCGCGCACGCTGGCGTCGATCAATCGCGGCGTGAATCTTTCGGTGTATGCGATCCTCGGCCTGATGGGCGTCAGCCTGACCGGGCTCGAGGATCTCGGTGGGCAACTGGCGCGCATGGGTGGCCAGGCGGCACTGCTGTTCGCGGTGATCACGCCGATCAATCTCGCCGCATTGTGGTGGCTATCGCGCCGCAGCCGCTTGGCCATCGGCGGCTCCAGGGTGGTCGAGGGCGCGCCCACCAGCAAGCTCGCGGCCATGCTCGGCTCGCTGGCGTTGGCGGGTGTGGTGGTGCTGGGCGTACTCGCTGGGCTGGCCTTTGGCACGCTGGGTTGGCATGACGCACCCGCATTCGCCGAGCGGCTGGCCGAGTGGGTGCTGTATGCGCTGCTCGCGCTGATCGGCTGCCAGCTACGCAATTCCGGCATGCCACTCAAGCAGATTCTGCTCAATCGTCACGGCCTGGCCATCGCCTCCACGGTGGCGCTCAGTTCGCTGATCGCCGGTCTGCTGGCCGCGCCGCTGCTCGGGCTGCGCTGGAACGAGGGTCTGGCCATGGCCGCCGGTTTCGGCTGGTACTCGCTATCGGGAATCCTGATCGGCGATCAACTCGGCCCGGTGCTGGGTGGCGTGGCGTTCTTCAACGACCTGGCGCGCGAGTTGCTGGCCTTCCTGCTGATTCCGCTGGTCATCCAGCGCGCCACGCCGCTGGCCATCGGCTATGGCGGGGCCACCTCGATGGACTTCACGCTACCGGTCATCCAGCAGCATGGTGGGGTGGTCTGCGTACCCATCGCCGTAGTCAGTGGCTTCATTCTGTCGTTGCTGTCGCCGCCATTGATCCTGTTTTTGTTGTCCTTGTAGTAAATTTACCAAAAGGGCATTTCCCGCCAAGCAAGCGATCGCACACGCTTAGCCTTTGAAATCCCTGTCATGTCAGCGGCTTCTGAATCAATAGCCGCTAATGCTGCGCCGCATCTACGCATAAAGTCTAGGTTGAGTCGAAGGGCACTGACCGCTAACTTTCCAACATGTCTTAAACGATTAAGACAACAGCAATCGTTAGGATTCGCTGAAGAAATCGTCGAGCGGAATGAATAACAAGGCGCACGGAACACAGAAGACGAGACATAACCTGAGTCAGGCGAGTCTTGATCGGACTGGCGTACCAGTACCGCGCAACGCAGTAATTCTCCCGTGCAGACATTTATGCAGTGATTCCTTAGATAACAACAACCGACGAGGACCTCACCCAATGATTCGCAAGCTGATTCCCATGCTCGCCTTGGCCGGTGCCGGCATAGGCCAGGCGCACGCCGCCGATCTGACCATCTCGTGTGGCGCCGTGGGCGCCGAACTCATCCTGTGCAAGGAGGGCGTCAAGGCCTGGGAGGAGAAAACCGGGCATAGCGTCGATATCGTCTCCACACCCAACTCCTCCACCGCGCGGCTATCGCTGTATCAGCAGATTCTTTCCGCGCAATCCAGCGATATCGATGTGATGCAGATCGATGTGGTATGGCCAGGGTTGCTCGCCAATCACCTGGTCGATCTGCGCGAGTTCGGCGGCGACGGCGTTGCCGAGGGGCATTTCCAGACCATCGTCGACAACAACACGATCGACGGACGGTTGGTCGCCATGCCCTGGTTCACCGACGCCGGGGTGCTCTATTACCGCAAGGACCTGCTCGAAGCGTATGGCCATGAGGTGCCCGAAACCTGGCAGGAGATGACTGCCGTGGCCAGCGATATCCAGGCCGCCGAGCGCGAAGCCGGCAATGACAAGATGTGGGGTTACGTATTTCAGGGGCGCGCCTACGAGGGGCTGACCTGCAACGCGCTGGAGTGGGTGGCGAGCTACGGTGGCGGCACCATCGTCGACGATACGGGCGAGATCACCATCGACAATCCGCGCGCCGCCGCGGCGCTCGATCAGGCCGCTGACTGGATCGGCAAGATTTCGCCCGAGGGCGTGCTCAATTACACCGAGGAAGAGGCGCGCGGCGTGTTCCAGTCGGGCAACGCGGTATTCATGCGCAACTGGCCGTATGCCTGGGCACTGGCGCAGAGCGAATCGAGCGACATTCGTGGCAAGGTCGGCGTCACCACCCTGCCCCACGGCCCCGAGGGCGAGAGCGCGGCGACACTCGGCGGCTGGAACCTGGCGGTATCGAAGTACAGCAAGAACCCCGAGCTCGCGGTGAAGCTGGTCAGCTACCTGACCTCGGAAGCCGAGCAGAAACGTCGCGCCATCGAGGGCTCCTACAACCCGACCATCAAGTCGCTGTACCAGGATGAGGAAGTGCTCGCCGCAGTACCCTTCTTCGGCACCCTCTACGATACCTTCGCCAACGCCGTGGCGCGGCCCTCCGCTCCCACCGGCAGCAATTACGGCCGGGTCAGCAACGCCTTCTTCAATGCCGCGCACGAGGTACTGGCCGGCACCCAGAGTGGCGAGCATGCCGTCTCTCAATTGGCCAGCGAATTGTCACGCATCAAGCGTGGCCGCTGGTGAACCGGGAGCGCGCCATGGCTATTTCCGAACCCTTGAGCGCGTCCCGCGCCGCGCGCCGCAGCCGAGGCACCCAGGTGCGGCGCCAGCGCGTTCGCGCCGCCTGGCTGTTCCTCATGCCGATGCTGGTGGCATTGGCGCTGGTGGCCGGCTGGCCGCTCGTTCGCACGTTCTACCTGAGCTTCACCGATGCCTCGCTGGCGAGTACCGGCGCCGCCCAGTTCATCGGCTTCGAGAACTACCTGGTCAATTACGAGGGCCAGTGGTTTGGTCTGCTCGTCGACCCGGCGTGGTGGCAGTCGGTATGGAACACGCTGTTCTTCAGCGTGGTCTCGGTGTCGCTGGAGACGGTCTTCGGGGTCATCGTCGCGCTGATTCTGAATATCGAATTTCGCGGCCGCATGCTGGTGCGCGCGGCGGTGCTGATTCCCTGGGCGATTCCCACCATCGTCTCGGCCAAGATGTGGGCGTGGATGCTCAACGACCAGTTCGGGATCATCAATCACGCGCTGATGGGCCTCGGCATCATCGACAACCCATTGGCCTGGACCGCCGATGCCGAGCTGTCGATGTGGGCGGTGATCATGGTCGATGTGTGGAAGACCATCCCGTTCGTCGCCCTGCTGGTGCTGGCCGCGTTGCAGATGTTGCCCAAGGACTGCTATGAAGCCGCCGAGGTCGATGGCATCCATCCGCTCAAGGTGTTCTTCAGGGTGACCCTGCCGCTGATTACGCCGGCCCTGCTGGTCGCGGTGATCTTCCGCGCACTCGATGCGCTGCGCGTGTTCGATGTCATCTACGTGCTGACCTCGAACTCGACCAGCACCATGACCATGTCGATCTATGCGCGCCAGCAGTTGGTGCAGTTCCAGGATGTCGGCTATGGCAGCGCCGCCTCGACCCTGCTGTTCCTGATCATCGCCCTGGTCACCGTCGTCTATCTGTACCTGGCACGCCGCCAGTTGGGAGGTGATTCATGATTCCGCATCGACTCACCGCCATCGCCAAGCGGATCGGTTTCTGGGCGCTGATCGGCGTGCTGATGGTGTATGCCATCTTCCCGTTCTATTACGCCGTGATCACCTCGCTCAAGCCGGCAAGCGAGCTGTTCCGCGTCGATTACTGGCTGACATCGGTGGATTTTTCCAGCTACCGGCGCGTGCTCAGCCAGGACAGCTTCATCCAGGCCATCGGCAACTCGGTGCTGGTCGCGGTATGCGTGGTATTCATCGCCTTGCTGCTGGGTCTGACCGCCGCTTATGCACTCGGCCGGGTGCGCTTTCGTGGGCGCACTTCGGTGCTGCTGATCGTGCTCGGCGTGTCGATGTTCCCGCAGGTCGCGGTGCTCGCCGGGCTGTTCGAGGTGGTTCGTGTGCTGAACATCTACAACAGCCCCTGGGCGCTGGTGCTGAGCTACACCATCTTCACGCTGCCGTTCACCGTGTGGGTGCTGACCACCTTCATGCGTCAACTGCCGATGGAGCTGGAGGAGGCCGCGATCATGGATGGCGCCACGCCCTGGGTGACCATCACCCGCGTGTTCCTGCCGCTGATGTGGCCGGCGATGGCGACCACCGGCCTGCTGGCCTTCATCGCCGCCTGGAACGAGTTTCTGTTCGCGCTGACGTTCACGCTGACCAACGACCAGCGCACCGTGCCGGTGGCGATCGCACTGATCTCCGGCGGCAGTGCCCATGAGTTGCCGTGGGGGCCGATCATGGCCGCCTCGGTGGTGGTCACCGTGCCGCTGGTGGTGCTGGTGATGATCTTCCAGCGACGCATCGTCTCTGGCCTGACGGCCGGCGCCGTCAAGGGCTGAGCTTCAATGACGCTTCATTTCAAAGGATGGCAAATGCAAGACAACACCTTCTGGTGGCGCGGTGGCGTCATCTACCAGATCTATCCGCGCAGCTTCATGGACAGCAACGACGATGGCATCGGCGATCTACCGGGGATCACCGCCAAGCTCGATTACGTCGCCGGGTTGGGTGTCGATGGTATCTGGCTGTCGCCGTTCTTCACCTCGCCGATGAAGGATTTCGGATACGACATCAGCGATTATCGCGGTGTCGACCCGATGTTCGGCACCCTGGACGACTTCAAGGCGCTGATGGTGCGCGCCCATGAGCTGGGCCTCAAGGTGATCATCGATCAGGTGATCAGTCACACCTCGGATCGGCATGCGTGGTTTCGGGAGAGCCGCCGGGATCGTGACAACGCCAAGGCCGACTGGTTCGTATGGGCCGACCCCAAACCCGATGGCACGCCGCCCAACAACTGGCTGTCGGTCTTCGGCGGTCCGGCGTGGACCTTCGACCCGCGCCGGCGCCAGTATTACCTGCACAATTTTCTATCCAGTCAGCCGGACGTCAATTTCCACAATCCCCAGGCGCGCCAGGCCCAGCTCGATGGCATGCGTTTCTGGCTGGAACTGGGTGTCGATGGCTTTCGTCTCGATACCGTCAATTTCTATTATCACGATGCCGCGCTGTGCGATAACCCGCCGGTGCCGGCCGGCGAGAGCAAGACGCTGGGCGCGCCGGACGCCAATCCCTATACCTGGCAGCGTCACCAGTACGACATCAGCCGCCCCGAGAACCTGGCCTTCCTGGAGCAGTTGCGTGGGCTGATGGACGAGTTCCCCGGCACCGCCACGGTCGGCGAGATCGGCGACGACAACCCGCTCGAGCGCATGGCCGAATACACCGCCGGCGGCAACAAGCTACACATGGCGTATACCTTCGATCTGCTCAACACGCCGCACTCGGCGGCCTACATTCGCGAGGTGATCGAGCGCTTCCAGCGCCTGGCCGGCGATGCCTGGCCATGCTGGGCGCTGTCCAATCACGACGTGATGCGAAGCGCCTCGCGCTGGGGCGAGCACGAAGACTCACACGCCTATCCGCTGGTCGCGCTGGCCATGCTGCTGTCGCTGCGCGGTAGCGTGTGCCTGTATCAGGGCGAAGAGTTGGGCCTGCCCGAGGCCGAGGTACCCTACGAGCGCATTCAGGATCCCTACGGCAAGGTACTGTGGCCCGATTTCAAGGGTCGCGATGGCTGTCGCACGCCGATGCCGTGGAACGACACCGCACAGGCCGGATTTTCACCGGCCGAGCCCTGGCTGCCGGTGGACCCCCGCCATCGCGAGCTGGCGGTAACTCGCCAGCAGAACGACCCCGACTCGCTGCTCAACGGCGTGCGTCGGCTGCTCGCGTTTCGTCGCGCCCACCCGGCACTGTTCGATGGCGATCTGGAGCTGATCGAGGCCGGCGACGATCTGCTCGGCTTCACTCGCGCCAGTGCCGGTGAGCGGCTGCTGTGCGTGTTCAACCTGACCCGGGACACACAGACCACGGCGTTGCCGCTGACGGTCGGCGGCGCACTCGATGGGCATGGTTTCACCCATGAACTCGCTGGCGATCGCTTGACGCTGCCGCCCTATCAGGCGGCCTATTTCCGACTCGCATGAAGACAATCAAGACATGCCGGCACCGGCTGCCGGCAAGGAGTGAACGATGGCAAGCGTGACGCTCGACAAGATCAATAAAGTCTTCGGTAGCACTCACATCATCAATGACGTCGACCTGAGCATCGGCGACGGCGAGTTCGTGGTCTTCGTCGGCCCGTCGGGGTGTGGCAAGTCGACGCTGCTGCGGCTGATCGCCGGGTTGGAGTCGATCACCGATGGCGAGCTCAGGATCGACGACGACGTGGTCAACGAGTTGCCGCCGCGCGAACGCGGTGTGGGCATGGTGTTCCAGTCCTACGCGCTGTACCCGCACATGAGCGTTTACGAAAACATGGCCTTCGGCCTCAAACTGGCCAAGACCGACAAGCAGACGGTGCACGATCGGGTCACGGAGACCGCGCGCATTCTGCAACTCGAGGAGTTGCTCGATCGCAAGCCCAAGGCGCTCTCCGGTGGCCAGCGTCAGCGCGTGGCGATGGGCCGTGCGATGGCCCGCGAGCCGCGTATTCTGCTGTTCGACGAACCGCTCTCGAATCTCGATGCCTCGCTGCGCGTGCAGATGCGCAACGAAATCGCCCGCCTGCACGACCGGCTGGGTTCGACGATGATCTACGTCACGCACGATCAGGTCGAGGCGATGACCCTGGCCGACAAGATCGTGGTACTCAAGGGTGGCCACATCGAACAGGTCGGCAGCCCACAGACGCTTTATCAGCAACCCGCCACCAAGTTCGTCGCCGGTTTCATCGGCTCGCCGACCATGAACTTCATGCCGGCGGAGTTACTGGAGAACGCCGCCGACGGCTGCCGGGTACGCGCCCAGGGCATCGGCGAGCTGAACCTGCCCCAGGATGCCAGCGGCCAGCGTACCGGCACTCAACTGACACTGGGCGTGCGCCCCGAGCATTTACGCCTGGCGCCGGCCGAGGGCGACAACGCCTTCGAGATCGTCAACGTCGAATACCTGGGCAACGAGGTCTACGTCTATCTCGAGCCGATGGCGGGCCGGACCTTGTTGATCCAGCGCAGCGAGGCGCCATGCCAATGGCGGGTCGGTGAGCGCGCGGCGCTGATTGCCGATCTCGAGTGCGTGCACCTGTTCGATAGCGACGACCGTTCGCTTGCGGTACGCAAAACCAGTGCGGCGGCCTGAGTGGCAATTGCGGTACGATGGGGGCCGCGAACACTGAAAGGAACGGCTTCGACGCATGACCAAACGCACCACCTTGAAGGATCTTGCGACCCGACTGAGCGTTTCCACCGCCACCGTATCCAACGCCTTCAATCGCCCCGATCAGCTATCGCCCAAGTTGCGCGATAGCATCCTCGCCGAAGCCGAGCGGCTCGGCTACGCGGGCCCGGACGCCAAGGCACGCAGCCTGCGTACCGGGCGCTCGTGCATCGTTGCCGTAGTGCTGGCCGAAACGCTCAGCTACAGCCTCAACGACGCGGTATCCAGCGAGTTCCTATCGGGCGTCGCCGAGGTGCTCGATGCCCACGGCCACACGCTTCTGCTGCTGCCCGGACGCGGGCGCACGCAGTCGCCGGGCTCGGCGAGCATGGCCGATGGCTTCATCGTCTATGGCCTGATGTCCACCCCGACGCTGCTCGACAAGTTACCCCGGCAATGCCCACTGGTGGTGGTGGATTTCGACATCGAAGGCAGCCCCACGGTGCATGTCGACAACCAGCCGGCGAGCTACGCCATCGCCCGGCACGCCCTGGCAAGCGGGGCCAAGCGGCCGGGAATCGTCAATCTGCGCCTGACCGAGCAGCCCTGCAACGGGCGCATCACCCATCAGACGCTGCTGCCCGAGAACCGCACCATCACCCGTAGCCGCCTGGCCGGTTTTCAACAGGCGCTGCGCGATCATGGCATCGCGCTCGAGCGCGTACCGATGTGGAACATCGAGGAAAACACCTTCGATGTCAGCGCCCCGGTGATCGAAGAGATACTCGACCTGCCCGCCGATGAACGACCCGACCTGCTGCTGTGCATGTCGGACCGCATCGCGCTGACCGCCTTGACGCTGGCCGAACAGCGCGGCCTGCGCATCCCGGAGGATCTACGCCTGACCGGCTTCGACGGCATTCGCGAAGGGCAGTATCGCGCCCCGCGCCTGACCACCGTGCGCCAGGACAGCGCCGAAAAAGGCCGCCTGGCCGCATCGATGATTCTGGGCGTCGCTCCCCGTCAGCGGCAGGTGCTGACGACGGAGCTGCTGCTTGGCGATAGTTGTCCCTGAGCGACCAAACTATTCACTCTCGATACTCGGCACCGCCGTGACCACGACCTGATGAATGCGCCAATCGCAATCGTAGAGCTCATCCGAAGCCGCGTTGAGCCGCGCGGTAAGATCCGTATCGTCGGTGGGCACGACGAAGGCCTCGCCAAGAAAGACGTGGCCCTCCTCGCGCAGGCGTACCGCCGCATCGCTTACCCAACTCATCGCGCATAGCCTCTCTCGCAATCTATCGCCGATCTCTTCCGCTCGCGGTTCGGCGGTGTAACGCGGCCGGCGATTGATGAGATCGCCCACGGCTTCCTTGAGATTGGTGACGCCATCCTTGATGACGCTCAACGAGATCAGCCCCGCCGCCGTGGCATCGGCCCACCAGAAGCCCATACCGATGCCGATGACCCCGACGATCGCCGCCAGGCCGGTCATCCAGTCCGCCTTGCTCATTTGCGCATCGGCGTATACGGTTTTTTCGTGAACCCTTTCGGCGGCCGGCTGCTGTAAATGACCGAGGATGACCGGAGGCACGACGCTATAGATCAGGGCCGCGATCATCAGCCAACCGAGCCAGAAGGTTTCGCCGAATAGTGTGATACCGCCGATACTCGGATGCTCCATCTTGATCAGCGCGACCATGGATTCGAACAATAGATAGAACCCCATGACGCTCAATGCCACCGCCGCGCACAGAAAGGCGATTACCGTTACGCGCTGATAGCCGTAGGGGTACTCGTTATTGGGCGAACGATTGCGAAAATGCATGGCGATCAGAAAGGCGATCGGCGGTACCAGCGACACCATGTCCTCTATCCAGGCCGTCTTCATGGCCTGGCTACCGCCCAGCGCCAGAAACATGACGGTAATGATCGATAGGCGAAAACCCAGATTCCACCATTCGAGACGAATCACGCGCTGCAAGTCGCGCTGCTTTTCGGGGGGCAGTTTGTAATCGGGTTTGAGCTTCATCATTTGCCAGCCTCCAAACGGCTCAGCCGTTCCCGTAATCCCGTCTGCTCGTTCAGGTAACGTTGCAACCGCAGCAGCCAGCCATTCTCACCGGGCGGCACGGCCATCACATGCTGATATTGATGCAGCGACCAATCGCCTATCTCGAAATCGTGGGCTTGCAGCCACCAGCGCGGCGCCGCCACCAACCCATCCTCCTGGGAAAGCGTCTCTTTATATACCGGCTTGGCGCCTTTCTCCTCCAGCGCGCTGTACATCGATGCCGCGCGCTTCACGGCCACGGTCTGCCCCTCGAGTTGCGCCGGAAGCGCCTGTCCTCTGGGTATGCCAACGCCAAATTCGGTCGTCAGATAGGGCTTGGTGAAGCCCACTACGGGATGCAGCGGCGCGCCCTTGACGAGCCCGCCGATGACCAGATCGACTTCGAATTTCTCGAGCGCGGTGATCAACTCGCTTTCGCCGCCCCAATGCCAGCGAATATCGGCGTTCAGGGAGTCGGCGAGCGCGCGAACCAGCTCGGGCTCGAGGCCTTGCGCGCCGGATGGCCCCTTGATCACCCAGGGCCGGTTTTCGATGACGCCGACATGCATGACGCCGCCCAGGATATGCGACAGCGTCTGATTGGGATCGCGAGGGTAGCGACACCCTGGCAGGGATATCAACGTGGCCAGCAGACACGATAGCGCGACCACGCGCAGCCCATGAGTTCTGTAACGGATGTTCCGTGGCAGCATATTGGATAAATCCTTTTTGCGTCGCTTAGCGCCCGAATCGCTGGGGCAGCCTATTTCCTTAGGGATCGCTTGTTGCGCTTTTAGTGTAGTAGCCACTGCCAGAACGGGTTCATTACATCGAAAGACGCGACATCGAGCGTAAGCCCTGTCGGATTACCCGATCCGGCTGGTACGCTGATCCTATCGAATCCCGACTCCGGCCAGACCATGGTCGACGGTAACCGCATGAAGCCATTTACGCGCCCCAATGTTTCGCGCCTGGGCCTGAAGCTATTCGTCACCATTTTGCTGGTCAACGTGGGCATTTGCGGACTGATCTTCCTGTTCGTGTCGCGTAGCCTCGATCAGGGCTTCATCGATTATCTGGAGCGCACCCAGACTCAGCGCGCCGAGACATTGGCTAGCGCACTCGGTGAAGAGTGGGCGCTACGCGGCAATTGGCAATGGCTGCGCGACAATCCGCGCGCCTGGTCGCGGCTGGTCTATCGGCAGCTCTGGCCCAACCGCCAGCAACCGCCAACGGGGCTGCGGCGCCAGCTTGGCGATCCCCTCGATTTCGTGCTGCGCGATGACGAGGGCCGGGTGGTGATCAGCCCGCCGTCGCTACAGCTCGACGAGGAGTCGCCCGGTGCCGAGGAGCCGCTGCACATCGTGCCGATCGTCAGCAATGGCCGCTATGTCGGCGAGCTTGGCTACCGCCCGCCAAGAGAGTTGATGGCGCGCATGGACCGCATTTTTCTCTCGCGTCAGCAACGTAATCTATCGATCATCGTCAGTTCGCTGGCGCTGGCCTCGTTGCTGCTGGCCGCTGTGCTGGGCTGGTGGTTGGGGCGGCGCACCCGCGGCATGGCGCTGGCCACGCGGCGCCTGACCGAAGGCGATTACAGCGTGCGCCTGGGGGAGCGCGGCCGCGACGAACTCGCACGCCTGGCCCAGGATTTCAACGTGCTCGCCGAGACGCTCGAGTCCAATCGCGAATCGCGCCAACGCTGGGTGGCGGATATCGCTCATGAGTTGCGCACCCCATTGGCGGTATTGCGTGGCGAGATCGAAGCCATGCAGGATGGCATTCGCCCGCTCGACGGCGATAGCCTCTACTCGTTGGGCCAGGAAGCCGAACAGCTGGAACGCCTGGTAGCCGATCTGCGGCTATTGGCCCAGAGCGATGCCGGCTCCCTGCAGGCGCACCTGGAACCGCTGGATCTGGCCACCACGTTGCATGACCGGCTCGAAGAGGCGCGTGGCTGGTTGAGCGATGCCGGCATTGCATTGGAGATCGCCGTTGCCGGCCCGGTGCCGATTCACGGCGATAGGCAGCGTCTGCGTCAGCTCTGGAACAATCTGCTCGCCAACACATGCGCCTATACCGATGCACCGGGCCGCTTGAAAGTCAGCCTGACGATCGGCAACCAGCGGGTGTGGGTACGCTGGGAAGACAGCGCACCCGGCGTTTTCGACAATGAATTGCCGCGACTGACCGAACGACTCTACCGGGTGGAGGCCTCGCGCAATCGGCGCCGTGGCGGTAGTGGCCTGGGCTTGCCGATTGCCGCTGCCCTGGTTCATGCGCATGGCGGCACGCTCGAGGCGTCGTCTTCGCCGCTGGGTGGTTTATGCTGGACGCTGGGCTTTCCGTTGAGTCAATGATGAATGGAGCGGGTGAAACAAGGAGAACGCACGGGTGAGCGAAGCCATTCTGATCGTCGAGGACGAACCCAAGATCGCCAAGCTGATCGCCGACTACCTGGCTGGCGACGGCTTCACGGCGCATCGCCTGGAGCACGGCGATGACGTCATGCCATGGCTGCTCGATCGTCCGCGCGGCGAACTGCCGGCATTGGTGCTGCTCGATTTGATGCTACCCGGTACCGATGGCCTGACGCTCTGCCGGCAAATCCGCCAGCACAGGCCGACCCTGCCCATCATCATGCTTACCGCGCGGGTCGAAGAGGTCGATCGTCTGCTCGGTCTGGAGCTCGGCGCCGACGATTATATCTGCAAGCCATTCAGCCCACGCGAAGTGGTGGCGCGGGTCAGGGCGGTGTTGCGTCGTGCCGGTGCAGTCGCCGAGCACGACGATGAAGCGCTGGACAGCCTGGTACTGGATGACGACGGTTGGTGCGCCCTGGCCGGTGAAATCGATCTGGGTCTCACCGCGGTGGAATTCCAGTTACTCAGGGTCATGATGCATGCCCCTGGGCGAATCTTTTCTCGCGAGCAATTGATGGATCATATGTACCGCGATCACCGCATCGTCTCCGAGCGTACCGTCGACAGCCACGTCAAGAAACTGCGCCGCAAGATCGCCGATGTCTGGCCCGAACGCGAGATCATCCGCTCGGTGTATGGCGTCGGTTACAAGTACCAGCCCGAGGAGTGAGCCCGAATGAATGAGGGTAAAAGAATATTTTCTCTTACCCTCCTGGCTGTATTTCGAGGAAACGTTTCAATATTATTGGCGAATAATTTTAAAACGCTTGAACGGTATCCAGCTCAGAATCTGCGACCGCCGCCATGGCTATGTTCGCCACCTTTCTTGCCAGATTCAGAAATCTTATCACGATAATTCTTGAGATTTCCGCCACTGCTCCGCTCCCTTTTTCCAAATTTTGATCACCTTTCTAGCCCGCTTCGTTGGCAGAAAGGCTGCCTTTTCCAGTGTTGCGCTTATCAGTCATGAGGACCTACTGACAGTCTATAATAGACCTACAGTCATGACCGACACACCCTTACCCGGAGACAAAATAAATAACGCCTAGAAAATAAAGAGAGCCTTTACTAGCCTTGGATAGCTTATCGGATCATGGAGGATGCGAAAATGAGCTGGGCAGGACATTATCAGTATAATATCGGCAAGAAAAAGCATTACCTTTCTCATTCAATAGCATTAGAAGAACCTATGGATTTCGAGGAAAACATACCGGTTCTGGTCTGTTTCTCCCATCTTCGCTGGAGATTCGTCTATCAGCGACCGCAGCATCTCATGTCCCGGGCAGCCAGGACGTATCGTGTCATTTTTGTCGAGGAGCCCATCGCAACCGAGCGAGCCATGCCCTGGCTCGAATTGTGCGACGACAAATCCGGCGTCGAAGTACTGATACCCCGCCTTCCCGACCGCTATCTGGCCGATGAAGAAGCCAGGAACGACGCCCAACGCACCTTGCTGAGTCACTCTCTGCGCAATCTCCCCCTCGGCAGGTTCATTGCCTGGTACTACACGCCGATGAGCCTGCCGTATTCCGATCACCTCGAACCCAGCCTCACGGTCTACGACTGCATGGATGAGCTCTCGGCATTCAAGCAAGCGCCACCCGAGCTGGTCGAGCGCGAACGACGCCTGATCGAAAAAGCCGATCTCGTCTTTACGGGTGGCTTGAGCCTTTACGACGCCAAGCGGCAGCTTCACAGCCGGGTATATCCGATGCCCTCGAGCGTCGATATCGAGCATTTCTCGACTGCCCGCGAGCCGCTGCCCGAACCGCAGGACCAGGCCGAGATCGCTCATCCCCGGCTAGGTTTCCATGGCGTCATCGATGAGCGGCTGGACTTGGCGCTTCTCGACGAAGTCGCCCGCCAGCGCCCGAATTGGCAGTTCGTGCTGGTCGGCCCGGTGGCGAAGATCGACGAAGATTCGCTTCCCGAGCGAGCCAACATCCATTATCTGGGTGGTAAACCCTACGATGAGCTGCCTGACTACCTGGCCGGCTGGGATGTCGCGCTGATGCCATTCGCACTGAACGAATCCACACGCTTCATCAGCCCCACCAAGACACCGGAATACCTGGCCGGCGGACGCCCGGTCGTGTCGACGCCGATCACCGACGTGGTGCGCACTTACGGCGATACCGGCATCGTCCGAATTGCCCGAAACGCGCCCGAGTTCATCGCGGCCATCGACGCCGGGCTCAAAGACATGCAGAGCAAGGACAGCCTGCAGCAGGCGGCGGATAGCGTGCTCGAAGGAATGTCCTGGGACAACACCTGGGAACTCATGGAGGAGAAGATCAATGCACAATTCGAGGAGCTTCGATACGGTCGGGACTCAGGTCTTGCGGCCAACCAATAACGCCCAGACACCCATCGGCAGCAGAGTATCGAGCGTCGGTGGCACTGGCGCGACGCGACGTTCCGGCTTCGATTACCTGATCGTCGGTGCGGGCTTCTCGGGTAGCGTGCTTGCCGAACGTCTCGCCAATGAATTGGATAAACGCGTTCTCATCGTCGATCGGCGTTCACATATCGGCGGCAATGCCTACGATTATTACAATGACGACGGGCTGCTGGTCCATCGCTATGGACCGCATATCTTTCATACCAACGCGCAGCGCATCGTCGATTATCTTTCCCGCTTCACCGAATGGCGCCCCTATCGCCATCGCGTATTGGCGAAAGTCGACGGCAAGCTGGTGCCGATACCGATCAACCTGACGACGCTCAATCGGCTCTATGGTCTGACCATGAATGCCAAACAGGCAGAGGCGTTTCTGGCCGCGCGCGCCGAGCCTGTCGAGCATCCACGCACCTCGGAAGACGTGGTAATCGGCAAGGTCGGTCGCGAACTGTATGAAAAGTTTTTTCGCGGCTATACACGCAAGCAGTGGGGACTCGACCCATCGGAACTGGATAAATCGGTCACCTCGCGTGTCCCGACGCGCACCGACGACGACGATGGCTATTTCAATGACAGCTTCCAGATGATGCCGCGGCTGGGCTATACGCGACTGTTCGAGAATATGCTCGCGCATCCCAACATCAAGGTTCTATTGAATACCGACTTCCGGGAGATTCGCCGTGAGATCATCTATGACCACCTCATCTACTCCGGGCCGATCGACGAGTTCTTCGATTATCGGCTCGGCAAGCTGCCTTATCGCAGCCTTCGATTTCAGCACGAAACGCTGGAGCGGAAAAACTTCCAGCCGGTCGGCGTGGTCAATTACCCCAGCGAGAACGTCGCCTATACGCGCATTACCGAGTACAAGCACCTGACCGGGCAGGAACATCGCAAGACCAGCGTGACCTACGAGTTTCCCTCCGCCGTGGGCGATCCCTACTATCCCATCCCGCGCCCCGAGAATGCCGAACTGTACAGGCGCTACCGAGCGATTGCCGATGACCTGACGCATGTGACGTTCACAGGGCGGTTGGGAAGCTATCGCTACTACAACATGGATCAGGTCGTCGGCCAGGCATTGGCAACGTTCGAGCGTATCGTCAAGGCGGGACGGGGCGATACGCAATCCGAGCGGCAGGTCGCACGGCTGTAATGAGCGGCAGTGGACATGAGCCAGCCACATCGAATCAAAAGGCGCGACGAATGTCGCGCCAAGGCTCAAAACGGCAAGTGCCTCGCGGCTAGAAGAATCCCATCGGGTTGATGTCATAGCTGACCAGCAGGTTCTTGGTCTGCTGGTAATGTTCCAGCGCCATCTTGTGGGTTTCACGACCGATACCGGATTTCTTGTAGCCGCCGAACGCCGCATGCGCCGGGTACTGATGGTAGCAGTTGGTCCACACGCGACCGGCCTGAACGCCACGGCCCATGCGGAAGGCCACATTGATGTCGCGGGTCCAGACACCCGCACCCAGGCCGAACTCGGTGTCGTTGGCGATCGCCAGCGCCTCCGCTTCGTCCTTGAAGGTCGTCACCGCGACTACCGGGCCGAAGATCTCCTCCTGGAACACGCGCATCTTGTTGTCACCCTTGAGTAGCGTCGGCTGGATGTAATAGCCGCGCGACAATGCCGGGTCGAGGGTTTCCTTTTCACCCCCGGTTAGGAATTCCGCACCCTCCTCACGGGCCACGTCCATGTACGACATGATCTTGTCGAACTGCTCCTCGGATACCTGGGCGCCGACCTGAACGTCGGTATCCAGCGGATTGCCTCGCTTGATCGATTGGGTGCGCTGCATGACCTTGTCCATGAAGGCGTCGTACATGCTCTCCTGGATCAGCGCGCGCGATGGGCAGGTGCACACTTCGCCCTGGTTGAAGAACGCCAGCACCAGCCCTTCCGCCGCCTTGTCGATGAACTCGGGCTCGGCATTCATGATGTCGGCGAAGTAGATGTTGGGCGACTTGCCGCCCAATTCGACGGTCGAGGGGATGATGTTTTCGGCGGCGCACTTGAGAATGTGCGAGCCCACCGGCGTGGAACCGGTGAAGGCGATCTTGGCGATACGCCTGCTGGTCGCCAACGCCTGGCCGGCCTCTTCGCCGTAGCCGTTGACGATATTGACCACGCCCGGCGGCAGCAGATCGCCGATCAGCTCCATCAGCTTGAGAATCGATGCCGGGGTCTGCTCGGCGGGCTTGAGTACCACGCAGTTACCCGCCGCCAGTGCCGGCGCCAGCTTCCAGGTCGCCATCAGGAGCGGGAAATTCCAGGGTATGATCTGCCCCACCACGCCCAGCGGCTCATGAAAGTGATAGGCCACGGTGTTGGCATCGATATCCGCGGCGGTGCCTTCCTGGGCGCGAATGCAGCCGGCAAAGTAGCGGAAGTGATCCACCGCCAGCGGCAGATCGGCATTCAGCGTCTCGCGGATCGCCTTGCCGTTGTCCCACGCCTCGGCGACGGCAAGCATTTCCAGGTTCTGCTCGATGCGATCGGCAATTTTTAGCAGCACGTTGCCGCGCTCGGCGGCGGATGTCTTGCCCCAGGCCGGTGCGGCCTTGTGCGCGGCATCCAGCGCCAGGTCGATATCCTCAGCGGATGAGCGCGGAATCTCGCAGAATACTTCGCCGGTGACCGGCGTGACGTTATCGAAGTACTGGCCGCTGACCGGCGCGACGAACTCGCCACCGATGTAGTTGCCGTAGCGCTTGTCGAAGGCAACGACGGACCCTGCGCTGCCGGGATTTGCATAAATCATGGCGAACACTCCTGTTAGTTGGCATCTGGCCCGATGCGCTGCTTACGCTTCGCTTGCCGGGCCTGTCATTGAGCGTAGTGGAATTTCGCCGTCAGAGAGTGTTTACAAACTGCTGCGCTAGATCATGCTGCGTTGAAACCAGTCTCAAAATGCTCATTTACCGCATGTAAACTCCGCTTTTTCGGCTGATTTCGCCTTGTGACCCACATGGATGTGGGAAATGCGTTAGCCCGCCGGGAGCGGGCTTAGCCCTGACCATCGCTCGCTACTTTTGTAAACACCCTCTCAGCAAGGTTCGACTTTATCGCCATGCGCCTGTACCAAGCGTCTCAGGTCGTGGAAACCACCGGCAGCCACAGGCTTAGCGCCACCAGCGCGGCCAGCAGGACGGGCGGTGTGATGATCAACCCCACCTTCATGTATTGCCCCCAGCCGATGCGCCGCCCCTTGCCCGCGAGCACATGCAGCCACAACAGCGTGGCGAGGCTGCCAATCGGGGTGAATTTCGGCCCCAGATCATTGCCGATGATATTGGCGTACACCATCAACTCCTGCGTCAGCGGTGCCACCTCCGCCTGGCGAATCGCCAGGGCGCCGATCAGCGTCGAGGGCAGGTTGTTCACCACCGACGCGAGGATGGCCGAGGCGAACCCGGTGCCCAGCGTCGCGACAAAGGCGCCTTGCGAGGCGAGCCACACCAGCACGCTCGCGGCCTTTTCCGTCAGGCCGGCATTGCCGAGACCATAGACCACCAGATACATCCCGATCGAGAACAGCACGATTTGCCACGGGGCATGGCGCAGCACACTCTTGACCGAAACGACCGCACCCTTGCCCTTCGATGTCCAGCGCCCGGCGATGGCGAGCAGAATCAATGCGGCCGCGCCCGTCACGACGGAAATCGGCACGTCATAGGGCGCCGTGACGAAATATGCCAGCAGCAGGATGGCAAGCAGCGGAAAGGCGGCACGAAAGACTTGCCTGTCGTGGATCGCGGAGCGTGGCTCATCGAGCTTCGTCAGTGGATAGCGACGCGGGACATGCCGCCCGTAATAGCCCCACAGCACCAGCAGCGTCGCCGCCACCGACACCAGGTCGACCGGCACCATCACCACGGCATAATGCGTGAAGGAGATCGCGAAGAAGTTGGCGCTGACGATGTTGACCAGATTGGAGATGACCAGCGGCAGACTGGCCGAGTCCGCCACGAAACCGGTCGCGATGATGAACGCCAGCGAGGCCTGCGGAGTGAAGTCGAGCCGCGCCAGGATGGCGATGACGATCGGCGTCAACAGCAGCGCGGCACCGTCGTTGGCGAAGAACGCCGCGATCACCGCGCCCAGCATGATCACCAGCGGGAACAGCAGATGCCCCCGCCCGCCGCCCCAGCGCGCCACATGCAGGGCCGACCAGGCGAAGAACCCGGCCTCATCGAGTATCAATGAAATGACGATCAGCGCGACGAAGGTAAAGGTCGCGTCCCACACGATATGCCAGACGACGATGACGTCCTGCCAGCCAACGATGCCGGCAGCCAGCGCCACTGCCGCCCCACCCAGCGCGCTCCAGCCAATGCCGAGCCCCCTCGGCTGCCAGATGACCAGAACGAGCGTCACGACAAAAATCGCCAACGCGATCATGAAAATCTCCGCAAAGGGGTTAGATGGAACGCTGATTGACGCGCTTCGAGGTCTCTTCGGCACTCTCGACGCGCTCGGAGTAGCGGTCGGTGAGATACGCCGAGTGACCGCGCGTGAGCCAGGTGAACTTGACCAACTCCTCGCATACATCCACCACGCGCCGGTAATACGGCGAGGGTTTCATCCGCCCCGCTTCGTCGAACTCGGCGAAGGCGCGCGGCACGGAGGATTGGTTGGGAATCGTCACCATCCGCATCCAGCGCCCCAGCAGGCGCATCTGGTTGACGGCGTTGAAGCTCTGGCTGCCGCCGGAAACTTCCATGACCGCCAGCGTCTTGCCCTGGGTGGGGCGGACACCACCCAATGCCAGCGGGAGCCAATCGATCTGCGCCTTCATGACGGCGGTCATCGCGCCGTGGCGCTCCGGGCTCACCCAGACCATGCCCTCCGACCAGGTGGCCAGTTCGCGCAGTTGCTCAACCGCCGGATGATCCGGCGCGGCGCCGTCCGGCAGCGGCAAATCCATCGGGTCGAAGGTGCGCGCCTCGCAACCGAACTCGCGCAGCAAGCGCACGACCTCCTCCGCTAACAGCCGCGAGTAGGACCGCTCACGCAGCGATCCGTAGAGCACCAGAATACGCGGCGCGTGCCGCGGCCCCCGGTCGCCACTCAGCCGCTCGCCATCGATCGGCCGAAGATGCTCGGCCTCGATATTCGGCAAGTCCCCGGTCATTCGTGCTCGTTCTTCATTCATGAGAGTCATCGTGCGGTCTTCCCGTGGCACACGATTTCCCCATCTTCCTTGGTGAAGACCTCGACGGGGTTGGCCAACAGATCGAGCACCCTCTCGGATGGCCGGCAAAGGCGAGTGCCCTTGTCCGTCACCACGACCGGGCGATTGATCAGAATGGGATGCGCCAGCATCGCATCGATAAGATCGTCATCCGACAGCGCAGGGTCATCGAGGCCCAGTGCATCGAAGGGCGTGCCCTTCCTGCGCAGCAGCTCTCGCGGCGGGATACCCATGGCGTTCAACAGCTCACACAGCCGCTCTCGCGAAGGCGGCGTTTCGAGGTATTCGATGATTTGCGGCTCCTCGCCGGACTGGCGAATCATCGCCAGGGTATTGCGCGAGGTGCCGCAGTTCGGGTTGTGATAGATCACCGGCCTATTCACGATCTCACTCCTTGGATGATGAAGAACATGGAGGAGCTAGCTCCTTGAGGAGCGGCTCGCACACTTCCGGGCGCCCGGCGCAGCAATCGCTGATCAGAAAGCGGATCGCCTCCGCCACCCGATCGAGCTCGACGCGATAGATGATCGAGCGGCTCTGGCGCGTGGAACTCACCAGTCCCGCGCGCGCCAGCACCGATAGATGAGCGGACAACGTGTTGTGAGGAATATCCAGCGAACTGGCGATCTCCCCGGCGGGCAACCCCGCCGGATGATGGCGAATCAGCAGGCGAAAGGCATCCAGCCGAGTCGGCTGCGCCAGCGCTGAAAAGGTATCGATTGCGGTTGATGTGTCCATATGTCGGATATTATAGACATATTGAATCTCAATCAACTGCTCTAGGAGCCCAGCGAGGCTTAGGTCATCCGGCATCCAGCGGTCCGAGCGACTTCGTTGTCAGCCACGGTCAAGCAGTAGTCGGGGATAAAATCTTCATGGCGCGTCTCGCCGGAGTAAGCTACGCATCATCCCAATCCCAATGATATTCGAAATAGCCATCAACATCTCACTTCATCGATCATTTTCGTCAAGAACACGCTATTTGGATCTGGCTTGTAATTACCAAACGGTGGACAAGGGACGAACCCAAAGGAGGCATATAAATGGCGAGCGGCCTCAAAAAAATCCATTGAACCTGTCTCTAAGCTCAGTCTTGAATAGCCGCGAGCGGTCGCTTCTTGAATGATGTGCTGCAACATCCTCGTGGCGGCCCCTTGCCGAAGATGCGAGGCTGCAGTACGCATGGATTTGATCTCGGCGTGAGAATCAGTCAAATGCTTTAGCGCGCCGAATCCGAGCAGATTCGGACCATCCCACATGCTCCAAAAAATAATATTGGAATCGCGTAAACCATTAAGGTTCAAGGCATGACGACTTTCCGCTGGCGCTGTGACCTCCATAGAACTGAGATGCTCATGGAGTAAAGCGAGGACCTCTGGACTTTCTAGATTATCAACGCGAATGTTCAAGAACTTCCCCTTGGTACCTAACTCCAAAGCTCAGTTGCCTTGCTCGATACGACCGGCGATGCTAAACAGCATATTGCCACGCTCGGAATCGATGTCTTTAACAAGCCGGGGCGGCTTTATGAATGGTTGGCAATCATTAAAACCTTCCGAGCCAAAAATTAGGGCGTCGCCGGTGATGAGCAATTGCCAGCACTTGCAACAACCCGTTGTTTTCTCGATATAGAATGCTAAACGGAAACCGTTTTAAAACAGCGCACCTGATATCTGTCTGATATTTGATCCGGTTTTGTTTTGGCGCTTCGCACACCTTGGACATGACAAGCTCGAATTCCGATAAGAAAGCGGCACCCAGCCCCTGTATCTTTGACTCGTAATAGGCAATCGACTCAAGGTATTCGGCCTCTGCCGCTGGGTGAAATGTGTAGCTCATTTGAGCAGGTGTCGAGCTTTGCGCATCACCTCTTCGGCGGGAACGGCTTGGACGCTACCTTCATCCAATCCCTTGGATCGGCGTTGCGCTTCCGATAGCCAGTCTGCTTCCAGTTCTTCCGGGTAGGGCGTATCCAAACTGAGCACCAGTTTCTGAACCAGCCTTGCCCTTTCCTGCTCTGGCAAATGAAGCGCTTCATTTTCAAGCTGTTTCAGATTCATGGGTTATACCTTCTCAGTGAATCGATCTTCTTGATTCTGCCATGCCCCCATAGCCCAAGCTAGGGTTTGCCCGTAAAGGTCGCGAGCGAACCCAGCGTCAGTGCTTTGCCGGATCATCGCCGGTCATGCATCCACCAGCGCCAGCGCAATTCGCCGCTCACTAACGCCTCGGCGTACTCGATCAGGCCCTGCGGGTAGAGACGTGCCAGGGCATCCTGGGCCGCTCGCCAGGGTGGCGTGTCGTCGCCGAGTCGCAACGCTTGCCACCGTTCATGCAGGGCCTCGTTGGCGGTCTCCGGCTCGCCGCAGGTCGAGCGCAATGCCTCGCGACGGTGTTCGAAGGTCGCGCTATCGAGTCGCGCCAGAGCGCTCCCCTGGATGGAGAGAAAGTCACGAATGGCCTGTTGCAGCACGCTGGTAGCGGTATGCGGCGATTGCACGACATAACCCAGGCGCGGCCAGCCACCCGCCTGGCGATAACGCACAGCGGCGACATAACCCAGGCCGCGCCGCTGACGTAGCTCCTGGAAGAAAGCCGCATCGTGGCAGTGCATCAGCAGTTGCAAATAGAGGCGACTGAGTGGGCTAGCGTCGCGGGCATCCACCTGCAGCATCACGGCGTAATCGCCGCCTTGTAGCGGCAATCGGTGAACGCGGCCGGCGGCCGGCGTATCGCTCGCGGCGGATTGGGTATCGCCGCCACCCTCCATACGGCGAGAAAGCGCTGTGTTCAGCCGGCCGGCGATTGCCATGGTATCGTCTTCATCCAGTCCCGCGATCCAGCAGCACGGCGCCAACTGCTCGTTCGACACGCTTCCCGTATCCGGCAACTCCAGCCGCGCCAGCAAACGCTGGGCGATCAACCCCGATGCGGGCGGCTCACGATCGGTGGCCTCCCTTGGCCAGCATTCAATGGCCTGCGCCGCCACGCTCTCGAGCAGCTCCGCCCGCCCGTGAACGCTCACCCCATCGCCCAGGCCATCCCCAGCCAGGCTGAGTGACACGCCCTGGCTCGCCGCGATTTGGCGCAGAGCCAGGCTGTCGCGCCGCCACCGCTCGAGCCGCCGCTGCTGGCCCGCGGCGTCGCTGGGCCAGCCCAGGCACAGGCTGGCCTCGATAGCGGGCGGGCCGCCACCATGCCAAAGCGTCAGTGCGTTGTCGCAGACATACCGCCGCAGCGGTGTTGCCGGCGTTGTTGCGTTTAGCGGGCGCGCTTCCAGCGTGGGCGGACGAATCGGCGCCAACGGCGTAATGTGCTCCGGTGGCAATGCCGCGAACGGCTGATAGCGGGTGTTCGTGACAGGAACGCGCCGCGACTCGCCGGCCAGCGACTCCACGGCTTGCAATACTCGGCAGCGATGCGGCGCCAGCCAGGCCATCAAGGCCGACAGTTCCGGGCGAGCCAACTGGTTTGAGGATGGTGCACCTCGCGCAGCGTCGAAGCGATCCCGGGCCAATTGCCGTGCATGCTCAATGGGCCAGCGATCCAGTTCCGCGATCGGCGGATCCGGCAATGCGCGTGCGCGCCGAGCCAGCGCCGCGACCGCTGCCTGGCAGGTGGTGAGTATTGCCGTCACGTTTTCGCTGCCAGCCTCGGTTAGCGAGAGTTTCAGCGATAGCGCATTGCATGCGGCGTCGGCATCAGTGCCAGCCGATAGATCATCAAGCCAACCACGGCCCGCCAGGGTGGCGGCCAACTCGCCATTCATCAGCGCACCGGCGATACGTTCGATCGATTGCTGTTGGGCGGGCGTCGCTTGCGGCGGTACGGGCCACAGCAGTTCCAGCGAGCGCTCGCCCGTCGGCGATACCCAGCGAATGCCTTGTGGCTCCGATTCTGATTCGGTCTCGCTCTTACGCGTGCTCTTAGCATTGGCCCAGCGCCAGGTTCGTCGGGGCGGCTTGCCGCCAGCGGCAAGCGGCATGGCAGCGGCTTCGATCAACGCTCGCTGCGCAGCCAAAGAGAGCGGTGCGAGTATCACCAGCACCATCAGCCCCGCGCGATAATAGCGGCCATGGAAATCGCTCAATGCCTGGCACAGCGATACGCCATCGCCGCCCAGCGTGGCACGATTGCCGGCATGGCAATGCCTGGCCGGATGCGATGCCGGGAAGAACCGCGACAGCGCAGCCTGACGATGCAGCGCCGGGTCGGCCAGGCGCGCCTGAAATTCGGCATCGATGACGTTCACTTCACGCTCGATGGCCGCGGGCTCGAAGCGTGGCGAGGCCACCAGCGCCAATAGCCGCTCCAGGCCCTCGGCGGTGACCGTCGGCGGCAGCGTCAGGTGATAATCGGTGACTTCATCATCGGTGCGGGCGTTGTAACGCCCGCCGCGCTTACCGACCCAGCCCGCGAAGCTCGCCGTATCGCAATCGTGACGAGAGTCGAGAAACAGCGCATGTTCGAGCAGATGGGCCAAACCGGGATGGGTTTCGGGTTCATCGAGATAGCCGGCGCCGACACTGAGAACCAGGCGCGCCTGCCGGGCCGAGGGCGCATCAATGGTTATGACTCGCAATCCATTGGCAAGCTGCGCTTCGGCGGCCCGACAGCCGGGCGGTAACCCATCGCCAGAAAACTCATTCCAGGTCGTCATGGGCGGCCTGATGGTAGAACGCCAGCTCGCGGGCGATCATGCGGGCACGATTGGCCGGGTGGCGAATGCCGTGGCCCTCGTCGGCAAACAGCATCGCCTCGGCGGGAATCGCGTGCCGTTTGAGCGCCGTCACCATGGCCAGGGTCTGCTCGGGCACCACCACACGATCGAGCTCGCCCTGGAAGAAGATCACCGGTGCCGCGATCTCGGCGCAGCGATAGCGCGGGCTGCGTGCGCGCTGGGTAGCGGTATCGCCGAGCAGCCAATCGAGGTAGCCGGATTCGAAACGGTGGGTCAGCGTGGCCAGGCGCGGCGCATCGGTGACGCCATACAGGCTGGCGCCGGCGCGAAAGCGGCGTGTCGAGGTCAGCGTATTGAGCACGGTGAAACCACCCGCACTCTGGCCGCGAATGAATAGCCGCGCCGGATCGGCAATGCCATGCGCTATCAGCGCCTCGGCCAAGGCGTCGGCATCTTCCACATCCAGCACGCCCCAGCCACCGGCCAGGCGCTCGCGATAGGCGCGACCGAAGTTGGCGCTACCGCGCGGGTTGATATCCGCCACGCTGTAGCCCTGTTGCGTCCACCAGGCGATCAGCGGATCGTAAACCGGGTAGCAGGCGGCGGTAGGCCCGCCGTGTACGCGCATGATCAGCGGTGCCGACGAGCGCCGATCCGGCGCGGCGCGATAAACGAACGCCGAGACCGTCTCGCCCTGCCCCACCGGCGCCTCGATCAGTTCAGCGACCATCGGCACGCTATCGGGATTCGACGCCAGCAGTACCTGGGCCTGCCGGCCATCGCCGCGCACGCGTTCGAGCCGCGCGCCATGCGCCGGCCCTTGGGTCAGGGCATACAACCAGCCGTCGCGTTCGGCCAGGCCGATCACCCGGGTCGCCTCGGGCAGCAAGTGCGCCGTCTCGCGCCCTTGGCTATCCAAGCGCAGCAGACGCGCGGCGCCGTGTTCGAAGCGCACTACCACGCCGCCATCGGCATCCCAGCGGTGATGGCCCTCGCCCAGTTGCCAGGGTGCGGGGGCGTGGTCCGCCGCGACGTTAGTTAGCGCAGTCGCTCGTTCGCCTTCGATGCGCCAGGGCTGCCACCAGCCGGCGTGATCGCTCATCACAATGAGTTGGCCGGCCGTACTGAAGCACGGCTGCGTCACCGCCGCACCGGCGTCCCAGATGCGACGCGCGGCGACGCGGCCATTGCTGTCGAGTTCGGCGATACACAGCCGCGAGCGCTGCCAGGGCATATGCGGCAGCGACCACTCGACCCAGGCCATCCAGCATCCATCGGGCGATAACGCCGGCGCACCGTAAAAATCGGCACCGTGGGCGATAACCTCACGCTGGCCTTCGCGCAGCGCCACCAGCCGCTGTACGCCCTCGCGGCTGTCGCCCTGCTCTTCCACCGCGAGCACTCGCCGGTGTGCCGAGTCGCTCACCAGGCCACCGTAACGGCAGTTGGCCCGCGACCACCAGGGGGCAGGTTCCTGACATTCTCCCCTAAATTCACCAGAGCCCAGATCGAGACACAACAACGCCTGGCTGGTGGCTTCCACCAGCATCACATTATTGAAGATAACGGTATAACTACCACCGCCGTAACCATTGACCCGGCTGGCGATGTCGATAGCGCCGGAGGTCAGCGCTCGCGCCTCGCCGCCTGCCCAGCGCCATAACGACCGATAGCCGGTCGCGGGATCCGCCGCCAGCCAGAACACACCGGCGGCATCGGCACGCAGTTCGCTCAGCCCCTCCGCAGGGCGGGCAGCGGCTTCGATTCGGAGATCGACGCTCATTCGCGGCAGAACACCCTCGACTCATGCACATTGCGCGGGATCAACTCGCCGACATGGCGCTGGTCGCGCTCGGCGTCGTCGCGCGCCGCTTCGATCAGGCCATGATCCGGCGACAGCGCGCAGACCGGGTCCGTCGCCGCCGCATCGCCGGTCAACAGGAAGGCCTGACAACGACAGCCGCCGTAGTCGTTGTGGCGTTCGTCGCAGTCGCGACACGGCGCCGGCATCCAGGCATCGCCACGAAAGCGATTGAAGGCGTCGCTGTCGTACCAGATGCTCCGAAGCGGCTGCTCACGCACCGTGGGAAAGTCCATCGGCAACTCGCGAGCGCTATGACACGGCAGCACCGTGCCATCCGGCGCCACGGTCATGAAGATCGCGCCCCAGCCGCCCATGCACGCCTTGGGCCGCTCGGCGTAATAATCGGGCACCACGAACAGCAAGCGCATGTCGTTATCCGCGCTAGCGAGTCGCTCGCGCCAATGTGCGGTCGTCGCTTCGGCGGCTTCGATCTGTTCCCGACTCGGCAGCAGCCCGGCACGATTCAGCTGCGCCCAGCCGTAGTACTGGCAGGTCGCCAGTTCGACGGCATCGGCGCCCAGCTCGACACACAGCGCGATGATGTCATCGATCTGATCGATATTGTGACGATGCAGCACCACATTGAGCACCATCGGGTAGCCGGCATCCTTGACCGCGCGGGCCATCGCCAGCTTCTTGGCGTGCGCCTTGGCCGAGCCCGCCACCGCGGCGGCCATCTCGGCATCGGCGGCTTGCAGACTGATCTGGATATGATCCAGCCCGGCGTCTTGCAGCGCCTCGATACGCGCCACATCGAGTCCCAGCCCCGAAGTGATCAGATTGGTGTAAAAGCCCAACTCGCGCGCCTCGGCGACCAGCGCCTCGAGATCCTTGCGCACCAGCGGCTCGCCACCGGAAAAACCCAGTTGCGCCGCACCCATGGCACGAGCCTGGCGCAACACATCGCGCCATTCGTCAGTGGTCAGTTCGGCGTCGTGGGCGGCGAAATCCAGCGGATTGGAACAATACGAGCACTGTAACGGGCAACGATAGGTCAGCTCCGCCAGCAGCCACAACGGCGCACCGGCCGAGAGTTCGGCATGCCTGGAAAGCGTCATGACGATACCCCCTTCTCGCGGATCCAGCCTTGCCGGCGCGCATCGAGCAGAAACTCATGAACGTCCCGCTCGAGCCCCGGCGCCTCGGGATAACGGCGTGTAAGTTCATCGACCAGCGCCGCCACGTCGCGCTCCCCATCGATCAGACTCAGCACCGCCCCGGCACTGTCGTTGAGTTGCACCATGCCCTCCGGGTAAAGCAGTACATGGCGTTGTTGAGCCGGCTCCCACTGCAGGCGCCAGCCGGGGCGCAGCCGATAGATGCTGGCGCCGCTCATGCCGGTCTCATCGATCCTGTCGCGAACGTTCATGTCAGCCCCCGGTGATAAACGCGCCGCTCGGTCACGCTGTGATACGGCGCGCGATCGAGTTGATAGGCCAGGGTCATGGCGTCGAGCATGCTCCATAGCACATCCAACTTGAATTGTAGTATCTCCAGCGCACGTTGCTGGGCCTGCCAGGTGGTGCATGCCGAGAGCGCCACTTCCAGGCCGTGATCGACATCGCGGCGCGCCTCGTTCAGGCGCTTGCGAAAATAGCCGTAGCCCGCTGCGTCGATCCATGGGTAGTGCCCAGGCCAGGTGTCGAGGCGGTTGCGATGGATGGCCGGGGCGAACAGCTCGGTCAGCGATGAGATCGCCGCCTCGCGCCAATCGGCACGGCGCACGAAATTCACGTAGGCATCCACCGCGAAGCGTACGCCGGGCAATACATGCTCCTGCGACCATAGCTCATCGCGGGTCAGCCCCACCGCTTCGCCCAGAACCAGCCAGGCCTCAATGCCGCCGCCATCATCGCTTTGGCCGTCGTGATCAAGCAGGCGCTGGATCCAGCGCCGCCGGGTCGCCGCATCCGGGCAGTTGGCCAGTAGTGCGGCGTCCTTCTGTGGAATATTGATCTGGTAATAGAAGCGGTTGGCCACCCAGCCGCGGATCTGCGCCGGCGTGGCGCGGCCCTCGGCCATATCGACCTGATAGGGATGGTGAATATGGTAATAATCGCCCTTGGCCAGCAGTGCGGCGCGAAACGCCTCGGTCGAGAGCGCTGCCGGTTCGGGGGAAGGCGCATCGTCCAACGGCGAGACGATCGACGTCATAACGGGCTCCTGTAACTTCGGTTCGCGGCTGGGCTCAAAGCGTCAGGCGCATGCCATCGAAGGCCACTTCGATGGCGTGGGAATCGAGCGTGGCGCGCTCGGCGGAGGCCTCATCGAGAACCGGGTTGGTGTTGTTGATGTGAATGAGAATGCGGCGTGTCGCCTCGGGCAGCGCATCGAGCTCGGCGATCAACCCGTGCTCGCCGGATAGCGCCAGGTGGCCCATGTCGGTGCCGGTCGCCTGGCCCACGCCCAGGCGTTGCATTTCCTCGTTGTGCCACAGCGTGCCATCGACCAATACGCAATCGGCTCGCTTGAGCCAATCGCGCACTTCATCGTTGAGCTTGCCCAGGCCCGGCGCATAGAACAGCGTGGCGCCGCTGGCGGTATCTTCGATGAACAGGCCGAGATTGTCGTCTGTGCTCGGCGCGCCCCGGCGTGGCGAGTATGGCGGTGCGTTGCTGTCCAGGGCCACTGCGGTGAAGCGCAGACCAGGGCAGAACGGCACCTCGAAATCCGCCGTGCGGTGCTCGCCACTCAGCGGCACGGGCTGCCAGCGCAACCCGCCCTGCCAGTGCTCCAGCATGGGAAACAGCGGAAAGCCGCTACTCAAATCCTGATGCACATTGGGCGTGCACCACACATCCAGCGGACAACCTTCACGCAGCGACAGCAAACCCGTTACGTGATCGATCTGCGCGTCGACCAGTAGCACACCGGCGATGCCGGTATCGCGCAGCCCCCGGCGAGGGTGAAGCTCGGGGTTGCCAGCGATCTGCGTGCGAATATCCGGCGAGGCGTTGCATAACAGCCAACGTTCGCCATCGGCGCTGATCGCGATCGACGACTGGGTTCGTTCTCGATAAGCCGTATTGCCGCGACGCACGCCCGAGCAATTGGGGCAATTGCAATTCCACTGCGGGAAGCCGCCACCTGCCGCCGATCCCAATACCACTATCTGCATGCCGACTTCCTTCTTCTCGCACCGTTCGTACGCAATGGAACGCTCCATCGGCTCGTCGCCCCGAAACGGGACACGACCCGACAGAGCGTCAGGGTACTGCCATCGACCTCAACGGTTGGCGATATACAGCGTGACCTCGAAGCCAAGGCGTAGATCGGTATAACTGGGCTTGGTCCACATAAGCGTTCTCTCTTCCTTTAGTGACGGTCGATTTCGGCGTCTGCCAAATAACAGTTAAGCAGCCAGGCCGAAGGCTCGATCTAGTACTTTAGCAGAGATTTGCCTGGTCAATTGGGCGTTATGGATCCTTTGCAAATTCGTAAAACGTGCCTACCTTGAGAATTGTCGGATTAGCATGATCTAACCGTTGTGCCAAAGGATTTAGCAACATCGTGAAACGCTTGCTAACGGCATAACGCTTTTTTGGTAACAATTCGGAGGTTCCCAATGACCGACAAGCGTAAAACGGACAAAGGTGGCATGAGCGTGAACGAAGCGGGCCACAAAGGTGGTGAGGCCACCTCAAGGACCCATGGCAAGGAATTCTACGAGGATATTGGCCATAAAGGTGGCCAGCAGAGCGGTGGTAATTTTGCCAATGACCCAGAACGCGCCTCGGAAGCCGGCCAGAAAGGCGGCCAGCATAGTGGCGGCAACTTCGCCAACGATCCCGAGAGAGCGTCCAAGGCCGGCCAGAAAGGAGGCCAGCACAGCGGCGGTAACTTCGCCAATGACCGCGAAAAGGCTTCCGAAGCCGGCAAGAAAGGCGGTGAGCATAGCCATGGCGGTGGGCGAAACTCGTAATTACCGTTCTCAAACGCTTGATACGCTACGTTAGTAGCCAACACATCCAACCCATGCGGCCAGCTCCTCGGAGCTGGCCGTTCTTGTGAATAGGCCCGCCATACTCTTCATGAGATCACGATTCCAATCGATCATGAAAAGCCGCAAGTCGACGGGAACAGGATGATATGACTTGTCGCGCCCTTTCCATCGACATAGGCTGCTGCGGCCAGGCGCTGAAAATATCAGCACCATTTGATATGGCCTCACTTGCCAGGAGCGTAACGTGAAACGGATGATACGGCGTGGATTGAGAGGGTGGATTTGCACGGTATTCGCACTCGGCATGCTTGCCCATACGGGTATTGTTTTAGCAGCGGATGGAAGCGGCCAGGAATTGCTCGACAAGGTGGACGGAATAGAAGAGAGGCTCGATGCGAGAATCGGCGTCGCCGTCCTCGATACGCAGACAGGGCACCGTTGGGGGCATCGGGCGGATGAGCGATTCCCCATGAGCAGCACCTTCAAGGCGCTCGCCTGCGGGGCCGTGCTGGCTCGGGTCGATGCGGGCCAGGAGTCACTCGAGCGGCGCATTCGCTTCGAGGCCAGCGACCTTGTGACCTACTCTCCCATCACGAAAGATCGGGTCGGCGGTGACGGAATGACACTGGCGGAGATCTGCGAAGCCGCCGTCACGTTGAGCGACAATACCGCCGGCAATCTCATTCTCGAAACCCTGGGCGGCCCCGCTGGGCTCACCGATTTCGCGCGCTCTCTCGGCGACGATATGACCCGGCTCGATCGCTGGGAGACCGAACTCAACGAAGCCACGCCGGGTGACCCACGCGACACCACGACACCGCGCGCGATGGCCAATAACCTGCATGCGCTGCTCTTCGAAGGGAAGCTATCCGAGCCATCCCGCGATCAGCTCGTATCATGGTTAATGGCCAGCAAGACCGGCGATGCGAAGCTACGCGCTGGCTTGCCCAAGGATTGGCGTATCGGTGACAAGACCGGAGGCGGCGAGAACGGTACGACGAACGATATCGCGGTGATCTGGCCACCCGGTCATGAGCCGCTGATCGTAACGGTCTACATCACGCAAACGACAGCGTCGCTCGACGACCGCAACGCCGCCATCGCGGATATCGGCCGAGCCATAAAGGCAACGTTGATCGATTGATGCTGGGTCAGAGGCCAGCGGCTTCAGGCTTACCATGAGCGCTTGAAGCCGCAGTATTATGAATATTATTGCGCCGCGCTATCGTAAGGCTTGTAGAAAACGAACTCACCGACCTCGGCCGTCTGCATGAACTCTTCACCCCAGCTTGGCGAGGCTTGGCTAGTGTGAAAGTACAGCGCACCGTCGGTTCGGTCCGTGAGTTGCCCATTGATCGCCCGGCGGGCGATCTCCTTGGCGACCGCGTAGGCATCTTCATTCTCCGCATCGTCCACGCGGCCATCGCACCACCAAGAGAATTGACACGCACCCTGCTCCGACCCCTGTTTGACCACGCCGCAAACCGTGCTGGGAAAGCCCTCATGGCTCAGCCGATTCATCACCACGCTGGCGACGGCTTCCATGTCGGCAATCCGCTCGCCCCTGGCCTCCCAATAGATGGTACGCGCCAGGCAAGTGATCGCATCGTCCAACGGCGCTTCGCCGGCGGGGTCCACCGCCTGCACTTCCGGCTGGGTGATGGTCTCGGAGGAAGAAGGCGATACATCACCGCCCTCGATAACGACGCTCTGCGTCAGCGCTTCCGCCTTCTCGACGGCAACCTCGGCTTTCTGCGCCTGCTCGGTCGCGAGCACCTGATTCGCGGAAAGAAGAGTAATAAAGCAGGCTATTATTCTTATTTTACACTGATGCATGATCGAGTCTCTTGGGTGATTGATCTACCTATATCTATACGATGTGACCGATGAATTTGCAGAAGCATTTAATGAGTCACGCCACTCTTCGATTGAATCGATTACCCTGCGATTTCGCCCCAATGTTTCGGCGCTTTTCAAGTGTAGCGTGGAACTGGAAGAACTGCTGAATCCTGTCAGTTCTATAATCACATCCTCGACTCATACCAGAGTCGCCAGCCATCGAGCAACGACGTTTCAGGTGCGGTAAAAAAGCGCACATGGACAACGGCGCTTGATGCGAGCAATCCAAGAGGGCATCATCAGCATGCCACATTGCCAGCCCTTCGGTTGTTACTGATTAGTCAAGAGTGAATCGACATGTTAAGTGCCTTGCTGTTTTTTATGATTTTTGTTGGCGTTACCATATCAGTATTACAAATATACAACTTTCATTATAATTTAAATTTTGGCGTTAAAGAAAAAAGATCCCACGCCGAAGAGAAAAGCCTAAACGAGCTAACTATCAAGGCAAAGGAAACTTCAGAAACGGGGTCTTCACCGGGCTTCATCCAGGCAGCGAAAGATGTCTTCGGTCGCGATTTCGACCACCGAATCGTACTCGCTGCTTTTTCCGGCGAGAACAGAGAAATCTATGCAGAGCCACTGCTGCGCCGAAAAAACAATATCGTTTGCAATGGCAAGATAAAAATCTTGCATCTGCCGTTTTGGAAAACGAACCCTCCCAAGAAAGACATCAGAGGCTTATTACTAAAAATCGTTTTCATCAACTGTCTTTTAGCGCTCTTTTTTGGCGGCTTGAGCGTCTACACCATAGCCTACGAGGCCTCAGCGGGTTATTTTTCGTGGTTTAATAATGAACTCATTCTAATGCTGCTGATTTATGCATTGGTATTGCTCACCTATGTCGTTTCCAAGTTCGACATATATATGCATGATATCTATATGATCGGAAAGCTGGACAATCCTTGCGTAGATGATGTCGATAAGTAAGTTAATAATCGTAAATCGGCAATCTTACAACGGCTTGTTCATAGGCAACCTTCAACTACACTTGGATAGTGCGTCTTGGCCAGCCAGGTCAGTCGGGGCGCAGTAATTGGCTGACGCGTACCAACTCAGCGGCCAGGCCGTCCAGTGTGCGAGCCTGCTGTGGGTCGGCCAATGCGCCTGCCTCGGTGAAGGCGTCACCGGCGCTAGCCACCGCCAACTGCTGAGGCAGCACATGCACGCCGATATTGCCCAGCATCATACGCAGCGGCACCAGCCCGCGCAGGCCACCGAACCCGCCCGGTGAGGCCGCGCATAGCCCCGCTACCTTGCCACGAAACGCTACCAGCGGTGGCTCGTTACTATTTTCCCGGCGCGAAATCCAATCCAGCGTGTTCTTCAACAGCGGCGCCAGGCTGCTGTTGTACTCTGGCGCTGCGATCAGAAAACCATCGCACTGGCGAAACAATGCCTTCAAGCGCCGTGCCGGCTCGGGCAAGCCACCGCTCTCCTCCAAATCGCCGTCGTACAGCGGCATCGGATAATCGGCCAGATCGAGCAGCGTCACCGCCGCCCCGTGGCGCTCCAACAGCGGTGCCGCACAGCGCGCCAGTCGTTTGTTGTACGATGCCTTACGGGCGCTACCGGCAAAACAGAGAAGATTGGGTTGGTCGGGCATGGGAGGCTCCGTGGGGTGAAGATATCCAGTGAGACAGGCGCTGAAGCAGATGGTGCAGTAAGCTTACCACTGAATAATGGCATCAAGTTTGATCACCAAACGCATCGCCTCTTTGCTGTGCATGGCGCCGTAGCCGGCCATGCCGGCGCATTCTGCCGCTCTAAAAGGATTCTTATGTCGACTGGCTTTAAGCGTCTCGAGGAAATCGCAATCCCCACTATCGGCTTGGGCTGTATGAACTTTTCCCATGGCTATGGGCAACCCGTTCCCGAACCCGAGGCATTACGGGCTTTGGATGCAGCCTTCGACATGGGCTACCGTCACTTCGATACCGCCACCCTCTACGGCGCTACGGCCAACGAACAGCTGGTGGGCAAGGCGCTGCATGGAAAGCGAGATCAGATCCTGCTTACCAGCAAGTGTGGCATGGCCATCGATCCGGAGCTTGGCAAGAGAGTGATCGACGGGCGCCCCGAGACGATCCGGCATCAGTGCGAGGCGAGTCTGCAGCGACTTCGCACCGACCATCTGGATATCTATTACCTGCACCGCCTGGACCGCCAAGTGCCCATCGAGGAGAGTGTCGGTGCGCTGGGGCGGTTGATGGAGGAAGGCAAGATACGTGGGATTGGGCTTTCCGAGATTTCCGCGACCACCCTTCGTCGCGCCAGCGCCGAGCACCCCATCGCAGCGGTGCAGTCCGAATACTCCCTATGGACCCGCAATCCCGAGATCGCGCTGATCCAGGCGTGTCGGGAGTCAGACACGGCGCTGGTGGCTTTTAGCCCCTTGGGGAGAGGCTTCCTAACGGGCGCCATCAAGGAGGCGTCAAGCCTTGATGAAAGCGACATGCGCCGAGGCATGCCGCGCTTCAGCGCAGAGAACTATCCCAGGAACCTACGCTTGCTGAAAGCCCTCTTGGCAATGGCGAACGAACTGGGCGTCAAGCCCGGCCAGCTCGCCCTCGCCTGGCTCAGAGCTCAGGGAAATGACATCTTTCCTATCCCTGGCTCCCGCTCCATCGAGCATATGCGCGAGAACTTAGCAGCGGAAAACCTTCGCCTGGACTCAGGTACCGTCTCCCGGCTGAACGACATGATGACGCCGGATCAAGTGGCGGGTGCCCGCTACAGCGAGACCCAGCAGTCCGATATAGACACCGAAGAGTTTGCCTGCGAGGCATCTGCCGCTAGGACTGTCTAGCTAAAACGATGCGCAAAAATAAAGCCCGGCCTTTTAGGGTCGGGCTTAGCGCCATTCGCGCTCTGCGGACCAAAGCGGGGTAAACGGTTACGCCGGATTGATCAGTGATTTATCTCCCGTCCCGCTTGGTCGGTTGACCTACTGACAGACCAATGCACAGTCCACAAAGCAGCCCGAAAAAGAGTAGAGGCCTGGCTTCTAAAGCCAGGCTTCGATGCGTAGACATCTGGAGGTAGGCAGCTCGACGGACGAATGGCGGCAGCCAGCCATTTCCTGCCCGTCACGCCAGGATCGGGGGGAGGAAGCGATGGCTTCTCGACGGGAGCGCCGCAGAGTTGAGCCCGGCTTTTGTGCGAGCACCTCATCACAAGATGAGAAGTTATCGACCTCAACGCAGCCACCCCTTATGCTCATGAGGCCTCAAAGCTAAACGCAACCTAGTCAGAACAGCAGGATTTAAAAAATGAAAGCAGAAGACCTCAGGCACAGTAATTTCTCTGACATTTTGGAGCAGCACTATTCAGGTCGCGCGTCAGACTTCTCTAAGCGGTTCTTAAAATGGTTCCTCGAGAACATTTTCAGGCTTGATGAATTTATGGCAGATGATGCCTGTGTCGATGCTAAGCATGATAAAGGTGTAGACGCAATTTACGTCGACAATATCTCTGAAATTGTTTACGTCATACAAGCTAAAACGAAAACGAGTGATAAATCTACTCTCGGGGACACTGAGCTGAAAGATTTTTACGGAACACTGGTTCAGTTTAGCAGTGCGGAGAAGGTCGAAAGTCTTGCTGAGGAAACAAAAAATGGACGTCTCAGGCAAGCCATAACGAGGAATGAAGTATCTGAGAAAGTTGCCGCCGGTTATGATGTTCAGGGCGTTTTCATAACTAATGTTCCAGCAAATGACGATGCTCACAGCTACATAAGAAAATCCGAAATTATCGACTTGTATGATGCCGCAGAGATTGCCTCGGACTATGTAGACCTGGATGTCGACGGCGGCGTCTCTGAGGAATTTAAATTCGACGTTTCCGACAGTGATGTCATTGAGTATGACGCTGGAGGGGCCTTTGCTCGAATTTTTCTTGCGCCCGCATTGAATCTCACAAAGATGGAAGGAATATCGGACGGCGCTCTTTTCGAGCAAAATGTGCGACTTTCTCTTGGAAACACAAAAGTCAACAAAAGTATTAAGTCAAGTATTCGCGAGAAGTCGGAACATGGAAATTTTCCCCTGTATCATAACGGAATTAATGTTCTTTGTCGGGAGATAATTGAAGAGAATGATCAATTTATAACTGTTGAGGACTATGTGGTAGTCAACGGGGCTCAAAGCCTTACTTCACTGCTTTCCGAGAGGGCCAAGATCACTGATGACCTTATGATCCTGGTCAAGCTAATTGAGGTCAAAGGCGACGTCTCTCTATCCCAAAAAATCACTCGAAACAGCAATAACCAGAACGCGATAAAAGCGCGCGACATGAAGTCTAACCATAACTTGCAGCAACGCCTCAAAGCTGAAGTTGAGAAGGTGAGTGGAGGAAAAATTGCATATGAAATAAAGCAAGGAGAGAACAATAAAGGTAAGGAAGTAATTTCCAACGAAGCGGCAGGCTTGGTCCTGCTAGCTGCCGACCTTGAGCAACCTTGGAGTTGCCACCAAAAATACAAAATCATGGATGACCTTCATTCAGAGATCTTTGGGCGACCAAGTGTTACCGGCGCAAGGGTTCTTGCGCTATGGAAATGTTTCCAAGTGGTACCTGAGTCATTAAGCGAGCTGGAAAATAAATCATTCGCGAATTACACCCTTACTAAATTCTTTCTGTTTTTTGCCGTGATTGCAATCATGAAAGATAGCGCAGAAGGCTTAGGTATTCTAAGTTCTCTTGATAAAGTTGCGAAGGGCGGTCGTCTTGATGAACTTGCCGGTGGTTTTGCAATTTTAGCTGGAAATGCAGCGATCGACTTGAATGCCGAAGTGGCGCCAGAAGATGACGAATACTTCGACTACAAGAACGATTTGAAAAGTCAAAAATGGTGTAGGGCAATGTCGGCGAAACTGCTTGCTCAGCACAAGAAGGATGTCAAGCGCGATAAGGCTGAATCAGTTGCAAAAGCCTTCGACGAGTTACTTGAGTAGCGGAGGTGCTTAACTTGAGTAATGGTATTGCGAATACAATCGCTTTCATTTCACAAGGCATGCTATCGCAGTAGGCTTTACCATTTGAAAGGCTGATCTGGATCACCCAATCAGAGTGCTACGTTAACGGCACGACCGCCGCATTATGGACGATCGTGCCAAACGCGGGCGAATGACCGCTTCCCGCCCTTCGTGCATAGAGCTCTGGCTCACGGCGATTTTCAACCCAGTTGTCCAAATGACCGCATCTAAGCGGCCAGTTTATTG
>NZ_CAMPKE010000027.1 GCF_946887195.1 uncultured Halomonas sp.
CGTCGATACCCGACACGAGCGATATGGATGAGTCGCGATTGTACCTGTCAGGCGGTGCCAGGCTTGTAAGCCATAGATGACAGGTTTTGTAGGAAATATCGTACATTCACCAGACGCCGACAGAGGCTGCTATCCTCGCGGAACAGGCGGCAGCACGCTTTCAAGGCGGACGATACGGTTTCAAACCAACATCGTTCTCTCGTTGTGCCGCATCACTCCGCGCCTGCCTTGCGCGCGATCATGCCGCGTGCCGGGTTATAACCGAGAATGGCCAGTCCCAGCAGTATCACGGTGGTCACCAGCGTGATCAGGGTCGCCGTGAGGTTGAACTGCGCATACAGCGCGAAGCGAATCATCTCGACGGTATACGTGAACGGGTTCAGGGCGGCGATCTGATAGACCCAGTAGCTTCCCTCGCGAATGCGCCACAAGGGATAGAGCGCCGAGGAGAGGAAGAACATCGGAAAAATCACGAAGTTCATGATGCCGGCGAAATTCTCCAACTGACGCACGAACGTCGATAGCAACAGCCCCAGCGCGCCGACCATGAAGCCGGTGACGATCAGCGCCGGAAGTATCAACAAATAGCCCTGCAATGGGGCCTGGATTCCATAGAGATAAGCGATCAGCAGGAACACATAGACCTGCACGATGGATACCAGCGTGCCGGCCAGCAGCTTGCAGACCAGCAAGAACCAGCGCGGAAAGGGGCTGACCAGCAGCACCCGCATGCTGCCCATTTCCCGATCGTAGACCATCGATAACGAACTCTGCATGCCGTTGAAGAGCTGGATCATGCCCACCAGCCCCGGCACGATGTAGACCTCGTAGAGAATGTAGGTCTGGTAGGGCTCGGTCATGGCCACGCCGAGCGCCATGCGAAAGCCGGCGGCAAACACCAGCAGCCACACCAGCGGGCGTACCAGGGCCGCGATGAAACGGCTGCGCTGATGCACGAAGCGCAGCAGCTCGCGACCGACCACGCCACGCAGACAGTGCGTATAGGCGATGAAACGACTCATGGCGCCTCGGCTCCGCTCAAGCGGTCGAAGGCGTCCCCGATCGAGCCGGTATGGGTCTGCGCGGTGATCTCGGCGATGTTGCCATCGGCGCGAATGCAGCCGCGATCGAGCACCACCACGCGGTCGTCGGGATACACCTCGTCGATCAGGTGAGTGGCCCACAACACGGCGACATCGCCATCGGCACACAACCGGTGAACGTGCTCCACCAGCGCGCGACGCGAGGCGATATCGAGCCCTACCGTGGGTTCGTCGAGCAGCAGCAGGCGTGGCCGATGCAAAAGGCCGCGGGCGATTTCCACGCGCCGACGCTGGCCGCCGGAGAGATGGCGGACACGCGCGGTCAGGCTCTCAATCATGCCGACCCGGCGCAGTTGCTCCTCGGCGTGGCGCAGGGCCGTGCGGCGGCTCATGCCATGCAGCGCGCCGTGATAGGTCAGGTTCTGCATGACGGTGAGATCGAGATCGAGCGTCGGTTGCTGAAAGACCACGCCCATGCGGGCCTGGGCCAGCACGGGATGATGACGCAGTGCGTAGCCACCAATACCGATCTCGCCTTCACGATGCTCATAAAGGCGTGTGATCAGCGAGAAAAGCGTGGTCTTCCCGGCACCGTTGGCACCCAGAAGCACCATGAACTGGCCCTCCTCGAGGCGCAGGGAAATTCCTTGCAGTACCGCTTTGCCGCTGTAGCCGAAGCTGAGATCGTCGATTTGCAGGGCCGCCGGCAGCGTCGTCTGTCGCTGCCGCGCTGGCGGAGCGGACGACTGCTCGGAAGCCGCGTTATCGGAAGACGGTATCGGCACGCTCACGGTTCGACGATCACCCCCCAGGGGAAGCGGCCCACGGGGATCGATTTGATCGCCCTCAGGTCATCGACATCGATGACCGTGACGTCACCGCTGACCCCGTTGGTCGTGAACAGCAGGCTCTCGTCGCCGTTCAGCGCCAGGTGCCAGACGCGCTGGCCGACCAGCAGATAGTCGAGCACTTCATAACTTTGCTGATCGACCACCGCGACACGATTCGACGGGCCGAGCGCCACGAAGGCGTAGCGCCCATCCGAAGTCATTTCAACGCCGACCGCCTGTACGGTTTCGCGGGGCACGCCGGGAACGTCGAAACGCAGGGTGTGCTCCACATCGAAGCTATCGCGCATATCGATGATCGACACCGTGGCGGAGATCTCCGACGAGACCCAGGCCTGTGCGCCGTCATGGGTGAACTCGACATGACGCGGACGCGCGCCCACCAGGCGATGGTAGACGGCTTCCATTTTGGTGAGATCGACGATGTGCGCCATATTGGAGGTCTCGGTGGTGGCGATCAGCCATTTGCCATCGGGGCCGATCCCCAGCCCTTCGGGCTCGACACCCACGGGAATCCGGGTCACCAGGGTGCGTTTTTCGTAATCGATCACCGAGACGATGTTGTCATCTTCGTTGGAAACATAGAAGTAAGGACGATTGGGATCGACCCGAATGACTTCGGGATCCTCGCCGGCGGGTTGGCTGCGTACCACTTTCAGCGTTTCCAGATCGATCATATCGACCGCTTCGTCGTCACCCACCGCGACCAGCAGTTCGCTGCCATCGCCACTGAAGGCCATGGAGCGCGGGCGCCGGCCGACATCGATGGTCTCGACGACTTCCAGCGACTCGACATCGATCACCGACACCGTGTTGTCCTTCTCGTTGCTGACGAAGACCCGCTCGGCGGATGCCGGCATGGGCAGCGCCAGCAGTGCCGCAAGCGCGGCGCCCAGGGCGATCCAGCGTAGCGTTACATGGCCTTGGGAGCATGATGCGAGCGGTCCGGGGCGGTGGGGTGGCGTTAGAAGTCGCATGTGGATTCCTCCTTGTCGGCACCCAGCGAATCCAGCGGCGAGCGTGGGTGCAGGTAGCCATCCTGAGGCGATACCGAGGCGACCATGCGCGGGCCGGTTACCAGAATGGGTTGGCGTAGTTGGTGGTTCCAGGTGCGATAGCTCACCGGCAATCCCAGGTAGCCCGCCAGCTCGAACTGCTCGCTGAGCATGTAGTCGATGAGCGTGTCGCGCTCGACCGAGTCGGTCCGCGCGGAGGCTTCACCCAGCGAGCGTATCGCCAGCCAGGCGCCGAAATCGCGCGGCGTCATCCAGCGCCCGGCGTGCTCCTCGAAGCGTCGCTGCAGTTGCACCGCGCCCCACGATTCATGGGCGCGATGCCAGGACGTCGCGATCAGCCCCTGCGTGCCGGCGACCGGGCGTGGCAGCCATGTCTGGTAGAGGAAGTATTCGCCGAAGTAGTCGTTCTCGTCGGCGACGATCAGGATGTCGTACTCGGGAAACGCCTGAACGAACACCGGAATTTCGCGCTGAATGGCATGAAAACCACCCTCGGCCCGGCGTGACATCGGATCATAAGGCCACATCTTTTCCGCGACGATCCGCTGGCCATAGCGCTCGGCCGAGGCTCGCAGGTTTTCCGCCAGCAGCCGATCCTCCTCGGTATTGCCGTAAACGAGCGCCCAGTCCCGCCACTGCTTGTAGCCGAGGAACTGGGCCAGGGCATCGGTCAGCATTCTGCGGCTGGGCGTGGTGTGGAACAGGTTCGGGTGACAAGCCTCGTTACGCAGCGAATTATCCGGCGCCCGGGTGTTGAAGACGATGCGCTCGCCGAGCGCGGGGTTTTGCATCAGCGCTTGCAGGGCCGCGCCGGGCAATCCGCTGATGATCCAGTCGGCACCCTGTTCGATGAGGCTGTCCAATCCTTTAGCCACATCATCGGACGTTGCGACGACCGACTCGACGAGCACGAAGTGCTGGCCCAGGAACTTCCCGGTCGCGTTGTTATCGCTGATCGCCAGGCGGGCGCCCTGAACGCCCTCGTCGTCGAGCACCGGGTCGAGTACCGAGAGTGGCTCCAGATCGGCGGGCCGCTCGATGCCCAGATAACCCAGGGTAATGGTATCGGTGGCTGGCGTCGTTTCCTGCGTTGCCAAGACCGACCAGCTCAGCAGCGCCAGCGCGCTACCCAGCAGCCACCGCTTCAGGCAGGCATCGATAGGATGCGCGCCGGAGTCGGACGGGAATGTTCTCATTGCCTCGCTCCCACTGGATTGTCGTCATGGTGCCGCCTTGGGCGGTTCGAGCGTTCAGCGCGCGGCGTCGATCTCGCGAATCATCCGCGCCAGCCGCTCCTCGAGTAGGTAGGGCTGCTCGCAGAGTGCCGGCAGGATCTGCTGGCGCATCTCGAACGTGCGCCGCTCCCAGTGCAGCGTCTTGCGCAGATTCGCGATCGTTGCCTGATCGGCGTCATTCGTCCGCTTTATCTCCAGTTCATCGATGATGTCGGCTATCCGCTCGAGGCGACTCACCTGCGCGCGCGAGGCGCTGCGAATGCCCGCGATGGTGCGGCTACGCTCGTCGTTTATCTGTTCGAGCAGGCCCGAGAACAGCAGCGTCAAGCGCCGCTCGTCGGGAGATTCGCGCTCCATGAAGGCCCGCACGCGCGCCACCGCGTCTTCCACGGTGGTATCGCTCGAAGTAGCGAAGCGCACGACGCTGCCGATCTCGTCGTCGTCCCACCAATCCTGCGTGAGCGTCTCGGGCGAGGGGCCGGTCCACAGCGTGCCCCAGGCGATTTCGGGAATCAGGCGCTGAACGCAAGGCCAGTCCGGTGGCCCGGTGGCGGCCGGCTGGGCCTGAACCCGGTCGCTATTGGCGACGGCCAGCAGCAGGGTGAATACCAGGGCGGTGCCGCGCTGGCTAAGGTCGGTGATCGTCATGGCTTGGCATCCAGCGTGGCGGGGTCGATGAGCTGGCCGTGACTGTCGAGCAGCGGAACCCGGTAGTCGGCAAGAATCGCATTGATGTCATCCTGGCGGCGCTCGATGAAGTCGTTGATCCAGGCTTGCCACTGCGATTCACCGCGTCGAACGCCCATGGTGATTCGATAATCGAGCCGGGTATCGGCGCTGTCGTCCAGCAAGGGAACGACCTTGAGCGCGGGTTGCTGGCGGGCGGCGTAATAGCCGGCCAGCGGGCCCCAGATCACTGCGCCGTCGGTGACACCCGCAGCGATATCCTCCACGGCATCCTTGACGGGCGTTCTGACCCGGGTATCGACCTGTAACGGGTAGCCTTGCACGCTGGCGCCAGCGCGGCGCAGCGGAATCATCGGCGGAGTCCCGGCGATCACGCCGATCCGCTTGCCCTGTAGCGTGAGATCGTCGAGCGTGGTGGCGGTAATCTCGGAATCGACGGGCAGTACCAGCGCATAGACGGAGCGGTAATACGCATTGGTGCCCTGCACGAAATCGTAGCCGGCGGCGACGCCGATCACGACATCACACACGCGCAGGTTCAAGGTGTTGCGCACGAATCCCATGATTTGCGGTGCCCAGACGTAGCTCAGCGGCTTGCCCAGCTCCTCGGCCATCATCTCGGCGATGCGATTCTCGAAACCCTCACCCTCGCGATTGGTGAAGGGCAGGTTGTTGGCATCGGCGCAGACACGCAGGTGACCGCGTTCGCTGAGTTCGGGCAAGTCCGCTGCGGCGTCATCGATGCTCGAACCGACGCTCAGCGCGGCGATCGCGAAAAAGGCAGCCAGACGGCCGGAAATAGGCATGTTCGCCTCCCATCGTCAGCTACGAAAAGTTCGGCATCAATCCTTGGCTTCCTTCGGCTGCATTCCTTCGATGACGTCCGGTCGACCACGCTCGAGCTTGCCCGAGCTGCGTGCCTTCAAGTAGCTGTAAATGTTGCTGATATGGCTGAGCACGTATTCGTCGTCGGCGAAGGAGGGCATGACTCGCCCGGGACGAATCTGCAGGCCGCCGGCAATGGTTCTGGCGAATTCGGCGAAGCTGCGGCGCTCGGCGGCCCTGACCAGGCTGGGCGCGAAGGAGGAACCCAGGCCATCGGGGCCATGGCAGGCCTGACAAACGCGAGTGTAGACGATATATCCCTGGTAAGTGTGTGGGTCGACCTTGCCATTCTCGACGGTGAAATCGCCTGGTTTGGGAGCTTGCTCGGCGGCCCATGCGCCTGATGTCGAAAGACCGCCGACCAGTAGGATGGTAGCCACCGCGCCGGCGATACGAAGATGACGAGAAGAAGATTGTTGGTTTGGCATCATTTACCCTTATCGATGGCAGGAGTATCACCCATCGATTTCCCGCCGACCTTATCGGCCGGCGGGAAACCGGAACCTCGGTCAAGCGTCCGGCAGGGCGAATACGGTCAATACGCCACCCAGCTCGGTGTAGTCTTCGAGGGCAGCGAATGCGCTGACGGCACCCAATCCATCCTCGGGATTCTCGAGCCCGGCGGCAAGGCCGATGCCGGCCCAGCCACCCACGCCGGAGAGCACCGCAACATACTGCTTACCCTGGAATTTGAACGTATTGACGTTGCCGATCACGCCGGAGGGTGTCTTGAAACTCCACAACTCTTCGCCGGTATCGATATCGACCGCTTTCACATAGCCTTCGAGCGTGCCGTAGAAGGCCAGGTCGCCAGCGGTGGTCAGCGCGCCGCTCCATACCGCGAAGCGCTCGTCGATCTCCCAGACCACCTCGCCCTTGACCGGATCCCAGGCGATGAAACTGCCCATGCGACCTTCCATGCCACCCTCTTCGACCGGGGCCGGCATCATGGTCAGGGTCGCGCCGACATAGGGCTGGCCCGCCACGTAATTGGTTTCGAAGGGCTCATAGTTCATGCAGATCCGGTTGATGCCGGCATACATCAGGCCGGTTTCGGGCGAGTAGGAGCTCGGCTGCATGTTCTTGGCGCCCATCGCGGTGGGGCAGATATTGGTGGTATTGACATCGACGCCCTGGGTAAAGGTGCTGAACTCGGGATCGACCACCGGGCGCCCGGTTTCCATGTCGTAATGCGTGGCCCAGTTGGTTTCGGGAGCGAACTTCTCGGCCACCAGCAACTCGCCCGTCTCGCGATCGAGCAGGAAGCCGAAGCCGGTGCGGTCGATGATCGCCAAACCCTTGCGTTGCTGACCATCGATCTCGACGTCGATCAACTGGTTCTCGTTGACGCCGTCATAGTCCCACTCGTCGAAGGGCACCTTCTGATAGACCCACTTGGCCTCCCCGGTATTGGGATCGCGAGCGAACACGGTAATTGCCCACTTGTTGTCGGCGGGCTCACCGTCGATGGTGCGCTGTTCGGGGTTCCATGAGCCGGGGTTGCCGGTGCCGTAGTAGATCAGGTCGAGTTCGGGGTCGTAGGTGATCCAGCCCCAGGGAGCGCCACCGCCGCGCTTCCATTCGCCTTCCGGCCAGGTGGTGACACCGAGGTTGGGCTCGCCAATCGGCTCGCCCATCATCAGCGTGGTTTCGGGATCGATCAGTACCTCCTCGTCCGGGCCGTTGGAGTAGGCGCGCCACTCCCTTTCGCCGGTATCGATGTTGTAGGCGGTGAGATGGCCGCGTACGCCGAATTCGCCACCGCTGATGCCCATGATCACCTTGTCGTGCACGACCAGCGGCGACATGGTATTGGACTCGCCCTTGGTGTGATCGCCGTTCTTGGCTTCCCACAACAGCTCGCCGGTCTCGGCATCGAGTGCGATCAGCGTATTGTCGGCCTGACCCAGGAACAGCTTGCCTTCGGCATAGGCCAAGCCTCGGTTGACGGTGTCGCAGCACATCACGGGAATGACCCGGAAGTCCTGATCCGGCTCATAGGTCCAAACGACCCGGCCATCGTCCTCCATGTCGAGGGCGAATACCTGGTTGGGGAAAGGCGTATGGATATAAAGACGGCCATCTCCTACGTAGAGTGGGCCACCTTCGTGTCCGCGTAGTACGCCGGTGGAAAACTGCCATTGGGCGCGCAGTTCATCGACGTTTTCGCGATTGATCTGATCCAGCTGGCTGAAACGGTGGCCCTTGTAGTTACCGAGTTGAGTTACCCATAGTTCGGGGTTCTGTTGAAGCTTGAGTTGATCTTCATTGGCTTGAGCCATCGATACGGTCAATAACCCGATGGCCGCGACGGCATAGCGCATCTTATGAAGCATTTTCTTATCTCCATTTGCACAATAAGATGTGCCGGTCCTTGTCCTTTCGGCGCATCTTTGATTGTTATTCATCTCTGGCCGCACAAGTACTCTTAAGGAGGTTTAGCACAATTTGAAATAGCCGCTGCGTTACCGGATGTGAATTTAGCGATGTTGCCGGTCAAAAGACTTTTGCCGTCTGATGCGTAATCCTTGCTGGCGGCGTTTTTCGGCGCCAGGGCTGGGCTGTCGGTGTGTGGGAAGGCGCTTTGAAGGCACTCGTGGCGTGACTAAGACGTTAGTCGAAAGGCATGCCCGGGCAAACGTGCTTAACTATCAGGGCCATCCCTAAATAATTGCCATTCGGGAGATTCCTATGTGGACCAAACCTATCTATACCGATATTCGCCTCGGTTTCGAGGTGACTCTGTATATCGCCAATCGTTGAGCCATGATCGTATTATCGAAAGGGGCGTTCCGATTAATGCGGAGCGCCTTATTTGCCACTAATGCTATTTATTGTTCGAATGTATTAAGTGGGTAGCCTTTTTAATGATTCGTGTAAGTAAATAGATGAGTGGTTCGTCGTGAGGTAAAAAACATGTCGTGGCTATCTCGGGTTCTGACCAGCATGCGCGGAGACAGCGACCCACTCCCTTCGGGCAATACGAATGACCGTGACGGTGGACAACGAGACGGTGGTCAAGGAGAACAACAACAGATGAGCGACATCAAGATTCATCCCGCAGTGGATAATGGCGTCAATGCCGGCAGCGATGAATTCAGTGGAGGCGTGTTGCATTGCCATTGCGCGACCGACCGGGTCGAGGTGACGGTCAAGGCGCAGTGCGCTCACAACCATGTGTGCGGGTGCACCAAGTGCTGGAAGCCATCCGGTGCACTCTTCTCGCAAGTCGCGGTGGTACCGAGAGAGGCGGTCAGCGTAACCGCCAACGAAGACAAGCTGAAAGCCGTCGATCCTTCCGCCACCATCCAGCGTTACGCTTGCCAGGGTTGCGGCGTGCATATGTACGGGCGCATCGAGGACACATCGCATCCATTTCACGGTCTGGATTTCATCCACACCGAACTGTCCGATGACCGGGGTTGGGCCGGGCCGGAGTTCGCCGCGTTCACCTCCTCGATCATCGAGTCGGGCGCGAAGCCGGAGAATATGGATGCCGTGCGTGCGCGCCTGAAGGCATTGGGTCTGGAGCCATACGACTGCCTCTCGCCGCCACTGATGGATGCGATCGCGACGCATAGTGCGAAAGCCAAGGGAGTCCTTTAAGCGATTGCTCTGACGAAGGTTATTCGAGTCGGAATTTGAACGTCTGGCGCCGCAACGGGGGACTCCCGCTGCGGCGTCCGACGTTTACAATGACGCCGGATACCCTTGTGATATCCATTCGTTCGAGCGAGCTTTTTGCGGCTAGCCGGTGCAATGCGAATCGTGTATTCGAATAGTCTTTCCTAACGCTGGAAACGCGCGTATATTCGCCGCGCGATCTCCTGGCCAGCGCATTCGCGACGGCCCGCAATACCGGCACCATGCCAACTCCTTCTGAGGCACCCGTCATGTCGCGGCAACTGTTAGTCATGGCACTGGCTCCTTTGCTGGGCCTGTTCATTCTCGGTATCGGCAATGGCTTTCTGGCCACGTTGATCACCCTGCGTCTCGATCTCGCCGGTGAGTCGGCGGTGGTCATCGGCTGGGTGTCGTCCGCCTACTTCATCGGCCTGGCCATCGGTGCGGTGCTCAACGATCGACTGCTGCTGCGTATCGGGCATATCCGCGCCTATGCCTGTTTCGCCTCGCTGGTTGCCGTCACCGTGCTGCTGCAGGGGCTATGGCTCAATCCGTGGTCGTGGTTCACGCTGCGCCTGATCGGCGGTTGGGCGACGGTGGGCGTCTATCTGGTGATCGAGAGCTGGCTGTTGACCTCCTCCGATACGCGCGTGCGCGGCCGCCTGCTGGCGCTTTACATGATTTCGCTGTACGCCGCCGGGGTGATCGGCCAGTTGCTGCTGGGCGTCACCGATGCGGCGGGCCAGGCGGTACCGTTCATGGTCATCGGCTTGCTGGCATCGCTGTCGGTATTGCCGTTGGCGCTGATTCCGCGGGTATCGCCGCTGATCGAACATGCCGAGCCATTGCCGCCGCTGCGGCTGATCATGATTACACCGACCGCGGTGGTGGGTTGTCTCGGCTCGGGTCTTCTCGTCGCGGCCATTTATACCCTGCTGCCGCTGTATCTGCAGCGCACCGGCCTCGCGGTCGATCGCATCGGCCAGATGATGGCCGTGGTGGTGCTCGGCGGAATGCTGCTGCAGTACCCCATTGGCCGCTGGTCCGATCGTCACGATCGCCAGTTGGTGTTGATCCTGATCGGCGCCGCATGCGCGGCCATCTCGCTGGCCGTGCTGTGGTTGCCCGGCGGGCCGTGGGTGCTGGCGGCATTGCTGTTTCTGCTGGGTGGCGGCGTGTTCGCGCTGTATCCGGTGGCGGTCAGCCACGCCGCCGATCGCGCCCCGGCCGGCGCACTGGTCCGCATGAGCCAGGGATTGTTGCTGATCAACGCGATCGGCTCGACGCTCAGCCCGTTGCTCATCACGCCCGTCATGAGCGGGTTGGGCGATGCCGGGTTGTTCTGGTCGCTGGCCACGTTGGGAGGGGTACTGGTGACGTTCTTCGCCTGGCGGCGCAGCCAGCGCCCGGCGCCGATACCGGTGGCACCTTTCACCACCAACCCGCCGCAATCGGTGGTAGGTGCCGAGCTCAACGTGACCGACGAGCTGGTCCAGGGCGCCATCGAGCACGAGCATGTCGAGGATCTTTCCGAGGTGGTGCCGGATGTGGCGGTAGCCGAGCCGCTGGCTGGCCCGCCGCGCGAGGAGGATGCCACCATCGCCTATTTCGACGTCGATGCCGAGGCGGCGGGATCCGCCCGCTGAGCGGTTCCATGATGAGCCTATCTCGCCGGATCGATCAGCCCACCCAGCGAGGCATTGCGACGGAACCAGCCGGCGATGCTGGCGCGAGGGTAGCGTGTTGGCAGCACCGCATGCGGTACGCGATCCGATAGAAAGCATACGAAGGTGCCGGCTTCGGGGCGTATTCGCGTGAGTTCCCGCGTTGCGTCGTGCGCTGCGTAGATGGCCATTTCGCCAGCGCCGTCTGCGGGCCAGTCGGGGTTGAGATAGAGCACGCTGGAAACGACGCGGTTGGCGCGACCCTGAAAGCTGTCGTAATGGGTCTTGTAGAACGCACCCGGTGGGTAATGCGCGAAGTGCGCCTCGAACTCGAACAGACCCAGGTATAGCGCCTGGTTGATCTGGCTCTGCAATTCGGCCATGAGCGCCAGGTACTCCCGCTGGGCCTGACTCTCGCGATTCAGCCAGACGATGGCGTCGCCGCGGATGTCGCGGCGCAACTGGTGCCGGTCGCCGCGACCGACGCCGGCATCGGTCAGTGCGTCGTTAGCGGCCAGCGCTTGCAACTCGTCGTGCAGCGCCTGGCATAGCGCGGCGTCGATGAAGCGCTCGCCAACGAACCAGCCGCGCTCGACCAGGCCATCGACCAGTGCCGCCAGGGCGGCGCCGTCCAGCCCGGATTTGCCGCCGGCCGGAAAGGGTGGAGTCGTCATGGGCGGGGGTCGCTATCGGGCACCGGGCGTTTGAGCCGGGGCCGATAGTGCAGATGGCTATCGACCGGTGGCGTGTCGAGACTGATGGGCTGGCCGAAACCGTCGGCCAGCAGCTCGACCAGCATCATCGCGGTCAGACCCCAGATGACATGTTCCCCGGCCTGGTAGCTCGGCACGTAGAAGGGCCGGCCATAGGCGGTGATGACATCGGTATGGCTGCGCCGGTCCTCGAGAAACACGGCGAGCGGCACCTCGAAGATGGCGTCCAGTTCGCCCGGTTCGGGGCGTAGCGGCAGATCCGGCGGGATGACACCGACGAATGGCGTAACGCGGATACCGTGCAGTGAAATGAGATCGCCCAGACGCCCGAGCAGGCGCACCTTGCTGGGCGTCAAGGCGATCTCCTCCTGGGCCTCGCGCAGCGCGGTGGTCAAGAGATCCGGATCCTCGGGTTCGCGCTTGCCGCCGGGAAAGGCCACCTGACCCGCGTGTTGCTTGAGATGATCGGCGCGGCGCGTGAACAGAATCGTCGGCTCGTCTCGCGCGACGATCGGCATCAGCACCGCCGCCTGCGGCAATGCCAGGCTGAGTTTGCGTGGCCTGTGCGCTTGCAGGCGTTCGTGGAGTTTCTCTAACATGGGGTTCCGCCCAGTGTTTCGGTTGTATCCAGGCCCACCGACGAGCACGCCAAGCCGCGAGGAGTCCCATGAAATTCTGCAGTCATTGCGGTCACAGCGTTCGCTTCGCGATTCCCGAGGGCGACGACCGGTCGCGTTATCTGTGCGACGCCTGCGGCACCATCCATTATCAGAACCCGCGTATCGTCGCCGGTACCTTGCCGATACGCGATGGCCGCGTACTGCTGTGTCGGCGCGCCATAGCGCCGCGCAAGGGCTACTGGACATTGCCGGCGGGGTTCATGGAGAACGCCGAGACGACCATCGAGGCGGCGGCGCGGGAAACCCGCGAGGAGGCCTGCGCCGAGGTCGACATCCACGGTCTTTATACACTGATCGACCTGCCGCACATCAATCAGGTTTACATGATGTTTCGCGCCGACCTGACCGGCGACTTCGCCGCCGGGCCCGAGAGCCTCGAGGTCGCGATGTTCACCGAGCAAGAGATCCCCTGGGACGAGCTGGCGTTTTCCACCATCGAGCGCACGCTTCGCCACTACTTCAGCGACCGTCGCGACGGTGTCTTCCCGCTGCATCTGAGTGTCATCGATCGCGAGAATCGTGAGTGCCGTCCCGGCCGCGCCTAGTCACATCGAGCCCGCAGCGTCATAGATCCGCCAGCTTCCATGCTTCATACGCCGGCTCCTCGTAAGGATGGGCGGCCTTTAGCGCGGCGACGGCCGCATGAATCAGGTCATCGGCACAGACCAGCTCCACCTTGAGTTCATCGACCCGCTCCAACTCACCGATCTTTCCGATATGTGGGTCGGCGCCGTCGAGTGGACGGAACTGGCCGCTGCCGCGCGTCTGGAAACAGCAGGCTTCGTAATCGCCGATACGCCCCGCGCCGCTCTTGAAGAGCGCCTCCTTGACGTTCTCGGCCTCGTCGACGGGCACGAAGAAAGCCAGCTTGTACATGTGTCGCCTCCTGGGTCGCGTTGCGTACCGGCGGTGCGGCGATTTTTCCTGCCGCCTGCCTGTTTTGCCCCCGCTGCGGGCCTGCGTGGCTCCCCTGATGATGGCATAATGCCGGCCATTATCGTTACCGAATCGGGTGCCCAATGCTCAAGTGGCTCGCTATCGTACTGGTCGCGCTGCTGGTCCTGCTGCAGTACAGCCTGTGGTGGGGCGACGGTGGCCTGCGCGAGCTCGCGCATATCCGCTCGCGGGCCGATACCCTGGCGGCGGAAAACGAAACCCTGCGGGCGCGCAATCAGCGCCTGGCGGCCGAGGTCGTCGATCTCAAGAACGGCTTGGCCGCTATCGAGGAGCGTGCGCGCAGCGATATCGGCATGGTGCGCGAGGATGAGGAATTCTTCTGGGTGCCTGGTGTAGAGGCTGCCGATGCCGGGGAGCGCCCGCGATGAGCGCGCCGCTATGGCTGATCGTACCGGCGGCCGGGCTGGGGCGGCGGATGGGCGCCGATTGCCCCAAGCAGTACTTGCCACTCGATGGTCGCCCGCTGATGGCGCTGACCCTCGAACGGCTGCACGCTGCCTACCCGCAGGCGGCCTTGTGCCTGTGCCTGGATGCCGACGATGCGCGTTTCGACCCGGCCTGGGTGCCGTTCGCCGACTGGCGGCGCATCGCTGGCGGCGCCGAGCGTGCCGACTCGGTGGCCAACGCGCTCATGGCGTTGAATGGCCGGGCGGGCAGCGACGATATCGTGCTCGTTCACGATGTGGCCAGGCCCTGTGTGCATCGCGACGATCTGGCACGGTTGCTCGCCGTGCTGAACGAGGATCGCATCGGTGGGCTGCTGGCCGCACCGGTGGCCGATACTATGAAGCGCGCCGATGGCGCAGGCAGAGTGGCCGCCACCGAATCCCGCGACGGGCTGTGGCACGCAATGACGCCACAGGGCTTCCGCTACGGCCTGCTCTGCGACGCCTTCGCCATGGCGCGGCGCGACGGTACCGCGCTTACCGACGAGGCCTCGGCGATCGAGGCGCTGGGTCTCGCGCCGCGCCTGGTGGCGGGGCGGCGCGACAATCTCAAGATCACTCATCCCGAGGATCTGGCGTTGGCGGCGGGCATTCTCTCCGCCCAGGCGCGAGAGGCTGCGGGGAACGCGGCGGAGCATTGATATGTTGCGAATCGGCCATGGTTTCGATGTGCATCGTTTTGGCGATGGCGATCATCTGATGATCGGCGGCGTGCGTGTCGCTTACGACCAAGGCTTCGTTGCCCATTCCGATGGCGACGTGCTGCTGCATGCCGTGTGCGATGCGCTGCTTGGCGCCTGTGCGCTGGGCGATATCGGTCGGCACTTTCCGGATACCGACCCGCGCTGGGCCGGCGCCGATAGCCGTGCACTATTGCGCCACGTCGTGACCTTGGTCGGCGAGGCCGGCTACCGGATCGGCAATATCGATGCCACGGTGATTGCCCAGGCGCCCAAGCTGGCGCCGCATATCGCCGCCATGCGCGAGACGCTCGCCGCGGATCTCGGCGTGACGCTCGGCGCGGTCAACGTCAAGGCCACCACCACCGAGCGGCTGGGCTTCACCGGGCGCGGCGAGGGCATCGCCGCCGAGGCCGTGGCGCTGCTGTATGCGCCCAGCGATGGGGTGCAGCCGCGCTCGCCGTTCGAGCCGCAGGCGCTATTCGAGACGCCGGCTCGCGGCGAGGGCGCACGATGACGGAGCGCGCCGACAGCGGCTGGCCACCGCCCTGGCCAACTGCCTGCGGCGGGCCGTTGGATAGCGGCGATTACCGCGCCACACCCGAGGATTTCATCGTCGAGGAGCGCCTCGATTTCGCCCCCGAAGGCCATGGCGAGCATCTCTGGCTGTGGCTGGAGAAGCGCGACCTGACGACGCTGGAACTGGCCCGGCGGCTGGCGCGAATCTGCGATGTCGCTCCGCGTGACGTCGGTTATTCGGGCATGAAGGATCGCATCGCGGTGACCCGCCAGTGGCTATCGGTTCACCTGCCGGGGCGCGAGGCGCCGGCGGATCTGGCCGAGCGTCTGGCCGATAGCCGGCAAGGGGCGCCGGTCGCGCTGCTAGAATGCCGGCGCCATCCGCGCAAGCTCAAGCGTGGCGTGCATCGCGCCAACCGCTTCGCGCTGCGTGTGAGCGGTGCGGCAATCGATCACCCCGATTTCACGGCGCGCTGGCGGCGCTTGTGCGAACACGGCGTGCCCAATTATTTCGGACCCCAGCGCTTCGGCCCGGGCGGACGCAATCTACAGCGGGCGCATGGCATACTGGCGCGAGGCTGGCGCAAGCGCGACGATCGCGAAGGCATACTGCTTTCCACCGCGCGCAGCTATCTGTTCAACGAGTTGCTGGCCGCACGACTCAATGCCGGCAATTGGGCGGCGCCCATCGGCGGCGATGTGCTGATACTCGATGGAACCGCCAGCCAGTTCGTTGCCGAAACGATCGACGATGAGTTGATTCAACGCGCTGCACGGCTCGATCTGCACCCCAGCGGCGTATTGTGGGGGCAGGGACGTTCATTGGCGCGGGACGCGGCCGCGGACTACGAGCAGGCGCTGGTGGCACGCCACGGCGAATTGTGTGCCGGTCTCGAGCGTGCCGGCGTGCGCCTGGCGCGCCGGGCCCTGCGTGTGCGCTTGAGTGCACCCGAACTGGCGCGGGAAGACGGCACGTTGCGGCTGAGCTTCGAATTGCCACGCGGCGCCTTCGCCACCGCCGTGCTGCGTGAATTGATCGAGCACCCAACGCTGTAACCGGCGTCCGATAACGCGATCAGGAGAGATGATGCGCAAACTGCTGCTATCCAATGACGATGGCGTTCACGCGCCGGGACTGCGCGCGCTGTATGAGGCGCTGAGCGCCCATGCCCGGCTGCGTGTGGTGGCACCCGATCGCGACAAGAGCGGCGCCAGCAACTCGCTGACACTGTCGCGGCCTTTGGCGCTGACGGCGCTGGACAACGGCTTCTACAGCGTCGATGGCACGCCGGCGGACTGTGTCTACCTGGGCGTCAATGGCGTGTGGGATGAAAAGCCCGATCTGGTGATCTCGGGCATCAATCACGGCGGCAACCTGGGCGACGACGTGCTCTATTCGGGCACCGTCGCCGCCGCCATGGAGGGGCGCAATCTGGGCATGCCGGCGATCGCCATGTCGCTGGTCGGCTCGCGCTACTTCGAAACCGCCGGGCGCGTCGCGGCGAGCCTGGTGGGTGCGGCGGATTCGCTATCGCTGCCGCCGCGCAGCCTGCTCAACGTCAACGTGCCGGATCTGCCCTGGGAACAGATTCGCGGCTTTCGCGTCACCCGCATGGGTTATCGCGGCCCATCGACCGAGCCGCTCAAGGTACAGGATCCACGCGGGCGCGACCGCTACTGGATCGCCGCCGCGGGCGAAAACGCCGACGATGGCCCGGATACCGATTTCGCCGCCATCGATGCCGGTTACGTATCGATCACGCCGCTGCAGACCGATCTGACCCGGCATACGGCGCTCAACGATGTGCAGGGATGGCTGGATGCATTGTCACGGCTCGCATGAATTCAGCGGTATCGGCATGACCTCGCAGCGCACCCGCGATCGCATGGTGGCGCGGCTGGCCGAGGCCGGCATCGCTGATCCACGGGTATTGAAGGTGCTCGCCCGCGAGCCGCGTCATCTGTTTCTCGATGAGGCGCTCTCGCACCGCGCCTATGAAGATACCTCGTTGCCCATCGGCCATGGTCAGACCTTGTCGCAACCATGGATGGTCGCGCGCATGAGCGAGCTGGTGCTGGCCGCCGAGCCGGCCAACGTGCTCGAGATCGGCACCGGCTCGGGTTATCAGACGCTGATTCTGTCGCGGCTGGTCGAACGGGTCTGGTCGCTGGAACGTATCCAGGCGTTGCAGTCGCGTGCGCGGGCTCGCTTGGCGCGGCTGGCGGCTCACAACGTGCGCCTGCGCCTGACCGACGGCGCCCACGGCTGGCTTGAAGCGGCGCCGTTCGATGTCATCGTATTGACCGCCTGTGCCAGTGAACTACCCACGACATTACTGTCTCAGTTGAACGAATCGGGCACGCTGATCACGCCGTTGGAAGACAGCGATGGCAGCCAGTGGCTGACACGAATACGACGCCACGGCGACAGCTACGATTATCAGCGGCTCGAACGGGTGCGCTTCGTGCCGCTGCTGGAGGGAGTGATACGTTGAAAAGACCGCTTGCCCTGTTTCTCAAGGGGGCTGGAATGGGGGCCGCGGATGCCGTGCCCGGCGTATCCGGTGGCACGATTGCCTTTATCACGGGTATTTACGAAGAGTTGATCGATACCATTCGCCGCTTCGGTCCCGAGGCTTTCGGCGCCTGGCGACGCGGTGGGCTGGCGGGGCTGGTCGGGCATCTGAATCTGGCCTTCCTGGTGCCGCTGGTGCTGGGCATCGCCTTGAGTCTGCTGAGTTTCGCGCATCTCGTCACCTATCTGCTCGATGCCTATCCGCTGTTGCTGAATGCCTTCTTCTTCGGCCTGGTGGCGGCGTCGGGCATCGTCGTCGGTCGGCACTTTTCCGGCTGGCGGCTGTGGTACGTATTACCGTTGCTGCTGGGTCTGATGCTGGCACAAGGGCTTCCCAAGCTGATGCCGGCGCTCAGCGGCAGTGGCGGTCCGATGCTGATCATCGCCGGCGCCATTGCCATCAGCGCCATGCTGCTGCCGGGCATTTCCGGGAGTTTTCTGCTGCTGACCATGGGGTTGTACTCCACCGTGATGGAGGGAATCAAGAGCCTGGACATCGGCCTGATCATGCAATTCGGCGCGGGTTGTGCGATCGGGCTGTTCACCTTTTCGCGGTTGCTGGCTTGGCTATTCCGGCACTACTACCATGCCACGTTGCAATTATTGATCGGTTTCATCGTCGGTTCGTTGCCGCTGCTATGGCCATGGCGCGAGTTGACCCGCTATCAGATGGGTATCGACGATCAGTTGATTCCATTGGACTATCGCTATCTATTGCCTAACGATTACGCTCTGCTGACTGGCGACTCCGCGCAGTTGCTGCCGGCACTGGGCCTGATGTTGTGCGGCATGGCCCTGGTGCTGGCGATAGGCGAGCGTTCCACGTCGTCTTTCAAGGAGGAATGATTTCCCTATGCGCAAGGTTCTACTGATATGGACGCTGGCACTGGGCGTCGCCGGCTGCGCGGCGTCCGGCGAAGCGCCCCAGGTACGCGATCTGTCGGTCAGTCGCGACGATCGACCCGGCGATACGGTTGTCGTCAAGAGCGGCGATACCCTGTATGGAATCGCCTGGCGTCAGAGCATGGATTTTCGCCAACTGGCACGCCTTAACGATCTCACCCCACCTTATCGCTTGAGGCCGGGCCAGACGCTGCGCCTCGAGCCTGGTGCAACCATGGCGGCGGCCCCGAGCGTATCGCAAGGCGCGTCGGTCAGTGGCGTCACCACCGTGCAGAATCCCGACTGGCTGGCGCCGGATACCGCAGCCATCGAGCGCAATCAAGGGCTGAGCGGCCGTCCGCTCGGCGGTTCATCGCCGGCTCCAAATGCATCGGCCCCGAGTGGCCAGGCACTAGCCGGCGCAGCCGTTGCCGGAGGCGCCAATACACCGGGACCGGTCTACAACTACGCTACGCCGGGTGCCGGCGAGCCGCCCGCCGATGATCCGCAAGCGGCAAGCCAACCCCCTCCCAGTGGCATGCAAACGGGGTCATCATCGGGTGCGGTCGCTGACACGACGCTGTCATCTTCGCCGGGCGATACTGCCACACAGGGTAGCGAACCACGAGTCGATGCCGGCACTGCCGTGGCGGGAGAACCCGCCGATCCCGAGGCGCGCGAGCGTACCTTCACACCGGTGCAGGACATCCCTTGGCAGTGGCCCACCGAGGGCCAACTGGTGGGGCGTTTCGACGATGGTTCGGACATCACCGCCGGCATTGATATCGCCGGGCAAAAGGGGCAACCTGTCAAAGCGGCAGGCCCGGGTATCGTCGTCTATGCCGGCAACGGTGTACGGGGCTATGGCAATCTGATTCTCCTCAAGCACAACGATCGTTTCCTCAGCGCATACGCGCACAACGATAGCCTGAAGGTCGAAGAGAATGATGTCGTCGAGGCTGGCGAGGTGATCGCCACCATGGGCAATACCGACGCCGACAGCGTCAAGTTGCATTTCGAGGTGCGCAAGGATGGGCAACCTCAGGATCCTCTCGAGGTATTGCCACCACGCTGAGGGGTACGCATGCCCAGCGACGAATCGGGTTCAGGGCCCCGATTCGTCGTTCCAATAATCATAATTACAACATGAGCCGATCAACGGCTGTTTCTTGAGCAGCAGACAACGGGGTAGTGATATGAGCATGCTTGAACGGGATATTCAGGATGTGGACCTCAACGACGTCGACACGGACATCGAAGTCATCGACGACGCCGCCAATGCCAAGGAGGAGGAAGCCTTCGAGAAGGCGCTGAGTCGCGAGGAGAACAGCTATCATCAGAGCCTCGACGCGACGCAGATCTATCTTAACGAAATCGGGTTTTCACCCTTGTTGAAGCCCGAGGAGGAAGTCTACTACGGGCGGTTGGCGCAGAAGGGCGACCCGGCCGGGCGACAGCGGATGATCGAATCCAACCTGCGCCTGGTGGTCAAGATCGCGCGCCGTTATCTCAATCGTGGCCTGTCGCTGCTGGATCTCATCGAAGAGGGCAACCTGGGGTTGATACGCGCGGTCGAGAAATTCGACCCCGAGCGCGGCTTTCGTTTTTCCACCTACGCCACCTGGTGGATTCGTCAAACCATCGAGCGGGCGTTGATGAATCAGACGCGCACCATTCGTCTGCCGATTCATGTCGTCAAGGAGCTCAATATCTATCTGCGCGCGGCCCGCCAGCTGACGCAGAAGCTCGATCATGAGGCGACCGCCGAGGAGATCGCCGATTTTCTCGACAAGCCGGTGAGCACCGTCAAGAAGATGCTCGGGCTCAACGAGCGCATATCGTCGGTCGACTATCCGCTCGGTGGCGAGAGCGACAAGCCGCTGATCGAGACCCTGGCCGACGATAACGACAGCGGCCCGGAGTCGTCGTTGGTCGATGTCGACGTCAAGCAGCACGTCGATGAATGGCTGGCCGAATTGACCGACAAGCAGATGGAAGTGGTGGTGCGCCGTTTCGGGCTGCGCGGTCACGAGGCGGCGACGCTCGAGGAGGTGGGCGAGGAGATCGGCCTGACCCGCGAGCGGGTCCGCCAGATTCAGGTCGAAGCATTGAAGAAGCTGCGCCGATTGCTGGAGAAGCAGGGATTGTCGCTCGAATCGATCTTCGAGTAAGCCGAACCTGGCAAGCATCGACGACCTGCTAGCGCCGATGCCGACGCGACGAGTGCGGGCCTTGGCCCGCACTCACCGTTTACCAATCGGTAACGGCGGTTCTTCCGCTCGTTCCTGACTGCACAATGTCTGTTTGGCAGATTGATTGGCGAGCTAACATGCGTCATCGTATGTATAATGCTGCGCACGTCTCATGACATGAAAGGATAACGTCGATGTCCCCTCAAGGTTCGTCTCCAGGTTCCAGGCCTGGATCGGGTTCGGCCAGTCGTAAGCCACTACCGTTGAAAGCCTCGCTCTTGAAGCCCGTTTCCCTGAAGCTCCTGCCTCTGCTGATAGCGTCGGCACTGGCGTCACAGGCACGGGCCGCCGATCTCTGGACCATCACTCGCGATGCGCTGGAAAACAACGCCGAGCTGGCGTCGTCGCGCTCGTTCTACCAGAGCGTGGAGGAAGCGCGCGACGTACAGCGTGGCGACCTGCTGCCGCAAATCAACGGCACCGCCAGCGTTGGGCACAATCGTACCTATTCGAGCTCCGAAGTGGATGAGGCCGCCCTCGGCGGTTCCGATGGCGGGGATATCGGTAGTGGTGGCGGTGGTGCTGGCGGCTTCGGCGCGGCGGCGGATAACTACAACGCGACCAGCGTGGGCATCGAGGCCACCCAGGCATTGTTCGATGCCACCAATTGGTACGAGTTGCAGCGCGCCGAGGAGGAGATCGATCAACAGGCGCTGACGCTGAATAGCGACCGCCAGCAGTTGCTGTATAGCGTCGCCGAGGCGTATTTCGAGATTCTGCGTGCCCGCGATATTCTCGCCGCGCGCGTCGCCCAGGAGAAGGCGATCGGTCGCCAGCTCGAGCAGGCCCGCGAGCAGTTCGACGTAGGGCTGATCGCGATCACCGATGTCTATGCGGCGCAGGCCTCTTTCGACATCGCGCGGGCTCAGCGAATCGCCGCCGAAAGCGACCTGCAGATCAGCTTCGAGGCGCTGGAGCGACTGACCGGCAAGCGCTACGAGTCCATCGACGGGCTTGCCGACGAGTTGCCCATCGAGTCGCCGCAACCCAGTAGTCGCGATGCCTGGGTATCGCTGGCCATGGAGAACAACCCGGTTCTGCTCGCTGCGAGCGAGGGTATCGACATTGCCGATATCGCCGTCGATATCGCCCAGTCCGGCCATCTGCCGACACTCGATGTCTATGCCCGTTACTCTTACGCCAATACCGATATCGATTATGTGCGCGGGCACGATTCGGGCAGCGAGATCGGCCTGATGGCCAACATACCGATCTTCAGCGGGGGTAGCACCAGCGCTCAGGTGGCCCAGAACACGTATCTGCTGGAATCCGCGCAATACGATTTCGAGGCCCAGCGCCGCCTGACCACGCAACAGGTGCGCTCGCTATTCACCCAGGTCAGTAACGACGTACAGACCGTCGAGGCACAGAGCCAGGCGATCATCTCCTCACGCAGTGCACTGGAGGCGACGCGCTCCGGCTACGAAGTCGGCACGCGCAACATCGTCGATGTGCTCGAGGCCGAGCAGAGCCTTTACGATGCCCTGGCCGATTATGCCGAGGCGCGCTACGACTATGTCATCGACCTGCTGGCGCTGCGTCGCGAAGCGGGCATTCTCGATACCGGCAGCATTCGAGCCATCAACGAGTGGCTGCAGAACGAGGATGCCGTGCGTTTGGCGCTGCCTAACGAGTCGGACGGCAACTATGATGCGATAATGGATATCGGGGCGCCGCCTCAGCCACCTCAGCAATGATCGTGATGCGATCTATTGGCGTTTGTTAGTGTAAGAGCGTCGAAAATCGGTTTTATTAACTGATTTTTGGCGCTTTTTTAGTATTTGATTTAATGAAATTGCGCTGGTTATGACAAATAATAGCGCTCTCTCTTTTGCTCAGGACGCTTGCCATGGCCCGGCCGTTGATCGCCGATATCGACCTTGACGCATTACGCCACAACTACCGGTTGGCACGCGATCTCGCGCCGCATAGCCAGGCGTTGGCGGTGCTAAAGGCCGATGCGTATGGCCATGGCGCCGTGGCGTGCGCGCGAGCGCTTAGCGATCTGGCACCGGCTTTTGCCGTGGCCAGCATCGAAGAAGCCGAGACGCTTCGCGCCGCAGGCATCGATAAGCCGATCCTGCTACTCGAAGGCTTTTTCGAAGCCGCCGAGCTCGAGCGAATCGATGCGCTACGCTTATGGACCGCGGTACACAGCCATTGGCAGGTCGATGCATTACTGCAATTTCGCCCGCGCCATCCCATCCCGACCTGGGTCAAGGTCGACTCCGGCATGCATCGGCTGGGCTTTCCCGCCGAGGAACTGAGCGCGGTCTGGCAACGCCTCGCCGTCGCTACCGAACGGGTCGGCGATTTGCATCTGATGAGTCACTTCGCGACCGCCGACCGGCTCGATGACGCTGGCTTTCGCCGCCAGTTGGCGCTACTCGACGAGCTGGCCGCAGCGCTGGAAGCGCCCACGAGTCTTGCCAATTCGCCGGCGACCCTGGCCTGGCCCCAAGCGCACGGCGCCTGGAACCGACCGGGTGTCATGCTATATGGCAGCGATCCACTCGAAGGCGCCAATGACGCGAGCCGGCTACTCGAGCCGGTGATGACGCTGCGCTCCGAGATCATCGCCGTGCGCGAGATCGAGGCCGGCGAACCGGTCGGTTATGCTGGCCGCTGGATAGCGCCACGGCGCTCGCGTATCGGTGTGGTCGCCGCCGGTTACGGCGATGGCTATGATCGGCATGCCGCCGATGGAACCCCGGTGCTCGTCGATGGGCGTCGAACCGCGATTGCCGGCAAGGTGTCGATGGACATGCTGACAGTGGACTTGACCGACCTGCCCGAGACGGGCATCGGCAGCCAGGTGACGCTATGGGGAAAGGGGCCAGGAGGCGAGCGGCTGTCGGTGGATGAGGTCGCGAGTCACTGCGATACCATCAGCTATACGCTACTGACTGGCGTGCTGCCACGCGTGCCGCGCCGCTATCGTGGCGGGGCGGTTTAGGGCTTGCAGCACAACGCCTGACGCCCGCCATCGAGGCCGGTACAATAGCGACTTACAACATGGTCCACGGATACCCGATTCGCTCATGGCCGAGACGCCTTCACAATCCTCTTTTCTGCATCCACGCTACTGGCCGGCCTGGCTTTCCATCGCCTTGATGCGCCTGGGCGCCTGGTTGCCCTGGTCGCTCAAGCTGACATTAGGCAAGAGTATCGGCCTGTTGGCCTGGCGCTTCGCCAAACGCCGCCGGCATATCACCGAGACCAATCTGCGTCTGGCTTTTCCCACGCTGGATGAGCCGAGCCGCAAAGCGCTGGTCAAGCGGACCTTCATCGCCAATGGCATGGGCATTCTGGAAACCGCCACCGGCTGGTGCCGCGACCCGGAGCACCTGCGTCATCGCGTGATTTTCAGGGGTGAAGAGCACATGCACCGCGCCATGGCACGCGGAAAAGGGGCGCTGATCATCGGCATCCATTTCTCGACGCTGGACCTTGGCGGCGCACTGCATTCGCTGTTCTTTCCCGCCGATGTGGTCTACCGCCCGCATGACAATGCCCTGTTCGAGCGTTTCATGACCCGCGCGCGCTCACGCATCTTCGGTCAGGCGATCGATCGGCGCGACCTGCGTGGCGTGGTGCGCCGCATCAAGGCGGGGCATGCGGTATGGTACTCGCCCGATCAGGACTTCGGCCGCGATGCCAGCGTCTTCGCGCCGTTCTTCGGTATCGAGGCCTCGACCATCAAGCTCACCGCCAAAATCGCCCGAATGACCGGAGCGCCGGTCATGCCGCTGATCTTTCATCGCAACCCCGACGACCGCAGCTATACCCTTGAATACCTGCCGGCGCTCGAGGATTTTCCCACCGACGATGAAGTCGCCGATGCCACGCGCATCAACGCCGTGATCGAAGCGGCGATTCGCCGTCATCCCGAGCAGTACCTGTGGCTGCATCGGCGCTTCAAGACCCGACCGAAGGGCGAGCCTGGGTTTTACTAGCACGCGTGTGCTCCCCCGGTACCAACCATGCTGCCCGTTCGTCATACCCGAAGAGCAAAAGAAAACCCCACTGACCGGACGGCAGTGGGGTTTCGGCTTCCAGCTTTTTATGCGTCGATGCGCTTATACTTCATCCGCTTGGGCGTGTCGTTACCGACGCGCTTGCGATGATCCGCCTCGTAATCGCTGTAGTTGCCCTCGAAGAACACCACCTGAGAGTCGCCTTCGTAGGCGAGGATATGCGTGGCGATGCGGTCGAGGAACCAGCGGTCGTGAGAGATCACCATGGCGCAGCCGGGGAAGGCCAGCAGGGCCTCTTCCAGTGCGCGCAACGTTTCGATATCCAGATCGTTGGACGGCTCGTCGAGCAGCAGCACGTTGGCGCCTTGCTTGAGCGTCTGGGCCAGTTGCAGACGCCCGCGCTCCCCACCGGAAAGATCCGATAGCCGCTTCTGCTGGTCGTTGCCCTTGAAGTTGAAGCGCCCCACATAGGCCCGCGAGGAGACCTCGTAGCCATTGATGTTGAGTTGATCCTGGCCGTCGGAGACGGCTTCCCATACCGTCTGCTTGTTGTCGAGGTTGTCACGTAACTGCTCGACATAGGCGATCTTGACGGTGTCGCCGATCACCACCTCGCCCTCGTCGGGTTGCTCGGTGCCGTTGATCAGGCGGAACAGGGATGACTTGCCGGCGCCGTTGCCACCGATGATCCCGACGATCGCCCCCTTGGGGACTTGCAGGTTCAGGTTCTCGAACAGCAGCTTGTCGTCGAAGCGCTTGGCGACGTCGTGCAATTCGATGACCTTGTCGCCCAGGCGCGGGCCGGGCGGAATGTAGATTTCGTTGGTTTCGTTGCGCTTCTGGAAATCGCCGGATTGCATCTCCTCGAAGCGGTTGAGGCGCGCCTTGCTCTTGGCCTGACGCCCCTTGGGGTTCTGGCGCACCCAATCGAGCTCTTCCTTGATGGCCTTCTGACGCGAGGCTTCCTGCTTGGACTCCTGTGCCAGACGCTTCTCCTTGGCATCGAGCCAATCGGAATAGTTGCCCTCGAAGGGGATGCCCTGGCCGCGGTCGAGCTCGAGAATCCAGCCGGCGACATTGTCGAGGAAATAGCGGTCGTGGGTGATCGCCACCACGGTGCCGGCATAGTCGTGCAGGAAGCGCTCGAGCCAGGCCACCGATTCGGCATCGAGGTGGTTGGTGGGCTCGTCGAGCAGCAGCATGTCGGGGTTGGAGAGCAGCAGGCGGCATAGCGCCACGCGGCGGCGCTCACCACCGGACAGCACGCCGACATTGGCCTCCCACGGCGGCAGGCGCAGCGCCTCGGCGGCGACTTCGAGCTTGCGCTCCAGGTTATGGGCGTCGGCGGCCTCGATCAGGTTTTCCAGGCGCGCCTGCTCGGCGGCGAGGGCATCGAAATCGGCATCGGGCTCGGCGTATGCCATGTAGACGGCATCGAGCTGCTCCTGCGCCTTCTTGATCTCGCCCACGGCTTCCTCGACGGTTTCGCGCACGCTCTTGCTGTCGTCGAGTTGGGGTTCCTGGGGCAGGTAGCCGATATTGAGCCCCGGCATCGGCCGGGCCTCGCCGTTGTATTCGGTATCGACGCCGGCCATGATCCGCAGCAGGGTCGATTTACCCGAGCCGTTCAGGCCGAGCACGCCGATCTTGGCGCCGGGAAAGAAAGAGAGTGAAATGTTCTTGAGTATTTCACGCTTGGGGGGCACGACCTTGCCCACCCGGTTCATGGTAAAGACGTATTGCGCCATGGAAATCCGGTCTGTTGGGAATGAAAACGTGCCACCGATGATAGTGGTCGGGCGGGGGAAAGGCTAGATACTCGGCCTACGAGCTACGAGCATGCTGCTCGTAGCTCGAGGTTGCGCGCGGCGTGGGGTTTATTCCTCTTCTTCGAGCCCGTCGAGCCAGTCATCCTCGATCGCGCGTTTCAGGCGACGCTCTTCCAGCAGCGCCTCGACCTGGCGGCGAGCGCGCAGGGTGTCGGCACGGCTGCTGCGCGGACGGCTGAAATGCTCATCGTTGACGGCATCGAAGAATTCTTCATCGGCGAGTGGTTCGTTGATAAGCGTTTCACGACTCATGCCCAACCTCCTCATGACGCTATAAAAAACCGATAGCAAGCCGGCATCCCTATGGAATGCCTTGCCCGCTATATAACGCCAGTTTGGATCGAGAACAAGAGGGCCAAGCGAAAAATAGTGGGCATGGCGATCGATGTAGTTGGACGGGAATCCGCAACTGGGCAGCTATCACCGATCGGTGGGATCGTCCCTGAGTGTTTCGAGCCGTCGCTGAGCTTCGACATAGCGAGTGACGTCTTTCTGTACGCCGATGTAATAGGTGAGTTGGTCCTGCTCGTCGTACACCGGCGTGATCGATAGCTCGTTATAGAACAGCGAGCCATCCTTGCGATAATTGCGCAGTATTTCGCGACAGGTTCTGCCCTCATCGATGGCCCGGCGAATATTGACCAGCCCCGGCTGGTCGCGATCGTCATTTTGCAGGAAGCGGCAGTCACGGTAGAGAATTTCATCGGCGCTGTAGCCGGTCAGGCGCTCGAAGCCCTGATTGACGTAAATCAGGATATTTTCCTCGCCTTCCTGTTCGGCCACGACGATGCCATCGGCCGAGGCATTGACGATCCGCTCCAGCAACTGCGCGTCGATCATCTCGGGTCTTTTCATGCGTTCTGCCGTCCTGTGAAGGTCGTTAGCGGGGCAAGAAGGCCGCTTTCCAATATCATGACTAGCCGAGACACGGTTTTCAACGTCTTGTACCGCTGCTTGCCTCCTAGCCGACTTTAGCTACCTATTTCTCCACCTCGGGCAGACGCCGCGTGCTGGCGGCGGCCGCCAATGCACAAACCGCCAACACCAGCAGTAGCGCTGCGCTGCCCAGCCACTGAGCGAGTGCGCCGATCGCTCCACCCACGATCAGCATCAACAGGCCGGTCAGAGTATTCGAGAGTGCCACATAGAGCGCCCGGTCATCGGCGCCGGCCATGTCCACCACATAAGTCTTGCGACCCAGCCGCACCCCCGAATGCACGACCATTAGCAGACCGTAAACTACCGCGAAAGGCCAGACCTGCTCGCTCCAGGCACCAGGCGACCAGGCAATGCCCGCCGCTGCCAGGCAGCAGGCCGCAGCGCCCAGGCCGGCATCGCGCATGACGTTCCGGCTCGAGATATCGGCACGCTTGCCCCACAAGGGGCTGGCGAGCATGCCGGCCAGGCCCGAAACCACGATCAGCGTGCCCAATCCGCCGAGGTCGGTACCGCTTCGCTGTTGACCCAGCAAGGCGATATACGGCAGTGCCAGGGCGCTGGCAAGCAACAGCGCACGTACCACATTGAACTGCATGAAGTCGCGATCCTCGCGCAGCAGATGCAGGCTGTGCTTGACGCTATCCCAGGCGTTCGCGCCGCCTTCCACGGCGCCGGCATCCTCTTGAATCAGCGCGGCGCAAGTGGCATTGCATATCCAGCTCAGCGCGGCGACACCCAACAGCATCGCCAGGACTAGCTGGCTGGGCTGGCTATCGAGCGCCAGCAGTACGCCGCCGGCCAGCAAGGTGGCAACTCCGGCGATGCTGCCGCTCCAGCCCATCAGCGTACCGCGGCGCTGCTTGGCGATGGTCTTGCCGAGTACGTCCTTGGTGGCGATCGACGACAAGCCGCGCGCCAGCGACAGCGCCACCAGAACCGCCAGCACCAGCGCGCCGCCTACGCCGCCCTCACCGAATATCGCCAGCAGACCGAGCAACGCCGCACATAGTGCCTGGATCGCTCCGCCAATGACCCAGACCCATTTCCGCCGTGGCCTCAGACGGATGAAGCCGGCGACGAATACCTGCGGCAATAGCGCCCCGGCCTCGCGAATCGGTACCAGCAAGCCGACCATCCACACCGGCGCGCCGATTGCGCCGAGCAGCCAGGGTAGTACCAGACGTGCGCTGGACAGCTCATCGGCCAACTTGTTGCCGAGCGAGGCGAGCAGGTGGCGGAAGAAATTGCCGGGTTGCTGGTCGCAGGCATCGTCGGAGATATCCTTGCACAGGCGGCTGTCTTCATCGCCGGTCAACCATTCATAGAGGCGTGTCTGGCTGGGGCTGGTTTCGATCATGATCGACAATCCTTACCGGCGTCTGAAATGCCCGGCGAAACCGAGGCATTCGGTTGCTATCATTGAGCCATCGCAATGCTCGGGAGTCTCAGGATGGCGCGAATTCGCATTCATTATTGCACGCAGTGCCAGTGGCTTCTGCGTGCCGGCTGGTACGCTCAGGAGTTGCTTTCCACCTTTGGCGAGGATCTCGAACAGGTCGCGCTGGCGCCGAGCCATGGCGGGCATTTCGAGATAGCGTTCGACGACGAGGTGATCTGGGAGCGCAAGCGCGACAGTGGCTTTCCCGATATCAAGGAGCTCAAGCGTCGGGTGCGCGATCGGCTCGACCCCGGGCGGAACTTGGGTCATATCGATAGGTGAGCTTGGGCACATTCTTCAGTCATGGCCGAGTGCAGCCAGCTTCCGTCAATCACCACCAGTGCTTGCGCTTGAGCAACACCATGACCAGCACGCCTACGACCAGCGTGATGCCGATGAACACCGTGAATCCGTAGGGGCTCTCGGCGCCGGGAATGCCGCCGACATTCACGCCGAGCAGGCCGGTCAGAAAGCTCAAGGGCAGAAACACCGTGGTGACGATGGCCAGCATGTACATGCGCCGATTGAGCTGCTCGTTGTGCTCGCTCCATAGCTGCTCCTGGAGAATCAACGCGCGCTCCTGCATGGCGTGGAAATCCTCGACATAGCGCGAAAGCTGGTTGGCGCTTTCGCGTAGCGAGACCTTGGTCGGCTCATCGAGCCAGATCGGACCTTGCGCCAATTGAGACAGGCAATCGCGTTGCGGCCCCATGAAGCGGCGCAGCGTAATCAGCGGTCGGCGAATGCGGGTCAGGTCGTCGGCATTCAGGCTGCTTCCGACCGCAAGCTGGGCGTCTTCCAGCGTGGCCAGACGCTCGTCGAGCTGATGAGAGACGTCGCCGACCTGATCGACCAGTGTTTCGGCCAGCCAGGCGGCCAGGTCGGGCACCGAAAGCGCACCCTCGCCGCTATCGATGCGCTCGCGTACCACGTTGACGGCATGCAGCGAGCGTCGGCGCAGGGTGATCAGGCGCTTGGGGGTCATCCACACGCGTAGCGAGATGAGATCCTCGGGTGCAGCACCGGGGTTGAAGTTGATGCCGCGCAAGGTGGTGACGATGCCACGCCCGAAGCGGGCCACGCGTGGGCGGGTATCGGCCTCCAGCAGCGCTTCGATCACCGCCTCGTCGAGCCCCGCCAGCGAGTGCAGATAATCGGTGACGTCGTCATGGCGAAAGTCGAGGTGTAGCCACAACGGCGATTCATCGCTGTTCCAGGCTCGCTCCAGTTCGGTAGCATCGAGAATCTCTCCGCCGCCCGTACCATCGAGCCGATAAGCGGTGACAAGAGCGCTTTTCACGGGAGGCGCCACGGATACGCTGTCGGTGGATGTTGCCATGTGAGTTTCCGGTTAGTCTGTTCACCATAACCTAATAGAGTGAGCGTCAAATTGGCAGTGAAGATGACACGCGATCGTCGGGCGATGCTGTATGGCGTAGGAGCGGTAGCGCTATGGTCCACGGTGGCCACCGCCTTCAAGCTGGCCCTGGAGATGATGACGCCGGTGGAACTGATGTGGATCGCCGCCCTGGTCTCGTGGGCGTTGATCGGAGGTCTGGTAATCTATCGCGGCCAACTGGGCGTTGCTCTGCGCCAGGGTTGGCGCACGGCGCTATGGGCCGGGCTGATGAATCCGGTGGCCTATTACCTGGTGCTGTTCGCGGCCTACGACCGCCTGCCGGGGCAGGAGGCGATGGCGCTCAACTACACCTGGGCGCTGGCGATGGCGTTTCTCGCCGTGCCGATACTCGGTCAGCGGCTGACGCGTATCGATATCGTGGCTGGATTGATCGCTTACGCCGGCGTCTGGACCATCGCCACGCGCGGCGCGGTGCTCGATGTCGCCTTCGCCGATCCGCTGGGCGTGGGTCTGGCGCTGGCCTCGACGCTGCTATGGGCGCTCTACTGGTTGCTCAACGCCCGCGATCATCGCGAACCGTTGGTCGCCCAGTGGCAGAACTTCAGTGTCGGTCTGCCGGTGCTGACCGCCATCGTCGCTTTTGGCCCGGGCTTCGCCTGGCATGGCTGGGCGAGTCTCGGTGCGGGGGTCTATGTCGGCCTGTTCGAGATGGGCATTGCCTTCGTGCTATGGCAGATGGCGGTGCATCAAGTGTCACGCACCGCCAAGGTTTCCAACCTGATCTTTCTGTCGCCGCCGGTATCGTTGCTGTTGCTGTATTTCATCGTCGGCGAGCCGATTCTGATCTCTACGCTGGTCGGGCTGGTACTGATCCTGGGTGGGCTGGGCTTGCAGCAATTGCAGAAGGCGCCGGAAACAGCTGCCGAGCACGCGTAACGGAATCGTCTGACTATTTTATGGGCTCACGACAGCGCTGGGTTACTGATGAGCAACGGCACTCCCTACGCTCGGCAGTAGCGTTTTCAGCGTCGGCCAGACATTATCGAGAATCATGCTCTGGGCCTCGGCGGTGGGGTGAATGCCATCATCCTGCATCAGGCTCGCATCGAGGGCGATACCATCGAGCAGAAACGGCACCAGCGGTACGTCGTACTCCTCGGCCAGTTCGTGGTAAACGTTGCGGAAAGCCGTGGCATAGGCCTGACCGTAGTTGGGCGGCACCTGGATGCCCAGCAGCAGAACCTGGGCGCCGGCGCGTTGGCTGGCCTCGATCATCTCGCTGAGATTGGCGCGCATCTGCCGGGGCGGCAGGCCACGCAGGCCGTCGTTGCCGCCCAGTTCGAGCAGAACGATGTCGGGGTCGTGTTGTCCCAGCAGTTCGGGCAGACGCGTAGCGCCACCGGCCGTGGTTTCGCCGCTGATGCTGGCATTGATCACCTCGACATCGTCGCCAAGACGCTCGCTCAGCAGGTTGACCCAGCCCGACTGGCGCTCGATACCGTAGGCGGCGCTCAGGCTATCGCCCATGACCATGAGCGTCGTCGAGGCCGCACTGGCCGAGCCGGCCCACAGCATCAATACGATCAATAGCCATCCCGTTTTCAGGCACCGCGAAACCACAGGGAATCTTTGCACCATGTCCAACTCCTATGCGCGTGAAGTGACTCCGATTCTACATGCCCGGGGGCTGGGCAAGCAGGTCGTTAGTGGCGAGCGCCGGCTCGACATTCTGAGCGGCCTCGATCTGCAGGTATCCTCCGGTGAGAGTGTCGCGATTCTGGGGAGTTCCGGCGCCGGCAAGTCGACGCTGCTTGGCCTGCTCGCCGGGCTCGATGCGCCGACCAGCGGTGAGCTTTCGCTGTTCGGTGAGTCGCTGTCGGCATTGGATGAGGATGGCCGTGCCCGGTTGCGGGCCGGGCGCGTGGGCTTCGTGTTCCAGAATTTTCAGCTATTACCGACGCTGACCGCGCTGGAAAACGTGCTGCTGCCGCTGGAATTGACGCCGGGCCGCGATCAGCCGGCACGCGGGCGCGACTGGCTGACTCGCGTGGGCCTGGGCGAGCGTCTCGATCACCTGCCCAAGCAGCTTTCCGGTGGTGAGCAGCAACGCGTGGCGGTGGCGCGCGCCTTCGTCACCGAGCCCGACCTGGTATTCGCCGACGAGCCCACCGGCAATCTCGATCGCGGTACCGGCAAGAGAATCATCGATCTGCTGTTCGAACTCAATCGCGAGGCGGGCACCACGCTGATCCTGGTCACCCACGATCATAGCCTGGCGCGCCGCTGCCAGCGCTGTCTGCATCTCGATGCGGGGTACCTGACGGCCCTCGACCGCGACGAGGTGGAAGCATGAAACGTGGCATTGGCCTGTTGCCCTTGTCGCTGAAAGGGCTGCGCCGTGACCTGCGTGCCAGCGATGTGCGTGCCCTGTTCGTGGCGCTGGCATTGGCGGTGGCCGCCTCGACGATGGTCGGCTTCTTCCTCGATCGCCTCGACCGGGGCCTGACCCGTCAGGCCGGTCAGTTGATGGGCGGCGACATCAAGCTGGAACAGGGCGAGCCGTTCGATGCCGAACTGCGTCGCGAGCTCGAGAGTGCCGGGCTGGTGCTCAGCGATCAGGTCGACATGGTGTCGATGGTCAGTCGCGATCAAGCCTTTCAACCGGCCAGTCTTAAGGTGGTCGACGACGCTTATCCGCTCTACGGCAAGGTGCACGTCGATCTGGGCGAAGCGGCGGGAGAGGGCGGCGATACGCGGATAAGCCAAGTGGCCCATGGCCCGGCGCCGGGCGAGGCATGGATCGCTCCGCGCCTCGCCCAGCTACTCGGTGTCGAGATCGGCGATCGCTTGCAGATCGGTCAGACGACGCTTGCGGTGGCCGGTCTCATCGAACGCGAGCCCGATCAGGGCGCCGGTTTCGCCAGTTTCAACCCGCGCCTGATGATGCATATCGACGATCTCGAGGCCACCGGATTGATACGTCCCGGCTCGCGCCTCGAATATGAGTTGCTGGCCAAGGGGCCGCCCGGTGCGGTGGCCAGCGTCGATGGCTTGCTTGCGCGCCTCGAACGTAACGGTGTCGAGGTCCGCGATGTGCGCGAGGATCGCCCGACGCTGGGCAGCGCACTGGAGCGCGCCGAAAAGTACTTGAGCCTGGCTGGGCTCGCGGCAGTGCTGCTCGCCGGGGTCGCGGTGGCAATGGCCACGCGGCGTTATGTCGAGCGGCACTTGGATACCGCCGCGTTGTTGCGCTGCTTCGGCGCGACCCAACGCCAATTGTCACAGCTCTTTGCACTGCAATTATTATGGTTGGCCCTGTCCGCCTCGGTGATCGGTGCGCTGTTGGGCTTGGCGGGCCAAGCCGGGCTGCTGGCATTGTTGATGCAATTCCTACCGCTGGAGCTGCCGCCGCCCGGCATGCTGCCGTTGCTGCTGGGGGTTCTCACCGCGCTGGCGGTGCTGGTGGGTTTTGCCGGGCCGACACTGCTGCGTTTGAAGCGCGTCAGCGCGCTCAAGGTACTGCGCCGCGAACTCGATCCGCTACCGGCCTCGGCCTGGCTGGTGGTCGGTGTGGCAAGCCTGGTGTTCGGCGCACTGCTATGGCTCTATTCCGGCGATGTCTGGCTGTCGCTGGGCCTGTTGTTGGGCGGGCTGGCGGCACTGGTGGTGCTGTGGGCGCTGGGCTGGGCGCTGCTCAATGGCGTACTGCGGCTGGCTGGACGCTGGGGCGCCGGGCAGGGTGACGGGTCGCAGGCATTGCGCCTGGGCGCGCGGCAACTGGCGCGCCGTCGCCAGGCCAGCCTTGGCCAATTGCTGGCGTTCGCGGTGACCTTCGCCGCGATGGCGATCATCACCCTGGTGCGCGGGGATCTGTTGAGCGCCTGGCAGGCCCAATTACCCGAGGACACACCCAATTACTTCGCGATCAATATCCAGCCCGGCGAGCGTGACGGATTCGTCGATATCATCGACGATGCCGCCGACAGCCACACCGCGCTGTATCCGATCGTGCGCGGACGCGTCACCGCGATCAATGGCCAGGAGCCGCTCGCGGCGGTTCCCGAGGAGAGCCGTGGCGACAACGCCCTGCGCCGTGAGCTCAACCTGACCTGGCGTGAGACGGTGCCCGAGGGCAATCGCGTGGTCGCCGGCGAGTGGTTCGAGGCGGACGCCGGCAGCGCCGCCAACACGGCCGAAGGCCAGCCGGTACCCATTTCGATCGAAGACGGCCTGGCCGAGCGCTTCGGCGTGGCGCTGGGCGATACCCTGACTTTCACCATCGGCAGCGCCGAGATCACCGGTGAGATTACCAGCCTGCGCGATCTCGACTGGGATAGCTTTCGGCCCAATTTCTATATCGTCTTTCCACCCGATGTCCTGGAGCGCTTCGGGCATAGCTATATCACCGCCTTCCACCTCGACGATGGCAATCGTGATGCGCTGCGCGAACTGATCGCCACTTATCCCGGCGTGTCGCTGCTCAATGTCGAAGCGATTCTCGGCCGGGTTCGCGATCTGCTGGCCCAGGTGACTCGCGCGGTGGAGCTGGTGCTGGCCTTCGTCTTGCTGGCCGGGGTCAGCGTACTGTATGCGGCGCTGACCGCCAGCCATTCGATGCGTACCCACGAAAGTGGCCTGCTGCGGGTGTTCGGCGCCGGCGATCGGCTGATTTCGCGGGTGCAGGGCGTCGAGTTCGCGCTGCTCGGCTTCACCAGCGGTTTAATGGGCGCGCTGCTTGCCGAGTTGGCCGCCGCCGGTGTGTATGCCGGCTGGCTGGACCTGGTACCGCGCATTCATTGGCTGATGTGGCTGGTACTGCCGCTGGGTGGGGCGCTGGTCATCGGCGTGATCGGTCATTCCCTGTCGCGCGGGGTTCGCCGCCAGACGCCAATGGCCAGTCTGGGCCTGCTGGGGGAGGCTTGAGCTTAACTAAACCCAAGGTGAGAAATTCTCGGGCAGCCTTGATGGCCTTTCATGTGAAAGGGTCCGAGGGCTGGGGTATGATTGCCACCTCCGCTCTCCTTGACTCGAGGTCTCCCGCCGATGTTCACCCGTGACATGCAGATTGCCGGTTTCGATGACGCCCTGTTCGATGCGATGCAGAACGAAGTCGCTCGCCAGGAGGCGCACATCGAGCTGATCGCTTCCGAAAACTATGCCAGCCCACGCGTGATGCAAGCCCAGGGTACGCAGCTGACCAACAAGTACGCGGAAGGCTATCCCGGCAAGCGTTATTACGGCGGCTGCGAGTACGTCGATGTGGTCGAGGATCTGGCGATCCAGTACGCCAGGCAGCTATTCGATGCCAGCTACGCCAACGTGCAGACGCACTCCGGCTCGCAGGCCAACGGCGCGGTCTTCCAGGCGCTGGTCAAGCCGGGCGACACCGTGCTGGGCATGAGCCTGGATGCCGGCGGCCATCTGACCCACGGTGCCCGGCCGAACTTCTCCGGCAAGCACTACAACGCCGTGCAGTACGGCCTCGACGAAAGCGGCCTGATCGATTACGCCGAGGTCGCCAGGCTCGCCCGCGAGCACAAGCCGAAGATGATCATCGCCGGCTTTTCCGCCTATTCACAGATCATCGACTGGGCGAAGTTTCGTGAAATCGCCGACGAGGTGGGTGCCTATCTGCTGGTCGACATGGCGCACATCGCCGGCCTGGTCGCCGCCGGGGTCTACCCGAGCCCACTGCCGCATGCGCATGTGGTCACCACCACCACGCACAAGACCCTGCGCGGTCCGCGTGGCGGCCTGATCCTGTCCGCCGAAGGCGATGCCGAGATCGAGAAGAAACTGCAGTCCGCGGTCTTCCCGGGCAGCCAGGGCGGTCCCTTGATGCATGTCATCGCCGCCAAGGCGGTGTGCTTCAAGGAGGCGATGTCCGAGGAGTTCAAGACCTACCAGCAACAGGTGGTCAAGAACGCTCAGGTCATGGCCAAGGTATTCATCGAACGCGGCTACGATATCGTCTCGGGCGGCACCAAGGATCACCTCTTCCTGCTGTCGCTGATCAAGCAGGGGATTACCGGCAAGGATGCGGATGCCGCGCTCGGCCGCGCGCACATCACCGTCAACAAGAATGCCGTGCCGAACGATCCGCAGAGCCCGTTCGTGACATCCGGACTGCGCATCGGTACGCCGGCGGCGACCACGCGCGGCTTCGGCGAGACCGAGTGTAGCGACCTGGCGGGCTGGATCTGCGACATTCTCGATGCCATGGCCAAGGGCGACTCCAGCGCTGCCGAGGCCGAGGTGAAAGCCAAGGTGGAAGCGGTTTGCGCGCGTTTCCCGGTCTATCGCGACGCCTGATCCGCCATGCTCATCGATAAACGCCCCGCTTCGGGGCGTTTTTTTTGGCCTCGATCTTGGATCTATCAGTTTTCCCATGGCGCCTTGGACTATGGTCTAAAGGCATTCGATCGCGACTTGGTTGAAGCTATGTCGGACATAAACTATTTGTGTGTCGTACACGAGCAGACCCAACCACGCGCAGGATCGACCATGAGTCAAACCGCCGCCCCGGGGCGCGCACCGCGTCCGGACATCGCCGAGCATCTGGCTGAAGCCATCTTCAGCGGACGCTACGTGCCGGGCGATTTCGTACCCAAGGAGCTCGATCTCTGCGATCAGTTCGGGGTCAGCCGCAGCACCGTGCGCAGTGCACTGCAGATATTGGTCGGTGCCGGGCTGCTGACGCGCATTTCAGGCCAGGGCACGCGGGTTCGCGAGTTGCCGGAGTGGCACCTGCTCGACCCGCAGGTCAGTGAGTGGATGGCGCGATTCGCCCAGCCCAACCCGCGCATCCAGCGCGAAATCTTCGCCTTTCGCGTGGCGGTGGAGCCCTTCGTGGCGCGTCTGGCGGCCGAGAACGCGACGGCCGCGGACCTGCTCGAGATAGAAACCGCCTTCGAGGGAATGATCCGCGCGCTCGAGCACGATGATCTACGCTGGCAAGGGCGTACCCATGACGAATACGACGTCGCCTTTCACGAGGCGGTCTTCGCGGCATCGCACAACCTGGTCTGGGCACAGATCAGTCATGTGCTCAAGCCAGCCATTGCACTACTGGTCGAGAAATCCAACCACAGCGCCAATGAGCTCAACGACAGCATGGAACGCCATCGCCGGGTGATGGAGGCGATTCGCCTGCGTCAGCCGGAACAGGCCGCCGCGGCGGCTCTGGCGGTGCTGGAACGCACCGGACGGGATCTGGGCCTGGATGGTCTGACCCGCGCTCTTCCCACCCTCGAGGTGGCACAAGACACTCAACAACAAACGCTTAAGGAACCTGACTCATGATGTCACGCATGCCACTCAAGACTCTTACCGTTGCCGTGCTCGGTGCACTGGCGTTCAATGCACAGGCCGCCGAATACGAGTGGACCTTCCAGACCTCGGAAACCTCGGGCGAGCCGCAGTACGAAATCAAGAAGGAGTGGGCCGAGAACGTCAGCACGATGTCCGGCGGGCGAATCGAGATCGAAATTCTGCCGGTCAACGCCGTGGTCGGTCCCACCGAGACCCTGCAGGCGGTCAGTAGCGGTATCATTCAGGGCCATCTCACCGATCCCAGCTACTTCTCGGGCCAGAATCCCGCCTTCGGCATGATGGGTAACCTGGTCGGCGCGTGGGGCGATCCGGTCGAGTTCCTCGACTACATGAACTACGCCGGCGGCGAGGAAATCTACAATGAGTTGGTCGAGCCCTATGGCGCTCACCTGATCGGTGCCGCCGCCACCGGCCTCGAATCGCTTGTATCGTCCAGGCCGATTCGCAGCGTGGAAGACATGCAGGGCCTCAAGTTACGGGCACCGCAAGGCATGGTCTACAACATCTTCGAGAAAGCCGGCGCGACCCCGGTCAATCTGCCGAGTTCCGAGGTTTACACCGCGCTCGAGAAAGGCGTGATCGACGCCGCCGATAACACCGTGTTCGCCACCAATTACCAGCAGGGGATGTTCAAGTTCGCGCCGTATCCCAGTTATCCGGGTTTCCACTCGCTGCCGATGGTGGCGGTATCGCTCAACAAGGAGATCTGGGATGGCCTGCCGGAGGATCTCAAGGCAATTCTCGAGACGTCCGTCGACGCCATGGCCTACGAAATGGTCGCCAAGCTCAAGGCGCGCGATCTCGCCGCGGTGAAGGAAGTGCGTGACAACCCCGATATCGAAATCATCGATATGCCCGCCGAGGAGCGTGCCAAGTTCCGTAATATCGCCAAGGAAGAGTGGGCCGTGTGGGCGAAGAAGAACGATATCACCCAGAAGTTCTACGACTCGGTGGTGACCTACCTGCAAGACCATAACCTGATGTAAGCCGCTGGTTGACAGCAAGCGCAGACCGAGGGCCGGTATCAGCCGGCCCTCGGTCATGCCGATTTTGAATGACCCGTGGAAGTCACCGTGCGTCGGGGCTTCTTGCGTTCGATAGAGGAAAGGTCATGTCTCGACAACCCCATGACAGGGACGATCACGTCGCACCGGGCGACGACGACCTCGTCGCCGCCACGGCCGGTGAACCGCCCGAGGAGGCCCCGGAGCCGGCGCGCAACGCCTTCGACGCCGTGGTGGTGCGCGGCGGACGCATCGCCGCCTGGCTGGTGTTCATCGCCATGGCGAT
>NZ_CAMPKE010000028.1 GCF_946887195.1 uncultured Halomonas sp.
CGTTGCCGGCAGCGGATGCGTACTCTACGGCTTGGGAGCGACGCTGACAAGCCCTACCAGCAAAAAAGTTTAGTTCAGAAGGTTTATGCTAGCCAGATGGCTCCCTGGATAAATGTTCGCTGCGAAAAAGCGAGCATCGAACGGCCCGGAAACCGGGCCTGACCGGTGTCAAATCACGAACAAATCCATGAATTCATGGACCGGGGTAGCCTCGAGCGCTTGCTGATCCTTACATAAGGAAAATATCCGTTGGCTGCGTAACGCCGGGAACCGCGTCGCCAGGTTGGCTTTGAACTTGGCCTCCAGCAGCGGGATGCCTTCCGCCCGACGACGACGGTGGCCGACCGGATAATCGATGGCGACCGGCTCGGTCTTGCTGCCATCCTTGAAGAAGACCTGCACGGCATTGGCGATCGAGCGCTTGTCGGCTTCCAGATATTCCTGGGTGTAACGTTCGTCTTCGACGATCTCCATCTTTTCGCGCAACTCATCGATGATCGGGTTGGCCGCGTGGAAAGCGTCCTCGTAATGCTCGGCGACCAGATTGCCAAACGCCAGTGGCACGGCCGTCATGTACTGCAGGCAGTGATCGCGGTCGGCCGGGTTGGCCAGGTTGCCGACCTTGGAGATGATGCGAATCGCCGACTCATGGGTGGTGATGACGATTTTATCGATCTCGCCGAGACGATCCTTGACCTGCGGGTGCAGCTTCACCGCGGCCTCGCAGGCGGTCTGCGAATGGAACTCGGCAGGAAAGGATATCTTGAACAGGATGTTCTCCATCACATAAGTGCCGTAGCCTTGGGTGAAGCTGAACTTGCGCTGGCTTTCGTCCTTGAGCTTCTGGTCCTTGTTGGTCTTGGAGAACAGCACGTCGTAGAAGCCCCACTGCGGCGCCGACAGCACACCGGGGATTCCCATCTCACCACGCAGGGCAATATCCGCCAGACGCACGCCGCGCGCGGTGGCGTCACCCGCCGCCCAGGATTTGCGCGAGCCGGCGTTGGGTGCATGACGATAGGTGCGCAGGCTCTGCCCATCGACCCAGGCGTGCGATAGCGCAGCCAGGAGCTGCTCGCGATCGGCGCCCATCATCTTGGCGACGACCGCCGTGGTCGCCACCTTGACCAGTACCACATGATCGAGGCCGACACGGTTGAAGGAGTTCTCGAGCGCGATCACGCCCTGGATCTCATGCGCCATGATCATCGCTTCGAGCACATCGCGCATGCTCAGCGGTGCCTTGCCCTCGGCGATGCGCTTCTGCGACAGGTGATCGGCAACCGCCAGAATGCCGCCCAAATTGTCGGACGGATGCCCCCACTCGGCGGCCAGCCAGGTGTCGTTATAGTCCAGCCAACGCACGATGCAGCCAATATCCCAGGCGGCCTTGGTGGGATCGAGTCGGAACGACGTACCGGGCACGCGAGCGCCATGCGGCACGACGGTGCCTTCGACCAGCGGCCCGAGGTGCTTGGTGCACTCGGGAAAACGCAATGCCAGCAGGCCGCAGCCCAGGGTATCCATCAGGCAGTTGCGCGCGGTATCCAGGGCTTCCTGGCTTTCGATATTGTAGCCGAGCACATAGTCGGCGATGTTCTGCAACTCGATGTCGTAGTCGGGACGTTGGTTTTGTTCGACGTTGGCACTCATCGAAAGGGATCCTCGGTGGGCGCGGCCTAGTCGCCGCGCGAAATCAAAAGAAAATCAGAAGACGTATTCAGCGGCGCTGCTCGATCGGCACCCACGCCTGCTTCTCCGGCCCGGCTCTTTATCGCGCCCGAAGACGCGCGTGCACCGAACCGGAGACACTTCAGCGGCGCTGCTCGATCGGCACCCACTCCTGCTTCTCCGGCCCGGTGTAGTCGGCGTTGGGACGGATGATGCGGTTGTTCTCACGCTGCTCGAAGATATGCGCACACCAGCCGGTGAGCCGCGAGCAGACGAAGATCGGAGTGAACAGCTTGGTCGGAATGCCCATGAAGTAGTAGGCGCTGGCATGGAAAAAGTCGGCATTACAGAACAGCTTCTTCTCGCGCCACATCACTTCCTCGACACGCTCGGAAACCGGGTATAGCCGCTCGTCGCCGACGTCTTCGGCGAGCCTCTTCGACCACTGCTTGATCAATGCGTTACGCGGATCGGACTCGCGGTAGATGGCGTGACCGAAGCCCATGATCTTTTCCTTGCGCTCGAGCATGCCGAGAATTTCGCGCTCGGCTTCATCGGGTGTCTGCCAGTTTTCGATCATGTCCATCGCCGCCTCGTTGGCACCGCCGTGCAGCGGGCCGCGCAGCGAGCCGATGGCGCCGGTCACGCAGCTGTGGATGTCCGACAGCGTCGAGGCGCAGACCCGCGCGGTGAAGGTCGAGGCGTTGAACTCGTGCTCGGCATAGAGAATCAGCGAGACGTTCATCACCCGCGCATGGAGCTCGGAGGCCGGCTTGCCATGCAACAAATGCAGGAAATGCCCGCCGATGGAGTCGTCGTCGGTCTCGGTATCGATGCGTACGCCATCGTGGGAGTAGCGGTACCAGTAATTGATGATCGACGGAAACGCCGCCAGCATGCGATCGCTCTGCTCCTGCTGCTCGGCGAAGCTCTCCTCGGTCTCGAGGTTGCCGAGCATCGAGGCCCCGGTGCGCATCACATCCATCGGGTGAGCGTCGGCCGGTATCTGCTCGAGCACTTTCTTCAGTGCCTCGGGCAGGCCTCGCAACGATTTCAGTTTGGCGATGTAGGTATCGAGTTCGGCCTGGGTCGGCAGCTTGCCTTTGAGCAGCAGATAGGCCACCTCCTCGAAGCGCGCATGTTCGGCCAGATCGTGGATGTCGTAGCCGCGATAGGTCAAACCCGAACCGCTCTTGCCGACAGTACATAGCGCCGTGCTGCCGGCACTCTGGCCGCGCAGGCCTGCGCCGTTGGTCGGTTGCTCTGCCATGGGATATCTCCTGAATGGGTGCTCTGACGTATCTTGTCGCGAATGAGACTGGACGCTCAGCCGTCGCTCCTATCGGCTATCGAAAAGCGCATCCAACTTGCGTTCGAAATCGTGGTAATCGAGAAACTCGTAGAGTTCATCGCGGGTCTGCATCAGCTCGACGACATCCTTCTGATCACCGTTGTCGAGAATGCTGCGATAAACCCTGAGCGCCGCGGCATTCATGGCACGGAACGCGGATAGCGGATACAGCACCATGCGGCAGCCGACCTCGTTCAGTTCCTGCTGAGTGAACAGCGGCGTAGCGCCGAACTCGGTGATGTTGGCGAGAATCGGCGCATCCACGCCTTTGCAGAACGCCCGGTAGTCATCCAACGTATGTACCGCTTCGGCGAAAATCGCATCGGCGCCGGCCTCGACACAGGCGTTGGCGCGGTCGACGGCCGCTTCGAGCCCCTCCTTCTGGAAGGCATCGGTGCGCGCGATCAGATAGAAATCGGGATCGAGCCTGGCGTCCACCGCGGCCTTGATGCGATCGACCATTTCCTGGCTGGAGACGATCGCCTTGTTGGGCCGGTGGCCACAGCGCTTCTGCGCCACCTGATCCTCGAGATGCACGGCTGCAACGCCGGCCCGCTCCATCTCCTTGACGGTGCGGGCGATATTGAAGGCGCCGCCCCACCCGGTATCGATATCCACCAACAGCGGCAACTCGCTCGCCGCGGTGATGCGCCGCGCATCCTCGACGACATCGTTCATGGTGGTCATGCCGAGATCGGGCAGGCCGAAGGAGGCATTGGCCACGCCACCGCCGGACAGATAGATCGCCTGGTGGCCGACCTTCTGCGCCATCAGCGCGGTGTAGGCATTGATGGTACCGACGATCGGCAACGGCCGGTGGGCGTCGAGCGCGGCCCGAAAACGCGCGCCGGGTGACAATCGAGTCATGACATGGTCCTTTTGACGGGAAGCGTGGAAACCTGCTCGGCTTCGAGCACGGCGGCATAACGCTCGGCGACGTTCTCGCGCGAGGCGCTGACGTGGCGCCGCATCAACAGTTCGGCAAGCTCTTCATCGCCGGCTTCGATGGCATCGACAATTCGGTGATGCTCGACGAAAGCGCGCTGCGGGCGCGTGCCGTTGGCGCTGAATTGAGTGCGATACAGCCGCACCAGATAGTAGAGATCGTCGCAAAGAATCGTCATCAGCATGCGGTTGTGGCTGCCGAGCACGATGCGATAGTGAAAGTCGAGATCGCCCTCGCGCTGGTAGTAGGCCTCGCCGCTTTTCAAGTCGGCTTGGCGCTCATGCATCGCCAATACATCGCGAAGCCCTGCGATCTCTTCGCTACTCATGTGGCGAGCTGCCAAACGCGCCGCCATGCTCTCCATCGCCTCGCGTACATCGAACAGCTCGAGCAATTCCTTCATCGATAGCTTGACCACGCGCGCCCCGACATGCGGTACGCGCTCGATCAATCGATGCGCCTCGAGACGTCGCATGGCCTCACGCAACGGCCCGCGCGAAATGCCGTAAGCCTGCGATAGGCCTGGCTCGGTGATCTTGGTTCCCGGCGCCAGTTCACCGCGCACGATGGCATCCTGTAGCTGATTGAAAACCCGCTCGGCCAGCGTGCGCACCTCGGGGAGAGCACCTGCTTGCATCGTTGGCTGCATTTTCGAATTCATGGTAATTGTCGACAATCAAAGGTTGCATGAACTTTAGACAGCCCAACTCCTTTGGTCAATAGCGCAGTAATTCCCAATGCCTACATCTTTTGGCGTAGAGACTATTCAGCCGCACTCAACCAGTTGTCGACAATCAGCCGGTGTCGTTTACGTCAACTTCTCTCCCCATGGGACAAACCTGAATGCGATGCCTAGAATGGTCCGCCTGCTCAGGAGCCTGCCGGACTCCAGGAATACGCATCGCATGACATTACGACTCGACATTACTCCACTGCCTTACCATGGCGACCCCCTCGAGCGCTTCGCGCGGTTACGCCGGCGCCATGGCGCCGTGCTGCTCGATAGCGGTCGGCCCGAGGGGCCGGGAGGACGTTACGACATCCTGTCCAGCGATCCGCTGACGATTTTCGAAGTCGGCCTGGACGGACGCCTGCACTGCGATGCGACTTTGCCCTTGCCCGGCGATCCCTTCGCTGCGCAGCAGGCGCTGCTCGATAGCCTCGAGCTCGACGTACCGCAGAGCGAACTGCCGTTTCTCGGCGGGCTGATCGGCTACTGGGGCTATGATCTCGGTCGCCATTTGGAAACTCTGCCGAACAAGGCCCGCGTCGCCACTTCCCTGCCCTGGAGTCGTCTGGGCCTCTACGACTGGGCGCTGATCCACGATCACCAACGTCGCGAAGCCTGGCTGGTCGCGACACGACAACGACGCGAGCAGGTTCTACGATGGCTGGCCTATGCACCCGAGCCGGAGACGCCCTTCGCGATCACCGCCCCATTCAGCGCCGAGCTCGACCGCGCCGACTACGGCGAGCGCTTTCGCGCCGTGCAGCGCTATATCCATGCTGGCGATTGCTACCAGATCAATCTCGCCCAGCGCTTCAGCGCGCCTTATCGAGGCGATCTGTGGCACGCCTATCGACGCTTGCGCCGAGCCACGCCGACCCCCTTTGCCGGTTACATGGCGTGGGACGACAAGGCCGTGCTGTCGCTGTCGCCGGAGCGCTTTCTCGATGTCCGCGACGGTCGGGTGGAGACACGCCCCATCAAGGGCACACGGGCGCGAGGCGCCACGCTGCAGGAGGATCGGGCATTGGCCAAAGCGTTGATCGAAAGCGCCAAGGATCGCGCCGAGAACGTCATGATCGTCGATCTGCTGCGTAACGATCTGAGCCGGGTATGCACGCCTGGCAGCGTACGGGTACCGCAGCTCTGCGGGCTGGAGAGCTATGCCAACGTGCATCATCTCGTCAGCGTGGTCACCGGTGAGTTGAGCGCTGGGCATTCACCGCTGGATCTGCTGGCCGCGGCTTTCCCCGGTGGCTCGATCACCGGCGCGCCCAAGGTGCGCGCCATGCAGATCATCGATGAGTTGGAGCCCAGCCGGCGCAGCGTTTATTGCGGTAGCCTGGGTTATGTCGATGTGCGCGGGCACATGGATACGTCGATCGCCATTCGCACCGCCGTGGCCGATAACGGTCAGCTGCATTTATGGGGCGGCGGCGGCCTGGTCGCGGATTCCGAGGAGCAGGCCGAATACCGCGAAACGCTGGACAAGATCAGCCATCTGATGGAAGCCTTGACCGACCCAGGACCTGCCGGCTGAGCCGGCGTCACGATCGCAACCCTACGAGCGCCTCAATGATAGCGGGACATGATGCGACCAACGAGAGCTGCGCCGCCGCGCATTCATCCGACGATAGCGTCGAACGCTACCTGGCGCGCCGTCGGCGGCATCTTGCGTTACTCATCGCCGTGGCCATGCTGGCGTTGGCTTCCTTCATCGGTGACATCGCCACCGGCCCCAGCAACTACCCGCTTGGCGATATCGTCGGGGCGTTGCTGAACCCAGGCGACTCATCGGCGCTACTCGGCGTCGTGGTCTGGGAGATCCGCCTGCCCGTGGCGACGATGGCCCTGCTGGTCGGCGCCAGCCTGGCCCTGGCCGGTGCCGAGATGCAGACCATCCTCGACAATCCACTCGCCGATCCTTTCACGCTCGGCGTGTCATCGGCGGCAAGTTTCGGTGCGGCGCTGGCGATCGTCCTCGGCCTTGGGGTCATACCGGTTGCCGGCGGCCTGCTGGTGACCGGCAATGCATTCGTGCTGGCGATGGTGGCCTCGTTGGCGATCTGGGGCGTCAGTCGGCTGCGCGGCGTAAGCGTGCAGAGCATGGTGCTGATGGGCATCGCCATCATGTTTTTCTTCAATGCCCTGCTCGGGCTGATGCAATACCTGGCTTCGCCACAGGCCTTGCAGCAGCTCATGTTCTGGTCGCTGGGCAGCCTGGCCAAAGCCAGTTGGAGCAAGGTCGGATTGATAGCGCTGACGCTGGCGATCTGCATACCAGTGTTCGTGCGCGCCAACTGGCGTTTGACGGCCCTGCGCCTGGGCGACATTCACGCCAGGGCGCTGGGTGTCAATGTCGGCCGCCTACGCTTGACGGTCCTGGTGTGTTGCTCGCTGCTTGCCGCCACCGCGGTGGCTTTCGTCGGCACCATCGGCTTCGTCGGTCTGGTCGGCCCGCATATCGCCCGGCTGCTCGTCGGGGAGGATCAGCGCCTCTTTCTGCCCATGGCGGGACTGTGCGGCGCGTTGATCATGTCGCTGACCTCGATCGTGTCGAAAACGCTGATTCCCGGCATCCTGTTTCCCGTCGGCATCATTACCGCGCTGATCGGCCTGCCCTTCTTCGTCTCGCTGATTTTGCGCAGTCGCCGCGAGGTGTGGGGATGAGCCTGCGCATCGCGGGTCTGGACTGCCGGTTGGGTAACCAGCCGATCCTGCACCGGATCGATGGCTTCGAGGCGCGACCCGGTGAGATTACCGCGTTGATCGGCCCCAACGGCGCCGGCAAATCGACGTTGCTCAAGAGCATCGCCGGACTCGAGCGCGCCACGGGCGACATCCTTCTCGATGACGTCTCGCTCGCAAATATGTCGTTCGCAACACGTGCGCAGCAACTTTATTACCTGCCCCAGGAACTCGGCTCGCGAACCCTGCTCACGGTGTTCGAAGCGGTCCTGCTGGCGCAACGCACGCGAACCGGCGAGCGTGGTCGAAAAGGCCTGTACGACGTACGCGATACCCTGCGCGCACTGGAGTTGGAGGAAATGGCCGAGCGTGAATTGGCTACGCTCTCAGGCGGTCAGCGCCAGCGTGTGGCAATCGCCCAGGCGATGATTCGCGAACCGCGCCTGCTTCTGCTGGATGAACCGACCAGCGCGCTCGATCTGCATCACCAGTTGCAAGTGCTCGAATGGCTATCGCGTCTGGCGCGCGAGCGCGAGATGATCGTAGTCATGGCGATTCACGATCTTGGCCTGGCCGCACGCTTCGCCGCTCATCTGTGGATGTTGCAGGAAGGACGCAGCGTCGCCCATGGCTCCCCTGGCAGCGTGCTCACCCCGGCGCGCCTGCGCGACGTCTATGCCATCGAAGCGCACGTGCATTGGCCTGACGACGAGCCGCCCCGCATCACGCCCCTGGCCGCGACCCGACGGCTGGGCTCTTAGCGCTTCATAGCACCGAAGTTACTAAGACAGCGAGGCGTACTGATAGTCCTGTTATATAAGGATCGAACCAAACAGTATTGGGGAGAAGGCCCCACGCTTTGCTAGGGTATCGACATTATCGAGAGACACCGTCTCTCATTCGATTCCGGGAGGGCCCCATGGACCTGAATATCGATGCGATCAACCGGCAACTCGGCGACGATCCGCAAGCGCTGACTCGCTGGGCTCTTGACCTCGGCAAACGCGCTATCTGCACGACCAACTTTCGCCCTTTCGAGGCGGTGATCCTGCATATGGTGACGCAAGTACGGCCGGATATTCCCATCGTGTGGATGGATTCCGGCTACAACACCGATGCGACCTACCGTTTCGCCGACGATATCGCCAAGCGCCTGTCGCTGAACCTGACCGTCTATCATCCGCGGCGTTCACGCGCGCATCGCGAGGCACTCGAAGGCCCCACGCCGTCGATCGACGACCCGCGCCATACGGCTTTTACCGAAGAGGTCAAGCTCGAGCCTTTCCAACGGGCCTTGCATGAAACGGCGCCCGACGTCTGGTTTACCGCGCTACGCAGTGAAGATACCGCTCAGCGCGCGCAGATGCAGCCGGTCTCGATCAACGCCAATGGCCTGATCAAGGTCGCGCCCGTGCTGCATTGGACGGCCAAGGATATGTATCAATATCTGCTGAAACACGATTTGCCCAACAACTTCGATTACTTCGACCCCACCAAGGTCGAAGACAAGCGCGAGTGTGGGTTGCATCTGCAGCACTGATAATCATGGCAGGCAACATGAGCGCCCCGCCGAACATATCGACGGGGCGTTTTCGTAAGCGATGGCCTGCCTAGCGTACCGGCAAATCGACACTCTCGAACAATTCGTGCTCGTGACGTGGCCCCGCCGCTAGCGCCGCGTCGACGATATCGCGATCGAGATGGGGCGCGAAGCGCTGTACGAAGTCGTACATATAGTTGCGCATGAAGGTACCGCGACGAATGCCGATCTTGGTGGTCGAGCTTTCGAACAGGTGGCTGGCATCGAGCGGAACGAGATCGCTATCGGCTTGCGGATCGATAGCCATGTGCGCGACGATACCCACGCCCATGCCCAGGCGTACATAGGTCTTGATGACGTCGGCATCCGCTGCGGTCAGCACCACATTGGGCGTCAATCCCTTGCCACGAAAGGCATCGTCGAGCTGCGAGCGACCGGTAAAGCCGAATACGTAAGTCACCAGGGGATACTGCGCCAGACGTTCCAGCGTCAAATCGCCGAGTTTGGCCAGAGGGTGATCCTCGGGGACCAGCACACAGCGATTCCAGCGATAGCATGGCAACAGTACCAGGTCGTTGAATAATTCCAGCGCTTCGGTACAAATCGCGAAATCGGCCTGGCCTTCGCTGACCATCTGGGCTATCTGCTTAGGGGTACCCTGCTGCATGTGCAGTGCCACATCGGGATACTTGCGCGTGAATTCGCTGATCAGCGGCGGCAAGGCATAACGCGCCTGGGTATGCGTGGTCGCGATGGACAAGCTGCCGCGCCGCTCGTCACTATGCTCCTGGGCGACCTGCTTGATATTGTCGACGGTACGCAACACTTGGCCCGCCAGATCGACGATCGATTGCCCCGCCGGTGTGACCCGGGTCAGATGCTTGCCGCTGCGTGCGAATATCTCGACCCCAAGCTCATCCTCCAGCAGGCGAATCTGCTTGGAGATCCCCGGCTGAGAGGTGAATAGGCTCTGCGCCGTCGCCGAGACATTCAGGTTGTGATGAGTGACTTCCCAGATATATCTTAATTGTTGGAGCTTCATACCGCACGTGACTCCCGCCAAGAGGGTATATGGCGGAGCAACCATTACCCAGGGTTAATGCTTTTAGGAAATAAAAATTCTTTAAACCGATTACTTAATCGAATATAAAAGGCATCATAGACGGCTCAACAGATGGCAGCAAGGCGATGACGCAACGGTTCTCAATAGGAAGGCACTATCGCTACATTCAAGCAACGTCATTTGCCAGCTAGACAGGCGAACGCTACCATCAGCCGACTACGTTATGGACAAGCATGCTAGAGACAAGCACGCTACAGACAAGCGCTCAGCAATTTTGGAGATTCACATGGCTAACAATGTCGATGTCACCACGGCCAACTTCGAACAGGAAGTTCTCAAAGCCGACAAGCCGGTTCTGCTGAAGTTCTGGGCTCCCTGGTGCGGCCCTTGCAAGATGATGGCACCGGTGGTCGATGAAGTCGCCGATGAGAGGGCCGACAACATCAAGGTCGTCAGCGTCAATGTCGACGATGCCCCGGAGATCGCTGCCGAGCATGGCGTACGTGGCGTTCCCACCGTCATGCTGTTCAAGTCGGGCGCCAAGGTCGCGTCCCTGGTCGGTGCGCAATCCAAGTCGCAACTGACTCAGTTCATCGAACAGAACGGCTGAAACCCGTTCGGCGCCTCGTCACTCGACGGGGCGTTCCGGCTCTATCTGCTCATTTTCCTTCCTACCCGATTCACTGCGGCCACCCATCATGCGCGCCAGCCAGCGTGTATCGGGATGACTGTTGAGAGCGATTTTCAGGGTCATGGTCAACGGCACCGAGAGCAGCATGCCCACCGGCCCAAGAATCCAGCCCCACACCACCAGCGAAAGAAACGCCGCCAGTGTCGACAAGCCCAGCGTATGCCCCATGACGCGCGGCTCGATCATGTTACCCATGGCGAAGTTGATGATCAGATAGGCCACGGTCAGCAAGCCCGCTTCCCACAGCCCGCCTTCCGGCATCACCAATGCCATCAAGACTGCGGGAATCGCCGCCAGCACCGAGCCGATGTTGGGAATATAGTTTAGACAGAAGGCCAGCGTTGCCCATAGCAGCGGGAAGCCAACGCCGATCAGCAAACAAGCCAGGTAAACCAGCACTCCCGAGACCAGACTGATCAGCGTCTTGACCGCCAGGTAGCGCTTGAGGTTGTAACTGAACTCCGTGAAGCGCCTCAGGCTAGGTGCCGGGTCGAGCAATGCCTCCGAAACCTTGTCACGGAAGCCGAGCGTCTCGAAAAGCATGAAACTGACCAGCAGTAGAATTAGCAAACTTTGCGACAGCAAGGTACCGATACTCTCGAGCAGCATCGGCATGAATTGCGAGAACGTCGAGATATCCAGCCAACCGGAGATACTGGCAGGCTGCAGATAACCGCCAAGCTGCGGCGCCCAGCTCAGCAGTGCGTAATACTGCGCCAGCAGTTGATCCTCCAGGTCAGGCAGTACCTCCATGAAGGCCGCAATACTGCCAGCCAGCAGCGTTCCCAGCAGCAGCACCAATATGCCAAGAATCAATAGCGTGATGATTACCGCCACGCCGCGCCCTATGCCGTGGCGATACAGCCACTGCACCGGTGCGGTACACAGCACGGCGATAAACAGCGAAAGAATCAGCGGTACCAGCAGGCTAGCCCCCAACTTCATGCCACCGATAATCACCACCAATGCCGCTAGCGACATGGTCAGATTGAGCGGAATATGGCGCTTTTCCTTATCGACTTCGATATCCATGTCAGCCTTTCCTGGCAACGCATATTTTCTCCATGATGACGCTGCAACTCCCCCGAAACAATTATTCAGGCAATAAAAAAGGCGGGCTAAGCCCGCCGGTAAAAGGGTCAGAGCGCCTGACCGAGAGAGCCGCGAAAATCAGATTTCAAAACCCAGTCCAAAGTCCTCCGCGGATATGGCCATCAGCGAAGCGCCACCGGCCCGAATCATCTGTGCATGGGCCTGGGTGCGTGGCAACAGGCGCTGGAAATAGAAGCGCGCGGTATCCTGCTTGGCACGATAGAAAGCCGGTTCGCCGGTACCGGTTGCCAACGCCTGCTGGGCGGTATGTGCCGCACGCGCCCAGAGATAAGCCAGGGTCACATAGCCTGAATAGAGCAGATAATCGACACTCGCTGCGCCGACCTCCTCGCGATCTTGCATGGCCTTCATGCCCACGCTCATGGTCAGTTCGCCCCACTCGGCGTTGAGCGTGGCCAGCGGCTCGATGAACTCCTTGAGTTCGGCGTTATCGGCCTGGCCCTGGCAGAATTTGTAAATCTCCTTGGTGAAGACCTTGAGCGTCTCGCCTTGGCTCATCAATATCTTACGGCCCAGCAGGTCGAGCGCTTGAATGCCGGTGGTACCTTCATAGAGCCGAGTGATGCGAGCATCGCGCACGAACTGCTCCATACCCCATTCCTGGATGAAACCGTGACCACCGAATACCTGCACGCCCTCATTGGTCGCCTCGAACCCCAACTCGGTGAGAAACGCCTTGATGATCGGCGTCAGCAGCCCCAATAGCGTCTCGGCGCGCTCACGCTCGGCGACGTCTTCCCCCTGCTCGGTGATGTCGACCAGTTGCGCGGCATACATCACCAGCATGCGCCCACCTTCGGCCAGCGCCTTCTGCGTCAACAGCATACGCCGCACGTCCGGGTGAACGACGATCGGGTCCGCCGGCTTGTCGGCGGCCTTGGGACCAGACAGCGCGCGCATCTGCAAGCGGTCGCGAGCATAGGCCAGCGCGTTCTGGAAACTCGCCTCCATCAGCCCCAAGCCTTGGATACCCACGCCGATGCGCGCCACGTTCATCATCGTGAACATGCACGCCAGGCCCTTGTTGGGCGGCCCGACCAGAAAGCCCCGGGCGCCATCGAAGTTCATCACGCAGGTGGCATTGCCGTGGATGCCCATCTTGTGTTCCAGCGAGCCACAGCTCACGCCGTTGCGCTCACCGGGATTGCCCTCGGCATCGGGTAGGAACTTTGGCACCACGAACAGCGAGATGCCACGCGAACCCTCGGGTGCATCGGGCAGTTTGGCCAGCACCAGGTGGACGATGTTCTCGGCGAGATCGTGCTCACCGGCGGAAATGAATATCTTGGTGCCGCTGACGCGAAAGGCGCCATCGCCAGCAGGCTCGGCGCGGGTCTTGATCAGGCCGAGATCGGTACCGCAGTGCGGTTCGGTCAGGCACATGGTGCCGGTCCACACGCCCTCGACCAGCTTGGTCAGATAAGTGCCGCGCTGCTCGTCGCTGCCATGATGGCGCAATGCATCGGCCGCGCCATGCGACAGCCCCGGATACATGCCCCAGGCCAGGTTGCTGGCACAGATCATCTCGGAGAGTGCCATGCCCAAGGATGCCGGCAGCCCCTGGCCACCATGTTCGGGCTCGGCGGACAGGCTCGGCCAGCCGCCCTCGACGTACTGGGCGTAGGCCTGCTTGAAGCCCTGGGGCGCCTTGACCTCGCCGCCCTCCAGCAGGCAACCCTCGCGATCGCCGCTCTGGTTGAGCGGCAGGAGCACCTCGCGAGCGAAACGGCCACCCTCCTCGAGAATCGCCGCCACGATATCCGGCGAGGCATCGTCGCCGTTGGCAAGGCGCGCGTAATGGCCGGGGTAATCCAGCAGTTCATCCATCACGAAGCGCAGATCGCGCAGCGGAGCCTGATAGTCGGGCATCTCGAACTCTCCTGATTGGCACCATGAGCGGCGCTCGGCGCCGCTTCAAACATTCGTTTGAAATTAGGCCAGAGGGGGAGGTCGAGTCAAGCGTTCGTTTGAAAATAGAATGCCAAGAGTCGTTCGCAACGTCGTCGAGCGACGATCAGGCTAGGCGAAAATCAACGCAAAGGCGGAGTTTACGAATGGTAAATGAGCACTTTGAGATGATTTTTAACACCGCATGGTCGAGCGCAGACAGTTGCAGACGGCTCTTATTGCATGCGGATACCGCCATCGAGTCTTATCACCTCGCCATTGAGCATGACGTTGGTGACGATCTGCTCGGCCAGCGCAGCGAATTCCGCTGCCCGCCCCAGTCGTTTGGGAAACGGCACTGCCGCCGACAGCGCGGCCACCGCATCGTCGGGAATGCCACTCATCATCGGCGTTTCGAAGACACCGGGTGCGATGGTCATCACACGAATGCCGTGACGCGACAGCTCACGCGCCAACGGCAGTGTCATGCCGGCTACGCCGGCCTTGGAGGCGCTATAGGCGGCCTGCCCCACCTGGCCATCGAAGGCCGCGATGGATGCGGTATCGACGATGACCCCGCGCTCGCCGTCTTCACCCTCGGGCGGATTCTTCACCATTGCCGCCGCGCTCAAGCGCAACACATTGAAGGTACCGGTCAGATTGATATCGATCGTGCGGCGAAAGGCATCGAGATCGGCGGGATTGCCCTCACGATCGAGCAGCTTGGCCACGCTGACCACACCGGCGCAGTGCACCACGCCATGCAGCCCACCGCTATCCACGGCGCGATTCACCGCCGCCTGCATGTCATCAGCACTCGTGACGTCGCCCCGGCAAGCCACGGCAGCGTCACCCAGTCGCGCGGCAAGCCGATCGATGGCTTCGTTCACATCGCATAGCACCACGTTGGCGCCACCGGCGACCAGGCGCTCGGCGCTGGCCGCCCCCAGCCCCGAGGCGGCACCGGTGATCAGAAAGGTACGATCTTGCAGTTGCATCAAGGTGTCTCCGTTTCGCCAGCGGCCTGGGCGCGCAGTTTGAAGCGCTGGATCTTGCCGCTGGGAGTCTTGGGAAGGGTAGCGACGAATTCGATTTCGCGCGGGTAGGCATGCGACGACAAACGCTCGCGCACGCGCTGGCGAATCTCCTCGGCCAGAGCGTCATTCGCTTCGAAGCCGTCGCGCAGTACCACATAGGATTTGATCACTTCACCGCGAATCTCGTCGGGCTTGCCCACCGCCGCCGACTCGGCCACCGCCGGGTGCGTCATTACGGTGTTCTCGACATCGGTCGGCCCGACGCGATAGCCGGCTGTGGTGATGATGTCGTCGTTGCGACCGGCGAAGCAGAAGGTGCCATCGGCTTCGCGAACGACCACATCGCCGGTCAGGTAGTAGCCATTGGCGAAGGGCTCCTTCTCCTGCCAGGTATAGCCAGCGAAGAAATGTACCGGCGAAGCGGCGATATCCACACCCAATACACCGGGCTCGCCATCGGGAAGCTCGTTGTACTCGGCATCGAGCACGGCGAGCCGGTAACCCGGCATGGGCATGCCCATGCCGCCAACGGGTTTGGCATGCTCGAGCGCATGATGGTTGCAGCAGGTCATGCCGGTTTCGGTCTGGCCGTAATGATCCATCACCGAACAGCCCAATGCGCGCTCGACCCAGCCCACCACTTCGGTATTCAGCGGCTCGCCGGCGGAGCTGGCCGCGCGTAGCGAGAGCCGCCCGGCGGCACCGTCGAACAGTCCTGAGGCCTTCATCAGCCGATAAGCGGTCGGTGCGGCGGCGAAGTTGGTAATCTCATGGCGCACCATGAAATCCAACGCGCCCTGGGCGGAGAAGGCCGCCTCGCAGAAGTAAGTGGTCGCACCCAGCAGCAGCGGTCCGGTAATCGCGTAATAGAGGCCATAGGCCCAGCCCGGATCGGCCATGTTCCAGAAACGATCCTCGACGCGCAGATCGATGGCCAACTCCATGTACAAGGCGAAGGCGGGCAGCGCGGCCAACGACACGGCAACGCCCTTGGGTTTGCCCACGGTGCCCGAGGTGAACATCTGCAGGAACGCCGCGCTCGGATCGAGGCGTGGCGGCGGCGTCTCGATCGGCGCGTGCCCTGCCGCCGTGGCCCAATCGATGTCGCCGGTATGGCGCTCATCGCCTTCACCGACACACAGCACCGGCGGGCACTGGCTCAAGCCATCGAACTTGTGACGGTTGGCAAGATCAGTGATCAATAGCCTGGCATCGGCGCGCGCCAGGCGAAAGTCCACGGCGTCGCTGCCAAAGGCGGTGAACAGCGGCTGGTAAACGGCACCGATGCGCCAGGAGGCGAGTATCGCCACCATCAATTCGGGCGTGCGCGGCAGCATGCAGGCAATCCGATCGCCGGAGCCCAGCCCCTGCTCCCGAAACCAGCCGGCCAGGCGTGCGCTGGCGGCTTCCAGGTCGGCGTAGCTGAGCCGTGTCACGCGGCCTTCGCCACTCTCATGCACCAGTGCGATACGTGAGCCATGGCCGTTACGCAGATGACGACCACAGCAGGCCTCGAAGGCGTTCAGTCGCCCATCGTGATGATCGTCGAGCCGGGCCAGAACCTGTTCCAGCGAGAAATCGGCCAGATAGGTCGGGTAATCCTGGGGCATTGTTGTCATTGTCTGCCTCTCGATATTATCGTTAACGTAAACGTCAACTTTGGTTTCAGCCAAAGCGTCGATCAAGCACTTTGGTTACCGTAGACATTGGCCGACCCAGACACAAGACAACATGGCCGAGACAAAGGTCGCAGCCAACCTTGGCAGCGGATAGCGCGGGGCTAGATATCTTCTTCAGGCGGCGTGATCATGGCGACCAGTTCCCTGGCCAGTGCCTCCGGCGAGCGCGGCCCGTCGGGGTCGTACCAGCGCACCGTCCAGTTCAAGGCGCCGAGCACGAAACGCCGCACCAGAAACTTGTCGCCGCGAATCAGTCCCGCTTCCAACGCCTCGTCGATGACCTGCTGCCACAGCGCCTCGTAAGCATCGCGCAGATGCACCAGGTGCGCTCGCGAATCGTCATCCAGGCGCCGCCACTCGTAGAGAGCGACCACATGCGCGTTACGGTCGGTGAGCAGTGTCTCGAGATGAGCACGGGCCATGGCATCGAGCCGTGCCTGAGGCGAACAGCCCGCCTCGACCAGGGCGACTCGCGCAATCGCCAGGGCATTATGCATGCCCTCCTCGATCACCGCGCAGAGGATTTCCTGCTTGTCGCGAAAATGATGAAACAAACTGCCCGACTTGATGCCCATTTCCAGCGCCAGCATGCGCACCGTGGTGCGATCGAACCCCTCATCGACGAAAAGACGAGCGGCGACGCCGATCAATTGCTTGCGGCGGGGGGACACGTTCACTACAGTCATCGCATTAACACTAGCGCTTGCTTGGTTTGAGTCGAGCAAACCACAGTGCCTAGCCGTGGTCAATGAAACCTCTCAGTCAAGCGCTCGGTCCAAATACCAGCCTACCTTTCTCTTACGAACAGCCCTCAGGAGACCGCCATGCCCTCGCCTTCCGATGTCGTCATCCTTTCCGGCGCGCGCACGCCAATGGGTGGCATGCTCGGCAGTCTGTCGAGCCTCACCGCGCCGGAGCTATGCGCCGTCGCCATTCGCGCCGCCATCGAGCGTGCCGGCATTGCCGCCGATGAGCTCGACGAAGGCATTCTCGGCTGCGTGCTGCCCGGTGGCGTCAAACAGGGTCCGGGCCGCCAGGCCATGCGTCAGGCCGGCATTCCGGATGGTATCGGCGCGACCACCATCAACAAGCTGTGCGGCTCCGGCATGAAAGCCACCATGCTCGCCCACGATCTGATCCGCGCCGGGAGTGGCGAATTGCTGCTCGCCGGCGGCATGGAGTCGATGTCCAACGCCCCGCACATACTGACCAAGGCACGCGGTGGCTACCGGCTTGGGCATGGCGAGCTCAAGGATCATATGTTCTACGATGGCCTCGAGGATGCCGAAACCGGCAAGTTGATGGGGGTCTTCGCGCAGCAGATCGCCGACGAGCGCGGCTACTCCCGCGAGCGCATGGACGATTTCGCCATCGCCTCGCTGGAACGTGCCATGGCCGCTCATGAAAAAGGCGACCTGGCCGGCGAACTGGCCCCGGTGACCGTCAAGACCCGCCAGGGCGAGCAGATCGTCGACCGCGACGAGCAGCCGTTCTCGGCACGGCTCGACAAGATCCGTACGCTGCGCCCCGCCTTCGCCAAGGACGGTACCATCACCGCCGCCAACGCCAGTTCGATCTCCGACGGCGCCTCGGCACTGATCGTGGCAAGCCAGGCCGCCGCCGATGCGCATGGCATCAAACCGGTGGCGCGCATCCTCGGTCACAGCACGCATTCGCAGCACCCCAGCGAATTCACCATCGCCCCGGTCGGTGCCATCGGCAAACTGCTGGATCGCCTCGACTGGACGGTCGACGACGTCGACCTGTTCGAAATCAACGAGGCATTCGCCGTGGTCACACTGATGGCCATGGACGACCACGCCATCCCCCACGACAAGGTCAACGTGTTCGGCGGCGCCTGCGCCCAGGGGCATCCGGTCGGCTCCACCGGCTCGCGGATCATCGTCACCCTGCTCAATGCGCTGCGCCAGCGTGGCGGCAAGCGCGGCATCGCCAGCCTGTGCATCGGTGGCGGCGAGGCTACCGCGATTGCCGTCGAGTTGCTCGACTGACCCCCGGTCAATCGATACACACACAGGCGCCTTGTGGAGACACGAGGCGTCCTCAACGTGCAACGCTTCCCCAGTTGCCCGTAGGCGACTTCACGACACAGACAGAAAACATGAATGCCTGCCTACCCTTGGCGCGAGGGTTCCCTGGGCCCGTCAATCTCTCTTTTTAGTTGACATTAACAACTACCTTACGGCAACATAGTTGACTTAATCAACTTAAGTCACAAGCCACGATGTCCGACGCCTCTCTATCCGAGTCCCTGCATCAACTGCTGCACGCCTACAAGCGTGCGTTGCGCCAAGCCTATCGGGAAGCAGACATGGCCCTCACCATGTCGCACATGCGCACGCTGAAAGGCGTGCAGCGCATCCCCGACTGCACCGCTCAGGCCATCGCCTCACGCACCCATCGCGACAAGGCGCAGATCACCCGCTTGATCAAGGATCTTCTCGATGCCGGCCTGATCGCAAAACAGCCACATCCCGATGACCGCCGAAGCCAGATCCTGCGCCTGACCGTTGACGGCGAGCACCTCGTGACTCAACTACGTGCCGTCGAAAGCACGGCTGCCACCCGCATGGTCAAAGGTCTCGCCCCGGATGAAATCGAGCACTTCGTTAAGCTTGCCAGGCTCATGGCGGCGAATCTGACCCATTGAATTAGAGAGGCATAGCGCAATGAACAGACCCGCGCCTCGAACACTCGCCGTAGTACGAAAAACCACGCTGACCCCCAATATGCTGCGTATCACGCTGGGGGGTGATGGCATGGCGTCGTTTCCACCCGACCAAGCCAGTGCCTATGTCAAGCTGATGTTCCCGCACCCTGGCGACGAGCGGCCGATAACGCGCACTTACACTGTGCGTGCCCAGCGCGATCATGAAATCGACATCGACTTCGCTATCCATGCGGATGGTGGTCCGGCCGCGAATTGGGCCATCGACGCGCAGCCCGGCGATTCGATCATGGTCGGTGGCCCCGGTCCCAAGAAGATGCTCGACCCCGAGGCGGACTGGTTCCTGATCGTCGGTGACATGACCGCCCTGCCCGCGATCGGCGTGAATATAGAGAGCCTACCGGCGCACGCCCGGGGCCACGCCGTGATCGAGGTTGTCGGAGAGGCCGACATCCAAGCGCTGGAGGCACCGAAGGGCCTAAGCGTGCATTGGGTTATCAATCCGCACCCGGGGCACGACAGCAATACCCTCTTTAATGCCGTCAAGACGCTAGACTGGCCAGCCGGTCGGCCCTCGGTCTGGGCCGCCTGCGAATTTTCCGGCATGCGCAAGCTTCGCGGGTATTTCCGCAATGAACGTGGCCTCGATAAAACCTGCCTGTATATCTCCAGCTACTGGAAACTGGGTAGCAGCGAAGAGCGTCACAAGATAGTGAAACGCGAGGATGAACAGACAGTCAATTCATAAACCGGCGAGATCAGCCATAACGCCCGGTGATATAATCCTCGGCCTTCTTGGTGTGCGGGTTGGAAAACATCATGCGCGTGTCGTTGTATTCGATCAGTTCGTCAAGATGGAAAAACGCCGTGTAGTCGGCCACGCGTGCGGCCTGCTGCATATTGTGGGTCACCGTGACGATGGTTAACTGCTGCTTGAGCTTATCCATCAGATCTTCGATGGTCGCATGGAGATCGGGTCCAGCGCCGCCGGGTGACCAGTTCATCGCGAAAGTAGACCAGGTGCGCAATGGGGCCACCAAATGACGTCACGCCGAGTTTGAGAAACACCAGGAACACTTCGTCGGGCGTACCGTCATGAGGGAGCGCTCTTGAGTCTGGCATGGATATCGGCTTCCTTGTCTAGCTTAGTTATCGGTTTCACGCTTCGCGCATCAATCGTGCTGCCCTGAACCAGCCTTTATAAAGGCGAAATATGCCAGACTTATGTTACGAGCAATCTCGAATTTGCATTTCTTTATCATGTCTGCAATTCTGGACATATGGACAATATAACGGCTATCGAAGCGTTCGCTGCACTTTCCCAATCGACTCGCTTGGAGACCTTCCGGCTACTGGTGCGCCATGAGCCGGAGGGTCTGCCAGCGGGTGAGATCGCGCGCCTGCTGGAGATACCTCATAACACGATGTCAACGCATCTGGGGATTCTGTCACGAGCCGGCCTGGTCGCTTCACGGCGGCATAGCCGCTCGGTGATCTATCGCGCCAACCTGGGGCGTATTCGCGAAACGGTGAGTTTTTTGGTCCGCGACTGCTGCGCGGGGCATCCCAATCTGTGCGAGCCCCTCCTGCAGGAACTGCGCCCCTGCTGCCCAACTGAAGAGGAAGATCCTCGATGATCAGCGTGATCTATCACAACCCCGACTGCGGCACGTCGCGCAATACCCTGGCGATGATGCGCCAATCCGGGGAAGAACCGCAGGTCATCGAATACCTGAAAACCCCGCCCTCGCGAGAAGCGCTGGTCGAGTTACTGTCGGCCATGGACATGGCTCCCCGCGAGCTATTGCGCCGCAAAGGGACTCCCTACGACGAGTTGGGCCTGGATGACCCGGAACTCAGCGACGACCAATTGATCGATGCCATGTTGTCCCAGCCTATCCTGATCAACCGCCCCATCGTGATAACCGATAAGGGCACGCGCCTGTGCCGGCCCTCCGAGACGGTGCTCCCCCTCCTGGCGCATCCGGTGGTCGAGTTCACCAAGGAAGATGGTGCGATCGTACGCCTCGCAGGGACCGCGCCGTGACTATGGGTCAGCTACCCAACATTGACCCCGAGCGTTTGCATCCCATCGATGTCGACACCTTGGTCGGCCCAGGCCAGCCCCGGCACCCGCCACGTATCCTGGTGCTGTACGGTTCGCTGCGGGAGCGATCCTACTCGCGCCTCGTGTCGGAAGAAGCCGGACGCTTGCTGCGCTGGTACGGCTGTGAAGTGCGCATGTTCAATCCCTCCGGATTGCCGTTGCCGGATGATGCCGAAGCCAGCCACGCGAAGGTGCAGGAACTGCGCGAACTGGCCGAGTGGAGCGAGGGCATGGTGTGGGTCAGTCCCGAGCGACACGGCGCCATGACCGGCATCATGAAAACTCAGATCGATTGGATTCCCCTGGCACTCGGCGGTGTGCGTCCGACCCAGGGCAAGACGCTGGCAATCATGCAAGTTTCCGGTGGCAGCCAGAGCTTCAATGCCGTCAATCAGCTTCGCATTCTCGGGCGTTGGATGCGCATGCTGACCATCCCTAACCAGTCCTCGGTACCCAAGGTCTTCAACGAGTTCGATGACGCCGGGCGGATGCGGCTGTCTCCGCTCTACCTGCGTATCGTCGATGTCTGCGAAGAGCTAGTGAAGTTCACATTGCTGACACGGGGCCGTTCGGCGTATCTGACCGATCGCTATTCGGAGCGCGTCGAGAGCGCCGAGGCCGTTTCCCGGCGCGTCAATCAGCAAACGCATTAATAGGGAACTGTATACATGCTGGCCTCTGCGATCTTTCTGGTCACACTGATACTCGTCATCTGGCAGCCGAAGGGGCTCGGGATTGGTTGGAGCGCCTTGGGTGGCGCTGCGGTGGCCTTGTTGACGGGGGTCGTCAATTGGGGTGACGTGGCTGTCGTCTGGCATATCGTCTGGGATGCCACCTTCACCTTCGTGGCGTTGATCATCATTTCCTTGATCCTGGACGAGGCCGGTTTCTTTGCCTGGGCCGCCCTGCATATCGCCCGATGGGGCAATGGACGGGGGCGCTTGTTGTTCCCGCTGATCGTCATACTAGGTGCACTGATTGCCGCCGTGTTCGCCAACGATGGCGCGGCGCTGCTGTTGACGCCTATCGTGGTGGCCATCCTGGCCCGGCTGGAGTTCAGCCCCGCTGCGGCGCTGGCGTTTATCATCGCGACGGGCTTCGTGGCCGATTCGACCAGCCTGCCGCTGGTGATCTCGAATCTGGTGAATATTGTCAGCGCCAACTACTTCGAGATTGGCTTCAGCCGTTACGCCCAGGTGATGGTGCCGGTCGACCTGGTGTCGCTGGCCGCCACCTTGCTGGTCCTCGGAGTGTATTTCCGCAAGCAGATACCTCAGCATTATGACGTCGAGCGGCTGGAGGCGCCGGCAACGGCCATACGCGATCATCACGTCTTCCGGGCGGCCTTTCCGCTGCTGATCGTCCTGTTGATAGCCCTGTTCGTGACCTCTCAATGGGAGATTCCATTCACCTTCATCATGGGCACGGCGGCGCTCATCCTGATGGCCATCGCCGGGCGCTGGTTTTCGCCTGGGCATGTGCATGTCGTCTCGCTCAGGAAGGTGCTGAAGAACGCTCCCTGGCAGATCGTGCTGTTTTCCGTGGGCATGTACCTGGTGGTCTACGGACTGGGCAATGCCTGGCTCACGGCGTGGACGGCGGACGTCCTGGTGTGGCTGAGCCGCCAGGGCGACTTCGTGGCCACCATCGGCACGGGCTTTGCCTCCGCCATTCTGGCTTCGCTGATGAACAACATGCCATCGACCCTGGTAGGCGCCTTGGCCATCGACCAGGCGCAGGTATCGAGCCAGACACAGCAACTCATGGTCTACGCCAACGTCATCGGTAACGATCTGGGGCCCAAGTTCACGCCGATTGGCAGCCTCGCCACGCTACTCTGGCTGCATGTGCTGGCTGGTAAGGGTTACCGAATCGGTTGGGGGCAATACATGAAGGTCGGGTTGGTCATTACCCCGCCGGTGCTGTTGGCCACGCTAGTCACGCTTGCACTCTGGTTGCCGGCGATCTCATCGCAATAAGTCGCTCGACAGCGCTCGGCACCCACCTGCCGAGCGCACCGTGACCAAGCTGGTTTAAAGTTAAGCAATATCGATCACACAGCAGCGACGCCGACACTGCCGGCTACGGTGGCCAACACCACCAGCCAGGGTGGCAGCTTCCAGACCACAAGCAGCGCAAAAGCCACCAGCGCGATGGCGAAATCGGCCGGCACCAGTACGGCGCTGGTCCACACCGGGTCGTAAAGGGCCGCCGCCAGAATGCCGACCACGGCGGCATTGGTGCCGGCCATGACCGCCTTGGCGAGTGAATACTGACGTAGCTGATTCCAGAACGGCAGCACGCCAACCAGTAACAGCATGCCGGGCAGAAAGATCGCCACCAGCGCAACCCACGCACCAATCAGGCCATTGGCTATCGGCGCGGCCACCGCACCCAGATAGGACGCAAAGGTAAACAGCGGCCCAGGCACCGCCTGGGCCGCGCCGTAGCCGGCCAGAAAGGTATTCTGCGAAACCCAGCCAGGGTCGACCACGCTGGCTTCCAGTAATGGCAGCACCACATGACCGCCGCCGAAGACCAGCGCACCGGCCTGGTAGAACGCCTCGAAAAGCGCCAGTGCCGAAGCCTGCCAAATCGCCAGTGCGAGTGGCAGACCGAACAGCAATAACAAAAACAGCCCCAACGAGGTGGCGCCGGTACGGCGCGATAACCGAAAACGCAGACGGCTCGCCGAGGGCGCCTCTACCTGCCGGCACGCCACCCAGCCACCGAGCGCCCCGGCGACGATGGCGGCAATTTGCCCCAGTGAGGATGAGATGAAGGTCACGATCAGTACCGCGACAATGGCGATCGCCGCGCGTCGACGATCGGGGCAGAGCGCACGCGCCATGCCCCATACCGCCTGCGCGACGACGGCCACGGCAACCAGCTTCAGGCCATGAATGATGCTCTGGCCCAGCGGCCCGGCGAAGGCATCGGCACCGTAGGCGAAAAGCAGCAGCAACAGTGCCGAAGGCAGTGTGAAGGCCAGCCAGGCCAACAGGGCGCCGCTCAGGCCACCCCGTAACATCCCCATCGCGAAGCCCACCTGACTGCTCGCCGGGCCGGGCAGAAACTGGCAAAGCGCGACGAGATCGGCATAACCGGCCTCGTCGATCCAGCGTCGCCGAGTGACCAGCTCATCGCGAAAGTAACCAAGATGAGCAATCGGCCCACCGAACGAGGTCACCCCGAGTTTGAGAAAAACCCGGAATACCTCGCCGGGCGTGCCGCGTTGGTGCAGCGCCTCGCCAGTGGCCATGGTTCCCCCGCTCCTTTCTGTGTGGCCGATAACGGCCTAGCCATAGCGACCGGTAATATAATCCTCGGCCTTCTTGGTATGCGGATTGGAGAACATCATTCGCGTGTCGTTGTATTCGATCAGCTCGCCAAGATGGAAAAACGCCGTGTAGTCGGCCACGCGTGCGGCCTGCTGCATGTTGTGGGTCACCGTGACGATGGTGAACTGCTGCTTGAGCTTGTCCATCAGGTCTTCGATGGTCGCCGTCGAGATCGGGTCCAACGCCGAGGTCGGCTCGTCCATCAGAATCACATCGGGTTTCACGGCAATCGCGCGGGCGATGCACAAGCGCTGCTGCTGGCCGCCCGATAACGAGGTGCCGGGTTCCTGCAACTTGTCCTTGACCTCGTTCCACAGCCCGGCATCGCGTAACGCACGTTCGACCAGCTCGTCCTGATCGGCTCGGCGGCTGACCAGATCGTGCATGCGCGGCGCGTAGGCGATGTTCTCGTAGATCGACTTGGGGAACGGATTGGGCTTCTGGAACACCATGCCCACCCGACGGCGCAGCGCCACCTCGTCCATGTGTGCGTCATTGACGTCGCGGCCATCCATTTCCACCAGCCCCTCGATGCGCACGCTCTTGATCAGGTCGTTCATGCGATTGAGACAACGCAGAAACGTCGACTTGCCACAGCCGGAAGGCCCGATCAGTGCCGTGACGTTCTTCTGGTAGATATCGATATCGATGTTCTTCAGCGCCTGGTTGTGCCCGTACCACAGGTTGAGATCGCGCACGCGGATGCTCAAATCGTGGTTGGCCTTTTCATTGCTGCTCACCGGCTGGCCGGGTTCGCGAATGGGCTGCGCCGAAGCATTGACGTCCGGCTGGGAGATCTGTTCGTTGATCATCTCTTTGTCCTGTTGACGAGTCGCCGGGCTACCAGCGACGTTCGAATTTCTTGCGCAGCCAGACGGCACTGGCATTGAGCGTAATCAGCACCGCGAGCAGCACCAGAATACCGCCGGCGGTCTTCTCGACGAAGGCGCGATCCGGCTCGGCCGCCCAGGTGAATATCTGCGCCGGCATGACTGTCGCGGCATCGCTGAACGATGCGGATATATCCGGAATGAAGGCGACCATGCCGACGATGATCAGCGGCGCCGTCTCGCCCATGGCCTGGGCCAGGCCGATGATCGATCCGGTCAGGATGCCCGGCAACGATAGCGGCAGTACGTGATCCTTGACGACTTGCCAGCGCGAGCAGCCGACGGCGAAGGCCGCCTGGCGGATACTATCCGGTACGCTACGCAGCGCCGTGCGGGTGGCGATGATGATCACCGGCAAGGTGCCCAGAGCGAGGGTCAGGCCACCCACCAACGGCGACGAGCGCGGCACACCGAAGAAGTTGATGTAGATCGCCAGGCCCAGCAGACCGAACAGAATCGAGGGCACCGCCGCGAGATTGTTGATGTTGATCTCGATGATCTGGGTAAAGCGATTGTCCGGCGCGAACTCCTCCAGGTAGATCGCCGTCATCACACCGACCGGAAAGCTCGCCAGCATGGTCACGATCATCGTCAATACCGTGCCCAGTGCCGCGGCAGCAATACCCGCATACTCCGGCAGCTTGGAGTCGCCATTGGTAAAGAAGAACGTGTTGAACATGAGCTCGGCACGCCCTTGCTCCGCCAGGCGATCGACCGTTGCCCGCTCGCTGGCGCTCAGACTCGAATGGTGGCCCTTGAGATACTGATCCACCTGGCCATCGGCCAGCACCCACTGCACGGGAGACGTGCCCAACAGGGCGGGATTCTGCTCCATGCGCCCAGGAATCAGACGCAGAAACCCACGGCTGACCAGGTTGCGCACGTCTTCGTCGAGCGCTGCCAGGGGTATCTCACTGGCCTGCTCGCTATAGGTCACTTCGACCTTTATTTGCGCTTGCTGAAACGCCGGCAGCCCCTTGACCAGCATGTCGGCGATAAACACGACCAGAAAGGCCGCGGCAAGAATCAGCGCGCCCATGGATAGCCACTTCAGGCGCGCCGATTTCCGGTGCCGGCGCTTCAACTGAGCGGTGATTTCATCGAAGGATTGGCTCATGGGTGGTTATGACCTCTCCCGTGTCACAGGTTGTTGGCGCGATATTTTTCGCGGAAGCGGCGAATCATGATTACCGACACCATGTTCAGCGTCAGCGTTACCGCGAACAGCACCAGGCCAAGCGCGAAGGCCGACAGCGTCTCGGCGCTCTCGAATTCCTGATCGCCGGTCAACGCGGCGACGATGCGCACCGTCACGGTGGTCATGTCCTCCAGCGGGTTGGCGGTGAGGTTGGGACGCATGCCCGCCGCCATGACCACGATCATGGTCTCGCCGAGCGCCCGCGACACCGCCAGTAGCGAAGCCGAGATGATCCCCGGCGCCGCCGCCGGCAGCACCACGTTCCTAATCGTCTCGCTCCTGGTCATACCCAGCGCCAGCGAGCCTTCGCGCATGCTGTCGGGAACGGCATTGATCACGTCATCGGACAATGACGAGATGAACGGAATGATCATGATGCCCATGACGATGCCCGGGGCGAGTGCGTTGTTGAACGACGCCTCCACGCCCAGCAGATCGGCGATATCGACGATCAGTGGCGCCACGGTGATCGCGGCGAAGAAGCCATAGACCACCGTGGGAATCCCCGCCAGCACCTCGAGCACCGGCTTGGCCAGGGTACGAATGTTCGCCGGCGCGAACTCGGCCATGTAGACGGCGGCCAGCAGGCCCACCGGGATCGCCACCAGCATGGCGATCAATGTAATGATGAACGTACCGACGAACAGCGGCACCGAGCCGAACTGAGCGGCACTGGCGCCCTCTTCGGCCCGCCCCACGGAAGCGAGAAAGCTATTGCCCGGCGCCCAGGTGGTGCCGGTGATGAAATCCCAGAAGCTCTGCATCTGGAAGAAGCGGATCGCCTCGAAGAGAATCGAGAACAGGATGCCGAAAGTGGTCAGGATCGACACCATTGCTGCGGCGGCCAGCATCCATCGAATCACTCGCTCGATCGCCTGGCGGGCATGAAAATCGGGGCGTACCTGCATGAGCCCGACCACCAGGCCCAGAGCCGCGATCGTAAGGCTCGCCGCCAACAGATACGCGGTGGGGATCTCGGCGCCCAACAACAGCATCACGAAGGCGCCAAGTGCGCCTACCAATATTGCCGGGCCTGCCGTGGCCAGCACCGAAAACCAGGCATACTGATCGGGTTGGGCATACATGGCTGCCCCGCCGGCACGCGTGCGTGAGGCCTTGGCTCGTGCCATGAAGAAGGCGGCCAATCCCAGCACCAGCAGCACGATGCAGAACAGCAGAAAAATCAGGTTGGTTTGCATAACGTCTCTC
>NZ_CAMPKE010000029.1 GCF_946887195.1 uncultured Halomonas sp.
GCGCTGCTGCCGTTCATCGCCATTCAACTGTGCGTGCTGGCGCTGCTGCTGTTCTATCCGAACCTGGCCATGTGGTTGGTATAAGGGAAACCTATGAAAATTACCCGACTCAAGACCTGGCAAGTGCCGCCACGCTGGCTGTTTCTCAAGATCGAGACCGACGAGGGCTGCTACGGCTGGGGCGAGCCGGTGGTCGAGGGCCGTGCGGCGACCGTCGAGGCGGCGGTGCATGAATTGTCCGATTATCTGATCGGCCAGGATCCGCATCGTATCGAGCATCTGTGGAATACGCTCTACCGCGCCGGCTTCTATCGCGGCGGGCCGATCCTGATGAGCGCCATCGCCGGTATCGATCAGGCGCTATGGGATCTCAAGGGCCGCGATCTCGGTGTGCCGGTGCATCAATTGCTGGGCGGCGCGGTGCGCGACAGGATGCGCATGTACGCCTGGACCGGCGGCGATCGCCCGCAGGATGTCGGCGAGGGTGCCAAGGCACTGGTCGCGCAGGGTTTCACCGCGTTCAAGATGAACGGTACCCCAGAACTGCAGATCGTCGATTCGCACGCCAAGGTCGATGACGCCGTGGCCCGCGTAAGCGAGGCGCGCGAGGCGGTGGGCCCCGAGGTGGGTATCGCCATCGATTTCCACGGCCGCGTGCACCGGCCGATGGCCAAGGCATTGCTGCGCGAACTCGAGCCTTTCCACCCGATGTTCGTCGAGGAGCCGGTGTTGCCAGAGCATCTGCCGAGCCTGAAGCACATCGCGGGTGGCCTGGGTTATCCCATCGCCACCGGCGAGCGGCTGCATACGCGCTATCAATTCCGTGATCTGCTGGCGGAAGGCATGGTCGACATCGTTCAGCCCGACCTGTCGCATTGCGGCGGGATCAGCGAGGGCATGAAGATCGCCACACTGGCCTCGTGCCATGACGTGGCGCTGGCGCCGCACTGCCCGCTGGGTCCGCTGACGCTGGCGGCGTCGCTGCATGTCGATGCGGTCAATCACAATGCCTTCATCCAGGAACAGAGCATGGGCATCCACTACAATCGGGACAACGATGTGCTCGATTACCTGGTGGACAAGTCCGCGCTGGCGATCGAAGACGGCTTCTGTGCGATTCCTCAGGGGCCGGGATTGGGCGTCGAGATCGACGAGGCGTTCGTCGAGGAGCGCGCCAAGGTCGGGCACCGTTGGCGCAACCCAGTATGGACCCATGAAGACGGCAGTATTGCCGAGTGGTGAATAAGGAGGCGATATGAACGAGACGCGCCGGGCCGCACTCGATGCGGCGCTCAGGGATTTGCCGCTGGTGGCGATTCTGCGTGGCGTCAGGCCGGACGAAATCGATGCGATCTTCGATGCGCTGGTAACGGCGGGCTTCAAGCTGATTGAGATACCTCTCAACTCCCCGCGTCCGTGGGAGAGCATCGAGCGTATTGCCAAGCGCTGCCCCGACGACGTGGTGATCGGCGCGGGTACGGTACTCGATCCCGAAGCCTGCGGTCGGCTGGCTGGTCTCGGCGCGCCGCTGGTGATCACCCCCAATACCGACCCGGCGGTGATCTTTGATGCGGTCGCGCACGATCTGGCGCCAATGATCGGTTGCATGACGCCGAGCGAAGCGCTCACCGCGGCCCGCGCCGGCGCAATGGCGCTCAAGCTGTTTCCCGCGGCACAACTGGGCACCGGCTATTTCAAGGACATGAAAGCGGTGCTTCCCGCCAACCTTCCGGTCCTGGCCGTGGGTGGCATCGGCAAGGACAACATGAACGAATGGATCAATGCCGGCATCGACGGTTTCGGCTTCGGCGGCAGCATTTACCGCCCCGGCTGGTCGGCCGATGAAGTCGGCCAGTGCGCCAAGGAATTGATCGATGAGTGGCGCCGCCTGCGCGAAAGCTTTTCGCAGGCCGAAGGGCTCGAGCGCGAGGCCGATGCATGAGCGAAAGTAGCGTGCGCCATCTGATTGCCGTCGACTGGGGTACCAGCAATTTTCGCGCATTTCTGATCGATCGCGATAGTAGCGAATGCCTGGACAGCCGGCGCTCCGATGCGGGTCTAAGAGCGTTGGTAAGCCGCGAATTCCCGCATTATTGCGCGGCACAGGTCGGGCAGTGGCGCGCTGCGGGTGGCGGCGAGCGGCAAGTGCCGATCTATCTCGCCGGCATGGTCGGCTCGAAGCGGGGGTGGAGCGAGGCACCGCAGTTGGAACTGCCGGTAACCGCCAGCGACCTGGCCAGGCATGTCGTGGCTGCGCCTGGCCTGGAAAACGCCTGGATCGTACCTGGTGTGAAAGTGGTAAGGCCCGAGCATGTCGATGTGATGCGCGGCGAGGAGATCCAGGCCTTTGGCGCCTTGGCCATCTCCGGCAAGCGCGATGCGCTGTGCTGCCTACCGGGTACGCATAGCAAATGGGCGCATATCGAGGATGGTTGTCTGAGCGATTTCTCGACGGCAATGACCGGCGAGCTCTACCATGCGGTGCGTTTTCATACCCTGCCGGGCGAGCCGGCACGTGAATCGGCCGATTTCGATGCCGACGGTTTCCAGCAGGGATTGCGCGCGGCCGCACATCCGGCTGGCGTGCTGCATGCCTTGTTCGAAGCGCGCAGCCGGCATCTCTATGCGGGGCTGGCCCGGGAGCAGGTCGGCAGCTTTCTGTCAGGGGTATTGATCGGCAGCGAAGTGCGGACCCAGCGAATGGTGCATCCGACCGCTACGGATGTATTGCTGGTGGGATCGCGCGAACTCAATCGCCTGTATCGATTGGCATTGCAGGACAGTGGGTTCGATGTGCAGGAAATCGATAGTGACAGGGCGACGTTAATGGGGCTTGGTGAGTTGGCCAGGCAGCATGAAAAGATCATGTTTAGCGACGAGGCCTAAGAAAGGATCCCAAGAAGGAATTTGGTTCTCGTTGTCAATGTAATTGCTGAGAAAAGAGCTCAACGATTTGCGAGGGTGTGAGGCGAATGTCGATCAGCAAGGCCTCCATGCTGGAGGGAGGTTCAAGATCGCGTAGCTGGCTATCCAGCATGCTCTCGCCATGAAAAAAGTGTGCCTGACGTGAGTTGATGCGCTCGAGAAGCGTATCCCGATTGCCATGCAGATAAACTATCTTCAAATCGGGAGCGCCTTGGCGAAGTAGGTCCCGATAGCGATGCTTGAGCGCGGAACAGCCGATGACCAGCGGCTCATGGCGTTTGAGGTATTCTTGATAAAATCCCGAAAGCGTCACCAGCCAACCCTCCCGATCCCCATCGTCAAGTGGCTCTCCACGTGACATCTTGGCGATGCTCGTGGCGCTGTGATGATCGTCCGCATCTATGAAATCGGCACCCATGTGCTTGGCGATTTCCCGACCGATATGCGACTTTCCAGAGCCTGAGACTCCCATGACCAATATGCAGAGTGGTGGTGTATTCATTCTTCATTCACTGCCGTTCGAATCCTGATTTATTGATGCAATGGTAGCATTTCCGGGCATGTATTTCGCGACTGTTTCTTTCGATATCGGGCATGAAATACAGTTTCGATTAGTGCTGCTAGCGGTGCTCGGGTACGTTATGAACGTTCACTGCCGCGCCATCGAACCTGGACTTGGCGATGGATCGGGCGGTGCGGATTCATGGTGTTCTCCGCCAATCGGTGGATGTCACGCATGCCGCCTTGTACCATACCCGCGACATAGGGCCGCATGGCAGGGCCGAAGGGCTGGATCATTGGCTTGGCAGCGAATTCGCCGATGCCCGATGAAGTGGCCCTCTGAGTGAGGCGCGTCCATCACGGCAGCGTGGCATTGCAAGCCCTGGTAACTTGATTGAGACTGTCTTTTGGCTCCCGTCCGCACCGCGGCTGGGTAACCTTTCACTTTCCCGGTAGCGTACCTATGGATGTCCCCCTGTGGGTCTGGATCACGACCCTGGCTGGCTTCGCGGCACTGTTCCTGTTCGATTTCTTTGCCCATGTCAGAAAGCCCCATACACCGTCGATGAAAGAGGCTGGCTGGTGGACGGCTTTCTATGTGGTGCTGGCGTTGGTCTTCGGTGGCGGTCTCTGGGTCGTGGCGGGGCATCAATACGGCGTCGAGTACTTTGCCGGTTTCATTACCGAAAAGAGCCTATCGGTCGACAACCTGTTCGTTTTCGTCGTCATCATGGGGAAATTCGCCGTGCCGCGCCAATATCAGCAAAAGGCGCTGATGATCGGCATCGTCATGGCGTTGATCATGCGCGGTATCTTCATCGCGGTTGGTGCGGCGGCCATTCATCAGTTCAGCTGGGTCTTCTATATCTTCGGGTTGTTCCTGCTCTATACCGCCGCGCACCTGGCGGTGGAAAGTTTCGGCAAGAAAGAGCCTGAGAGCGCCGAGGATTTCGAGCCCAACTTCCTGGTCAAGTTTGCCCAGCGGCATCTACCGGTCACCGAGGCATTCCATGAGCAGCGCTTCTTCACGCACGAAAATGGCAAGCGCGTGGTGACGCCGCTGTTCATCGTGGTCATCGCGCTCGGGGTCACCGATCTGCTGTTCGCACTCGATTCGATCCCGGCGATCTTCGGCCTGACCCAGGAGCCTTACATCGTTTTCACCGCCAATGCCTGGGCGCTGCTGGGCTTGTTGCAGTTGTACTTCCTGCTCGGCGGCCTGCTCGATCGGCTGGTCTACCTAGGCATCGGGCTGGCGCTGATTCTCGGCTTCATCGGGGTCAAACTGGTGCTGCTGGCGCTGGCCGAGAACACCTTGCCCTTCCTGAATGGCGGTGAGCCGATCGCCTGGGCGCCGCATATCCCCACCTGGCTCTCGCTGACGATCATCGTCGGGATCCTGATCGTTACCACGGTAGCCAGTCTGATGAAGGAACGTAACGAAACGCAGAAATCATCGAGCTGAATCGACCGGGGCGCCCGAGATGGCGCTCCGGTCGCAAGCTGGCGCTTGCTGTCGATTCGACGGCGTTCGAGGGCAATTTTACGCTCTGCATGATGGGCGACACTGGGCCATGAATTCTCAGGAGTCGTCCATGAATCCCAAGGTCATTCTCACCTGCGCCGTGACCGGCGCCGGCGATACCATCGCCAAGCATCCCGGTGTCCCGGTCACGCCGCGCCAGATTGCTGACGCCGCCATCGATGCCGCCAAGGCCGGGGCCAGCGTTGCCCATATCCACGTGCGCGATCCCGATAGCGGCGCCATCAGCCATTCCACCGAGCATTTTCGCGAGGTGGTCGAGCGCGTGCGCGAAGCCGATACCGATATTGTGCTCAACCTGACCGCCGGCGGCGGCGGGGACTGGATTCCCGACGTCGCCGATCCCACCCGCGGCGGCCCGGGGACCGACATCCAGACGCCCGCCGAGCGCCATGCGCCGGTCGGCGAGCTGCTACCGGAGCTGTGCACGCTGGATTGCGGCAGCCTCAATTTCGGCGACATGGTCTACATCAACACCGCCGATTGGCTGCGCGAGCATGCCAGGCTAGTGCAGGCCGCCGGGGTCAAGCCGGAGCTCGAATGCTTCGATCTCGGCCACGTCTGGTTCGCCCGCCAGTTGCAACGCGAGGGCCTGATCGACGGTACGCCGCTGTTCCAGCTCTGCCTGGGTATCCCCTGGGGCGCCGAGGCCGATACCGAAACCTTACTGACGATGCGCAACAAGCTACCGGGCGACGCCCGCTGGGCGGCCTTCGGCATCGGCCGCATGCAGATGCCGATGGTGGCGCAGTCGGTGCTGCTCGGCGGCCATGCACGCGTGGGGCTGGAGGACAATCTCTACCTGGAGAAGGGCGTGCTGGCGAGCAATGCGCAACTGGTCGAGAAGGCGGTATCGATCATCGAGTCGCTGGGCTCGCGGGTGATGACGCCGGCCGAGACGCGCACCGAACTGGAACTGCGCGATCCGCATCGCTCAGGAGGTGTGGCATGAGCCGGTTGGCGGTGATCGGCACCGGGGTGATCGGCAACGGCTGGATCGCTCGCGCACTGGCCCAGGGCTGGGAGGTGGTGGCCTTCGATCCGGCAGCCGACGCCGAGGCGCGTACGCGGGCCGCGGTGGCCAATGCCTGGCCATCCTTGACCCAGCGGGGCCTGGCCGTAGGTGCCGATCCCGAGCGGCTGCGTTTCGCCGATAGCCTGGAGGCGGCCGTGGTGGGCGCCGAACTGATCCAGGAGAACGTGCCCGAGCGTCTCGAGCTCAAGCGCGAGACCCTCGCCACGCTGGATGCGGCTGCCGCGCCCGAAGCGGTGATCGGCTCGTCGACCTCGGGCTTCAAGCCCGGCGATCTACAGGCGGCCTGCGGCGTGTCGCCGGGGCGGGTGATCGTCGCGCATCCCTTCAATCCGGTCTATCTGTTGCCACTGGTCGAACTGGTCGCCGGCGAGGCCACCCAGCCCGCGCAACTGCAGGCGGCGCAGTCGCTCTATGCGTCGCTGGGCATGCGCCCGCTGGTGGTGCGCCGCGAGATCGAGGGCCATATCGCCGACCGGCTGATGGAGGCGCTGTGGCGCGAGGCGCTGCACCTGGTCAACGACGGCGTGGCCACCACCGAGGAGATCGATGCCGCGGTGGTCTACGGCTGCGGCCTACGCTGGTCGTTGATGGGCACCTTCCTGACCTTCCACCTGGCCGGCGGCGATGCTGGCATGCGCCACATGCTCGAGCAGTTCGGCCCGGCGCTGAAGCTGCCCTGGACCCGACTCGAGGCGCCGGAGCTGACCGAGTCGCTGATCGATCGGGTGGTCGAGGGCTGCGAGCATCAGGCCGCCGGGCGCTCGGTGGAGTCGCTGGCCCGGCGTCGCGATGAATTCCTGGTGCGCCTGCTGGCGCTGGTCGAGGAGTACTGGCCCGAAGCCGAGGGGCTGGAGGGACGAATCTGATGCGATTGCTCGAGACCCGCGTCGCTGCGGCATGGGTCGATTACAACGGCCACATGAACGATGCCGCCTACGCCCAGGTGTTCTCGCTGGCCGTCGAGGCATTGATGGATCACATCGGGCTCGACGCCGCCGGGCGTGAGCGCCACGCCTACACGATCTATACCCTGGAAACCCACCTCTGCTACCGCCGCGAGGCCCATGAGGGCGAGGCGCTGACGATCGTGCCGACGCTGCTCGACCGTGACGCCAAGCGTCTGCATGTGTTCTTCGAGATGCGCGACGGCGAGGGTCATTGCCTGGCCACCAGTGAGCAGATGCTGATTGGCATGGGCATCGTCAGCGGGCGGCCCGAGCCGTTTCCCGCCGTGGTCGATGCGCGCATCACCAGTCTGCCGCGAGTCGCCGAGGGCGACTGGCCGGCGCTGGCCGGGCGTCGCATCGGCATCGCTCGAGGCCATGCTTGAGTCAGCGTCGCCGGGTCTGTCTCGGTGACTGTCCGTAGCGCTGGCGATAGGCGCGCGAGAAGCTCGAACTCGAGGTGAAGCCGCAGGCCAGACCCACCGAGAGAATGTCGAGGTCGGTTTCGCCAAGCAGATGATGGGCACGGTCGAGGCGTAGTTGCAGGTACCAGGCACGCGGCGTGCTGCCCAGTTCCTCCTCGAACAGGCGCTGCAACTGACGTAGCGAGACGCCACTGCGCCGGGCGACCTCGCCCAGGTCCAGCGGCGTCTCCAGGTGGCGTTCCATCAGCGCCACCGCCTCGACCAGGCGCCGCTTGTGCGTGCCCAGGCGGCGGGCCAGCGTCATGCGCTGCTGGTCGCTGCGTGCGCGCAGACGATCGTGCACCAACTGCTCGGAGACGTCGATCGCCAGGCGACTGCCATGACGCCGGGCGATTACATCCAGTGTCATGTCCATGGCCGCCGCACCGCCGGCGCAGGAGAAGCGCCGTGTGCCGAGTTCGAACAGCTCGTCCGACGTGCTGATGGTCGGGTAGCGCTCGCGAAAGGCCGGCAGGCTCTCCCAGTGCACGGTGACCCGCTCACCCTTGAGCAGGCCGGCTTCGGCGAGCAGGAAAGCGCCGGTATCCAGCCCGCCCAGCACGCAGCCGGCCCGATCCAGGCGATGTAGCCAGCGCATCAGTCCACGGCTCAGGTAACGCTCGGGCGCGAAACCGCTGCACACCGCCAGCGAGGGCAGATAGCGCACCTCGCCGATGGACTGGTCGGCGAGCAGGGTCATGCCGTTGGAGGCGCTGATCGGATCGCCGTCCTCGCTGATCAGCGTCCAGTCGAACAGCGGGCGTTCGGCGATGCGGTTGGCAATACGCAGTGGCTCGACGGCAGCGAAAAAGGCCATCATCGAAAAGCGCGGCAATAGCAGAAAGCCGACGCATTCGGGGGTGGGGCCGGAATAGTGCAGGCGCATATGGCAGTCCAGCATCAAACGAGTCGAGCCCGCCACCGCTGGCGGCGGGCTAACGAGTCTACTCGAACCGGGCGCGCACGGCATCGATACCCGATGTTCCGTCCGTGGCCTCGACACCCTCGAGCCAAGTGGCGACGATATCCTGATGGCTACCGATCCAATCCGTGGCGATATCTTCGACGTCCCGTTGTTCATACGACAAGGCATACACCCAGTTACTCTGGATTTCGCTGTCGACCACCAGTTGCGTGAACAATCTCGCCACATTGGGATCGCGTTCAGCGAGGTCGGCGCGAACGACCGTCGCGACATGACCCTTGAGCTCGGCGGCGCCCGAATCGTCGACATCCTCGAGGTAATGCATGTCGTAGACGATATTCATCCAGTGCGGCTGCCAGCCGATGAATGCCGCCCACTCTTCGCGCTCGATCTTCTGGCCGACCTGGGCAAGCATGGCCGCGGAACTGGAGGCCTGTAGCTGCCAGTCACCGAGCCCGAAGCGGTCGGCCTCGATGACCTCGAGTACCGCGTCGTTGATGCCCGAACCGGCTTCGATCCCGTAGATACGGCTATCGAAGCGTTCGGCGTGGTCGTCCAGATCGGCGATGCTGCGCACGCCGCCTTGCCAGGCTGCGTCGGTGACGGCGATGCCCGTCAGTACCTCGGGAATGTTATTGACCAGCTCCTTGATCGACCCTTCCGCGAGCAGGGGAGCGAGCATATGCTTTTCCTGGGGATACCAGCCGGCGAGATAGACATCCAGATCGTCATTGGCGAGCGCGTTGAGAATGACGCTGACGGCCAACTCCTCTTGCTCGGTTCGGTATCCGAGCGCCTCAAGAAGCTGGCTGGCGACTTCGCTCTTGACCGCGATACCCGGCCATGGCGGAACGCCGAAACGCACCTCGTCGAGCGTGGCCTGGTCGGCTTGAGCGGAAGGTGTGGCGAGCAGGCCGAACGACCCGGCCAGCAGGGCGGCGAACGTCAGATGGCGTGATACGGACATGGCATACCTCGTCTTGTCTGGATTGTGCCTACTAGCCTGAACAAAGACGGGGGCATGATTTGACGCCTGGCGCCGCTTTCTTGACGCCAGGCGACCGACTGGTGTTCAGCGTCGTAACAATCGAAACAGCACCGACAGAACGATGGCGCGGTCAGCATGCTACGCCGATGGGGTCTCGGCAAGCGCCTTTCCGCAATGTGCGACAAGCCGTTACAATGAGATGATAACGCACACGCCGGATACCCGATCCCATGCATTGTCCTTTCTGTGGTACGCACGATACCAAGGTGAGCGATTCGCGGCTGGTTGCCGAAGGCGATCAGGTTCGCCGCCGCCGCCAGTGCGCTGCCTGTGGCGAGCGTTTTACCACCTATGAGACCGCCGAGCTGATCATGCCGCGGGTGGTCAAGGCCGATGGTTCGCGCGAGACGTTCGATGCACGCAAGCTGCGCGATGGCATGTTGCGCGCGCTGGAGAAACGCCCGGTCAGTGCCGAATCCACCGAGGCGGCGGTCGAGCGCATTCGGCAACGACTGCGTGCGCGCGGCGAGCGCGAAATCGAGGCCCGCGAGATTGGCGAGGAGGTGATGCGTGCCCTCAAGCGCCTCGATCAGGTCGCCTATATCCGTTTTGCCTCGGTCTATCGGCGCTTCCAGGATCTCGACGAATTTCGCGCCGAGATCGATCGCCTGGCGCAGGAGCCCAGCTTCTCGCCCAACGACGACGAACACTGAGGAACCACTGTATAAATGCCTGCACGGACGAATAGCTGCGTTGCGCGGTACTGGTACGCCAGCCCGGACGAAGGTCGCCTAACTTCGCGTTATGTCTCGCCTTCCGTGTTCCGTGCGCCTTGCTACGCAGCGGCGCCCGCTTCATGTCGTTCGGCGATTTATGCAGCGATTCCCTGATTTATCGCAACAAGAAGCCGACAAGGAACACGATGGTCAAGGCGACTCGTGAAGGGTGGATGGCGCGCGCACTGCAACTGGCGCGCAAGGGCCTTTATACCTGCGACCCTAACCCGCGCGTGGGGTGCGTGCTGGTCAAGCAGGGCCTGGTGGTCGGTGAAGGCTGGCACCGGCGTGCCGGCGAGGCGCATGCTGAAATCCATGCACTGCGCGCCGCCGGCGAGGCGGCCAGGGGGGCGACCGCCTTCGTCACGCTCGAACCCTGCGCGCATCACGGACGAACCGGCCCTTGCGCCCAGGCGCTGATCGATGCCGGGGTCACACGGGTGATCGCGGCGATGCAGGACCCCAACCCGCTGGTCGCCGGGCGGGGGCTGGCAATGCTGCGCGAGGCCGGCGTTGCGGTCGAGGTGGGGCTACTGGAAGATGCGGCGCGGGCATTGAATCCGGGCTTCATCGCGCGGATGAACCGGGGCTGGCCATTCGTGCGCCTGAAGATGGCGATGAGCCTGGATGGCCGCACGGCAATGGCCAGCGGTGAATCGCAGTGGATCACCGGGTCCTCGGCGCGTAGCGAAGTGCAGCGCCTGCGCGCGCGTTCCAGCGCGATAATGACTGGAGTCGAGTCGGTCATCTTCGATAATTCGCGGCTCACGCTGCGCGCCGATCAGCTTGGTCTCGATGATGGCGAGGCCATTGCCAAGCGTCAGCCGCTGCGCGTCGTCGTCGATAGCCGGCTGCGTCTGCCGCTGGCGGCCGCCTGCCTGCGTGAGCCGGGCCGCACATTGATTGCCACTTGTTCGAGCGACATGGCGCGTCGTCAGGCGCTCGAACGCGCCGGCGCCGAGGTGCTCGTACTGGCCTGCGAGCGCACCGGGCGAGTCGATCTCGAAGCACTGCTGCGCTATCTGGCGGAGCGAGAGAGCTGCAATGAAGTGCTGCTCGAGACCGGAGCGACACTCGCCGGAGCGATGCTCGATGCCGGGCTGATCGACGAGATGCACCTATTCATGGCGCCGACGCTGCTCGGCGGCGAGGCGCGTCCGCTGTTTGCGCTACCCGGCCTCGAGCGTATGGCCCAGCAACACGCGTTGCACATCGACGACATCCGCGCGGTGGGCCATGATTGGCGAATCATCGCGCGCCCAAAGCACGACGCGTAGTGCCAGCGTTGCTGCGATAGTCGCGCATGGCCGTGTGGATCGCGGTCATCGAAGGGCTGGCGCGCATGCACGCAGACAGGTACCCTGACCGCCGACTTGACGCGGGATACCGGCAAAGACGCGCGAAAGCGTCGTCGTTCGCCGACAGACTGTATGTGAGGAAGCATCGAATAATCGACGAGCGTCGCGTAACGAAGCGATTTGCTGCACACATCCATTCGATGTTTTCTAAACGATATTCGGAGAACCCATGGCGCCTTTTCCTTCACAGGCCTCGTCACAACATGACTCTTCCAGGGATTCCGCCGGCTCCAAAGGGCTGGCCCGCATCGAGGATCTCATCGAAGACATTCGCCAAGGCAAGATGGTCATTCTCATGGACGATGAAGATCGCGAGAATGAGGGCGATATCATCATGGCCGCCGAAAAGGTCGAGGCCGAGCACATCAACTTCATGGCGCGCCATGCCCGGGGATTGATCTGCCTGCCGATGACCCGCGAGCGCTGCGAGCGACTCAATCTGCCGCTGATGGTACGTGACAACGGTTCCGGCTTCGGTACCAAGTTCACGTTGTCGATCGAAGCCGCCGAAGGGGTATCCACCGGCATTTCCGCCGCCGATCGTGCGCGCACCGTACGTGCCGCGGTGGCGCGTGACGCCCAGGCCGCCGATATCGTGCAGCCCGGCCATATCTTTCCCTTGATGGCCGAACCGGGTGGCGTGTTGCGCCGCGCCGGTCACACCGAGGCGGCTTGCGACCTGGCGGCGATGGCCGGCTTCGAACCCAGCGGCGTGATCTGCGAGGTAATGAACGAGGACGGCAGTATGGCGCGGCGCGCCGAGCTCGAGCGCTTTGCCGCCGAGCACGACCTCAAGGTCGGTACCATTGCCGATCTGATCCATTACCGTATTCACAACGAGCAGACCGTCGAACTCGTCGAGCAGCAGCCGGTGTGTACCTCATTCGGCGAAATGACCCTGCATGTGTTCCGCGATAGCATCCAGGGCGCGCATCATATGGCGTTGGTCAAGGGCCAGCCACAGGCGGGCACGCCGACGACCGTGCGTGTCCATCTCGCCGACAGTCTGCGCGATCTGCTGGCCTTGCAGAGACCGGGCAGCCAGAGCTGGACCGCTCAAGGAGCGCTTGCCCAGGTCGCCGAAGCCGAGGCCGGTGTCTTCGTGTTGCTCGACGACGGTCATGCGCCGCTCGATCTGCGCGAGCAGTTGGATGTCTTCCTCGAGCGTCGGCGGGCGCCGCGCGGTAGCGACTCCGACGGCGCCGGCAACTATCTGATGATCGGTACCGGATCGCAGATTCTGCGCCAGCTTGGCGTGGGTCAGATGCGCTTGCTCAGCTCGCCCTGGAAGTTCTCGGCGCTGTCCGGCTTCGATCTGGAAGTGGTGGAGCGCGTGGGTGGCGATACTCCCGACGATAACGACTCGCTAGAATAGCCCCTTCTCATTTGGCAGGATTGATTATGCAACCGATTTCCCAAGTCGAAGGGACCTTCACCGATGTCGATGGCCGCTATGTAATCGTGGTCGGTCGCTTCAATCATCATGTGGTCGATAGTCTGGTCGAAGGTGCCATCGATAGTCTGGTGCGTCATGGCGTCGACGAGGATCATATCGATATCGTCCATGTGCCCGGTGCGTGGGAGTTGCCGTTGGCGGTCAAGCGTGCGTTGCGCGTAGTCAGGCCCGATGCGGTGATTGCGCTGGGCGCGGTGATTCGCGGCGGTACGCCGCACTTCGAATATGTGGCCGGTGGCTGCAATGCAGCACTCGGCAATCTGCAATTGGAGTTCGAGACACCGGTCGCCAATGGCGTGCTGACCGTCAACTCCATCGAGCAGGCCATCGAGCGTGCCGGCACCAAGGCCGGTAACAAGGGCGCCGAAGCCGCCATGGCCGCCATGGAAATGGTCTCGTTGATGAAGCGCTTCGGAGGTGAGGCATGAGTGAGCGGCGCCAGGCTTCCAGCGATGCTCGCCAGGCGCGTCATGCGGCCCGTGAGTTGGCGGTGCAAGGGCTCTATCAATGGCAACTGACCGGCAAGTCGGCGACCAGCATCGAGTCCGAGTTTCGCAGTCAGGTCGCCGACGACGATCTCGAAGATCATGAGAACTGGCACAAGGTCATGGAGATTGCCGATCTGGCACTGTTCCATGAGCTGCTGCACAACGTCGTGCGCGAGCGGGCCGAACTCGATGCCGCCATCGCGCCGCTGCTCGATCGCCGTATCGTCGATCTCGACCCCATCGAGCTGGCGATCCTGCGCTTGGGTGTCTACGAGCTGACGCGGCGCCTGGAAGTCCCTTACCGTGTGGTGATCAACGAGGGCGTCGAATTGGCTAAATCGTTTGGCGCCACCGATGGCCACAAGTATGTCAACGGCATCCTCGACAAGCTCGCCAGTCGTTTGCGAAGTGCCGAGGTCAGCGCCCGCCGCCACTGACGTGGCGAGTCGGATGTCGAGCCGCATGCCGAGCGAATTCGAACTCATCGCCCGCTATTTCGCGCGCCCCGAAGATCGGATGGCGAGCGATTCGGCGGGCGTGGCGTTGGGATCGGGCGACGATTGTGCGCTACTGCTGCCAGCGCCGGGCCAGCAATTGGCGGTCAGCGTCGACACCTCGGTGGTCGATGTGCATTTTCCGGGCGGTGCGCCGCCCGAAACGGTCGGTCATCGCTGCCTGGCGGTGGCATTGAGCGACTTGGCCGCAATGGGCGCACGCGCGCGCTGGTGTGTCATGGCATTGACCCTGCCCGAAGCGGACGAGTCCTGGCTTGCCGGCTTCGCCGACGGTTTTCATGCGCTGTGCGATGCCTGCGGCGTCGTCCTGGTGGGTGGCGATGTGACTCGCGGCCCGCTGAGTATCGCCGTGACCGTACATGGCGAGGTGCCGCCGGGCGAGGCGCTCAAGCGCGATGGCGGTCGGGCTGGCGATCTGGTGGCGGTTAGCGGCCCGCTGGGTGGTGGTCTGGGCGGTCTGCATGCCTGGCGCAGCGGCAAGCGTGATCTCACCGACCCGCTGCTTACCGCTTATTTGCTGCCCCAGCCAAGGCTCGCGGCGGGCCTCGCGCTGCGCGGTCTGGCGCATTGCGCCATCGATATCTCCGATGGCCTGCTGGCCGATCTCGGCCACCTATGCGCGGCATCGGGCGTAGGCGCCGAGCTCGATATAGAACGACTGCCCTTGGCCGAAGGGTTGGAGGCGGCACTCGGCAGCGACGGCGCTCGCCAAGCGGCGCTGACCGGGGGCGACGATTACGAATTGCTGTTCAGCTTGCCGGCCACGGCACTGGAGCGCGCCGAGCGGTGTCTGTCCGAATGCGGTCTCGAGGTGACCGTCATCGGGCGACTACGTGAATCGCCGGGTATCGGTGGCGTCGATATCAGCGATCTGCCGACTGGCTGGCAGCACTTCTCGGGAATGCCGTCATGAATCGCGCTCCGATTAGCGTATGGCGGCGTCCCACGCATTTCTTCGCCTTTGGCCTGGGTAGCGGTGCGGTACCCTTCGCCCCCGGTACCTTCGGCACCTTGGCGGCGATTCCCTTCTATTGGCTGATGTCCGAGTTGCCGCTGTCGTGGTACCTGAGTCTGACGCTGATCGCCTGCCTGGTCGGGATCTGGCTATGCGAGGCGACCTCGCGCGATCTCGGCGTGCATGATCACTCCGGCATCGTTTGGGACGAGTTCGTCGGCTACTGGATCACCATGGCGGCAGTACCGTTCTCATGGGAGGCGGCGCTATGGGGCTTCGTGGTGTTCCGGGTCTTCGATATCATCAAACCATGGCCGATTCGCTGGGTCGATCGGCGCGTGGCCGGTGGCTTCGGCATCATGATGGATGATGTGCTGGCGGGAGTGTTTGCATGGAGTGTCATGCATCTGTGGTTCTGGCTTCATTAGAATAGCTTAATAATGAACACCGCTATCTATCGCGTCAGGAAGGCAGTTTCTGCCGTGGCCGGCGGATGTACGATATTTCCTACAAAACCTGTCATCTATGGCTTACAAGCCTGG
>NZ_CAMPKE010000030.1 GCF_946887195.1 uncultured Halomonas sp.
GCCAGCGCCGGCAGCAGCGCCTTGATCTTGCGCGTCAAGGTATTGCGCCCCCAGCCGAGCAGTTCGGCGGCATCCCCCCTGCGTCCACCGCTATGTTTGAGGGCGGTCTCGATCAGGATTCTTTCGACATCCGGCATCGCTTCCTCGAGCAGATGGGTCCGACCGGCGGCGAGTGCGCGGTCGGCCCAGTCGCGAAAGGCGCCGCGCCAATCGTCGCTGCCGGCAGCGCTGCCTTCGCTATCGCGCAACTCCGGCGGCAGATCGTCGATCAGCACCTCGCGCCCCGAGGCCATCACCGTCAGCCAGCGGCAGGCATTCTCGAGCTGGCGCACGTTGCCAGGCCATGGCAAGCGGGTCAGGTGCCGCTCGGTATCGGGGGTCAGCACCTTGGTCTCGGTGGCGAGCTCGCGGGCCGCTTCGGCGAGAAAATGCCGCGTCAGCCGGGGAATGTCCTCGCGGCGCTCGGCCAGGCGCGGCAGGTGCACGCGGATTACGTTCAGGCGGTGGAACAGGTCTTCGCGAAAGCGGCCATCCTCGACCAATTTCTCGAGATCCTGGTGGGTGGCGGCGATGATACGCACGTCGACCTTGACCGAAACATGCCCGCCGACACGATAGAATTCGCCATCGGCCAGCACACGCAGCAGGCGGGTCTGGGTATCCGGCGGCATGTCGCCGATCTCGTCGAGGAACAGCGTGCCGCCATCGGCCTGTTCAAAGCGCCCCCGGCGGCTTGCGGTGGCGCCGGTGAAGGCGCCCTTCTCATGGCCGAACAGCTCGGACTCCATCAGATCCTTGGGGATAGCGGCCATATTCAGGGCGATGAACGGCTGCGCCTGGCGCGGGCTGTGCTGATGCAGCGCCTGGGCCACGCGCTCCTTGCCGGTGCCCGACTCGCCGTTGATCAACACCGTGATGTGCGATTGCGACAAGCGGCCGATGGCGCGGAACACCTCCTGCATGGCCGGTGCCTCGCCGATGATCTCGGTGGTCAGCCCTTCGGGCGCCGCCACCGGTGCCCTGCGCTCGCGAGCGTGGGCCACCGCGCGGCGCACCAGTGCCAGCGCATCGTCGACATCGAATGGCTTGGGCAGGTATTCGAAGGCGCCGCCCTGATAGGACGCCACCGCGCTATCGAGATCGGAGTGGGCGGTCATCACGATCACCGGCAGATCGGGGTGCGCCTCACGGACTCTCGCCATCAGATCGAGGCCATCGAGCCCCGGCATGCGAATGTCGGTGAGCAGCACATCGGGCGGCCGGCGCAGCAGGCTTTCCAGCGCCTTATCGGCGCGCTCGAAACTCGCCACCTCGAGATCCGGCTGGGCGAGGGCACGCTCGAGCACCCAGCGAATGGCACGGTCGTCATCGACGACGACGATGCGAGCGATATCGGTCATGGGGCCTCCGGCGGGGTTTTAAAGGAAGCCTCCAACGGGTTCTTGGAAAGCGCCTCCAGCGGAATCAGCAAACGGAATTCGCTATGTCCCGGCCATGAATCGCACTCGATCAAGCCGTGATGCTGGCGCAGGATCGATTGGGCGATGGAGAGCCCCAGGCCGCTACCTTCGGCACGCCCGGAAACCATCGGGTAGAACAGCGTTTCGCGAAGCCGCCCAGGAATGCCGGGGCCGTTGTCGACGATCGCCACCTCGCAGACCAACCGATGGCGCGCGGCACCAAGGGTGAACTGGCGTCGCGCGCGGGTGCGCAGCAGCAATCGCGGCGCCTCGGTCGCACTCTCCTCCATGGCCTGCACGGCATTGAGCGCGACATTCAGCACGGCCTGGATCAATTGCGCCTCGTCGCCATCGAGCTCGGGCAGGCTGGGGTCGTAGTCGCGCCGGTAGTCGATATGAGGGTGCTCGGCCTCGAGCAGCGCACGCACCCGTTCGAGCACCTTGTGCACGTTCAACGGCTCATGGTGAATCAGCCGATTGGAACCCAGCATACGATCGACCAGATCGCGCAGCCGATCGGCCTCCTCGATGATCACTCGGGTGAATTCGGCGAGCTGCGTATCCGGTAGATCGCGCTCGAGTAGCTGCGCCGCGCCGCGAATGCCGCCCAGCGGGTTCTTGATTTCGTGGGCCAGCCCACGCGAGAGCACCTTGATGGTCTCCTGGCGGGCGATCAGCGCTTCCTCGCGCGAGATACGCAGCAACCGGTCGCGCGGTTCGATCTCGAGCAGCAACTCATCGTCGGATAGCGGCGTGACGGTAAAATCGACGGTGATCGCCTCGCCGCCGGCCAGCAACAGGGTCGCCTCGCGCTGGGTAAACGGATGAAATTCATCACGCGCCTTGGCCAGCACCGCCGCAACGGCCCCGTGCTCGCCATCCAGGCTGTCCAGGCGCGAGCCACGCACCCGCGCGTTGCTCACCGCCAACAGCGCCTCCGCCGCCGGGTTCATCCAGCACACCCGTAGCGCGCCGTCCAATGTCACCACCGCAGTGGTCAGATGCTCCAACAGGCGTTGATACATGATTGCGTCCGACATGGCTCTCGGTGCGATACATCCTGCAAGAAGCGCGCCAGGCCGGCCCGGCGCCTGGCTCATGGGTTGTTATCGCAGAAACGAGAAAACATTGCACCATTATGGTGCATGAGAACGAGAAATACTGCGCAAGGGCGCGATCGGGGGGCAGTCAGGTTGGCCGAGCGGCGGATCAATTGCCGGTGCGGCTCGGTGGCAGGCCGGCGGGATTATTGGGATTGGCGGGTAGATTGACGCTGGCGCGCTGGACGTAAAGCGTTATCGGCGCACTGCGATGGCGCACGTTACCGCTGGCATCGAGCAGCTCGGCCCGTAGCTGATGCTCGCCACGCTCCAGGTTGGTCAGCATGAAAGCTTTGGTATGCATCGCCGATTGGCTGACCTGACCATCGAGCAGCAAGCGTACACGGTGATCGTCGCGCAGGTCCGGGTCGATATCGAGCTCGACCTGAACGTTGCCGGCATAGCCGGTGGGCAGTGTCGCCCCGTCCTGCGGCGAGACGATGCGAAACGTCGAATAGGGCATGAACGGACCGCCCGAAGCACGACTGGCGTCGTCGCGGGATGGCGTGTCGCCGGAGGCTTCGTCGTCGCTCGATGTCATCGGTTGTGGCTCGGGGGACGGCACCACGGTCAGCGGCTCGAGCTCGACGCGCTCGCTGTTTTCGATGGGCTTGTCGCTGAAAATGACATTGCCCTGAGCATCGACGGTGCGATAAACGGTCGCTGCCTGCAAGCTGGCCAATGGCAAACCAAGGCCCAGTATCAGGCATATCGAGCGGATCGACATAACAGAGTCCTCACGGCGGGTCGCGCTGGATCGTGAAAGTATACCGCAAAAAAAGGGCCCACCCGGGTGGACCCTCCAATGCGCTTTCAACCCGAACGGCGAGAGAAAGCTTGCACTGCCACTGCCTGTCAGCAGCTGTAATACATATCGAACTCGATCGGGTGCGTAGCCATGCGCAGCCGGTCGACATCCTCGGATATCAGCTCGATATAGGCATCGATCATATCGTCGGTGAACACGCCGCCCTCGGTGAGGAAGGCACGATCCTGGTCCAACGCTTCCAATGCCTGATCGAGACTATTGGCCACGGTGGGAATCGCCTTGCCCTCTTCCGGCGGCAGGTCGTAGAGGTTCTTGTCCATCGCATCGCCGGGGTGGATCTTGTTCTTGATGCCGTCGATGCCGGCCATCAGCATCGCCGAGAACGCCAGGTACGGGTTGGCGGTCGGGTCGGGGAAACGCGCCTCGACACGCTTGCCCTTGGGGCTCGCCGTGTAGGGAATGCGGATCGACGCGGAGCGGTTGCGGGCACTGTAAGCCAGCATGACCGGCGCCTCGAAGCCCGGTACCAAGCGCTTGTAGGAGTTGGTTGCCGGGTTGGTGAAGGCATTCAGCGCGCGCGCGTGCTTGACGATACCGCCGATGTAATACAGCGCGGTCTCGGATAGCCCGGCATACTGATCGCCGGCGAACATGTTCTCGCCATCCTTCCAGAACGACTGGTGCACGTGCATGCCGGAACCATTGTCGCCCACCAGCGGCTTGGGCATGAAGGTAGCGGTCTTGCCGTAGGCGTGCGCGACGTTGTGGATGACGTACTTCATCTCCTGAACTTCGTCGGCCTTCTTCACCAGGGTGTTGAACTTGACGCCGATCTCGTTCTGGCCGGCGTTGGCCACCTCGTGGTGATGCACTTCCACCGACTGACCGATCGCTTCCAGGGTGTTGCACATGGCACTGCGGATATCGTGGAACGAATCCACCGGAGGTACCGGGAAGTAGCCGCCCTTGACGCGGGGACGGTGGGCCAGGTTGCCGCCTTCCACGGCGCGATCGGTCGACCAGGCGCCCTCTTCGGAGCTGATCTTGTACATCGCGCCTTCGATATCGGCCTTCCAGTGCACCTCGTCGAAGATGAAGAACTCCGGCTCCGGGCCGAAGAAGGCGGTATCGCCGAGACCGGTGCTGGCCAGGTAGGCCTCGGCACGCTTGGCGATGGAGCGCGGGTCGCGCTCGTAGCCCTGCATGGTCGCCGGCTCGATGATGTCGCAGCGCAGCACCAGCGTGGCGTCCTCGGTGAACGGATCGAGGAAGGCGGTGCCATCTTCCGGGCTCAGGATCATGTCGGATTCGTTGATGCCCTTCCAGCCGGAGATGGAGGAGCCGTCGAACATCTGGCCGTTTTCGAAGAATTCCTCATCGACGGCGTGGCTCGGAATCGTGACGTGCTGCTCCTTGCCCTTGGTATCGGTGAAGCGCAGGTCAATCCATTTGACGTCGTGTTCGTCGATCAGAGCGAGCGTCTTCTCAGACATGTTGTCCTCCACTAATGAGCCCGAGGCTCGAGTCGATGGCTTGCGAAACTAGCGTCGTTGTAGCATGCCGAGCCCGTTGTTGCCCATGCCATGCCGTTGCTGGCTATTTCAAAGCACAAGCCGTGCCAAATCGGTGCGCTTAAGCAGCAAGCAATGGTCAAGTCATTGAAATAAAAATTAAAAATCACAACGACAAGTGTTCATCGGTCTGCTTGAGCGGTGCGGCATGCCCCATCCCTGTGCATAGCGGATAATCCACCGCACCATTGGCGAGCACGCCCGGTGCTTCATGCACCATTTCAGTGCATAAGCCGACATGATCCTCATCAGCCTGCTCCGTTCGGAAAAATCAGCCAGCCTGTCGTGAAAAATCAGCCTTACAGCGTATTGATACTTTTCGATACCCACGGCTACTCTTCATTACACTATGAAGGCGCAGGCCATCAGGGATCGAACGTTGAGCCAGACCGCGCTCGCCAAGGGAATTCGTGACACGCGGCGACCACCGTCAGCGTCACGGTACCGGCCATTACCGGATTCGGGTCGCCATATTCATGAACTCCTACAACGTTATCGTAGACTGTCGGCGCGGCTACACCCGGCTCGGTCGCTGCCTGCGCGTCATCGCCCACGGCGTGATGCGCTTCGGCGGGCATATCGATGCGGTGCTGGTCGTCGACAAGGCCCGCAATCGCCTGGTTGCGTTGGCCGAATATCATGGCGCACGTCTGCTGGTGCTGCCCGCCGGCCCAAGGGGCAAGCGCTACAATAGCGCCGCCAATGCCAGCCAGACCGAGGTATTGACGTTCCTGGACCCAGCCGCCGAGCTACCCGAAGACTGGCTGATACGGGCCGATCACGCCCTGTTCAGTGAACATTGGGATGCCGTGGCGCTGATTGCCGATGGCTGGCGCGGCCCGGCCTGGCTGAGTATGACCTGGCCGGGCAAACGTTATCGCCCCAGCTACCGCGCCCAGGCGTTGTGCATCAAGCGCGCCTGGTTCGAGCGGGTCGGCGGCTTCGACCCCGAACGCGATATGGATGCCGAGCGCGACCTGCTTGCGCGACTCGATGCCTGCCACGCCCGCGTGCTGCAGCACACCCAGACCGGCCACAGGACGGCCAGTTAAGACAACGGCTATACTGCGAGGACACGCCGATGGCGCACGCAGAGACCTCAGCCATGCCCACCCGCCTGGGGCACAAGGAACCGACTCAGGGAGAGAGTCAATGAACGGACTGAATCTGGCCCAGGATCTTGCCCAGCGGCTGCGTGGTCACTGGCGGCGCAGTCTGGTCGAGCCGCTATGGGGGCGCAACGCCATCATCGCACTCAAAAGGGTGCTGCCTGACGAGGCCGAAGCCCGGCTTCCTCATCGCGCGCCCTGGTGTCTGGGCGTCGAGAGCTTCGAGCGACTATTGATCAGACTGAGCGATGTCTCCCGGCTGGTCAGCCTGCCGACCGCCATGCAGATGCATCACGACCCTCAGGCCCGCATCGCCCTGACCTTCGATGCCGGCTGGCGCGACAATGCCGAAGTCGTCGCTCCCTTGCTCGAGCATTACGCGATACCCGCCAGCATCTTCATCAGCACCGGCTGGCTGGGGCGCCAGCGCTGCGCCTGGCGTGAAGTCATCGGCGAAGGCCTGTGGCAACGTCAACGCCCACTACTGATTCACAGCGTATTGAGCGATGCCGGCCTGCCGCCACCGCCACTACCGCCGGCCCATCCGGATCATGCCTATAGCCGGGCGCTGCTGGGCTATCTCGATCAATTGGCCGCTATCGAGGCCACTCACGCGCAACGCCTGGGTGACATCGCCGATCATCTACATCGCGAACTCGGCCAACCGCCGCAGGGTCTCGATCCGTTCAGCGTGCGCCGGCTGGAGAACGGCGGCCTGATCCGCTTCGGCGCCCGCGGTGTCGGGCTCGATGCGTTCGAACCCCAGAGCGACGAGCAGATCCGTTGGCAGGTGCGTCGCTCACGGCGTGAGTTGGGGCGGCTGTGCCGCGATCCGCTGCCGGTCTTCGCCTACCCCGACGACCGCCCCTCCGCCCGTGTGCAACAGGTGGTCAATCGCTGCGGCATTCAAACGGCGCTGGCCGGCAACGGCGGCTGGCTGTCGCGCCGCGACAACCCCCTGGCACTGCCGCGCATTCCCATCGCCCAACCCATCGCCCAGAGCCCCGGGCGACTGTTCGATTACCTGCTGGGCCAGCTCTAATTATCCGGCCAACAACGCGCCAGACGGCGAAATCCGTGGGAATAAGGTGGTAGTGGTCACACTCTAACCACTATAATGCGCCCCCTATTTCCCTGCAGGATCCCGTCGTGATCGAGAAACTTCGCAACATCGCCATCATCGCTCACGTCGACCATGGCAAAACCACGCTGGTCGACAAGCTTCTGAGTCAGTCCGGCACCCTGGACCGCAAGGCCGAGGGACAGGAACGCGTCATGGACTCCAACGACCAGGAAAAGGAACGCGGCATCACCATCCTGGCCAAGAACACGGCGATCCGCTGGCAGGCTCCCGGCGGTCAGGATTACCACATCAATATCGTCGACACCCCTGGGCACGCCGACTTCGGTGGCGAGGTCGAGCGCGTGATGTCGATGGTCGACTCCGTGCTGTTGCTGGTCGATGCTGTCGACGGGCCGATGCCGCAGACCCGCTTCGTCACCCAGAAGGCCTTCGATCAAGGGCTGCGCCCGATCGTCGTGGTCAACAAGGTCGATCGCCCCGGCGCGCGCCCCGATTGGGTCATCGATCAGATTTTCGACCTGTTCGACAATCTCGGTGCCAGTGACGAGCAGCTCGATTTCCCGATCATCTACTGCTCGGCGCTCAACGGCGTTGCCGGCCCCGAGCCGGATCAGCTCGCCGACGACATGACGCCGATGTTCCAGGCCATCGTCGATATCGTCGAGCCGCCCAAGGTCGACCGTGACGCCCCCTTCCAGATGCAGATCTCGGCGCTCGATTACTCGAGCTACGTCGGCGTCATCGGCCTGGGCCGCATCAAGCGCGGCAGCGTCAGCCCCGGCCAGCAGATCGTCGTGGTCTCCCGCGATGGCGCCAGCCGCAAGGGCAAGATCGGCCAGGTCATGACCCATATGGGCCTCGAGCGCGTACAGACCGAGCGGGCCGATGCCGGCGATATCGTCTGCATCACCGGGATCGACAACCTGGCGATCTCCGACACGCTGTGCGACCCGGCCGCCGCCGAGGCGCTGCCGGCGCTGACCGTCGACGAGCCCACCGTCTCGATGACCTTCCAGGTCAACGATTCGCCGTTCGCCGGCCGCGACGGTAAGTACGTCACCAGCCGCAACATCAAGGATCGCCTCGACCAGGAGTTGATCCACAACGTCGCGCTGCGCGTCGAGCAGGGCGAATCGCCGGAGAAGTTCAAGGTTTCCGGGCGTGGCGAGTTACACCTCTCGGTGCTGATCGAAACCATGCGCCGCGAAGGCTTCGAACTGGCCGTGGGCCGTCCCGAAGTCATCGTTCGCGACATCGACGGCGTCAAGCAGGAGCCTTACGAAGAAGTCATCATCGACTGCGAAGAGCAGCACCAGGGCGCGGTAATGGAAGAGCTCGGCTACCGCAAGGGCGAGCTGACCAACATGAACCCCGACGGCAAGGGCCGTGTGCGCCTGGACTTCATGATTCCCGCACGCGGGCTTATCGGCTTCCGTGGCCAGTTTCTGACCATGACCTCGGGCACCGGCATCCTCACCAGCCGCTTCGATCACTACGGCCCGCTCAAGCCCGATGCCTCCATCGAGCGGCGCAACGGCGTGCTGGTCTCGATGGTGCCCGGCAAGGCGCTGGCCTATGCACTCTATGCGCTGCAAGAGCGTGGCAAGCTGATCATCGATCACGGCACCGAAGTCTACGAAGGCATGCTGATCGGCATCAACAACCGCGCCAATGACATGGTCGTCAACCCCACCAAGGGCAAGAAGCTCGACAACATGCGCTCCACGGGGAACGACGAGAACATCGTACTCACCCCGCCGGTGAGGTTCTCGCTGGAACAGGCCATCGAGTTCCTGGATTCCGATGAACTGGTCGAGATCACTCCGCAGCATATTCGCCTGCGCAAAAAGCATCTGACCGAGAACGCCCGCAAGCGGGCCAGCAAGGGATAGATCCAGTCCTACTCCGCGAGCCCACCCTGCCTGTCAGTGGTGGGCTTTTTTGTGGCTCGACAAAACCAGCTAGGCTGTAAGCAGGCACTTCGACAAAGAGCGAGCCATGCACAGACACATCGACTGGGAAGCGCCAGGTGCGCAAAGCGTCTCATCTCACTATGCCAAGGACCCCAACCCCTACGGCAAACCGCACGCCGGCACGATTGTTACCGCCCGCTACCAAGGCGCCACCGCACGCATCAAGGTCGAAGCCTACCTCGACGATGACCACACCAGCATCGGCGAAGTGGTGGCGCTGATCGACCCCATCAGTGGCGAACGCATGAAACGCCTGGGCAAGCTGGCGCTGGGCGATCTGGTGCGCCTGCCCGATGACAAGCGCGCCTTCGAATCTGCGCCGCGGGAAGCCGAATAAGCGTATGGAGGCAATCGAGTGAAAATATCAATTAAAACTTAATCCACGTTAAGGTCTCCTGCCTTCCGGGGCTGTCACGATTAAGCGGTAGCAAGGATTGCTCCTCGGACCGTCAGGAAGACGGCATGCCCGGCCCAGCAGGCCGGGCATTTTTATTCCAACGCACGGACGTTGCGCGTTCATGTCCTGAGCGTCTTCTGATCGCCAAGCACTTTCCCGCCTTTCAGGTACTGCTCGGTAGTCAGCAGAAACAGAGGGAATCCACCTTTGTCAAGCTAGCCACGGTCGCCCGGTAATTTCCCGATCGACTATTCTCAAGACGCCAGCCGGCTTCTACGCTGAAACCAGTGAAAGCCGACGGAGGGAGAACGATGACCGACATGGGAACCTGCGCCTGCCCGGGATGCGAATACGACGTGCCGAGCGAACAAGCCTCAATTACCGAAGGCCGCGCCTACTGTTGCACCGCCTGCGCCGCCGGCCACCCCGAAGGCATGGTGTGCATCCACGAAGGCTGCGAATGCACCGAACTGAACCGCCCCGCTTCAGGCGACCTACCCAACGAGCAGTTCTAGCGCTCAGCGCGACGACAGAAGCGACTCATTGCAAGGAGGCAGCATGCCCAAACAAGCACGTATCGAACCCGTCTTCGACGTAGGCGATTTCAAGGAAAACATCACCGGCTGGATCGTGATCGACGAGAGCCAACCGGACAATGAAACCGTCGTTTCGGAGCATGAGACGCAGAGTGAAGCGATCAAGGCGGCGGAAGAGTTCGAGCAGCGGGGGTAGAGAATCGGACTACGACTCAGACCTGTTATTCGCGCGGCCGTGCGGGCCGCGACACCAGCCTAACTTCGCGCTGACCGCGCTCAACCAGGTTTCGATCCGCGCGGCCGTGCGGGCCGCGACGCGGTGATCCGCAGCTCGTTCTACGTGCATCGCAAGTTTCTATCCGCGCGACCCGTGCGGGCCGCGACCTGATGCGCAGCACGCTGTTGGCATGGTCGTATTCGTTTCTATCCGCGCGACCCGTGCGGGCCGCGACCGGACAACAGGATCTGCGGCCATATATTGACGGAGTTTCTATCCGCGCGACCCGTGCGGGCCGCGACGTCGCCGATTTCAGCGGCCTCGCATCCGCGCTTGCGTTTCTATCCGCGCGACCCGTGCGGGCCGCGACGCGCGTCCGTCGCTGATTCGCAACCTGGCGTCGCAAAGTTTCTATCCGCGCGACCCGTGCGGGCCGCGACCGCAGGCGACCTATCTGGCCGTCGATTTCGTGCAGGTTTCTATCCGCGCGACCCGTGCGGGCCGCGACCAGGGCGTCAACGCCACCGATGTGACCCGCGTCGTGTTTCTATCCGCGCGACCCGTGCGGGCCGCGACGTAACCGGCAAGGCCGTATCGGGAGACGCGGCAGGGTTTCTATCCGCGCGACCCGTGCGGGCCGCGACCATATACGGGCGCATCCACTCGGGTACCTCGCCGGCGTTTCTATCCGCGCGACCCGTGCGGGCCGCGAC
>NZ_CAMPKE010000031.1 GCF_946887195.1 uncultured Halomonas sp.
GCTGTCATGCAAACGGGCCGATAGCATGGCTACCGGCCTCGTCAAGGCAGTGGCTGGCTTACTGCAGGTCGGAAAGCTCGAGCTTCTCGTGATTCTCGACGGCTTCACGCTGCGCCGCGCGCATCTCTTCCGGCAGGGGAATCAGGCCCTGTCCCTTGAGATAGCCCATCGGGCCGATCATCCGCTCGCTCATGAACAGGTTGGCGTACTCATACATCGCCGGTACGGCTTCGGCGTGCTGATTCTTCACGTAGAAGAACAGCGAGCGCGACACGGGGTATTCGCCGGAGCTGATGGCTTCGGGCTCGGGCGCGACGCCATCGATGCTGGAGCCGACCAGCGTATCGGCGTTCTCCTCGAGGAAGGAGTAACCGAAGATGCCGAAGGCGTCGGTGTTTTCCGCCAGGCGCTGGACGATCAGGTTATCGTTCTCGCCCGCGGCAACGAAGGCGCCATCGGTACGAATATCGGTGTAGGTCTCGCCACCGTAGGCTTGCATCTCTTCCGAGGCGGCTTCCATCACCAGTTCCTCGAAGGCGTCACGCGTGCCGGAAGTGGTCGGCGGGCCGTAAACGATGATTTCTCGCTCCGGCAGCGACGGGTCGATTTCGCTCCACATCGTGTAGGGGTTGGCGATGAGTTCACCGTCGACCGGAACCTGAGCGGCCAGCGCCAGGAAGATCTGCTCGAGGGTGAAATCGACCGGCTCGTTGGTATTGGATTGGGCGAAGGCGATGCCGTCATAACCGATCATCGCTTCGGTGATGTCGGTCACGCCGTTTTCCATGCAGCGCTCGAATTCGGAGACCTTCATGCGACGCGAGGCGTTGGTGATGTCCGGCGTGTCTTCGCCGACACCATTGCAGAACAGCTTCATGCCACCGCCCGAACCGGTGGACTCGATCACCGGCGTGGGATAATCGGTGGTCGCGCCGAACTCCTCGGCAACATAGCTGGCAAACGGATACACGGTGCTGGAACCGACGATACGAACCTGCTCACGCGCCTGGGCGACGCCAGCCACACCGACCATGGCGGCCGCGATAGCGGCGGTCTTGAGGATACGATTCATGCGGTAACTCCTGTTTATGAGAGTGATCGACCTGCGCGAGACACACGATGCCCAACGAAGATGACAGCTTCATGACAAGAGAAGACCGCTAGAAAAGAACCACCGGCGCCTGCTCAACCGCGCAGTGCCGCTCCCGACAACACGCGAACACCGAGATTGCCCAGCACCGCGGCACCGAGCATGGTCAGGATGATCGGCCAGGCGCTGGGGATTTCGAAGGCCCCCACCAGCACGCCGGCGAGTGCCCCGCAGGAAAACTGCACGCTACCCATGAAGGCGGTCGCGGTCGCGCTCATGTGCGGGAAATGATCGAGCAGCGATGACATCGCATTGGGACTGATCAAGCCTTGCATGCCGACGAAAACGATCATCAGCGGCGCCACCACATAGAGCGTATCCAGCCCCAACGCAAAAACCGCAACCAGCGTCAATCCAGCGACCAACTGGATTCCCAGGCCCCATATCAGGTTGCGCTGCGGGGCGCGATAGCGAAGTAGGCGAATATTGAGCCGGTTGGAGCCCGCCATGACGATGATATTGGCCCCGAATACGAACGGGTACGCCGCCGGCGACAGGTCGAAGTACTCCATGTACAGAAACGGCGAGCCGGTAATGAAAGCGAACATACCGGCGAACGACATCGCCACCGCGCAGATATAGCCCATCGCTTCGCGGTGACGCATGACCGCACGATAGTTCATCAGCACCTGGCCGAAGCTCGGCGCACTAGGGTCGCGGCCGTGGGTCTCGGGAAGATAGCGGCTGAGCAACCAGAGCAGGAATGCGGCGTAGACAGCCAGAAAGGCGAAGATCAGCCACCAGTCGGCAAGATACAGAAGCAAGCTTCCCAGTGCCGGCGCCACCAGCGGCGCCAGCAGCAGGATCATCACCATGGTCGACAGCACCTTGGCCGCTTCGCGCCCGCTGAAGCAGTCGCGCACGATCGCCGCCGAATTGACCACCGACGCCCCGCCACCCAGGGCCTGGATGAAGCGCCACGCCCACAATGCTTCGAGCGATTCGACCTGGGTGATCGCCAGACTGGCAAGCAGGAACACACAAATACCGGTGAACAGCACCGGCCGACGCCCCAGCCGATCGGACAGTGGCCCGAACACCAACTGGCCGAACGCGAAGCCGAACAGGAAAACGCTGATCGACAGCTCGGTATGGTGCACGCTTGCGCCCACCGACTCCGCCAATGCGGGAATCGCCGGCAAGTAGGCATCGATGGCAAACGGCGCCAGGGCGGTATTGGCCGCCACCAGCAGTGCGACACGCCGGGAGTCGAGTTTCAGAAGAGCCTCCTTGCGACCTAGCCACATCGGGGGAAATAAAATAGGACGCTAATGATAGCAAGATTGGCGATGAATGAATCCCCAGGCTTGCCATCGAGCTCGTAACGCAAGCACCCGGCTCAATAGAGCCGGGTGCTTGAGAGAACTGCATTCACGAATCAGGCGGCTATCGGTGCTGCTGGGCCTCGAGCAGCTCGACCAAGGGTTGAAACTCCTCGCGATTGTGCTCGTTCATGCGCATCAGGATACGGTGCGCCTCGAGTATGCGTGTTTCGATCCCCTGGGCGTCCGCCTCGACCTGCGGCAACTCGGCGAGATCGTCGGGCTCGGCGATGGGCGCGTGAACCAGCGTGAAATAACGTGAAAAGCCCATGACATCGAGCATGCGGCGAACATCGGGATGATCGGCCACGATGGTCGGCGGATATTCCAGCCGGCCCTGGACCGCCATGGCCACCTTGGCCAGAAATCCCAGCGCGGTCGAATCGACATTGGTCGCCTCGCGCAGGTCGACGATGACCGTCTTGAGACCCGGCATGTCAGCGAGACGCTGGGCCTCGTTGTCGAGCGTGGCGCACAGGGTGAGACGCACGTCACCGCATAGCTTGAGCACGAACACACCGGCGTCAAAGGCCGCCTTGAGTCGTCCCTCATGCGTTATCATGGTCGAATCCGCTCAGCATCATGATGGTCAGATCATCCGGAAGTTCTTGATCACCCGCCGAATCCACGGCCAGACTGGCACGCAACGCCGCCACATCGGGACATGACCCGACACGACGTCTCAACTCCTTCAGCCGGGCATCCAGCGTTTCACCCGGCAGACACTCCAATACCCCATCGGAACACAGCCACAGCCGGAAGTTCTCCGGCAATGCCATGCTGTAGCTGGGGTAGCTCACCCGCGGGAACAGGCCTACCGGCATGCCTTCGCCTTCCAGCACGGTGATGCGATCCGCGCAACTCAACATCGGCATGGGCAGTTGAGCGCCCAGCGAATAGTGAAGATAGTCATGCCAATGGTCAATGACACCAACGAACAAGGTCGCGTGCTTGCCGATCCCGGTATCGAGCAACTCGCGATTGAGCTGGGCCAGCCAGCGTGCCGGTAGCGTCTCGGGCTCCTTGCCGTCCCATTCGTTCAGCCAACGGTTGCATAGATACTTGAGCAGCACGGTAACGAACGCCGACGATGCGCCATGGCCTGATACGTCGGCGAAATAGAAAGCGCTGTAGCGCGCGTCATAGCGCAGATAGTCGAGAAAATCGCCGGACAGGTACAGCGACGGCGCCAACCAATAATCGCAGGCCACGCCATTGATCGCCAGCGGTTGTGGCGGCAGCATCTTGCGCTGAATATGGCCGCCGGTCTGCTGATCCAGACGCAGCATCGCCAGGTGCGTCTCGAGGTTTTCGTTGAGCTCGGCCAGGCGCGTACGATCGCGGGCATGCTCTTCGGCCAGACGCTGATGTTCGAGCGAGCGGCCGATCAGCCGGCGCAGCACCGCACCGTGCGTCAGCGGCTCGACCAGATAATCGACCAATCCGGCATCGACGGCCTTGAGCAGATCGTCGTCGAAACGCGATTCGGTAACCACCACGGTCGGCAAGCGTCGCGATAGCGATGGCCAGTCGCGGCTGGGTACCGCACGCACATGAGCGACGATCAACGCCGTCTGCGGCGGTAAATCGTCGACATTGTCGACGGCGGCCACGGCAAAATGCCCCCTGGCGACGGTTTTCGCCAAGGCATCGCGCTCGGCCCCGGGGAGGTCGAGCAGGCCGATCAGAGGTTGCGGGCTAGCCATGATGGCATGGATCTCACTCGGCGAAATCGCCGTCATCAATATCGAAATCGAACTCGCCGCTGGCAAACGGGTCGGCGCCCGTCTCACCGTCGTTGATCATGAATTGCCGACGCTGCAAATAGGTATCCCGCAGGAAGATGTAACGGTCGCCACGAATCAGCTTTTCCTGGTCGAGGAAGCTGGCGCGAAGATCGACCAGCTCGAGAAAGCGCAGGCCCCAGCGCGTGGTATCGTCTTCGATGTAAGTCACCGGATCACTGTATATATCGGCCGGTATCGCACCGGTATGACGCAGCGTGCGCCCGCCGAGCAGCGGCAATACCACATACGGCCCGGCATCGACACCCCATACCGCCAATGTCTGGCCGAAATCCTCCTTGTGCACGGTCAGCCCCATTTGCGTCGCGGGGTCGAGCAGCCCGCCTATCCCCAGGGTGCTGTTGACCAGGAAGCGACCCGTGGAAACGCCGGCATTGGCCCATTTCCACTGTAATACGCTGTTGATCGTCGTGCGGATTTCGCCAAGGTTGGAAAAGAAGTTACCGACCCCGGTCTGCACCGGCTCGGGCGTGATGAAATCGTAACCCTGCGCCACCGGCTTGAGCGCATAGCGATCGATCACATCGTTGAAGGCATACACCTGCCGATTGAACCCCTCCCACGGGTCCACGGGATTGGCGGCCTGTTGCGACTGGCTCGCGCAGCCACTCAGCATTGCCGCTGCCAGCGTACCCACCATCCACTTGCCCATCGTTTTCATCGGTTCACCTTGCGCAGAATCACACTGCCGGCACTGTAGCCGGCGCCAAACGAACACACCACCCCCAGCGCACCGGCGGGCAGATCGTCACGATGCAGATGAAAGGCGATGATCGAACCCGCCGAGCTGGTATTGGCATAGCGATCGAGAATGATGGGCGCCTGCTCGGGACTCGGATCGAAACCGAGCACGCGGCGTACGATCAACTCATTCATGTGGCGATTGGCCTGGTGCAGCCACAGGCGCGCCAGATCGCTGCCGGTCAGCTCCAGCGAGGCCAGATGCTCGCCTATCAACTGCGCGACCATCGGGCAGACTTCCTTGAAAACGCGCCGCCCCTCCTGAACGAACAACTTGTCGACGGCCAGCGGATCGCTGTCGGTAACACGGTTGAGAAAACCGGCATTGTTACGGATGGCGTTGGAGTAGCGCGTCACCAGGCGCGTGCCGAGAATCTCGAAACGCGACTCGGCACTCGCCACCTCGTCGGCTTCGATCACGATGGCGGTACATGCATCGCCGAAGATGAAATGGCTATCGCGGTCGCGAAAGTTGAGATGCGCCGAGCAGATTTCGGGGTTGACCACCAGTGCCCGTTGGGCATTGCCCGAACGAATGGCATTCGCCGCCGTCTCGATGGCGAACGTCGCCGAACTGCAGGCGACGTTCATGTCGAAAGCGTAGCCGCCCGCGCCCAGCAGGGCCTGAAGCTCCACCGCCAACGCCGGGTAAGGACGTTCCAGATTGGAGCAGGCGACGATCACCAGATCGATGTCGCCAGGCGTCACCCGAGCCCGGTCGAGCGCCTCGCGCGCCGCGGCCAGGCCCATTTCACACTGAATCGAGGGCTCGTCGTTGGCGCGTTGGGGCAACCGTGGGCGCATGCGCTCAGGGTCGAGAATACCCTCGGCATCGAGCACGTAGCGGCTCTCGATGCCCGACGCCTTGACGATGAATTCGCTGCTCGAATGCGCCAGCGGCTCACGCTCGCCGCGCGCAATGGCGTCGGCATGGCGGCTATTCTCAGCATCGACCCAGGCATT